>JBEVJC010000001.1:0-10037 GCA_040510375.1 Chitinophagaceae bacterium
AGCCAGCAACGTATCTATGCCATGTCACTGATCCATCAGAAAATTTATCAGTCGGAAGATATAAAAACGATTGAAATGAATAACTACCTGCCCGAACTGATCCAGTACCTGGAAGACAGTTTTGGAAATAACAAGCGGATTCATTTCCAGGTAGAAGTGGATCCCATGCAACTTGATATTTCACAGGCAATCCCGGTAGCACTGATAATAAACGAATCGGTTACCAATTCCATCAAGTACGCTTTTCCGGATAACAGGAAGGGAGTTATTGAAATCCGTATGCACAGGATTGCTGACCAGGTCTCCCTTGAAATTACGGATAATGGCGTTGGGATTGATGACAGATGGTTGATCAACGACCAGGCAGATTCATTGGGACTTGAACTAATCAGGGGTCTGAGCCGTGATCTCAAAGCACGTTTGAAAATGGAGAACGACAACGGCACAAGGATCACCCTTGTGTTTAATATTACTTCATACGATACAAATGATGAAACGCTGAGCCGCTTCCTTATCTCGCAGTTATCTGACCGGTGACCTCCTTATCAATTATTAACCATCAGATGCCCACGCGGAAAAAAACAATTTTATAAATCCCCACAGGAAAATTTAATAATCCGGGAAATCCTCTTTATACTTGTTTTTTATATGCCGGCCATCCGGTATGAACAACCAAACTACTTCTTTTGCCCAGTTCACTACATATCATCAACAACCTGTTTGAAATGCAGGTTAAAGTCAGGGATGCCGGCGGTCCGGAGAGTCTTGAACGGAATTTCACGCGTCTTTTTAATCTTTTTGAAGAAGATGGATTTGTTGTCCAGGATCCAACCGGTGAATCCTATACGGATACAAGAACGGACTGCGAAGCCAGTATTAGCGGGCGTTTGGGATCGAAGCTAACGATAACAAGGACTATCAAACCCGTCATTTACCAGCGGGTAGATAACAAAATGCAACTTTTACAAAAGGCAGTAGTGATCGTAGAGAGTAAATAAAGACATGAAAAAACCTGTGAACTTTGGCATTGATCTGGGCACCACCAATTCCCTGATTTCCCGTTTTGACGGAACCCGGATCCAGTTATTCAAGAATCCTGTGGGTCATAAGGAAACCCTGGCTTCTGTAGTTGCATTCCGGCCCGAGCGTACACTTGTAGGTGATAAGGCAAGGGAATACCTGGTAAAGGATCCAGTGAATGTACTTGGCAACTTCAAACGGAAAATGGGCACCGACGAGAAGTACTATGTGGTAAACATAGATGATAATGTTACGCCCGTGCAGTTGTCATCGCTCGTGCTGAAAGAACTGAAAACTTTTATTCATACCGGTGAAGTACCGGAGGCCTGTGTCATTACAATTCCGGCTTCTTTTGACAGCATGCAGAGTAATGCCACGCTGAAAGCCGGTACTGAAGCAGGGTTCAAAGAAGTATTCCTTCTTCAGGAGCCGATTGCTGCAAGCCTGGCCTTTTTTAACGAAAATGAGGGGCAAACACCAAAGAACGGATACTGGCTGGTGTATGATTTTGGGGGAGGGACATTTGATGCTGCACTTGTTTCAGCAAGCGACCAGGAACTGAAAGTAATTGACCACGAAGGCAACAATTTTCTTGGTGGGGCGGATTTCGATTTTGCGATTATTGAAAAAATAATTGTACCGGAGATTGTCCGCCAGACGGGCATTGAAAATTTTGAAGAGGAGCTGCGGGTCAGGTATGGTAAGTATGAAAAGCTCTATTATGAGATGCTTTATTATGCAGAAGAGGCGAAAAAGGAATTATCCCACGCCACTTCCACTATAGTTGAATTCACTGCGGATATCAACGAACAGAAATATGATTTTTATATTACAATCACAAGGGAGCAGACGGAAGCCATCTTCCTTCCGATGATCAATGAGTCTATCGCCCTGCTTAAAAAGGTAATGGTTAATAACGGACTGGGTAGTGAGGACATCAACCAGGTTATCCTGGTGGGAGGTTCAACACTTTTGCCCGCCGTAAGGGAACAGGTAGCCAGGCAGACAGGTATATCCGTCAATTACTCTTCGGATCCCACAACGTCTATTGCAGTCGGTGCTGGCTATTATGCATCGAATAAATATTATGAGGCGGATGAACCCGGCAATGGTTTTTCATCTGATGATGTAATCAACCAGCTTTTTTCGGAAGAATCAGTTTTGGAAGAAAGTCTTAAGGTAGATCTTTCATACAGTAAATCCAGCCGGGATAATGAGGAGGTATTGTTGCTTCTGGCAAGCGGTGAATTTGAAGGGTATTTCTATCGGATAATTCGCACTGATGGTGGTTTTGATTCCGGTTATATTCCTGTCAGGGCAAAAAAAACGGAGTTCCTGCCGTTGCTGTCTTCAGTAAATAATGAATTTACGCTGCAGGTTTTTGATGGTAATCACAAGGAGATAAAATCGTTGGCCCGTCCAATTTTAATTAACCAGGGAAAATATACCATCGATGGTCAGCCATTACCACACGATATCTGTATTGAGGTAGATGACCTGGAGAACAAAACCACAAAGCTGGAAGTTATCTTCAGCCGCAATTCACTTCTTCCCCAGAAAAGAACGCTTTACCGGGAAATTTCCAAGACTATTGCCAGGGGTTCGAAAGATTCATTGCTGGTGAATATTGTTGAAGGCGACAGCAATTCGAGGCCTGCATCCAATCTCACTATTGGCTGTATTTCGATCAGTGGTAAGGATCTGCCTTCAGACCTTGTAAAAGGATCGGATATTGAGATTCATTTGCATATTGACGACTCAAGGGTACTCCGGACAACCGTATTCCTTGTAATGACCCAGCAGGAATTCAAAAATGTGTTTTCGCTTTCCGAAAAACAGGTGAGTATCGAGCGATTACATGAACAGTATTCGCAGCTTGAAAGCGAAATCTCGCAAACCATCCAGGATTTCCAGTACAACGGAAATACAGTATGGGAGATCAGGGCAGCGGCGCTTCAGGAAGAATTACAATCATTGAAAAACAGGTTGTTTAAAATCGGGCCGGGCGATAAATCGGACGAAAGATATGTGATTTCGGAAAAGATTATGCGCATATCCCAGGAGACTGACCGGCTTGGTGGCAATGAACGGATATCACAGGTTATAGAGGATTATTTTGAGCTTAAGCAACAGGTAGTGAAAGCGATAGAGATCGTTGACTTTGAAAAGGCGGAAATGCGGAAGCGTCTCAAAAAAATTGAAATGAGTGAAGACTCATTCATCCGTTCCAAAAATGCTTCATTCGCGGAAAGCAAAGTTAACCAGCTGAACGATCTTCATTTTGATGCATTGTGTAATACTATCGGTTTCCTGATTGGCAGGTATGCGTTATGGAGGGATCTGCCCAAGGGGATGTATAAAGATTATTCTGCGGCGAAAGCATTGATAAAACTGGCCGACCAATCGTTGGAAAAGGAAAAGTTTACAGAATTCAGGACACAGGTTTTCAGTCTCACACACCTGTTCGTTACTTCAGATTTTACTATTAATAAAGATTTTAAAGGTACAGGCATTGGCTAGTAAAGATTACATCTCAATTATCAGGCTTTTTAACCATTGTGATATTCCGGTTAACGGGCAATTCAGTCTTCCGAGGGCAAAAAAACAATTACAGGCAGAACTGGGGGTTGCCAGCGACGGTTTCATCCAGGTGGAGGGGCACAATTATACGCGCCAGTATGTTTTTGAAGAACTGGATCATCCCCGGTTCACTGAACGCCTCGTATACCATGGCCGGATCTGGGAAAGTCCGCAGGTACTCCGGTTGCTGGAAGAAAAAACTACCAGACTGGACGGGATAGACAAGGAATTCAGCAAGTTTAATTCTGATCCTGCCTTTGACAGTTTCTTCTCCCCTTTTTTTGCGGGGCCATTTCAATACATGGCGCGGAACATGCTTGGTGCGGGCGACATTACAGGTATTGCTCAGTTACTCCGGTTTGAAGAGTTCCTGTTGCCTGAAGAAAGGGAAGAGGCCTTTCGGCCTGTCCGGTTATACCTGGATGAAAATATCAGGTTACTGAAAAATGTTAAAGCCGACAATTATAAAATAATGCTGCCGAAGATCCACCATTGGATTGATTCTGACTGGTCCGCATTTTTGAATAACCTGCCCCATGAGTTTTTTGAACAGAGGGAGACATTGGTCCGCCAGCTGATCAACCTGACTGTGGCTATCCAGGCAATAAATACTGAGCATTGCAGGGCAATCAGCTACCAGCTGGACGCGCTGACCGACCTGCCCGAAAGCCTGAGCGGGCTTATAACTTCCAACCACAATGTTTTTACCGTATCATCAAACTCATCGTCTTCCGACTCGGTTAACTGGCGTGCCCTGTTATTTGTACTATGGATCATTGTCATGGTTTTAAGGTGGACGTCAAAATGCGACAGCGGCTCTTCTCACGCAGATGTAAGATACCAGTATGGACGACCCGTCAGATCTTATGAATTACCGCCTGAATACGCAGTACCACATGCAGATGACACAACAGGGGTTATGCGATTACCTCGGCGCGCAACTTATCAGCGGTGATTGTACTGATGCAAAATCAATGGTGCGTTGAGGTATTTTTACATAAGAGTCCTTACCCTCGCGGATCCGGATTTTCTGGCAGGGCCTGATATTGGTCAGCACCTGCGTTTTTCCGGTTACCGGCCAGCGGATTTCGATCTGGTCTACCACTGCTGCAGTACCGATTCCGATATGCTGTTGCAGCGGGTTGGAACCAAAACTTGCACCAGAGTTTACATCCCTGTAAACTGATCGTTGTATACCGTTTTCCCGGAAGCTCACCCTGATCTTTGCACCAATTGCCGCGCGATTGCTGGTCACACCCTCGAGGTTAAGGGTTATCCAGTTATTTTTATTCTGCCCCGGATTCATATAAAGCGCGTTCTGGTAGCCATCACCTGCATAGGCGCCACCCATATCCATATAAAGATCCTGGTCACCGTCATCATCAAGATCAGCAAAGGAAACACCATGACCCTTCTGGAGATTACCTACCCGGGCTTCTTTGGTGATATCATCGTATGACTGCCCGCCGATATTATGGAAAAGTTTATTGGGGACAAGCGATTGATACATAGGATTACCTGTTCCCATATAAATATCCAGGAATCCGTCGTTATCAATATCGCCTATATTCATACCCATTGAAAATGCAATCTTGTTGAGCCCCATTTTATCAGTCACATCTTCAAACGTGCCGTCATGTTTATTCCGGAACAGGAATTGTTTGGCCGCTGTGTGTAAGGGGAGGTTCAATGCCTCCGATGCAGCATAGATTGCCAGCGATCCCCGGAATTCGTAACAACAGACCAGCAGGTCGAGCCAGCCATCGTTGTCATAATCCATAAAGGTTGTCGGGAATGTCTGCGTATTACATGCTTCCAGACCCGCTTCTGTTGTTACATCGCGGAACTTAACCACTCCGTTTTTGACACCTTCATTTTTCAACAGGATCTTACGGTCCCGAAGTGTTGAAAGGAAAATATCAACCAGTCCGTCGTTATTATAATCCCCCGATGTAACACCTTTTACAAAACTCAATACACTGGCATTACTTTCCACAATGGTATTGGTAAATGTTCCGTCCTGGTTGTTGATATATAACTCACAAAAATTGGAATCAGTTATGTTGGTAGATTCATTCCCGATAAATACATCCAGCCATCCGTCATTATTGAAATCGTTCCAGGTTGCAGTTTGTGTGGGGTGGAATGAAAGTAACCCGCTCTTAATGGTAACATCGGTAAAAGTTCCGTCGCCATTGTTTCTGAGCAGGGAATTGGGCTGTTTGCCGTATGGCCCAAGCCAGGCACCGCGAAGTACAAAAACGTCTTTGTACCCATCATTGTTATAGTCTGTCTGCATGATATTCAGTCCACCGGTAAACATGGAAATACCCGATGAATCAGAAACATCCGTAAAGGTTCCGTCGCCATTATTCCGTGCATAGTGCATACTTTCCTTCAGGCTCCAGCTTGAAGTAATAACATCAAGCAATCCGTCATTGTTGAAATCATCAATGATACTGCCGCCAGCCTGGTTATTTGTATTCAAACCCATATTCATTGCAACATCCGAGAAAGGTTTTATACCCGTGGGTTTGAATTCATCCAGTCCTGGGATCAGCATATCCTGTGGTACAGCGGCAGGATAACCCCCGATGGTCATGTAAGCGATATTTAATAACCACCTGGATTCAAGATCGTCGGGGTGTCGTGACAGGAGCTCCCTGTAAATAGCGATGGCGCGGGAAGATCCTTCCTGTTCGGCATGCACGCCATTTCCCAGGACAGGAAAAAGGCAGGACTGCGAAGCATGATTACGCAAACAATTGGTGCGTTCACCCTGTCGCATATAGGCCATCGCCAGGTAACGCAGGCCACGATCCTTGTTACTCGACTCTATCGGACCGAGATTTTTAATAAGGGCGTTTAATGCTTCAGCGCATTTTTTTTCCTGGCCCAGTTCAAGTAGTGTGATGCCCTTATAAAATGTAGCCTCCCTTGCGTCCTGGTATGCGCGGAGGTCGTGTAAAATGGAATCATAAAACACCAGTTTTGCTTCTGATGCAAAAAAATTGGAAGGGGTGGCGGATTTCCTGGCCACTGAAGCAAGCAGTGAAGCCATTTCCTGGTTTGGATTGCCGCCTGTTTTACAGGAGGCAAATGCAAGGATTAATACTGTGGTAACAGCATAAATAAATAGTTTCATAAAACGAGTTTATGGAAGTCCTGCAGCGCAGGCTGGTGATTAAAAAAAAGGTGTGACTGATCAGCAGTGGCTCCGCGGAGGTTCCGGACGGATGCCGATCACACAGGAGACCAGTGAGGGAACCTGGTCGGTCCAGCTGGCGGGATCAATAGTATTATCCATTAACTGGCAGGAGATTACCAGCTTCAGGCATTCGTTATCTGCCTTCATTTTTTTTACAATTGGATTGTCACCGGAAGGCTGTCCGAATTCACCGGCAATACAATTACGCGCTTCCTGCATTTCCGTTTTAGCCATGTTGGGAAGGCAAAGCAGATAAAGTGTATCACCACTTACTTTACGGCTCACAAAATCCATCAGGACTCCATTCACTTCTATCTCCCCGTCGCAACGCTCATATTCGCCATAGTGCTGGCTGTAATAGGGAAGTGATAAAGGAATTTTGACTTCGATTAAATCTGAAGTTGAATAATTGCCCCTGTCAAGACTGGTAATCGATTGCTGGTCCAGTCGCCGTTTGGAATGATCAAAAACAAACTGGTATCCTGCCAGGTTAAACAGGTAGATGTGAAGGAATAATATGGCAGTAAGTTTTTTCAAAACGAAGGGCAACACGATTCCGGGAAAATCCGGACAAATTCGTACAACAATATAACGAATTTTAAATATACCTGTACTGTTCTTTATTTGAAAACAGACAGGGTCTGTGCAACAAGACGCCGGCAGGCTTGTTCATCCATGCCCACTTTGGCAGATACAACAATGCCCGAGATGGTATTCATCAGGTAATTGGTGGTGATCGATGCATCAAGTTTTTTCAGGGATGCTTTGTTTTTTTTAGCCATCCTGACGAAATGAAACAATGCATTCCGGCAATCTTCATAACTCTCCCGCACAATTTGAAGGGTTTCCCCATCCTCAGGGCCGAATTCAATAATTGAGTTGACCATGAAACAACCGCTGGGCATTCCAGGATGGAAGCAGCCGGCAACGGAAAGCTCAAATATCTTTTCAATACCGTTAATCGGGTTGGTATTTTCCTTCACGATCTTCTTAAGCGAATCACGGGTAAGCTGGCGGTATCGGTTAAGGGCTTTAACCAATAACCCCCGCTTGTCCCCGAATGTTGCATAAATACTCGATCTGCTGATTCCCAGGTATTCTACCAGTTCTTCAGGTGTTGTTGTACGGTAACCCTGCAGTTGAAATAGCTCAATTGCCTTGTCCAGTACCTGGTCCTCGATAAAATTTTTATTTCGCCCCATAACTAAGAAATGGTTCCATTGTCCATGACGGAGAACAACCGGTGGCAAAATACAAAAAGAAACCAGTCCTAAGCAAGGAAACCGCCATCAACCGCCAGGTTGCTGCCTGTTATATAACTTGCTTCCGGACCAGCAAGGAAACTAACTGCCGCTGCAATTTCCTCTGGTTTTCCCAGACGTCTGAGTGGAATGGAATTGATCAAACCTTCCCTCACACCCGGATCGGCAGGAATCATGTCGGTATCAATTGCACCGGGTTCCACCGTATTTACAGTAATGTTACGCGGTGCAAGATCCCAGGCAAGACCCCGACCCATGGCAGCTATGGCAGCCTTTGTTGCAATATAATCGGCCATATAGGGACCACCGATCCGGCGTGCACCTACAGAACCGATATTGATAATCCGGCCGCCATCCGGTATGTACTTCTGGGCAATTTTTATTGCTTCTGAAACTGAACTGATATTAACGTCAACCTGGCGGTCATATTCCACCAACCTTTCGGAAGAAGTTTCAATTGGTCCGGCTACGGCAACCGCTGCATTATTGACCAGGATATCAATCTTTCCATATACTGCAGCCGTTTCTTCAATTGCTTTCCCGACAGCACCCCTTACCGACGCATCCGCTTTGATCGCAATAGCCCTGCCACCAGCCTGCCGGATTTCATCGACGATAGTTGCTGCTTTTTCCTCCGAATTCACATAAGTAAAGGCAACAGCCGCACCATCTACCGCCAGCCGCCTTACAATTGCCTGCCCCATGCCACGCGTACCTCCGGTCACGAATGCTACTTTTCCATCTAATTTCGACATAATTATTTTATTTTGGAATTTTAATTCCCAAAAGTAAAATCAATAATCCTGTTATTAAAATTTATCAGCGTTTTTTTATTTACGGGAATGTTATTTTTTGATTAAAGCATTTATTATTGTACAAATAAAATACCTGAAGCGATCTGTTTAGTAGTAACAATGGGAATCCCTGTGACAGGTGTTACATCAACCATTCTGATATCATAAACGGCGGCCTGCCGGAACTGGTGATGGGGAGTAAGCCAAATGCAGGCTGGGCAAGGGAGTACCATAAATGAAAGCATCATTGGTACTTAAAATGGCCTTGCCCTGGTTTCTTCCTTAACTTTGGGCTGCTGGTATTTTCTTATCTGAAAGCTGTGCAGAATGATCAAATGCAAACTCAGGTTAATTTCCATAACTATACCGATTTGTATAGGGATTTCCGGTACAGGTCTGTCGCAGTCTTTTTCTACGCAATTGTCTCCGTCGCCTGCACCATTTCATCATCCTTCGGGCGATAATATTTCCAGGCAACGTTGTTATTTACAACTCGCTTCCGTTTATATTCATGTGGTAAGGGAAGCCCAGGTTGACCTGGATAACAGCCTTATTTACGCCAGCCGTTCATTGGGTTTGAGCAGGCTTCCGATACTGGCAGAAGGTATTGATGATCCTGATTTACTTGCCGGGTCGCAATGGGTGGATCAGCGGGATCCTGTTAAAGGAATGCGTTTACTTTCAAAGGCAACAGGAAAAAAACGCCTGGAATTACTTATATTGATTGGTGCCTATTATGCCTTCCAGCCATTTAGTTACCACCGTAGCAGGGACACTGTTGAATATTTCCTTACCCGTGCTATAAAAGAAAGCAGGACGGCCAACGAAGACGGTTTAAGACGACAGGCAATTTGCCTGCTGGGCAAGATGTACCTTTTAGGGAATGATATTACAAAAGGCGATTCCCTCTTTAATGGATTGATCCGCGAATGCCAGGTCAGCGGCGACCTGGTTACAGAGGCGCGGGCATGGGCGTACCGGGGTTTATACCTCATTTATTCGCAGGCAACCGTGGCAGACAAGATTTCATACTTTGCACGTGCAGCCGATGTTTACCGGAAATTAAATGATCCGGAAGGCGAGATACCAGCACTGATGAATAACGGTTATATGCATGTAACGGTATTCGATCTGGAAAAATCGAACGATTTGTTCCTGGAAGCATTAAAAGCG
>JBEVJC010000002.1:0-94269 GCA_040510375.1 Chitinophagaceae bacterium
ATGCTGGATGCCAACCAGCAATGGACCCTGCCCCAGGCAATCAGCATTTGCCAGGAATTGAAAAAGATGAACCCGTTCTGGATCGAAGAACCAACACATCCCGATGATGTACTGGCGCATAAAGTACTTGCTGACCATATCGCTCCATTTAAACTGGCACTGGGGGAACATGTGCCCAACCGGATAGTATTTAAAAATTACCTGCAGACCGGTTGTGCCGGATTTATCCAGGCAGATGCGGTGCGACTGGGAGGTGTGAGTGAATTTATAACTGTAAGTCTCTTATGCCGCAAATATAATATTCCCGTAGTGCCACATGTGGGTGATATGGGACAACTCCACCAGCACCTTGTTCTGTTCAATCATATTACGATGGGGCATGAGGCCCTGTTCCTGGAACATATTCCGCATTTGCAGAAACATTTTGTCCATCCCGTTAAAGTAAGTGAAGGGGTATACCATACACCGCAGGAAGCTGGCAGCAGCTGTGATTTAAAATAACACTTATTATTGCAGTAATAAATTACAAACAATAAAAAATGAAGTACCCTTTTTTGTTAGTGTCCTTTTTATTTGCTGCAACAATTTTCGGTCAACCGGCCGACAGGACAAGATTGGCACCATTACCTCCGATGGGATGGATGACCTGGAACCTGTGTGGAGATAATATCAATGAATCAATTATCCGTAAGATGGCTGATGTTATGGAATCAGGCGGTATGGTAGCCGCTGGTTACCGTTATATTATGATCGATGACGGATGGCAGGGTGGAAGGGATAAAAAAAACAATATGGTGGCTGACTCGTCAAGGTTCCCGTCAGGGATCAAAGCCCTTGCTGCGTACGTGCATTCGAAAGGAATCAAACTGGGTATTTATTCAGACGCTGCGCCACTTACCTGTGCAGGATATACAGCCAGCCTGAATTTTGAAGAACAGGATGCAAAAACATTCGCTAGCTGGGATATCGATTACCTGAAGTATGATTACTGTCACGCACCTGAAGATTCGGCCACCGCTAAAATCCGTTATACAAAAATGGCCAATGCGTTGACGGCATCGGGCCGCGATATCGTATTCGGTATTTGTGAATGGGGTGGAAGACAACCCTGGAATTGGGCAGCAACTGCAGGTGGAAGCCTGTGGCGGACTACCGGGGATGTTCGTGATAAATGGCAGGCAAAACCGGGCGAATATGGTGTAGGGATCATGGAGATAGTTAACATTAATGCGGGTCTCTCCCGTTTTGCAGGTCCCGGCCGCTGGAACGATCCTGATATGCTGATAGTTGGATTGTATGGAGCAAAGGGTCCATCGGGCGACCTGGGTGGTATCGGTTGTACAGATACCGAATACCAAAGCCAGATGAGCCTCTGGTGTATTATGGCATCTCCGCTGATTGCGTCCAACGACCTGGCGAACATGAATGAAATTACCCGCCGCATTTTGTTAAACCGGGAAGCGATTGATATTAACCAGGATGCTGCAGGTCACCAGGGTGAACAAATCCTGAACGACGAAAACTGGCTGGTACTCCTGAAGACATTACAGAATGGTGATGCTGCATTGGCGATCCTGAATAAATCAGGTGCTGCCCGTGATACATCTGTTTCTCTCGCGGCACTTGGACTCAAGGGTAACTATACCATCAGGGACCTGTGGTTACATGCAAGCGTTGGAAAGAACAATAAATGGAAGGGAAGTATCCAGGCGCATGAGACGAAGTTGTTCCGCCTGATAAAAAAATAAACGAGTTAATGATTGCCACAAAAGACCTGGTCATTGCTGCCTTGTATATCCTGCTGATTCTTATCGTGGGATTATGGGCAGGGATCAGCCATCGCCGTAAAACTAAATCTGAAACAGCCAGTGGTTATTTCCTGGCGGGTAAATCACTCAGGTGGCCGGCTATTGGTCTTGCACTTTTTGCTACCAATATTTCAACGGTACACCTGGTGAGCCTTGCCCAGAGTGGCTTTGATTCGGGTTTACTCAATGGCAACTTCGAATGGATGGCCGCCTTTACGCTAATATTACTAGCACTCTTCTTTGCGCCGTTTTATATAAAATCAGGTGTGTCGACCTTACCCGATTTCCTGGAAAAAAGATATGACCGGGCATGTCGCGACTGGCTGACCATTATATCACTGGCCTCAGCCATCATTATCCATATTGCCTTTTCCATGCTGGCTGGAGGCATTGTCCTGAAAACACTATTTAATGTAAATATGTACACCAGCGTGGTGATCATCTCATTGATCACCGCAGTGTACACGATCGTCGGTGGATTAAAAGCAGTTGTGATAACGGAGTCTATCCAGACAGTAGTGCTGGTGGCAGGGGCATTGATCATTACGTATGCTGCCTTTCAGAAGATCGGCGGTTGGGAACCAATGCTGCATTTATTAAAGGAAGAAAACCAGCTGGATAAATTATCGATGCTGCGGCCCGCGGGCGATGGGAGTGGAATGCCCTGGTATGCAGTGTTCCTTGGTTACCCCATACTCGGAATCTGGTACTGGTGTGCCGACCAGACCATTGTACAGCGGGTACTCGGAGCAAGGGATCTCAATCATGCAAGGGTTGGCGTTTTATTCTGCGGGTTTATTAAAATTTTACCGGTTTTCATTTTTGTACTACCGGGATTACTGGCTTTTGCGCTGTTTAAAAGTGGCTCACTTGACCTGAGTTCGCTGCAGTCGGTTGATGAAGCCGGAAATGTAATCACCCATTCAAAGGGTATTTATACCCTGATGATTACCCAGCTTTTACCAAGTGGACTGGTTGGTGTGCTGGTCGCTGCTCTTTTATCCGGACTGATGAGCCAGATTTCCGGTGCCCTGAATTCCATATCAACAATGGTCAGTTATGATATTTATAAACGACGCAGGCCAGCCGCTTCAGACAGGCAACTGGTTTATGCAGGTAAGGTTGCAGCGGTTGTTGCACTTGTATTTTCCTTGTTCCTGTTGCCCCTGCTGAATCAATATGAAAGCATTTTTAACGGACTGAATGATATTATCGCCCATCTGGCGCCGCCAATTACCTGTGTGTTTTTAATCGGTATATTCTGGGGCAGGGCTTCTGCAAAGTCGGCAAGACTTACACTGTGGATCGGATCTGCCCTTGGTGCCATTGTGTTTGCAGCGAATAAACTTCTTCCGCAAAACCCGCTGGCATCAATACCTTTTATGATGATGGCGTTTTACCTGTTTTGCATTAATGTGCTGATGCAGGTAATGTTTTCGTGGTTGTTCCCGATGCAACCCGCAACGGAAACCGGACAGTATTACTGGAAAAACCTGAGGGAGCCGTTCAGCATCCGGGGATGGAAGGGAATCGGAAATTATAAAGTGCTGACTGTTGTATTGCTCATCTCGATGACCCTGTTGTTTTATGCGTTCAGATAAATGGATTTTATGCAGTTGTTGAAGGATAAGGTTATTTTTCTTACCGGCGGCTCAATGGGCATCGGACTGGAATGTGCCAAAAAATATAGGGCTGAAGGCGCACAGCTGGTGATTGTTGCCAATGACCTGCGTTCACTGGGTACTGCAGGCGAGCTGTTGGGTCTCGATAAGGAAGATTGTCTTTACTGTGATGTGTCCGACCCGGCAGCGGTTCAGTCAGCCATCCAGGCCACTATATTAAGGTATGGCAGGATCGATGTGATCCATAATAATGCAGGGATAGCTTCTCCTGTTTGTCCCCTGCATGAAACAAACGATGAGCAATGGTCGAATGTATTTGATGTGAATGTAAAAAGTATCCTGCTCACTACCCGGTACGGAATAGAAACGCTGAAACAAAACCGGGGATGTATTCTCAATACCAGTAGTCTGGTAGGCGAGATTGGACAGGATAACCATGCGGCCTACGCAGCAACCAAGGGTGCAGTGAATGCGTTGACAAAATCCATGGCGCTTGATTATGCTCCCTTCCATGTACGGGTGAATGCAGTTGCACCCGCGGGTGTGTGGACAGATATGCTGCGTAACTGGGTTGATGCACAGGACGACGGACAGTCAATGACCAGCTATCTTGATAAAATCCACCCACTGGGTTACTGCCCGGAGGGAGATGTAATTGCTGATGCCTGCGTATTTCTTATTTCCGCAAAAGCATCGTTCATCACCGGTTGTATTTTACCGGTCAGTGGTGGTGCGGAACTCGGATACAGGGCAATTAAAAAATAATTACGAAGAACCGCAGATATGAAACGAACTAATAAAAATTTTATGATAAAAAAACCATTCAGAAAGGGACTACCGCTGTTTTTACTGCTGTTGATCCAGGGACAATTGAATGCCCAGCTGCAATTGGCAACTATTTTCGGCGACAGCATGGTTTTACAGCGGAATGCACCTATAAAAATCTGGGGCAGTGCCGGTGCTGGCGAACAGGTAACTATAAATTTTCACCAGCAGCAGAAAAAAATAACAGCGGATAAAAACGGGGTATGGAAAATTTCACTGGCTCCCGAAAAAGCCGGCGGACCATATACACTCCAGGTTAAAACAAAGGAAACGATCACACTGAACGGAATACTGGTAGGTGATGTTTGGATCTGTTCAGGGCAATCGAATATGGAATTTCCGATGAAGGGCTGGAGCAGTGTGTTAAATGCTGATGAAGAAATAGCAAAGGCAACCCATCCTTCAATCAGATTGTTTACCGTAACAAAAAATGTGTCGGCGTTGCCCGCAAACGAACTGAAGGGCGGCGAATGGCAGACCTGTACACCGGCGAATATTCCACCGTTCTCTGCCGTGGCATATTATTTTGGTGTTGCCCTGCAACGCGACCTGGATGTACCCATCGGACTTATCAACTCTACCTGGGGTGGTACGCAGATCGAAGCATGGATCAGTCATACCTCATTTGAGCAATCGCCTTATTATCGGGATATTATTAAAAAAGCTCCCCAGGTCAGTACGGATGAACTGATCCGTAACAGGCAGGTAAAGGAGCGGGAATACAGTGACCTCTTGAAAATAGAAGTACCCGATTCGGCTGACCTGTTAAAATGGCCAACCATCGGTTACAATGATAAGGGTTGGAGTGAAATGAATTTACCGGGCTTATGGGACTACCAGCCAAACCTCGCCAGGCTGGATGGTACAGTATGGTTCCGGAAGAATATTTATCTGAGTGAACAGGACGTAATCAGTGAAGCGAGCCTGCATCTGGGTATGGTCGATGACGTTGATGAAACATATGTAAACGGTGTAAAAGTGGGCGGGATGAATGGTTGGAATATTAACCGGGTGTATACATTGGGTAAAGGCTCACTAAAGGCCGGGGATAATGTTATAGCGGTGAGGGTAGATGATTCAGGTGGTGGTGGCGGAATTTATGGAGATACCAGTAATTTATTTTTAGCCGTGAATGGTAAAAAGTTTTCACTGACCGGACCCTGGCATTATCGTGTTGCAAAACTTGCACATAATACCAATGGCGTCGGGGCTAATGATTATCCATCCTTGTTGTATAATGGTATGATTCATCCATTCCATCAGTTGGCTGTAAAGGGCGTGATCTGGTACCAGGGAGAAGCAAATGCAACCCGTGCATATGAATACCGGAAGGCCATGCCGCTACTGATCAATGACTGGCGGTTGAGGTTTGGAAACGGCTCCATGCCTTTTTATTATGTGCAGCTGGCCAGTTACAATGAAGGAAATGGTAATAGTAATGCAGGTAGTACCTGGGCTGAACTAAGGGAATCACAGGCCCTCACACTTAATATTCCTCAAACAGGGATGGCCATCACCACCGATATCGGTGAATCAAATGATATCCATCCAAGAAATAAAAAAGATGTCGGCGAACGGCTGGCGGCCCTGGCACTGAAACAGACCTATGGTAAAAATAAAACGGCGATGGGGCCTGTTTATAAATCAATGACAAAAAATGGTCAGCAACTGGTCCTGGTTTTTTCCAATCAGGGCAAAGGCCTTGTTGATAAAGGAAATAACGGGTTGAAAGGGTTTGAAATAGCTGGTGCCGACCGTAAATTTTACCCCGCTGTTGCCACTATAAAAAACCAGACGATACTGTTGTCTGCACCGCAGGTACTGGTGCCTGTTGCCGTCAGATATGCATGGTCCGACGATGCGGGGACTGCAAACCTGTTTAACCAGGAAGGTTTTCCGGCAGCGCCATTCCGTACCGACAACTGGCCTCTTACTACTTTAAAAAATAAATACAACCCGGTACCTTAATACAGGAGTGTCAATCGGAATTTTTACCAGGCATCTTTAAAACATAATACAACCCGGTACCGTAATACAAAATCGTTATACGGAATTTTTACACCAGGCAGGGGAGCGGATATGGAGGAGTTGACAGGACTTCCGATCACAACTTCTGCCAACTGAATATAAACATCATGAAGAATCGTTCCAGGGGAACTGGTCTGAAATACATATCAGGCTTCCACCTATTGTCATTTACATTTTCATTTTTCTGTGTCTTTAATTTAACAGCACAGAATATCATCATACCGGTGCACACCCGGGAAAACGACCTGGTATTGCAGGTTGATACTGCGAAAAACCTGTCGATCATTTATTTTGGTAAGAAGTTATCCAATGCAGATGAGTATGCGAAACTACCACAGCTATACAAAGAAACGGACGATTACACAGGTTTGCTCAACGCTGCCTATACCCCTTCGGGTTCGCGTAATCTGATGGAACCTGCAATCACTGTTAAACATGCAGATGGCGACTGGTCGCTTGACCTGCGTTATGTAAAACATGATATCCGGAAAACCGATGATAACATCACCCTGTATTCCATTTTATTAAAGGATCCTGTTTATGATTTTGAGGTGGAGTTGAACTATAAAACCTATGCCGCACAGGATGTTATTGAACAGTGGTCCGTTATCAGGCATTTTGAAAAAGGGGATGTAGTTCTTCATAAATATGCTTCAGCCAATTTATACCTGAGGGCGGGTGCTTTCTGGTTAAATCAATACCATGGCGACTGGGCGAGGGAAATGCAACCGGAGGAATCAAGGATTACCCATGGAATTAAAACGCTCGACTCAAAACTGGGTACCAGGGCCAACCTGTTCCAGCCTTCAGTATTCATGGTATCACTTGATAAACCCGCAACGGAAGAGGAGGGCACGGTGTTATATGCAGCACTGGAATACAGCGGGAATTTCCGGACCGATCTTGAACTGGATTTCCGGAACAACCTGAAAATAATTTCCGGGATCAATAATTATGCTTCGCCTTATAACCTGAAACCGGCTGAAGAATTTGTAACGCCAGCATTTTTATACTTGTTATCAAGGCATGGAAAGGGCGATGCCAGCCGTAAGATGCATGACTGGGCAAGGAATTATAAAATCCTGGATGGAAAAGGGGAGAGGCTTACGTTGTTAAATAACTGGGAGGCTACCTATTTTGATTTCAATGAAAATAAATTGAAGGGCCTGCTGCAGGATACCCGGAAACTCGGAGTTGAATTGTTCCTCCTGGATGATGGCTGGTTTGCCAATAAATACCCGAGGAATGGCGACCAGACGGGCCTGGGTGACTGGCAGGAGAATAAAGCGAAACTTCCCAATGGTATTTCCTCACTGGTGAAAGAAGCCGGCCGTAATAATGTGAAATTTGGTATTTGGGTTGAACCGGAAATGATCAGTCCCAAAAGTGAATTGTATGAAAAACATCCGCAATGGGTTATTAAGGAGCCCGGCCGGCCGGAACATTATTTCCGTAACCAGCTGGTGCTTGACCTGAGTAATCCGCAGGTACAGGATTTTGTCTTCGGTGTGATCGATACCCTTTTTATAAAGAACCCCGCCCTGGCATATATCAAGTGGGATTGTAATGCAGTTATCTATAATGCGCATTCTATGTATCTCAAATACCAGTCGCATTTTTATATTGAATATGTTCGCGGACTTTATAAAGTATTAAAACGCATCCGGGATAAATATCCGGTCGTTCCGATGATGCTTTGTTCCGGCGGTGGCGGAAGGGTTGATTATGCTGCGTTGCAATATTTTACAGAATACTGGCCCAGTGACAATACCGATCCGCTGGAACGGATTTTTATGCAATGGGAATATTCCTATTTCTATCCCGCAATAACAAGCTCAAATCATGTAACCGACTGGGGTAAACAGCCTATAAAATACAGGGTGGATGCGGCCATGATGGGAAAGTTGGGTTTTGATATCGTGGTAAATAAACTGAGTGCCCCGGACCTGGCTTTCTGCCAGCAGGCTATTAAAGAATACAATTCATTCAGGCAACTCGTCTGGGCTGGTGATCAATACCGTTTAACCAATCCCCGCGAAGGATCGGTGGCATCCATGGCATATATAAACAAGGACCACAATTCTGGTGTAATTTTTAACTACCTGGTGAATAATCGCTACGGCGAAGGCAGTTCTTCACCTATTAAGTTAAAAGGATTAAATACGGGCAGTATGTACAGGATCACTGAACTGAGTATTTACCCGGGAACAAAATCACCAATAGATCCGGGTATTCAGTATTCAGGTGAGTTCCTGATGAATATAGGTTTTAACCCACTGGTAAATAACAACCGGAGTAGTGTGATACTGAGAGTGGATCTGGTCAGGTGACGCCATGAGGCTGGAAGTATCCGATCTGTTATATAGAATGTCAGAATAAATCAATTTATACGATTACTATAATCTGATAGCCTGTAACTCATTTCCGAACTTTACCTCGTTGGGCAAAAACTTTGCGGACTTTCTGCTGTATTTTATTTAATACGCTTAAAAACGCGGTAGTATGACAGACGGGTTTGTTGGGGAAATATTGGAAGCCCATGGTGGGTTGGACAGATGGAACCGTCTTTCAAAAGTAAATGTCACTATTGTAAGCGGAGGTAAGCTATTTGGGTTGATTAACCAGCCACAGGATGGGACTCCACGTTTCCTGGAAGTTGCACTTCACGAGGAGCGTTTATCGATGACACCTTATGGAGGGCCTGACAAAAAAACGAATTTTACACCAACCCGCATTGCTATAGAAAAGTTGGATGGTACTGTTCTTTCGGAACGGAAGGGCGGTATAGAAGATTTGCATAATCATATGAAAGCTGAAGGGTGGGATGCGCTTGACAGGGCCTACTTCAATGGTTATGCCAACTGGACCTATCTGGTAACTCCCTTCCTTCTTGTTTTGCCAGGGATAGGGGTAAAGGAAATCACTCCATCGACACAGGATGGGGAGGCCTGGAAGGGCCTGAGAGTGACCTTTCCCGATTCCATCTCAACCCATAGCAGGGTACAGGATTTTTATTTTGGAGAAGATTATTTACTCAGGCGGCACGATTACCTGATAGATGTTGCCGGTGAATTTGAGGCCACCCAACTTGTGTCCGATTATAAAGAAGTTGATGGGATCAAACTCCCCACAAAACGACGTGCATATAAAAAGCAGGCAGATGGCCTTCCATCAGTTGAAGACCTGATGGTGTGGATCGATTATAGCGATATCCATTTCAGTTAGGCTCAGCTCCGCGACCAGCTTAATACCCATTTGTTCTTTTAACGGACCGGCCGTTTATCACTATATACAAGTAAAACGATTACAACACCTACAACTGAAAAGCTGATTACCAGCGGCAGTACACCGTTAACGAGATAATGACTGATAATCGAACCAAGCGTTGCGCCGATAAAAAAAAAGCAGGTTCCGTAGATTGCTGAAGCCATTCCTGCCATCTCCCCCATTGGTTCGAGGGCCACGGCACTACTATTGGGTTCAAGGGCAAGATTGATGGCCAATAACAGGGCGACAGCGATGAAGAAAAACAACATGCGGGGCGGATCACCAGCTGTTATATTCAGTAACAGCAACGCGACTGCCACAGATGCGTAAACTATAACCAGCACTTTCATAGTCTGTCTGGCTCCATACCGTGTGGAAAGACGCGAGTTTAACAAGCTGCAAGATGACATCAGCAATCCAATCCCTCCAAATATCCAGGCAAACAGTTCTGGTTTGCCATAGATCACACCAATAATATATTCCGAGCTGGCAACATACGAACTTAATACCGTAAAGAGGAGCGTGGTCACTGCGGTATACCTGAGAAAGATCCGGTTGCCGGTAACCTTCCGGATGGACCTGCCAATACTTTTCCAGTTGAGGGGAAGTCGCTTGTCGCCAGGCAGTGACTCTTCCAGCCGCAGCGACCATAAAAAAACGATTGTCGCAAAAATGGGCGGAGTAAGAAATACCATATGCCAGGTAGAAAAAGATAGAATGGCAATCCCCAAAAACGGTGCAATCACCGGTGTGAAAAGGAAGATAGTAAGGATGAGCGACATAATCCTTGCCATCTGATCACCCACAAAGCGATCACGGACGCCGGCGATGGTGGTCATGAAGACTGCAGATGCGCCAACGCCGGCGGCAAACCGTGCAGCAAGCATTAAGGGGAGAGAGGGAGCAAATGCCGCAGCAACGCCGCCAATAATATATAGAGGGAAACCTATCCGAAGGATTGCCAGCCGGCCGTATCTGTCGGACAAAGCTCCAAAAATTATCTGGGTAACCTGTCCCATGAAAAAGAAAGAAATGACCCTGGAGGTTTCCGTTGAATCCGCACCAAGCCCATACTCCATCCGTATTTCACTTAATGCCGGCAACATGATATCAATGCCCAGGGCCGTCAGGGTCATGGTGCATGCAGATAATGCAATGAACTCTGTCGTCGTCATTTTTTTCAATGCGCTACCTGTAGTCTGATACTTCATTTAATTTTTTCAACTTCCACTACGCGTTCGCATAAATATAAATAAAATAATCAATGCGACTAAACTATGGCCAGCACCAGTACCGATTTTTTCCTGAAAGGTTGTTTCTTCCAGTAAGTTAAACTTCGCCAGCACCATTCAAGTGGTCCGAAGTAAAAATAACGCAACCACAGGTGGCTCCAGATGATCTGCAATAACCAGATTGCTGCCACCACCAGGTATATCTGGTAACGTTGCAGGTGTCCGTACTGGCTGAAACCAACGCCATAAAATATAATTCCGCAGATCAGTGACTGGGTAAGATAATTGGTAAATGCCATTTGTCCCACGGGGCGCATCAGGGCGAACAACCATTTGAACCAACCTGAGCGATACAATAACATGAGTAGTCCGAAAATTCCGAGAGAACGCAGCACCCGCGACAACGTGTAGTATTCAAATTTCGCATTTTTCAACACCTGGTAAAAATCAAAGTTCCTGTCCATTACCAGGTGCAGCCGGTACCAGGATAGTGAGAGTCCAACCCCGAGTCCGATCACGGTTAGAAGCCAGTAAACCCGGATAGGGGCATCCCCGGTTATAACACCCGTTCGGAAAAAAAACATACCAACGAACATAAAGAGCAATACATCCCAGATAGAGAGGTAGCCATAGTGTACCAGCACATAGTTCAGGTAGAGACCACTCCGGTTATTATATACATCGGCGTAGTTCCCGGTTACCTCCGCAATATTTTTCTCCACCCTTTTCTTTTTTGATTCCGGTTTCACAGATTCCTTAAATTCAGTCAGTGCACCAAGATCCTCTTTTTGCTTCTCCGAGAGTTTGACCTTCGTGGTATCAATTGCAGTAACCCGTTCCCCTTTTGTGATCACGGCTTTGTCCTGGTAGAGATCCCGGTTCTCCCGCGCCATCATCAGTAACATACAAACAATGGCCCCGAAAAGTAATTGCCTGGCTGGCAGGTTGCGGAAAGCATACATGATCAGTCCGCAAACAGCGTAATCGAATAGTATATCACCCCACCACAACAATACATAGATATTGATCAGGCCAAATACCATGAGCCAGAGTTGCCGTTTCACAAAGTAATCGGCAGGCCGTACCCCCTCAAGCCTTTGTTCAAGCCTTGTAGTGAAAAGGATAATCCCGGCGCCAAACAACATCGAAAAAAGCGCGCGTTGTGTCCCTTCAGGAAGCCATTCAACCCCAAACCAGACCTTGTAGTTAACAGTTCCCAATTCGTTCATCAGGGTTGGGTCGCCTCCAGTCTGGGGCGGGAAACCAAATCCTGGTATATTCATAAGTAATATGCCGAGGATGGCAAATCCGCGGAGCGAATCAATGATCCCAATCCTCTGCGTCTGATGTACGGGTGCAGCTATCAGCGTTGTCTCGGTAGGCGTTGACATATTAGTTAATTTAATGTATGTTTCGGGGGGATACTTTAAGGTAAAACGAATTTTTAAAAAGCAGAAAGAAATTTTACCTGCCCGAAAGAGTCAACTCCGTCATAGCCTGAAGGAACCAGGCGGTGTGCGGGATCCATTGTTCGGTCCACCGCCACTCGTTTCCGCCTGCTTCTTCTTTAAATTCAATACCTGATCCATCAGCAGATCCATCCTTCCCGGTAATCCCATTGGAGATTCCTCCGATACCCGATCCGTGACCAAAAGAGGAAGCCATATAGGGGACATTATTTTTCCCGAAACCATACATAAAACACATATCATAGGGATTGCAGCCCAGGATCCAGGAGAGCTGTCCCGATGAATAGGCCGGAAGAACATAAGCTTCCCCGGAGTGTTCCTGATTCCTTGCCCGGTATCGTTGTTCACCCATCACAATTGTTGCCAGCGAAGCAAGCCGGGCATTTTCGCCCTGCCACCACCATCCGCTTTCATTTTCGTGTGGGATGAAGAATCCTGAATTTATTTTTCCGTTGAAACGGAATTGCTGACGGGCATAACTGAATGGATTTTCTACCGCATAGGTCAATTCCAGTTCATGATTGACGGAACGTTCTATTGTATTTCGCGTGGCCTTCACCAATGTTGGATCCCTTTCTTTTTCAAGGTACCGTTGAAGCGAACGGACTGGCATTCCTGCATCTGCTGCATGCCAGAAGGGGCGGTCGCTGTCATTGCTGCTGAACCATCCTTCCGGTGATAAGCGCTGCCGAAGTTTTGCAGCCCGTTTCCTTGCTTCATCGCGATACAACTTATTATCCGTTGCAAACCATAATTCGGTAGCGGCCATCAATGCACAATAGTCGTCGATAATATTTTCCCTGCCATCGTCTGTATACTTTTTATTATTCACCATCAGGTGGTCAAATGCGCGCTTCGCAACATCCAGATATTGTTTGCTGGAAAATTCCCCGTTTTTTTTCCATCGCGAAATTCTTGCAAGGGCTGCGATAGCCATACCACCACCTTCACGGAAGGCACACTGGTAATCACTTGTAGTTACACTGTTGGCAAGTAAACCCACAATACGCCTGGCATTGGGGTTCTTGTCAAAATAACTGAACACCGTCATGTAAAAATATCCTTCGGCTGAAAAACTTCGCATGAGGTAATCCGCACCCCATAAAGCTTCTGCCTGCAGGGAATCAGTGAGTTTCCAATCCGCCAGTTGGGAAGGGATCGATTCGGAAGTATGGATCAGCGACCAGGTGACCAGTGGTGTTTGTTGAGGCATCATGTAGTTAGTGTAAGCCAGGTGTGAAAAATATTTGCTTACATCCCCTGACGCATCACACCAGCCACCACGTACATCAGCTGTTTTTTGTGATCCGAAAAGGATAACCGATTTATCCGCATTCCATTCTATCTCCGTGTTTGCCCGCTGCCTGCGAAAATATCTAATGATAGAACTGATGGTTGTACGGGATAGAAAATATTCACCGATGGTAAACGGGGCAGAGGTATAAGTTTTACCATCGGATTCAAGTGAGATAAAATAATTGCCGGGTTGTTTTACCGGGGTAAAATCTATGTTATAAAAAACACTGCCCTGTTTCCATTCGGGGATTCGCTGTGGTGTTCCGATTGTTATTGGAAAAACCTTTGTTTCGGAACCGACCTCCCTGACAAAAATTTTGGGTTGATCGGGAAGGATACCGGACGACTCTATAACCGCCATCTTGGACTGGTCAATGTTAAAACCCATTTGATTTACATGGATGCTAACCGGTTCATTAGCCCGAACCATATTCAACAGGATGCAACATGCCATCAGGAAGAAAATCCTTGTATTCATTATTTGTTGTTTTGCGCTGCCCAGAAAATTGCATTCCGGAAAAGTGTTACATAATGGGGGTCGTTAAACAGGGCAGGGGAATGGCCCATGAATATATAAACATTACGGGCTGGATAATCCGGGTTTGACCAGATGACCGGATGGTCGCCCATTTTTACTTTCGAATCGGGCTGGTAAGATCCTTCATCAACATGCGCCAGGACCTGTACATTTTTACGTGGATTCTGATCATACGTGTACCACTCTTCCTTTTCAATTATAAAACTATCGGGCAGGTTCCGGAAAAGCGGATGATCCCTTTGTTCCAAAACAACTTTTGCATTTGCGAACGTCGGGATATAATCTTTGAAACGAACAGATCCCATGAAATTATAAAACCAGGGCCAGAGCGCAAACCCCTCAAATTCCCCCAGCAGGCTGGCGTGGTGAAATCCGATCCATCCACCCAGGCCTTTATTGATGTAGTCCTCCAGGGCCGCGGCAGCGTCGGCATTCCAGCCATATGGCGGGTAGTCGAGCTGGATAAACAGCTGGTAGTTGCCAAGCAGCGATGCGTTTATATCTTTCGTTGAATGGAGATGATCGATTTTAAAATTGCTGTCTTCTGCCAGCTGGTCCAGCCAATTCCTGGCTGCAGCGGAATAAGCAATATGGTGACCTCCATCCTCACTTAATGTAAGGACCCGGAAACGTGGTTGACCGGACTGCGATAACAAACGGGCAGGTGCCAGTATTATTACAAGTATTAAAATGCGGTAAACGGTCTTCAAGTTATGTTTTGGTCTAATCTACAAAAAAATATCAGCCCCATTTCACCGGGTGGCCCGACGAAATAAACTGGATGGGTATCTGGCCGATCGATGGTTTCAGCCAGTTGACCAGCCACTCCATTCCGGGTTCTTCACTGGGAATATGCCCCAGTATGATCATTGATGTTTTTCCACCGGAATCACGCAGGTCGCGCATATATTCCAAGGTCTCCCATTCCGCCAGTTCACCGATCATCACCAGGTCGGGCCTGGTTTTATCAATTGCTTCAATCTGCCGTGCACCTCCTGGTGCCCCTACCATGAATGTAACAGTCCGGATAGTTGCCGGGAGATCGCCCATGTATCGCAGCATCGGGATTCCCAGTTTTTCCTTGTTATGGTCTATAACGTTCTGAAGAGAGGCGGGCGGGATAACCAGCCTCGCAGGTGATTCAATGCTTGCATACTGTTTCCATCCCAGTTTTCCCAGCACACCTTCATAAATACCGTCGGCGGTAAACCGGTGGATATAGTCATGGCATCTCCATACAACAATTCCATGCTGCTCAAGCAGGGCCCGCTTGAATTTGTACACTTCATCATTAACCAATGCACTGGTATTGTCAAGGTGGTTATAATAGGTGGGTTCATGCGCGATGATCAGGTTAGCTCCCAGGTCAATAGCCTTGCGGATCACTCCGATGGTGGCAAACATGGTAGTGACAACTCCGGTAACCGGTCGGGTTGGGTCGCCCGACTTCACGGTATCGACGGTTTGCGTAAGAGGACCACCCGGAACTGATTTGATCACAATTTCTATAACGTCCTGGATGGTCATGGCAGTTACAGGAGAGCAGCTACCGGTTAAGGGGAGACCGGTTAGTCCGATAACACCGACGGTGCCCGAAACGGACAACATGAATTTGCGGCGATCCATAATTGATTTTTTGGTATACCGAATATCCGTGTTTTTGGACAACCGGCAACAGGAAGGGTGGGGAAGGTTTATTGAAAACTTATAGGGGAGCGATTACTAAAAGCCAGGCAGGGCGCTAAACACCCGGCTTGTCACGTCTTTTTATTCTCAGGAATAAATCCTACCGGTTCAGCTATGCGGTAGGGGTAGTTTGATTTTTAATCCAGTTATGCGGAAGGAGTTCGTGGATCCGGTTGATTACGACCAGCTTAACCGGATTACGGCGATGGATGTCTATCGTGGACTAAATAATGCAGGGAACCATTGGAATAGCCTGATCAGTACCACGGACTATTAAGAACGGGTCAGCTACGATCCGAATGGCAATATCCTGAAATACCGCCGAAATGGTCGTGGTGCAACTCCTCTCATGGATAATCTGAATTATGCGTACACTGCGGGTACTAACAGATTGCGGCAAATCCGCGATACGACCGGAAATGGAATAGTTGTTCCATCGGATAACTATGCCGATGACCTTGATGATCAGGCGGCGGATAATTACCAGTACGATCTTAATGGGAATCTGACAAGGGATGCAAAAAACCGGATATCCCAGGTGAACGGAATCTTTTGGACACCAAATGGTAAAATCCTTAAAATCAGTAAAGACCTGTCAAACGTGCCCCCAGGGTCGGCGACTGCAATCGACTATGAGTACGATGTATCCGGCAACCGCTTGGCCAGCATGCAGACCAAGTCTATCAATGGAACAACTACTTATGATTATACTTTCTATGTACGGGATGCTCAAGGAAACGTCATGGCTGAATATGAAAAACGTCAGCAGGGTGGAGCGGGTACATTACTACTGAAAAGGCATTACATTTACGGGAGTAATCGGATGGGCCTTATTAACCGAGAGTTGAATGCCGACGCACCTAAAGGAGAAACCGGCAGCCTGGCCATACTGGGAGCTTATGAAAAAGATGAGGCTCTCCGCGGAGCCCGTAATTACGAACTCAGAAACCATCTGGGAAATGTCTTGTTGACCATCAGTGATCTAAAAACAAGTGTAGTACTAAATGGTGCCATTACCGCTTCGGCACCGGTAGTGATGACTGCCAATGATTACTTTCCTGGCGGAATGTTGATACCTGGACGCAAATACAACGCCTCGGTAGCGGCTGATCACAAGTTCGGCTTCAATGGAAAAGAAAATGATAATTATGTAAAAGACGTCGAAGGGACGCAACAAGATTATGGAATGAGGATTTATCGCATTAGAGATGTTGCCTGTAGAATTTACCACCAAGGTGGCCAAAACAATCACAATTGAAGAATCAAGAACCATACTTAAGGGAATGGGAATTACATTACCCACAAAAGTTGCAAAAGGCGACATTAATAGGGTCATGATGGACGTGCCTAGACTTTCCTCTTCGCAAATACAAGAGTTTTATCAAAAAGCGAAAGCTTTAGCTAAACCATAGAAACATGATAATAATACGCGTGGAAGGCTTGGTTGCCAGTCATATATTGTCACTTTTTGAAAACATATTCAAGCCGAGGCAATTGTCAGAAACAGATGTCATTGTATTTGTAAGTTATGCTGAACAGGATGTCCCTAAAGGGTTTGTTTTCACTAGTGCTCAGGATTCGAGAACCAATGTTTCGAATCATGTCGAAGTTCAACTAGTTACTATCAGCCAACAGTTTTCAGAGGAATGGGACGAGATTCCGACAGGTTGGAATACTGTATGTTTACTAAGAGGAAAAACAAAAAACGATATTGCATTACTAAGCGAGATGCCAATACTGGACCATTGGACCATGCCACACAGCTACTATATAGATTTAAGTAATCAGGATTCTCCGGAAATGTAAGAGCTTATTTTTTTGTATCGATGCGGAAGCAGGTCGCTCACTTTGTTGGCGGATGATCGGCTATGTGGTTCAATACATCTTTGAGCCACGCGTTGGGCTCGATGCCATGCATTTTGCAGGTACCAAGTGAAGAATACAACATCCCGCTTTGCTTAGCTGCTTATTTTACGTATTGATGCGGAGATGCGGAAGCAGGTCGTTCGCTTTCTTGACTTGATGATCTGTGATCCGGTGCAGTACATCTTTGAGCCGCGCGTTAAAGTCGGCACCTGTAAGATGAATGATGTCAACCCACTTGAATGGCTGACAGATGTGCTGGATCGCATCAACGAACACCCCTCTACCGGATCCACGACTCCTTTCGCATAACTGGATTAAAAATTAAGCTGCCCTTACAGCACAGCTGAACCGGTAGGATTTATTCCTGAGTATAAGAATACGTAACAAGTTGAGTGTTTACTAAAAGAATAAAACCACCTGGAAAGGTGGTTTTAATTTTTTGTACTGGACGGTAGAAAAAAGTAGAAGTTGACTGATACTGGATTTTTTTGGTTTTTGGATTTGGACGTTTTGGTCTTTCAGTCTGGATTGGATAATCGGTCTTTCAGTTTGGATTTGGACAACTTGGTTTTTCAGTCTGGATCTGGATGATAATCGGTTTTTCGAATCTGGTTATTGGATGGATTGATATTGCTATCAATCAACTTCTGATGCAAACATAAGGCAGCGCTCATTACGCACCTAGAGATAAACTACCCAATCTTTATGTGAAAAATACGATCAGGAAACATTGAAAGAATACGATAAAAAAAGCCACCGCGAAGAATCGTGGTGGCTTAACATTTTAAATACTGGAC
Organism: Chitinophagaceae bacterium; assembly: GCA_040510375.1. Lineage (GTDB taxonomy): Bacteria > Bacteroidota > Bacteroidia > Chitinophagales > Chitinophagaceae > JBEVJC01. The sequence continues at coordinate 18,435 of JBEVJC010000002.1, forward strand.
GGTAAAAAAAATAGAAGCTGACTAATATTGGATTTTAAAAACGGTCGGTCTTTCGGATTGGATAATGTAGTCTTTCGGATCAGGATATTGGATAGATTGATTTGGTATCACTCAACTTCTGATGCAAACATAGACCGATCCGGATCACCGGTCAAGAGATAATCTACCCGATTTTGATGTTAAATATACTTGTGGGATAATAGTTGATTGTGTAAGGAAAGAAAGGGGTTAAATACGTTAGGACTGTTGCCGGACAGAAGAAATTTATAGGGGTGGTAGCTATTCGGCCGGCAATACGTCCGGCGGGAGATGGGGTGGCCAATTGGTCCGTTTCAGGCAAAAAAAAGGGCCCGGATAGAAATCCAGCCCCGTTTTAAAATCCAATATCCTATGAAAAACCAGTGCAATAATAACACGCATTTTCTTCCCCTGCAATACCCGGAACCGGTATTTATCAACATTCCCCTTAAAATGGGTGTTATTACATCATTTACAGGGTGAATACACCCCCCTAAATTTAATTTTGCCGGTAAAAAAACCTCGTTATTTTTGCAGCAACAAAAAATACATGAATAACAACCTGCATATCCATCATCATCATCTTACACAAGCGGTAGGCTGTGATGGTATTATGTAGACTCCAACATAATTAACTTTTTCAGGGCTTACCGGCAGGTAGGCCTTTTTTATTGCAAAAACCGGTGATTATAAATTGTATGAAACTAAAAATAGCGATCCAGAAATCAGGCAGGCTCTCGGAAGACTCACTCCGGCTTTTAAAAGAATGTGGTATCGAACTTTCCAATGGGGGTAACAAACTTAAATCGGCATCGTCCAACTTTCCCCTGGAAGTATATTTTTTAAGGGATGATGATATACCCCAATACGTGGAGGATGCGGTAGCGGATATTGGTATTGTGGGAGAAAACGTAGTCTACGAAAAACAGAAAGACGTGCAGGTGCTGGAACAACTCGGCTTTGGGAAATGCCGGCTTTCACTTGCCGTGGGAAGGAACGAAGAGTATACCCGCGAAGGACTGCAGGGCAAGCGGATTGCCACCAGTTACCCGGTATTGCTGCAGAAATTCCTTGATCGTGAAAACATCAGTGCCGAGATCCACGAGATCAGCGGCAGCGTGGAGATTGCTCCGGGCATCGGATTGGCAGAAGCCATCTGCGACCTGGTGAGCAGCGGTTCAACCCTGCTTACAAATGGCCTGAAGGAGACGGAGACCATCCTGCATTCACAGGCGGTCCTTATCCGCAATCACCAGCTGGGGGCCGAAAAGACCTTTATCCTTGAACAATTATTGTTCCGGCTCCGGTCGGTACGCCAGGCAAGGAATAATAAATATATCCTGCTGAATGCGCCAAACGAAAAGCTGGATCAGATCATCGGCTTGCTTCCGGGTATGAAGAGTCCGACTGTATTGCCACTGGCCGCTTCAGGCTGGAGCAGTGTTCACAGCGTTATTGATGAAAATGATTTCTGGAGCATTATCCAGCAACTGAAATCAGCCGGGGCCCAGGGCATCCTGGTAGTACCGATCGAAAAAATGATCCTTTAATCAACGGCTATTTCAATTATTTATATGACAATAATCAGCAACCCATCGAAAGATACCTGGGCTTCCTTACTTAAACGTCCTGAAATGGAAGCAGGCACCCTGCACCAGCAGGTGGGGCAGGTGCTGGAAAGGGTGCGGGAGGAAGGTGATGCAGCACTGTTTGCCTATACCGAACAATTCGATGGAATAAAACTGGATACACTGGCTGTGGCTTCCCAGGAATTTGAAGAAGCAGAACAGCAACTGGATGAGTCACTGAAGACGGCCATCCAGGCGGCTTACCAGAATATCCATCGCTTCCATATCGCACAAAAAATAAAAGAGGACCGCATTGAAACAATGCCCGGTGTATGGTGCTGGCGCCGTTCGGTGGCAATTGATAAGGTTGGCCTGTATGTACCCGGTGGTAATGCACCACTTTTCTCCACGGTATTGATGCTGGCTGTTCCCGCAAGGATCGCAGGATGTAATGAGATCATCCTTTGCACACCGCCACAGAAGAATGGCAGGGTGCATCCTGCCGTGCTCTTTGCCGCATCGGTGGCGGGTATCAGCAAGGTGTACCGGATTGGTGGAGCCCAGGCAATCGCGGCAATGGCCTATGGAACCGCATCGGTTCCGGCAGTTTATAAGATTTTCGGTCCGGGTAACCAATACGTAAACTGTGCAAAAATTATGGTGCAGTCCGGGGTGGCCATTGATATGCCGGCCGGACCGAGTGAGGTTTGCGTGCTGGCGGATGAAACTGCCTCTGCTGCATATGTGGCTGCGGATCTGCTGTCGCAGGCTGAACATGGAGCAGATAGCCAGGTGCTGCTGGTGACTACCTCGCAGGAACTTGCCAATAATGTGATTGTCGAAGTAGAAAAACAACTGGAAGATCTCGGCCGTAAAAGTTTTGCAACCGGTGCACTGAACAGGAGCCGGGTGATTGTGATGGATTCTCTGGAGGAAGCAATCGGGATTGTTAATGAATATGCAGCAGAACACCTGATTATTGCAATGGACAAGTTTGAATTTATAGCCGACCGTATTACCAATGCAGGCTCGGTGTTCCTTGGCCATTACTCGCCGGAGTCGGTGGGTGATTATGCCAGTGGCACCAACCATACCCTGCCCACCAATGGTGCGGCGCGTGCTTACAGCGGTGTCAGTGTAGACAGTTTTGTAAAAAAGATCACGTACCAGCAACTGACAAAAGACGGATTAAAAATGATCGGGCGTACGGTGGAAGTGATGGCCAGGGCAGAGGGACTCGATGCACATGCAAACGCAGTAAACATCAGGCTTAACGAAACAAGGTAAATCCGCAAAAACAAGAAAAGGAAGATTATGGACCTGAATAAGATTACAAGGGAAAATATTAAAAAGCTGAAACCCTATTCATCGGCACGTGATGAGTTCAAGGGAACGGCAGAAGTGTACCTGGATGCAAATGAAAACAGTCTTGGTTCGCCGCTGACCAAATGGTATAACCGGTACCCCGATCCGCATCAGTTACAATTGAAAGAAAAAATCAGCCGGATCAAGTCGGTCCCGGTTTCACAAATCTTCCTCGGCCATGGCAGCGATGAATGTATCGACCTGCTGTACCGGAGTTTTTGCGAGCCTGGTAAAACTAATGTGGTTATTTGTCCGCCCACATATGGAATGTACGAGGTCAGTGCCGGGATCAATGATGTTGAATTACGTGAAGCGCCACTTACTCCGGATTTCCAGCTCGACCTGGAACAAATCGAAAACCTTGTTGATGAAAATACCCGGTTGATTTTTATCTGTTCCCCCAATAATCCCACAGGGAACAGTATGAAGTATAGTGATATGGAAGTGCTGCTGAATAATTTCAACGGACTGGTGGTGGTGGATGAAGCCTATATCAATTTTTCAAAACAGCGTTCCATGACCTTCGAGCTGAAGGATTATGATAACCTGGTGGTGATGCAGACATTCAGTAAGGCCTGGGGACTGGCCGGACTCCGCCTGGGAATGGCCTTCGCGTCAGAAGCGGTCATCAACATCCTCAATAAAGTAAAGCCGCCCTATAATATTAACCAGCCCACACTGGAACTGGCGGTAAAAGCACTCGACGAAGTGCGGCAGGTAAATGATATGATCGTAGAGATCGTGGCGATGCGGGATGAACTGGCAGACGTATTCTCCCAGATGCCATTGATTGAAAAAGTGTATCCCACCGACGCGAATTTTATTCTTGTCAAAGTGCGTAACGCCGCCGATGTGTACCAATACCTGATTAATCAGAACATCGTGGTGCGGCACAGGGCTAATGTGCAATGGGCGGGCGACTGCCTCCGGATTACTGTCGGTACCGAAGCGGAAAACACCCGGCTGGTGGATGCACTGATCGGATTTATGAAACAATTTAAAAAGACTACCCAATCCAACTGATACCAATGGCAAAAAAAGTATTATTTCTCGACCGCGACGGCGTGATTTTTAAGGAGCAACCACCCGACTACCAACTCGACAGCCTGGAGAAAATCCATTTTATGAAACACGTGATCAGCGCACTTGGCCGCGTAGCATCACTTGATTTTTACAAGGTACTTATCACCAACCAGGACGGATTGGGTACGGATGTTTTTCCGGAAGATACATTCACGCCCTACCAGGACCTGATGATCCGCACCCTGGAAGGCGAAGGATTTGTCTTCGATGAAATCCATATTGACCGCACCTGGGAAAAAGATAACCAGCCAACGCGTAAACCGGGCACCGCATTACTGACGCATTTCCTGGAACCGGGCGAATATGATCTAACCAATTCGTACATGGTGGGCGACAGGTGGACCGATATGCAGCTGGCAGTAAACCTGGGTATAAAAGGGATCCTGATTAAATCGCCCTACCTGCCGCTGACAGCGGAACAGGAAGAACAGTATAAAGACGTGATTGTGCTGGCAACGGACGACTGGAATGATATTTATGCATTTCTCAAAAACGGCCAGCGTAAAGTGGTACACGAACGTAATACCAACGAAACTAAAATCCGGGTATCGGTCAACATGGATGGCACGGGCAAATCATCTATCCATACGGGAATCGGGTTTTTTGATCATATGCTTGAACAGATTGCGAGGCATGGTAAACTGGATCTGGAGATCCAGGCCCGGGGCGACCTCCATATTGATGAGCACCATACCATCGAAGACACGGGGATCGCGTTGGGTGAAGCTTTTGCCGAAGCCCTGAAAGATAAGGCTGGTATGGAACGTTATGGGTTTGCATTACCAATGGATGATGCAGAAGCGAAGGTGCTGATTGATTTCGGCGGCCGCAGCTGGATTGTCTGGGATGTATCATTTACCCGCGAAAAAATTGGTGAAATGCCCACAGAGATGTTTTTTCATTTTTTCAAATCGTTCAGCGATGCGGCAAAATGTAATCTCAACATCAGTTGCCGGGGAGATAATGAACACCATAAGATCGAGGCCATTTTTAAAGCATTCGCCAAAGCGATCCGTATGGCAGTGAAAAAAGATCCGTTCAGTAATTACCTGCCAAGCACCAAGGGGGTGCTTTAGGATCTGCGAGTAACAAAAGATCCGTTCAGTAATTACTGCCAGGCGCCAGGGGAATACTTTAGAACCTGTCAGAAACCGTCATAGAAAAGAACGCTGGCATTAATTGGGAAAAGGATCCCGGAAACAACAAAACCGGTTTCCTTAACCAGTAAGAAAAAGATCATGGAAAATCAAGACAACAAAACCGTTATCGTAAAATATAATGCGGGAAATATCCAGTCGGTCCTGTATGCGCTGGAAAGAATCGGTGTGGATGCAGTAGTCACCGATGATCACGAATTGATCCGGCAATCATCCCGTGTCATTTTCCCTGGTGTGGGTGAAGCCAGTTCGGCTATGAAATATTTAAGGGAACGCGAGCTGGATAAATTATTGGCCGGACTTACACAACCTGTCCTCGGGATCTGCCTGGGGATGCAACTGATGTGTGAATTCAGTGAGGAAGGTGATACACCCTGCCTGGGAATATTTAAAAATGATGTTCGCCGTTTCCGGCACGAATTAAAAATCCCGCAGGTGGGATGGAACAATATCACACAATTGAAGACCCCGCTGTTCACTGGTTTGCCAGCAGATCCCTATGCTTATTTTGTGCATAGTTATTATGCGGGGATTAACCCGGATACCATTGCAGTTACGGATTACGGAATAACCTTCAGCAGTGCACTGTATCGCGATAATTTTTACGGGGTGCAGTTCCATCCGGAGAAAAGTGCAACAGCAGGTGAAACAATCCTCCGGAATTTTATTGCAATGAAATAATGACTGCTGATTTAATATATGAAGTATTAATTAATAAACATGTTGTCCGGAATTCAGGATATTATTATTAAAGAAACAGGGCTTGAGCAGGTGTGGAGCCTGCGTCACCGGGTAATGTATCCTTCTTTATCACCGGAAGCGGTGAAACTGGAAGATGATGCTGATGGATTACACCTTGGTCTGTATGCGGAGGGGAAACTGGTATCGGTAATCTCTTTGTTTCAGAGGGGCGAAGTTTTGCAGTTCCGGAAGTTTGCCACTGAAACGGAAGAACAAGGAAAGGGTTATGGTACAAGTTTATTATTGCATGTTATGCAATATGCGGATGAAGGCAACTGGTTGTACATCTGGTGTAATGCAAGAATCAGCGCAGCGGCCTTTTACGAAAAATTTGGTATGGGGGTTAGTGGTGACAGCTGGCAGCAGTATGGAATTGAATTTATAAAGATGGAAAAAAAGCTGAAATAAAATGGAGATCATCCCGGCAATTGATATTATTGATGGTAAATGTGTGCGGCTTACGCAAGGCGATTATGGACAGAAAAAAATTTACAACGAACATCCGCTGGAAGTGGCCAGGCAATTTGAGCAGGCTGGATTAAAAAGATTACACCTGGTGGACCTTGACGGTGCACGCGATAAAAAGGTCCGCAACTGGAAAGTGCTGGAAACGCTTGCGTCCAAAACGAATCTTTCGATCGACTTCGGTGGTGGGTTGACTTCTGAAGAAGATGTGCGGATTGTTTTTAATTCGGGTGCAGACTATGCCACCGTTGGAAGTATTGCTGTAAAAAATGAATTTGAGTTTGGCAAATGGTTGTTGATCTTTGGTCCGGAAAAGTTCCTGCTCGGCGCGGATGTGCGTGAGGAGAAAATTTCGATCCATGGATGGAAAGAGGACACCGAACTGGATATATATGATTTTATCGGTACGTACTTTGCAAAAGGGATTAGCCAGGTATTCTGTACTGATATCAGCAAGGATGGCAAACTGGAAGGTCCATCTACCGCGCTTTATAAAAAGATTATCACAAAATATCCCACCCTTTATTTTATCGCCAGCGGAGGTGTGGCAAATATAGACGACCTGAATGCCTTGCGGGATGCGGGTTGCAGCGGTGCAATAATTGGTAGGGCGATCTATGAAAACCGGATCACCCTGCAACAACTAAAATCATTTAACTGAACATGCTGACAAAACGGATCATACCCTGTCTGGATATAAAAGATGGCCGAACGGTGAAGGGCACCAATTTTGTTGAACTCAGGGATGCCGGCGACCCGGTTGAACTGGCTGCATTTTATGCCAGCCAGGGCGCAGATGAACTGGTCTTCCTTGATATCACGGCAACCATTGAAAAAAGGAAAACACTTGCAGCACTTGCCCGCCAGGTGGCTAGCCAGGTCAATATTCCCTTCACGGTTGGTGGGGGCATCAGTAGTGTGGAAGACGTGCAGGTTTTGTTACATCACGGGGCCGACAAAGTATCAGTTAACACAGCGGCATTCCGTGATCCGTCACTGATTGGTAACCTTTCGCGCGAGTTCGGCAGCCAGTGCGTTGTGCTTGCCATTGATACACGGCAGGAAGAAGACGGCGAGTGGTATGTTTACCTGAATGGCGGGCGTACTGCTACCGGTGTGCGTTGTATGGATTGGGCAAAACAGGGAGTTGGTGAGGGCGCTGGAGAAATCCTGCTCACTTCCATGAATAATGATGGCACCAAAAAAGGATTTGCACTTTCCATAACCGGGCAGCTTACTTCTGCATTGCCGGTACCGGTGATTGCAAGTGGCGGCGGTGGTAATATGGAACACTTCCGGGATGTGTTTATAGATGCAGGTGCAGATGCAGCCCTTGCTGCCAGCATTTTCCATTTCAAGGAGATTGCCATTCCGGATCTCAAAAATTATTTAATCACCAACGGCATTCACATACGTAAATAATTATGCAGATAGACTATAACAAATACAGCGACGGACTGGTACCCGCCATTGTGCAGGACAATAACACCGGTGTGGTGCTGATGCTTGGTTTCATGAATGAGGAAGCCGTGAAGCAGACGATTGAATTAAAGAAAGTCACGTTTTACAGCCGAACTAAAAAGCGTCTTTGGACAAAGGGAGAGGAGAGTGGTAATTTCCTGTTGCTAACGGATATTAAAGTTGATTGTGATGAGGATACCTTACTGATAAAGGCGGATCCGGTAGGCCCCGTTTGCCATACAGGCAGTGATACCTGTTTCAATGAAACCAATCAGGTTAACTCGGTTAATTTTCTGAAACATCTTGAAACCACCATTGCACAACGTTACGAATCAAGATCGGATGGTTCATATACTGCTTCGTTGTTTAACAAAGGTATCAATACAATTGCCCAGAAGGTGGGTGAAGAAGCAGTGGAACTGGTGATCGAAGCGAAGGACAATGATCCCGTTAAATTTTTAGGCGAAGCAGCTGACCTGTTATTTCATTACATGGTATTGCTCCGCCAAAAAGGTTTCAGTCTGGACGATGTGGCCAATATATTAAAACAACGGCATAAAAAATAGCCGGGCGATGTTTTATAAAATATTTGTCATGTGTTTCATTTTATTAATCATATTTGCGCCATGAAAAATAAACTGACTGTAATCTGTTTGTTAGCTGGTACCCTGTTGAAAGCACAGGTCAGCGAACAGGAACTTGACCCGGTAACAGTAACCGGCTCACTGCAACCAAAAGAAGTTTCCGGTACAGGACGAAATATTGTTGTAATCAAAGGAGACAAATTCAGGGACCTTCCTGTACATTCTATAGATGAGTTGTTACGTTTCCTTCCGGGTATTGAAGTGCAGATGCGTGGCCCGATGGGATCCCAAAGTGATATTGTATTAAGAGGTGGCACGTTCCAGCAGGTGCTTGTATTGCTGGATGGTGTACGGATCAATGATCCCAATACCGGACATTTCAACTCCTATATCCCGGTAACACCGGCAGAGATCGACCGGATAGAAATACTTAAAGGTGCCTCATCAGCTATCTATGGCTCAGATGCAGTAGGCGGTGTAATCCAGGTTATCACAAAAACATTTTCGGTAAAAGAGCAGGGCGAAAAACTAAATGCTACGGGCCAGGTGGCGTTGGGCGAGTACGGTCTTCGTCATATCAATACAGGCGTATTTTACCAGCATAAAAAAACGGCCGTCAGTGCAGGCTGGCTGAATAACTCAACCGATGGGCAGCTTCAACGTGGTGCACGTGGTTATGTTGATGCAAACACATTCAGTGCTTCCCTCTCGCAACTTGTAAGTAAGGACTTCCAGTTTTCTATACGGGTAGCATATGATGACCGTGACTTTGCTGCGCAGAATTTTTATACCAGTTTTACCAGCGATACTGCCAGTGAACAGGTGAAGACTTTATGGAGCCAGGCAAGAGCTGTATACAGCGGGTTTCAATCGCACCGCATTGTACTGGATGCATCGTTCAAGAAAGTAGAAGATGATTATCTCTATTCATCCATTTCGCTTCCAAATGAGAGCACCAGTGATATGTACCAGTTGAACCTGCGTGATGAATGGAAAATATCCAACAGTGGCGGATTGGTTTCAGGTGTACAACTTATAAAAAAGGAAATCAGTTCGAACGACCGTGGTGATCATTCACTGAACCAGGCAGGTGTGTTTGTATTGTGGAACCAGACACTTGCTTCCGGTCTTACCATTAACCCGGCATTAAGGCTGGAATGGAATAAATTGTCGGGCACGGAACTCATTCCGCAGATGAGTATGGCATACCGCATTAAAAAAATATTACTGCGGGCTGGTGCCGGTAAAACAATCCGTGATGCTGATTTTACAGAACGGTTTAACAACTTCAATAAAAGCACCGTAACCAGTGGAAGGGTAGGTAATCCTGATCTTGAAGCGGAAAGATCGGTCAGTTATGAAGCAGGGGCTGATGTATTTGTGGCGGATAACCTCAAACTTTCTGTTACCGGATTCCGCCGGAACCATAAAAAGCTGATCGACTACGTGGTTACTCCATACGCATCAATGCCAAGGAAAGATAACCTGACCCCCGGTTCTGTATATGCCCTGGCATCCAATATCAGCAAGGTAAATACCAGTGGTCTGGAACTGGACCTGAGTTATCGTCAGGCGTTGCCGGGAAATGCGGGTTCAATAGCAGCAGGTGGAGGTTTCGTGTGGCTGAACAGTGAGACCCCCGATAGTATTCTTTCGTTTTATGTGTCATCACACGCAAAAACACTTATTAATTTTTTCCTTGAATACAGCATCGGTAACCTCAGCGTGAGCTTTACGGGTTTATACAAAACCAGACTTACACAAAAAGCCGATCCCATCCAGGCCAGCCTTACCCGTTCCTATTTCATATGGCATGGAAAAATGGCCTATGCATTGTGTAACAAACGGTTAAATTGTTTTGTGCAGGTCAACAACATTTCGGACGTCAGGTATAGTGATTTGTTGGGTGCAGTGATGCCGGGGAGATGGTTTTCGGCCGGGGCAAGTATCTCAGTTTCGAGGTAAATAAATTAATCCAACGCAAGTTTTTTGACATTCGGGTAGTAAATAGCAATTTTACTAAGTGCATTCACTTAGTTTCCATTCTCTTACAGTTAAACAAACTTTTTTATTTTAATATTATTAAGTTTTTTTGCATACCTTATATTTCACCATACCTTATCGGAACTTTTACTACCCAGATAATTCAAAATGGAAAAAATTACTATATTACTCGTTGACGATCACAAGTTAATCCGCGACTCCTGGTCTTTTATACTGAACAGCGACCCGCGTTTTTCGGTGATCGGTGAAACCAGTTCAGGGGAAGAAGCCATTGAGATAACGCGGGTCAGGAAACCAGATATTATCCTGATGGATGTGAATATGTCGCCGGTTAACGGATTCGATGCCACAAAGCAGATCCATAAAATCTCTCCTGAGTCGAAGGTTATCGCCGTTTCCATGCATAGTATGCCGGCATATGCCAAACGGATGCTCCAGCTGGGTGCAATGGGTTATGTTACCAAGAACAGTTCCAAGGAGGAAATGATCACGGCGATAGTAGAAGTGAGTAACGGTAAAAAGTATATCTGCGAAGAGGTGAAAAATATCCTGGCCCAGCAGGAACTGGACGAAACATCGGAACAGAGCGACATGAATAACCTGTCGCGCCGTGAACTGGATATCATTAAGTTAATAAAGGAAGGACTCTCCTCCAAGGAAATCGCCGTTCAACTCGATATCTCCCTCAAAACTGTGGAAGTTCACCGCTATAATATTCTCAAAAAGCTGAAACTGAAGAATACAGCTGCATTGGTGAATTTCATCAATGCCAAAGGTTTATAAAGAACAGGCTCATTCCATGTGTTAAACCCCGGCAGTTTATCCGCGGAAGCGGTAATTGCTTTGTTCGTTCATAGGGCAACCTGTCTTGCGGGACGAAGTACAGGAGGCCATTACCACTGCCAATACGAGGATAAACATTAGAAAAGATGTGATTCTCATTAGAATTGCTGTTTAATATTGTCCCTAAAACGTTTTTTGAACTGATCTAGTATGTAAAAGTACGGGGCATTTCCTAAAACATATTCCTTACCTTTACGGCTTCTATTTTTCATCGAGAAACAACAGACCTGATGCTGAAGTTGACCAAACCGCTTGCCTTTATTGACCTTGAGACCACCGGAACGAATCTGGGAACTGACCGGATCGTGGAAATCGCGATTGTAAAAATCCTTCCTGATTCTACCCGGATTGTAAAAAGAAAGCTTATTAATCCCGAAATGCCCATTCCCAAAGCCTGCGTGGATATCCATGGCATCAGCGACGAGATGGTCCGGGATGCACCAACTTTCAAACAGGTAGCCCACGAGTTAAAGCAGATGCTTGATGGTTGCGATATCGCTGGTTATAACAGCAACCGTTTCGATATCCCCCTCCTGATGGAAGAATTCCTCCGGGTGCAGGTGGATTTTGACATGAAGGGCCGTAAACTGGTTGATGTCCAGAAAATTTACTTCCAGATGGAACAGCGGACCCTTAGTGCCGCCTATAAATTTTACTGTAATAAGGTACTCGAGGGGGCACATGGTGCCGAAGCCGATGCAACGGCTACCTATGAGGTTCTCGAAGCTCAGCTGGAGAAATACCCCAATCTTGGAATTACTGTAGACTCGATTACCAAAGCAATAGGCGAAGAAATTATTGTTGATTTTGCCCGCCGTTTCATTATGGAAAACGGGGTAGAAGTGTTCAACTTCGGAAAATTCAAAGGCAGGGCCGTAGCCGATGTGCTTAAAGCGGAGCCACAGTATTATGACTGGATGATGAAGGGTGATTTCCCAATGCATACCAAGCAGAAGCTGACGGAGATTTATACCCGGACGATGCTTATCAAGAAAGCCTGATCCAGTTCACCGAGGGTCGGAAACTTTAACACGAATACTTTCGTGAATGATTGTAAATTAGCAGCAACCCTCCAAATATTGTGGAAAAACTAGTTATCATACCGACATATAACGAGCGGGAAAATATCGGGAAGATCCTGCACGCCATTTTTGATCTCCGCCAGGATTTTCATGTATTGGTGATCGATGATGGTTCCCCTGATGGTACAGCTTCGATTGTGAAAGCCATGCAACCCGACTTTCCGGGTCAGTTATTTATTGAAGAACGAACGGGAAAACTTGGATTGGGCACTGCGTATATTCTCGGTTTTAAATGGTCGGTGATCCATCAGTATGAATTTGTATTTGAGATGGATGCCGATTTCTCCCACAACCCGGCTGATCTTATCCGTTTATATGATGCGTGTAAAACAGGTGGTGCCGATCTGGCCATCGGTTCACGTTATGTAAAGGGCGGTGGTGTGATCAACTGGCCCACCAACCGGATAGCACTTTCAAAAGGCGCATCCCTGTATACCCGCCTCATCACCTGGATGCCGGTAAAGGATCCTACTGCAGGATTTGTTTGTTACCGCAGGGTGGTTCTGGAAACAATCAATCTTGAAGAAATCCGGTTTACCGGTTATGCTTTCCAGATAGAAATGAAATTCGCCACCTGGAAACTGGGCTTCCGGTTGAAGGAAGTACCCATCATTTTCCAGGACCGTACTTCCGGTGTATCAAAAATGAACAAGGGAATCGTAAAAGAAGGTATCCTGGGTGTGTTGCAGCTTCGCTGGCATAGCTGGTTTACCGACTATCACAAGCGCGTGAAAAAGGAGGAGGCAGATCCCGTTAACACACTTCACAAAAAGGAAATGATGGCGGAGAGTAAGTAATGAAAAAAGCTTTTCTCCAACTTCACGCCGCTGTCTTTCTTGCAGGTTTTACCGGGATCCTCGGCAACCTGATTACATTAAATGAAGGAATGCTTGTCTGGTACCGGTTGTTATTTACATCCGTGATCATGTGGCTGCTCTATGGATTGAGCGGCAAAATCAAACCATTACCGGTTGCAACCATTTTGCGTATTGCCGGGGTGGGATTTATTGCAGCAATGCACTGGATCACTTTTTATGCATCGATTAAATATTCGAATGTATCAGTAGCCCTGGTTTCATTTTCTTCCATCGGATTTTTTACAGCGCTTCTTGAACCCCTGATCCTTCGCCAGAAAATCAACAGGCTTGAACTGCTTTTTGGCTTGCTGACCATTGGCGGCATTGCAGTGATCTTCCATTTTGACACCAGTTTCAAAACCGGTATCATCCTGGGACTGATCTCTGGTTTCCTTGCCGCGTTATTCCCCATCTATAACCGGCAGTTCCTGCAATATATGAATGCGGAGACGATGCTGACCTGGCAGCAGACTGGTGGACTTCTTGTCATTTCAGCATTCCTGCCGTTCTACCTTCAATGGTTTCCGGTGGAACATTTCCTGATCCGGGGCATGGACATTCTGTGGATGCTGATCCTGGTGGTGGTCTGTTCCGTTATTGCCTTCCGTTTCAGTTCCTATGCGCTTAAACGGCTGTCGGCATTTACAGTTAATCTCTCGTTCAACCTTGAACCGGTTTATGGAATCCTTATGGCGTTTGTAATATTTCATGAGAACCGGGACCTCAATGCCGGTTTTTTTATAGGATTCTCCATTATCCTTTCTGTTCTTCTTGTACATGTACTTCTCCTGATCCGGAAAGAGAAACGTTTACGTTCAGCCTGAAATTAATACCGGTGGTTTATCTTTAACCCAAAACCAAATAACTGATGCAGAAACTATTTTTTGTGTTCATTTTCTTCTTTACCTGTGGTATGGCCATGGGCCAGAAAAAACCGCTTGACCATTCGGTATACGATGGCTGGCAAAGTATTGGCGATAAATTAATCAGCCGCGATGGTAACTGGATCGTATATACGATCGACAAACAGGAAGGCGACCGCCAGCTGGTGATTGAGTCGGCCAGCGGAGGGTATAAAAAAACGATTGACCGCGGCACTGATCCGGTGATCAGCTCCGACAGTAAATGGCTCGTGTTTACCATTTCCCCGTTCTTCTCTGAAATCCGCAACGCAAAAATCAAAAAGAAAAAAGCAGACGACAGTCCGAAGGATTCCATCGGGATTGTTACACTTGGAAAGGACAGTGTCTGGAAACGCGCAAGGGTAAAGGGTTTCAGCCTTCCTGAAAAATCCACCGGCTGGCTGGTGTACCAGCTTGAAAAAAAACCGGATCCGGTAAAGGCAAAGGCATCTGGTCTGGAAAAAAAGAAAACAGATAGCCTGACCCTTGTTATCGACTCGCTGAAAGCCGTTATCAACGGACTTTCTTCAAAAAAACAAAAAAGGAATGAAGACGCGGATGCAGGGCTAACAGTCAGAAAACAGGGATCGCCGGATAATTCCCCGGGAAACGGTTACGATGACCAGCTGATAACGGACCTTAATGGAGTCGATGGCCTGGGATTGATCCGCCCTGTTTCCGGAACAACTGACTTCGCAGAAGATAATGACGGACCTGAAAGTTCTGAAGCCGGAACTGACCTGGTAATCCGTAATCTGGAGACAGGTCGTGAAAAAACCCTGACCAACGTTAACAGTTACCTGGTTGATGAGAAGGCTACAAAAGTAGTGGCAAGGCAGGCCGCTGATCCAAAAGATACACTCTCCGGCCAGGCCGTAATTCTTTATGATTTTCGCCGCTCATCGGTGGACACAATCAGTTATCGCGGGAATGATTTTAAAAACTTTGTTTTTTCCGAAGATGGCAGCCAGCTTGCATTTGTGGCCGAACGTGATGCCAGGCCAAAGGAACTGATGAAGTATTATAAGCTCTGGTATTATAAAGATGGCCAGGATTCGGCAGTTATGCTGGTTGACAAATCCTCTGTTGGTATGACACTTGGAATGACGGTGAGTGAGTTTGGTAAACTGGAATTCAGTAAATCAGGCAACCGGCTTTTTTTCAACACAGCTCCGGTCACTCCCCCAAAAGATACGACCCTTGTAGATATCGACCTCGCCCGGCTTGATGTGTGGCATTATAAAGATGATTATCTCCAACCTGTGCAGCTGTCCAGGCTGACCCGCGATCTCCAGCAGAATTATCTTGCTGTCTATGATTTGCGCACTTCCAAACCACAGCAACTGGCGACGGAAAAAATTCCCCTTATTTTTAAAACAGGTGAGGGCGACGGAGATAAGTTTATCGGGATTTCTGATTATGGTATGCGCATCGAAGGGCAGTGGACAGGTAATACCAAAAAGGACCTGTTCCAGGTTGATGTAAAAACCGGCGAAGCATTGCTGGTAAAAAAGGGATTGTCCGGGGTGATGAATCCTTCCTATATCTCCACTACCGGTAAATATGTGTTATGGTATGACTATAAAGCGCGGAACTATTTTCTTTATTCGGGCGACAGCACTATAAATCTCACATCGCGGATCAAAACACCTTTATTTGACGAGGAGCATGATTCGCCTTCTGATCCTACACCCTATGGTGTGATGGGATGGCACCAGGGTGATTCTGCCGTATACATTGTTGAACGGTACGATATCTGGAAGATCAGTCTGTCCGGACCACGGAAGATCGAATCACTTACAAGGAATTTTGGCCGCAGGGATAAGAACAGCTACTATCCGCTGGTTCGCGACAGCGAGAAGAAATATTATTCATCTGCCGACAAAGTGCTGTTCCGCAAATTTAATTCGGAGACAAAGGAAGTCGGCTTTTCAGTAATCGGAATGGACGGTAACTTCCACGCTGATCTTGATATGAAAGATAAAAAAGTGGCGGTCCCTGAATTTATCCCGAAACAACAGGTTGCCGATGACGGCAGTTTTGTATTGACCAAGGAAAGTTTTGTCAGGTCGCCCGATATCTATCTGCTGAAACCGGCCACCACCGATTCTGCTTTCAGCACTGCAGGGAAACTGATGACTACACTGACCGAAAGGAAACTGTCATCCATTAACCCGCAACAAAAAGAATATAACTGGGGTACCGCCGAACTGTATAAATGGAAAACATTTAAGGGGAAACCTGCAGAAGGGATCATTTACAAACCGGAAGATTTTAACCCCTCACGCAAGTATCCCGTGATCCTTTACTTCTATGAGAAATTATCGGATGGGTTATATAATTATATTCCACCGGCACCCACTCCAAGCCGGCTGAATATTTCCTTTTTTGTAAGCAGGGGATATATCGTGTTTGCACCAGATATCAGTTATACCATCGGTCACCCCGCGTTGAGTGCTTATGATTATATCGTCAGCGCAGCCAAAGACCTTACCAGGCATACCTGGGTTGATGCCGGTAACATGGGTATCCAGGGACAGAGCTGGGGAGGGATCCAGGTGGCACAACTCGTTACCATGACTGATATGTTCAAAGCAGCCTGGGCCGGCGCACCTGTTGCAAATATGACCAGTGCATACGGAGGCATCCGCTGGGAAAGCGGAGTGACCCGGCAATTCCAGTATGAACAGACCCAAAGCAGGATTGGTGCTACACTCTGGCAGAAGCCCGAATTGTATATGGAGAACTCTCCATTGTTTCATTTACCAAAGGTTAAAACACCATTGGTGATTATGGCCAATGATGCTGATGGGGCAGTGCCCTGGTACCAGGGAATTGAACTGTTTACCGGAATGCGCAGGCTCAACAAAAAAGTCTGGATGCTGAACTATAATGGAGAAGCTCATAACCTGGTTCAAAGGAAGAACCGGAAAGATATCCAGATCCGCGAACAACAATACTTCGACTGGTTACTGAAGGGAGCAAAACCCGCTGTCTGGATTACCGACGGAGTACCGGCTGTGAAGAAGGGAAAGGATTGGGGGCTGAATATATCAGATTCACCCAGTGAATAAAACAAAAAATATATGGCTCATCCAACGAATAAAAATCTGACCGGTAATAAATAGGTCAGGCTCCTCAGCAAAACGGTCCGGTATTTCCGGGCCGTTTTATTTACTGATATATTTTACAAGACTTCTTTTCGCAATGGGAAGTAAGGTTTCATCCACGGGGTAACTTAACTCCGACTGGATAGAATACACCGCGGGGTTTGGTAAATCTTTCTTGCCCCTGATCAGTTCTGATTTGATATGCTGGTAGGTGGTACCGATACTGCGGTACCATTTGTCGATATAGGAAGTCCGGATACTGCGGTAACGTTCATCCTGTTTCTCAAAAATGGACAACCGGTAATGATACACCAGGGTGGTGTTTATATTTCCACTGCTCAGGAAAAAATATCCTTCCTGTGTATCCAGCGGAATCAGTCCGATTGGAGTAATGCTGAGGTTCTCTTCCACAAATTCATAGATGCCGGCTCCTGTCTTCAATGTGGAGTTAATGGTTTCAGCTGCATAATGGATAATTGATTCCAGCTCCTGCATCATTTCGCTATCCTCAATCATCTGTTCATACAGGAGTTGTAATTTCTCCAGCTGGATCCCCGTTAATTTTTTCGGGAAATGTTCCTGCAGGTATCGTTTATTCTCCCTGAAAGCAACAATATTATTATAGTGGAATACCACTTCTGCCAGTTGCGGATAAAGTTTGTTCTCGTTGAAATATTTGTTAACCTGCTGGAGATAGGCGAGCAGGGTGTACTTCTTTAATTCGAAATCAATATACCCTTCTGCAAACCATGTTTCTGAAAGTTGTTTCATAGATACCTGGTATTTAGTAAACCTAATTTACTAAAAAGAACGGGAATTTACTAGTCAACATTGGTAGGCAGGTGCTCGTATGGGTTTTTTGCACCATCTACGTCGATCATCAGCGTAAGCTGGAAAAAGTTTTTACCGGTACCGGTGCCATTTCGATAGTCGAACTGGTATACATACCCTGGCTGCAGGCTGAGGTTGGAATTGAACTGGTATCCGAAACCGGCAAACAGGCGGTTTCGTTCAAAATACGGGGCCTTGTTGGTAAGGAATATTTCGTTAAATGCTGCCAGGTAAAATGTTTTTGATTCAATCTTTTTCTTTCCGACAGGCAGGGCGGTATTTATCCGGTAACGGAACCTGTTCCGATAGCCGGTTTTGAACCAGCGTTGCTCTACCCGGTAACGGTGTTCAAACTTTACACGGGTAAGGTAATTATTCATCGTAACCTGTTGCCAGAGCCGGATCTCGTTACCAGTAATGGGTTTGGTAAAACTACCGGGGTCTGAATAGGTGATATAACGACCTGTACCAATGAGTACCGCAAAGTTTTTATTGAAATAATAGGAAACACCTCCCTTCACTTCATAGTAGAAATGATCATGGTACATGGACTGCGATCGTAACTGGAGTTCATTAAAAACCTCCCAGTGTGGAGCCAGTGTAAGCCGGGTATTGATAACGTTCCAGGATCCGAGATGGGATTTCTGGGCATTGGCCTCGATTGAAAACAACAGGACGATCCCCAGGGGCAGTACACGCATAAGCTTGAATAAAGCAGGGTTTAGATTTCACGGTTACCATCGAAATTTTCGAGTTCCTTCGCAACAGCCGTAAGGAAGGTAGCACCGAGGCTGCCATCGACAATCCGGTGGTCGTAACTCATAGAAAGATACATCATGTGGCGGATAGCAATACTATCGCCTTGTTCCGTTTCTATAACAACCGGCCTTTTTTTGATAGCACCAACCGCCAGGATTGCCACCTGTGGCTGGTTGATAATGGGCGTACCCATCAGGCTGCCGAAGGTACCCACATTTGTAAGGGTGAAGGTTCCATTCTGCGTATCGTCTGCCTTTAATTTGCCATTACGTGCAGCATCTGCCAGGCTGTTAACTTTTTTACTGAGACCAACCAGGTTTAACTGATCTGCATTCCGGATAACCGGTACGATCAGGTTGCCGCTTGGAAGAGCCGTAGCCATTCCGATATTGATATCTTTTTTTATAATGATCCTGTCGCCATCGAGCGAACTGTTGATCATCGGGTATTTCTTTATACAACGGGAAACCGCTTCAATAAAAATAGGAGTGAAGGTGATCCTTGTGCCTTCCCGTTCTTCAAATTCTTTTTTCACCCGCTCGCGCCAGAGTACCAGGTTGGTTACATCAGCTTCGGTAAAACTCGTTACGTGGGGACTGGTATGTTTGCTGCGAACCATGTGTTCGGCAATCAGTTTGCGCATCCTGTCCATCTCAAGGATTTCTACATTTCCAGTAGAAGTTGTTTGCGCCGAACCGGCGGAAGCTGACACAACAGCACCAGCAGTAGTTGGTTGCCGCTCTGTTGTGGGAGCAACCTCCTGTTGTTTGTCCGGTTGCATAGCCAGGGGTTGCTGTTCAACTGTACGTTGGGTAGCAGGGGCGCCATTGACATTCCCACGCTGACCGAGGTATTGCAGGATATCTTTTTTGGTAACCCTTCCCTCGTTTCCGGTACCCTCAAGTTTTTCCAGTTCAGTCATACTCACCCCTTCGCTGGCAGCAATATTTAATACCAGTGGGGAGTAGAAACGATGGCTGTTACCATTGGAAGAAGTCCTTACCGCAGTGGCTGCGGCGATATTTACCGATGTTGTTTGTTCACGTTGTGATACCTGTGCTTCCTGCACATGAGGAGGGCGGACTGTTTCAACCGGTTGCTGCGTATGATCGGGATCAACCTGATCGATATCTTTTTCCCCGGTTTCATCAGCGTTCGTATTAATGCGGGCAATCACGGCACCAATAGGCACCACATCATTGACCTTGAACAGGATTTCTTCCAACACGCCCTCGGCTGTGCTTGGTACTTCGCTGTCGACCTTATCAGTCGCAATCTCCAGGACAGTTTCGTCCATCTTCACCATATCGCCCGGTTGTTTATGCCATTTGAGTATGGTTGCTTCCATAATACTTTCGCCCAGTTTTGGCATTATGAGGTCTGTCTTCGCCATAATTTTTTATTTTTCCCCCCGGATAAAAAACGCCCGTCCCAGCCTGTAATAATCAGGTTTCGTACCTGTATGGAAAACCAAACAGCTGACAAGCGATCTTATGCGGCCAAAGGTAATGATTTGACCATTATCTGCCTGTTAGTTCGCCGAAAGGATGATTTTACGCAGGAAGTTCAGTGCGTTGAGTGATGCGATACTGATATTCCGTTGCCGGTCCTGCCTGATATTGAGTTTCAGCGTTTTGATTCCGGCCGGTCCGCCTACTGCAATCCAAACCGTACCAACTGGTTTATCGGGAGTGCCACCATCGGGTCCCATGATGCCGGAGGTGACCACCACATAATCTGTTTTTAACTTTTCCAGGGCGCCTTTTGCCATTTGTTCAACAGTCTCCCGGCTGACCGCACCAAACTCATCCAGTACTTTTTTCTCAACGCCAAGCAGGTCCTGTTTCAGGGAGTTGGAATAACTGACAATACTTCCCATGAAATACGCAGATGATCCGGGCACACTGGTCAGTAGGTGTGCAATATTTCCACCTGTACAACTTTCGGCTGTGCCCACTGTTTTACCTGCTGCCAGCAGGATTTTACCAACCGTGACTTCCAGTCCTTCATCCTCACTGCTCACCAGGTAATCATTAACTTCCGTAAGCAGGCGGTCGAAATAAGGAGTAATCTGTTTTTCCAGTTCCAGCTTATCGGCCCCCCTTGCAGTCAACCGTAGTTTAACCATACCATAACTGGGCAGGTACGCAAGTTTTATATTTTCCGGAAGCGAGTTTTCATAATCACGGATCGATTCGGCAATCATGGATTCGCCCTGGCCGGCAGTGAATGCAGTACGGTGAACAATAGCAGGCAGGGTGAAGGTTTTCAGTAAACGCGGTATCACCTGGTCGGTCATCAGCCCTTTCATTTCAAAGGGTACACCTGGTAATGACACAAATACTTTCCGGTTGGGATCATTCACCATGCGGCCATCCTGCTGTCGCGGAATATCAAACCACATCCCGGGAGCAGATCCGAGCGCATTGGGTAACACGGTGCATACATCCGGAACCAGGGCCTGGTCGAGGTTTCGCTGAAGGATCGGTCCCGTACGCATGTATACTTTTTCAAAAAGGTATTTTACATGGTCCAGTACTCCCTGGTCCAACACCAGTTTACCCCCGAAATATTCACAGAGCAGGGGTTTGGTAATATCGTCGGCAGTGGGACCCAGTCCCCCGGTGATTATAATCACCTGCGAATATTTCCGCTCCTCGTCCAGTGCCTGCCGGATATCATCTTTGAGATCACCAACAGCCACTCGCCGGCGCACCCAGATTCCGATACGGTTCAATTCCTGTGCAATAAAGGCACTGTTGGTATCAATTGTTTGTCCGATGAGTAATTCATCGCCAATTGTTATGATAGATGCGAACACAGAAGGAATAGTCATAATAATCTTCTTAATTTTTTCATTGCACCTGATCTTCATTTATAAGATCATCAAAGCTGCTTATCTTCATTCCGGTTCAAAATTACTCCATTTGGGGCCATAAATTAATTGGTATACATGAGATCGTTTTTGCTCGTTGGATTATTCCTGGTCATTCACAATACTTCATTTTCACAGGATCTCCGCAGGAAGATCACAAAGGCCTATGCAAGTTTCAGCCAGGATACCCAACTGGCACATGCTTCCATTTCATTGTATGTGGTTGATGCCGCAACGGGAGCAGTATTGTTTGACCAGAACAGCAGGGTAGGACTTGCCCCCGCTTCCACTCAAAAAGTAATCACCAGTGTTACGGCCTATGAAATACTGGGTTCGTCCTTTCGTTTCAAAACCGCTTTTGGTTATACGGGTGTCCTGAAAGACGGCAAATTAAAAGGTGATCTCCTGATTCGTGGTTCCGGCGATCCAACCATGGGCAGCTGGCGGTATACCGGTACTACCGAAGAGTCGGTAATTGGTTCAGTTATGCAAGCCATGAAAAATGCGGGGATCCGCGAAATCGATGGTGGTGTTTATGCAGA
The DNA here is from genome assembly GCA_040510375.1 of Chitinophagaceae bacterium. Taxonomy (GTDB): domain Bacteria; phylum Bacteroidota; class Bacteroidia; order Chitinophagales; family Chitinophagaceae; genus JBEVJC01. The sequence goes on from JBEVJC010000002.1 coordinate 40,682, forward strand.
TGATCACCAGTTTGAAAGTGCAACCACCCCCGGTGGCTGGATCTGGGATGATCTGGGAAACTATTATGGTGCCGGTGTTTCGGGGGTTAACTGGAGGGAAAACCAGTATGATATTATTTTTAAACCGGGCGCCGATACTGGTGCTCAGCCGGGGATCATCAAAACGGTGCCGGCTCTTTACCAGGTCCGCTTTGTCAATGAGCTGGTTACAGCGCCGAAAGGTAGCGGTGATAATTCTTATATCTACCTGCCTCCATATTCCAACACAGGATACCTGAGAGGAACCATACCGAAAGAAAATAATTTTAAAATATCAGGTTCCTTCCCGGATCCTTCTTTACAAACAGCCTATGTATTTTCGGAAGCACTAAGGTCGGCCGGTTACCAGCCTGGCATACCGGATAGTTATTATAGCTGGTCGGGTGATAAATCAAAGGCCGGCTTGCCACTGACAACATTGTATACCCAGGTTTCCCCCTCGCTTGATTCAATAATCTACTGGTTCAATAAAAAAAGTATCAACCTGTATGGGGAGGCGTTGATTAAAAAAATTGCTGCAGAAAAAAATGGTTTTGGATCTACGGAAACGGGGCTCGACCTGTTGAAGGAGTTCTGGAAGGTTAGGGGAATTGACCCCACGGAAATTGATATGAGTGATGGTTCAGGTCTGTCACCGCAGAACCGGGTTACCACCCATGCACAGGTGGAAGTGCTCAGGTATGCGATGTCGAAACCCTGGTACCCCCGGTTCCTGGATGCATTGCCCGAATACAATGGAATGAAGATGAAAAGTGGTACAATCCGCAAGGTGAAAGGATATTGCGGATACCAGCGTTCATCATCGGGCAGGACGTACGTGTTTTCGTTTCTTGTAAATAATTATTCCGGTAACGCCTCATCGCTGCTTCCTAAAATGTATGCAGTGCTGGATCTGTTGAAATAAAAACATAATCAAAGTTATGAAAGAACAAAACCTGGGGAACCATACAAGGGTTGTACCATCGTATCATTTAGTAACAACACCATTGGCCTTGTTACTTTTAATCGGAAGTATTGTCAACCTGGTTAAAAGTTATCCGGAACAATGGCTTCAACCTGCACTGCTGGTACTGGCTTCGGTAGTAATTGTCAGTTGTGTGCTGCATTCAAGGATGTTTGCCCTTCGTGCGCAGGACAGGGCTATCCGCGCTGAAGAAAACCTTCGGCACTATGTCCTTACCGGCAAACCGCTGCATCCGGATACAAGAATGGGGCAGGTGATTGCATTAAGGTTTGCAAGTGACCAGGAGTTTCCCGTGCTTGCCGAGAAAGCCATCAAGGAAGGTTTGCGCAACAGGGAAATTAAAAAAGCAATCAAACAATGGAAGGCGGATTATTACCGCGTTTAAAAAATTCATACATATCAAAAACCAAACCTGCTGAAAAAAGTCAGGTCCATTCCGACCAGCCACGGTGATGCGAGGGCAGATAACCAGAGCAGGAGTATAAAACCTTTACCGATCCATGAAAGGTCCTGGATTAGTTTGCGGTGCATCAGGCTTTCGATGGTTGACTGTATTTTTTCTTCTTTTACACTGAACTCATAAGGTGGTGCGGGGGGCAGGTCCTGCAGGGGTGCGTACTCTGTAATAAGCAGGTTACGGATCTTCCAGTAATCTTCGTCGGGCAGTTCGTCGTATGATTTATCCATATCAAAACCCGCGGTTTCAATTTTCTTTTCAACAGCGGTTAGTTTATTGTCGCCAAAGAGCCGGAGTAACATCATGGCAGGAAATATTAACAATGGATAAATCGGATTACCGAGTCCATACAAGGCGAACCAGATCATAACGGCGATCGAAAGGATTACAAAGAAACGGCTGATCCACCCGTTCTCATCCAGGAACACCCTGTTCAGTAACTGGCCACCATCAAGCGGATACACGGGCAGCAGGTTGATCAGGTTCAGGAAAATCAGGGAGACTGAAATGGTGTAAAAAGAAATGCCTTCAAATTCAAGGAAAGGATTTTGCCGGTGGAGGTAATAAATAATCAAACCGATGATCATGCCAGGCAGTGGTCCAGCCAGCAGTATGATCGCCGATTCGCGTTGTGAAACTTCCCTTTTTGTACCCGATACATATGCACCCAGCAGGGGGATAAAAAAAATACCAAGGTCGCGGTAACGGAATGCCTTCATTGCCAGGAAATGTCCCAGTTCATGAAAAACAACAATGCCCGTTATCAGCAAAAGCATGTTGAAGCTTTTGAAGATATAGAATCCCAGTACCAGGTAAATAATCAGGCTGGTAATTGACTTCAGCCAGACATTTATTCTTTTTTCTTGTTCCTTTCGATACTTGGGTGGATAAATGACAGGCATTACTTCATCTGTCATTATATCACCTGCATCACCCGGGGTAATTTCCTCTGATTGCTCCATCCGGCTAAATTAGATAAAATAAGACGGAAGTTTCAAACGCGTACACCAGGATTGTGACAGCCGAAACGAACCCGTTATGATCAATAAAGGAAACGGGCATCCGGTTTCGTTGGGATGCCCGTTAACAATTTAATGATGGGGTGGTTATTTACCGAGGGCCCTGTCGGCACTGATACTGCCTGGCCCGACAAATAAGATAGCTGCAAAAATGGTGAGGAGCAGGACACTTACTTCACTCTCATGTGCGAATAACCTGGAATGGTGCTGCCAGAAAAATGCGGTACCCATGGCGATTACAATGGGAATACAGGCAAGACGGGTCATCAGCCCCAGGACAACCAGGATGCCGCAGAAAAATTCGGCAAATACCAGCAGGCCGGCAGCCACAGGAGAGGGCAGGTGATAGGGATTGTGCAGTTTTTCGGCTAACTGTGAAAAATGGGTGAGTTTGTAATAGCCATAGTTAATGGCCAGAACCAGTCCGCCAACGACACGGAGGATTAATGTAGCAAAGTTGAAGGCATTGTCGGAATAGTTGGTGCTGAATAGTTTTTTCATATTGATTTTGTTGATTATGGGATTGCAAAATAACTTTTTTAGTCCTGTTTGTTGGTTAACAGAGAACAAAATGTTAAAGCTTTAATGGAGATACAGTTATCCACAGGTGTTTGGAATGATGTTTGGCCAGCGCTGAAATAATTTGAATATTCGCACGTTAATCCAACAACGGTTAATAAAGGACATCCCGCATGAAGAAAATAATCTTACAGGCATTTGTCACTGTTATCGGCAGTGCTGCGTTTTCCCAGCAAACAGCTTTCTATACAGATCCACAGACCAAATTCAAAGAGGCTAAAGAATATTTCCAGAAAGAACAGTACAGCCTGGCGTACCCGCTCTTTAAGGAACTGAAATTGTCTTCCCGTGAAACAGACCTGGTGAATTATCCAATCAGTTCACAGGAGGTAGACTACTATACTATTGCCTGTGCGCTTAAACAGGATGAAAACCTGGCCGAACAGCAGGCACTGGCCTATATCCTGGGCGAGAAGAACAATGCCCGGATCCAGATGATGAGCTACCAGCTGGGCGAATATTATTTCCGTCGCCAGGAGTTCCGTAAAGCCATCACCCAATACGAGGAAGCAGGTATTGCCAACCTGAGCAATGAGGATATTGCCACTATGAAATTCCATCAGGGCTATTCTTATTTTACATTGCAGCAATTCGACCGTGCAAAACCATTGTTTAATACTATCCGGAGCCTCAAAGACGACAGGTATTATAAGGATGCCAATTATTATTATGGTTTCCTTGCCTTCCGTGATAAACAATATAACGAAGCACTGGCCAGCTTCCGGATTGTAGAGAATGAAAAAGAATATGCAGGCGTGGTTCCTTATTATATAGCGCAGATCTATTATATCCAGGACAAAAAAACGGAAGCACTCGCTTATGCGGAGAAAAAACTGAAGTCGGGAAATGCGCAGTACTACGATCTGGAACTGAAACAAATGATCGGTCACGCCTATTTTGAAAAAGGCGATTACAAACAGGCACTCCCATACCTGGCAGATTTTGTAAAGGCATCACCAAAAGTCCGCCGGGAGGATCTCTATGAACTCTCTTATTCATATTATATGGCGGGCGAACTGCCCAGGGCCATTGATGGATTTAAACAGCTGAGCGGGAAAGAAGATTCACTAAGCCAGAGTGCGATGTACCTGTTGGGGGATGCCTACCTGAAAACAGGGCAGAAAACCAATGCCCGCAATGCATTCCTGTTCTGCGCTTCAAACAGCAGTGATAAAAAACAACAGGAGATCTCCCGGTTCCAGTATGCCAAGCTTTCGTACGAGCTGGGTTACCAGGATGAAGCATTAAACGGATTAAGATCCTTCCTGAATGATTACCCCAATTCAGTTTATAATACAGAAGCGAAGGACCTGCTGGTTGGTGTGCTCACAAATACCAATAACTACCGCGAAGCATTATCATTGCTGGAAGGGATGACTAATCCCACCGCAAATGCAAAACGACTCTATCCCCGGATACTTTTCGGGAGGGCAACCGAGCTGATCAATGATGGGCGCCTGCCGGAGGCCGAAGTGCTGCTGGACAAGGCTTTGAAGGACCCCAACAACGGATCCGTTGTAGCACTGGCCAGTTTCTGGAAAGGCGAGATAGCCTATCGCAGTAACCGGATCGATGAAGCGATAAAATATTATAACGCCTATACCGACGCGGGATCTCCGGAAGGGGGAGAGGCTAACAGTTTTACCGCCAGGTACAACCTCGGTTATTGTTACCTGAAAAAAGAGAACTATCCGGTTGCGCTGACCTTCTTCGAATCGCTGGCAAAAAATCCGGCATTGAATTCAAATGAACTGACCCAGGACGCATACCTGCGCACAGCTGATTGTTACTATATGCAACGCAACTATGCAAAGGCAAAACCGATGTACGAAAATGTGATCCGCCTTTCCTGGCCAGCAGAAGATTATGCCACCTACCAGCAGGCGATGATCAACGGTATCAATAATTCAAAAGAAAAGATCAGTCTGCTCAATACAATGGTCCGTAAGTTCCCCGCTTCGCCGCTGGTAACCGATGCCACCATGGAAATAGCCAACACCTATCTTTCTGATGAAAAGTTCAACGAAGCCATTCCATTCCTGAACAAGGTTATTGAAGGCACAGGTAACAGCAGTACAAAACCCGAAGCCTTATTAAAACTGGGAGTAGCCTATTATAATCTCAACAACAGTGCGGCTGCACTGGCACAATACAAAAAACTGGTGAGCCAGTATCCCAATTCACCGGAAGCTGCCGATGCATTGGATAATGTAAAGATCATCTACGTAGAGGATGGAAAACCGGACGAATATGCATCATTTATGCGCGATGCCGGTAAGCCACTCAGCGTCAGTACCGAAGATTCGCTGACATTTGTGTCGGCCGAAAACCAATTGATCAACAACAATACAACCGCAGCACTGGCAGGTTTCAATAACTATATCCAGAAGTTCCCTTCCGGTTCCTATATCCTCGATGCCAATTTTTACAAGGCTGGAATTTATACGGATAAAAACGATTGGAAGAATGCATTGCCAGGTTATGAATTCGTAGCACGTAATGCGCCAAACAAATTTGCTGAACGTGCCATACTGGAAGTTGCGCGTATTTACTTTTTTGAACTGAAGGATTATTCCCGGGCAGAGACGTATTATACCCAGCTTAACATGGAGGCATCGGGCCAGGAAAATAAGCTGGAAGCCATGCGTGGCCTGCTTCGCAGCCAGTACCAGTTAAAAAAATACACGGAGGCGCAGGCGAATGCCAAGGCACTTGCTGCTGCAAAAGGAGCCAGTTCGGACGACAAGGTACTGGCCAGTATGACCATCGGTAAATCCTACCAGGTTAACCAGCAATATGAAGAAGCTATCAGCAATTTTAAATCAGTGGTGCAGTTGAATAAGGCAGCACTGGCAGCAGAAGCCCGTTATGAGATTGCAGCCAGCTGGTTTGCACTGAATAAATTCAATGACGCGGAAAAAGCAGCCTTTGAAGTAATCAATAAATCGGGTTCCTACGACTACTGGGTTACCCGGGCCTATATCCTGCTGGGTGATGTGTATTTTGCCCAAAAGGATTTTTTCAATGCAAAGGCGACTTACCAGAGTATTGTTGACAACACCACTGATACAGAATTGAAGGCGGAGGCACAAGGCAAACTCAACCAGACAATCAGTGAAGAAAACAGGAACAGTAAAGTAGGCAACTGATGATTTAACAGGATCCTTGGGGGTGTAAGACCCCGGCGGATCAAACCGTATTGCAACTTTTTAAATAGTCATGATGACAACAAGCAGGAATTTTTTGCTACTGACAATAGGAACATTCGTTTTTTCGGCTGCGACAGCCCAACGGGATACCAGCAAACCGAAGTCTGTGGACATAACCTCTGCATACCGCCCCTCGCTGAAGCCTTCTGCCAAGCTGAAGTTCAACGCAACACCACCAACGGTGGATACAAGCAGACCTGTGCTGAAATACGATATACCCAACCCAAACCTGTTGTTCGCCTATCAGCCAGGAAGCCTGAAGCCATTGGCTTTACAGGTTGACTCAGTTGGTATTTTTGACAACAGCAGTTATATCAAGGCGGGATTCGGAAGCCTGCGGACACCCTTCATCCAGACCGGAATTTCTTTTGGTGATGGGAACACTGCAGGGTTGAATATTTTTGCAAAACATGTATCGTCCCAGGGTAAACTGGAACACCAGGATTTTTCCAACACTGAAGTCAAACTATCGGCGTTTTATAAAACTGCCCGGAATATAGAATGGAACGGAAGCCTGGCGATGCGGCAGGACCGTACCTACAAGTACGGATTCAAACCAGAGTCACTCCAGTTCCCCCGTGATTCAATCAGGCAGCGGTTCTCCACTATCACAGCCAGGGTATCGGCCAGGAATATCAACGTTACCCAGTTCGGAATCAACTATACACCGGCATTAAAAATCGATGTATTCAGCGACCAGCTCAGCAACAGCGAAACAGATGCCGTGCTCGACGTACCGATTGAAAAATCAATCGGGGAGAATATCATTGTAAAACTCGGGGTGAACTTCGATCTTACCCGTTTATCACTGGATAATAAAACCACCATTAATAACAATACCTGGAACATTACACCTGGCGTGCTGTACAGCAATGGCTCAGTGAAAATCCAGGCGGGGATTCGTCCATCATGGGACAATAGTGAATTCAAGATGTTTCCCAATATCCTTGCCGAGGCCGGTACCTATGACCAGCGTTTCACCCTCCAGGCGGGGTGGACAGGATATATCCGCAAAACGAGTTACCAATACCTGGCTTCCCAGAACCCCTGGCTTTGGGCACCAACTGAATTAAGGAATACCTGGATCGAAGAACGGTTTGCAGGGTTTAAAGGTGCCATCGATGATCATTTTGCCTATAGCGCAAGAGTGGGATTCAACCGGCTCAATAACCAACCATTATTTATAAATGATACCGCGGCGGGGAGTGATGGCAAATCGTTCCGGGTGGTCTATGCCGATCGTATAAATGTGCTGACATTCGGAGGCGAACTGGGTTATACCGTTGGTGAAAAGGTATCAGTGATCTCCCGGTTGAGTTATAATAAGTTTAATGGAATCAGGGGCCAGCAGAAGGCCTGGGGACTAATACCACTTGAGTTTACTACCGCCCTGCGTTTGCAGGTGCTGAAGGATATCTGGATCAAGAGCGACCTGTTTGCCTTCAGTGGCTCACGTTTCCTGAGGGACGACGGAAGTGACGGGAAACTATCGGGTGCATTCGACCTGAATGCGGGTCTGGAGTTCCGTTTAAAAAAGAACCTCAGCCTCTGGACGCAATTCAACAATGTTTTTAATAAAGAATACATGCGTTGGAACCAATATCCCGTTTATGGTTTTAACTTCGTTGGCGGGGTGATCTTCACCTTCGATCAAAAGACGAAGTAATGTACAAGGAACTTTATCAGTATTTCATTCTCAACCGTGAGCTCCAGCTTCCCGGTATCGGCACTTTTTTATTGGAACGTCAACCTGCAGAGATCGACTTTCCCAATCGTGCAATACAGGCTCCAACTTATGCCATTGTACTCCAGGTGGGGAATATGACCAGCTCCCGTAGTCTTTACCGGTGGCTTGCTTCCGCTTACCAGACTGGTGAGGCCGAGGCCGTGGTGCGGTTCAACGACTTTGTATTTCAACTGAAAAATAAAATCCTTGCCGGTAATAAACTGGTCTGGTCGGGATTTGGTACCCTCAGCAAGGGTTACGCCGGCGAGATCCGCTTTGAGCCTTCGCCTGTCCCAAATTATTCCGGATCATTGCCCGCCACAAAAGTACTCCGGGAAAATGCAGAGCATACCGTAAGGGTGGGAGAACAGGAAATGAGTTCAGGCGAAGTGGTCAGCGTTTTCCAATCTGAAACTATAACAAGGAACAAAAGCTGGATTCTGATAGTCCTGCTGATTATCGCCGCAGTAAGTTTTATCGGATATTATTTTTCAGAGCACGGTGTGGAGACTACCTCCTCCGGATCACGGACAATTATCCGTCCGTCGGCCCCCGTGCCTAATTCAACGAATATCCCCTGATCACTCCATTCTTAATCATGAACGAACGGATTCATTACAGCAACTGCCCCGTATGCGGCAGCAATCTCATCAGCCCGAAACTAGAAGCAACCGACAATACAGTTTCCAAAGAAAAATTTGCTATCTGGGAATGCGGAAACTGCACGCTCCGGTTTACCCAGGATATTCCATCCGCTGATACAATCGGGCCTTATTACAGGTCGGAGGATTATATCTCCCATACCAATACCAGCAAGGGAATTATAAACCGGCTGTATCATCTGGTGAGACAAATCACCCTGAATAATAAACGCCGATTGATTACCCGTTGGACAGCAGGAGGGAAGGGTAAATTACTGGATGTAGGCAGTGGTACCGGCGCTTTTGCAGGTGAAATGAAAAAACACGGATGGCTTACAACAGGCCTGGAGCCTGACCCGCAGGCAAGGGTTATCGCAGCATCTGACCATGGTGTTGATCTCAACGATATGGATCTTTTTTATAAACTCGGGCCGGGGTTTAATGCCATTACACTTTGGCATGTGCTGGAACATGTACATGAGCTGCACAGGTATGTGGCCAGGCTCGGTGAATTACTTGCTTCGGATGGTCGCATTTTTATTGCCGTACCAAACTATACTTCTGTTGATGCAGGTGTTTATGGTGGCAGCTGGGCAGCGTATGATGTGCCGCGGCATCTCTATCATTTTTCCCCGGAATCCATCCGGGTTCTCATGGAGAAAAATGGGCTGAGTGTTAAAGAATATAAACCGATGTGGTACGATAGTTTTTATATTTCACTCCTCAGCAGCCGCATCCGAAATGGACGCACCAACTGGCCGGGGGCAATATTCACCGGACTCCGGTCAAATATCAGTGCATTGGGAAATACAAAAAAATGCAGTTCGGTGATTTATATTATCGGTAAGTGACACAACTATCTGCCGATCTGTCCATATAGTCTGCAGGTGCACACCATTATCAGGTGCCACGCAGCAGGTAACTACCTGCTGAATTCAACCTGATATAATTCGGGCCAGTATTTTCCGGTGAGATAGATTTTTTTACTGCTGCTGTCGTATGCAATGCCATTGGGCACATCCGCCCGGGGATAGATTGTTTTTGCCTTGTCCCATAATTTTGTCAGGTCCGCCTTTGCTATCACAGTACCTGAAGCCGGATCGATTTTGAGGATATAGGGAAATTGCCACTGGTTGGCGTAAATATAACCATCAATATATTCGAGTTCGTTGATATTGGGAACAGGTTCACCTGACTGGGTAATACTCTGGGTACGTTGCAGGGTAAATGTTGAAGGGTCATAGTAATCAAGGTTACTGCTTCCGTCACTCATAATAAGGGAAGTGCCATCATTGGTCAATCCCCAACATTCTTTTTTAAGTACAAATTCCTTTACCTTTTTAAAGTCGGGCAGGGTATAAACAAATACTACATTTTCAAAGTATGTAAGTTGATATACCGTGTCGTGAAGAATGGTCACACCTTCACCGAAAAATTTTGGATCAAGGGCCAGTTTCTTCAGGGCCTTTCCTGTTTTTATATCCACTTTCATCAGGTGGGAGCGTCCGTAGTTGCCGGTACCTTCATACATATCTCCTTTATAGACGAGCAGTCCCTCAGTAAATGATGAAGTGTCGTGCGGAAAAGCTTCAACAACAGAATAACTCAGGGCTTTAGGTTCTTCCGAGGCAGGTATACCTGTTTTGCCGTCATTGCTGTTGGGATTGTCGGTGGAATTATTGCAGGAAAACAGCAAAATCAGCAGGGCAGGGGCGAAAATCTTTCTCATGGAAGGTGTTTTTAAATACCTGAAAGCAAAAATAGGGGTTGAAACGCTGTTAACAAGTTAAACGTTAAGCTGTTCCCGGAATTGAGGCGGGATGCGGCTTTCCGGTTTTTTTCAAAAGAAATTCACCAAAACGCTTGGATATCATAAATAAATTTAGATATATTTGACGACGTCTTACCACACTCCCTAAATCCGATCCTCCCGAATTCCTTCCGTCCCGATTCCTTTGTTTTCCCCCTGACTTTCCAATTCCGCATGAATACTCATGACCTGTCCGACCGTCATGCTGTAATCACTTTTCATTTGGAGAAAACATGCGGCTATTTATTTTGTGGGGTTTCTTTTTTATTTCAGGCATTACGCAGCTTGCTGCACAACAAACATGTGTAACCTACGAGCACAACGAAGGGAGAATGAGCCAGAATCCCGGACTGCGCCAGTCCATCGCAGAGGTTGAACGTTTTATCCGTAATCAACCCGCCAGGCCTCCCGCTATGGCATCGAGGGGACCCGTTACCGTTATTACCATTCCCGTAGTTGTACATATTCTTTACCATACACCCGAGGAGAATGTTTCCAATGAACAGGTATATGAACAGATCAGGGTACTGAACGAATGTTTCCGCCGGCTTAATCCCGATTCAGTGAATACTCCCCAACGGTTTTTATCCAGGGCAGCAGACCCGGGGTTTGAATTCAAATTAGCGGTGTCCGATGCCCGGCGTCGCAGCAGCACCGGCATTATCCGTAAGTATACCCCTGTATTAAAATGGGATGCAACGGATCAGATGAAATACTCGGCACAGACCGGTGATGATGCATGGGATTCCAATAAATACCTCAATATCTGGGTATGCAACCTGAACCGCATTTCCGGATATTCCACCGCGCCGGGTGATGATCCGTTACTTGATGGCATCGTGATCAATACATCGGTTTTTGGACTTCGCGGAGGCAGCCTTGGTAAAATAGCGGTGCATGAAACCGGCCACTGGCTTGGATTGAAACATATCTGGGGTGATTCATTTTGTGGTGACGATGGTATCGATGATACACCCAAACAGGGAAATTTCACCATGTTCTGCCCGGCTTCGGGAATGAAATCGTCCTGCGATAATGGTGCCGACGGCGACATGTATATGAATTATATGGATCTTACCGGCGATGTATGTACCAATCTTTTCACCGAAGGTCAGGCCAACCATATGCGTGGACTGTTTGACCCGGGAGGTCCGAGGTATAAACTCCTGTATTCTACCGGTCTGCTGGTGCCACTGATCAGTGAGATTCCGCTTAATGAAACAGATCCCACCTGGTTGTATGCGAATCTTTATCCCAACCCCGCCACCAATGAAGTAACAATTGATTTCGCATTTGATATAAGATGGATTGGTAAGTTACTCCGCATTACAAATGCACAGGGAATTGAAGTAGCGCAGCAGACGATCAATTCAAAAAAACTGACCATGGATGTCAGCCGCCTGAAACCGGGATATTATTTTGTTTCAGGTAAAAAAGAAGATGGTGCGAAGATTCAGCTCAAATTTATAAAGATCTGAAAGGAAGAAACCAGTTCAGTCATTGGAAATGCAAGTGTAATTCAGTCAGCAGCAATGCGAGAGATTAATATTGTAGTAGCAACTGGAGGGAATATTCTTTAAATAAAAAAGGCCCTGAAAACCGGACCAGTCCGGGCTCAGGGCCTTTCTATTTTTTCTTATAACGACGTTAAAGCCTGCTGCCGGTTCTATTTCAATACCCGGTCAAAGAAAATAACCATTTCTTTGTAAGAAGCCGTATCTGCTGCAGCATTATAGGCAATCGGCAGTTTGAATTTTTCACCAAGTGCTGTAGCAGCAGGATTGGTAAAAGCATGTGTGGCACCTTCATAAACCTTTACGGTATATTTAGCTCCGATAGAATCCATTTGTTTTTCAAAGAGAGCCAGTTCCGACATCGGAACAAACGGGTCTGCGCCACCCTGGCAGATCAGGAGTTCCGCTTTCAATGTATTTTTATCAGCCGGTACACCCAGCAGGTTGCCGTGGAAACTTACCACGCCTTTCAGGTTTTCTCCCAGGCGTGCCATGTTCAGTGCCACTGCACCACCGAAACAATAACCAATTGCACCTACAACGGTGGAGTCGGCCTGCGGATATGATTTAACTTTCTCAAGAGCTGCATCAAACCTGGTTTTCGCAAGTTGCGGGTCAGCATAAAAAGGCTTAACCAATGCACCTGCTGAATCGGGATTGTCTGCCGTTTTACCCTCTCCGAACATATCGACTGCAATAGCAATGTAGCCGAGCTCCGCAAGTTCGCGTGCCCTGGTCTTTGCATAATCATTAACGCCCCACCACTCAGGGATAACCAGTACGGCAGGTCGTTTACCTTCCCTGTTCTGGTCGTATACCACAAAACTGCGCATGGTTTTATCACCGCTGGTATAAGTCACTTCCTCTTCTTTCGGGGAAAAGGTTTTGACAGTATCCTTTTTTTCTTCTGTGGTTTTTTTGTCTTCGCTATTGCAGCTCATTGCCAGCGCGAAGCCGAGGCATGCGAGCCAGAGGAATCTCCTTGTCATTTTATTGATTTTGTTTTATTGATGTAAAGACACGAAGTTCAGTAAAAGTTGAGATATAGCGGATAGGGCGTAAAAAAAAGGTGCGGCAGAAAGCCGCACCATGTCAAACAGGAAGGGATGATTATTTTATTACGAACGACTGGTTGATTTTTTCACCTGCCGAATTCCAGACCAGGTGGTAGATACCCCTGTCGAGCGTATTTACCGGTACATTGATCCGGGTACTGCTCCCAGAAAGGGTTATGCGGTTTACCAGCTGGCCCGATGCAGAATATATCTCCAGGCTGGAACGTCCGCCGGAAGGGACTTCTACCGTGATATTGGTGGTGGCCGGGTTGGGGAATATATTTACTGTAAGTTTCCTGGCTTCGCCCGATGATACAAGGATCGTTTTACTGTATGTAATTGCTCCATCTGCATCTACCATACGAAGACGGTAATAACTGGTGCCGGCCTGCACATTTTTATCTGTACTGGTATAATAATTGGCGGAAGTACTGGTTCCTGTGGCGGTTACTGAATCGATGGTAAAAAATGAACCATCGTTCAATTTCTTTTCCACGATAAAATGGTCGCTGTTCATTTCAGCGGATGTATTCCAGTTAAGGACGGTTTTGCCGGCTGATGACCTGGCGGTGAAATCATGCAGTTTCAAGGGAAGGACAGAAGTAATACTAATGGTCTTCCTGTTATAGGCAACAAATGCAACATCACTATCGCCCGATAACCTGATCTTGAACTTGCGGATACTGTTATAATTGGACGCAGTGATACCAAACTCACTAAGGTCCGCTGCCCAAAGCCTGATAACGCGGTCGGTGTTGGTAAATCCACCAGCCAATGCCATCGGGTTTTGTGAAGCCTCCCAGAAATCGGCTGTCCAGTTTCCGATACCAGGGATATTGGTGAAAACAATATCGCGGGAAGCACCAATTACATTTCCGCTATTATCAACAAAAGAATAGCGGTCGTATGTGCTGCTTGGATCCGCAACCTGTGTTACAACTACATCGGGGATACCATCACCAATATGTGCGGGATTGATATTACTTACGAAGAATGTGAGGTCACCAGCCGGAAGGTTGGCAACACAGGTACCGATATTAAGACCGCGGATACCGTCCGACAAATAACTTTTCAGGTCGCCGGAAGGAACCGTTCCCGCCCCGTTATTAACTCCGTCGTACAGCTGGCCCACACCAACCTTGGTATTACCTGAAACTGTACCGGTAATAAGATCCACCGGGAGCGACCAGAAATCGCCTGCTACAAACGTTTCACCCATGGAGGACAGAGCTCCGTCGTTAACCCCGGTTGAAAACTGTTGATTGTTGAAAGTAAACGCCAGCAGGTTGTGACTGTTTGAGGGCTTGATGGGGTTATAACTTCCAGCCCTTGTTTTCCAGAAACTGTTATAATCTGTGATAATTCCGCTGACAGCCTGTTGACCATAACCTGCGGTAAAAAGCAGGAAGAAGGAAAATGTAAGGAACAGTCCTTTGACATTAAAGCAAACCGCGCTGCACGTTAGATCTGGGGCACTCGAAGCCAGTGTTTTGAATTGTTTCATTTGTGGGGTACGTTTTTCTTCTTAGGGTCGAATCGGATACAAAGGTAAAAACCGCAGTGATTTTTCATAGTGATTCGGTTGAAAGTTACCAACGGTAATAATACGTTGGGGTCGGATTAAGCCTGAAGTGCTGTGAATGCCAGGACTTAACAAATAATCCGGCTACTTTAAAATGCCGGATAATACTCCGTATATTTTCGATTCACCGGATATAAATCCTCTATGATTGAGAAATATAATGATGAGAAACCTATTGGTTTACTCTTAAAAAAAGCATTTAAATGTCAGTCAGACCTGATCAGATAAATCAGTATTAACTTGATCCTTTACTTTTTTTTTGATTTCATTTCCATTGCCCCTATTGATTGTTTTCCCGGGTTTTAATATTGATTATCAGAATATATTCAGTGTAGTTACATTGAATGATGGGTTTTAAGGGTTATACCCCCCAAATCGTGCAGATAAACACTTAGTACGTATATGTGCTAATGATTAAAAGGAAATTTTCGACGAAAGACTACAAGCCAGGTTTGGTGTTTAGTATATTTTTAAGTAAGCCAATATCCTTAAAATCCAATCCTCTGAAAATGTTTAATGCCTTAATGCGTGTTTTTTATCGATGCGCCGGTTTTGTATTGATCCTTTTTTATGTTCCGGCTGCAGCACAACTCAAGGCAGACTTTACCTCCACTTCCCCAACAGGATGTTCTCCGCTGCTGGTCAATTTTACTGATGTATCAACAGGTGTTCCTGTTTCGTGGAGATGGGACCTTGGAAATGGAACTATCTCAACCCTGAAAAATCCGACAGCAACTTATTTTAATCCCGGTACTTACAATGTAAAACTGGTAGTGAAGAATGCTTCCGGATCAGACTCGGTCACCCGCCAGCAGTTTATTACTGTATACCCCAAACCTGTTGTCGATTTTGTAGCCAGTGACAGTACCGGTTGTTTTCCTTACATAGTAAATTTTACCGACAGGAGTTCAGCGGGCAGTGGAACTATTACGGAGACTGCATGGGATTTTGGTGATGGTACCACATCAACAGGTTTGAATCCATCACATATTTATACAAGTGCAGGAACTTTTACGGTTTCCTTAAAAGTTACAAATAGCAATGGATGCGCTACCGTATTCACCAGGAAACAATATATCACCGTTACAAGCGGGGTCACGGCTTCATTTACCAATACCACAGCAGTAACCTGTGAAGCAAGTCCGCAGATTAAATTTACCAATACTTCAACCGGACCAGGCAGCCTTGGTTACGAATGGAACTTTGGTGATGGCGGTGTCTCTGCTGTTAAAGATCCCGTTCATACCTATACCGTAGCAGGTTCGTACACCGTATCATTGATCGTGATCAGTCCGCAGGGTTGCCGCGATACCATTACTAAAACCAATCTTATCAGTTTTGGTAAGCTTTCTTCTTCTTTCTCATCGCCCGACAGTATTTGCGTGTCGGCTGTTTTTTCATTGGTGAATAACAGTACCCCTGTTCCGGCTGATATGACCTGGGACTTTGGCGATGGCACCAGCTCTACGCTTGGATCACCGGTGAAGTCATACATTACTCCAGGTGTTTATCGCATCCGGCTGATTAATAATTTTGGAGCATGCCTTGATACAGTATTCAGGAATATAACGGTTAATCAAAAGACACAGGCTTCCTTTACTGCTTCAGCAGTGGTGTCCTGCCAGGTCCCCTTTACCGTTAAATTCAAACCTACTGCATCCGGCATCTTTACCACTGAATGGGATTTTGGCGATGGCTCTGCATCCAGCCAGGCAGAACCCTCACATACATACACGCAGGCGGGCATTTTTGATGTCAGGCTTATACTGATCAACAGCCTTGGTTGCCCCGATACGGTAACCAGGAAACAATACATCACCATTGAAGAACCTTCCATTCAACTTACCGGGTTTCCACAAACGGGTTGTATACCACTTACGATCCGTCCATCGGCAATCGTAAGTGCCAATGAGGCAATTGCTTCTTACCTCTGGACCTTTGGTGACGGCAGCACCAGTACCGCAGCAAACCCGGTATATACTTATACAAGTGCAGGCACTTATACCGTGTCACTTACAGTCACTACGGTTGGCGGCTGCAGGAAGACCCTCAATGTACCGGCAGCAGTAAGGGCCGGATCGAAGCCTGATGCGGCTTTCGAGGTTCGTCCGAATGATGTTTGTGCTTCGCAGATGGTGCAGTTTACCGATAGCAGTAAAGGTAAAGTGGATCAATGGCTTTGGAATTTTGGTGATGGCGGCGTGTCCAGCGCCCAACATCCATCCTATACCTATACCGATACCGGATATTTTTCAGTAACACTTATTGTATGGAGTAATACCTGCGCTGATACTATCCGGTTAAAAGATATTGTACATATTAAACCACCCATCGCTGCATTTCTTACACAGAATGATTGTGCCCAACCATTTCGTAAAACTTTTCTTGACCAGTCAATAGGTGCGAAGACCTGGTATTGGACTTTCGGCGACGGCGGTTCGTCAACCACCCAGCACCCCGTTCATAATTATTCGTCAAAGGGAACGTATGTGGTAACGCTGGTTGTTACCAACGGCTCCTGTACAAATATTAAAACCAGGACCGTCCTGGTTGTTAATGAAGATGCCGTAATAACCGCCAATCGAACCGTTATATGTAAGGATGGTGTAGTGCGTTTTAATTCAGGTTCAATGAATCCGGCACAGATCCAGTCCTGGTTGTGGGAATTCAACGATTCCACCCTTCCTTCAACAAGCGTTGGAACAACCGATCATCTGTTTACAAAAACAGGTTCCTACCGCGCTAAACTTACTACCCGCGACCTGCTTGGTTGTATTGACACAGCATCAATTGCAATCAGGGTTTATGGTCCGGCGGCAGCATTCAGTAACGCGGCCAGCAGCTCCTGCCTGGGTGCAGGTCCTGTCAGTTTTATTGACCAGTCGGTCACTGATGGCACCAATCCAATTATTAAATACCGTTGGGTATATGGTGATGGCCTTACTGACTCATCTGTTTCCGGGCCGTTCCTCCATAACTATACAGCAACGGGCAGTTACCTTGTTTCGCTGACGGTAACTGATGCGTTTGGATGTTCCAGTTCGATAACAAAGACACAACCGGTGATCATTTCAAAACCAACAGCAAATTTTTATTCTCCCGATACCAATACCTGTATCAACAAACCGGTAAGCCTGATGAATACATCAGTGGGTACCGAACTTACCTATTCCTGGAAGCTGGGTGACGGCTCTGTGTCAACCGACATAAACCCCGTACATCAATATCTGGCAACGGGCTTTTATTCGGTGACCCTGGTAACAACCGATAAATACGGATGTACCGATTCTTTAGTAAAGTCAAACTATATCAATATCAGCCTGCCGGTTGCGGGGTTCACTATTTCTGACTCATTCAGTTCCTGCCCGCCGTTAAAGGTTATATTCACCAATACTGCAACCAACTTCCGTTCAGTACGATGGGATTTCGGTGATGGCAATACCTCTGTTCTTACCGATCCGATCCACACGTATACTTTTCCGGGAACCTATATTGCGAAACATACAGTGGCCGGACCTGGCGGATGTGAAGATGTGTTTACCAGAAGGATTGTGGTGAAGGGTCCAACCGGAACCTTCGACTATACACCAAAAATCGGATGTAACCCATTAACGGTAACCTTTACGGCAACAACACAGAACAGGTCTTCCTTTCTCTGGGATTTCACCGATGGATCTACACAATTAACCAACGATTCAATTGTTACGCATACCTATACCACTTCGGGTGATTTTATACCAAGGATGATCCTGACAGACGCCGCAGGTTGTAATGTACCTCTTGAAGGACGTGACACCATTCATGTGGTGGGGATCAGGGTTGATTTTGAATCGGACATTAAAAATGTTTGTGATAAAGGTTTCGTTGTGTTCACCAACAATACAGTCAGCAATGACTACATCCGGAGCTGGTCCTGGAATTTTGGTGATGGATCCACAAGTACAGTGCAACATCCTACCCATTATTATTCAGTTACCGGCATTTATAAAGTGGTGTTGACAGCAACTTCTTCATCCGGTTGTATAGATTCACTGGTAAAGGAATCAGCTATCAGGGTAACAAACCGTCCGTTAATTAATATTACGGGTGATACCGAAAATTGCCTTCCTGCAACTGCTGTTTTTAATGGCAACATTACGCGGGGAGTTTCTTCGGGCCTGGTATGGAACTGGGGTTTTGGCAATGGTAATACAAGCAACCAGCAGAATCCGGCACCACAGGTTTATATCGTCGCTGCCGATTACCAGGTTACTGCAATTGTAACTGACAGTAATACCTGCCGTGATACGGCCACCCATTTGTTTGTTGCACATCCTTTGCCTGTTACCAACGCCGGTGCTGATGCGGTATATTGTCTTGGTACGCCTGTGCAGTTAAGGGTTACGGGAGCCATGGGTTATACCTGGCTGAATCCAACGGGACTTAGTTGTTCTGATTGTGATGGCCCCCTGGCAGCACCGGAACAAAATATCACCTACCTGGTGGAAGGTAAAAACCAATTTGGTTGTGTGGCGCGCGACAGTGTTTATGTAAAGGTTCGCCGGCCGTTTACAATTAATGTATCGCCCGACGATACGCTTTGCCTTGGTTCTTCAACAAAGCTATTGGCGATTGGTGCAGATCTGTACACCTGGACTCCGTCGGCCGGATTATCCGGTACAACCATTGCAAATCCTGTTGCCAGTCCGGCCAACACCACCACTTACGTGGTAACCGGTCGCGACAGTGACGGATGTTTCACTGATAAAACAGATGTGCGGATTACTGTTTATCCCATCCCCACTGTAACGCTTGGCGAAGATGTAACCATGCCAGCGGGTGGGTCGGTTCAGTTAAAGGCCGTTGCTTCTCCTGATGTTACCAGCTATGCCTGGTCGCCTGCATTCCAGATCAGTTGTACCAGTTGTCCCGATCCGGTGGTTAGTCCACGAAAGACCATGGAATATTCCGTACGGGTCAACAATGAAGGCGGCTGTATTGCGGACGACAAGCTGAGGGTATTGGTCACCTGTAATAACGGTAACCTGTTTATTCCAAACAGTTTTTCGCCAAATGGCAACGGCATGAATGAACGGTTTTATCCAAGGGGTACAGGCATCTACCTGGTAAAGTCGTTCCGCATTTTCAACCGTTGGGGCCAGGTAATATTTGAAGCGCAGAATTTTAATGTAAATGATGCGGCCTATGGCTGGGATGGAACATTTAAAGGCCGGCCGGTTTCGCCCGATGTATTTATTTATACCTGCGATGTGGTATGCCAGAACGATGAAATAATCCAGTATAAGGGCGATGTATCCCTTTTAAGATAGTTGAATGGCCGTGAGGATTTACCGGCCGGCAAAAAGTTGATCCGTTTATCCAATTCCTATTGAAAAAAAATAACGATGAAAAACCTTTACCATGGCTTGCTGAGTGTAAGTCTTCTCCTTATAACACTGATTCCTGCAATGGGACAGGATGTGCATTTTTCCCAGTTTCATGAAGCGCCCCTGTACCGTAATCCGGCACTGGCGGGAATTATGCACGGGGATGTGCGGGCACAGGTAGTATACCGTTCGCAATGGAATAATATAACAAATGCATACAAGACCGGTTCCTTCAATTTTGAATACAAGACCAAGGCAGGGCAGGGGGACGATTATGTAACCTGGGCTTTGCAGACCTATTACGACAAGTCGGGATCAGCCGATCTGTCAACCACTATTGTAATGCCGGCGATTAACTATCATAAATCAATCAGCAGTTACAGGAACAGTTACCTGTCGGCCGCATTTATGGGTGGATTGGTACAACGCCGGTTCGACCGCTCCAAATTAACCACCAACAACCAGTATGATAATGGTATCGATGGTGAAGGGTTTATGGAAAGCCAGTACAGTTACTGGGATGGGAGTGCGGGTCTGAGTTTCCATACAGAACTGGGAGAGAATGCCGCCAATAACCTGGTTATCGGAGCAGCCATCCATCACCTTAATAAACCAAAGAATTCTTTTTTCCAGGCATCTACTGCAACGCTCGATCCGAAGCTGGTAGTGTCGGCCGACCTGAAGATGGATGTAAATGAAACCGGAACGGTGACCATTTATTCTGATTTCATCAGACAGGGACCGTATTCTCAAGCTATCGGTGGTGTATTTTATGGATTGAAGTTTGGTGCGCTGACAGACGATCCGGATTATATGCTTCATGGCGGACTGTTCCTGCGTTGGGGTGATGCACTGATTCCTACGGTTAAACTTGACTATAAGCCCTTTTCGGTTTCGGTCAGCTATGATATCAACATGTCAAAACTTTCACCAACAAGTAATGGCATGGGCGGGTTTGAACTGGCAGCTACCTACAGCGGATTCCTGAACAAGCTCAATACCAGTTTTGAAATGTTAAAATGTCCGCGGTTTTAGGATAGAATGTGAAAGTAGCGCCCATAGCGGGTTTGAGCACCGGTTCGCCAGTGAGCAGCCCCGCGTTAAAAATTAACTTCCACTTCAGTATCTTTGCGGCATGACAGCAGAAAAATTAGTCGATATGCGGTCCCGCATTGCCGGGATAAGGAGGTTTCTTTGACGTCGATAACCGACGATATAAGATAGAAGAAGACAAGCAGCTTTCGTTAAGTCCCGGTTTCTGGGACGACAACAAAAGGGCCACCGAAATTCTCAAGAACATGAAGGTTAATGAGTATTGGGTGAAACTCTACGAGACCACTGAAGGTAGCGTGGAGGATTTTGCCGTACTTTTTGATTTCTGGAAATCGGGTGATGCAACCGAGGAGGAAACGCAGGAGGCATTTAATAAAGCCATCGTCATGCTTGATGATGCTGAATTTAAAGCCACCCTGAACGAACCCGAGGACGAGCTGCCCGCGGTATTGCAGATCAACTCGGGAGCGGGTGGTACTGAAAGCCAGGACTGGGCAGAAATGCTTGCCCGGATGTACCGGATGTATGGAGAAAAGCAGGGTTGGACCGTCACCGAACTCGATTGGGTATGGGGTGATGGTGCCGGCATAAAAACGGCCACGCTCCAGTTTGATGGTTCATTTGCCTATGGTTTCCTGAAGGCCGAATCCGGTGTGCACCGCCTGGTGCGCATTTCGCCGTTCGACAGTAATGCCCGCAGGCATACCTCCTTTGTATCCGTTTTTGTTTATCCATTGGTAGATGATACCATTAATATTGAAGTGCGCGATGCGGATGTCAAGATGGAAACATCAAGAAGTGGTGGTGCGGGTGGCCAGAATGTAAATAAGGTAGAAACCAAGGTTCAGCTTACCCATATTCCAACCGGCATCGTGGTGGTATGCCAGACAGAACGTTCGCAGCTGGGAAACCGCGAAAAGGCGATGACCATGCTGAAGAGCCGGTTGTATGAAGAGGAACTTCGCAGGCGGAATGAACTTAAGGATGCGGTTAACAGCTCCAAGAAAAAGATCGAGTGGGGCAGCCAGATCCGTTCTTATGTTTTCCATCCATATAAAATGATCAAGGATCACCGTACCGATTATGAAGTGGGTAATATACAACCCGTAATGGATGGGGAACTGGATGGATTCATCAAGGCCTACCTGATGAGTGAAAAAGAAAACAGCAGCAAGTGATCCTTACCATAAATAAAACAGCACAATTTTAAACATACCGAGATGAGTTTAGGAACATTTTATTACCCTATGCCGGTTAACGAACCGGTATTGAATTATGCCCCGGGCAGCGCAGAAAAAAAGCGATTGAAAGAAGTACTGGCTGAATTAAAAAGTACCCAGCTTGATATACCTATGTATATTGGTGGGGAAGAATTCCGTACCGGTAAAAAAATAGCGATACATCCTCCGCACGAACGTGCATTTACACTCGGTCATTTCCATGAAGGGAATGAGTCGCATGTAGAAAAAGCAATCGCTGCAGCCCTTGCTGCGCGCGAATCCTGGGCCGATATGAACTGGGAATCACGTGCCGCGATTTTCCTGAAAGCTGCCGACCTGATAGCCACAAAGTATCGCCCCTATATGAATGGCACAACGATGCTGGGCCAGAGCAAGAATGCTTACCAGGCGGAGATTGATGCTGCCTGCGAACTCATCGACTTCCTCCGTTTCAATGTACACTTCCTCAGCGAGATTTATAAACAACAACCAATCAGTGGTGCCGGTATGCACAACCGAATGGAATACCGTCCGCTTGAAGGATTTGTGCTTGCAGTAACACCATTCAACTTCACTGCTATCGGAGGAAACCTTCCTGCCAGTGCAGCCATGTGTGGTAATGTTGTGGTCTGGAAGCCTGCCAATACCCAGGTCTACAGCGCGCAGATGTTTATGCGGATTATGAAGGAAGCAGGTCTTCCCGATGGCGTTATCAACCTGGTGTATGTTGATGGTCCGACACTTGGAAAATCCTGTTTTGCACACCGCGATTTTGCCGGTGTTCATTTCACTGGTTCAACGGGTGTATTCAATACCATGTGGGATACAATCGGAAAAAATATGAGCAAGTACCGCACCTATCCACGAATTGTGGGGGAGACAGGCGGTAAGGATTTCGTAGTAGCACATCGATCTGCTGATCCGGCCGTGGTGGCTACGGCCTTGTTACGTGGTGCGTTTGAATTCCAGGGTCAGAAATGTTCTGCTGCATCACGTGCATATATTCCTTCCAATATAGCTGCTGAAGTAAAGTCGCTGATGCAGGAAGGCATTAAAAATTTCCGCATGGGTACGGTAGAAGATTTTACCAATTTTATAAATGCGGTGATTGACGAACGGAGTTTCGACAAGATAGCAGGTTATATCGATCGTGCAAAAACTGATGCGGGACAGGAGATCTGGGCCGGTGGTACCTATGATAAGACAGAAGGATTTTTTATCAGTCCGACTGTTATCGAAACCAGCGACCCAAATTATGTAACCATGTGTGAGGAGATCTTCGGACCGGTGCTTACCGTGTATGTATATCCGGAAAATGAATTTGACCAGATCCTGCAGACAGTTGATAATACTTCACCCTATGCATTGACCGGATCGATCATTTCCAGGGACCGCGCTGCTATTGAAACAGCCACCAGGAAACTGCGGAATGCAGCCGGTAATTTTTATATCAATGACAAACCAACCGGCGCGGTGGTGGGGCAACAGCCATTTGGTGGTGCCCGTGGCAGTGGTACAAATGATAAGGCAGGCAGTATCCTCAATCTGTATCGCTGGCTCAGCGCCCGTACAATCAAGGAAACATTCAACCCGCCGGTAGAATACGGATACCCTTTCCTGCTGGAAAAATAAAAGCTGAGTTTATTCCTTTTTGATAAACGGGGAGCCGTTGTTTCAGGGATAACAAAGAATGAGCGATTACCCAACCGGATAAACGGAGGAGCCGTTTTTCCGGGGAAAAATAACAGTAAACCGCGGGATCAGGTCCCGCGGTTTTTTTGACTTTTTTATAATTACATTTGAAAAAATAACCGGGTTTGAAATCAATTCTCAGCGGACAGCAAATGTCAATTACTATCAAGAGGCTTGCCCACCAGATCCTCGAGAACGACACGGAAAGTTCCAATACAGTAATCATTGGTTTGCAGCCAAGGGGTGTTTTTCTTTCGGACCGTATTGTGGCTACCATGCGGCAGGAGTTCCCGGATACGCCGGTCACGTACGGAAAACTGGACATCACCTTTTACCGGGACGATGTGCGCAAGGAATTACATATTGCCAACCAGACAGATATCACGTTTTCGGTGGAAGGGAAGCGGGTAGTACTTATTGATGATGTGTTATATAAAGGACGTACCATCAGGGCGGCACTCGATGCACTGTTGGCCTTTGGCCGTCCGGGCAAGGTGGAACTTTGTGTATTGATCGACCGGCGGTTCAGCCGCGAATTCCCCATCCAGCCAAATTATGTTGGCCGTTCAATCGACTCTATCGTGTCACAGAAAGTCAGGGTTTTCTGGAATGATAAAGATGGAAAGGATGAAGTGGCACTACTTGAAGAGTAGACCCTGCGCGTGTTTGCGAGCCAGGCCTTGCAGAGAGACCGGGTCCTGTGTGAAATTTTTTTCCATCAAATGTGCTAAACCTATTAACTTCGCCCTTTAATGCAACTATCCACTCGACATCTACTCGGCATTAAAGACCTCACGGCAGATGATATCAATCTGATCCTGAAAACTACAGAACAATTCAAGGAAGTTTTACAGCGTCCTGTTAAAAAAGTTCCTTCACTTCGTGACATTGTCGTAGTAAATCTTTTTTTCGAAAACTCTACCCGCACCCGTATTTCGTTTGAGCTTGCCGAGAAACGCCTTTCGGCCGACACGGTGAATTTCTCTGCATCTGCCTCCTCAGTTTCAAAAGGGGAAACATTGCTGGATACGGTGAATAATATCCTCTCCATGAAAGTGGATATGGTGGTGATGCGGCATAGTGCAAGCGGTGCTCCGCATTTCCTTGCGCAACATATACCCGCGGCCATCATCAATGCAGGCGATGGAATCAACGAACATCCCACGCAGGGCTTGCTGGATGCGTTTTCCATCAGGGAAAAACTGGGTGCACTGGAAGGAAAAAAGGTGGCGATCATCGGGGATATCATGCATAGCCGTGTGGCACAGAGCAATATTTACCTGTTAAAGAAAATGGGAGCAGAGGTTACGGTTTGCGGTCCGCCCACCCTGATTCCCCGTCATATCCACGAGGCATTTGGGGTGAACGTGAGTTATAACCTCAATGAAACACTTCAGTGGTGCGATGTGGCCAATGTGCTGCGGATCCAGCTTGAACGGCAGAACCAGGTGCTGTTCTCTTCGCTGCGTGAATATAATCTCGCATACGGGATCAGCCGCCGGATGCTTGACGGATTAAACAAGGAAATCGTGATTATGCACCCCGGACCGATCAACAGGGGAGTGGAACTCGACAGCGATGTGGCAGACAGTAAACAGTCAATCATCCTGCAGCAGGTCGAAAATGGCGTGGCTGTAAGGATGGCCGTTTTATATTTACTCGCAAACCGGAACAACTAACCGTTCGGGTTGGCAAAAGATAATCTAACTCTTATGAGTCGTATCTGCCTTTTTCCAGGAACATTTGATCCGGTTACCCTTGGCCATGTTGATATCATTGACCGTGCGCTGCCCCTGTTCGACAAGATTGTGGTTGGCATCGGACTCAATTCTGCCAAGGCTCCCATGTTCTCTGCAGAACAGCGTTTGCAGTGGATCGCAGAGATTTATAAGGATGAGGTAAAGGTGGAAGGAGCCATTTATGAAGGACTGACTATCAACTATTGTAAATCGATCAAGGCGCGTTTTATATTACGTGGAATCCGGTATGTGAGTGATTTCGAATACGAAAAAACGATCGCCGATGCCAACCGTACACTTGATAAAAGTATCGAGACAATTTTTTTAACGGGTGAACCTAAATATACTTCCGTAGCTTCCACTATCGTTAGGGATATTATCCGTAACGGGGGTAATGCGGCGCCGTTCCTGCCGCAGGAGGTATATCAAACTCTTGAAAAAAAATAATGTACTATGGCTGTTATCTGGTATAAAAAAGATCTTTCCCTGAACGATATTACCCCGCTGGGAAAAAACACCATGGGTGAGTTGCTGGGGATCGAATGGACAGAGATCGGCGACGATTTCCTGAAAGCAAAAATGCCGGTAGATAACCGTACCCGACAGCCATATGGCCTCCTTCACGGTGGCGCTTCCTGTACACTTGCAGAAACCATTGGCAGCGTTGCCTCCGCCATGGTGGTGGATCATGACCGCTTCGCCTGTGTGGGACTGGAAATAAACGCAAACCATGTACGCAGTGCCCGCGATGGTTTCGTTACCGGTATTGCCATGCCCCTCCATCTTGGGGCCAATACCCATGTTTGGGATATCCGGATATATAACGAACTGGATAAACTTCTTTGTGTAAGCCGGCTTACTGTTGCAGTGATACCAAGAAAAGATACATTCAGGCAACCAAGTTTGTAAATATCTGCCCGGGACTCAATACCATGCAACCGGGCAACATGAACATCAATTCTCTCCCGCGCCAACACCACGCAACCGGGCAACACGAACATCAATTCTCTTCCGCGCCAAAACCGCGCAACCAGGCAACACGATCTCCTTTTCTCTCAGGCCACAATACCATACAACCAGGCAACACGAACCTTATTTTACCCCAAGCCTCAGTACATCGGCGATTGCCGGAAATGCGGTGGCGAGGTATTGACTTATGCCTTCACCCGGTACCCATCTGGCTTCGGTGATATCTTCCTCTGTTTGGGGGACCAGGTCCTGCCGTTCACTGATTGACATATGGAACCAGTGTGATTCTTTTAACATCATGTGTGTTCCTTGCTGATAGGTATGATAGGTGACCAGCAACGGGTCGCCAAGTTTGATACGGCTGATCCCTGTTTCTTCCTCCACTTCGCGGACGGCGCATTGTTCAATTGTTTCTCCGGCATCCAGTTTTCCCTTGGGCAAATCCCATTTACCACGCCGGTGAATGAGCAGGTACTCATTGTCAGGATTACGGACCAGTCCGCCGCCTGCCGGAATCACAATGAACTTTTTAAAGAATGCTTTTTTTAGTTCAGCCAGATCGGTATGAACAAAAACACCCGCATGGATTTTATCCTGTTGCATTTCGTGGATCATGGATCTCACGGTATGTGCGTCCAGCTGGTCAATCAACACAGCATCGTCGTGATGTACAAATGGTTCTATTTCCTCATCAACCGAATCACAGAGAAACAGGGGCTTGTCGCCGAAAAAAATCTTGATATGCATGGGATAAAGTTATGGATTTAGGCTCTCATAAATCTTATCTTCGCAGTATGACAGACGCAAAAATGATCGCAGATAAATTGCTGCAGGTGAATGCGGTTAAATTGGATTTATACCAGCCGTTTACCTGGGCCAGCGGATGGAAAAGTCCGATCTATTGTGATAACAGGCGCGTGCTGTCATTCCCATTTATCAGGGATTATATCAAGTCCGAACTTTGTAATGTTGTGTTTGAAAAGTTTCCCGCGGCCGACCTCCTGGCCGGTGTGGCCACAGCCGGGATTGCCTGGGGAGCGATGACCGCCGACCAGCTGAAACTACCGTATATCTATGTTCGCCCCAAACCGAAAGAACATGGCCTGGGTAACCAGGTGGAGGGTCATTATGAGCCAGGGCAAAAGGTAGTGGTTATTGAAGACCTGGTGTCCACCGGGAAGAGTAGCCTCCAGGTGGTGGATGTGCTCCGCAATCTCGGACTGGAAGTGCTGGGCATGGTGTCCATTTTCAACTATGGCTTCCCACTGGCCGCAAAAGCGATATCTGATTATGGACTCGATTATTTTTCCCTGACCGATTATCCTACCCTGATAGCCCTCGCCGCTGAAAAAGGCACGGTTAACCCGGAGGATATGGAGGTTTTGTTAAAATGGAGGGATGATCCTGCTAATTGGAGCGGAGTTTAGTACATTACTGTTCAAATCAACCCAAATGAAACGAACTGTTTTACTTACCGCACTTGTTACCTTATTCTCCCTTGGTGTTTTTGGCCAGAACAAGCCATTGAAAGCTTTGGAAACGGCAAAGATCAAAACGCCCAATGTTCTTTGCGAGGATTGTAAAAAAAGACTGACAACCTATCTCGACAGGTACGATGGCATACAATCGACAGTTGTTAATTTCCGCAAAGGTGAACTGACAATAAAATACTGGACCGACCGGATCAATATCGAAGAGATCAAAACGGCCATTGCCAATGCAGGATATGATGCTGATGATATTCCAGCTGAAGAAGGGGCGTATAAACGACTTCCCAAGACCTGCAAAAAAGCCGAAGACGGCGGAGGACATCCCAAACCAAAAGAAACACCTGTTGCACAGGTTTCGGAGTAATCATCCTGAAGGATTAATCTCTTGACAGGCTTCTGTACAACCTCGTGACATGATTAATCATTGACAGGCTTCTGTACAACCATCTTGACATGACTAATCATTGACGGGCTTCTGCACAACCATCCTGACATGACTAATCATTGACAGGCTTCTGCACAACCATCCTGACATGACTAATCATTGACAGGTTTCTGCACAACCATCCTGACATGACTAATCATTGACAGGCTTCTATATTATTATCCGATACCGGTCAATCTTGTGTCGACCCGGTTCCGGAATACGAAACCCACAACCTTAATTAAAGATTACTGAAGACTTTTGAAAGATCCTGTTTGCCCTGGTAATTCAATTTGAAATTCCGGTAAATCCCGTTGCGGCCTGCGCGACCGGTGCCTGTAATCCGGATTAGCACCTGTTTATTTAAAAGGGCGCTGAACGAATGCTGAAGGATTTTTTTCATATCAACGGTAAGATTAACCGGTACGTTGAAATCGCTGTTGGCCGGGATAACCACCGTTGAATCGAGAACAAAATGACCCAGGTAAGTACTGTCCATCCAGGCATCACCCTCGGCTGATTTCAGTTTTGCTTTATAACCATTCGGGTTGGTGTAATTCATACCAAGTGTAATGGACGACTGGCCAATACCCACGTTGTTCACCCGAACATTATCGATACCATTGAATACAGGGTCCTTGATAGGGCGGCAGGAGATAATGGTCAGGAGCAGTGCGGCACAAATGGTCAGGTTTTTGATCATGCTGCAAAATAAGTAAAGCAACGGAGCTGGCGGGAGCGGGAATGTTAATTTCTGAAAGGGGACAGGATGTTTTCGGTAAAACTGAAGCGGATAAGGCTAAATGTTACCCGGCTCCCCATGGCAGCCAGCATAAAACAGGATTTTAAACGTTATAAGGTCATGATAAAATATTGCAATAAATTATTCATTTCAGCAGGCTTGATACTGATCAGCGTAGTATCCTCCGCCCAATGGAAAAGTTTTATCATCAGCCCAAGAGGTGATACCCTTAACCGGGTGGACCAGAAAGACCTGAAACAGGGTCCCTGGGTGAACCAGGTAGCCGAGCTCCGCGGCGAACAGGGTTATGATGAACAGGGTTATTATATTGATGATAAAAAGGATGGCCTCTGGAAACGATTTGCATTAACCGGTGATAAAATTGCTGAAGAAAATTTCCGCTGGGGCGCATTGGATGGCCGAGCAAAATATTTCAACCGGACCGGTGCACTGATCCGTTCAGAAAGCTGGAGGGCAGTAGATCCATCCAAGACCATGGATACCGTTGATGTGGTGGATATAAAAGATCCTTCAAAAGTGGTAGACAGGGTAATTGTTAAACTGGAGGGACAAACTGTAAAACATGGCCAGTGGATTTATTATGATCCGGAATGGGGTGGGGTAGAAAGGGTTGAAAATTATTTTATGGGTAAGATCAGGACAGATGATGAAGTGACAGCGGAAGTCGATGATGAATTAAAACCGATTGATATCACCAAAAAAGATGATCCTGCCAAAAAGAAACCACAGGCCATCCTTGATTACGAAAAAAAGAATAGTGGTAAGAAAAAAATCAAGGTGCGGAGTGGAAGCACCGGTAACTAGTATTACTTGTTGTCTGCAGCGAAATAATCGCTGAAAAATACCAGCTGGTACTTCAATGAATTTTTCCAGTATTTCCAGTCGTGCCCGCCAGGGCGTTCGGTATAGTCATGACTGATTCCAAGTCTCAGCATCTTATGGTGAACGGCCAGGTTCATTGGATAAAAAGCATCGGATATTCCACAATCAAATGTAATAGCCAGAGGTGCCGATGGTTTTTTATCAATAACATTCAATACTGAATAATCTGCATAATTTTTTTCAAGCCTCGTGGTATCACCCAGGCGTTTAACGATCTCATATTTACTTTTCAGTGTAGTGAGATCAAGTCCTCCGCTCATACTTCCCGCGCCTCCAAATATAACTGCATGGCGAAAGGCTAGGAATAATGCACCATGACCTCCCATACTCAGTCCGGTAATTGCCCGTGACCCACGTGAACGGATGGTTGCGTAGTGCGCATCTATGTATTCCGGGATCTCTGATCCAATATAGGTTTCGTATTTAGAGGTACTGTCGACCGGACTGTCGAAATACCAGCTGCTGTATCCGCCGTCGGGACAAACAATCATCATCCTGTAACCGGAAGCCCAGGATTTAAGTTCGGGTACTTTATTAATCCAGTTGGAATAATTGCCGCTGTATCCATGCAGCAGGTAAAGCACCGGCAGACTATCGTCCGTTTGAGGACGGATAACCACGCAGCGAAGATCCTTCCCCATTACTTTACTCCGGATGGTGATGGTGTCGACCGTTGAAGTATGGGATGAAAGGTCCCTAACCGGCATCTCCTGCGCGAGGCAGGAGATGCAGTTAAGAACAAATAAACATGTCAGCCAGCGTACCGGCCAATAGTTAGAATCCTTTTTTATCATTTGCATTCTGCATTGGGTTGCGGCCACTGCTCTGGCCTCTTGCTGCGTCCTGTTTTTGTTTAAAAGCTTTGAAGCGGGTTGGCTCAGGGATAGTACCCCAGGTATTATTACTCTCATCGATATCCGCTGTTTCCCTCATTGGATCCAGTTTGATGGAGGCAACTTCTTTATCCTTGATAAAAAGTTTGGTCACCTTGTTTTCGTTCAATCTCCAGATCTGTGCAGGGATACGATCCACTTCTTTTGAACCATCCTTGTATGTCCATTCGATAATGATGGGCATAACCAGTCCACCTTTATTACCGAAACTTAGTTCATAATAATTCTTCGATGCGAAGGTTGCCCTTGTTGTTTCGTCCAGTTTCTCGATGCCCTGTGGTATAGAAGCCGTGTAGGTTGAAGAGTCATATTTTTCGAGACCGCGGTCGTACCTCCAGTAGAAGTCACGCGTGGCAGTATCGCGATCGGTGAGGAAGTGGATATTCTTATCGTCACGGTTCCGGATCTTGGAAATATCTTCAAATGTATTGAGCAGCGGTCTTGACAGTTTCATTTCTGTAGAACGGGCTGCAGGAAGTTCCGCATTGAGATCGGCTTTTGCATATTTTACAGAATCCAGTGAAATATCACATGCGTCTGTACTGTAGAACCATCCTCTCCAGAACCAGTCAAGGTCTTCACCGGTTGCATCTTCCAGGGTACGGAACAGATCGGCAGGTGTCGGGTGTTTGAATGCCCAGCGTTTTGCATATTCCTTGAATGCATAGTCAAAAAGTTCACGACCGATAATTGTTTCCCGGAGGATATTAAGACCGGTTGCGGGTTTAGCATAAGCGTTGGGCCCAAACTGTACAATATTTTCCGAGTTGGTCATTATCGGTTCCAGTTCACTTTTTGGCAGCTTCATATAACCAGTAATGGAAAAGGCGGGACCACGTTTGCTGGGGAACTTGTTATCCCAGAGTTCTTCTGTGAGGTATTCCACAAATGTATTCAGGCCCTCATCCATCCAGCTCCATTGTCTTTCATCACTGTTGATGATCATGGGGAAAAAGTTATGACCAACCTCGTGGATTACAACACCCAGCATTCCGTTTTTGGTGCTTTCGCTGTAAGTACCATCTTTATCTGTGCGGCCATAGTTGAAACAGATCATCGGATATTCCATACCATTAGCTGCTTCAACAGATTGGGCAACAGGATAAGGGTAGGGGATGGTGAAGTCGGAGTAGGTCTTGATAGTATGTGCAACAGCCCTGGTTGAGAATTTCCTGTAAAGGCCATAGGCTTCCTTTCCATAAAAACTCATTGCCATCACCTTTTTACCGGCAACCATCTGTGGCATGGCATCCCAAATGAATTTGCGGGAAGAGGTCCATGCGAAATCGCGCACATTATCTGCTTTGTAAATCCAGGTTTTTTTGGCGGTGCTTTTTTGTTTCTCGGCTGCTTTGGCTTCTTCCAGAGTTACTACCTCAATAGGTTCTTTTACAGTCTGTGCTTCTTTCCAGCGTGCCAGTTGTGCGGGACTAAGTACCTGTGCATAGTTCAGGCATTCACCGGTAGAACCAATGATATGGTCAGCCGGAACGGTCATCTGCACTTTAAAATTTCCGAAGGTCAGTGCAAATTCACCACGGCCGGTGAACTGATGGTTCTGCCAGCCCTGGAAATCGCTGTATACGCAGAGCCGGGGATACCATTGTGCCATAGTAAATAATGCATTACCGTCGCCGGCGAAAAGTTCGTAACCACCACGTCCGCCAAAGGACATCCGGTCAGAGATTTTATAATTCCAGTCAAGTTTGAATACAAAACGCTGTCCCGGTTTCAGGGGAGCGGGTAATTCAACCCTCATCATTGTTTTGTTGATGGTATAGGTAAGGGGCTTGCCCAATGCGTCGGTCAGTTTTACGATATTAAAACCATATCCATTGTCGCCTTTGACAGTTTCCGCGCGGGCAAGTGCCCTGTCGGTGGTAACCTCCGGCATATAACTGTTGTCCTGGTAATTGGCTTCCTTGATATTGCTGTGTTCGTTTTCATCCAGCTGCAGCCACATATAGCTGAGTACATCGGGAGAATTGTTAAAATACGTTACGGTTTCCGATCCCGTCAGTTTGTAATTCTTTTCATCCAGCTCGCATTTGATGTCGTAGTCGGCCCGTTGTTGCCAGTATTTCTGTCCGGGAGCTCCACTGGCTGTGCGGTACTCATTGGGAGTAGGCAGTGTGGTGCCCAGTTGTTCAAATTTGTTGCCGTGATTGCTGCCTGGATTGTTCTGTGGGTTTTGTGCGGATACTGCCAGCGTCAGTAGGAGGCCGCCGGCCAGAAGGATCGATTGTCTCATGTATGAGTTTAATTTACGAAGGGTGATTACTATTGGACGAAATAATTTAAAAAAACTTGTTATGGCAGTCGTTCTAATACCATCATTAACGACAACGAAAAAACACCGGCTGATACAAACAGCACCCATTCCCGTCTATTGACCCTGAAACCATCCAGAAACAGTTTACCAATCAGCAGCAGGCAGGCCACTACCAGGATCTGGCCGGCTTCCAGTCCCACGTTAAATCCAAACAGCCCTAACCCGAAACTCTCATCGCTGGCCAGCATGATACGGATGGCATTGGCGAAGCCCATGCCGTGGATCAGGCCAAAAAACAAGGCCAGGAAATAATTAACCCGGACGGAGCGTGCTGTAAATTTTTTCTGGAAAAGATTGGTGATGGCGGTGACTACAATGGTACAGGGGATCAGGAATTCTACCCAGTTGGATGGAATATATACCAGGTTTTTAACACTCAGGGCAAGGGTGAGGGAATGACCGATAGTAAAGGCTGTTACCAGGATCAGGACCTGTTTCCAGTCGCGCAACGTATAAATTGCACAAAGGGCAGCGATAAACAACTGGTGATCCAATGCTTCCGTACTAATAATATGTTCCCAGCCAAGTTTGAAATAAAATAAAAACTCCTGCATCCGCATCAACCTTCCGGCCGTCTTTTAATGAAATGTAAAAAAATATCCCGATACTACCGGGAAAGAGTCAAAAAAGCAGACTTTTGTAAATGCAATATAAAGTTTAATGACAAGATTTCTAAATAAATGGCCTTTACTGGCACTGATGCCTTTTTTTTTAAGTTTAACGGTAAGCAGCAGTCTGACCGCTCACCCTTTTCATGTATCTACTACTGAAATCAACCAGAACCTGGCGGACAAGACGCTTGAGATCAGCTGTCATGTTTTTACCGACGATTTTGAAGCGGCGATAATGAAAGAAACGGGAAGTAAGGCAGATTTTTCCAGGGAATCTATGAAGGTGATGATGGATAGTCTCACCAAAAAATACATCCTGAACCATCTGAGCCTGAAAGTAAATAACCGCAATGTAACGATCAGTTATGTGGGGTGGGAAAAAGAGAACGAGGGGGTATTTGTTTACCTGCAGGTAGATGGAATCAGTGTTGTAACCCAGGTGGACCTGGTCAATACCATTCTCTATAACCTGTTTGATGACCAGATGAATATCGTGCACGTAAAAGTCAACGGCGAACGAAAGAGTCATAAAATGAGCTTCCCCGAAAAATCATTGTCATTGGTTTTTTAAGCAGGCAGGCGGTCTGGTTAAACCAGCTAATCCATTTCATCACGGAGTTTCTTGCTGATTTTTACCAGGATTTTGTCGATCCGGTGTCCGTCCATATCGATAATCTCGATATCAAATCCCTGCCATTCAAGTTTGTCACCGGCACGGGGAATACGTTCCAGCCGGTGCAGGATGAAACCGGCGAGTGTATCAAACTCCTGTTCGCCTTCATTCATCCATTCTGTTTTTTCAAAGTGGGTAAGGAAATCGTAAAAGGGAATCTGTGCATCTACCAGGAATGATCCGTCTTCCCGTTCAATGATTTCATAGTCGTTTACATCCGGCTGCGGCATTTCACCGATGATCGCCTCCAGGATATCATTCAGTGTGATCATACCCAGGATGCTTCCATACTCATCAACGATAAAACAGGAGTGGAGCTGTGATTCCTTGAAACGTTCCATTACCTGGAAGGCCGTATTGTTTTCCGGCACAAACAATGCGGGGCGCATCAGGTCTTTGAACTGGGTATTGTCCGGACTTACATACAGGTCCTTGATGGATACCACACCCTTAATATTATCAATATCATGATCACAGATGGGATAGATACTATGTGGTTCGTTGATGATCTTTTCCTTGATCGTTTGTTCGGTATCCAGTAAACTGAACCAGACGA
Organism: Chitinophagaceae bacterium; assembly: GCA_040510375.1. GTDB lineage: Bacteria > Bacteroidota > Bacteroidia > Chitinophagales > Chitinophagaceae > JBEVJC01. Next base: position 75,940 of record JBEVJC010000002.1, read on the forward strand.
TATCACTGCGGTGGGTCATCAGCGAAGTAATATTACGGTCGCTCAGGTGAAACACCCGTTCAATGATTTCCTGTTCGGTTTCTTCAAGGGTTCCCTGTTCGGTTCCTTCACTGATGATTGCTTTTATTTCTTCCTCCGTTACCTGTGTATCGTTTGGTTTAAGCTGGAACAGTGTAACGATCAGGTTACTGGACCTGCTGAGCAGCCATATAAAGGGATGTGTGATCAGGCTCAGGATCTTCATTGGCCGGGCAACCGCCTTGGCGATCACTTCCGGTTTGGAAAGTCCGATACGTTTGGGTACCAGTTCACCAAAAATTATAGAGAAATAGGTAACAATAATAACCACGATGGCAGTGGCGATCCCGTAGCTGTATTTTTCAAAAACCGGCCATTGTTTAAGGAAGGCCGCAAAATCATCGGTGATTTTTTCGCCGGAATAAATACCGGTCAGGATCCCGATCACGGTGATCCCCATCTGTACAGTGGAAAGGAATGTTTCGGGTTTATTTGCCAGGATAAGTGCTTCCCGGGCAACTTTATCTCCTCTGTTCGCCTGGGCCTCCAGTCTTGATTTTCTCGCAGACACGAGGGCAATTTCCGCCATCGAAAAAAGGCCGTTCAACAGGATTAATCCTGCCAATATGAGTATTTCCATTTAAGAAGACAACGTTGGTTCTGAATCGAAGATAACGATTCCGAATCGGTTATTGAAGAATGTCCCCGTGAGGTAGCCGAAAAGCAGGCCCAGCAAGGCTCCGCCAATGATGTCAAAAGGATAGTGTATACCGATATATACCTGTGCAAGCGAGATGAGTGCGGCCCAGGCAAACCCGAGTAATGACCATCGGCCGATCAGTCTCCGGGTTGTCAGGTAAAAAAACATGGCGATCCCGAAGTGATTCGCTGCATGGTTGGAAATGAAACTGAATCCGGTTGAACAATGATCGGCCAGCAAGCGCACCTGCATGGCGAAATCGGGTTGGTTGCAGGGACGTAACCGTTCAAATCCTTTTTTGAAAATGTTATTGCCGGTCATATCACACAGGGCCACTGTAACCAGCAGGAATAACGTCCACCATAATCCCTTCGTTTTAAAATTCAGCAGGGCAAACATGATCAGGAAAAGATAAAGGGGTGCCCAGTTGGGTGGATTACGTACAAAAGGCATTACGGAATCCAGGAAGGGATTGGCCAGGTCGGTATTGATCCGGATGAACATCCACCGGTCTGCTTTTTCCAGCAATTCAGTTAAGGATGATCTGAGCAGGTAAACCATGCAACAAATTAACAACATCTGATTCACTTAAAGTTGATGATCCCGTTTAATTTGGTTTGCTTTGTTGTCCCATTAAATGGCCAGTCCCAATGCTTATCAGGTATAAAACTCCTAAAACCATCCAGTGGGTGGTCAATCTCTTCGGGATCTTTTTCCTGATCTTTACCTTGTTCCGGCTGGCTACCTATTTCGCGTTCAGTCCGCCCAACCTGCGATTCATCGACCTGCTGCCATCATTCCTGATGGGCGTACAGTACGACCTGCGATGGATTTCCATCATACTGGCTCCCATAGTGCTGGTGAGTATGATCCCCCGCTTTTCTCCTTTTTATGCGGCGAAAAATAAAAAATGGTGGACCTGGTACCTGGCATTGATCACCTTTGTGGTGTTCTTTTTTTTCGCGGCCGACTTCGGCAGTTTTTCCTATAACCGTACCCGGCTGGATGCAGGTGCGATGAATTTTGTGGAGGATCCGGGTATTTCTATCCGGATGATGTGGCAGACCTATCCCTTGTTCTGGATGTTACTCGGCCTGGTGATAGCTGTTGTCCTTTTCCGGTGGATGTACCATAAGAGTCACTGGCGGGTGATCACCCAGACCGACGGACTCAGAATCCCTTACAGCCGTAAATACTTTGTGGTGACCGCTATCCTGTTTGCCATTTTTATTTATGGACAGCTTGCCTTTACACCCCTCACCTGGAAACAAAGTTTCCGTTTCCGGGATAATTTCAAATCGTACCTGGCACTTAATCCGCTGCAGAATTTTTTTACCACACTGAAATTACGGGCGCCCGAGTACCATGAACAGAAGGCGCGGCTTGCCTTTCCGCTGATGGCTGAAGTGCTGCAGTTGCCGGGTTCGTCTGATTTCACTTACCGCCGGCAGGTGGTACCGGGTAGTAATGCGCTGGAAAGCCGGCCCAATGTGGTACTGGTGATGTGCGAATCGTTCAGCATGTACAAAAGCAGTATGAGTGGCAATCCGCTTGGAACAACACCGTACTTCGATTCCATTTCAAGGAACGGGATTTTTTTCGAAAGATGTTTTTCGCCGCATTTTTCAACTGCACGCGGACTCTTTGCTATCATTACGGGAATCCCGGATGCACAGCTTTTCAAATTCTCCACCCGGAATCCGGGAGCAATGACCCAGCATACCATCATTGATAATTTTGAAGGGTACGACAAGTATTATTTTCTGGGAGGGTCGCCGGAGTTCAACAATTTTCAGGGTTTGTTGAAAAATATCAACGGACTGCAAATGCGTACCGAAGGAAGTTTCCGGTCGCCCCGGATCAATGTCTGGGGAATCAGCGACAAGGATCTTTTCCTGGAGGCCAATGAGGTTTTCAGTAAACAGGTCAAACCATTTTTTGCTGTTATCCAGACTTCAGACAATCACCGTCCATATATGATACCGGACCAGGATACTGCTGTCTTCCGGAGGAAAATTGTATCAGACGAAGAACTGCGTAAGTATGGTTTTGGATCACTGGATGAATACAATAGTTTCCGTTATTCCGATTTTTGTTTCCGGACTTTCCTGGAGGCTGCATCAAAGCAGCCATATTTCCACAACACCATTTTTGTATTCGTTGGTGATCATGGAGTAGCCGGTAATGCGGATGCATTGTACCCTTCGGCCTGGACCGACCAGCGGCTGACGGATGAACATGTGCCCCTGCTTTTTTATGCGCCATATTTGTTGAAGCCACAAAAAAGAACGGAAGTGGTTTCGCAGGTGGATGTGTTACCCACCATTGCGGGAATGATCCAGCAACCATATGTTAACACCACGATTGGCCGCGACCTTCTCGACCCGGCCAAAAAACACAATCTGGCATTTATTACAAATACAGCGGGGAAGATCGGACTGGTGACTGATGATTTTTATTTCATCAAAAACCTGAATTTCCCGGATGAACAGATGGTGCCTGTACGTTATAGCCAGATCTCCTATACAAAGGCACAACGCGATTCGATCCAGCAACGCCTTTCCGAACTTACCTCGGCTTATTTTGAAACCGCCCGTTATATGCTGATGAATAACCAACATGACTGATCCACTTTTGAGACCGCCCGTTATATGCTGATGAATAACCAGCATGACTGATCCACGTACTGAAACAAGTGTCAGCCGGAAGGAGCGCTGTAATGCAGAGCGGGTCTGTTCACGCTATTAATAACCCCGCGAGGGTAACAGTATTTTGAATAATGAAAGGTCTTCAGGTCAGTGGATCCGTGGTACGGCCATCGCTGTAAATCCTTTTCTCTGCATCCCCTTTTTCCAATTTTGTTTTCCTGGCGAGTAAAACCAGTTTATGGGAGCGTAACGGATCATATTTGTCCAGCTCGTCGTTACCGAAGGATTCAAGTACCTGTAACCCGCGCAGGCCAAGCATTCCAGTAAGTTCAGCAATTGTAAATTTTTCTTTCCTGTGCACATATTCTTCCGGTGAAGGAAGTGATGGATCCGTGACTGTGATGGTTGAGTGGAAATGGGTTTTATCCTGTCCCTGCCTGATGTCATAAACAGTGCTGTCGATCTCCTGTACTTCGTCGGCAAGAGGATGTTGTTCCAGGTAGGGTGTATTGATATATTCCAGGATCAGGTAACCATCCGGTAAAAGGCTTCCGGCAATGGTACGGATCAGGTTATCATGTTCACGTTTTGTATCATACGTACCAAAACTTCTACCTGTAATAAAGGCAACGTTAAAATAATTACTCCAGAAGGGAAGCCGGAGATCGTGCTGGAAAAACCGGAGGTTCGCGGTTTCGGATTTTTTTGCAATATTTATAAGTTCAGCAGAGTAGTCCGTGCCTGTTATATCGTAACCAGCTCCTGCAAGTTCAAGTGCTTTAATACCATCCCCGCAACCGGCCATGAGGAGCCGGGAATCGTAAGATATACTGAGCTGCCGGAGGATTTTATCATAGAGTATACCGGATGGGTAGGGCGACTGTGCCTGGATAAATTTAAGATAAAAAGGAGAGTGCATCCAGTGCAGCCATTGATTTCTTGCCATAGCGTCGTTTGGGCAAATGTAAGCCGCGATCTAAATACAAATCGTTTCAGACAACAAAATATCGGACCGGAAGCCTTATTTTTGGCCTCTCACGGAATCACTGCCAGTCGAACGTTTGCGGTGGTATACATCCGGAAAGATCATCAAAATAAAGTGTGTAAAAGTGGCATTGATTAAAAGTATTTCTGGAATAAGGGGAACTATTGGCGGAAGACCCGGTGAAAATCTTACCCCGCTCGATGTGGTCAAATTTACTGCCGCATACGCACAAATCATTAACGGGGAACATCAAAAATCGCCAGGTGCTTTTAAAGTGCCCCTGGTAGTTATTGGTCGCGATGCGCGAATCAGCGGGTCTATTGTGAACGAACTGGTGGTGAATACTTTTTTATCGGCAGGTATTGATGTGACCGACCTTGGACTTTCCACAACACCTACTGTTGAGATGGCGGTGACCATGACCAGGGCCAGTGCCGGGGTTATTATAACAGCCAGTCACAACCCAAAAGAATGGAATGCATTAAAACTTCTCGATTCGTCCGGTGAATTTATTTCTGCAGAAACCGGATTGAAACTATTGGCCATTGCAGAGAAAGAAGAATTCACTTTTGTTCCGGTTGATAAACTCGGCCTGCTCACCCGTGATGATTCATTTATGCAGAAACATATCGATGCCATCCTGGCCTACCCCCTGGTAGATGCAGAAGGTATTGCATCAAAAAACCTGAAAGTGGTGGTGGATGCTGTGAATTCAACCGGTGCCATCTTTGTTCCCGAACTACTTCGCGCCCTCGGTGTGAAAGACATCATTGTACTGAATGAAGAAGTGAACGGAAAATTTGCCCATAATCCCGAACCCCTGCCTGAACATTTATCGCAGTTAAGCAGTGCGGTTGTCAAACATAAAGCCGACCTGGGTATTGCTGTTGATCCCGATGTGGACCGGCTTTGTTTTGTAAACGAGGACGGAAGTATGTTTGGTGAGGAGTACACACTGGTGGCGGTAGCCGACTATGTGCTCGGATTGAGGAAGGGGAATACAGTAAGTAATATGAGCAGCACCAAGGCGCTGAAAGAAATCACGCTGAAACATGGCGGCGAATATTTCCCTTCAGCCGTGGGTGAAGTGAATGTGGTCAGCAAGATGAAAGAACATAAGGCAGTGATCGGTGGTGAAGGAAACGGCGGGATCATTGTACCGGACTTCCATTACGGACGCGATGCCCTTATCGGGATTGCGTTATTCCTGAGCCATCTTGCAACGCAGAAGAACGGTATCAAATCACTCCGCGCGAAGTATCCTGATTATTTCATCTCCAAGAATAAAATTGAACTGGAAGAATCGGTGGACGTAAAAAAGATTTTTGAGAAGATCCGGAAAAAATATAAAAGTAATCCGGTTAATACCGAAGACGGATTGAAGATTGAGTTTGATAACGACTGGGTACATTTGCGCACATCCAATACAGAACCGATAATCAGGATCTATTCAGAAAGCAGTTTTGAAACCACTGCGAATAATATAGCTGTTCGCCTGATGCAGGATATCCGGGAGTTCATGTAAGGAACGGCCGCAAGGTATATGGCTCCCTGCAGTGTAAAATAATACAGTTCCGGATTAAGAAAACTTCGTGGTTAAAGATCTTAGTCGGTTAAAAAAACATTCAGTTAAACCTGGCTTGCTTTATTCAATGCTTCCACAATGGTGGCGGGTCCCAGTTTTAATTTAAAATTATTTGCGCCATAACCCGTTGCTCCCTGCATGGCAATTGTTGCGGTCTGTTCAAATATTGCGGTTCCTGCTTTTTTCCCTTCAAGGAATTTTTCAGCTGCGGTAAGCCGCCATGGTTTATGCGCAACACCACCCATTGCCAGACGTGCGGAACGGATGGTATCTCCATCCATATCCAGTGCGGCTGCAACGGAAACCAGTGCAAAGGCATAGGAAGCTCGGTCGCGGATTTTTACATACGAAACATGTCGGGTGAATCCTGCTTTCGGAATACTGATTAATGTGATGATTTCACCGGGCCGGAGTGTATTGTCTTTTTCCGGATTAGTTCCCGGGAGGCGGTGGAAATCACCGAATGCAATGGTGCGCGTTCCCTTATTTCCTTCCACCGTTATGGTTGCGTCAAGAGCAGCCAGGGCCACGCACATATCACTTGGGTGAACAGCGATACATTGTTCACTGGCTCCAAAAATTGCGTGCATCCTGTTGTATCCTTTTAATGCGCCGCAACCCGAACCTGGCTTGCGTTTATTGCAGGGCATGGTCAGGTCGTAAAAATAAGTACAGCGGGTGCGTTGCATCATATTGCCGCCCACGGTGGCCATATTCCGCAACTGGGCGGATGCACCAGCTTTAAGGGCAAGTGATAACAGCGGGAATTGCTGCTGGATCTGCGGGTGTTCGGAAAGATCGCTGTTCCTTACCAATGCGCCGACCTGGATGGAGTCGGCTTTATCAGTTATAAAGTCCATTTGAAGCTGGTTGATATCAATCAGTTTCTGGTGGGTGGTTACGCCTCGCTTCATGAGGTCAACCAGGTTGGTACCGCCCGCAATCAATCCATTACCTGTTGATTTGGAAAGGGCGTCCACTGCTGCTTTCACGGTTTTTACGCGGGTATATTCAAAGTTGATCATACTTTTTGTCCTCCGCTTTTTACTTCGATAATGGCATCTACAATATTTGGATATGCACCGCAGCGGCAGATATTGCCACTCATATATTCGCTGATTTCTTCCCGGCTTCCGGTATGTCCTTCGCGTACGCAGGCCACGGCTGACATGATCTGGCCGGGTGTGCAGTAGCCACACTGGAATCCATCGTGTTTGATAAAGGCTTCCTGCATGGGGTGAAGGGTATCGCCGTCTGCCAGTCCTTCGATGGTTGTCACTTTTTTCCCTTCATTCATGATCGCCAGCGAAAGGCAGGAGTTGATGCGGCGGCCATCCACATGTACGGTGCAGGCGCCACATTGTCCCAGGTCACAGCCTTTTTTTGTGCCGGTTAATCCCACATGCTCTCGCAGCAGATCCAGTAATGTTACCCGGGGCTCTACATTGAGGGTATATGGTTTACCATTGATTTCGATTGAAAGAGGCAGCTTTTCAAAAAGACCGGTGATGGTTTCTTCGTTTCCGGCGGCCTTCATTATGGCGGGGGTGGACACGGCAAGTGTGGCGAGGGTGGTCGATTTTTTCAGGAAATCCCGCCGGCTGTCGCGAAACCTTTCATCCGCCGAAGCAAACTCATCGTCGTTGTGGATCATAAAAGTGATTTGGTATATGAATTTACTTTATCCGTTGTAAATCAAAAATTATGATTTCGCGGAACAGTAACAATATGCCTGCCACGATACCTTATCTTTGCCACGTTTTTTAAACGGGCCCTGTTGAGCCCGCCAACTTATTCTCTATTATGAACAGGATTTATTTGGATAATGCGGCTACCACAACGCTGGATAAGGAAGTGCTGGACGTGATGCTGCCCTACATGACAGAACATTTTGGTAACCCTTCATCGATTTATTCTTATGGAAGGGAGTCGAGGCTCGCCATAGAAACGGCCAGGAAATCAGTGGCCAGGCTGTTAAATGCCAATCCGGGTGAAATTTTTTTCACCAGTGGTGGTACAGAAAGTAATAATACGGCCATCCTATCATCCATCCGCGACCTGGGATGCCGCCATATAATCTCTTCACCGATTGAGCATCATGCTGTGCTGCATACGGTTGAACATTATGGGTGCCGCGACGGGATTACCACTTCATTTGTTAAACTGGATGAGTTGGGTCATGTGGACCTGGACGACCTGCGCGCCCAGCTGGCCGCAAGCGGTGAACGCTGCCTGGTAAGCCTTATGCATGCAAATAACGAGATTGGTAACTTGCTGGATATAAATAAAGTGGGAGAGATCTGTAAGGAATACAACGCGATCTTCCATTCAGACTGCGTGCAGACGGTGGGTCATTATAAACTTGACCTGCGGAATACACCGGTGCATTTTATCAGTTCGGCCGGTCATAAATTCCATGGACCCAAGGGAGTGGGGATCCTGTACGTTAATGACAATATCCGGATCAAGCCGTTTATTTTCGGTGGATCACAGGAGCGTAATATGCGGGCGGGAACCGAAAACCTGTACGGGATTGTGGGTTATGCAAAGGCGCTTGAACTGGCTATTGAGCGGGTGGAAAAAGAAAGTGAATACATTCTCGGCCTGAAAAATTATATGATCGGGGCACTTGAAAAGGCGATCCCGGGTGTAAGTTTTAACGGGGACTACAAAAACCGCTCACTCTACACCGTGTTAAGTGCTGCGTTTCCCAAAACAGAAAAATCTGAAATGATCCTGTTCAGCCTGGATATGCAGCAGGTCTGCGTATCGGGTGGGAGTGCCTGTACCAGTGGTGCCGACCAGGGATCACATGTGATCAGGGCATTGAACAATGATCCAAACCTTGTAACGGTCCGGTTTTCCTTCAGCAAGGACAATACAAAGGAAGAAATCGATACGGTTATCGGGATGTTGAAGGATCTGATCTGAAGACTCCCATATCGGGGAAAACAGAAAGACTTCTCAAATCCTGATTGTAATCTGATCTGACGACGGTGTTTAATCCTGATCCGGATGCGAAAAAAACCCCGTGACCTGCTATCCTTTATTAAAGGTAGTACCAGGGATTCCTCTTGGCTGAAATAATATAACGCCGGATATTCCGCCAGAAGGCGAGAAACATATACAGGATTATCGGCGATCCCAGTGTAAGGAGGGAAGTATACATGAAGTATTGCCGGATGCGGCTGGTGGCGATCCCCATCCGGTTACCGATAGCCTCGCAGACGCCATAGGCGTTCCATTCTACAAAACTTTTGAATCGGTTCATAACTCTAAGATAGCAAAAACAATCAGATAACAAAATGCTTTACTGGCTTGTCTTCCCGCCTGTAAATCGTTTCACCGGCGTTGTAACGCTTGGTTATACCCCGCAATTATCCTAATTTCGCCACACTTAAAACGTACTGATGGTCATGGTGCTGCGTGCTAAATGACTCTTGTGATTCTGGTTAAAAATAACCGCTCCGGTGAATTTTAATCTGATTGAAACGAGGAATCTGCATCCGGCCCGCCTCGGTCCTTGTTATACTTATCAATATTAAATACAGCCCTCATGGTATTCGACCTCGACCTGATTAAAAAGCTTTATGCTGAAATGCCTGGCAAAGTGGATGCTGCCAGGAAGTTAACTGGAAAGCCACTCACTCTTGCAGAGAAGATCCTTTATTCACACTTATATGGTGCACAACCGGAAAAGCCCTACGGACGTGGTAAGGATTATGTTGATTTTGCACCGGACCGTGTTGCAATGCAGGATGCAACCGCACAGATGGCCCTGTTGCAGTTCAGCACTGCGGGTCGCAGCAGGGTAGCGGTACCTTCCACCGTACACTGTGATCACCTGATACAGGCTAAGTCGGGCGCTGCTATAGATCTGGCAACAGCCAATGAAGTAAACAAGGAGGTATATGATTTCCTTTCTTCTATTTCCAACAAATACGGCATTGGTTTCTGGAAACCAGGTGCGGGAATTATCCACCAGGTGGTACTTGAAAATTATGCGTTCCCCGGTGGAATGATGATTGGTACTGATTCGCACACGCCTAATGCAGGTGGATTGGGAATGGTGGCCATTGGTGTGGGTGGTGCTGATGCGGTGGATGTAATGGCTGGACTTCCCTGGGAGCTCAAGATGCCAAAACTGATTGGTATCAAACTTACCGGAAGGATGAGTGGATGGGTTTCTGCAAAAGATGTTATCCTTTGGGTTGCCGGTCAGCTTACAGTGAAAGGTGGTACGGGTGCGATTGTTGAATATTTCGGTTCAGGGGCTGACAGTATCAGTGCAACGGGCAAGGGTACGATCTGTAATATGGGTGCCGAGATCGGTGCTACCTGTTCCGTATTTGCCTATGATTCCAAGATGGGGGATTACCTGCGTGGCACCAGTCGCGCCGAGGTAGCGGCCCTTGCCGATGGTATCCGCGATTATCTTCGTCCCGATGAAGAAGTAATTGCAAATCCGCTTGAATATTATGACCAGGTACTTGAACTGGACCTGGATACACTTGAACCATATGTGAATGGTCCGTTTACTCCGGATCTGGCTACGCCGATCTCTAAAATGGCGGCAGCTGTCAAAGAGAACGGATGGCCTGAAAAACTGGAGGTGGCGCTTATCGGAAGTTGTACCAATTCTTCCTATGAAGATATCAGCCGTTCTGCTTCGATTGTGAAAGACGCAGTGAGCCAGGGTTTGAAAGCAAATTCAGAATTTACAATTACTCCGGGTTCGGAGCTGGTAAGATATACGATTGAACGTGATGGGTTCATCAATACATTTGAAAGTGTGGGTGGGGTAGTGCTGGCGAATGCTTGCGGACCTTGTATTGGTCAGTGGGCGCGTCATATCGATGATCCCAACAGGAAGAACACGATCATCACATCATTTAACCGCAATTTTGCCAAGAGGAATGATGGTCTTGCTTCAACACATGCGTTTGTGGCGAGTCCTGAGATCGTAACAGCAATGGCTATTGCGGGATCGATTGCTTTTAATCCGATTACTGATAAGCTGAAGAATGCAAAGGGGGAAGAGGTATTACTCAATGAACCTACGGGTTATGAGATGCCTCCGAAAGGTTTTGCAGTGGAGGATGCCGGATACCAGGCACCTGCGGAAGACGGCAATGAGATCAAGATCATTGTTAGTCCCGATAGTCAGCGTCTGCAGTTATTATCAGCCTTTGCGCCATGGGAGGGTACCGACCTTCTTGGTCTGAAGCTCCTGATCAAGGCGAGGGGTAAGTGTACAACGGATCATATTTCCATGGCGGGTCCATGGTTGAAGTTCCGTGGCCATCTTGACAATATCAGTAATAACATGTTGATTGGTGCGTTGAATTTCTTTAATGATAAAACGGATTCTGTAAAGAACCAGCTTACCGGCGAATACGGTCCGGTGCCGGCTACAGCGCGCGCTTACAAAGCTGCCAATATCGGAAGTATAGTTGTGGGTGATGAAAACTATGGAGAGGGGTCGAGTCGCGAGCATGCGGCAATGGAGCCTCGTCATCTTGGTGTGCGTGCAATTCTTGTAAGAAGTTTTGCGCGGATTCATGAGACCAACTTAAAGAAACAGGGTATGCTTGCATTGACGTTTGCTGATAAGGCTGATTACGACAAGGTGCAGGAAGATGATAATATCGATATCGAATCGCTTACTACGTTTGCTCCTGGCAAGCCGTTGCGTGTTGAACTTAATCACAGCGATGGCACCAGCGATATAATTGAAGTGAATCATACCTATAATGAACAGCAGATCGAATGGTTTAAATCCGGTGGCGCATTAAATGTGATCCGCGCGGAATTTGCCCGCAAGCAGAAGGAAGAAGCGACTGCGGCTGGTAACTGATGTGTTTTTTAATCAAGGATTTTTAGGCGCTCCGTTGGGGCGCCTTTTTTTTGTTGAAAATTGTTATGCTGTATACGGCCTGGTTGGTTCTCTGACCGTGCTCTTTATTTGGCGGGGTTTAAAGATTAACGGATGCTGTTAACACTAATTGCATTCGTTTGTTTTTATGGCCGGGATGAAAAATGAAGCGGGGTAGTCTCCGTCTGTGGAAAAATGGCGGGCCGGACCACCGGCAGGCTGCACAAATTAATCTCGCCGGTTGATGGTTGGGGTTTGGTTTGCGTGCTGGCTCGTTTGGTAATTTGTGCCTTTACGGCTGCGCCGTAAAGACGCTTGCCAGTGGTCCGTCCTGATCGCCATTTTTCCAATGCCGTAGCCTATCCCGCTCCATTTTTCACCCTCACCCCCAACATACGGATGGGTGGGGGTGCAGTCAGGAGCTGCGGTTATCCGAAAACGCTGGCAGTCCGCCCGACAAGGAACGAAAAGCGGGCAGTCCCCCCGACAAGGAACAAAAAAAACGGGCAATCCCCTGACAAGGAACGAAAAAGCCAGGCAAGGGGCAATGACGGCACTAGCGGCATGGCGAAAAACAGCATCCCACAACCGTAAACGACCTGCTGCCATGCCGGTAAGCCGGAGTGTCCCTTGCCTGCTTTTTCGGCACCGCAACCAAATGAAGTACTGCTTTTTCGGCACCGCAACCAAATGAAGTACCTGCTTTTTCGGCACCCCAACCAAATGCACCCGCCGGCTTTTTCATAATCCTAACCAACATTGCAACATTCAAAAAAACATAAACCCTTAACAACCTAACATCTCCACAACCATCCGTATGTCCCAAATTATCCTTACTTTTGCGCCGCCGACAGGTGAAACCGTAAGTGCGCAGGAATTAGCGATGCAGAGGTTTTACTGGATACGGCGATCTATGAGAGTCTAATCCACATACATCAGCAGCAGGCCCGTTCCGGGTTTTGAGGTCTTCATGGCCATATCAATGCTGCTGACCAGTTTTCACAATAGTGAATTACCAGAACTAAGCTGGCCTTATAACACAAAGAATCATAAAGTAAAAATTCAAATTAATTAGTCATGGCAGACTTGAAATTTCAAAGAAACTTCGGTATTGCGGCGCACATTGATGCGGGCAAGACCACTACAACAGAGCGGATCCTCCGTTACACCGGAATGATCCACCGGATTGGTGAGGTGCACGATGGTGCGGCAACAACTGACTGGATGGAACAGGAAAAGGAACGTGGTATCACGATCACTTCGGCTGCTGTAAGCTGCCAGTGGAACTTCCCCACCAACAAAGGCAAGGAGTTCGCAGACACCAAGAAATATTCTTTCAATATTATCGATACTCCTGGTCACGTGGATTTTACCGTAGAGGTAGAACGTTCTATGCGCGTACTGGACGGACTGATCGCCCTGTTCTCTGCAGTTGATGGTGTTGAACCTCAATCAGAAACAGTTTGGCGCCAGGCAAACCGTTATGGTGTACCCCGTATCGGATTTGTAAATAAAATGGACCGCTCAGGTGCCGACTTCCTCAACGTGGTTAAACAGGTGAAGGAAATGCTGGGATCGAAAGCCGTTCCGCTGCAGCTGCCAATTGGTGCTGAAGATGATTTCAGGGGTGTGGTTGATCTTATCAGGATGAAAGGGATCATCTGGCATATGGAAACGGAAGGGATGACTTTCGACGAAATCGAAATCCCTGCTGACCTGGTGGAAGAAGCACAGGAATGGAGGGCAAACCTCGTTGAAGCCATTGCTGAATACGACGATAAACTGATGGAGAAATTCTTCGAAGATCCTAACTCGATCACCGAAGATGAAATGCATGAAGCGATCCGCAAGGCGACCATCGACCTCAGCATCGTACCAATGATGTGCGGTTCTTCATTTAAAAATAAAGGCGTACAAACCGCCCTGGATGCGGTTTGCCGTTACCTGCCTTCACCGGTGGATATTCCTGATACCATTGGTATCAACCCAGACACGGGCGAAGAAGTTACCCGTAAGGCAGATCCAAAGGCACCGTTTGCGGCCCTTGCCTTCAAAATCATGACCGATCCGTTCGTGGGTCGTCTTGCCTTCTTCCGGGTTTATTCTGGTCACCTCGATGCGGGTTCCTACGTACTCAACGTAAGAAGCGGTAAAAAAGAAAGGATCAGCCGGATCATGAAGATGTTTGCCAACAAACAAAATCCGATCGACTTCATCGAAGCCGGTGATATCGGTGCTGCAGTTGGTTTTAAGGAAATCAAAACCGGTGATACCCTTTGTAACGAAGACTATCCGATCACACTGGAAAATATGTTTATCCCTGAACCGGTAATCGCCGTTGCAGTGGAACCTAAAACACAGGCCGACGTTGATAAAATGGGTATGGCTATTTCCAAACTGGTGGAAGAAGATCCGACCCTGCGGGTTAATACCGATGAGGACACCGGTCAGACCATCCTTCGCGGAATGGGTGAACTTCACCTGGAAATCATCATCGACCGTATGCGTCGTGAATTTAAAGTGGAAGTAAACCAGGGCGCACCCCAGGTAGCTTATAAAGAAGCATTCAATGCTACAGTTGAACACCGTGAAACACTGAAGAAACAAACAGGTGGTCGCGGTAAATTCGCCGATATCCAGTTTGCTCTCGGTCCGGTTGATGCTGAATGGAAAGCAGAAAACCCCGATAAGAGTTACCAGTTCGTTAATGACCTGTTCGGTGGATCAATCCCCCGTGAGTTCATCCCTGCGATCCAGAAGGGCTTCGAAAGCTCCATGACCTCAGGTGTACTGGCTAACTATCCGGTGGATAATATGAAAATCCGCGTATTCGATGGTAGCTTCCACGCAGTTGACTCTGATTCCATGAGCTTCGAACTTTGCGCCAAACAAGGATTCCGTGAGGCAGCCCGTAAGGCCAAACCCGTACTGCTGGAACCAATCATGAGAGTGGAAGTAATCACACCAGCCCAATACATGGGTGATGTGACAGGTGACCTTAACCGCCGTCGCGGAATGATGGAAGGTATGGACACCCGCGCAGGTGCAGAAGTTATCAAGGCCAAGGTACCACTGAGCGAAATGTTCGGTTATGTTACCCAGCTTCGTTCACTCAGCTCCGGTCGTGCATCCTCTACCATGGAGTTCTCCCATTACGCCCCGGCTCCGAATAATATCGCCGAGGAAGTAATCGCGAAGATCAAAGGAAAAGTAAGCGCTTAATCAGCTTGAATAAAAAGAACCCGGTCAATTGGCCGGGTTTTTTTATGCTTCGTAAAAATACTTAACAGCATTGGGCCTAAAAGGCAAGCATGGCACTGGATTTGCTGATTGTCGGCATATTTCTCCGTTTTTAAAATCTATATCTTTTAGTAAAGAACTATCAATATATCTGGAAAACACAATGTCAAAAAAGGTTAGGGACTCATTCTTGAGTCTCTTTTTTTTGCATAATCCGGAAGAAAACAATGGGAAAAAGAGATAAATGACCCTAATAGCAGTATATCCATGTTAATGCTGGTGCTGTTCACGGAATTGATAAAAGAGGGAAGTGGAGGAAGGATGATTGGGGAGGTAAGTCGTGGTCGTAGTGAAGCATGTTGCCGATGCGAGTGTGAAAAACCGGGGTCGGGTTAAATTAGAAATAAAAATATTTCCGGTGCATGGCAGAGAAACTCATTGAAGGATCAGTCGCAGGTTTGCAAAAATAATGGAGGAAGGTCAGACGGGCGATGGGTTAGAGCCCGGAAAAATTACGGGGAACCAGGGTTAAAAAGGTTCCGGGGAACACTGGAAATCACCCCGCTTGCAATTTTTTTTAAATATTTACTGTCTGCAATGCCCGTCGTTATTGATATTCAGTGAATTCTTCCAGATTTTCCAAAAAAAACCTCCCCAAAGTTTTGCTTGTATAGTCCCTGTCCATACCTTTGCACTCCCAAAAGAAAATTGGGATTTTACCTATGTCGCAGCGTATCAGAATCAAATTACAGTCTTACGATCACAACCTGGTAGATAAATCAGCTGAAAAGATCGTCAAAACGGTTCGCAGCACCGGTGCTGTGGTAACGGGTCCGATTCCTCTTCCTACGAGGACAAAGATCTTTACTGTTTTACGTTCCCCTCACGTGAACAAGAAAAGCCGTGAGCAGTTCCAGTTGGCTACGCACAAGCGTTTACTGGATATTTACACTTCGTCCAGCCGTACGGTTGATGCGTTGAGTAAGTTGGATCTGCCAAGTGGTGTTGAGGTAGAAATCAAGGCATAACCCGTCAGGCCGTTTACGGAATTCTGACAGTTACGTTTTAGCTCTTATCAATTTAAATTTCGCCATCTCTCAAAAATACTTTCCAGGGCTCCCGCCCGGTCAGTCATAGAAAAGAGCTCTGGTTTATTAACATAAAACAAGCCATTCAGGGTTTGTTTACTGCAGGTACTTCCCCATAAAGGAAAAGGTCTGTAGCAAACGGGGATTGAATTCCGGTACACTTACCGGGATGTCCCAATAATCCTGAGGGCATAAACAGTCCTTACAATGAAAGGTATTATTGGTAAAAAAGTTGGTATGACCAGCATTTTTGATCCCTCGGGCAAACAAACCGCCTGCACGATCATTGAAGCAGGTCCCTGTGTAGTTACGCAGGTCAAGACTCAGGATTCAGACGGTTACAACGCCATTCAGCTTTCTTTTGGCGATAAGAAAGAAAAGCACTCCACTAAGTCCGAAGTAAATCACTTCGCAAAAGCGCAGACAGCTCCTAAGAAATTCTCCAAGGAATTCCGCGATTACTCTCTTGAAAAAAATATTGGTGAAACAGTTACCGTTGACATTTTCGCTGAAGGCGATAAGGTCGAAGTTGTTGGTACAACAAAAGGTAAAGGTTTCCAGGGTGTGGTTAAACGTCATGGTTTCCATGGGGTAGGCCAGCAATCGCATGGTCAGCACGACCGTCAGCGTGCGCCAGGTTCTCTTGGTAACTCATCTGATGCAGCCCGTGTAATGAAAGGCATGAAGATGGCCGGTCGTATGGGTACTGACAGGGTGAAGCTGAAAGGACTGAAGGTCATCAAGGTCTTCCCTGACCAGAATTATATCCTGGTGAGTGGTTCTGTACCAGGTCATAACGGATCCATTGTTTTAATTCAAAAGTAAACAGGGGTTTCACTGAATAGCTGGAACAGATTTAACCTAAACCGGAAGGTTTACAAAAAGAAAGAAAATGCAAGTTGAAGTTTTAAATATTGAAGGAATCAAAACAGGCAGGACGATCGAGCTGCCCGAAGATATCTTCGGCGCGGAACCGAACAACCACGTGATCTACCTGGCCGTTAAACAATACCTTGCCGCTCAGCGCCAGGGAACACACAAAGTAAAGACCCGTGCCGAAGTACAGGGTGCCAGCCGCAAGCTGCATCGCCAGAAAGGTACCGGTGGAAGCCGTAAGGGTAATATCCGTAACCCTTTATACAAGGGTGGTGGTACTATCTTCGGACCAAAACCGCATAGCTATGATATCAAGCTGAACAGGAAAGTAAAGGATCTTGCAAAGATCTCTGCACTGGCCTACAAAGCCCAGGAAAAAGCAATCGTGGTGGTGGAAGATATCAAACTTGATGCTCCGAAGACCAGCGCTTTCATGAAGATCATGGGTAAACTGAATGTAGCTGAGAAGAAAGCAATGTTCATCCTTCCTGAGTATAATGAGAACGTACAGATGTCCCTTCGTAATGTACCATCCGTACTGGGTGTACTGCTGAGCGATATCAATACCTACGATATCATGAACTCAGAAGTACTTGTACTGACTGAAAGTGCAGCGAACATCTTTGTAGATGATAAAGCTGAAGCGTAACACAAAAGAATCGCGGGTCTTAGTACCGCATCCTAATAAAAAGAAAAGAAATGAAACTTTCTGAAATATTGATCAAGCCCATCCTTACTGAAAAGGCAAACGCCCAGCAGGAAAGCCTGCGCCGTTATGCGTTCAAGGTGGCGAAGAAAGCAAACAAACTGGAAATCAAAAAAGCAATTGAAAGCTTTTATGGTGTAACAGTAATCGGTGTGAATACAGCAGTTTCACCTGGTAAGAATAAGAGCCGTTTCACAAAAGCGGGTGTTATCTCCGGACGTAAGCCTTCTTACAAGAAAGCATATGTAACCGTAGCCGAGGGCGAAAGCATCGATCTGTATTCAAACATCTAAACAGGTTGCCCCGCAGGGGGTGATTATTAAGAAAGGCTTCAACAGCCGCTAATGTTGAACTAAAAGAATTAAAGAAAATGGCATTAAGAAAATTTAAACCTATTACAGCCGGTACCCGTTGGAGAATCGGGAACGCGTATGCTGAGATCACTACCAACATTCCGGAAAAGAGTTTGCTTGAAGCAAAACCAAGAACCGGTGGACGTAACTCATCTGGTCACCTGTCGATGCGTTATCGCGGCGGTGGTCACAAGAAGAAATACCGTATCATCGATTTCAAAAGGAACAAGACAGGTGCTGCTACCGTTGTTTCTAT
>JBEVJC010000003.1:0-132454 GCA_040510375.1 Chitinophagaceae bacterium
TTCGGAAATTGAATCCTACCAGGTAATGGGAGATACTGCCATTGTGATTGCTGATGTTCCTTTTAAAATTACAGCCCTTAGCAAATCACAGCTCTCATTATATAGCAAACAATCATATTCAAACAACTATTTCAAGGATATCGTTGAGTTGAAAAGGTAATTGGTCGAAATAATGGGCTATGTATAACGGCATTTGTGAAAAGATAAAAACTGGTTTTTTTATTTTATCTTTTTGATGCTGATTATATGTAGCCCATTACTCCTTCGTACACATAATCGTAAAATTCAGATCCGTTTCCCTCACAGTCGTCCCGTCCCCGATATGCCTGTTTCCTTTCCCCTGGAAGCTGAGATTCCCCTTGCCATCTTTTTTCATTACAAACTGCTGCGCATCGAGAACACCCCTGATGGTTGTATGCGCTTTATGAATGGGGAACGTCATGTGTTTTATCCGTATTAGCCCGTCAATACTATACATCACAAATACAAATTGATTGGCCACATAGAGTGAGAAGTCGATCAGTGCCTCGTTGACAAATATTTTTATTTTATCCTCATCCACATTATACTCAGCGTCGATGGGAATATTGAAATAGGCCGGGGTGGCGAGGCCCCTGGCAATCGCCCCGAAGCCCAGGATATCTGCCTCAGTTACTGAAACCGGCACTGCCAGCGGAGTAAAACTTCTGATCGGAATAACCTGGATCTTGTCGTGGGCAGCCTTCCTGAATTCATCCTCCTTCTCCACATCCTGGAAAAAAGTGAACTCCGTCGCGTTCCCTTCCAGGTTGCCTTTGAGTTTTATAATATTCCCTTTTTCGCCATTCTTCGGCGACCTGAGTGAAAGGCCAGCTTCCATCTTCACCCCGTATTTCCACCAGTTCTGGCCACTATTGTTCCTGAAACTGATTGTGTAATTGTGGGTAAACTTCCCGGTGTAAACATCGCAATATATTTTAAGCAGCACATCGGTTGCAAACTGCAATACATCCCCTGCCATTCCGGCCTTACCAAGTTTCTCACTTAGTGATTTAAGATCAAACTGGGAGGTTGCATAAATTTTTGATGCCTCTTTCAAAGGGAAGTCATAAGGGGCTTCAACTCCTCCGGCAGCCTGGTTCACCTCACCAACAACCTTGGGCACGGCCTTATCCAGCGCAATATTTTTCACAACGTCTCCCAACGACTTTGCCCACACATTGGTAAAAGTGGAAAAAGCCGCACAGGCTTCATTGAGCATTACCAGGTATTCACAGATACTCAGGTCCTGTGGCTGATGATCCGCTGCTTCATTAATTTGTTTCAGCTGCTGCGCCTGGGTAGCCAACTGATTGTTCAGGTTGCTTAGATTATCCGCCAGATTGCCGGGTAATTTTTTCTTCTTCTTTGCAGCACTGATCATTTCCTTGTTCGCTTTGCCCAGATCCCTGAAAAATTTCAGTACATCATTATATTGTTCTTTCACTTCTTTCATTTTCCGTTCCAGCTCGGCCTTGTTCTTTGCGCTGATACTTTCCTCCACCTTTCCGGCAGTTTCTTCAAGCCGCTCAATGGCCTTCTTCATTTCCCGGGTATTTTCCTGTGGCCAGTCGTCCGCAAATAACCAATTAAGTTCCTGTACTGTAAACTCTGCAGTCCGTGTTATTTTTGCGTCACTGCTTGTTACCGAAACCGAATATTTTCCGATGTTTCCATTCGCATTCCATTCCGCTGTATAAGATCCTGTTGAGGTCAGCGGTATGTTTCGTATATCCGCCGGTCCCGGCCCCGACACTTTAATGGCGACCGTTTTATAATTTTTATAGTTCACACTTTCTCCCGAAATAATTATTGACCCGCCGGTAAAAATTTCACTGGCTGAAAGTTTAAGTGTGAGCAGGCCGTCCTTCGGCGTCATATCATCCTGCTCCGGCTCCTTTTCATTATGGTCCGAACCAGCAACATCCTTTTGTATTCCCTGTCCGGCTTGTTTCGCGGCAGGGGCTTTCTCCGTACCTTTTTTTGCTTTCTTTTTATCCGAGACTTTACCCGGAATGGCAAGCAAACTATCAAGACCCTGGTCTACCGTATTAGCCGCCTTATGCGATATCCTCCATTCCACATTGTCCTTTACCCTGTTGCCGATTTTTTTCAGGATCTGGCTCTGGGCATTTAATCCGGCGAACAGCAACGAAAGCAAAATGATTTTTTTCATTCTGATAAGAGTTTAAGATTATTTGGCATCGGCTACCAGCGAGATGCGGAAATGGCCATCGGTAACCTGGATTTTCCTGTCGGTACTGCTTCCAGTTGCAGTAAAATAAAATGTTCCTTCCACCCACTGATCGTCGTAAGCAGTTACTACAACTTCTCCGGTAAGGCCCGACAAAAATCCTGATACTTCATTCAGCGTAAGATCGGCCGCATGGTTATCCGAAAACGGAATCGCCTTGCCAATCCGGACGCCTGGTTTCCAGATGGTGAAACTGAGACCATCACCCTTGTTGTCACCGGCGATGCGGAGGTAGTTGCTGCCCACACTATAATCTGGCGTTACCTTGGCTGCTGACCAGTTACGACCGTCAATTTTTGCTTTGATGTAGTTTCCATTTTCATTTGTTGTTATAGCTCCGGACGAATTGTCCACTGCTTCCTGAATTGCGTTTGCCTGACTGGTAGCCTCACCTTGTGCAGAATTGCTGCAGGAGGTAGCCATAATTACAGTATAAATACCCAGCAGTACGATCATTTTGAATTTCATAAACTATTTTTTAAGATGATTGGGATGTATTGGTTATTTAAAACATTATTGTTTCACAACTTCCAGCAGATAATACTTTGGGTCGCTATTCCATTTGTTAACCCCCTTCATGGAAGGAGTATTTCCCTTTATCAGAAACCAGTTGAACAACGGATTACTGAAGTGAATTGATTTTGCAATAGTCATGTAGGGTATATCCGTATAGTTGACAGCACCTGCTAATTGCAGATCGACCAGGTTGCCTGGCTTGAATTTCAACACGAGGTTAGGTGCAATCCAGGTCGTATTATCCAGGGAAGTATTCTCCGAGTTATTCTTTTCGCAGAAAGTGATTTCCCAGGTATTTGCGGACAGGTGTTCGAATCCTGCCATCGAATTGTTTCCGGAAAAGCGCGCACTGAATCCAATATCCGTCCCCAGCTTCACTGTTACTGTTCCATTTTCCACCGACCAGGATCCGAATTGTTCTCCCATGATATCGTTCCAGGATAATTGCCCGCCGCTACGGAACTCCATACTTACGGGTCGGATGGATCCTCCCGCATAGGTAAGCTGCGCAGCCCATACCGTATTTTTCAATTGATCTGCCGGGTTATCAGCAGAATCTTTTTTACAGCCCTGGACGACTGTAATAATAATAAGCCATGCTAAAATTGTTCTGAAAGTTTTCATGTTAATGATTGAGATACAAACCTACCAGTCCTGTTCAGACGACTTTTCCCTAATCGCCCAACGACGGATTAAATCGCTGAACGTCTTCAACGATGTCCTTTTCGTGAGTTAACGCAGGGTTTCTTCCCCGACCGATACGCGTCCCGATATCGAAACGGTTTTTCGACGCCCGTTTTCCTTCAAAAACCTTAACTTGAATATCAATCAACACCAGTCAGGTAATCAGCCAGGTGAATGAGCAGAACAACTGATCTTATGCCAGCATTAAACAGGAAATACAAGTGCATTATCGCTGACGATGATGAGGTGGACCGACTCACTACTGTTTCATTCGTACGGCAGCATCCTTTTTTACAGATCGATGGGGTTTTTGAAACGGGTACTGATGCATTGGAATGGGCAAGGAGCCACCAGCCGGATGTGTTATTCCTCGATATTGACATGCCTGGCCTCAGCGGAGTGGAGCTGCGCAAACAACTTGAATCAGTACCAGCCTGCATATTTATCACCTCCCATCCGGAATATGCAATCGACGCATTTGACATTGCCGCACTTGATTTTATCGTCAAACCCATCAGGGCCGTGCGTTTCGAAAAGGCTATGGATCGCTTACATCAGTTCCTGGAAGTTCATTTCAAGGCAGGATTACTTGACCACACGCTGGGGGAAGAGACGATTTTTATAAAAAGCGGTCACGATCAGATTAAAATCAAACTTCACGATGTTATTTACCTGGAGGCATTGAAGGACTATACCAGGATTGTAACCAGGGAAAACAAATATTGTGTATTGTCGCCCCTTGGCACGCTTATAACGCACCAGGGTTTCCGGAATTTCGTTCGCATTCATCGCAGTTATGCCGTTCAAAAACATTTCGTGGAAAAAATAGCTTCGGGCGAAGTGACCATTAATGAGGTACAGCTCCCGATCGGCCGTAGTTACAGGGAAGCCATCAATTCCTTATTAATTAAATAATCAATGAAACTATTTCTTTTAACGGTTTTCGCTTTTATTTTCTTTGTTCATCCGGCAAGTTCCCAGAAAAAGGGGCAGGCGTTGATTGATTCTTTGTTGCCACTGCTTCCAACACAGGTTGAGGATTCGAACAAAGTTAAAATGTTAAGCAGCCTGGCCCAATCTTATTCAATCGTGGACCCAGCGTCCGGCTTCGATTACGCAGAAAAAAGCCTCAGCCTGGCGAAAAAGATAAATTGGAAACAGGGTATTGCCAATTCCTATAATACGCTAGGGTTGATGGTGGGCGATTCAGGTAATAACACGCTTGCCCGTTCACACTTTGAAAAATCGTTAACCCTGAATACGGAGCTGGGATCGAAATTCCGGATGATTGCTAACCTGAATAATATTGGTCGCAGTTATCAACGGGAATCTGATTTTATCCGCGCAACAGAAAATTATTATAAAGCTCTTGCTATTGCAGAAGAAATAAAAAGTAACGAACAGATCGCGCTTGTTGGTACCAATCTCACAGCAAGTTTTGCCACTCAACAAAACTATCCGAAAGCAACCCAGTATGCAGAGATGACGGTGAAATATGGGCAACTGGCCAATACACCTAACCATACATCCAAGGGACTTCTGCTATTGGGAATCATAAAAATGAAAACGGGTGACTCTGCTTCCGCCAGGCAATACATGGCAAAAGCCTATCAGCTTTATAGCGACATGGGAAATAAGCCGCAGATGGCAGGTGTGCTTGCAAACATGGCACAACTCGAATACCCTGACTATAAAAAAGCCATTGGAAAGTATCTTGAAGCGAAAACAATTTACGATGAGATCGGCCCATCGTCGGTTGGGGCTATCGCAAATCTGAATAATATTGGCGAGGCATATTTATCGCTCGCAGGAGTTGGCGGGACTGCTGATATAAAGGCATACCTGGCAGAAGCAAACAGGTACCTGCTGAAAGCAGCGGAGCTCAGCGGGCAGACCGGCAATATGGAATACCTGGCGAATGTCCAGCTGTCACTCGCTGAGGTGGAGAAACTAAAAGGCAATTATAAGGCAGCATTTGAGTATTACCAGCGCGGCACAACGATCAATGATTCGCTGTTTTCCCAGGAAAGAAAAAATGAATTGGCAGGTATTGAAAGCAATTACCAGATTGCATTAAAGGATAATGAAATTGCAATCAACAATCTCAGTCTGTCTAACCAGCGCAGGACGGGTATTGCACTGGTGGTCGGACTTGTTTCCTTTGCCGTACTGATCACCTTACTTTTCCTGCAAAGCCGTAGCCGGATGAAGACAAACACCAAACTGATGGAACTGAATACCAGGCTGGATGAGGCTAATAAAACAAAGGCCCGGTTCTTTGGTATACTCAGTCACGATCTCCGGCGACCGGTTTCCAACCTGATTAACTTCCTGCATCTCCAGAAAAATGGGGAGGGCATATTACAACCGGCAAGCTACGAAGTTCACCAGGAGCGGATCAGGGAGTCGGCAGAAGATCTGCTGGATACCATGGAAGCCATGTTACTCTGGAGCAAGGAACAAATGGAATCTTTCAAACCTGAGTTTAATGAGGTGGAGGTAAAAAAAATCTTTGACTTTGTCGGCAAAACATTTTCGGAAGCAGATAAAACAATTATCAGTTTTGATTATCCCCCAGGTTTGACGATTAACAGTGATGAAAATTATCTACGCATCATCCTGCAGAACCTGACATCGAATTCGCTGAAGGCGGTAGGTGGTAAGGAGACGGGGTCGATCGTATGGTCTGCTATGGAAACGGATGGGAAAGTGATCCTGTCGATCCATGACAATGGAGGTGGTATCAGTTATGAACAGGCACGCATCCTGTTCGACGACAGGGTAACGGGTAATGGCCAGACAGGACTGGGGCTGCACCTGGTTCGCGACCTGGCAAGCGCCATAGGGTATACGATAGCGGTGGATTCGGACGCTGCCACCGGTACAACATTCACTCTTACACCTGCAGCGCATACCTGACCAGATTCAATTATGCTATACCAGACTGTGCTGGGTTCATGATTTTTTTTCTGGTTTATCAATACAGCGTTCGTGTCTTTTCAGGGGAACCACACCGTAAAAATTTAAAGAACTGCAATGAACATCACTTACCAAAAATTGTTGCTGCTGGCGGCGCTTGCAATTTCGACAGGATTGGGATTACAGGGGTGTTCTGCTACTTCAAAAGGTACAGCCCGGGGTTTGGCAAGCGATACAACGAGGAGCATCGCACCTTTCTTCACCAGGGCTACGACCTCAAATAAAACGCCGGATAACGAAGGTTTCATTCAACGATGGTTGCTCCTGGAACCTATTAACAAACCAAACCGCAGTAATACCGTTTTTACAGACAGTTATTTAAGAACGGCGTTCACCACGGGTTATAATCCCGGCCAGGTTATTCCAAAGGACGGGGAAGTGGTGAGTGTGGATGGGCAGCAACTCAGGTGGCATGCATTGGAAAGCACCAATTTCAATGTTAAACTATATCGGTTCGCCTATGGACTGGATAAACAGGTTTACGGTGTATTGTTTTGGGCGGTAACTGTTGTCAATAGTCCGCAGGAAATGAAAAACGTACGACTGGCAGCAGGCTCAAATTCGGCGTCCATGTGGTGGGTAAATGGTAAAGAAGTACTCTTATTATCCGGCGACAGACGTATGGTAATGGATGATGCCGTATCAACCCGCCTTACATTAAACAAAGGCAGGAATATCATCCGGGGTGCGGTGATCAACGGTCCAGGTATGAGTGATTTCTGTGTTCGCTTCCTTGATGAAAGGGGAAATCCAATAAAAGATCTCACTATTAGTTACGAATAAAACCTGTTGGTAACCCGTCGGTCGTTAATTTTTGAAATCAGCATTATATGAAATTCAATTTAAAAATAATGAGTCCGCTTGCCCTGTTGGCAATATGTTTAACAGGTACACTGATGGCGCAAGTGGGCCGCCCATTTATACATGACCCTTCGACCATTATGGAATCAGAAGGAAAGTATTACACTTTTGGTACAAGAGGTGGCGGATTAATATCCGATGATGGATGGCGATGGGATAGTGGTGGAGTAAGGCCGGGTGGGGGTGCTGCTCCGGATGTTTTAAAAATTGGTGACCGTTATCTTATAACATATGGTGCAACCGGGGGTGGACTGGGAGGAGGGCATGATGGAAAAATACTTACCATGTGGAACAAAACACTTAACCCCAATTCACCTGAGTTTAAATATTCGGAGGCAGTTGTAGTTGCGTCCTCCAATGGAATAGAGGATAATGATGCAATTGATCCGGGACTACTGCTGGATCCCACCGATGGCCGTTTATGGTTATCATACGGCACTTATTTTGGATTTATCCGTTTGATAGAACTTGATCCGAAAACAGGCAAGAGGGTAGAAGGAAATAAAGCAAGGGATATTGCCATTGATTGCGAAGCCACCACTATGATGTACCGGGACGGATGGTATTACCTGCTGGGAACACATGGCACCTGTTGTGATGGGGCCAACTCTACCTATAATATTGTAGTGGGTCGTGCCAGGAAGGTAACCGGACCTTATCTGGATAATATGGGAAGGGATATGTTGAAGGGTGGAGGCAAAATGGTTCTCGCAGCCGGCGGCAGGGTTAATGGGCCCGGACATTTCGGTCGCGTTGTTGTCGGCGATGGAATAGAGAAAATGTCCTGCCATTATGAAGCAGATCTGGATCAGAGTGGCAGGAGTGTATTGGGCATTCGTCCATTACTCTGGAAAAATGGATGGCCTGTTGGAGGAGATAATTTTAAAGAAGGGACTTATGAGATTGAGTCGGAGAGGAGAGGTTATGCATTGGAGTTGGTGGTTGATTTTACGAGAATGCCGGGTGGAATGCGGGGATTTAACCGAAACAATAATGAACCGATAAAACCTGTCGCTTCGCAGGAACTGGCAGATGTGGTGAAAACCTGGCCAACCGGGAATATTGATGTAAGAATAGGTGACTATATGTTTCGTCCACATCAAAAATGGACAATCACTGCTGTCCCCGGGGCAGGTGGATTCCTGGGAGGGCCTAGCTATAAAATAGTAATAGCGGGTACAGACCGGGCGTTGGCAGCAACAGCCAATGCTGAAGTAATTACCGTTCCCGCTTTTACAGGTGCACCGGAACAATTATGGCGGATTGATCAACTGACTGATGGGACATTTAGGATTATGCCGAAGCTTGTTCCAGATTCAACAGGCGAGTTGGCGCTTGTTTCTTTGGGTGACAGTACACCGACACTTGCAGTATTTGATATGAGCAGCGACAATTCCAAATGGAATTTCAGGGCGCATTAAGATCCGGGACTTATTAACCGGCCGATGACTGATTTGCTTATTTCAACGCATCAGCACCTGCCTGGGCTACTGCATGATCATTTTCGACGGTACTCCCCGAAACCCCGATGGCACCGATAATTTTCCCTTCCTTATTTTTAATTGGTATACCACCCGGGAAAGAGATGAGGCCGTCATTTGAATGCTCTATTTGCCAGAGCGAGCCACCGGGTTGTGATAATTTTCCGATCTCGCCGGTTTCCATATTGAAGTTGCGGGCGGTTTTTGCTTTTCGGAAAGCAATATCTATACTGCCAAGCCATGCATCGTCCATACGGGCAAAGGCAATAAGGTTAACACCGGAATCAACAATCGCTATATTCATCAGGGTCTTCAGCTGAGTAGCCTTTTCAATTGAGGCCTGGATCGCTTGCTGTGCCTGCTTCAATGTGATGTTCATATATATTTTTTTAGTTTGTTAAGCTTAACTGTATTTATCGTTCCGAACCGATGAATAAATTATGCCACGTTTGGAAATATATAAGAATTAGCAGGCATAGATCAAGCCAATTGATGTATGAAATGTTAAATACACCCGAATCAATTACTCAGAGGGCGGATTATAATTAAAGGCAACCTTCTTATTGGTCTTTGTAATTTCCTGATTGTTGTGAACTACCCCGGCAAGGAAATAAAAGCTGCCATAACCTGACTCAACTTCCGCATGGGGTATAAATATTACAGCAGTACTGATATCATCGTCCTTCAACGGTGTAAAGTCGCCATGGGAGGAAACTTTACCATCTGAAGTTTTATAGACTCCATTATGGTCAACCAGTGCGGTTCCCGCTGCATCGTAAAACCAGACGGTAACATTGCAGGGTTCGCCTTTCAGGAACTGTGTCCTGGCCCTACAGGTAATTAAAATGCCCTCCACACCGTTTCTTTTGTCATTCGTGAAACTGGCGTCCAGTACCTCGGCAAAAGGAATTGATAAAACCTTGATAGCACGTTGGAGATGATCGGCAACCGGTCCGACCTCATTAATGGTATATGCATATCTCGCAGCCTCCCTGTAATAGTCAACTGCCTGGATACTATTGCCGCTTTTAGCACTTTCCAATGCATTTTTTATAATCAAACAGAGCGTTATATGGTTGGCAACATATTCGTCTCCGTTTTTATAATTATTGGCTGAGTTGTAGGAATCGTAAGCAGTAAACTTGTAAGCCGGATCGGTTGACGCCGAGAAAAGATCTGCCCTGAGCTGTTCATCGCCCTGTTTTCTTACAATTTCGAAATTGCATTCCCTGATGGAACCATGGACAGTATCTTCGGAGGGGGTAATAAATAATTTTCCTTTTTTCTCAATGGCTTCGGTAAAAAAATTCTTCGCGGTTAAATAATCCTGGTTCTCAAACGCGACCTGCGCCTTTGATAACGAAGATTTATATTCCGCATGCAACATACCCTGCCATCCAATTAGTCCGAGTAACAAGACTCCCGCACCAATTATAATAGCAGTACGTCTGGATTTTTTCTTCCTTTTATTTCCTTCCCCGTCATCTGTTTTTTTCTTTTTTTCTTCTTCCGCTTTTTTGGATCCGTTATCTTTTTCGCTGTCAACAGTGAAATCAATCGCCTTGAGTGCAACACCAAAATCATGGCAATTATCATAACGGTCGCTGGGGTTCTTCTGCGTGGCCTTTGTAATCACCGCGTCAAACTGGCTATGGGCCGAAGGATAGATTTCCTTCACGGAGGGAAGCGGTTCATGCAGGATCTTGTGATAGATTGTATATTCAGTCGAATCTTCCCGGTAAGGGCTTTGGCCCGACACCATCTGGAATAAGGTAACACCGAGTGAATAAATATCGGTGCGGTTATCCGGATCCAGACCCTTTACCTGCTCGGGACTCATATAAAAAACGGCCCCCATCTGGATCCCGGTCTTGGTTAACTTTTTATCAGCTTCCGAGGTCATTTTTGCAATACCAAAATCAATCACCTTGATCTGTCCTGTACGGGTAAGCAAAATATTGGATGGTTTGATGTCCCGGTGCAGGACCCCGTTTTTATGGGCATATGAAAATGCACCGATTATCTGGTCCATCAGCTTCAGGACCTGTTCGTTTGGCAGGGGACCGGATTCATTTTTGATATACTTACTCAGGTCTGTTCCTTCAACATACTCCATGATGATGTAAGCGCCGTCATCATCCTCGGTATATTCGAAAAATGTTACAATATTCGGATGCCGGAGCAGCCGCATGGTATTGGCTTCATTTTTAAACCTGTCGCGGATATTCTGGTGTTTTATTAATTGCGGCAGCAACGCTTTGATTGCAACTTTTTCACCGGAGGCAATATGTTCCGCCAGGTATACATTACCCATTCCCCCTTCACCGATGAGACCGATGATTTTGTACGATAGAATTTTTTTGCCAATCATGGTATTACGTTTAATGGTGTGAATTCAAAGCTGGCTTTTATCTCTTTTTTTCATGAATATCCAGATACATACAAAACTGATTGTCCCTATCAGCGCCAACATAACCAGGTCCAGCCGGAACGTACCCGCATTTTCACCGAAGATCATCTGGTAGGTATCATGAAACGATCGCTTCATGACCTTATATGCCTCCATGGTCTCCGGAACAGCGATCTGCTTCACCGGATGCTGCACAATCTCCGTCACATTGTCCTGGATATGGGTGAACCCTTCCGTTCCCCAACGCGCAATTGTAAAATAACTCAGCAGCTCCACCACGCTGCTGTTGATAATGGCCACTACGCCCGCCAGCATGATCTGCGGAATGATGACCAGTGGCACAACCGTCATTGCTTTTTCCGTGGTCTTACTCGCGGCAGAAATGAACAGTCCCGTTAACGATGCACAGAAAGTAATAAAGAACATCCATACAATACCCATCAGCCAGGGTTCCCAGCTTACGGTGTTGTTGGCATAGTATAATTTAAGAATAGAGATGTACAGGACCGACTGGATAAATGCTAAAGCTGCAAGCAGCGCGATCTTCGAAAAAATGTAAGGGAATATAAGAAGGTTAAACATCCGTTCCCGCTTATACACCGGTTCTTCCGATACGATCTCCCGGGCAGAGTTGTTTATTCCAAACCAGATGGCAGATATCGTAGTAAGGAATAATACCCCAAGCCTGATTTCGCGGAATACCAGGCAGATCAGGGCAGCGATGATGGGAGCCTGCAGCACGGTAAACAAGGTGTTTTTCCGGTCGTTCAGTTTTATCCTGAAATACCGGCTCAACAACCAATAGAATTGTAGAAATGGATCAGATTTATCTTCCTTTCGTTTGCGTTGCGAAGCAGGTAGCGACGCCGAAAGCCCCGATATACCCGCAAATTTTTTAACCCAGTAATCAGCCCGGTCGCCGGAGATATTGGCATATACCTCAATTGGTGCAGTTACTTCGAAGTATGACCGGTATTCATTTACGTCGCCATAATAAGCAAGCGAACCGCCTTCCGCCATAAAGATCACCTTATCCATAAAGGTGAGGTCCTCCGGTTTGTGGGTAACCATTATAACGGTTGTTCCACCTTCCGATAAATCGCGGAGGATCTTCATAAATTCGGCGATGGTCTGCGGGTCAAGGGGCGATGTAGGTTCATCCAGAAAAAGGATTGCCGGGTCGGATAACAACTCTACAGCAATTGACACCCGTTTGCGCTGGCCGCCACTGATTGCCGAGATCAGGTTATTACTGATGAACGCGATGTTCAGTTTTTTTAAAAGAACAGCAGTCTTTTTTTCAATCAGCTCATCACTTACACCATTCAGGCGGATTTTGGCAGCATAGTATAAGGACTGGCGGACCGTCAGTTGCCCATGCACAATATCATCCTGCGGTACATATCCGATCTGCGTTTTCAGGTATGCGAGATTTTCTACGAGGTCGAGTCCGTTGATAAAGACATTTCCAGTTGTCGGAAAAATAGTCCCGTTAAGCACTTTCAGTAATGTGGACTTTCCACAACCTGATGGACCCATAATTGCAATCACACCACCGGCCGGTAAATCGAAGGTGGTTTGTTTTAATGCATGGTAGCCAT
This sequence comes from Chitinophagaceae bacterium, assembly GCA_040510375.1. Lineage (GTDB taxonomy): Bacteria > Bacteroidota > Bacteroidia > Chitinophagales > Chitinophagaceae > JBEVJC01. The sequence continues at coordinate 12,805 of JBEVJC010000003.1, forward strand.
TCCGGTATTGTTTTGAAACCAGTTCAGCCTTTACAGCAGATTCCTTGCTCAGGTTGTGGCCGATCTGGTTTAGACTTAACTGGAACCTGCCAATGAATAACTGATCATTGATACTGATTTCCGCCCGCCTGATCCGGGAACCATTCAGGAAAACACCATTAACCGAATTCTCGTCAGTAATAATGTATTTATTGTTCTCTTCTTTTCTGACCGTAGCGTGCCTGCGGCTGACGGTCCGGTGATCAAGCACTATATCACAATCAGGGGAACGTCCAATCGTGATCTCATTTTTATCTTTCAGCTTACTGAAAATTGTGTTGCCTGGGTCTTGCCGTACAACAGGCGTATCAACGGCTTCCCTGCGCGACGAGACTTCCAGCCGGCTGAAGCCGCTGCTATCGAAGGTGACAATATCACCATTCTTCAATAACTGCGGCTCGTTAATGACGATTTTTGTGTTATTTAAAAATGTGCCGCCCGAACTGTTAAAGTCAATTATATAAACAACGGACCCATCGTACAGGAGTTGTGCATGCATGCGCGAGATCCTTGGATCTGGTAATGGAATGTCAGTATCCACCCTTCCGATCGAAAGGGTCCGGGTCTGGCTTCCTTCAAAAACAAGTTTTTTGACTACCTGTTCCCCACAATAAAATTGAAACTTCAAACCATTCATGCTATCGATTTAGTATTCTGTTTAGCTAATTACCGGTTTTTCCAAAGGACAGTTCAACAGGTACCGAGATCGACTCACCTTCTATATTCAACACCAGCTTTCCATCCAGAAAAAATGAATTCAGGTTGGCTGTCCCCGACTTCAACAGCGATTTCACGATGGTAAGGTTTTCTGCCTTAACCAAAAATGGAATGGAAAGACGCTCCCCGGGTGGCAAAACAATTTCCCGTTGCAGGGAGATATCACCCAGTGGCAGGTCGCGGTTTTCCAGGGCGTAGAGTTTACCGGAGATTTCATTGATGGTGACATCAAAATTCAATCTGTTCACCAACGCGAGATTAAAACCGATTTCTGTTTCAAGGAGGTTTACTTTACGGATAGAAAAAGAATCCGGCCATAACAGGCCGCCATTGCTGAATGCAGCGCCAATCAGGCCAATTAATTCCTTTTTGCCAAGTTGTTTCCGGAGATTGATTTTATGGATAAAAAACGCAGGCATAAAATCACCCTTTATCAAAACAGAGGGCAGGAGGGTGTCGGTTGTTTTTTCATCGTACGACTTTAAAACCTTCCGGTAGTTCAGTTTCAGGGAAAGGTCTACCGTCGATTCAGATAGCCTTTTGAGTTGGAACGGTTCGATGGTTCCGGAACCATACTGCTGGTCTGATTCATTAAACGTAAACGCCAGGCTCTTCCCACTTATGGAGAATGGATTCTTATTATCCATGACCAGCAGGATTTTAAAATTAAAAAAACTATCCTCCACACTCACAAAGTCAATTTTATCGAAACGTACAAACCGCGGTTTTTGAAATGTTATTCCCAGGACCCCGACCAGCAGGAGGCAATTCAGTCCGAAAAACAACCCCAATTTTCTCCAGTCGATCCTGCGCATATCCTGGTGTTTTATTATTTACACTCAATATTATAATTTGTAGACAGGTGGTGTTGTATACAGTTTACCCTGATTCCTGAATGTGGGTGACTTCTGAGAAAATTCTTCACCTGGTCGTATTCGCCTTCATTAGCTGCCATTCTTTTCCAAAGCTCCAATTCCAGACAGGGATCAAAACCGGAGGCAATCAACAGGTCGGTGCCAACAAGATCACAATGCACTTCGTCCCTTTTCCCGAAAGGAGAAGTCAGTACTTTGTTTATCATTCCCACGGTATTCCCGGTTTTATCGCCCAGTTTTTCAATTGCCAGTTTATTTGCTTTCAGTTTATCGGTGATATGAAAAAGTTCATTGTGATTTATTTCATGTGCAATGATACCTGCGGCTTCCGTTTCATTCTGCGTAAACTGCAGCATCGCGGTGGTAAAGTAGATCCGTCCTCCGCTGGTCCAGGCATTGATCTCATCCGAATCGAGCAGGAAAAACTTATAATTAAATCCTCGTGGATGGGGTACATTACCGACCAGCTTTTCCAGGATTGCTTTCAGGCGCGCCGACTGGTCGTTGTTGACTACAGCACTCCCTTTCATCAGTTGTTCGTGGTTCTGATCGCCAAACTCAATTTCCTCCTGTAATGAAACCTGCACACCGGATTTATTGATATATGCGGTTTCTATGCTGTCGAGCCTGGCGGCAATGCGGTCAACCGAAGTATTGTCGGAATAGTTGACACAGGAGAAATCATATACTATTTCTTTCTTCGTCTCTTTTTTTATCCCTTCCTCTTTATTGTTTCCTGTTGATGAACCGGAATCAGTTAATCCGGTACCGGCATAACGTCCGGCCACCCATTCATTAACCAGGTAGAATGAAGAAAATAAAATCAACACCGCGGCGAGCGCAAGCAGGTAGTGAATTACAACGGGGTGTTTGATGGGGGCAAGGACTTCCTTTTTACCATGCTGTTCAATCAAACCTTTTAACGGCAGTATGCTGCCACCAAGGATCACTTCATCATCCTGGTTAACCTGCACCGGTGAGTTTATCCGGATTCCGTTTACATAGGTACCATTGGCCGACTGTAAATCGTGGATAAACCAACCCCCATCATCATTAAAAATAAGTTGCGCATGATACCCGGAGATATACCCCATTGACAAAACAATGTCATTATCTGTATTCCTGCCTATTGTAAGTATCAGCGACATGACTAACGTAATTTTACAAGTTTTAATGGTGGGGCTACACCCGAATTACCATCCAGTTCTGTGAGTGAAAGTATATTTTTGGCTAACTCATATTTATAGTTGATTTCTGTTTTTAACGATGCCATAGTTATACCCGGTGACAAAGAAAGACCGGGACTGAGGTTGATTATTTTGTCATCGGTATTGATCCGGAATTTACCGACAACTGAATCCTTGTCAGCGATATAGGTATATGAATATGATCCGGCCTTGTCGGATGCTTTGCTGAAAATGACCTTCAGCAGGCTCCCGCAGTTATCGTTGCATATCCAGGTGTCTGTTAAACGCAGTTCGTCTTTACTGCTGATCCTGAAAAAATAGATTACCGTTGTTACGATGAGGGCGATGACCAGGGTGCTGGCGAGTGTAACAGCTGGAATTTTTTTCCAGGGTGATACAACCTTATCATTTTTGTTTCCTGTCTGACCCGGTTTTTTTTGCTTGTCAATAGTCTTTTGGCTGCCGGTTTCCCTGGGAATATATTTTTTCCAGAACACAACGGTATTGCCAACTTTGAGGATATCATCTGGCTGTAATAATGTTGTTGTTGTTATCCGGTTACCGTTCACATAGGTACCGTTGGTGGAATTCAGGTCCCTGACGGAATATATTTCTCCCGCTACAGTAAGCACAGCATGGACTTTGGAAACGGTGGGGTCACCCATTACAATTTCCAGGTCCTTATTTCTACCAATTTTAAATTCAGGCATGGCAGGAATCGTTGATTGTTTCTAAAAATTCACCAGCAGGCTGGTAACGGGTTTAAACAGGATAGGTGACTTTAGTTTTACAATACTTATCTAACGACAACCATGGCGTCTATTCTTTTTTGAATCATCTGCCGGTTGCTCTCTGTTTTTTCTATTGACATACGTGCGGCATCCAGTTCTTTTTTTGCTGCGGTTACTTTCAGTTCCCATTTTTTGTCTTTCTGATGTGCTTTCAGGGAATCCGACATATTTTTATAATGTATTTCCTTTTCAGTCAGCTGTTGTTTAAGATGCTGAAGTTGTTTGTCGTATTGTGTAAGCCTGTTGTTGAGGCCTTTTAGTTGCTGTTCTGCGCCGTCGGCGGGTTGGTTGGGCTTTATTGTGTTCGATACCTGGGCGTCCCTTCCCTGTTTTGCTGCATTCACCGAGTCGGCTGTCACAACGATATTTGTAACAGGCAGGATTCCGCCGCTATCGCTGTTTTCTGCCCCGGTGGCTACAAGACCGGCAACGGAATTACGGACCTTCCATTTGATCAGTCTGATGTTGCTTAAATTATTTTGGTCTACAGGTTTATTATCCAGGGAATAGGTTGTATCGTAATTGATATTGTTATATAACCCGCCCAGTTTTTTACGCTCCCGGATAATTTTATCAAGATCCTTTTCATCAGCTGATACGGTGTGCATCAGGTACAGGGGTACAAACCTGTCGCCGGGAAGTACTCCGTCTCCGTTGGGTTGGTTTAATCTTGTTGAATCTGAAAGCACCTGTTTATTTCCAAAAGGCCAGACATTTGTCTTATAAGTGGCAAACAGGAATAAAACGAGTACCGCGGTTATCCCCAGCATAAATAGTTTGCGGTATTTCCGGATATTGTTTTGTTTTTTGATAATCCCGTTGTCAGATCCCTGGCCCGTTTTTCCTGAATTGGTTCCGGTTCCGTCATTTTCATTGTTTGTTTCTTTTATAGTGGAAGTATCGTAGGCGGCTCCGGTTCCCGCAACCTTATGGGTGAAGCTATGGAACTCTGAAGTCTTGTACGGACTTCCGGTGATTTTTATTAACTGCACTGTAATATTATCATATCCGCCCGCCTGTTTTGCTGCCAGAACCAATTGATCTGCTGCTGAAGCCAATGACGGATTGGATTGTAATACTTGTTGCATTTGTCCATCATTGACCAATCCGCACAGGCCATCGGTACAAAGCATCAGGATATCCCCGACAATGGGTTTCACCGGTTGCGATAGTGTTGGCTGAATTGCGTCATTCACGCCCAGGGCCTTGAGCAATTCATTTTTCCTTGGGTGTGTTTCGGCCTGTTCTTCGGTAATAGCGCCATTGTCGACCAGTGTCTGTACAAAAGAATGGTCACTGGTAAGGCGATACAATTCGCCCGATGAGAAAATATAAATACGGCTATCACCCACGTGACCGAGGTAGATAGCCTCAGGTTGTACAAGCAGCACGGTCGCAGTGGTACCCATTCCTTTTAGTTCCGGGTTCTCTTCGGCAGCCTCCAGTATCCGCTGGTTGGCGGAGATCAGTGCGTTATTGATTGTTACAGATGGATTGTCCACTTCAGAGGTACTGATAAACTCAAGTATAACTTTCACTGCAAGCGATGAAGCAGTTGCTCCGCCCACATGGCCGCCCATGCCGTCACAAACGGAAAAAATTGATCCGTAGGGTCCTTCCAGGAATCCGAAACTATCCTCATTTGCCTGTCGCACATTCCCGATATCACTTAATCCCGCCTGTTCTGCTTTAAGTTTTTCCATTTCTTAATTATGAAATATAAGGTTGATGTCACCGATCTGGATATGGTCGTCGCTCTTCAATGATGCCTGTATTATTTTTTCCCCGTTCACATATGTGCCGTTTGAACTTGCGTGGTCAATAATCGTGTAGAATCCTGATTCATCGAACAGGATGGTTGCATGTTTCCTCGATACTGTATCAAGCTGGATATAAAAGGAGTTTGATTTATCCCTGCCGATGGTAAACAGCGGCGAAGTGACATCCACTTTTCCGTTGGTGTCTTTGTAGCTGTAATGGAGACTCGGGAATGCACCGCTGACCAGCATCAGTTGTCTGAGACGTGATTCTTCTGCCAGGCGTTTATCTTCTGCCAGTTTATCTGTTTCTTTTTGCCGGATAATATTCAGTTCGGATTGGGTGGCCTGTTTTTCTTTTTCCCTCAGTTCGGATTGTTTGCTGAGTTCTGTCCTTGTTTCCAGGAGCTGTTGGTTTTGTTGGATCCGTTGTTTCCGGTTACGGCGAATAAAGAAAACGATCAAGGATAATAAAACAAGCAGTGCGACTACCCCCGCAATTACCGCAGTCAGGTTACGGGAGATTTTTTCAGCCGTTGAAGGGGCGGGTACCTGCAGGGTTTCTGCATCAGCAGTTGCCGTGTTTTTTATATTGAATAGAAGATTGAGTTTCTGCCCGTTTTTTTGGCTTGCGGAATTGAACGAGAACCTGAAGGTGCTCCCTTCGTAATCACGGACAATCCCATCCAGGAATCGTTTCAGTTCCCCTGCGGCTTCGGGGATATTATTACCGGGAGAAATAAAATAACGGCCATATGTTGGGATGCAGATTTCATCACGCATTACCGGATTGTATCTGGAATACATGGCATATGAAACAGCGTAGATCGGGATATTTGCCTGTAAGGCCTTGTTCCTGATATCCAGGTTGACAATCTTCCCTACTGAATTATCCAGGTCATCAGAAAATAGTATGATGGCAGTTGCTGCGGATGTATTTACGGGTGAAAGATATTGGATGGCTTCGTTCAATGCGCTATTGATGTCGGAGCCTTCCTGTTTGTTAAACAGGGTTGCTGGTGGAACGATTGACTTAAGTGATGATCTTATTATACCGGTATCATCTGTGAACTGTTCAAAGGCAGGGAATATATACTTACCTGACCGTTGCCAGTCGAACGTAGCAATCATAAACTGGTCGCCTGGTAGTATCGAGTTATGGATTCCTGTATTAATTACATTGGCAAAGAAATTCCGCTGGGCGATCCCTTTTTGCTGGTAATGATTCTCGATCAGGAACAGGACCCGTTTCTTTTTTGCACTAACTTTTTTGTTGTCGATCAGCTTCAATGTGAACTTCACCGGTTTGCCGTCTTCCCTGATTTCAAGGTTTTCTTCTTTCAATAATAAATCACCATAACCCCGGTGATAAAGTTGCCCGGTAATGACCGGAAATCCGGCAGCGGAACAGGAGTCTGCATCAAACAGGTACTTCTGTGCGTTTGCCTGCTGGCAAGCCAGGGTAACAATGATCAGTAAAAAACAGAAGCCTGTCTTCCTGCCCTTCATACAGCCGATTTAAATTTGAAGGTAGTAGTGGCACCCAGGCGAATTTCGTCACCATCATTCAGGTCGTACGGTTTCCCGATTTCGATTTCTGTTCCGTTGATGAAAGTTCCGTTGGACGCCATTTCATCTTTGAGGAAGAACTGGCCTTTTTTACAAAGGATCGTGACATGTTTTCCGGAAATCGCCTGGTCTTTTAAAATTGTGATGGTGTTGGAATGATCCCTTCCGATTGTATTACTTCCTTCATAGATCCTGAAATCAAGTCCCATGGGATCGAGGGTGTATGAGATAATCCATCCGGCAATTTTCCGGGTTGGCTGGTTGCTGTTACCGGGACTGTCCGTATTTTCCGCACCCTGGATAAAGGTTTTGGAAAGATCCCTTTTTGGTTCAGGAGACCACTGGTTATTACTGCCGGTTCCCAGGATTGTTTTTTCCGGCTCCGAAATATTTTGTGTTCCGAAGATTTGTGTTTTATCCCCGCCGGATATGGCAGCGGAAACGCCGGGATTTGGGCAATAATTACAACTGTCCAGTTCTTCTTTATAGAAGTGGCCTTTTTCACATTGTTTGAAACCTTTCATATTATATTTATTAGATGGTTTATTGACAGCGTGTTCTTTGAGACAACCGGACCGGCCTTCACATTTCAGTATTTCAGTGTGCAGGGCATGTGATAATGAAGCACATTATATTATAATGCCAGATGCAGCAGAAGGGTATCGGAGTTAATAAACCTGGACTGGGATGTTGGGGGAAATTTACGGGCTTTCAGGGGGCAGGGACACCGTTAAACTAGCGGTTTTTTTTTATTTCAGCAATAAATTATTAAAAGAAACTTAACCGGGAAAACGGCTTATACCCGGGGGAATTCAAATGCCGCGTCTTTTCCCGTTTCCACAAACCGACTTCTGTTTCTGAAGGCTGGTAATTAAGGCATTAATTTAATCGTATTTTCCGTCATCCTGCTGCATTTTCGTGAACATCAGTCTGGTATATCAGGTCTTACCCTGTATCATGATCTGGATTGAAGGGGTGGATTACATTGGTTTATCAAGCACCCGCTTTCTCCATTTAATGAATTCGTACCAGATTACACTTGAACAACCGATCCCTATGCAAACCAGAAGCTGATTTCGATTCAACCACTCAAATGAAAACAGCATTAAGAGCGGCTTTATGAAAAACAATAACATCATGATTGCAATTGTACAGGAGATAATCAGCAGTACAAGGTTGTTTTTATATTTCAGGGTTGTAAAAATGGAATAGTAAAATGAACGGTTAACAAGGGTTAAAAATATATTGGCAACTATCAGGGTAGTGAAAACCATTGTCCGGGTCTGGGCTTCACCGAAGCCATGGCTTACAGAAAATTGATAGCAGAATAATGTTCCGGCTGTTATCATTAATCCCTGGATAATGCTTGTTGAAATTTCCCTGGCATTAAAAAAGGTAGTTGTAAATGGCCGGGGTTTTTGAATCATTGTGTTTCCTTCCATTGGTTCGTTTTCATAAATAATGGAACAGGTGGGGCCCATGATCAATTCCAGGAATATGATATGTACGGGAGAAAAAATATTGGGATAAATCCAGCCAAACGCCAATGGGATAAATACCGTGAGGATAATGGGAATATGAATGGAGATTATGTACTGGATTGCCTTTTTTAGATTTGTATAAATTTTTCTACCCATGGCTACCGCCTCAACCATTTTTGACAGGTCATCATCAGCCAGGATCAATGATGCAGCCTGTTTAGCGATCTGGGTGCCTTTTTTGCCCATTGCAATACCAATGTGGGCGGCCTTTAACGCAGGTCCGTCATTCACCCCATCGCCTGTCATCGCCACGATTTCCCTGTTGGCTTTTAGTGCATTGATGATTTTAAGTTTGGCATCCGGAAACATCCGCGTAAAAATATTTGTGCTGGCAACGGCTTCCTGTAATTGAACATCATTCAATTGCAGCAGCTCATCGCCACTCAGGCTTTTTTCATAATCCCGGAACCCAATCTGTTTTGCGATAGCCGTAGTGGTGGCAGAATTATCACCCGTGATTATTTTTACTGCGATGCCTGCGGCATAAAAACCTGCCAGAACAGAGGGGATATTCTTTTTGGGCGGGTCATAAAACGCAACAATGCCTTTAAAGGTAAATTGAAATTCCTGCTGCGTTGCCGGGAAGTCATTACCGGAAAAATTTGCCTGTGCAACCGCAAGCACCCTGTATCCGCCGGTTGTAATAGTTTTAATAGCTTCCTGAATTTGCTGCTTTTCCGATTCTGACAGGTCAGTTATTTGAATCAACGCCTCCGGAGCACCTTTGGCTGCTATGATACGATAACCCGGATTCTTCTCAAAAATATGGGTCATCATGGGTGGTTTACCACTTAAAGGGTATTCATGAATCATTTTGAATGCCGGTCGTTCATCCGCAACGGTTATCTTTTCATATGCGGTATGCAAGGCTATTTCCATTGCATCAAATGGAATTGGCTCGCTGGCCCACATTGCCAGATTGATAAGTTCCTTTTCCTTTTCTGTCAGTATATCGGTAGCGTCAGTAATTTTTGCAGAATTAAGCGCGTAAAGTTTTGCGAGAGTCATTCTGTTCTCTGTAATAGTTCCCGTTTTGTCTGTGCAGATTACGGTAGCGCTACCGAGCGTTTCAACTGTTTTCATTTGTTTCACCACAATACCCAGTTTCATCAACCGCCATGCTCCCAGTGCCATAAATGTGGTAAAGGCTACCGGAATCTCTTCCGGTAGGATACTCATTGCCAGGGTGAGGGCTTTTAATAAGCTATCCAGTAAGTTGTGGGACTGAATATAATTGACGACCCATACGAAGAGAAAAACCACAGATCCCGCAATCACCATCTTCTTTACAAAACTATTTATCTGTAACTCAAGTGGTGTTTTTTCTTCCGTTATTGTTTCAAGACTTTTCCCGATTTTACCTAGTCGGGTGGCGTTTCCGATATATGTAATTGTAGCAATAGCCAGCCCCCCGGTAACGGTGGTGCCAAAATATATTAAATTATCAGCGGCGTTTTTATCTTTATCAACTGCAAAAGACTCGCCGGTTAATATAGATTCGTTAACTGAGAAATCATTTGAGTGCACAATGACCCCATCTGCGGCAATAGCTTCTCCTTCTTCGACCATCAGGCTATCGCCTACAACCAGTTCATCGCTGTTTATTTGGATAACTGCTCCATTCCTGATTACTTTACACCTGGGTTGCGTAAATATTTTTAACTGTGCCAGGGCATTGCGGCTTCTTGCTTCCTGGTATAATGAAATGACCGATACGAGCATAATAGCTGAGAGCATGAAAATTCCATCTCCCGGTTCGCCGCTGATGAAATAGATGGCGGAGGCGGCAAGTAAAAGAATCAGCATTGGTTCTTTCATTAATCCCGTCAGCGTATGCAGAAATCCGTTTTCCTTTTTATATTTTAGTTGATTCGTTCCAAAATCGCTCCTTGCCGTTATCACCTCGCTATCTGTTAATCCCCGTATATTGAAATTATCTGCCGGCATTTTAATTTAAGAGATATTTATAATTGTGAGAAAAGAGGAGTCGAAGGAAGATAGCTAAGTTAACTGATGAAAGTATTACACAATTCCGTGAAAAGTATTATTGTTCATGCTTCTGTCATAGTATTTTATAATTTAATATGTATTAAAGTAAGCCCAATTTTACTGGTCATCGCTGATGATCCCACCGGAAAATACCGAAATAGCGACCCGGTTTTGGTGAACCACCGATATATCGCGACCTACCCCCAGGTACAGTATCGAATAATTATCTACAATTCAAGCTGTTGTTTTTTGGCCTTTGCTTTGAAATTTATGAGCCGGTTTAATCCTGGATTAGATCAATAAAATTTACCTGTCAAAAAAAATAATAACTATGAACACCCCTTCTGAAAACTCAAAAGCCGCTAAAGGAACAGTAATTTTAGTGACATCGAGTACCGATACCATCATTTTAAAAGACGGCACCAGCTCGGTAATTGGCTTTTATTTAAATGAACTTGCCATACCCATGCAGGCAGTTGTGGCAGCGGGTTATGAAATAATCCTTGCTACGCCCGAAGGCAATAAACCGGTGATGGATCATTCATCGGCCATCGCCGAACATTTCGACAACAACGAAGATGAACTGAAGAAAGCACTCGAATTTGTTCAGACATATCCGGCAATGCAGAACCCGGTTTCACTCCGGTCGCTGGTAGAAAAGGGGCTTGATAAATATATTGGTGTGTTTGTGCCAGGAGGTCATCCGCCCATGGTGGACCTGATGCAGGATCCGGCCCTGGGTGACATTCTGAAATATTTCCACAAAGAAGGAAAGATTTCTGCATTTCTCTGCCATGGTCCTATATCAATCGCAGCATCAGTTCGCGATCCAAAAGCCTTCCGTGAAGCACTGGCAAAAGGCGACACAGCTGCTGCGAAGAAAGCCTCGGAGGGTTGGCAATATGCCGGTTACCGTATGACGGTTTTTTCAAATGATGAGGAACATTATGCAGAGAAGAACGTGTTTGGCGGTCACCTGGCTCCGTTTTATGTTGCCGATGCACTTTCGATTGCAGGAGGGATTCTTGAATTTGCAGACGGCGGAATTTTTAAACCTCACCTGGTAATAGATCGTGAACTGATCACCGGCCAGAATCCTCCTACCGCCCATATGTTCGCCGATGCATTTGTAAATGCCCTTGATCATGTTAGTGTTGGGGTAAGCGTTTAAAACGGAACAGGACATTCAAAAATAATCAGGCCAACAGCTTTGCATCGCTATTAACTGGGATGTACTGTTTTTAATTTCCGAAAACCCTATATTATGGACACGTTAAAGGATAAAGTAATCCTGGTAACCGGTGCTTCAAGAGGTATCGGCGCGGCACTTGCGTTAAAACTTGCAGAAGCCGGAGCAAAAATAATTTTGAATTATACAGGAAATAAAGAAGCTGCCGAACTGGGAGTGGAAGCAATTAAAAAGAAAGGGGGCGATGCGATATCACTCCAGGCAGATGTGAGTAAGGGTGAGGAGGTAAAAAAGATGTTCGACCTCGCCATTGAACACTATGGCCGGATTGATGTGCTGGTCAACAATGCCGGGATAATGATCACCAAATTATTAAAGGATACAACCGATGAGGATTTTACCCGACAGTTTGATGTAAATGTCAGAGGCACGTTTAACACCTTACGCGAAGCAGCAACACGGTTGGCAGACAATGGCAGCATTATTAATTTTTCCTCTTCCAACAACCGGATTATGTTGCCCACCTATTCAACCTATGCTGCAACTAAATCAGCGGTGGAACAGTTAACCCGGATCTTCGCCAAAGAAGTAGGTGCAAGGGGGATCAATGTCAATTCTGTGTCTCCTGGTCCTACCAACACCGAATTGTTCACAAAAGGTAAATCACAGGAAACAATGGACCACCTGGCTGCATTATCAGCCTTTAACCGCCTCGGCGAACCGGAAGACATTGCAAAAGTGGTTGTCTTCCTGGCAAGTGACGACGCGAAATGGATCAGCGCGCAGAACATCGGAATAAATGGAGCCATGTCCTAATAATAAAATCATGACAACATTAAAAAATAAAGTAGCCCTGGTAACAGGTTCGGCACGTGGACTAGGTAAGGCTATTGCGGAAAGATTTGCGGACCTTGGTGCAGATATCATCGTTAATTATTCGAAGGACAAGGCCTCGGCGGATGAAGTTGTAAAAAACATTACGGCAAAAGGGGTGAGAGTGCTGGCCGTTCAGGCCGATATAAGCGTGGTTGCAGATATAGTCAGACTGTTTGCAGAGGCAAAAAAAAACTTCGGCAAAATCGACATTGTAGTAGCCAATGCAGGTATTGAAATGGTGGAGGTTCCGGTAACTGAATTCACAGAAGAACAATTTGACCGGCTGTTCGCCATTAATACAAAGGGTAGTTATTTCACTATGCAGCAGGCCGCCCTTAATATAGAAAACAATGGCCGAATTATTTATATCGCTTCGAGCACAACCTCATTTCCTGTTCCGGGTATGGCAGTGTATGGCGGAAGTAAAACAACACCCCGGTACCTGGTCAATATTTTATCGCAGGAAATCGGCCATAGGGGAGTAACTGTTAATTCCATTATTCCCTTTGCTGTGGATCATTCAGGTATATTTGCCAAACCAGACAGCTTTCCTGAGCTAAGGAAGCGATTGCTGGATAGTTGTCCGATGGGGAGGCTGGCGGAAGTGGAGGATGTGGCAAATGCGGCGGAGTTTCTTGCGGGTGATCTTGCTTCGTTCATATCGGGCCAGCACCTGCTGGTCAATGGTGGCGCCAACCAATAAGTAATTTGAAAAATTTCAAACAATGGAAACAAAACAAAAAGTATGGTTCGTTACGGGTGCCTCAAAAGGATTTGGACTGGCCCTGGTGAAACTATTATTATCGAAAGGCATCAGGGTTGCTGCCACGTCGAGGGAGGAAAAAGAACTTGCCAGACAGGTTGGAGATCCAAACGAAAATTTTTTGCCACTGAAGGTGGATATTTCCAGCGATGAAAGTGTAAAAGAGGCTTTACGGAAGACCGTCGACGAATTTGGTCGGGTAGATGTGGTGGTTAATAATGCAGGTTATGCTATTTTCGGCAGTGTGGAAGAGCTCACCGACCAGGAGTTCAGGCAATCCATGGATGTAAATGTTTTCGGGACCATTAATACCATTCGAAATGTGATGCCTTATCTGAGAAAACAAGGGTCGGGTCATATCATTAATATTGCCTCCGTTGCCGGCTATCGCGGATTCCCCAGTTCATCCGCTTATTGTTCCGCCAAATTCGCTCTCATCGGACTTTCAGAATCACTGGCAGAAGAAGTGAAACCTCTTGGTATAAATGTAACTGTTGTTGCACCTGGATATTTCCGGACTTCTTTCCTGGATAGTGGTTCTGTTATGATAACAAAAAATTTAATCAGTGCCTATAATACCGGATCTATGGAAGTTGCCATGCAACAGATGAATGGCAGGCAACCCGGCGATCCTCAGAAACTGGTGAAGTTGCTGGTTGATATCACCAGCGAAGCTAACCCGCCGGTACATCTCGTTCTTGGACCTGATGCCTTCCAGCTTGTTGAGGATACAAGAAAAGCAGAGGCGATAGAACTTGAAACATGGAAGAACCTGTCATTCTCAACAAATATTGAGGGTTAATGATCAACAGTATTTGCAACGGTCACATTCTCTTTTACCCTTACCATACAAACCATTTCGTCGTCATTTTTATACCATTCAACGCAGGGTGTTGAGAGGTCTGCCCGTTTGTCTGCCATCAAACTATGGAAGGTCAGGCCGATGCTGTCTATCTTACTATGCCATTGTTTAATAGTAACCGCCAGGTAATCGCCCTTCGGGATAGTGTATGCGGTTTGATTGTATCTGGTTGCTTCGTCATCAGTAATCTCATGGGCGGTAGCGTGATAAACCACCTTATCACCGTCCATATAACTAAGGCCGTAATATGGCCGGCCTTCAAAACCGCCAGGGAGTATATCAACCAGGGAATCGAATGCTTCCTTGATGCCATTTGGAAAATCGGGCACGGGTTTACCGATGACCCTGAGGTCTTTTTCAAGAGTTATGGTGTCCATAATTTTTTTGGTCAAAGGTAAAACTTGGTTGTCCGATTGGTAAAGGGTGAACCAGACAAATACAGGGTTGTTTAGGACAGCTATCATTTATCATAGCTCTTACTCAACAAAAATCTTTTCCTGCAATACATTATCTCTCATAATTACCCTCGCTATATAAATTCCTTTTGCCAATACTGGAAGGGTAACCGTAATTGCCCCGGCAGTATTGTTAAGTTGTTTATCATAAACAACGATTCCGCTGCTGTTGACAAGCTGGAACCGCGATGCCGGATCGGGGATAGAGAGATTCAGGTTCTGGTCGCGAACCTGTGTTGGATAAATCCGGCCTTTATCCTTATCGCCGGGCACGTTGATAATCGAAGAGTATTGAACAGAGCGGTCGTCATCTTCGATGGCAAGGCGATAGTAAATATTTTTTGCTGATGAGATCGAATGCAGGAAGCTATAGCTGCTGCCGGTTTCAATCCGGCTGGCAAGTACAACACCAGCGCGGTTATAGGTCTGTCCATCCTGGCTATATTCAATATGAAACCTGGCAGTATTGAGTTCCATTCCCGTAACCCAGCGCAATTCATTTTGTCCGGAAAGTTTACGCGCTGAAAAACTGATCATCCGGACGGGGAGTGGCGTTCCTCCTGCGGCAGCAACTTTGAATACATCATTATTTCCTACAGCGTAGAGTGTTCCATCCTCCGCTTCGCCAAAGCCTGCGATGTTCTGGGTGCCGTCCTGTATGTCGTCGTTCCAGCCGCCGATGCCATTTGGCCACAATACAAAAATATTTTCCGATATATAATCAGCAGCAACATAGTAGCCGCGGAACGCCGGATACTCAGTGCCACGATAAACATAACCACCGGTAATGGCCTGACCCTCTTCGGGATTTGGATAATCAAAAATGGGAAGGATTTGTCCGGGAGGTGAACATGGCGTAACCAGTGGGTTTGGATTAGGTTCCATGCCTTCATAACACCGCCAGCCATAGTTAACGCCGGCTGTACTGCCAGCGGGCAGGAAGTTCACTTCTTCGAGGGCAGATTGTCCAACATCACCGATCCACATATTACCATTGGCCCGATCGAAGCTCCAGCGAAAAGGATTACGCAAACCAAGTGCGTAAATACGTTCGTCAACGTTCAGGTCACCTACAAATGGATTGTCTTCAGGTACTGCATAATTGCCATAAATGCTTGTTGCATTTATATCAATCCGAAGCATTTTTCCCAGCAACGATGCACCATCCTGTGCGCTGTTATCCGGATCATCGGTACCACCACCATCACCTGTCGCAAAATAAAGAAAGCCATCGGGTCCGAAATTCAGTTTACCGCCATTGTGGTTTGATTCTCCGGGATGTGGTATAATAATAACAGAAGCAAATGTAGACCCATCACCCGTATTCGGATCGCCAATAACGGTTTGAAAACGGGCCACTTCAATATTGCCGCCGGTATTTGTATAATACACAAAGAAAAAACGATTGAGGATGCCATCATAATCAGGATGAAAGGCCATGCTTAACAGACCTTGCTCTCCACCGGTTGCTAGCAGGTTGAGACCAGCTGGTCCCATGTCCATGAAAACGGGGGGAGTTTCGCCAATGATTCTGTCCCACACACGGATAATGCCGCCCTGCTCCACAATGAACATCCGGTCGGTGCCATCACCTGCATTTATTATGTCGACCGGAGATAAAACTTCCGTTAGGTTTTGTGATTGAAAGGAAATATCGGGAGGCTGTGCGGAAACTACACAAAACAGGAGGCTAAGAAGTAGAGCTGTGGCAAGGTGTATCGTAATTTTCATATACTTTAAATTTAACGCATTTGGGATACAAACTGTGATGCTGTTGAAAATGAACCAGGTCATTCTATTCGTTTGAGTATTTATGGATGGAATTACCTAAGAGAATACACTAAGCAAAAATTTACTTTAGAAATAATGAATGGATATCCCGGGTATGCGTTTATCAGTAGAAAAGGTGAATATATCCCGGGGGCATTTACGAGGATCACCGAGGTACGGGATGCAAAACAGTTGTCTGAACTTATTAATCGCTAGCAGCCTGATGACTTGAACACGGCCTCAGAAATTTCTGAAATCGTAAGACTCTGCTGTTCGTCAGTAAATGTTCGAAGTCAAACCCGTGTGGAAGATATCGTAAACCCGCGAATTTAATTGGGGTTTATTGGATGATTAATATGTGGTATTCCAATAAAAATTATAATCTGTTTACAGGAAAGAACAACAAAGAATAAAATTTCGAAGTTTTCATATTGATAAATACAATAATTTATTTGAACCGGACGTTTCACGTTCCACTAACCAAAACAATTACGCCTGAACTGCAACTCTGTCTGTCCGCACCAACTCCCAGCGGATTTCGATCTCCTTCCAGTTTGGTCTTTATTCAATCGTCAATATTTAAACCAAATATCAATGTTCAAAACAAAAACCATGTTTAAAAAATCTACCCTTTCGATCTTGTCCCTATGCCTGATGCTGATGGTAACCTCCTGTTCAAAAGATAAAGACAAGGAAGGTTCAGCAAAAATCCGTTGTAAAATCGATGGCAACACCAAGGAGTTCAATATGCTCGCATCTGCCCTACAGATAGATGGTGGCGGAATGTATAGTGTAAGCGTTTTTGGATTCGGAGACGGTTCTACACCTGATCTCTTCACTATAGATGTTACAGACAGTGCTGCAATTAAAGCCGGTCTTTATGATGAAGATGGAGGTGCGTCGGGACGTAAAGTTGCCTCAATATCGATGCAGGAAACTTCCACAGAGAAAGACTATGCGAGTACTTCTCAATTAAATTCTGCTATTGTGACTATCACCTCTATCAGTGCCACTTCCGTACAGGGTACATTCTCAGGCAAACTTTCCCTTGATGGAAACGAAAACGCCCAGGGTGCAAAAACCGTTACAGAAGGCACTTTTAATGTAGAATTTTAAGCCGGCAAATCAACATTCATTCCGAACGTATTTTTAGAAACATTCCGGAATCAATAGGCTGAACAGCAATACCGGTTCATTACCTCTTCCCTGTTTAAAGGACGAAATCACTTAATCCGACGATAATACCGTTAGGTTGGTGCTGGAGTCGCAGGGCGGTAATGGACCGGTTTGTTATGTTTGATGGATGGTAGTATCTTTTGCCCTTCAAATGCAGTCGCCTCCATGCTTTTAAACAATAATTTATTAACCAGGATAAAATGGCTTATAGCCTTTTTACTCTATGGTTACATCATCCATAAAGCCGTATCAGTAGAGATAACCCAGGATGAGGCGTTTTCCTACCTGCTGGTAAAGACAAATAATTTCCGGGCAATGGCTGCTTCAGCCAATACCCATTGGTTAAATTCTTTAGCCATGAAATTGTTTTTGGTGTTGCCGGGAGAAGACAGCCTGTGGAAGATAAGGATACTTTCACTGCTTTGCTGGCCGGTATACTGTTACAGTACTATTCAGCTGAGTATTCTGTTTAAAAACAAATTATCCGGACTGGCTTTTTTTATGGTTGCCGTATTAAATCCCTTTCTGATTTTTTATTTCAGTCTTGCCAGGGGATACGCACCTGCCTGTTCGTTTATAATGCTGGCTCTATGGTACATGGCCAGGGTTTTGCAAACCGATGAAATAAGGCCTGGAAAATGGTTACCTGTTTTTCAATCCTCTGCATTGGCCGTGATGGCTAATTTCACTTCCTTTTATTTCTTCATGGGTCTTACAATCGTTTATTATGGTTACCTGTTGGGTAAAAAACAACTGAACCTTATTCTTCAAAGACCATTTCAGAAACTTAATGTGCTGGTAGTTATCCTGTCGGTTTTTGCGGTTTCCGGACTGCTGGTTATTAAATACTTTGGGCATGACCTTGAGTTCGGTTCCAGGTCGGACCTCATTGGTTCTATGTTTGGTTCACAGTGGGTCAACAGTCTGAATATCGTCGCCAGTGCGGAACAATTTTCCACTGCCGACGAACACTATGATGTTTCCGGCATTTACCGGCAATATGGACTGGTACTTTTCATTATTTCGCTGGTTGCCCTGGTTTATACCATTTGGAATAATATTAAAACCGGCAGATTATCAATCGGTGGTTTTACCACCTATATAATTTTTGCGATCCTTTCATTATGTCTGTTGTTTTCGTTGTTATTTAATACGCCGTACCTGATGGATCGGAGCGCTTTGTTCCTTTATCCGTTAATGGCAGTTTGTTTGTTCACTGTGGCGGATATGATCCTTCCGGAGGTAAGAACAGTAATGGTTTTGAAGAGTGGAGTCGCAATCCTGTTACTGGCGGTATGTAGTTATAATTTTTTCAAAAGTTACAATACCAGGTATTTTAATGAGTGGAGTCTTCAGTCAAATACCAGGGAGGGTTTGGACTATCTTCGCCGTGCGGATGCGAAAAATGTAGGGATGGATATATGGCATTATTCAGTGTACGAAAATTATTATACTGTGGCTTTTCCGGACCGCTACCATTTCAAAGCGGAGAGTATCGGTCTGAAGGAAATGCTGACGACCACCGATTCAGCGAGGTTTGAGAGATATGATCACCTGTTTTTGTCGCCTCCTTATAATGAGAATAATGCTGTAATAAAGAATTGGAGAACGAAAATGTTATTCAGGGAATCGGAAGCGAAAATACTTGTCAGGAAATGAAACACTGCGAATACCTGATATGGTTATCAGGAAGGGGATATTTTTTTACATCTAAATCTGAACACCCGGAATGAAGACAGCTCTCATCATTGGAGCCGGACCGGCTGGATTAACCGCGGCTTTTGAATTACTTGTCAGGACTGATATTATCCCAATCATTGTGGAGGCAGACCACCAGGTAGGAGGATTGTCCAAAACAGTCGACTATCATGGAAACAAGATGGATATCGGCGGGCACCGCTTTTTCTCAAAATCTGCGAAAGTAATCGAATGGTGGCAACAGTTTTTGCCCCTTGAAGCTGGATTTGATGGCGGGGATCTTCATCTGCAATACCAGAACCAGAACTCCCGGTTTCATTATACCCGGTCCAAATCGGATGATGACGACAAAGTAATGCTGGTGCGAAAAAGGAAGTCAAGAATTTATTATCAGAACAGGTTATTTGATTACCCCCTACGGCTGAACCTTCGCACACTTAGAAACCTTGGCCTGGTTAAAACAGTAAGGGTCTTCTTTTCTTACCTGTATGCACAACTATTCCCTCAACGTTCAGTAAAAAATCTGGAGCAATTTTTTATTAACCGTTTTGGAAAAGAGTTATACCATACATTTTTTAAAGACTATACAGAGAAGGTCTGGGGTGTACCCTGCAGTAAATTGCCCGCATCCTGGGGTCAGCAACGGGTAAAAGACCTCAACATTGGAAAGGTGATCGGTCACGCCATCAGATCCATTTTTACCATTAATACCCGGATTGACCAGAAGGGTACAAGTACAAGCCTGATAGAGCAATTTCTGTATCCAAAGTTTGGGCCGGGCCAGATGTGGGAGACAGTAACGGAAGAAATTAAAAAACGTGGGGGCCAGGTATTATTAAATGCGGAGGTGACTGCAATCAATGGGGATGGGAAGAACAACATTCGTTCTGTGGAAGTTACTGATATTACAACGGGATCCAAAACGGAGATGCCTGCCGATTACTTTATTTCCACTATGCCGGTAAAATACCTGATAGGGAAAAGTAAAAATCTAACCATACCGGAGCGGGTGAGGCAGGTGGCAGCAAATCTCGAATACCGCGACTTCCTGATTGTTGGTATCCTGACAAACGATCTTTTGCTGAAAGAAAAGGACCATTCCTCTATTTCCGACAACTGGATTTATATACAGGATAAAAATATCAGGGCTGGCAGGCTCCAGTTTTTTCATAACTGGAGCCCTTATATGGTAGCACAGCCTGGAAGTAATTGGATTGGCGTGGAATACTTCTGTAATGATACCGATCCCTTCTGGAAAATGAATGACCGGCAAATTTCACAACTGGCTGTCGGGGAAATGAAGACGATCGGTGTATTGGATATTCATGAGGTGAAGGATACAGTTGTGGTTCGGGTTAGGAAGGCCTATCCTTCCTATTATGGCAGTTTTGAAGATTTTTCCATAGTAAAGGATTACCTGAATACCATTGAAAACCTGTTCCCGATTGGACGGAACGGTATGCACCGGTATAATAACAGTGACCATAGTATGCTTACTGCAATGGCTGCGGTTGATAATATCGTGAACCTTCAGATGGATAAAACGAATATTTGGGATATTAATACCGATGAAACCTATCACGAAGAACAAAGTCCCTGAGTTTTTTGCCTGCTTGTTTACTCACTAATATTTTTAGCAAAAATTTAGATTTCCACTTTGCTACCGGGTATATAGTTGAAAGATTTAAAAAACAAGCTTATGAAACATTACAATGATCCGGCGCGTATAGAAACCTTGCTTCACGATTTTTTTGGAGATGAAGGGATCGAATTTGCTATTGAAAGATTCTCGGATTTTTTCACCTATGTGTTTAGCGATCCCTATGAACGGGAGGAGCCGGCGACGACCCGCCTCTTGTCAATACATTGCGATATTACTAAATTGATTGACGTTGCTTATTTAATACCGGATAACCTTCGGCCTGCAGCTATTATTTCACCGGATGATTTTGGTACGTTAATAAAACAAATCCGGGCAGGTTTAAAAAGCTGGGATGAATTCCCTTCCCATTTGAAACCGCAGGAATGGCTTGAACCGGAAATAGTGATCGCTGAATTTTTTGAACTCCAGACGGTAGACGAATGGAAAAGTGCTGCCCAGGGACTATTACAGTCAGCTATCACTGATTCATCCGTATCGGAATGTATATCAGAAATCCAGCTTGGTTTTGTGGTTTTACAGATGTACCGGCTCCTGGAGGCCGTTTGGTTATTAAAGATCTCGGATCGGATCAGGGCTGTCAAACCGGTTAATGTGGAGGAACCCGAGGTACATTTCCTGATGGCATCCTCCCAACAGGGTAGAACGACCGGTCGGGAATTCCTGAACAGCTTTAACCCCGTCTGCCATTAATCCGCCCGCAGACTATTGACCGGGTTTGCCAACGCGGCATTAATGGCCCGGAAACTAACAGTGATTAAAGAAGTGACAATAGTCAGACATCCTGCCAAAGCAAAAATCCACCAATGCATGGGGGTGTGATAAGCAAAATTCTGTAACCACTTCTCCATAACATAATACCCGGCTGGTATTGCCAGGATAGTAGCAAGCAGCACGGGTTTCAGCAGATCACGGTATAATAACATTACTATATTTGTTGTGGTGGAACCCAGAACTTTCCTGACTCCAATTTCCCTGATCCGCTTTGATGCTGTAAATGATGCAAGGCCAAATAAACCAAGGCAGGCGATGAAAATGGCAAGTGCTGAAAATATACTGAAGACCTTCTGCTGCCGGATGTCATTGCGGTAAAGGATATCGAATTTTTGATCGAGAAAGGTATATTCAAGAGGATTGGCCGGAGCCACATTACGGTATATTTTTTTGATTGCTGCAAGGGCGGGTTCCAGTTGGGCGGATTTTGTTTTTATCAGTGCAACACGAAGGTCATTACCCGGTGTTATCACCAGTGGTTCCATGAGTTCCTTCAATGAAAGGAAATTGTAATCTTCCAAAACGCCCACGATTCGTCTTTTTGATGTGGAGTCGCGAAAGTTATTTTTTATCCATTTGCCAACCGCCTGATCTGGGGTGAAACCAAGTTGTTTTGCAGCGGTATGATTAATCATAACCGCGTCAGTGCTGTCAGTTGGAAATTGAGGGGAAAAATCCCTTCCCGCGATAATTTTCAGGCCAAGGGTCCTGGCAAATTCAAAGTCACAGAATTCAGTACGGGCATTCCAGGGTGTTGGGCGGCCTTCCACCTCAAAGCTGTGACCATCATGAAACCCGCCGGGCTCGCCTGACATCAGCGATACCGACGAAATTTCACCGCGTTGTTGCAGTTGTCTTTTAAATGATACACAGTTATTATAAAAGTCATTGTTATCGATTGGTATTACCACCGTTTGTTCCTCGCTGTAGCCAAGTTCCTTGTTTTTCACATAGCTCATCTGGTTCATGATAATGATTGTTGCAATCACCAGGAATACGGAAATTCCGAACTGAAGGACTACAAGTCCCTGCCTGAACCAGGAACTTCCTTTGCCGGTTTTAATTTTTGCTTTCAGTGCCTGTATTGGTGAAAAAGACGAAAGAAGAAATGCAGGATAACCTCCGGAAAGGATGCCCACCACAACAATCACTGAAGCCAGGAAAAGATAGATTGCCGGGGTAGTCCAGGAAACGTTAAGTTCATAACCAAGCAGTTGGTCAAATAGGGGCAATGCGGGCTGAAGAAGTGCCACAGCCAACATACAGGAAATAGTTGTAAGTAAAATGGATTCACCGATAAACTGCCCGACCAGATGACCCCGAAGGGCTCCCATTACTTTGCGTAATCCAACCTCTTTAGATCTTTCCAAAGCACGGATGGTGGAAAGATTGGTGAAATTGATACAGGCAATAATAAGTATCAGCACGGCGACAGAAAGGAAAATGTATACTACTTTTTTATCGCCGTGTTTTACGTTGTCAAACGCAGAAGCAGGCTCGAAATAGATCTCCGTTAACGGTGAAAGTGTAAGATCGAATTTATTACCGGTCTGGGCCATCTCCTTTCCCATATATTTTTGCATGAATGACGGGAAACGCTGTTCAAGTTTTGAGCAACTCACGTTTTTGTCCAGCAGCACATACGTGAAGAGGTTATTATTATTCCACACCTTAAACCAGGGTTCCTGATAGTATATTGAAAGTGGAACAACCAGGTCAAAATTTAAATGTGAATTGTTGGGTGGATCTTTTGCGATACCGGTAACCCGAAGTTCGCGTTCCTGCTCGAGTTGAAGTATTTTACCAATTGGGTCAGCATCTCCGAAATATTTCCTTGCGGTAGTTTGGGTCAGCACCACACTTCCGGGTTCCTGTAATACGGAAGATGGGTTGCCTTTAATAAGAGGAAATGAGAATATAGTAAAGAAACCGGGGTCAGCGATGTATAACTTTTTTTCGTTAAAAGAGATATTGCCGGAACTAACCAGTCCGTTAGTTGCCATTACTCGTACGAATTCGTTGATCTCACCGGTGAAATCATTCTTCAATGCCGTTGCATACGGGCCCGACAGGTACGGAACCTTTGGTTTGGAAGGGTCAAAGCTTCTCATCACCCGGTAAATATTATCCCTTTTTATATGGAAACTGTCTACCGAAAATTCATTGCGGATGAATATAAATATCATGAGGCATACAGTGATGCCAATAGTAAGACCGAGTATATTGATAAGTGAAAAAACTTTATTCTTCTTCAGGTTTCGCCAGGCAAGCAGCAGGTAGTTTTTAAACATAAAGTTTATTTCGGTTGAGCGAACAAAGGAAATGCCACCACGCAATACCCTTATTATTAAAGTGTTATAGGTGGATATTATCTAAAAATCCGTTCGGTTATGATACAAGGCGTACGTTTCCAGTCAATTTATTTGTGCATCCTGGTATAGCTATACACGGTTATCGATCAACCTGGTTTTCCGAAAGATCAGGACGGAAACGCACTTCAAATAAACATTTATAGTTATATTACTTCAATAAATTTCATCGATGAAAAGTATCTTGTTATTTCTTTTTTTAGTACCCGTTTTATTCCTTTCTGCCCAGTATACTTCAGCGGATGCAGTTGCTGTGTTGAAAAAAGTCAGTCAGAAGTTAGATGCTTTACCGGCAGTCCGGTACCGTCAGATCCGGGAAATGAAATACCATGCAGATAATTATTATGCCATCGATAGCGCAACAATGTATATTGAATTCAAACCTGATCTTCCGGCGGGTATGCGTTTCCAGGCCGAAAGGAGGGAAACATTTTTTATATACAACGGTTTAATGTCGATCACGCTCAACAATAAAAGTAAAACCGTTGATACTGCCGGCATCCGTTCTGTAAAATATCTGGAGAGCAATAGCTTCGCCTATTTTTCCCTGGCGAGCCTTCGCAATAACCTGCCAATAGTTATCGCCAATGACAGTATCAGCAAATTTTTGAGTGATACAACGATTGATGGCAAAGAACTTTTTTCTGTCCGGATAGAAGGGGCAGGAATGTACCTCAATTCATTTAAAGGCATTAATTATTTCACTGAACCCGGGCTCAGGCGCCCTTATTTTTTGCTGATTGACAAACGTACTTTACATCCCTGTCAATTAATCTCGAAGCTTGTACAAGGGAACGACGACCGGGATTTTATTACCGTCACCTACCGGGACATTCAATCCGGGGCCTCCGGACCGGACAGGAATACCTGGACGTATTCGGCCTACCAGGGAAAATATAGTCCGTTTATACCTCCTGTAAAAACCCTGCTTATTAAACCTGGTGCAGTTGTGCCGGCTTTTAAGTTTCCGGTGTATCATCCATTAAAGAAAGACAGTCTCTCCATTGCAGACCTGAAAGGAAAAGTAGTTTTGCTGGAATTCTGGTTTAAGGCTTGCGGACCTTGTCTGAAGGCAATGCCCCACTATAATAATTTGCAGGAGAAATTCGGAAAGGACGGTTTTGAGCTGGTGACAATCAATATCGAGGACTCTATACAGGATATTGCATTTTTTTATGACAAGTACCCGCCAACCTACCCAATGTTGTACAACGGTATTTCTTTATTCGAACGTCTTGGTTTTAGCGGCTGTCCGTCCTCCTTACTGGTTGACCGCGACGGCAGGGCCGTCCGGACATTTATCACTTTCAACCAGCCTGTAATTGAGCAAAGCATTTCGGAGCTTCTTAAACCATCCACTGAAATCAGTGTTACCCGGTAAACCTTAACAACATTTGTTATTTTTAACTCATTTAATTTATTCGAAAGGTTTTTTGTGCACTGGATCTTCATTAACAGTGAATACGATTGCCATGGCATGCCTGCAATCAAGAATTCCTGATGTAAACCGGACTACCCAAACTTAATAATAAAAGGCTTGTAAGTTTCTATGTAATTCTGTAATTTTAAACTGCTATCTAACGATTGTTCTGGCAATACAGATATCGTCGCCATATCGCCAGGATCGTCTTCCTGTCTTTTTACCCTCCGTACCTGATTGAAAAGCTCATAAATAAATAAGCATTTTAGCGATCTCCTTCTGTCGATCCTTCTGGTGTTGTGTCTGCACGGATTGTTACCTCACAATTTTGATTGCAAGAAGCAGAACCTCTGTTTCCTCTTCGGAAGAGTATTTCGTATTTATATATTGTATATAAAATATATGCGTAAATCGTTATGTCTGTTAATGATGTGTATGTTTGTCTTTTTTGGGGTACGGTCCCAGGATATGTCGAACACAAACCTTGGTATAATAACTACCGATTATAAACCGGTGGAATTGTTCCAGCAGCTCCATAATACAGGTAAAGCGGATAGCAATAAGGTCAAACTGCTGGTTTCCATATGCAGCTTTAAATGGTATAGTGACCGCAATGAGGACAGCGTAACAATGTATGCTGAAAAGGCGTTGAAGTTAAGTAAGCAGCTGGGTTATCAACCCGGATACAATGAGGCAATATTTATTCTGGCCAAAAATTATTTATATAATGACAAGGTGAGTAAGGCAGTTGGATTGTTGACTGCTGTTCCCCGTGAGCAGCAGGCCCGGATACTGTTAGCCACTGGTGAGTATTACCTGTTTCAGCCCGGGCACAGGAAAGAAAACCTGGACAGTGCCTGTTACTATTTTAGTATTGCACTTCGTGTATCAAAACTGGTAAAATCTGAAAGGATGAAACACGAGGCACTCATCGCATTGGGGAAGTATTATTTTTCTGCAGGTGAGTTCGGGAAGGCGAAGAGTAGTTTTATGGAAATCATAGAAGATTTACGGCGGTCCGGTAACCGGTCAGAAGAGGCAAATATCTGGCATGAGTTGGGGATATATATGCCCGACACGGACGAAACATTCAGGGATGAGCTGGAAGCGCACGGAAATTCATTGAAAATCTATCATGATTTAAAAGATACCGCAAACGAAACTTCGGTGTTGCAGGATATTGCCGCCGTAAATATGCGCCATGCGGTTTTTGATTTGTCCAAAACACAATTACTGGAGGCGCTCCATCTGCGTAAAGTGGCGGGCATTAAAAAGCTTTACTTAATCTATTCTTTACTGGCTTGGGTAAGTCATGCAACCGGTAACCTTGATGAATCCCTTTCCTGGGCCCTGGAAGCTGAAAAAAATGCAAAGGAACTGGATGCCAAAAGTTTTTTACTGGTTCCTTATCTGTTAGGGATGATCTATGGCGATAATGGCCAGGCGGAAAAGAGTCTGGAATATTTACTGGAGATTAAAGACCCGGCAGATAACTGGAATTTTCTCGTCTACAGTAAAATTGTGGAACAATATTTAAATCTCAACAAACCAAAAGAAGCGCTTTCGTTTATCAAGGCCATCGAAAAGGAAACTACCCCTGTACGGTCAATTGATAAGGAAACACTTGCAGCAATCAAGGGCGACTGTTATAATGCCTTAAACTTACCCTCTGTTGCGGAGAAATTTTATTTGCAGATGATTCGGTTGGATAAGGAGACCCAATTGCTCAAATCAAGGGAGGTAATGCCGCTTTTTGCAAGCGTTGCCGGTTCGGAGGCCTATTATAAAATCGGGAATTTTTATATGGGTCAGCATAACTTCAATGCCGCAAGGTATTATGCAGACAGGGCGTCACAGATCCATACATTTACCGGCAGCCATCTTTATACCTCCCACCTGAGGTTAAAAATCTGGTTACTGAAATTCAGGATAGATTCTTCTACAGGAAATGACCTGGCAGCGATCCAGCATTTTGAAAAATATACCGCGTTGAATGATTCAATCTTTACTGCGAAGAAAAGCAATCACCTGCTGCACCTCCAGGTTGAATATGAAAATGGGAAAAAAGAAGATGCCCTTAAAATAAAAGACAAGGACATCATGGTGCTCAACAAAAAAAACCAGTTGCAGGACAGCCGGCTTAAACAGGCTAATTTCATTAAGAACGTTACTACCTGTGGAGTGATATTGTTGTTCGTAATTATGGGTTTACTTTACAATCAATACCGTCATAAAAAGCAGCACAATAAGGTGATAACCGAGAAGAATGAATTGTTGCAGCATCTGCTTGCGGAAAAAGAGTGGCTTTTAAAGGAAGTTCATCACCGCGTAAAAAATAACCTGCATACTGTTATTTGTTTACTGGAGTCGCAGGCAGCCTATCTGGAGAGCGATGCCCGGAAGGCCAATGAAATCAGCCAGCAAAGGATTTATGCCATGTCGCTGATACATCAGAAAATTTATCAGTCAGAGGATATAAAGAAAATCGATATGTCTGTCTATCTCCCGGAATTGATCCAGTACCTGGACGATAGTTTTGGCAATAACCAGCAGATACATTTTGACATGGATATCGATCCGGTGGAACTTGATATTTCACAGGCGGTGCCCGTAGCACTGACTATCAATGAGGCCGTAACCAATTCTATCAAGTACGCTTTTCCGGGAAACCGGCAGGGAACTATTGAGATTACCCTTCATCAGACGGGCGATCAGGTTACTCTTATTATTGCAGATAACGGTATCGGGATCGACAACGCGTTAATCAATGCTTCATCCAACTCGCTGGGATTACAATTGATAAAGGGGTTGAGCCGGGATATCAAAGCACTGGTAACAATTGAGAATATCAATGGCACGAAAATCAGTATCGTGTTTAACCAGAATTTAATAAATAAAATAGATACTCGCCAACGGGAATCGGTAGAGGAGGGGTTGTTTAATTAAATACTTCACAATCGTGTTTCAGCCTTTACAATGTTCCTCTTGCTGTTTTTCATCCCTGGGCCAAAGAAATGCAGAGGTTTGTTTTTTCCAGCCTAATTTTTCATAAAACGGTCCTTTTCCAGGTGCGGCCGTTAACGTAACGAAATTATAGTTCTTCATTTTCTCCCGTAAATGGTCGACGATCTGCCTGCCTAATCCGAGCTGCTGGTACGATGGATTTACCAGGACATCAACAATCAATCCGTAGTACATTCCGTCGTCAACAGTCCTGCCAGTTGCTACAACCCTGGCGGTGTCCATTATAAAACACACGTGCGAACTTTTTGAAAAAGAGTTTGCAACATCTACGGGATTTCGTTTACCCCATCCGACCAACTCAAACAATTCAGAAACGTTTGTCCAGTCTATACCGCTGGTACTTTCGACAATACGAAACTCTTTATTTTCTGACATAGTATTTCTTCCTTAAACCTGCGGTAACTTATATCCATTGTGATATCCGGCTTCCAGATACTTATTTGCATCGTCATCGGTGAATTTATTTTTAGAAGGATCCCAATAGATTTTTTTGCCGGTGCGGTAGGCGATATTACCCATCTGGGCGATGGTGGCTACATGAACACCTGCCTGGATCGGGGCTTTGAGGTCTTCGTATTTGCGTGACCTAACCACATCGATAAAGTTCTTTGTGTGTAATGCCAGGCCGTCATCTGAACGCTTTTGAAGGGTAACAGCCTCTATCACCGGTTTTTTATCCTTAGTCTCCGGGATGACCTCCCATCCTCCACGATCAAGGATCAGTGTTCCATTGTTTCCGATAAATGCAATTCCGTGATCACGGTTATAGGGACCGTTATTGATCCCCTGCGCGTGTTCCCATTGCAGGTTGAAGTCTTCGAATTCATACACCGTGGTCAACGTATCAGGCGTTTCGGCAGCATCATCGGGATAAGCAAACTTACCACCCGAAGCAAGGATGCTTTTGGGAACCCCTGCCTTCATACCAATCAATGCATAGTCGATCAGGTGTACTCCCCAGTCGGTCATCAGCCCACCCGCATAATCCCAGTACCAGCGGAAATTAAAATGAAACCGGTTGGGGTTGAAAGGCCTTGACTGTGCAGGCCCGATCCAGGCCTGGTAATCCACACCCGGCGGCGGAGTGGAATCCGGCTTCTTCGGAACAGAAGTCATCCAACCCATATAGGCCCAGGTTTTTACCAGCCTGATCTTTCCAAGTTTACCGGAGTGAACGAAGTCAATAGCGTCAGCAAAATGTTTCTGGCTTCGTTGCCACTGACCCACCTGCACCACCCGGTTTGTTTTCTGCTGGGCTGCCAGCATCACCGCGCATTCGCTGATGGAATTTCCCACTGGTTTCTCTACATATACATCTTTACCGGCTGCACAGGCATCGGCCATCATCAGGCAATGCCAGTGGTCGGGTGTTCCTATTATTACCGCGTCTACGTTTTTGTCGGCCAGCAGTTGGCGGTAATCATTGTAAACTTTCACATCGTTGCCAGTCTTCGCCAATTCGCTCTTACGTTCCTGAAGTACATTATTGTCTGCATCGCACAATGCCACACATTGCACACCGGGGTGTTTTATCATTGCGGTCAGGTCGCTCCAGCCCATTCCTTTTATCCCGATAGCACCAATATTTATTTTTTCTTTGAATCCGGAACCTTTCCCTGTGGTTGCAAAATATTCGGCGGGAATTGCATTGGTCAGCGCAGCTCCGGCAAGGACAGTGGATGCATTGAAGAGGAAGTTTCTACGTTTCATGGAAGCAATTGTTTGTAAACATTACCTATCTGCACCGGCACCCTTTCAGGGCCTCCCTGATCAAATGTAATAAGAATGTGTTTATATAAATAGTACTATTTTATCCCGGATTTAAATAATCACATAGCCAGTAATACTGCAACATAATGGCAGATGGCTGCGGCCAGCACCAGGCTATGCCAGACAGCGTGCGTATAAAAATATTTGTCCCACCTGTAGAAAAATACCCCGATGCTGTAAAGCACACCACCGATGATGATAAAAACCAGCACCGAATCAGGCAGGAGGCTGAAAAAGGTCCTTCCACCCACAATCATGATCCACCCCATTGCCACGTAAATGACCGTAGAAATAATCTCAAATCTTCCGGTAAACCTGATTTTAAAAAAGATCCCGATAACGGTAAGCCCCCATAAAACAGACAGTAATGTAATCCCAAACGCATTGTTTATATACACCAGGAGAAATGGCGTATAGGTGCCGGCTATGAGAAAGTAGATACTGATATGGTCCAGTATCTCGAAATACTTTTTGGTGGGTTGCTCCTGTAAAAGATGGTAAGTAGTGGAACAGGTAAATAACAACAGAAAACAAAAACTATAGATACCGGAACCGATGACTCCGGCCGTGTTGTTATGGGCAGCAGCAATACCTGTTAAAACCGGGAGTCCGCTTATACCAAACAGGATTCCCACGCCATGGATAAGGCCATTGACGACTTCCTGTTTACGTACATACGATGGACTGGCAGGTTGTTCCATACCGTAATTTAAAAAAAACCCGGGCTTTCCAGGTTATGGAATTGTATTTTCTGCCGCATTAAAAATTTTCGCCGTATCTATCTGAAAAATTTGGATTCCGGATAAATAATCCTACATTGCGTCAAAATAACGCAAACAAATGAAATCCTTTAACCAATATCAGAATCCCTCTCTTGCGGTGGATCTTGTTGTTTTTGGATATCACGACACCGATTTATTTGTACTCCTGCTGAACCGCAGGGACGAACCTTTTAAAAATTCATGGACATTACCCGGAGCTTTTCTTCAGATGAATGAGCTGTTCCTGGACACCTGCGTGCGGGTGTTAAAGACCAAACTTGGTATGAGTAATCTTTTCCTGGAACAATTGTATTCATTTGACCAGATGGAAAGAGATCCCAGGGGAAGAGTTATTTCAGTTGCTTATTATGCACTGATCAATCCAAAAAAATTTGAAGTCGCGGGTGGGAAAATGGCCAATGATGTAAAATGGTTTAAAGTGGGCAAAATTCCCAAACTGGGTTTTGATCACGAAGATATTTTCAGAAAAGCCTTACAAAGGCTGAAAACAAAAATCGTTTATTTCCCGGTTGGATTCGAATTACTGGACGAGGAATTCACCATGACTGAATTGCATGAATTGTATGAATCGGTACTGGGTGTGGAACTGGACCGGAGGAATTTCAGGAGGAAAATACTTGATTCAGCCTATGTAATCAATACGGGAACAAAAAGGGGAGGCCTGCAAAACCGGCATCCTGATTTATACAGGTTCAATAAACAAATACCATCTGATAAATTTCACCTAAACATTGATTTATAATGACAATATCACCAATCCTTTTAAAAGACGGATACAAAGTTGGCCATAAGTTCCAGTATCCCGAGGGCACTACACTCGTGTATTCGAACCTGACCCCCAGGAAATCGAGAGATGCAGACATCAATGAAATTGTTTTTTTTGGACTACAGTATTTTATCAGGGAGTACCTGATCCATCAGTTTGATACCGGTTTTTTCAAACGGGATAAAGAAGAGGTTTTGAAAACCTATGCAAGACGCCTGGATAATTATCTGGGAAAAGACAGTATCACCTATAATCATATTGCGGACCTGCACGATCTTGGTTATTTACCGCTGGAAATAAAAGCGCTGCCGGAAGGAAGTCTTGTTCCAATGAAAGTACCCATATTTACAATAAAAAATACCCGGCCCGAATTCTTCTGGCTGACCAATATGCTGGAGACTTTGTTAAGCACAATTGTCTGGAAACCCTGTACATCCGCTACCACAGCTTTTCAATACCTGAAGACCTTTACAAAATACGCCAAAGATACAGTTGGCGCTGACAGCGATTTTATATCCTGGCAGGGGCACGATTTTTCATTCAGGGGAATGAGTGGGATTGAAGATGCGGTAATGAGTGGAGCCGCCCACTTACTTTCATTTACCGGCACCGATACTATTCCTGCTATTGATTTCCTGGAGCAGTACTACAATGCCAATTGCGAAAATGAATTGATCGGTGGTTCAGTACCTGCTACCGAACACAGCGTAATGTGCATGGGCACCAAGGGAGATGAGATAAGTACTTTTGACCGGTTGATCACTCATGTATATCCTTCCGGCATAGTTTCGATAGTCAGCGATACCTGGGATTTCTGGCAGGTTATTACGGTGTTCCTGCCTGAACTGAAAGCAAAAATCATGGCTCGCAATGGAAAGGTGGTGATCCGTCCCGACAGCGGCGACCCGGTAAAAATCATTATTGGCGACAAGGATGCAACACCCGGATGCCCGGAGTATAAAGGGGCTATTGAATGTATGTGGGAGACTTTCGGCGGAACCATTACAGAAAAGGGATACAAACTTTTAGACAGCCATATCGGATTGATCTATGGGGATAGTATCACCACAGAGAGGCAATTGGAGATCCTGGAAGGCCTGAAGCTTAAGGGCTTTGCGAGTTATAATGTGGTGCTGGGTATCGGATCCTACACCTATGAATACGTAACACGTGATACGTTTGGATTTGCAATGAAAGCAACATATGGTGAAGTAAACGGTGTTGGCAGGGATATCTTCAAGGATCCAAAGACAGATGACGGGACAAAAAAATCCGCCAGGGGATTAATGCAGGTTTACCGGGATCCGCAAACGGGAAAGTTTAAATTAAAGGATGGATGCAGCTGGGAAGAAGAAGCAGCTGGTGAGTTAAAGAGTGTGTTCAGGGATGGTAAGTTAATTAAGGACTGGACCCTGGCCGAAATAAGGGCGAGACTTAAAAGCCATTTATAAATCCCGAACACTAAATATCCTGTCTGATAGAATGCAGTCAAACTTTATATATCAGCAACCGTCAGCTATCGATGGCTATCAAATAAATTATCACCATGAATACCTTTAATCTTATTTCTCCATCGCAATCAACCATCCGGTTTGAGAAAATGGTTTTCCCGGACAGCCAGCCCCATATTAAAATTGATATGGGTAGTATCGCTGACTTAAACAGAAACGAGCCATTAAAACTCCTTTCCCGGATTTCGAATGCCAGTGATCTTTTGCTTGTATTATTTGTAAAGAACACGCTGGATTATCTGGAGTTTGAAAAAGTTGAATTATGTATCTCTTACCTGATAGCTGCCCGGATGGATCGTGTAATGATGGACGGGGAACCGTTTTCATTAAAAGTAATAACGGGGATTTTAAACCAGGGCAGGTTTAAAAAAATAAATGTCTTCGATACCCATTCAGAAGTAACTACGGCTTTACTTGAACGTTCCTACCAGGTCACCAATCATCAGTTCGTAAAAGATGCAATGGCTGATTATTTTAATAAAATTGAAAAGGACAGTTTTTGCCTCGTATCACCAGACGCAGGGGCCTTGAAAAAAATCCATAAGCTGGCTCAGTTCCTGGGCGTGGAAGATGTGGTAGAATGCACGAAGGAACGGGATTTGAAAACAGGGGCGCTGACAAATTTCAGGACCATGTCTGATGATCTGGATAATAAAACCTGTTTCATTATAGATGATATCTGTGACGGTGGCGGTACGTTTGCGGGTACTGCCAAAATGCTTAAGGAGAAAGGGGCGAAAAAAGTTGTGCTGATAGTGTCACATGGAATCTTCAGCAAGGGGCCTGTTATTGAATATGTGGATGAAATATATACTACCAATTCATATAAAATGGTAGAAAAAATTAACTGCTTCCCCGTTGAGAAGTATTTATAAAATTTCGAACATACATTAAAGCAATATCAATCAGCAGCAATCGCTAATAAAGTAATTTAAAAGAATTTAAAAACTTATTCCTGTCCTCCTCCCTTGGCCGTTTATCTTTTTCATAAAAAGACAGCGTATACATTTTGCTGCCTGCAAAAATGTTCCGGCTATACATGATGTTCAGGGCTTCAGGGTCTGTCTTTCCCATATTGATAACATATTCGAAATAGGTTTTCCCGTTTGTAATGCCCCTGCGTTCTGATATAAGTGTTGAGCCTGCTATCTGGCCCAATGCACCCTCTCTGAATTGTTCCAAAGACTGTTCGTTTTCCATTTCCTTTGCGAGACCTGCAGAATCCATTCCAAACTGGGTAAAATCTACAGTCATTGCCATACATCTTGCGTCTTTGTCTACATCCTTAACCCGGACAATATTGCCTGACAAATCCCTGCTTTCCGGCTCAGCAGGAAAGCTCACGGTCGCCCTGTCGTCCAGTTTTACGGTTACCCAATCAACAGTTACAAACGCAAGAAAGGGGAGAAGCAGTAGTCCGGCAGCTATTTTTTTCACGCTATTTTAAAGTTATAGAATGAATATAGTGAATTAGCCTGCTATTTCCTATCCCCCTGATCAATGACTACCATTACCTGATATCCAGGGCAGGTCCAGGTACTTTTGATTTCAGTCGTATGTTTTTCCAGTCTGATGAGCAAGGTGCCGGTACAAACTGTTCCGTTATTGGGCGCCTTTACTTCCAGCTCGTAAACACCAGGTTTCAAATGAACGGGGATGGTTGGAAATCCCCTGGGTTCAGTTTTGTCGCCCGGTTTCTCCGCAGAATAAGGTAAACTTCCCTGGCCTGCCCCGTCAATGAAAAGACTATTGACACTATCCGCTTCATTATTTGTCCAGAAATACGCGAATGCTGTACTCTTATTGTTATTGGAGGTACTGAAGCTGCAGGACAATGCAAGCGTACTACTAATAAGGATTGCGATAAAACGATAAGCCAGTTTCATTTATTTATTTGTTTTTTTTTATTATGCCTTTCTGTTATCGCAATGATTTTTCGGAATGCCGTGGATCGATAATCAACGCTTTGTCAATCAAGTTCTTGTATGAGTAATAATTGCCGGTTAGTTTATCCACTTTAGGGCTATACTGGATCGCAGCAATTAATCGCAACTGATCAAATATAATGAAGTATCAACTGGTCAGTTACCCGTTTGCATTACGATGAGCATCTGTTTTTATTGTGCCTGCCTGCTATAACCTTTTACGAATGGGCGTTAGTGTAAGAAAAAAAATAAGTCTATAATATTTGTAGACTAATAAAACACCCTTAAGTTTGCTGAATAAATAACCAAAATCTCCTCTATGCGTCTATCGAACTGCAACGCTGACCGATGTCGGGTCTTTATCATGTTAGCTGATAATACCAGCAGCTTATTTATTTAAAACAGTCTGCCAGTTAACAGCTTTTACGATCTCTATAATTAAGGATAGATCAAATTAAAATAATATGAAACGAATTATATTGTTCTCAGGATTCCTATTGCCTGTACTATCGTTTGCGCAGCTATCAGGACGCATAGTTAACGACCATAATGGTCCCGTACCGTATGCAACGGTATCCGTAAAAAACTCCAATGCCGCCACCAATGCCGATTCTACCGGACGTTTTTCACTGGTGGTGACTGATAAAGTTCCCTTTACACTGGTCATCACTTCGGCCGGATATCAACCACGCGAACGGGTGATCCGGAACAGTAACCTCAACGATATACTGATCCAGTTACAAACTTTGTTTCAAAGGGATACCGTCATTATTACCTCACGACGCCGCAGGGAAGTACTGCAGGATGTTCCAATACCTGTATCTGTCGTAACCGGTAGCCAGGTGGAAGATGCCGGTGCATTTAATGTAAACCGTGTAAAGGAATTTGTACCCTCGGTGCAACTTTATACATCCAACCCGCGTAATACGGGGATTAATATCAGGGGACTGGGTTCGCCATTCGGCCTTACCAACGACGGTCTTGATCCGGGTGTAGGTTTTTATGTAGATGGCGTTTATTATGCCCGTCCTGCTGCAGCCACTTTTGATTTTATCGATGTAGAACGGATTGAAGTGCTGCGGGGCCCGCAGGGTACACTGTTCGGTAAGAATACCACGGCCGGTGCCTTTAATATTATCACCCGTAAACCAAGCTTTTCACCCGCTGCCAATTTCGAAGTGAGTTATGGTAACTACGGATATATCCAGGCCAAGAGTTCTGTTACCGGACCAATCGGCCGCAAACTGGCTGCAAGGCTTTCCTTCTCCGGTACGCAACGGGATGGACTGGTAGAAAATATCCGAACCAATAAATACACCAACGATATCAACAACCTTGGATTCCGCGCACAATTATTATATAAACCGTCTGAGAATACTTCCATCATTCTGGCAGCAGATGATTCGCGCCAGCGCCCGGATGGATACGCACAGGTGGTGGCAGGTGTTGTGCAGACCAAACGCGCTGCATACCGTCAGTTCAATTCCATCATTTCCGATCTTAATTATAGCCTGCCCAGTCTGAATGCATTCGATCGCAAGATTGATCATGATACTCCCTGGAACTCGGGTAACGACCTGGGCGGTGCATCGCTTAATATTGAAACAGTTTTCGGCCGCGGTACACTTACTTCCACCACAGCATGGCGTTACTGGAACTGGGATCCTTCCAACGACCGTGACTTTACCGGATTACAGGCCCTGGCCAAATCACAGAACCCGGCCAAACATCACAACGTGTCGCAGGAAGTCCGGTATGCGGGCGAATTTTCCTCCCGCTTAAGTGGAGTGGTAGGTTTGTTTTATATCAACCAGGAAGTGAAGATTAATGGTACCGAAGAATCCGGATCAGCCCAATGGCGCTTTTCACAGAGCTCTACCAGTAATTTATGGAAGACGCCGGGTTTGTTTGAAGGATATGGTATTTACACAAAGGCTTCCATCAAATCACAAAGCGCAGCGGCATTCACCAATATTGATTACGAAATTGTGCGTGGCCTGCACGTTCTGCCAGGACTGCGTTTGAACTATGATAAAAAAGTGGTGGACTACAACCGCATCGCTGCAGGCGGACTTCAAACCAGCGATCCGGCATTGATTGCCTTAAAAGAAGGAGTGTACAGCAGCCAGGCTTATGATGCAGATGCTGATGAAACGAATCTTACTTACCAGCTTACCGTGGCGTACAAAGCCAATCCACGACTGAATTCTTTCGTTACCTATTCTACCAGTTTTAAACCTGTTGGCGTAAACGTAGCAGGCCTGCCAACTATTGGCGGAAAAGCAGCAACAAAACTGGCAGTAATTAAACCGGAAGATGTAAAACACTATGAACTTGGTGTAAAATCCACACCGGTTGATAATTTCACATTAAATGTTACCCTCCATAACTCAGATATCAAAAATTACCAGACCAACGTTCAATCGCCCGAACTTGGTGTTAACAGGGGGTATATCGCCAATGCCGAAAAGGTACGGGTACGTGGTCTCGAACTCGATGCCAATTATAAGGCACAACAACATTTTTCCGTTTACGGAGCGGTGGCTTATACGGAAGCGAAGTATGTAAAGTTTACCAATGCACCACTTCCGCTGGAAGAAACGGGCGCTTCTGAAAATGGTGTACAGGTTGCGTTCAAGGATATCTCCGGTGGCCGGCTTCCGGGAATTTCCAAATGGGCCGGCTCATTGGGCACCGAATACAATGTCCCTGCAGCATTCTTTGGAAAAGCAGGTAAATTCTTTGTAGCAGCGGATGGCTTTTACCGTTCCTCATTCTCTTCCAGTCCTTCCCCTTCGGCTTACCTGAATATCGATGGTTATACACTGATCAACAGCAGGGTTGGTTTCAGGACAACCGATGGCCTATCTATTTTTGCGTGGGTACGTAACCTCTTTGATAAGGATTATTACGAACAACTTCTGCCGGCGGGAGGTAATGCCGGTCACTATGCTGCCGTTCTTGGAGATCAAAGAACCTACGGGATTACCCTGAGATATAATTTCCGCGAATAACAGGCCTCACTACTGCAATTGCAACAGAACTGCAGGCGATCAAATTATAGAAAACAGCTACAATGCACTACCCATGGTGTTTGTAGCTGTTTTTTTTCAATTATTTTTTTTGGGTAAAACTAAGTGCAAACACTTGAAAGCGGTAATCTTACCCGTGAACATACGTTTATATACGGGGAAAATACGGTAATACTTGCGGAATATACTTGCATTATCCGCAAGTGGAATCTACATTTGACCCATGGTAAAGATTACATAACGATCCTTATCATGAAAGAAAACTAATAACCCTTAACCGTACCCCATGAAGCAATTTCTACTCAGTTTAATCGCCCTGCTTGCGATTTGTACGACTTCCCAATCTCAAACATGTACCCCCCTCGGAAACCAGACCACTTATGGTACAAATGATATCTGGATTGGATATGTTTACAATAACTCCGACTTTACCGATTACGCAGGATATGTAAATCAGGGGGCACCTAATAATCCGTTTTTTGACCAGAATTTTGGTGGGGAGAATGTAAGTTATTCTACCAACGGATGTCCCGTTCAAACAGAATCATTCAGTATCCGTTATAAACTGACCAGGGTTGTACCCGGTGGAACATACCGGATCAGCGTAGCGGGTGACGATGGTTACCGTTTCAGTGTTGATGGTGGTGCTACCTGGATCATTAATAAATGGGCGACTCAGACCTATATGTCCACCACTATCGATATTACCCTGAGCGGAACAATCAACGCAGTGCTGGAGTACTACGAAAATACCGGTGCAAACCGTCTTACGTTCGCCTTCGGTGCTGTTTGTGTACCGACCGAAAATCAACTCACTTACGGAACAGGTAATATCTGGAAGGGTTATGTTTATGAGGGAACAAATTTCAATACCTACAAGGGTATGGTGAGAGAAGGCACAGCTACCAACTTTGGCTTTGATCAGAATTTTGGTGGTGCTGCGGTGACTTACAACACGAGCGCCTGCCCGGTAACAACTGAACAATTCAGTGTGCGGTATCGCCTGGTTAAATCATTTGTTGCGGGAACATATACTTTTATTCTTGGTGGTGATGATGGTTACCGTTTGAGCATTAATGGTGGTAATACCTGGGTAATCAATAACTGGACCGCCCACGACTATACTACCAGCAGTTATAATGTAACCCTGAGTGGATCGTATAACCTGGTGATCGAGTATTATGGTACCAGTGGCCAGAACCGTGTAACCTTCAATATGCTGCAGAACGGTATACTACCGGTCAACCTGATCAGTTTTACCGGCAAACAACAAAACGGTGGACTGGATCTTAACTGGAAGGTATCGGATGACAGCAACCCTGATTTATTCGAGATTGAAAAATCAACTGACGGGTTGAGCTTCCGGAAAATAGGTACAGAGAAGGCCACAAGCAGTACAACTTATTCTTTCACGGATGCTGCGATCAATGCAGGTACTTCCTTCTACCGGATGAAAATGACAGACCTTACCGGCGCTGTCACTTATTCAAAAGTGATCAGCATCCGTTCAACGGGTTCAGTTTCCCAGGGCATTAATGTTTTCCCGAATATTATTACAGGTAATAGCCTTTATATGGAAATAGCGGAGGTGACGGATAAGGCCGTTGTAATTATCAGTGATGTAAATGGTCGCCAGGTTAACCAGCAACTTATCGGAAGACTGGCTAAGGGTCAGATCAGCACAATCGAAACGTCTGCCTCAAAACTTCCCGCCGGTATGTATTTCTTACAGGTAGTTGACGGAAACGAAAGTATCGGCGTAAAACGCTTTATAGTAAAATAATTGAATTCTTTAATGTTGAGGGTTAGGGCTGGTGAATGATCACCGGCCCTTTTTTTAGTTGATACTGTTTTCACATTGTGGAGCTGTGTTACCAACCTTTATGAAGCAGTTCAATTGCTTTTTCCAGCAATTCGTCCCTGCCTTCCCTTATTCCTTTAATAGTTGGTTGAACAGGGTAATCAATCCTTACACCTACCCTTTGTGTTGGTGATCCGTCAGGATAAAACACACCGATTCCGGAAAACACGGTGCTGATACCTCCGGGTAATGTTATAGATGAGATATTTCCATCGGCCCCGGCGGTAATACTTCCGAGAACCTTCACGTTTGGTGAGCTTTGAAATGCCATGGTGGTGTACTCTGCATTACTCTGGCTGGTTGCATTTACAATCACTATGACATTGCCGCGGAAACCACCTCCACCACCGTTTTTAAGGGTTGGAGTGAAGGAAAATTGTCCCGGGTTTGATAAATCCGGAATTGAAAATTTTACAAAATCAGATTTTTTCGCCTTGATATAATTGCCAAAAGTGAAAGGCATAAAATCAGAAGGATAACAACGCATATCGATTACCATCCCCTTTGCATTGGCAAATAGTTTTTTTATCGCCGGGAGATCTTCGTTTTTATATTTCGCGGGGTATACATAAGCAATATCTTTATTGATCAGGAAATACCCGTTGGAATTCTGATAATCAATATTTTTAAAGGTGAGGGATAAATCAACAGTTGGAATAACCACCTCCCTTAAACCCTTATCACTTTTTACTTTCAGTTTTATTACAGTATCGTTGCTTCTTAAAAGGTAATTATTCGGCAGATCCCTCAGTTGTGTTTCATAATTGGATGCAGGTGTTACTGGCAGGTACTCCTTTATCAATTGCTCAACCTCCCTGTTATTGATGGCAACAATTTCATCGCCGGTTTTAAGTTTGTCCCTGAGTCCAAATGAATCGGTATAGTATCCGGTCACCACTAATTTGCCCTCTATAAACCGGGCCTGCACAGGTGTTCCCCATCTACCTTTAAAGCTGGTCAGTGCCCTGTTGTTACTCCAGATATTGGCATGGGTATCTTTTACTTTTGCTATAAGGGATAACACAGCGATGGTATATTCCTTTTCATTTTTTGCAGAAAGGAATTCCGGGATGGATTCCTGTAATACCTGATGCCAGTTCGGCTCTGTCTGGTGCCGGTAAGGGAAAAAATAATTGACCATTGCCCAGTACCGA
The DNA here is from genome assembly GCA_040510375.1 of Chitinophagaceae bacterium. Lineage (GTDB taxonomy): Bacteria > Bacteroidota > Bacteroidia > Chitinophagales > Chitinophagaceae > JBEVJC01. The sequence continues at coordinate 54,107 of JBEVJC010000003.1, forward strand.
TACAGGCAAAGCAACCGGTATCCTGCATCGGGGTAGATCATTTGCCCATAGGGCCGTTCATTGGTAAAGGACGGATTGCGGACGCCGGCAGCGAGGCTAACATAATAGTTAGATCCGGTATTCCGGTTGTTGCGGATATAATCAAGTTTGCCGCTCAGTGATTTGCCCGCAATTTTTCCATTAAACAGGTTGCCATAATCAGGCATCAGGCTGATATCATTTTTTTGTTCACTGGCACAACTTTCACAAACGGGAGGTTTTGGGAATGTGTCCAGGTAAGCTTCCAGGGCGCGACTGAGTTCTTCGTTATTCCTTGCCTCAATAACGCCAGGCAGGATCCTGAAAAGTTCAGCATCCCAATAATAATCACCCTTTGCTACTGAGGGATGGTGATACTTTAAGAAACTCCAGAACTCACCTGCGAATGACAGGTTAATCTGTTGCTGCGAGGTGACGGTTGTGAGTAAAATACCCGAGCCATCCCTGAATGTAGTGTCTCCCTGCTTGCCACGGGCAAGATATGTTTTGCTTTGGTTGATGGGTTTGCCATCAATCAGCAGTTCCAGGTCGTCGAACCAGGCCTTACCGTTACCGAGTAAAATGCCGCCGACATTGATGGATGCAACTTCATCCCTGTCATATTTATAAAGGAGGGAATATTTTTTCCAGCCGGTAGTCCCCCTGGGACCATCCTTTTCCATAAACTCTGCCATCAGGTTCCCTGAACGGCCTTCAACCCGCATCCATAAACCAGCCGATCCCCGGGTAATATCTTTTGTTTTGATATATCCCCTGACTTCAACTGTGGTTCCCTCATAGGATTGATAGGTAGACCAGCCCACCGCTGCATAATTGGCCTTATCAGTCCGTTTTTCCAAAGACATCGCATACTTCCCGCTTCTTTTTTCAATGCTGTCCAGCGATGTAGTATATCCCTCATCCTGGTTCTGGGCGTAGGTCAGCAGCCATCCACGGGGTTTGCCGTTCTCGAGTTGTTCAAAACTTCCATTAAAATTTACCTGTGCACAGAGGGAGGGACGTGTCAGTATGAACAGGAGCAGGGTTGCAGTTATTGGTTTCATAAAAAGGGTTACCTGGAAATGAATTTTTATATTCCTGCAGAAAAGATACACGTTTCTATAACCCTGTTAAATGAAGTATTATGATTTAACAAAATATATTAATTGCAGCCCGTTTAATTACTTTCTAATTCAGTTACGTTAAAGATATATCCCGCTCCATATACATTACTAAGGCTGATAGCTTTTGATGATGCAATTATTTTCCTCAGTCTTGAAATAAAAACATCGAGACTACGGCCCAGGAAATAATCGTTTTCCCCCCAGATGCAAATCAGGATATCTTCTTTGCGCAATCGTTTATTCTTGTTCTTGTAAAAGTATTCAATCAGTTCGCCCTCCCGGATGGTGAGTTTGGTGACCTTGTTATCACTGGTTGTAATGGTCAACTGTTCCCGGTCGAAAAGGATATCACCGATTTTATAAACAGAAAGCGGAGTAGCGGGTGTTGACACACCAGCGGTCATCCGGAGAATGTTTTTAAGTTTGATGGCCAGCTCATCAATATCAAATGGTTTGTTGATATAGTCGGCCGCACCGATTGTAAGGCCATGCAGGCGGTCTTTTTTATCTGTCCTTGCTGTCAGGAAGATGAAGGGTACGTTGCTATTGAGTTTGAGAATATGTTCGGCCAGTTCAAACCCGCTTTTTTGTCGCATCTGGACATCCAGCAGGCAAAGCCCGAATCCCGACAGGTTTTCCTTGAACGACCGGAAAGCGTCGCGGGCATTGTCATGCCATTCAACATCAAAGCCCTTTGTTTCCAGGTATTGTTTTATCAGGCAACCCAGATCCGGCTCATCCTCCACAAATAAAATTCTCTCGCTCATAATGGTAAGTATTTCGCAATTATTTCAATCAGCTTAATGATAAGATGCCACCTGTTTCCGGCTGTGCAGCTGAACCGGATGCGGTGAATAGAGGAATATAAACTATAAACTCAGTCCCGGCACCCACCTTACTTTTCACTTCGTATTTCCAGTTATGTGCATCCAGGCATTGTTTGGTATAATACAAACCGAGTCCGAGCCCTGGCTCCTGGCTGTTTGTAAGGGAAGGGTTCCGGTAAAAACGGGAAAACATTCTTTTCTTCACCTGGTTGCTCATACCATCGCCATTGTCAAGAATACTGATGACGAGTGTATCGCCGGATTTGTTGCTGGTGGTTACCAGGATTTTTTTGCTGTCCTTCTGGTTATACTTGATACCATTATTTATTACGTTCAGGATGATGGAAGTAAAATGGAGTTTATCCAGCATAACCTGATCCTGCTGTGCCCGTTTATCCAGCGTTACAATGGTATTGGTATCCAGAATATTCAGTTGGTAGTCGGCGATGATATCTTCCAGCAGCCCATTTACACTGGTCCCGGCCAGTGCCAGCTGGATTGGCTTTTCACAACTTGTGTCGGTTACCTGCGTGATGAGTACACTCAATCGCTCCGTCTGCCTTTTAATAATGGTATTGAGCGACGACAATTTTTCATTTTTCAATGAGCTGTTTTCGTGTTCCATGGTCTTGTTGGCAATGACAATGGCGGTCAGCGGGGTCTGGAACTCATGGGTAATGGTATTGATAAAATCTGTTTTCATTTCTGACATTTTCTTTTGCCGGATCCAGTTGGCGAAAGTCAGGAAGAAAATAACCAGTACAGCAATAATCGAGAATACGGAAACCAGTGTCTTGGGAAGCGTACGGATGATAAGAGTCTGCAGGCGGTCCGGCCTGTCGCAGTACAAAGCAAAATCCATCCGGTAACTATGTGGGGCGGGCGCACTGACTTTTACCCAGGAGGCAAGCGTCTGCTGGTTGTGACATTTCAGGCTTCCCCCTATCTGTGCTCCTGTATTCTGTTCATAAGGAAAATGTCCGTCATCTTCCGTTGTTGATTTATTAAAGAGATTATAGTATCGGTTCGGCTCGATCGCTATGTCGATCTGTTCAACAAATAATGCATAATTGATGGTGGCGCTGATTTTGTGTTTTTTCTTGATGGAGTCCAGGAACCTGTCCATATTGTTATTGGCGCGTAACACCTTAAACAGTGTGTCACAAACCATGGCGGACAGTCTCTTAAATCCGCTGTCGTTTTTACCGATTGCCAGCGCTTCAAGGGTGGGGAGGTATTTGTAAATTATAGTATCAATAAGAACCACCGCTCCGGGGAATACCTTGTCATTTACAATACTCTCCTCATATTCTTTTTTTATAATACCCTTTTCTTCAATACTGTAAACTTCTTCTTCCAGTTTATAGATATTATTAATATGTAGCAGTTGCACCAGGCATAGAACGATGGTGCAGGCAATGGCAATCAGTTTATATATAAATACCCGGTCGTTTCTAAACATAAGTCAGTTAATAAAAAATCAGGTCCCTGCAAACATGGGCTAAGTCTCCCCAACACCGGCTCCATTTCCAGGTTCGCTTTGTAAATCGGTTAGCCGGATAATAAGAATAAAAAATTAAAATACTAAATAAACTCATTGACCGCCCGATTTTTTCGCCATTAAGTTTCTGTTAACAATCCATTCGGAATTCATTGACTGCTCTGGTCTGTATTAAAATCTATTTTGTCTTTTCATTTTTCAATCAAACTAACAACAAGCTTATGAGTAAAATGTCCGCATTCAGGCACTTGTTCCTGTTTTTCATTTGCCTGAACGTCGTTCATCCTGAGGCGTTTTCGCAAACAACCCTAAAAGTCAGCGGAATAGTCAGGGATCGCCTCGACAAAACGATATCGAGTGTAAACGTCACCACGCAGGCCCATCCCGGGGTTGGTACTACCACCAATGAAAGGGGTGAATTCAGCCTGCAGGTTTCTTCCAATGACGTACTGGTATTCTCTTATGCCGGATTTGTGGAAGTAACCCGGCCTGTAAACAATTCCATTTTTTTCGATATAATAATGGATGCCAGGCAGGGCAACGAGCAGGAAGTAGTGGTGGTTGGTTTCGGTAAGGCAAAAAAGATCAGTCTGGTCGGAGCACAGTCCACCGTAAACATGGAGGACGTGAAACAGCCGGTAGCCAGTATCAGCCAGGCCCTTGCTGGTCGTATTTCCGGTCTGATCGGTGTGCAGCGGACCGGTTTGCCGGGAGAAAACGCCGCTGATCTCTGGATCCGCGGTATTTCCACATTCGGCTCCAACGGCTCTGGTGCGTTGATTGTAATTGACGGAGTACAGGGACGCGATCTTAACGGTATTGATCCGGAAGACATCACTTCCTTTTCTATCCTGAAAGATGCATCGGCAACAGCAGTTTATGGGGTAGCCGGTGCCAATGGTGTAATCCTGATTACCACCAAGAGAGGCAGATCTGGTAAAACCACCCTCATGTTCAATTACAACCAGGGATTGACCGCCTTTACCAAGGTTCCGGACCTTACAGATGGCGCCGCTTATATGCGCCTCCGGAATGAAGCCCAGGTGGCATCAGGTATGGCCCCTGAATATTCACAGGATTATATTGACAATACTCTAAAAGGTGATCAACCCTACCTGTATCCCAATGTTGACTGGATCAAGGCCATCTTCAAGGATGCGGGTAATACAAGGAGGGCAAACTTTACAGCAAGAGGCGGCTCTGATGCTGCTACTTATTATGTTGGTTTGTCTTATTACGATGAACAAAGTTTATTCAAAACTGATGCGTTGCAGGATTATGATGCGGATACCCGGTACAAACGTTACAATTTCGTGAGTAATGTAAACATGAACTGGACAAAGACTACCCGCTTTGAACTGGGGATCAATGGAAACGTTACCAATGTAAACTCAGCCGGATACTATGTGCAGGATGCCTTCGGTGAAGTGATGCAGACAACTCCGATTTTGTACCCGATAATGTATCCCGGCAACCTGGTGCCCGGTGTCAATGCAGCAAACGCACAGCGTAATCCGTATGATGAAATTACCCAGACCGGTTATATTAATAATGCGGGTAACCAGGTATATTCAAATGCAAGGATATCGCAGGACCTTGGAGGATTGGTACCCGGTTTGTCTTCGTATGTGTTATATTCATTCGATGCTACAAACCTTCAGCGGATTCTTCGCACCCGCCAACGGAATACCTACAAGATAGATCCGATAAATCCTTATAACCCCGATGGCACGGTCAATTTATTACCAGTGATCACTACGGGTTCTGATAACCTGTCCTACTCGAGGGAAAATGGAGGCGAAAGGCAAAGTTACCTGGAAGGTGCGCTTTCCTACGACCGCAGTTTTGCAACTGACCATCATGTAACCGGTTTATTGTTATATAACCAGCGTTCATTTACCAATGCATTTGCAGCAAACCTTACTGAATCCCTGCCGTTCAGGAGTATGGGTTTTGCCGGCAGGCTTACCTATTCCTGGAAGGAAAAGTATTTCGGGGAAGTAAATTTTGGTTATAACGGCTCTGAAAACTTTGCACCGGAAAATCGTTTTGGTTTCTTCCCATCACTGGGGGTTGGCTGGATCGTATCCAATGAGAAATTTTTTGAACCTGCTTCAAAATTCATGCAGTTCCTTAAAATCCGGTATTCGGATGGATATGTGGGATCAGGAGCAGGTGGTCGCCGTTTTGGCTACCTGACAATTGTTACAAATGATAACCCCGATGTTCCGGGATATACCTGGGGTAATGGAAATAATAACCAGGGTAGTGGACCTGGTGTGCAGATCCAGGATTACGGCGCGTTTGTGCAATGGTCCAAATCACGCAAACAGGATCTGGGTATCGAATTCAAAACAATGAACTCCCATCTTTCTGTAACGCTTGATTTCTTCAGGGAACACCGCACCGGTATCTTCCTGCAACGTCAGAGCCTTCCAGCCTATGTAGGGTTGAACAATAGTCCTTTTGGTAATCTTGGCGAGGTGGATAATGCCGGCTTTGATGCAACCGTTGAAACAGATGCAATTAAACTGGGTAAAACCAGCTGGAATTTCCGTGGTACTGTCACTTATAACCGTGATAAAATCCTGGAGAATGATGCACCCGTGCAGCCTTACGCCTATATGGAAAGCCGCGGATACAATATAAATTCCGTTTATGGTTATACGGCAATCGGACTTTTTACCGATCAGAAGGATATTGATAACTCGGCCGACCAGTCGCCACTCGGTGGTAATCCCCGGCCAGGTGATATCCGTTACAAGGACCTCAATAGTGATGGCCTGATTAATAACCTTGACATTAGCCGCATTGGTAATGGAGATGTACCAAACTGGATTTATGGTTTTGGTGTAAATATTTCCTACAATAATTTTTATGTGGGTGCTTTCTTCCAGGGTTCGTATGGAGCCGACAGGTTATTGGGTGGTGATGGCGTCCTGCCGTTTAATAACAGCACGGGTCCGGAAAGAAGTAATCTTTTATCGATTGCTGAAGACAGGTGGACAGAAGAAAATCCCAATCCGGATGCATTTTATCCCCGCCTTGCCTATGGTAATGCAGCCAACAAGAATAATTCAGTTGCCAGCACCTGGTGGGTTAAAGACATTTCATTTATCCGTCTCAAGACTGTCGACATCGGCTACAATCTTCCGGCCAGATGGGTTAAAAAAGCAGGACTGAAAAGCGCCAAGATTTACGGGCAGGGCTTCAACCTGCTGTACTGGAGTCCGTTTAAATTATGGGATCCTGAACTAAACACGGGCAATGGTGCTAAATATCCCAATACCCGGAACTTTTCAGTGGGCATTCAATTCAACTTATAAAAGCCAATTCAATTACAATGAGAAGAATATCATTCATACTAATCGGCGGCCTTATGCTGCTTGCATCCTGCAATAAATACCTGGATACGGTACCCGATAATATCCTGACAATCGACGATGTATTTAAAACCAGGACAAACGTTACCAAGTACCTCGGTAATATCTATTCCGCATTACCAAATGAATTGAAGCAGCGCTTTGCCGGTCTTGAAAATTCAGGCAACTGGACAGGGGCGTCTGATGAGGGAAAATATAACTGGGACTTTAATTACAGTAACAATATAAATAAAAGCGCCTGGAGCAACCAGGATGGATCAGTATCTGTTTACTGGAATAATTACTACAAGGCGATCCGTAATGCCACTGATTTTATCCAGCGCATTGATGATGCAACCCCTGAGATTTCCGATGTGGAAAAAAAGCGCCTGAAAGGTGAAGCAAGGGCGTTAAGGGCTATTTATTATTATTTCCTGATGCGGACTTACGGACCGGTTGTATTATTGGGAGATGAATTGATTCCCGTGGATGCAACGGGTGATGAAGTAAAACGTGCAAGGTCACCGTTTGACGACTGTGTAAAATTTGTGGTGGATGAGCTTGATCTCGCCTTTACCGAATTGCCGCCAACAACACCACTGGAGGGAAAATTAACCCAGGGTATAGTGAAAGCCTACAAGGTGCAGGTGCTGCAGCTGGCTGCCAGCCCACTGTTCAACGGCAATACGGATTATGCCTCTTTGAAAAACGATGATGGTACAAACCTGTTCAACCAGACATATGATGTTTCAAAATGGGCAAGTGCTGCCGCCGCTGCGAAAGAATTCATCACAGCATTTGTTCCCAATACCTATAGCCTTTATACAGTAAGTAACCCTGATCCTTTTAAGGCTGCCTATCTTGCCTGCCGCGATGTGGTCACTGCCAACTGGAACAGGGAATGGATTTTTGGCCGTTCCAACACTTCGAGTTATATGCGGTACGACAGGACACCCTTCCACGACGGTGCTGCGCAGGAACAACATGGTGCTGGTGCAAATGGTGCAACCCAGACACAGGTAGACGCGTATTTCATGGCAAACGGATTACCAATCACAGATGCGGCATCTGGCTACCAGGCTACAGGTTTTTCTGATTTCCAGGCTCCTTTTGATACGGAAGACCGCTCTACTTTCAATCAATGGGTCAATCGCGAACCAAGGTTCTATGTGGGGATCACCTATACAAACAGCAAGTGGTTATTTAATGATAACAATACAGGTGCTGCAATTATTACCAACCTGCAGTTCTCCGGAAATTCAGGCCGGTCAAGAAGTACTTCCGATGTATCACCCACCGGTTATATTGTTCGTAAAAATGTATATACCGATGATGGCGACAGGGGTTTCGTTTATTTGCGCCTGGCTGAGATTTTTCTCAACTATGCGGAAGCGTTGAACGAATCAAATCCAGGTAACGCCGACATCCTGCTCTATCTTAACCAGATCAGGGAGAGGGCTGGTGTTCCCCAGTATGGTACCGGTATGAACCCATTACCCGCGCCGGCAAACCAGACAGAAATGCGGACTGCTATCCGGAACGAACGCAGGGTGGAACTGGCCTATGAAGGTGTCCGTTATTTTGATACAAGAAGATGGAAAATAGCAGAGCAAACAGATGCAGGACCATTTTACGGTATGGACATGACAAAGGATGGCGCTGCATTTTATAACAAGACATTACTTGAAACCCGGATATTTAAAAAGAGGGATTATTTATTCCCGATTCCGGCAAACGAAATACTGAGAAACCCACTGGTTAAACAGAATACCGGCTGGTAACACCCGGTATATGTTCCAGGTTGCAATTTCAAAATCATAAACTTTTATACACATTAACATGCCAAGGAATACTTTTTCCCGATTCACCGGATTATTTCTCGCTGCTGTTGTTGTACTGTCCTGTAATAAACCGGATACGGTAGAACTTCCCAACGAGGGTACGGTCTATATGCCACAGGCGGTGGGCAACAAGGCCAAAATTGATCTCCAGCTTTCAACCAAACCACAGGAAGTGGTGTTTGGTGCAGCGTATGGTGGTCTCCATTTTGCAAAACAGGAAAATAATGTATCCTTTAAAATAGATGCGGATCTTATTACTTCCTATAATGCAGCCAATGGAACCAGTTATACATTGTTGCCTGCTTCAGCTTACACTATCTCAGGACTGAATTCTGTTATTCCCGTGGGTTCAACGAATTCAGTTCCGTTATCGTTCCAGATTTCCACCAGCACACTGCCATTCGGTGTAAGATATATGTTACCCATTACACTGGTTAGTGCAAATGGTAAAGTTGACCCGTTATTACAGACCAGTTATTTCCGGTTTGATACAATCACCCGTAAATCAGTCGACATAACAGATCTGGGAACATTAACCGTAAGTAATGAATATCCGGACGGACCAGATGCCGGGGAAGGCTCCTTAAAACTGGTGGACGGGGAAATCAATACCAAGTACCTGTATTTCGGATTCAATCCTGACGGTTGGTTCCAGCTCCAGTTCCCAACTCCTCAAACTGTGGGTGCCTATACATTCACTTCCGGCGATGATGCTCCGGGCCGCGATCCCAAAACATGGACCCTGGATGGTTCCAATGATGGAGTAAACTGGACTACGGTTGACACCCGGACCGATGAGTTGTTTTCAGGCCGTAAACAAACTGTCCGGTATGAAGTACCCGGCGTTCCGCAGGCGTTTAGTTACTATCGGGTTAAGCTGACGGCCAATAACGGGGACGGATTGTTCCAGATGGCTGAATGGCGTCTGATCAGGTACGAATAAACCTGGTTATCAAAAAATAACACCCTAAAAAACCGGGAAGTGGCCCGAGAGCCACTTCCCTTAATTATCTATACAAATGAAAACAAGATGGTGTTCGATCCCCTGCTGCGTTGTAGTACTGGGAGGAGTTTTATTACAGGTCAATTGCAAAAAAGAAAAAGCAGCGGCGAGTTCAGACCCGCCTCCGGTGATCAGTTACAATGTACCGCCATCTGTGATCCAGGAAGACTGGAAGGACCACACCCAGCAGATTTTCAGGATGTATTATGACAGCACACTGGCGGTTTATTTTGACAAGGAGGTGGACAAAACGATTACCTGGCCGAATACTTTTATAAACCAGGTTTGGCAGTATACAAAAAAAACATACGGATATGAATTTGGTCCTGACCAACGATTGTATGCCGTTTTCCATACGGGCAAATATGCAGGTGGCCATCCGGGTTATTATTATTCATCCGAACATGGTAACCGTAACGTGATCGACTGTGGATCCAATAACTCCAATGCCTGGATCACCGGAACGGGTAACGACCTGGACCTGGTTACACATGAAGTAGGACATATTGTGGAAAGCGCTACCAATGGCGCAAAGGGTTCACCGGCTTTTCCCATCTGGAAGGATAGCAAGTGGATGGAAATTTATATCTATGATGTGTACAAAAACCTGGGTAGGACGGCCGATGCAGAACGTTGGTTCAATCTGTGCCAGGGGACTGTTGATCCATTCCCCCGCGCGAATACGCAATGGTTTAAAAACTGGTTTTATCCAATCTATTCACAACATGGAGGCAAAGAAGTGCTGAGCAGGTTTTTTAAACTGGTTGCCATCCATTTCCCGAAAAACAGCTCCAGGCAATTTACCCGGGATATGAACTGGGGTGAATTCATCCACTTCTGGAGTGGTGCAGCCGGGACAAACCTGAAAACACTCGCTACCGACGCTTTTGGCTGGCCGGACGAGTGGGAAACAATGTTCAACAAAGCAAGAACTGATTTTCCAGGGTTTACTTATTAAATGTTTTTGCAAGTAATTGACATTTTCATACGGTTTGTTGTTTTAGTTTGCAACATTCAACGGCTGTCAGTTGTAACTTTGCAAAATTTCCAGCTGTCTTCCAGTTAATGCGTACATCTATATTCAATCAACAATTATCATGACTCGTAACAGAATTGCATCTGCAGCGTTAATGCTGTTATCTTTCACGTCAGTGACCGCACAGAAAGAGGACCTGGTCAGTTATGTAAATCCCCTGATGGGAACCATGTCCAGACCGGATCTTTCAAACGGTAATACGTATCCCGCCATCAGCACGCCCTGGGCGATGAATATGTGGACTCCCCAGACCGCCGAAAACGGGAATGGCTGGCAATATTCCTACACATCGGATAAGATCCGGGGTTTTAAACAAACCCACCAGCCTTCACCCTGGATGAATGACTATGGCGTATTTTCAATTATGCCTGTTTCCGGTAAGGCCGTGATTAAACAAAGTGACCGGGCCAGCTGGTTTACCCACAAATCAGAAGTGGCACGTCCGGATTACTATAGTGTATACCTGGCCGACCATAACATCACGACCGAAATTACCCCGACAGAAAGAGCTGCTATTTTCAGAATCACCTACCAGGGTAAGGACAGCGCGTTTGTAGTGGTGGATGCCTTTCCCAAAGGCAGTTATATAAAGATCATTCCCGAAGAAAACAAGATCATCGGCTACAGTACTTTTTATGCCAGGGGCAAAATGGAGAATTTTGCCAACTATTTTGAGATCCGGTTCAACACCCCTTTCACCGTGAGCAGGGTATGGCAAAAAGAGAAATATGCCGACGGTCTTGAAATAAAGGGCGACCATGCCGGCGCGATAGTAGGTTTCAAAATAACACATACTAACCAGCAGGTGATAGCAAAGGTTGCCTCCTCGTTCATCAGTCCTGCCCAGGCAGCATTGAACCTTCAGAATGAAGTGGGCAATAAAAGCTTTGATGAGGTCAGGGCCAATACCAATAAACTCTGGAACGATGTGCTTTCCAAAGTAACAATCGACGGAGCGACCGACGAACAGAAGAGTACATTTTATTCCTGTTTTTACCGAACTGCCTTATTCCCCAATAAACTTTATGAAAAGGATGCGGCGGGTAATATCGTGCATTATAGTCCCTACAATGGGAAGACCCTTCCGGGATACCTGTATGGTGGAACCGGTTTCTGGGATACTTTCCGGGCATTGTATCCAATGCTGAACCTGTTATTCCCTGCGATAAATACAGAAATGCAGGAAGGTTTATTAAACGATTATAAGGAAGGTGGATTTTTACCTGAGTGGAGCAGTCCGGGTTATGCGGATATCATGATCGGTAATAATTCAGCTTCGGTAGTAGCGGATGCCTACCTGAAGAGCGCCAAAATAAAAAATATCTCCACACTATACGAGGCATTACTTAAAGGTGCCAATAACGAAGGTCCTGTACCGGCAGTAGGTCGTTTTGGTGTGAACTATTATAATGCACTCGGGTATGTACCCTATGATGTGAAGATCGACGAGAACGTAGCCAGGACACTGGAGTATGCGTACGACGATTTTACCATTTTTAAACTGGCACAGAAATTAAAGAGGCCTGCAGCAGAAATTGAACTCTATGCCCAGCGCTCCCTGAATTACAGGAATGTTTTTGACAAGAATACACGTTTGATGCGTGGTAAAAACCTGGATGGCAATTTCCAGGGACCTTTCAACCCGCTGAAATGGGGTGATGCCTTCACGGAAGGGAATAGCTGGCATTATACCTGGAGTGTGTTTCACGATATCGATAACCTCGCCAATTTAATGGGAGGCAAGGAATATTTTACAGCCATGCTTGATTCGGTGTTCTCTTTACCACCGGTTTTTGATGATTCCTACTATGGTGGCACTATCCATGAAATAAGGGAAATGCAGATTGCCAATATGGGTCAGTACGCACATGGCAACCAGCCAATCCAGCATCTGATCTACCTGTATAACTATGCGGGCGAGTCGTACAAAACACAGTACTGGATCAGGGAAGCGCTGAACAGGTTGTATAAACCCACTCCCGACGGATATTGCGGAGATGAGGACAACGGGCAAACATCGGCCTGGTATGTATTCAGCGCGATAGGATTTTATCCTGTATGTCCAGGTACAGATCAGTATGTTCTGGGTGCACCATTGTTTAAAAAAGTTACACTGAATCTCGACGGGGGCAAGAAATTTGTGATCAATGCACCCGGCAACAGTGAACAGAACAGGTATATCGTTTCGCAGTCGCTGAACAATAAACCCTATACAAAAACATGGTTGTCCTATGCAGATATTACCAACGGCGGGGTTTATACTTCGGTAATGGGTAACCGGCCAAATAAAGCCAGGGTTACGACAAACAGTGACCTGCCATATTCCTTCTCGAAAGACGATAAGGAGATCTATGACAGGGTGAAGGACATTAAAGCTGCAGGTCCTGAAAAGCTGGTCAAAGTAGTTAACAAAACCGATACGATAGTTCGCAACGGCCTGACCCTTTATTTTATGGATGAAGATAAGATGATCGACGAAGCCTATAAGGAGCGACTGGTAACGGCTTATTTTACGCAGTATCCGAAGCTAATTGCAAAATATAATCCGAATAGTCCGAAAGAGGTTAAGTTTTTTATCAGTAAGGAATATGATGGTGTTGCAGCTACCTACGACGGGAATACCATTGTCTATAATCCGGCCTGGTTTAAAAACCATCCCGAAGACATCGACGTTGTTACACACGAATTGATGCATGTTATCCAGAACTATGGCGGCAGCAGCGTTCCCGGTTGGGTGACGGAAGGTATTGCGGACTATGTGCGGGCAACAGAAGGGATCAATAACGTAAATGGTAAATGGACAATGCCCAATGTAACACCGATCCACAATTATTATGATGCTTACAGGATTACCGGCAGGTTCCTTTTATGGATTACCCAGCACTACCAAAAAGACTTTGTCATTAAACTGGATAAGGCAGCGCGCGACAGGAGTTATACACCTGATTACTGGAAAATCAATACCGGTAAAACAGTGGAAGAACTCTGGAAGGAATACGTAGCTGATCCAAAAGTTGAAATTGTGTATATGTAAATTTTATCGTTCTCCCCTGGAGGGGAGTGGCACTTTCCGGTGGCCGGGGAATAATTTGTGGAACGGTATCTGGTCCTTCGATTTACCAGGTTTATAAAAGCAACTACTGTAACCGCAAACTTTTCTCCGGCACCGGTCAAATGCCAACATTTTGTTCAATCGTATTCGAGGAAATAATTTACCTGTTCGACAAACAAATCGGGATATTGAAATACAGGGGTATGTGAGGCCTCGGGGTTCACAATCGGTTGCGCATTTGGCAATACCTTGAACAGGTCGAACGAACTCACAGGATTGAACATTGCATCATCACTGCCATTTACCACCAGCACGGGCTGTGTTGTTTTCCGCAGGAAATCATCTTCTTTTTTATCTGATAGCGACCAGTCGTCCATGGGTTTTGTCCTGGATCTTACAGTTACTGCTGAGCTGTCGACATCCCTGTCGGTTATACTTGCATGAAGCCTTTTTAATACTTCGGTACCGAGGCGGCGGTTTTTATCACTTTTTGTATAATAAATAAACAGATAACGTTCTACACCAGTTAACGAAAAAGCCACTTCGGTAAATTTCCTGAAACCACTTTTACCCGCACCCCCTTTCTGACCCGTACCAACCAGCACAACTTTATTTACAAGGCCGGGTCGCATCTTCAGGATCATTTGCCCAACGAATCCCCCGAGTGAATAAGCGAGCAGGTTCACTCTTTCCAGTCCCAGTGCTTTTATAAAACCAAGGGCATCGTTTGTCATCTCCTGGATGGTTGAAGGCATTGAACCTTCGCTGTCGCCAACACCACGGTTGTCAAAAACTATCACTTCATGGTTTTCCGCAATTCCATCTGCCACCGAGGGATCCCAATGATCCATTGTGCCGGTGAAATGCTGGAGGAAAACGATTGGTAAATCACCTTTTTTTCCAAACCGGCGGTATGCAAACAGCACATTTCCTACGGAAACAAATTGTGTGGGTGCGGTGGTAATAGAATCTTGCATAAAAAGATTTTAAGGATAATACTTTCTATGCCCCAAAGATAAAATTGATAACCAGGCCCCCGCCGTATAATTCGACGGAAGGGGCGAATGGAAAGACGGGAAATGTAATCGGGTCGGTGGGACCCTTAATTACGTTGCGATTACCTGAACCCAAAGAAAAAAGGAAACAGGAAGGTTACGATAATTGTCCATACAAAATAGACAGGCAGGTACGAAGAGATGATATTACCAACTGCCGTGTTTTCAGATTTATTTGTGAGAACCCTGAAAAGCCTGGCGATTACCAGCAGCAGGTTTATAAAAATCAGGATATTGCCGCCAAGTACTGCGGCCCTGTTTGGTGTAATTCCCCATTCGGAAATCCTGAACAGAATTGCAGACAGCGCAATACCATTAACAATCACGGTTACAACAGGAAGTAATAAAAGAAGCCAGGTTGCGGTCTTACTTGTTGTTGATTTCGAACTTTCAGCCAGCGAAAAGAAGATAATGGCCATAACACCGATTAACAAAGCATTAAACAGGAGTAAGAACTCACGGTCGTTGTATGGATTTTTACCTGAATATACAATTGCGATCAGGTAGATTACCAGCATAACCATAACCAGCGGACTGAAGATCCTTGCAATCACCGGCGAAACCTTACCAACCAGCTGTGGGTTATTCCGTACAAGGTAGGTACCGATAATCGGAGCTATGGGGAGCGCAAACATTATGATATTGTTGGAATAGAACTTTTCTATGTTAAAACCGATCAGGGAAAAAAGACCAATAGTCAAACCGCTGAGGATTGCGCCAGCAATCAGGATAAGCGCTGTAATAACAACCAGGTCGCCATTATACCTTAAAAAATCAAGCCGTTTGTCGCCGGTATTGCGGTGGTCGCCAGTAAAAGAAAATCCAAGAATGCACCAGAGGAACAAGGGCAGGTGAATACAGGATAATATCAGGGTGTCACTTTGGTTGAGGTCGGGGAAGAAGTTAATAAAAAACAAACCCAATAGTGTAGCGATAATTACAAAGGCGATGCCGTAGGCAGACAGCCTGTTTTTCCAGGAGAAATAAACCGTTAACATTGACAAAGTCATAAAACCGATATTCCTGGTTAAATACGCTTCCCTGTCAAGATGCAGGATGTCCGGCAGTTTTGCCAGTAATCCCGCCAGGAGGGATAAAAAAATTACAAATAACAAATCCTTTCTGGTACCCCAGGTTATTTCATCGCTGGTGAAATTCAGCCGTTCAAACCAGAAGCGGGCAAGGGGACTTTGTTCCAGTCCCGGATATAAAGATTTAAATACACGCTTAAAAGCAGGTTTGTCAGTCCGGTACAACTTTTCCAGTTGAACAGGATTGTCGAGGTTGGATAAGATTTCTTCTTTCATAATAAGAGTGTAATAAATGAATAATAATTTCCTGTCTCCAAAGGTTAAAAGCACTTTGTAATACAAAGTAATATCAAATTATTGAGAAATCCTAGCCGGGTCCAAAATAATCTGGGTGGCGGGGAGGGGTCGCCCACCTGTTATTTGGGTCCCCGGGACAAATTAATTGGGTTGTTCAGACAAATATTCTATGCCCGTTATCGACATTTTTGTCGGTGTTTTCCATTGTAAATCATCAAACACGAAAAAATGAAAGGGATCTGGCTAATTATAGTTTTTATCTGCGGGGTTCTGTTGCCTTTCCAGACTGGATTGAATGCAAAACTGGGGAAATCCATCGAAAGCCCGGGGTATGCATCCCTGTTATCCTTTATTGTAGGTGCGTTGACAGTGGCCATCTACCTTCAGTTCACCAGGGAAAGTTTATCCTGGGCAGGTTTAAAAACGGCTTCGTTGTATTCTATCATTGGTGGGGGAATAATCGGTGCATTTTTTATAACGGCATCGATGCTGGCCCTGCCACGTATTGGAATGGGACTCACATTTGGAATTATAATCGCGGGACAAATGGTTACTGCTGTTTTACTTGATCAGTTTAATATCATGGTATCACAGCAACATAGTATCAATGCCTGGCGGATAATTGGTGTACTGCTGATCATTTCAGGAGTGGTGATCATCAAAAGATTTTAAGTACTGATCTGGCAATTGTACTCATCTAAAGTATTCCGGATTTTCCCGTTGGTGACTAGATCTGGCCCTCTGAACGGAGTTTCTTTTTCAGGGTTTGGATTTCAGCTTCCAGGTCATGGATATGATCGCTTTGTGAGTTGAAGAGTTCCCTGATATCTTCCAGTGTATATCGGGGCGTGATATGTTGCGGACAATTCCAGTCATACGCATCGATATCAAATACAATCATACGTTCCGGGTGGGAGGGGTAGTCGTGAAGGTCAAGCCGGGCGTGCAGTTCCGGATCATCGGCAAATTCCACAATGCTTGCCCTGGCAAATATTTTAAGCCGTTCCCTTGCAGGATAATTTACCATGATCATGGATACTTTATTATTGGTCATTATGTTGCCGACAGATACAAACTGCATATTTCCCCTGAAATCGACTATGCCGATTTTTTTTGGCTCCAGCACCTTTATAAATCCCTTGGGTCCGCCGCGATGTTGGATATAGGGATATCCGCTTTCACTGTTTGATGCCATATAGAAATGATCCATCCGGGAAATATATTCGATCTCCACCCCGGTCAAACCATCCACCTGTTGTTCTTTCTCAAGCCTTGCATAACTCTTCCTGCTTCCAAGTCGTTCCTGCATTTTTTTTACCTCAGCTGAGAAAGCGATTTCTCCGAAATTTCTGGCCATAGATCAGGATTGAAATGTAAAGTTGGCGAATGCAGGAATAATGGCCTGATAAATTTTACCGGCCGTTCATGACCTGGCGAAACCGGTAAATTATACCAGCTATTCATGATCTGGCGAAACCGGTAAATTATACCGGCCATCCATATCCTGGCAAGCCGGTATTGGTAAGTTGGTAAATCCCTGCCGGGAGAGAGCAGGGATTTTACCTGAACTTGCCAGCTCTAAGCCTGTTGGGCTTTAAGGTCTTTTTTGCGGTCGGCCCCTACCTTCCTGTCAAGGAAGTCCCTGATGGTGGCTGTTATTTCATCGCCAAAACTTTCCAGTGCAAAATGTCCGGTTGGATAAAGATGGAATTCCAGGTTCTTCACATCCTTTTTAAACGCCTCTGCACCGATACCTGGAAATATATAATCGTCCTTCCCATACACGATCAGCATTTCAGGGTTCTTTTCGCGGAGATACGCCTGCCATTTCGGATATTGTTTTACATTGTTGCGGTAGTCGTAGAACATCGCGATCTGGATATCATCATTTTCCGGACGTTGTAAATGTCGCAGGTCAATTTCCCAGTTATCGGGCGACACTACCTCCGGGTCGGGTACACTGTGGGTATATTGCCATTTAAGTCCCTCGGGACTATGGAATGCCTGGCATTTTTTTATTGCATCTGCATCATTCCTGTTTTTCCATAATGCCTTGATCGGATCCCAGAAAGTTTCCAGTCCTTCTTCATAGCAGCATCCATTTTGTACGATGATGGTCTCCACTCTCTCCGGATGTTTATAGGCAAGCGTCCAGCCAACAGGTGCACCATAGTCCATCAGGTAAAGGCTATATTTTTTTACCTGCAGGTATTCGAGTAGTCCGTCTACAATTTCCGCATAATTGGCAAATGAATAATCGAACTTTGAAATGGGGGGTTGTTCACTGCGTCCATAACCCGGATAGTCGGGTGCGATCAGGTGGTATTTATCAGACAGGTCCCTGATAAGGTTGCGATACATATGTGATGATGTAGGATAACCATGGAGTAATAGCAGGGCGGGTGCATCCTCCGGACCGGCCTCCCTGTAAAATATATTAACCCCATTGATTGTGGTGAAACGGTGATGCGTTTTGTTTTTCATTTCCTTGTTTTTTTAATTAGCGATTATCGATTTTAAAGAATGTTTCCTTCCACACTACCCTGGCTGTTCAGGGAGGTGCCGGAATATCAAAGGATACTTCCTTGCTGTCAATGATGCGATGCGTTGGATCGGCCAGTTCAATCAGGATATGATGTTCTCCGGGAGTAAGTCCATTCAGGATAATGGGTTCGCCACTTGCATCAACCCAATGCCAGGAAGTATGATCAACCGTTAAATGCAGGTGTCCCAAACGCGGGGAAACGTCCAGCGCTGCAGGACCATAAACCGGTGCTATATGTACATTTTCCATCCGGTACTGGATAACCACCCGACCCATGGCCAATTGATCAGGTAGCGGTGGGTCCACCACCATTACAGGTTTTGGTTCCGAATTAAGCGGCACTACCGACGCAGCTTCCCGGACAGCGCGTCCAGGGGGAGTGATATTGCCGGATGGGGTTTGAATTCCAGAGATCATTTCAAAAGATTAGGCTGGTAAATTATACTGGCCGGTGATCGTTAGATTTTGTTGAGCTTCCGAAACTGAACCGGGCGCATCTGTTATTGCTGGCTTCCGAAACTGAACCGGCGCATCAGTTGTTGGTGCTGGCTTTCGAAACTGAGCCGGCGCATCAATCTTTGGTGCCTGCTTTCGAAGCTGCACCAATCGCAGCCGATTCAATTACCTTGGCTACTTTAACAGGTTGTGATATATACACCACATGGCTGGCATCCAGTTCGGTGACAGTTGTGCCTGCCCGTTTATACATATTCTTAAGTATAATGGGGTTGATACTTTTGTCGCCCGTAGATACGATTCCCCAGGTAGGTTTGTCTTTCCACGCAGCTACTGTTGCCGGTGTGGTGAAACATTTAAGTGTAATGGGCACCTGTGAATCGTACATGAAATCTGATTGTTCCTTACTAAGGTCACCGCAAAAACCCGAATGGTATTGTGCCTTGGGATAATAGATCCATCCACTTTCATCTGGCTGCAGTGCTCCGCTTCCGGGAACAGGAGGCTCTGAAGAAGCAAGCTGCACGGTGGTTTCGCCCACCTCCGGTAAAAACCCTTCAATGTAAACCATGCCCGCCACCATCGGGGAAATTCCCGCCTGCGAGATTACGGTACCTCCCCATGAATGTCCGACAAGAATGGTGGGACCATCCTGCTTGTTCAGGATAATATTGGTGGCGGCAACATCTTCCTCGAGGGAGGTGCAGGAATTCTGGACAATTGTAACGGTGTATCCCTTTTTGGTCAGTATCTGATGGATGGCTTCGAAACCGGAACCATCGGCGAATGCACCATGTACGATCACAATATTTTTTATAGCTTTTTCTGGCCGGTAAGGGTATTGATGTTTACCTGGCAGAAAAAAAAGGACGAACGTAATGGTTGCCAGTGTCAGGTTTAAAGGATCAGGGTTGAGTCGTAGTTTCATTTTTGAAAAATTTGTATACGTGGATATTTTTTTGCCGCGGGAGAGTGATCATACATCGGCATAGACAAGTTTTGTAAAGAAGGCGCCATCCAGTACAAATTTTCCCCATTTGGCATCAAGGTCTGCGGTAGGTTTGGCGGCTACTGTTTCAGCAAGTGTTTTCCCGCTCTTTTTTAGTTTGTATACCCTGTCGCGCACAAGCACCAGCATATCCCTGAACTCTTTAAGTTGTTTGCGATTGCCAACAGGCCCATGTCCCGGGATGATTATTGTATCGTTGGTAGTATTGGCAAGGTTATAATCGGATGCATTGATCATGCCCTCCAGTTTACCGCCGCTGTCATGATCGATGAAGGGATAATATCCGTTCCACCAGGTATCGGCAACATGGATAATATCAACATTTGGAAAGCGGACAGAAATATCACAATCCGTATGGGCGGGATTATAATATCTCATTGCGATTTTTGTACCATTGAAATCCAGCTCATGTGTCTGTTTGAATTGAATGGTGGGCAGACCGTCGGCGGGTAGTGGCTCGAACGTATAATCCCAGTCCTTTACCCTGATGGTGGTGGAAAGATTCTTTCTTGTGTTCTCCTGTGCGATGATGGTAGCTCCGTACTGGTGAACCCATGGGTTGCCATTTGCATGATCAAAATGCCAATGGGTATTGATGAGGTATTTGAGTGGATCGTTGCTGATCTTCGCCATCGCCGCCTTTATTTTTTGTTCGGAAACAGCTATGCCGGCGTCGACCATGAGTTTTCCATCAGGACCAGTGAAGACAGCGATATTACCTCCTGAACCCTGCAGTACGCTGATATTTCCCCTGAGTTTCTGGACTACTATCGGCGATTTTGCTGCTTCATTTATTATGGTGATTACCGGACTTTCCTGTGCAAAAATTTTCCTGGGAAAAAATAAAGTACCTGCGGTTACCAAACCGGCGGTCCGGATAAAGTCTGCCCTTGAAACAGGCGGGCGTGTATTCGACTGCATGATTAAAAATTATTGATTGTGCGATAAACTGTTTGCTCCAGCGGTTTACAAAGATGGGAGGACTATTTTCCGGGTGTTTGCCGGTGAGGTTCATATTCTTTGCTCGTTTGATTCAACGGGCTCCTGTCAAAGAAGGCCGGTAATCATTACCTTAAAGGAAGGGTAAATGCTGAAAGGACCGGTTTGTATATAAGAATTGTCCAAAAGGATAAGAACAGCGTTTCTGGCTTACCGGCAGCAAATGATACAATTCGTAAATTTATCTGTTTAGAATTATTGATATGACAAGGGAGGAAATTCGCATACGTGACCGGGATGAAGGCAGGGCTGACTGGGCTAAATGGGGGCCCTATGTATCCGACCGGCAATGGGGAACAGTCCGCGAAGACTATAGCAGTGACGGTGAACCATGGACCTATCTCACCCATGATCAGTCGCGCAGCAGGGCGTATCGCTGGGGCGAAGATGGGATCGCCGGTTTTTGTGATGACCAGCAACTGGTTTGTATTGGACTGTCACTCTGGAATACCAATGATCCTATATTAAAGGAAAGGTTGTTTGGGCTAGGTGCCACAGAAGGTAATCACGGTGAAGATGTAAAAGAACTTTATTACTACCTGGAGGCAACGCCAACGCATTCGTATATGAAAATGCTGTATAAATATCCGCATGCCCGTTTTCCGTATGAGGATCTCCTGGAAAAAAATAGGGAACGCAACAGGGACCAGCGGGAGTATGAGTTGCTGGATACAGGCGTCTTCCTTGGTAATAATTATTTTGATGTGTTTGTTGAATATGCAAAAGCAAACGAAGCGGAAGTGCTTATGCAGGTCACCGTATTTAACCGCGGCCAGGAAGACCATGTTTTACATGTGATCCCGCAACTTTGGTTTCGTAATACCTGGGACTGGGGTATTCACGATTATAAACCCCGTTTGTCGGTCAACAGGAAGGACTCCATCCATATAGAACACCAGGCACTGGGAAATTATTATCTGTCACTGGAAAATGAAGCGCCCATATTGTTCTGTGAAAATGAGACCAACTACCAGAAAGTTTTCCAGACACCAAATCATTCACCATATCCCAAGGACGGTTTTCATGAGTATATTATCCATGGTAATAATTCAACGGTGAATCCTGCGGGTTTCGGGACAAAGGCAGCCGTGGATTACCAGTTGCTGGTGCCAGGTGGTGGGTCGCAGATAATCCGCCTGCGGTTAGGTACCAGTGCCGACTATACATTTGATGAATTTGAAAATATAAGGAAAGCCAGGCAGGAAGATGCCGATGAAGTTTGTGCATTCCTGCAGCAAAAACTTCCTGGTGAGGAAGAGCGGATGATCCAGCGACAGGCACTTGCAGGTATGATCTGGAACAAACAGTTTTATAAATATGATATTGAACAATGGATGAGGGGGAATCCGAAAGAGCCGCCACCACCAGCTTCCAGGCTTTCAGGACGTAACAGGGAATGGACGCACCTGAATAATGGTGATATTATTTCCATACCCGATAAATGGGAATTTCCCTGGTATGCCGCATGGGACCTTGCGTTTCATT
Organism: Chitinophagaceae bacterium; assembly: GCA_040510375.1. GTDB lineage: Bacteria > Bacteroidota > Bacteroidia > Chitinophagales > Chitinophagaceae > JBEVJC01. The sequence goes on from JBEVJC010000003.1 coordinate 76,748, forward strand.
GTATCCCGCTGACCCTGATTGATCCGGCTTTTGCAAAAGGTCAGTTGAAACTACTCACCCGGGAATGGTATATGCATCCGAATGGACAGTTCCCGGCGTATGAATGGAAGTTCAGCGATGTAAATCCCCCGGTGCATGCCTGGGCTACCTGGCGCGTGTACAAGATTGATAAAAAATTAAAGGGCAGTGGCGACATTGAATTCCTGGAAAGTGTTTACCATAAATTACTGATCAATTTTACCTGGTGGGTAAACAGGAAGGATTCCAATGGCCAGAATATTTTCCAGGGAGGATTTCTTGGACTGGATAATATTGGTGTGTTTGACAGGAACACCTACCTGCCTTCGGGTGCAATACTGGAGCAGGCAGATGCAACGGGATGGATGGCGATGTACTCGCTGAACATGATGCGTATTGCCCTGGAATTATCACTTACCAATAATGTATACCAGGAGATGGCCACCAAGTTTCTCGAACATTTTTTATATATCGCAGGTGCCATGGCCAATATGGGAATATCGTCCACGGGATTGTGGGATGAAGAAGACCAGTATTATTACGACCAGGTGAAACTGGTTTCGGGAGAAACCGTGAAATTGAAAATCCGGAGTATGGTTGGATTAATTCCCCTGTTTGCAGTGGAAGTACTGGATCATGAAACATTGGTTGCTTCACCGGAATTCACCACAAGGTTAAGATGGTTCCTTGAACACCGGCCCGAGCTTGCGAAACAGGTCTCCCGCTGGGAAGAATACAATAAGGATGAAAAACACCTGCTTAGTTTATTAAGGGGAAGCCGCATGAAAAAGATTCTTAACAGGATGCTGGATGAAAAAGAATTCCTAAGCCCGTTCGGCATTCGTTCACTCTCCAGGATTTACCTGGATAACCCCTATCAATTTAATTATAAAGACACATCACTCACGGTAAAATATGCTGCGGGTGAATCAACGATCGGGATGTTCGGTGGCAATAGCAACTGGCGTGGTCCGGTGTGGATGCCTCCCAACTTCCTGATCATTGAAAGCCTGCAACGCTTTCATCATTATTACGGAGAAGATTTTAAAGTTGAATGTCCTACGCATAGTGGTCAGTATATGTCTTTAAATGATGTGGCTCTTTTTTTAAGTGACCGGCTCGCCAATATCTTCCGTAAAAATGAACAGGGATACCGGCCGGTAAATGGAGATAGTGAAGTGTTGGCCACCGATCCATACTTTGCAAACTATATCCTGTTCTACGAACATTTTCATGGGGATGATGGTCGCGGTATCGGTGCTTCACACCAGACTGGCTGGACCGGACTGATTGCAAAACTCCTGCATCCAAAAGTCCATATAAAATAAAACGGTTCTGATAACCCGAACGGTAAACCTCTTAAAAACGAATTTTTTTTTTAGTTAATACCTCGTTAACTGATATTAGATAATTTTTATATGTTGTTCATTATCAACACATAACTTAATTTTCAAGTAATCTTTCATTAACATTTCCATAACGTCGGATTGCCACTTTTGCCGCAAATCGAAATAATGATGAAAAGGTACTTTTTTCTGCTTGTGTTCCTGACAGGGTGTTTAATGACGTATTCGCAGTCGACCTTTACGGGATCGGTTGCGGATGAAAAAGGTTCTCCTTTAAGAGGGGTGACCATTAGTTTACAAAATGGAGCTGGTACGGTTAAAAAAGTGGTACAGTCGACTGCCGGTGGATTGTTCACTATTACAGACATCCCAACGGGAGGCCAGTACAATGTAAGTTTTTCTTATGTTGGTTATGTTACGGTAATGCGGGATTCGCTTGACCTGGTTTCCTCAGGTCAGTCGATGAACATCGTAATGAAACCTTCCCTGTATATGGGAGATGAGGTGGTGGTGGTTGCCTATTCCACGCAAAAAAAGGCCAACCTCACTGGTGCGGTTGACCAGGTATCGGGAAAAGTTTTTGAGAACCGATCAATCAGTAACGTTTCACAAGGTTTACAGGGTGCCATACCCAATCTTAACCTGGTGATGGGAGATGGTAAACCAACGCAGTCACCGGAATACAATATCCGTGGTAATACCTCCATCGGTCAGGGTGGTAATGCGCTTGTTCTTATTGATGGTGCGGAAGGAAACCCAGCCTTACTAAATCCAAATGATGTGGCAAGCGTAACGGTACTCAAGGATGCAGCCTCAGCGGCCATCTATGGTGCGCGTGCGGTTTTCGGTGTTGTGCTCATCACCACAAAAAGTCCTGTAAAAGGGAAAACCAGTATCAATTATTCGGCAAATTTTTCGTCCAAATCGCCGATAGTAGTGCCCGACTATGTAACAAACGGCTACGAGTTTGCCCGGATTTTCAATGATGCCTGGAGTGCATGGAACGATTATTCGCAGTTCCCCCAAAACATCAACAAGACGGTTAAGTTTTCGCAGGAGTATCTTGCAGAGTTGAAACGGAGGAATGAGGATCCATCACTACCGAAGGTTGAATTAAATGCGAATGGTGAATATGTGTACTATGGTAATACCGATTGGTACAAACTCCTGTACAAGGACCATACAGGTTCCATGGACCATAATATTTCAGTAAGTGGGAGTAATGAAAAAGCAAGTTTCCTGATCTCGGGCCGCTTCTACGGCCAGGATGGCCTGTTCCGATACAATAGTGACGATTATAAGATGTATAATTTCAGGGCGAAGGGAAGTATCCAGGCATTGCCATGGCTTCGTCTGGAGAATAATACAGACTACTCAAATATGCTTTACCATAATCCCTTGAATGTGGGAGAAGGTGGAAGTATCTGGAGGAATATCGCAGATGAGGGTCATGAAATGTCGCCCCTGTTCAACCCGGATGGTAATCTTTCCTTTTCAGCAGCATATGGAGTTGGTGATTTTGTATACGGGCATAACGGTATAGATGCTGATAGACGGCTGTTGAGGAACCGCACTTCGGTGGTTACGGAGTTCTTTAATAAAAAACTCCGGATTAAGGGAGATTTTACTATCCAGAACCGTGATGACGATTCCACCATGATCCGCGTGGCAGTGCCTTACAGCAAAAAACCCGGTGTAATTGAATATGTTGGAGCAGCCACAAATGATATCAGGGAGAGTTATAATGAGGCGCAATACCTGGCTACAAATATCTATGCTGAGTATGAAAATACTTTTGCGGGCAGGCATGCGGTAAAGGGACTGGTTGGTTATAACTACGAACAATCCACCAGCAAAGGCGTCAACGCGCAGCGTAACGGATTGATTTATGATGATGCAGATAATCTCAACCTTGCCCTCGGAACCGCTGTCACAGCGAATTCACCATACGAGCAATGGAATATACGGGGAGGTTTCTTCCGGTTCAACTACAGCTTCGATGAACGTTACCTGGTAGAAGTTAATGGACGGTATGACGGGTCATCTAAATTCCCCACATATGACCGGTATGCGTTCTTTCCTTCCGTATCTGCGGGCTGGAGGGTTTCAAATGAATCTTTCTGGACCCTGTCGAAGAAAGTCATTTCCGACCTGAAGTTGAGGGGTTCTTATGGTTCGCTCGGAAATGGAAATATTTCTTCCTATTCCTTCATCCAGCAATTTGCCATAACGCAGTCACCCCGGGTGTTGGGAGGTATCCGTCCGCCAACCACATCTCAACCCAATATGCTGCCGGATAATCTTACCTGGGAAACCGCCACCACAACCGATTTCGGAATTGACCTGGGCTTACTGGATAACCGGTTACAGATTTCGGGCGACTGGTATCAGCGCAATACCACTGATATGTTCACTTTCGGCCCTTCGCTTCCTGCAGTATTTGGTACCAATGTACCAAAGGGTAACTATGCCGACCTGAGGACTACCGGTTGGGAAGTAGTGGCATCCTGGAGAAGCAGTGGTAAAATCTCCGGTAAACGTTTCGGTTATGGTGTTCGTTTGTCAATGGGCGATTACCAGTCGGAGATAACCCGGTATAATAATCCAACCAATAAACTGGATGACTACTACGTGGGACAGAAACTCGGTGAGATCTGGGGTTATGTTACAGATGGTTTCTTTACTGCCGACAATATTGCCCTTGCACCACAGCAGAGCCAGATCAAGAGTTCGAATGGTGGTAAAACAATGATCGGTGATATTAAGTTCCTTGACCTGAACAAAGACGGAGTGATTAATACAGGAGCCAATACACTCGCCGATCCGGGCGATCGCAAGATCATCGGGAACTCACAACCTCGTTATTCATTTGGTGCCATGTTTGATTTCGACTGGAATAATTTTTTTGTAAGTGCATTCTTCCAGGGTGTGGCAAAACAGGACTGGTGGCCGGGTGCGGAAGCAGATGCTTTCTGGGGTCCTTATAACCGTCCATACAACAGGGTTCCTACCGAAATGCTGAATGAGATCTGGTCCGAAGAAAATCCTGATACCTATTTCCCGCGCCTGAGGGGATATATCGCACAGGGCTCAGGCCGGTCACTGACATCGGTCCAGACAAAGTACCTGCAAAATGTGGCGTATGTAAGATTGAAGAATCTGCAGATCGGGTATAACCTGCCGGAATCGATTACCAGCAAAATAAAAATGACACAGGCAAGGGTATATGTATCTGCTGAAAATGTGTGGACCTATTCACCGATGTACAAAATATCCCATAACCTGGATGTGGAGAGTATCCAGGGTTCGGACCGCGTACTTACAGACGGTAAGAGTGGTAACGGGAATAACTATCCGATCCTTAAAGGATGGTCTGTTGGATTGAATGTTGGATTTTAACAAAAAATGAATTTATCAAGATGAAGACGATACTATTATCTATCACAGCGCTGCTGTTGATTACGGGTTGCAAGAAGTTAGACCAGGAGCCGCGGGGAACTGCATCAGACGGTGCAGTGTTTGGAAGTGAAAAAGGCCTGCAGCTGTATACAAATTCTTTTTATAATAACCTGCCTACTGCCGCAGATGTGGTGAGGGCAGACAATATGGCCGATTATGCTGCAAGGAATGATGTTCCTGCGTTCCTTACGGAGACGGGGTTTGGTCCCGTTCAGAGTTCAGGCTGGAGCTGGACCACACTTCGGAATATCAATTACTTTATTGAAAACAATAACCATGAAACGGTTCCTTTGAACATCCGTACCAATTATACGGCAGTCGCCCGTTTCTTCCGGGCCCTGTTTTATTTTGATAAGGTAGTCCGGTTTGGTGCAGTTCCCTGGTATGGTAAAACAATTCCCATTTCCGATACATCAATGCTGTACAGGAAGAGGGATCCGCGTACACTTGTTATGGACTCAGTGCTGGCCGACCTGAATTTTGCGGCTGAAAATATCACTACAGCAGACAAAACCAGGAGCCTGATCACGAAATATGTGGCGCTGGCATTTAAGTCAAGGATCTGTCTTTTTGAGGGAACATTCAGGAAGTATCATGATGTTCCGGATGGACTTGCCACCGGTTTGAAGAGTACTTCCGCCCAGTGGTTACAGGAAGCGGTGAATGCTGCCCAGCAGGTAATCACGGAAGGCGGGTTCAGTCTTCATAACAGTGCAGGAACTACGGCTTCCTACCGTCAATTATTTACCAGTAAGCAGCCGGTGGTAAATGAAATTATTTTGTCGAATGTGGCTGACCTGGCTTTAAATGTTTTGAATGATGCCAACTGGTTCTGGACTTCTGCCACGTATGGTTCAAGGTTAAGTTTTACCAGGACGTTTGTCAACACTTACCTGAAGACAGACGGAACACCTTTTACCAATGATGCAGACTATCCGACAAAATTATTTGTTGATGAGGTTAAAGGCCGGGATACGCGTTTGCAGCAGACCATCCGGATGGGTAATTATACAAGGACCAGTTCGGGAGCACCCGTGGCGGCGCCACCTGTATTTTCCTATACATTTACCGGTTACCAGCCTATTAAGTGGACACTGGATGATATGGGTTATGATGCAGGTGCAACAAACGACAACTCGATCTGTATGATGCGATATGCGGAAGTATTGCTGAATTTTGCAGAAGCAAAGGCCGAACTTGGTACACTCACAAATACGGATTGGGCAAATACGGTAGGTGCTTTAAGGGCCCGGGGTGGTATTACCGGTGGACTTACCAATATTCCTGTGGATATAGACCCATACCTGGCATCTGTTTATTTTCCTGGTATCAATGATGCGGCAATCCTTGAAATCCGCAGGGAACGTGGGATTGAACTGGCATGGGAAGGACAACGGTTCAACGACCTGATCCGCTGGAAAAGGGGTGAACTGATGGCCCAGACCTGGAATGGATTTTATGTTCCGTCGTTGAATACCCCGATGGACCTGAATGCTGACGGAATAAATGATGTGTTGTTTTATCAGGGAACGGCACCTGCGGCATTGCCAGGGGTGACCTTTGTAAACGTTTCGGAGAAATTGCCGAACGGAACTGCAAATCCACAGCGCCTTTCCAACAACACATACGGAGAAATCACCTGGCTGAATACAACAGTCAGGAAATGGGAAGATAAAAAGTACCTGTATCCTATTCCTCAGGCCGACCTGCTTGTAAACCCGGCACTGGAGCAAAACCCCAAATGGTAATTTAAAATTTAATAAAACAGTTCATGATCAGGAAATTTTTGATTTTTTCAACGGCAATAGTTTTAACACTGAGCGTTAATGCGCAGAAGGTAATCGCCGGAACATTTAATCTGCGTTACGATAATAAAGGTGATACAGGTAATTTATGGATTGACCGCGCACCTATCGCAGCAAACCTTATCCGTTTTCATCAGTTCGATGTGCTGGGAACCCAGGAGGGGCTGAGCAACCAGATCAGCGATCTCCAACAATACCTTCCTGAATACGGACATTATGGCCTTGGCAGGGACGATGGCAAAACAGCTGGTGAACATTCTTCCATATTTTACCGCAAGGATAAATATATAGTCCAGGATAGTGGTGATTTCTGGTTATCGGAACATCCGGAAAAGCCGGGCTTTGGCTGGGATGCAAGAAATAACCGGATCTGTTCCTGGTTAAAACTGAAATCAAGGCAGGGTAAAAAAACATTCTTCGTGTTCAGTGTTCATTTTGATCACCGTGGAGTGGTAGCCCGCCGCGAGAGTGGTAAACTGATCACGGAAAAAATCGCTGCTATTGCTGGTACGACCCCGGCGATATTAGTGGGTGATTTTAACGGGAGTAATGAAAGCGAATGGTACAAAACGATCAATGAGAGTAAACAACTGGAAGATGCTTATACAAAGGCAGTAAAGCCATACACCAATAACGGGAGCTTTAACAGTTTCCGGATTGGCAACCCATCCAGTGAGATCATCGACCATATTTTTATTACAAAGGATTTCAAGGTAACCAGGTACGGAATACTCACCGATACTTACCACGGTAAGTTCCCGTCAGATCATTATCCGGTATTGGTAGATCTGGAATTCTAAGATTTTATAACCTGAACCTGATACCCAGGGCCCGAAAGGTGCCCTGGGTATTTTTTTGCCGGTCATTATGGGTAAATCCGGCAGGTTAAACGCAGGGAACAGCGACTGAGGTCTTAAAATACGAGAGGGCAGTAGACACTGCCCTCGTTGTGTATAAAATAGACATACACATGAGAATATTTTTAGTACTACTGGGTAATTATTTATTTCTTCAACCACCATCAAGATACGTATTGAAACTGGTATGTAAAAGGAAATACGGACAGATGGACAAAGGAGATATTTTACAGTTGCAAATGCCGGATTTGGTTAAAAGCCATGAAACCGGTTAATCCGGTACCCAATAGTTAAAATCGGTCTCTGAACAATTCAAATGGGAAACCGGGAAAATTTGTTTTCCCGTTCATTACCTCTGTTGTGGATTCCTGCTTTTTATATGAACGGCAATCAGTTTTTACTGAACAGGTCTTAAATTAGTTATACAAATTGTAGGATCAAAACCACAACGATGCACAACCAAGTAAGTGAAGTAAAGCCGCTAAGTGAAGTTAAAAATGCACATCGGGAGTACCTTATCTGCAAAAGGGGAAGCGTATATGTACCGATGAAGTATACGGAGCTGCATATGTTTTATGTTGTATCCAAAGTAACATTTGTTAAGGATAAGGTCGGCAATAAGTTTACTATTGAAAGTTCCCTCTCTGCACTGGAAGGTGAACTGGATGAAAAGATTTTCTTTCGCGCCAACCGCAAAGTGCTGCTTAATATAGATGCGATCCTGGAATACAAGATGGTTGAAAACGGAAAGATCGCTATCCTCCTCAGGGACAAAGATTTTAAGAATCATGTTATTGTCAGCCAGGTAACGGCTCCCTATTTTAAAAAATGGATCTCGGCACTTTAATTTATGGGCGTGGCCTTTCTGTATAACTGAACGCCGTTTATTTATATTTCAGTAGTCCATTTTTCTATTCCAGTAATTGAAGGCCTTCCAACTGCCACAAACCAAATCTCTTTGCTGTCTCATCAATATAAAATCATAATTGATGAGAAAAATTATAGCTATTGCAGGGTGTTTCCTGTTGCTCGCATTTGTTGCGGGTGCACAGGATCGGACAATCAGGGGTAGAGTCACCGACGAAAAGGGGATTGCCCTGGCAAATGTTTCTATTGTAGTGAAGGGAACGAGTATGGGGACCACCTCCAATTCCGATGGAACTTTTTCGTTGACTGTTCCTTCCAATGCAAATACATTGCTGGTATCATTCGTTGGTCTGGCCGATAAGGAAATCAATCTCACCAGTTCAAGCGAATACGATATCACACTGACGGCAGGTACCAGGAACAACCTCGACGAAGTAGTGGTGGTGGGATATGGTACACAACGCCGCGCCAATATTACTTCTTCCGTGGTGACAGTGAGGGGGGCTGAGGTAGAGAATCGTCCATATACTTCGGTGGATCAGGCACTTCAGGGAAAGGTGGCGGGTTTACAGGCGCCCCTTTCAAATGGTCAGCCGGGTGCAGCGCAACCCATCCGGATTCGTGGTATCGGTTCTTTTACGGCCGGTGCAGATCCCTTGTTTGTTATTGACGGTGTAATTATAAATGCCGGTGATCTTACCTCTCTTACAACAACTGCCAACGCACTTGCGGGAATCAATCCGAATGATATTGAAACCGTAACAGTTTTAAAAGATGCACAGGCAACTTCCATTTATGGTTCACGTGGGGCCAATGGAGTGATTGTGATTGTTACAAAAAAGGGTAAGCCGGGTAAGACTAAATTCAGGGCGGATGCCGAAGCAGGTTACAATAAACGCGCAAGGCTACCCAGGAAGGCGCGATTCCTGAACGCAGATGAATATATTTCTTTACTGAGGGAGGGCGGCGTAAATGCCGGCCTCTCACCCGCGGCTATTGATGAATTTGCCCATGCATTTGGTGAAGGCAGCGGGGTAGATACTGACTGGCGGGATGTAATTGACCGGACCGGTACCCAGCAACAGTACAACCTGTCGGCAAGCGGGGGTGATCTGCGGAACCAGTTTTTTTTATCGGGAAGTTATTTTGACCAGGAAGCAACTGTAATCGGGTCTAACTTTAAACGTTATTCGTTCCGCACCAATTACAAACATATTGCCAGTGATGCATTGAACTTCATTGTGAACCTCACCGGTTCCAATTCCATACAGCATACGCCCAACAGTGGGGGTGCATTTTCCAATCCTGTCGGATCTCTTCCTTTTCTCCGTCCTACACAGAATCCTTTCGGACCCAACGGTACACTGAATATCAGTGAAGACCCCGATGATCCCACTGGCTTTAGTGGAGGGGCATTCAACCCCCTTTTTATAGCTAATAATGACCGGTATAAAACCAATACCACCCTGATCCAGGGTAGTGTGGGTGGTGAGTACACCATTATCAATAACCTCAGGTTTACCAGCCGTTTTGGTATTGATTATAATGTACTGGAAGAATTGAATTTCTGGAACCAGTTCCATGGGGATGGCGTTCCGTATGTGGGACTGCTGCAAACAAATAACAGAAGGATTTTTAACTGGATCTCTACCCACCAGCTTGATTATAGTTTTATGTTTGGTCCCGATGAAAAGATTCGTATGGACGCCAAGGTCGGGTACGAATCACAAAAGAGCAAGTCGTACGCGGTGGCCTCGGCTGCGCAGGGTTTTCCTCCGACCAATCAACTTTTTTTAAGTGTTAATGCCGCTACACCGGTCACTGCTTCCGCCACTGAACAGGATTTTTCATTTGCGGGTGCATATTCTGCTGTAACGATCAATTACGATTCCAAATATATCCTGAGTGGAAGTTTCAGGAGGGATGGTTCTTCCCGTTTCAGTACGCATCACCTGTATGGAAATTTCTGGTCGGTTGGTGCAGCATGGAATGTCGATAAAGAAGATTTCCTGAGCAGCGCTGCATTTATTTCCAGTCTTAAACTGCGTGGTTCATACGGTACATCAGGCAATGCAGAGATAGGCAACTATCTGTGGAGACAAACCATCGGATTCGGCAGTAGTTATGCCGGTCAGCCAGGTGGTACATTCAATTCACCGGGTAATCTGGACCTGACCTGGGAAACTACCCATCAACTTGATATCGGTCTGGATGCGGGGTTTTTCAAAGATCGCCTGTCTGTGGTATTTGATTTTTACAGAAGGGAGTCGAAAGGATTACTTTTCCAGAACCCACTTTCTGCCACGGTTGGATTTACTTCCTTCATCAACAATATAGGAAAGGTGGAGAACAGGGGATATGAACTAACACTCAGCGGTACTCCTTTACAGACAAGGGATTTCAGCTGGAACCTGAACTTTAATATTTCGCATAACAAGAATAAATTAAAGGCCCTTCCTGAGGGAAAGGATCTTGCCGACGCACCATTCCTGTTGAGGGTAGGACACGATATCCGTACATTTTTTGTGCGCGAATATGCAGGTGTTGATCCGGATAATGGAGATCCGCTCTGGTTTGTAGACGGTACACATGCTGAAACCACCAATGTCTATAATGAAGCTGAGCGTCAGCTTATCGGAACTGCATCTCCTAAATATTATGGAGGACTGAACAGTACATGGACATATAAGGGTATTGACCTCACTTCTGAATTTGTTTATAATTATGGCAACAAGGTCCGTGATCCATGGATCGTTTACGCCATAGACGGCGCCTATCCGGACCTGAATAAATACGCACTCAACCTGGAGAGATGGCAACAGCCTGGCGATAATACTACGGTACCAAAATATGTATTCGGATCAACCAATAATTCAAGTTCATTCTCCACCAGGTTCCTGAACAGGGGCGATTTTATCCGCCTCCGGAACGTAACGATCGGTTATAATTTCAACAGTGAAATGGTAAAACATCTACATATTTCTGCGTTGAGGATTTATTTCAGGGGAACCAACCTGTGGACCAAAACGTATAGCAGAAACCTGACCATTGATCCGGAGCAGGGTATCAACAGTGCTTCCAACCTGAATATTTTCTATACACGGACCATGACTGCCGGAATCAACGTTACCTTATAATCATCATCCCAAAAGAATATTATGAAGCCTGTAATAAAAATAGCGGTTCTTCTTTTCGTACTTATTATAATGGAAAGTTCCTGCAGAAAAAAGTTTTTTGACCTGGAACCCTTCGACGCACTTCCAATTGAAAGCGCCACCCAGACGGAGGCCGACCTGGATGTCGCCGCCAATGGGATGTATGCCTCTCTGCGTGATGTGGATCTGTATGGACGTACATTACCACTCAAGGGTGACCTGGCATCTGATAATGTGTACCTTAAAACAAGTAACTCGGGCAGGTACCTGACGTTCCGGGATTTTAACCAGACTACCGCCAATGCAGAAGCAAATAATGTCTGGGATGCAGCTTATGCAGCCATTAAAAATGCCAACCTCATCATTAATGCAGAGATTGAGCAGACCGAGCTGGTTGATCAGCTAAAGGGAGAAGCGCTAACGGTAAGGGCGCTGATGCATTTTGAACTTGTGAGGAATTATGCATCAACTTTTACGGTCAACCCCAATGCACTCGGTGTGCCCATTGTAACTGAATTTAATCAGAATGCGCTTCCCTCAAGAAATACGGTACAGGAAGTATATGACCAGATAATCAGCGACCTGAAAGCTGCATTTGCATTGATGACGCTTAACCAGGGAGAAAGTCTTGTTGTCAGTACAACCAATAAAGTCAGGACCGTTACTTCCGAAAACGTTTCCAAGTTTACTGCTGAAGCGTTGCTTGCCAAGGTATATTTAACCATGGGCAGCTGGCAATTGGCAAGGGATGCTGCCCTTGATGTAGTCAACAACAGTGGTTTTACGTTGGTGACCGCAGCGGCCTTCCAGGCCTACTGGGCCAATCCCGCCGGAAGGGTAGACCAGGTGGAAACCATGTTTGAGATTTCCAGTGATGCAGCTGCCAACCTCAGTTCCGACCAACTGTCGTTTTTTTATGACCCGGCAGGGTATGGTGATGCACTTATAACGAACGACCTGATCAGTCAGTACAGTCCATCTGATGTACGGCTGGAAGTGATAAATACAGATAGCCTGTCGGGTGCACTGGTCTTTATCAATAACAAATACTCCAACAGTGAAAATCCGGCTGATAAGGATGATTCCAAAGTGCTGCGGTTCGCAGATGTAGTATTGATTCTTGCAGAAGCATCAGCCCAACTGAATAACACTGCAGTTGCCCTCAGCAATCTTAACCGGGTGGCCCAGACAAGGGATCCGCTTTTTGGTGGTTTTAGTTCAACAGGAGCCCAGCTGATCTCGGATATTATTAATGAACGGAGAAAGGAGCTGGCGTTTGAAGGAGACCGTTACTGGGACCTGATGCGCCTGAACCTGCCAATTACCAATCATATTAAAAACCAGAATCCGTTTACACCATTTCCTATTGCGGTGACCGACATCCACAGGCTGTTCCCGATTCCGCAGAATGAAATTGATGTGAATCCGAATATTGCCGGCCAGCAGAATCCCGGTTTCTGAGCAGGTACGGGTTTGCAGGCTGACAGGCGGAATCATACTAAATACTCAGGTTGTGAAAGCCTTGTCAGGTCCGGCTATCTGGGTTGTGGTTTGATTATCTGATATTTCCCGCTCATCATGAGCAGGCTGAACAGGTATAGAAGTCCGTCATAATAAGGATCAAAATAACCGTCATCATAAGGCTCCAGTTTGGCATTCCATATCGCTTTTACAAAATCGTGGCTTCCCGGGTCTTTGTTGATCAACGATAATGTAGCCGAAGTGGAGACCAGGCCAATGGAGTGCCGGAGCCTTTTTACTTTACCCGCCTGGAGGATAAAGTCAGGTGTGGAACCATCCACATTGAACTGGTCTTCAAATTTGTTGAGACCTTTGGATCTTAGAAATCCCTGGAAACGGCGGGCATAACCTTCCTGCCATTTCCTGTCTTTTCCAAACCAGATATAGTCCATCGTAATATTCATCGGAACACGCCAGGAATCATAACGGAATGCAGGTGGCATCCATGGGGTGGCATGAGGTTCACCGCTGAATTCGGTATAGTCATAATTCAGGCCTGTAACAGGATTGGTGGCACGATGAAGAAAAGCCCGCGAAGTATCTGCACAGTCGCGGTAAAATTGTTCGTGACCATCTTTTGCGTATTCAACCCATACCTCATAAAAAGCCGGTAAGTGGTAAGAGGGATCGGTCCACAGGTAATTTTTGCCCTCGGGAACAAATGTTATCTGTTTATGGTCGGTGTTGATCAGGTTATAAATATTTCCTGTTCCATCTTTTTTCCACATTGCATCAAGAATGCGCCGGGCTTCCGCATAATAGTCGATCCCGGTTTTATTTCCCCATTTATTTGAAGCAAACAGAAGGCTGGTGATATAATATAGCTCACCATCGGAAGCCGACCCTTCCGAATTTTTTTTCAGGGTATGTGGATTGATGCTCCACGCGAAATAAGCTTCCCTTGGACCTTCCTGGTGCTGCAGGTATTTTTTCGACCATCTCCAGATCCGGTCGAATACATCTTTTTTTCCCAGTTGAACCGCAACCATCATTCCATAGGAGAGACCTTCAGTGCGTGCATCATTATTTTTCAGGTCCGACACATAACCCATGGAATCGCCCACTTCGAAATAAATCCGGTTAGGGCCATCAAACAATTCGTGATAGGTTTTATCTATCTTCTCATTGATATCGGACTCCTTAAATCCCGCTTCGCTGAAAATATTACGGTAAGAACCAGTGACTGACGAAGGTTTTCCGGTGGTCTTGCCGGATGAATGATTTGTCTGGCCGACAGCCGTAACCGGAACCAGGTACACAAGGAAACTGAAGGCGAATAAAAGGGGGAATTTTAACTTACAGCTACTCATATTATAATAATTTTGTATAACAAAATAATCATCCGGCAGGGGAATATCCCCCATCCTTGGTTTTTGAGCTGTATTCTTTGCAATCGGATTAAAAATCGTGAAAAAAAATGAAACGGGGATTTTAAATGTGCTCCGATAGTAAAATTGACAGTAAATACTAATTATCATCTGTTTCTTTATTATATAAATAATGAACACGATCTTCAGTGAAATAAATGACCATGAAACCAACTCTCATTGAATTCGCGATTATCGCGATCTTTATTACCTCCTGTAATGAATCAGGGAATAAAACAAACGCAGTGAATACAGTAGTTCAGCAACAGGTGAATGCCGTGACCAGCAAACCATGGGGAACCACAGATGGCAAGGCTGTCAATCTGTATACCCTTGTAAACAAATCCGGCGACACAGTTACCATTACCAATTATGGGGGAACGCTGGTATCCTGGATCTCCAAAGAAAAAAATGGAAAATATTCTTCCGTTCTTGCCGGTCCGGCAGACCTTCAGGGATATTTAAAAAATCCACCGTATTTCGGTGCCACTATTGGCCGTTATGGTAACCGCATTGGTGGTGCTTCGTTTACCCTCGATGGAAAAAAATTCACCCTGCCTGCCAATAACGGAAAAAACACTTTACATGGTGGTGTAAAGGGATTTGATAAGGTAGTCTGGGATGCGGCAATAGCCGACAGCACTATTCCCTCCATTTCATTTTCCCATTTGAGTCCCGATGGCGACCAGGGTTTTCCCGGAAACCTGCAGGTGAAGGTGACGTTTACCCTGACCGATTTAAATGAGATCAAAATAAGTTATGAGGCGTCCACCGACAAACCAACACCGGTAAACCTGACCAATCACTCGTATTTCAACCTGACTGGTGATGTAGCTAACCTGATACTGGATCATAAACTGATGATCGCAGCTGATCATTACACGCCGGTAAACAGGGAGCTGATTCCTACCGGTGAAATTGCTACTGTACAATCAACACCGTTTGATTTCCGCACTGCAACAAAGATTGGTGAGCGTATCGCACTGGTGCCCGGTGGTTACGATCATAACTGGGTGCTTAATTCAAATGCCGGTACATTACAGGAAGTGGCAGTTCTTTCTGACTCCTTAAGTGGCCGCACGCTTGTCGTTTCAACAACAGAACCTGGCCTGCAGTTTTACAGTGGCAATTTCCTGGATGGTATGTTCACCACAGCATCCGGAACCGCTATCCGGAAACATAGTGCCCTTTGCCTGGAGACGCAGCATTTTCCTGATTCTCCCAACAAACCGGAATTTCCTTCTACCATCCTGATTCCGGGAAAGAAGTATACATCGGAGACGGTATATAAATTGTCCGTTAAATAATTAACCGGCCGGAACCTGCGATTTTTCAACGGGTTCCGGCCGGTCTTTTTAGTTAAAATCATCGAACTGAATCCTGGTTCGGAGTTACGTTTAATTAAAACCTGTTATTTTCCCTGCCCCTGTTCATGGATCTGTTCATCTCCCGCATGGCACCACCAGCGGGCCCTCCGCCCATACGGTTGAGGTTGAAAAAAAGGCTCAGCATATAATAGCGGCGCAATACAGTACTGCGGGTATCTTCTACATAGTTGTCTGTGGTGTTACGAATAATATTCTGGTTCTGGTTGAGGATATCATTTACAAGAAACCGGATCTCTGCATTTTTTTTCCTGAAGATCTGTTTGCGCAGGCTTGCATTCCATAACCGGATGCGTTGGTTAAAACCCATTGCCCTGCCCGTATTGATCATATAGTTTAAATCGGAAGCGAGGATCAGGCTCCAGGGAAAGTTTACCGA
This sequence comes from Chitinophagaceae bacterium, assembly GCA_040510375.1. Lineage (GTDB taxonomy): Bacteria > Bacteroidota > Bacteroidia > Chitinophagales > Chitinophagaceae > JBEVJC01. The sequence continues at coordinate 92,907 of JBEVJC010000003.1, forward strand.
GGCATCGATGGAATAAGTCTGCGTCAGGTAATCTTCATTCAATGTCTGGTCCACCGAATACCGCACATCATTATAGGCGAGGTTCACCCGGGTACCCAGATCAAACTTCTCTTTATTAAGATTAACACCCACGCCCTGCGAAATCATAAACTGGCGCGTGAAATTCTTTTGCCTCCGCAGGATACTCACATCCTGTGTATAGGAAGTATTGTTTGTAAAATTCAGGCTCGATCCTTTCCACTTCGGGTTTTTAAAGGGTAGTCCAAGGGTAAGGAATGCATTACCCCGGTAATATCCGTTGAGGTTTACGTATTGGGTAATCTGCTGTGGTCCGTTTACGGTTATACTATGGACTATTTTATTCCGGGTGCTTGCAAAACTCAGGTTGGCGGCAAATAATCTGAAGCTGAGAGTATTAAAATTATTATAGGCAAGGCTGACATTGTGATTGAATTCCTGTTTCAACAATGGGTTGCCGATCCGGATATTTAAGGTATCCCTTGCATCGGGGACATTCTGTAACTGGGACAGGGATGGCTGGTTGGTACGGCCCTGATAGGAGAAACGGAGGTTTTTACTTTTTGCGGGAGTGAAATTAAAATTGGCGACGGGGAAGAGGTTGGTATAACTGGCCCTGGAGATAGAATCCTTGCCCGTCAGGGCCCGGAAGCTCTGGCTCTCCAGTGACGAATGTTCAACAGCAATACCCAACTGGTAATTATATTTTGGATTCTGCACCCGGAAATTCAAACCGGCCCGTTGCCCTTCAAACACATTTTTAAAATTATTGGTGAGTAGAAGATTCGGCACAATATATTTTCCCGAGGAAGGATCAAGATTAAATCCCTGCCTGTCTGATGTATTCACATTCCTGGTATAGCGGTAATTTATTTCAATCAGTTTATTCAGTCCTACCGGTTCAGTATAAGAAGTACTCAAGGCATTATTGTTGGTTTTTGTCCGCTGCAAGGTTTGCTGGTTCTGGCTGATGGTCCGGTAGTTTACACCTGAAGGGAGATAAAATTCATTTTCTGAAATGGTAAAACCATTGTTTTCACTTTGTCCGAAGGTTTTGTCGATTCCGAGTGTAATGGTCCTGCCGGTCTTCTGGAATTTGTGACGGTACAACAGGTTATTATTCCAGTTAAGGCCATCCCGGTTACCGGAGTTGCTGGTCCTGCCGGCCACTGCAAGGAACTGGTTACCCTGTTCATCGGTTATTGACGAAGTTGTATCCGAAAAATTATTTCCCGATTGCTGCACGGTAATCGAAGGTGTGTAGAGAACGGAGTTCATGGTGTCGATCTCGTATTCCAGCCGCAGGTTAATACGGTGATTGGTATTCTGGCTGGTTGAACTGGATTCCCTGCTACGAATGGCGATTGAATCTTCGAAGGTGGTTCTCCGGAGACTGGTCTGCAGTTGCGTGTTGTCAGAATTGGAATAAAAATAACTCCCTGTGATCTTCAGTTTTTTATTCCAGATGTCGGTAAAATTAATTCCGGTGGCGAGTGATTGCAGGATGCCGTTATTACCACCTCCACCACCACCACCACCGTTGACAGAACCAGCACGGCCACCACCACCACCGGTGCCAGACATTGAACCAACGATGTCGGAAAAAGAGAATCCCTGTTTATTGATATTATTGGCATTAAATAATACAGAGATGCGCTGGTCGCCATTGAATTTATTGATACTTAAATTTCCTTCATACCGGTTCCTGTCGCCATAACTGGCAGATGCCCTTCCAAAGTATCCCTTGTTCCTGTCTTTTTTTAATTTGATATTGATTGTTTTGGAACGGCTGCCGTCGTCGATCCTGGTAAACTTTGACTGGTCGCTCATATCATCAAAGACCTGCACACTTTCAATCATATCGGCTGTAATATTTTTTGTAGCCAGCTTGGGATCGTTACCAAAGAACTCCTTGCCATCTACATAAATCTTTTGTACCTGTTCTCCCTGCGACTTAACATTCCCTTCCCTGTCCACTTCCATTCCGGGAAGTTTTTTTAGCAGGTCTTCTGCAGTAGCATTTGGTTGCGTCCGGAATGCGCCCGCATTGAACTGGACGGTATCATTTTTTATAACGATCGGGGCCTCGCTTTTAATCACCACATCGGAAAGGGTTTTATAGTCGGGTTCGGGATTCAGTTCACCAAGATCAAGTTTGTTATTGGTTTCAGTTAAAGTCAATAGTTTTCTGATTTCTGTATAACCCTGGCTGGAGATGACCAACCGGTAAGAGCCCGGTTGTACACCCGAAATCTGGAAGACGCCTTTTTTGTCGGACAATGTAAAACTAACCAGTGAAGAATCGCTGACCTGTATCAGTGAAACAGTAGCAGAAACAAGGGGCTGGCTGGAAGTTGTGTCGAGCAGCTTACCGGTGATGCTGTTATTGTTTTTCTGGCCCCGGGCAGTTAAAATAAAAAGTGAAACGATCGATAAAGAAATGAACTTTCTCATAAATGGGTACATAGTTTTCAGCGGCTTTGCGGCTTAGACGTCCATACCCGATTTAAACTTTCTATGCAGGGGGAAATAGTAAGGGATGCCGGGTTCCCATACCACCCGGTTTAAACTTTCTATGCAGGTGTAAAAAGTAAGGGGTGTCGGGATCCCATGCCACCCGGTACAAACTTTCTATGCAGATGTAAAAAGTAAGTGCCTCCTGGACCCCTTACTATTAATTCAATAAAATTATTTCGGGGTTTTCTGGTAGTTCAGTTCGCGGTTTGCCCAGGGAATAAAGAACTGGAAGTTCGGTGCATCGGTGTGACCGCCATCGTGCTGCCGCCAGGCCAGCTCTCCCTCCGTTAATCCGGTTAGCACTGCCGGCATTTTTTCAGTCTGGTAATCGTTGCTGACACCAAGATCTTTTACACCGAGTAATCTGAATACACTTCCCGCGGCAATTGTGGCTTTATAACTACCAAGCTGGTCAAGCCATTTGGCATCTCCTTTTTCCGGTATGCCATAACTCACAAATGTTGGTCGCGGTGCGCAGAGCGCAAGTAATTCATGCGAATCGACCGGTAAATCACAACCGGTTTTTTTCCCCTTCGGTGAAACATCAGCTGCGTATAACAAATAATTTCCTGCCATCCAGTGATATTCTCCGGAAGAGGCCAGGCTTTCCACGGCTTCGCCAAAAACACGGCGATGAAGGGTTGTTCCCCCTTTACCTGAAGATCCGATAAGTGCTGTGGCGAATCGCTGGTCGAAGGCCATGGTGACCAGGGCTGCTTTTCCATAACGCGATACTCCTTCGATGCCAACTTTTTTTGCGTCAACCAGTGTGTCGGTTTCCAGGTAATCCAATACCCTTGAAGCTCCCCATCCCCATGCGCGTAACGCGCCCCAGTCATCCGGCTTACGCGGTTGTCCCTTGTTCACCAATCCAATAATACCGCGGGTAAGTCCCGCACCATTATCTGCCTGCACACTGCCGGGTTCCAGTAAACAATATCCCCAACCTGCTGCCAGTAACTGTTCTGTTGGCGGTGAATCACCATTGGGTGGAGGTGCAAAGAAATTTGGTCCGGCAACACGCGTAACCGGATTATATGCAGGGTAACGATCAAAGATGTCCTTCATTTCCGGATTGGTTTTGATCATCATTTCCCTGAAAGTGTTATTGAGTTTTTCCATGTCGGCAGGAGAAGGTTGCGCAGGGGCAGGGAGTATGGGGAAACCGAACATTATTAGTACCGGAACAGGTCCTTTTACATTAAGCGGGAGAACCAATACCATATTAATATTGACATTCACCAAGGGATAGGCTGAGTTGTCGACCCGTCCAATCATTTGTTTTGCGATAACCGGTGTGCGACCCACAAATTCATAATCGGTGACCTTTGCTGTCCAGTTTACTTTCGGGGTATTGACAGGAATCCGCCCGTATACTTCCTTTTCAAAATCTTCAATGATCTCCGGCCTGCGTGCCTTCCACCATTGATCAGTATTGCTGACTTTTTTCCCGTTCTTCATCAGCAGTACATCTGGCAGGAGTGGACAGGGATTGGCAAGTTGTTCGTCCTCATTTGAGTGATTGGGTTCCGATTGATTTGAACTGGGACCAGGTCGCAGTTTTGTTATTCCGAGTAACTTCAGCATCTGCGCATGGTCTTCCTGGCTGCTGAAGCTGGTCAGCCGCGGGTACCTGCTGCTGTCGATAGCGGGCATTTGTGCAAAGCCTGTTGTGACAATAACCTGGAGTAAGAGAAACCAACTTATTTTTTTCATACACTGACAAATTATAAATATTCAAATCGTTGTTTACCTGTATTGAAAAAAGGCAACCCGTTAAATTCCCCACTCACCCTGTTCATTAATATCAATGGCATCGTTTTAAAGACGTTACTTGTCGGTCCTGAACGGCGAAGCTGGTAATCCCTCCTTATTAATAAGGTTCGGATCAACGGGATTATCTGCCCAGGCATAGCGGACAAATTTTGGTTCATTTATCTCATCGTTCCACACCACCACTTTATTACCTTCTATTTTAGCAGTTGCCCATACGAACCGTCTGTCAGCTCCTGCAATGGCAAATGAGGAAGGACCTTCACCATCATTGGTGGTTAACCCACTGCCGGTTTGTTTGAAACTGATGGAAATCCTGTTTCCTTCAATCAGGGCGCTATCATAGAGTGGGCCCGAATACACAATATCTTCTTTATACGCAACTTTCAGTGCGGCGAGTGCAAGCCGTTCTCCCACATCTTTTTTATTATCGGGATGGATATCATTCCATTCACCCAGGTCAATCGCTACGGCCATGGCGGTATTGGGGACAAAGAGCGAATTCAATTGCGATTCCCTCAACAAAGCCCAGTTGCTTTCGGAAGGCAGGTAACTATATTCCATAAAACCCGGCAATTGCACAAAAAGAAAGGGAAGGCTGGCATTATTCCATTTTTTCCGCCAGTCGCTGATCAATGTTGGAAGCAGCTGTGTATATTTCTCCGCCTGATCAGCATTGGTTTCGCCCTGGTACCAGCAGATACCCCTGATAGTACAATTTATTTCGGGGGCTACCATATTATTATACAGGGCAGCTGGTTGGTTCATAACATTGAGACTTCCCCACGAGCCGCCGCCCGCAAAGGGTTTGAACGCTACACCTACTTTGTACGACCAATAACCTTTCAGGTCAACCGTATCAGTACCGGAGAAAATACAATAGGGTTTATCCGGTACAAAACCTCCCTTTCCGTTTGTATTGGTGACCCGGCTCACAAAAACATTCTTACCTGCCTTGAGTAGTCCGGCCGGAACAATATACCTGCGTTGGGGGTACTGGTATGTTGTAGTGCCCACCAGTTTACCGTTAATATATAATTCATCGGCATCGACAATACGCCCCATAAAGACCTTTGCTGATTTTCCAGCCATGGAAACCGGAAGATCGATTTCGCGCCGGTACCAAACTATTCCATTCAGGTCCTTAATGCCCTGGTCCTCCCAGTACCCGGGAATATTTATCCGGCGCCACCCCTTTGGGATATAAGAAGAATCAAACCATTTGGGAGCGGCCACCATACCCGCATCAATTGGTGCGGCCGGGCGATTACCCATCGGCCTGTTGAATCTATTGGTATAGGAGCTGTCTTTGTTTTTTTCAATCGTTGCAAATACATCAGGGAATTCTTTAAACCCCTCTTCACTGATCCATGCTTCAATGGGTGAACCACCAACACTTGCATTGATGATACCAACAGGTATCCGGTATTTTTCATGAATTTTTTTTGAAAAGAAATATGCTACGGCAGAAAAGGGCCGCACATCCGCTCCCACAGCGGGTTTCCAGTAACCTGATGCCAGGTCGTGTTGAGGTCCCTCCAGATTACCACGGGTAGGTATCAGGAATTGCCTGATTTGTGGGAAATCGGCTTCTTCGATTTCGCGCGCATAGGTTATATCATGGATGTTAAGCTGGTGAACCATATTTGACTGGCCACTGAAAAACCACACATCCCCAAAAAGGATCTCCTTTATTTTTATACGGTTGCTGGCAATGATGTCCATTGTATACGGTCCGCCTGCTTTTACAGGCGGCAGCATAGCCATCCAGTTGCCGGAAACATCGGCTCTTGAATTATAAGTCTTGCCGTTGAAACGGATCTTCAGTTTTTCGTGGGGGGCAGCCCATCCCCAGAGTTTTATTTTTTCGTCGCGCTGCAGGATCATACTATCCCGGATCAGCCTTGGCAGCCTGACCTGCGCCAGTGTAAGATGTGCATTCAACAACAGTAAAGAAAGCAGCAGCGATATTTTCATAAGGATCTTATTCAATAATTATGTTTTGGGTAAGCACGTTACTGGTTGTTTTATTGTCGACACCTGGCTGGCCTCCGCCAACACTGATGCTGAGCTTCCCAGCAGGTTGGTAAAGACTTCCATCTTTTTCCTGTACAAGCGAAAGATCTCCGGGTGTGAGGGTAAAACCAACAGTCTTTGTTTCACCGGCTTTCAGGAACAAACGTTGAAACCCTTTAAGCGCGCGGATTGGCGCCTTGCCACTGGCACCGGGGTGTGAGATATAGAGCTGCACAACTTCGTCGCCATCGCGATTGCCGTTGTTCCTAAGCTTAACACTGACACTGATTGTTTTACCGGCGGTTATACGGGCAGGTACTTTTAAATCCGTATATAAAAAATTGGTATAACTAAGTCCGTATCCAAACGGATAGAGTGCAACTCCTTTAAAATAACGATAGGTTCTTCCGTCCATTGAATAATCACTGAAGCCCGGAAGGTCAGTATCATTTTTATAAAAAGTAACGGGCAATCTGCCAGCAGGATTATAATCGCCAAACAGTACATCGGCAATACCGGTTCCTGCACTTTGTCCGCCGTACCAGGCATTCACTATTGCGGGTAGAAATTCAGCTTCCCAGGGAATAGCAATGGCACTCCCTGTCATCATTACAAATACAACCGGTTTGCCGGTGGCCTGAAGAGCCTTCAGAAGCGCGGTTTGTACAGCAGGCAGGAGAATGGATGTGCGGTCGCCGCCATTAAATCCTGGCGCATTCACCTGCATTTCTTCCCCTTCCAGTTGTGGTGATATACCACCTGCAAATACAATCACATCTGCCTGTCCCAGACGGCTGGCCAATGCCTTAAAATCTGTTTGCTGTAATTCGCCTGTGCGGAGCGCAACGGTTGCATTGTCATCACCCTGCCAGTATTCAAGTACAAGCTGGTAGACCGAATCTTTTTTAGCTTCCAGTTTGAAGGTCCTTGCGCCCCAGCGGTTGCGTAGCCATGCATCGAGTACCTGTTTGCCATTCACAAACAAACGGTAACCATCATCTGCTTCTACTTCAAAATGGGTGCTGCTTGTTTCCGTTGCCGTAAAATGTGTAGAGTAACGGGCGGAAAAATTGGCGGCTGTTTTTTTATCGCTGATAATATCTCCGCGCTGCCAGGAGTGATCGATTTTAGTTTCTGTCCTGCCAAGAAAGGGATCACCCTTCAGTTCCCTGTTGTCAAAATATTCTGCATAAAAACCAGGCTTGCCATCCCAGCTGAACTGTGATTGCAGGTCGGTGTAACGTAACAGGGTATCGTTGGTGAAACTGATACCTTTTTCATAGATCACTTCTGCATCATTTCCCAGTTTTTCTTTTATCCCCTGCAGCAATGTGGTGATATGCGAAGGAGTGCCATTGTAATTTCCCAGGACCGAAATACGGTTATCAGCATTTGGTCCTACCACCGCAATCTTCCTGATCTTTTTACTCAGTGGTAAAGTATTCTTTTCATTTTTCAGCAATACAATTGATTGCCGGTTCATCTTTAATGCGTGGGCCTGGTGCGGGGCAGATTCAAGGACATCGGCTGGAGTCTGTGCATATTTCACCATGGAAGGGGGATCAAACATTCCCAGCCGGTAACGGATGGTAAATAGTCGTTCCAGTGATCTGTTGAGATATTCTTCTTTGATCAGTCCCTGGCGCACTGCACCAAGTAATGTTTGATAAACAGTTTGTCCGCATTCCACATCGGTACCGTGCATCACGGCATCGATAGCCGAACTGGTGGCATCGGGATGTGTTTTATGGTATTTAAAAAAATCATCGATAGCCCAGCAATCGGAGGTAACATAACCCGTGAACTTCCATTGTTTGCGTAAAATATCATTCATCAGCAAATCGTTGCTGCAACAGGGTTGTGAGTCAACTGCATTATAAGCACACATCACACCTGCCACCTTTGCATCCACCACCAGGGTTTTAAATGCGGGCAGGTAGGTATCCCAGAGATCATAACTGCTGGGAGTAAAATTATCTGAATGCCTGCTTGGCTCGGGCCCGCTATGCACAGCAAAATGTTTGGCACATGCCGCGGCTTTCAGGTATTTGGGGTCTTCCCCCTGCAGTCCGCGCACGAACGCGCGACCCAGCATGGAGGTAAGAAAGGGGTCTTCACCATAGGTCTCCTGGCCACGGCCCCAGCGCGGATCGCGAAAAATATTGATATTGGGTGTCCAGTAGGTCAGGCCTACATATCGTTCAGCAGTCCGGCCCTGTTGGATGGCAATATTATGAATGGCCCTTCCTTCCAATGCCGAATAATCGGCCATACGGAATAATGAATTCGTATCCCAGGTAGCAGCCATGGCGATAGCCTGTGGAAACACGGTTGAATGGAACGGTGTTCTTGCCACACCATGCAGAACCTCGTTCCACCAATCATAACCCATGATCCCCAATCTCGGGATTGCCGGCGTTGCATTCAGCATCTGGGCTACTTTTTCTTCCAGTGTAAGCCGGCTGACCACATCATTTACCCGCTGCTCTGTGGGAAGGGAAGGATTCCACATCGGATATGATTTGTATTCCTGGGCAGGGAGGCTGAGACTTATAAGGAAGATGGCAAAGCAGTAGATTAGTTTCATATTAGTTGGTTGCAGGTTCATTTATAAACATCGTCATCGTTCTTGATTTCAAACCAGTCGTAACGCGCTGTATTATCAGAAGGTTTTCCTTCAGAGCTTGCGTACATCGCATATACGCAGCCAACAAATCCACCGGCCGATTTGGTGCTTAAATATTTTGCATCCGCATTTTCAAGGAGCGGGATCCATTTGTTTTTCTTTGTAGCATAAAAAAAGGAATAGGTACTGTCATTGGCCTGCACCTTAAAATAGATTTCCTGGTCGGCATCTGCCAGTTTTTCACTCGCTATTAATTCGGCGCCTTTATACAGTGCCGCCACCTGATCGTCACCCTTCCTGGTTTTGCACAGGTAGTAGTATGTTTTTTCATTCTGGAACAACAGCAGTCCCGCCTTTTCATTTTCAGCAGCCGCCGTAAAACGCAGTGCTGTAGATGCAGATCCTTTCAGGTGGGGCTGACTGAATCCCACAAATGATGGATTGTCTTTACCGTCGGCTGTTTCGGGTCGGAGTTTGAGTGTTAATGATCCTTTGGTTGAAGAAAGGTCGTACCATTTTTCACGGACGGTCCGCAGGAACCGGTACCGCAGGTTCAGTTCTTCTTTATTAAAATCATCGCGGAACAGGTAATTGCCATTAAAGCGTTCCCTTTTTTTATCTTCAAATGCATTGATCGGGTAGGAGTATTTTACCAGTTCACCACCCAGGTCAAATTCAGGCCAGCCATCTTTCCATACAACCGGTGCCATAAAAGTTTCCCTCCCTGTATTGTAATAATCACCTTCATAGGGCCTGCATCCAAGGAAGATACCCCACCATTGGCCATCTTTGGCTTTTACAAAATCGGCGTGACCGGTGGTGGTGATGGGATTGGGACGGGTGGTATCCAGTTGCCGCTGGGTGAGTATCGGATTTTTTTCATAGGACACAAAGGGTCCTTCCGGCGACTTACTCCTGAATACAACTTCGGAATGGTTATAACCCGTGCCACCTTCTGCACAGATAAGATAATACCATCCGTCTTTTTTGATAAAGTGAGGACCTTCGATCCAGACAGGTTTTTTCGCCATATCGGTGCCTCCGTTTATCAGCAGTTTTTCTGCTCCCTTTACTTTAAGGTTTTTTATATCCAGTTCAAACATCCGGATTGTGCGGTGACCGTTGTGTTTTGAAATATTGTCGGGAGGAATGCTGTTAAAAACGATGTACGATTTTCCGTTGTCATCAAAAAACAGGGAAGGATCAATACCGTTTACTTCGGGTAAGGAAACCGGGTTGGACCATGGCCCTTTAGGGTCACGGGCGGTAATAATAAAATTACCGAGTTTGCTTACTTCCGTGCAGACGATATAAAAGGTACTGTCGTGATAACTGATTGCCGGTGCAAACAGTCCCCTTGACACACCGGCCCCATCGAGGTTCAGTTGTTCGGGACGATCGAGTCCGTAACCAACAAGTTGCCAGTTCAGGAGATTTTTACTATGGAAGATGGGCAAACCCGGATAATACGCAAATGATGAATTGACAATATAGTAGTCATCACCGGCGCGACAAATACTTGGATCGGGATAAAACCCGGCCAGGATGGGGTTTTGGAACGACTGCGCTTCTGTCCGCATGAGTGATAAACCCAGTGTTATGAATGTTAATATTTTCCTGATCATGTTTTTAATCTTTAAAAGTGTTGTTGAACCCTGTTACATCGGGTTATAATGTTGTAGCCGGCAACCGGTCGTTAATGTGATGATGGATCATAGGGTTCGATTAAATTGATCTCTCCGTTTTCATCATGGATCAGTTCGGTAACCTTTACGCTTCTCAGGTGTGTAACACCTTTTGATAAACTGGAATCATGGTAAAACAAATACCATTTGCCGGCGAACTGGCAAATGGAATGATGGGTAGTCCATCCTACCACGGGATTCAGGATCCTGCCCCTGTACTGGAACGGACCGTATGGATTGTCGCCCGTGGCATAACAAATAAAATGGGTATCGCCGGTTGAATAGGAAAAATAATACAGGCCATTATACCGGTGCATCCAGCTTGCCTCAAAAAAGCGCCTGTCTGTATCACCGGCCAGTAAAGGATCTCCATTTTCATCGGTGATGATAACGTCTCTGGGATCTTCATCAAACTCCAGCAGGTCGTTGGTGAGCCTTGCTATTTTGGGTGTCAGCGCCGGCTCCCTGTCCTCCGGCAGGTGTACCAGCGGTCCCTCGCCCATACGATTATAGGTGCCCGATCTCCAGCGCTGGAGTTGTCCGCCCCAGATGCCACCGAAGTACATATAATAATAACCATCATCATCAAGATATACAGCCGGGTCAATTGAGAAACTTTTCTGGATTGCCTGGGGCTGCGGTACAAAGGGGCCAGCAGGCGAGGAGCCCGCTGCCACACCAATACGGAAGATGCCGTCATGTGCTTTTGCCGGGAAGAACAGATAGTAGGTTCCATCTTTTTCAGTTGCATCGGGAGCCCACATCTGTTTGTCGGCCCAGGGTACATCTTTCACGTGCAGTGCCACTCCGTGATCAACCGCTTCAGACTGAGGTGTGTCCATCGAAAGGACGTGATAGTCTTCCATGGCAAACTGACTGCCCAGGTCGTCGAAGGCCACACCGGCGTCAATATCATGCGAAGGGTAGATATAGATTTTTCCATCAAACACATGGGCAGATGGATCGGCCGTATAAATATCCCTTACCAGTGGTTGGGAAATGGCCCGTTTATTCAGGTCATCAAAGTCGATATGGTCAATTTTTTCTTCCGGCATAAAAAATTATTTAATGATTCAGGGAGATTTACAAACTGCGCCGGCTTTTCAGGTCGGATTCAATCTTCAATTCCATCTTTTTATTTATTTCATAAAAAAACAATAAACCTGCTCCTATCAAAAACGGAATGGCTGGGAAAACACTAACCAGTAACCTGGTGCCTTCAATTGCTGTTCCGGTCTGAGCTTCGGTACTATTGGGCAGGTAATCAAAATAACCCAGGATACGGGTGAGTAATGCACTGCCGATACTTAATCCACCTTTTAAACCCACCATCATGGCCGAAAAAATAATGGCTGTGGCACGACGGTTATTTTTCCATTCGCTGTAGTCGGCCACATCAGCGATCATAGCCCAGAGAATGGGAATGGTAATTCCATAAAAGAAGCCGTGTAAAATCTGTGATGCAAACATCAGGCCTACGGATTGTGGGGCAAAAAAGTAGAAAAGCAGGATAAACAACGTGGAAATAAACAGGGCTATTCCAAAAACATCCCTTTTACCATATTTATCCGCCAGTCGTTTGGAGAGGGTAATACCCACGATCATGAAGATGATCCCACCTGCATTGAACAGGCCGAAGCCGGCAGCCACGGGGTCTTCTCCAAAGAAATTGACACCAATACCGGACAGGCCGTTCAGGATAGGTTCGATAAAACTGGTGAGTGCCTGTTTATCTACATAGTTCTTGAAATAATAGACATAGGCTCCGCCCTTCATAGCCAGGGTGATAAACACCAGGGTGGTAAGCAACAGCATAATCAGCCAGGGTCGGTTTTTCACCAGGTCGGAGAGGTCTTCGCTGAGGCTGGACTTTTGTTCGGGTTTGGGGACAATCCGTTCACGTGTACTAAGGAAGGTAATCAGCAACATCACCGTTCCGATGATTGCGAGCCAGGTCATCACTTTTTCGATCCCAACGGCTTTATCACCTCCACCTGCTGATTCGATGATGGGCAGCATAAATACCTGCACAAAGAACTGGGCAAACATAACCGCTACAAAACGGTAGGCCGACATACTGTTCCGTTCTTTCATATCACCCGTTATCACGCCGCTGAGGGCGGAATAGGGCAGGTTGTTGGCGGCATACAGTAACAGCAGGAAGGAATAGGTGATTACGGCATAGATCACTTTACCCTTGTACGAAAAATCGGGTGTGCTGAATGCAAGCAGGGCTGCTACTCCCAGGGGTATGGCGGTAAAAAGGATCCATGGCCTGAATTTCCCCCATCTTGAAACTGTCCTGTCGGCAATGGCACCAATGATTGGATTAAATCCGAAAGCCGCAACCAGTCCCACTGTCAGGATGATCGCCGATGCATGGTTAGCCTCGAGCCCATAGATATCGGTATAAAAATAGGCGAGGTAGGTGATCAGGGTCTGGAATACAAGGTTAGCAGCCAGGTCGCCCAGGCTATAACCTACTTTTTCGAGGACGGATAATTTTTGTGAGTTGTTTTTGTTCATGGTTTACAGGTTAAAATGGCCGCTTTGGTGAATTGCGTTTGGTATCTATTACTTTATAAAATGCGGGTTTGGGTTTGAGCTGGCGGTCAAATAAAAGCGGATAGTTGGTCCGGCCACGAACAGGCCAGTCGTTCAGCCAGCTTTGTCCATCGTCCACACCCCAGAACGTTACGCGGGTTACTATATCCTTGTGTTTAAGGAAGAGGTTGAACAGGGCTTCATAATCACTGGCGAGTTGTTGTTGCACGCTATCGGGAAGGCCGTTTGGATAGGGATTCAGCGCGGGACTGGCCTGCACCCGCTGGCTGACCTCGGCGCCCTGGAAATTACGAGGCAGCACTTCAATATCCAGTTCAGTAAACATGACCTTGATGCCCAGTGCACCGTAGGCGATGATACTTTCTTCAATATCTTTCAGCGGGATCTTTCCTACATGCCAGTGTCCCTGGATACCCACCCCGTCGATGCGGACTCCTGCGGCCTGGATTTTTTTAATCAGTGCGATGCAGCCGGCGCGTTTGGCAGGTTGTTCATTATTGTAATCATTATAATACAGTTCGGTGCCGGGTGAAGCAGCCTGTGCAAGTCGGAATGCTTCGGTTACAAAACCATCTCCCATTTTTTTAAGAAAGATGGAATTGCGCATGGTACCGTCTTCATTTAATGCTTCGTTCACCACATCCCAGGAAAAAACCTTCCCATTGTTATATCTGCCGGCAACGGTAGTGATATGTTCCCTGACAAACAAACGGAATGAATCCTCACTCTGGATCTGACGCGCAAACTGGGGCAGCTGGCTATGCCAGATCAGGGTATGCCCGTTGATCCGGATATTATTTTTTTTCCCGTAGTCTACCAGTTTATCAGACAGGTCAAAATTGTATTCATTCCATTTGGGATGGATGATCTCTGCCTTCATGATATTTTCAGGAGTGGCCATGTTAAATTGTTGCGGTATCAGTTCTGCGGCCCCCGGATTTTTTTCTTCTATCTGTGCGGCATTCAGTGCAGTGCCGATCGTAAAATCATTCTGGAAAGTTTCTTTCAGTGAGGGTATTGGAGCGGCGGCTGTATTTTTTTTACCCGCAGTACAACTGCCTAATAGCATTGCCCCGTACAGGACGGCCAAACCAGCGGTTATTTTCTGAGTTGTCATATTTTAATTTTTAGAAGTGATTTTTATAGTTTCAACTGGTCCGAGATATGTTTTCTCCGTGTCGCCAAAATCAAGTACGATCTTCTGAAGCACCAGGCCAGGATCGACCATCCAGTATTTCACCAGGTGTTTACCAGGTTTATTGATTTTATGTTTCGTTGGTTTTATAATGATATTTTCCGCCACCCATTTATTCCAGATGCCCGAGATTGAATTTTTGTCTTCCTTATTAATACTTACAACCTGTGGCAATTCATCGTCGATCGAAATGGCATATTGTAATCCCTCATCGGCCGACTGGAAATTCAATGAAGGGGAGTGGTAGGTATTGATGGTAACATCCCCTTCGCCGTAAGTATAAATTTCATAAACGAGGTGGGGCGAATTACCGCCTGGTTTCTGTGCGGCACTGATAACCGGGAAGGCGGTGATGGCCGAACCGGTGCGGCCATGGTCGGGCAATACAGTCCATTTGATATTACCGGTATTCACAGCATTGGTATAATGATCAGCGTTGATGGATACACCCGATTGCTGCAACTGGTAAAAAACATTTACGGGGCGGCCTTCGGGAATTAGGGTACCCATCAGGTCGGGCACACCGGGTTCTGTTTGTTGAACGGCGGAGTCGGGACTTACATATTTCAGTTCGGGAATCTTCTGCACCGCGGGCTGTTGCCAGTAAGTATAACCAATATGGGTCTGGTCCATCAGGTGATTCCACTTGCCACCACCCAGCTGGTGGTATTGCATAGTGATCAGCGAATCTTTGATGAATAGCTCTTTAACTATATCGGCATAGGTATTTGCCACCAGCCATTTTTTAGTGTAAGCCTGCCTGTTCAGTGCAACATTGTAGTACAGCTGGTTGAGGTTTGCATTTGCCTTTACAGGATGTAACACCAGTTGGAAGAAAGCGTCTTTATATTCCGGTGGGATCCTTGCTTCCAGCTGGTCGGTTGTTGTTTGTAAATCGGTATATTCCTGGACAATACTTGCCCATTCACCACTTGCCAGGTCATAGGTGTTGGCATCCAGTAATTCGGGTTTCCTCCTGGAGTTATATTTACTGTATCTGGAAAGAATGTCTGCGATCTCTTTGGCTACCGGTTTCCCAAATTGATCTGCTGCCCATTTTTCTGTATAGGATTGCAGGTCCGCAGCACCGATCCTGTCTGGATTCCACGCGTAATCAAGAAAAAAGGAAACCGGGAATTCCATTGGTTTTATATCTCCAACATTCACAATCCATATTTCACGCGCGTTATATTCCCATGCAAGATGCATCTGTTCCCAGATACGTGGGAGCGGATTTGTATTAAGCCATTTATAATTACGTGGTCCGCCTACATAATCGAAATGATAATAAATACCATAACCACCTTTTCTTGGCTTCGAATTCAGTTTGGGTAGTTTGCGGATATTACCCCAGTTGTCATCACAAAGCAGGAGTGTTACGTCATCGGGCACGCGCATTCCTTTATCATAATAATCCTGCACTTCCTTGTAGAGTGCCCAGAGTTGCGGGGTTTCGCTGGCCGGCTGGCCCGTTGTTTCGCTGATGATTTGCCGCTGGTCCTTTACAATCCTTTCCAGTAAAGAGGTTGCGGTCTCCCTTGACATTGGTTCATCACCATCGCCCCGCATTCCAACCGTTACTATTTTTTCATTGCGGGCGCGTTCCATGCCCTGGCGCCAGAAATTTTTCAGGTTAACTGCATTACTGTCGTAATTCCATTTACCGGTGCCATACTTCCGCCACTCATCATGCGCGCGCATCAGTGGTTCGTGGTGGGAGGTGCCTATAACGATACCATATTTTTCCGCTGCCCTGATATTTAAAGAATCATCATCATAAAATTTATTGCCCCACATGGCGGGCCAGATATAATTTCCTTTCAGCCGGAGGATCAGTTCAAATACTTTTTCATAAAAGCCATGATTGAATCCGCCGAACTTTTCTTTGGTCCATCCGGAAAGTGCGGGTGCTTCATCATTTATAAAAATGCCCCTGTATTTTACGCGCGGTGCGTCACTGGTGGTTGTATTTCTTTTGATGTAGATCCTTTCTTTCTTTTTAACGGGCACATCAGCCCACCAGTACCAGGGTGATACACCCAGCTGGCGGGAGAGTTCAAATACGCCGAAAGCCGTTCCCCGCCGGTCGCTGCCGGTTATGATAATCTGTTTATCGGTGGTCCGGATCTGATAGGTTTCCCATTTCCCCTTCAGGGCGTTCAGGTTGACTATTCCTTTTTGCGCAGCAGATCGGATCAGGGATGATTTGTCAGCGGAGCCAATGATAATAGCTGCTGTTGTGGGCACAGTGGCACTGATGGGAATTTTTATACCGGTTACCATTTCAAGATCTGATTGCAGCAGCAGGGCCGATTGGCCCACCAGTTCAACATCAGCCGGATCAACGCAGATAACGGCATTGGTTAGCTCAAATGTTTCCTTACCGGCCTGTTCCAATACAATGGATTGTGCGCTGGTACAATGTGAAAGGAAGGTGATGGTTGCAATCGTTAGTATTCTTCTCATAGCAGTTTGATTTTTAAAAGCCGATACTGTTCCCGCCGTCAACCGGCAG
This sequence comes from Chitinophagaceae bacterium, assembly GCA_040510375.1. GTDB lineage: Bacteria > Bacteroidota > Bacteroidia > Chitinophagales > Chitinophagaceae > JBEVJC01. The sequence goes on from JBEVJC010000003.1 coordinate 109,817, forward strand.
GATCACACCGGTAATGAATTTTGCGGCATCACTAGCCAGGAACCAGGCGGCTTCGCCTATATCGTTTGCTTCGCCCATGATGCCCATTGGTGTCCGGCCAAATACCTTGGCCTTCCGTTCAGGATCATTGTCGAGGGCTTTAGCGGTCATCTCAGAATAAATAAATCCGGGCGCAATAGCATTCACACGAATCCCTTTGGGCGAGAGTTCCACGGCCATGGCCCTGGTCATCCCATCCACTGCAGTCTTGCTGGCCGAGTAGGCAATCACTTTGGGGATACCATATTGTGCCGCCATGGAACTTATATTGATGATACAGCCGGAACCCGCTGGCAGCATATGTTTTACCACTTCGCGACTCATAGTGAAAACTGAGGTAAGATTGGTGAGAATGACCTGTTGGAATTCGGTATCGGTAACTTCAGTGAATTCTTTTTTCATGTTGATACCGGCATTGTTGACCAGGATATCAATGGAACCGAACCGGTTAATTATATCTTGTATAAAGGCGGGAATGGATGGGAGGTCGGATACGTCGTAGGCCATGGCGTGACAAAGAACTCCCAGTTCCTGTTTAGCCAGTTCCAGTTTTTCCTTATTCCTGCCCACGATGATGGTCTCCACTCCCTGTTGGATAAATTTTCCGGCAATGGCCAGGCCCAGGCCTGATCCGCCTCCGGTTACAATTGCCAGTTTTCTTTTTGCTGCTGTCATGTGAGCTGGTTTTATTTATTAATTACCTGGTGCAAATGGAAACCGCAGGCTTTGATAATAGCTGAGACTTTTATCCGGTTGTTGGTACCCGGAAGGGATTGGCCGTTTACTGAATGTCTGGAAGTACAACAGGCATGCATTCCGCCACCAGACCGCTTCATCATATTGTATGGCCAGCAGCATCCGTACCTGTTCAAATCTTTCACTGTCTACAAATCCCTTCAGACCCTTCCAGGTCTTCTGCATTTGCGCTACCTCTTCAGCCCCGGTGTAATATTGATAACATAATTCTTCCCACAGGTCCCTTCCGCTTTTCATTTTAAAGTCCCAGGGCACATGATGAAACCACAAAAGGTTTTTCTCCTCGCAGGTAGCGATATTTTCCCATTGTTTCCTGACCTCAGGTGAATATTGCGAGAGGGCATTACTCCCGGTACTGGTGCGGTTAAATCCGAGGCCGATACTATCTGCCTTATGATAATATACCGGATTCCATTCCGGCCGGGAAAGGTTGCTCACCCAGGGAGCGGGTCCGTAGTGGTGACCGGTGTTCATGATATGGTGAAGTCCTATCGGGTTGGAATACCGGACCATCGTCTCCCTGCTGTTAAGGATAAATTCAGTGGCTGCTTTCAGGAATACGGATTGGTTGCTGAAGGTCATCCGTAACCATTCATCAGCAATCTGTTCGCTGCTGAGGGAGTGATCCCATGTTAGCCTGCCGAGGGCATACCAGTTTGCCTGTGCAAATGGATGGCCGCACCAGTTTATATCGGTGCCGATATTTGCCACACCGGCCATGCCGGACAACCGGTGATTATCCAGGCTGCCGTCGACAATACGGGCGACCGTGCTGCCGCTGCCTTTCTGGTATGTATCACTTTCCAGAGTTTCCTTGAACAGGGGTGCAAGGAAAACAAGGTTGGTCGACTGGCCCAGGTATTCCTGCGTAACCTGGAATTCCATCATCAGCGGGGTTTTGGGCATGGCACCGAACAGGGGATGGAATGGTTCGCGGGGCATGAAATCAATGGCGCCGTTTTTTACCTGCACCATTACATTGTCACGGAATTTTCCATCAAGCGGGACAAAGTCATTGTATGCCTGCATATGCCGGTCCACCGGGTTCTCGTGACTATAAACAAAAGCACGCCAGATGATGATTCCCTTATGAGGTGCAATGGCATCGGCCAGCATATTGGCACCATCAGCATGGGTTCGTTTATAATCCTGTGGTCCGGGCTGGCCTTCACTATTGGCCTTTACCAGGAAGCCACCGAAATCTGGTACATATGTGTAAATCTCATTGATCTTTTCTTTCCACCACGACTGCACTTCATCATTCAGCGGATCCGCAGTCTTCAGTTTACCCAGTTCAATCGGGGCACTGAATTTTGCTGTAAGGAAAACCCTGATTCCATAAGGCCGGAACAGATCGGCAAGGGCCCTCAGTTTTGCCAGGTAGGGTTGTGTGAGGCTGATGGCGTTGGCATTTACATTGGTCAGCACAACACCATTGATACCGATTGAAACATTGGCGCGGGCATAATCAATATAACGCTGATCGATATATCCCGGTAGTGTATGCCAGTTCCAGATGGAAAATCCGGCGTAACCCCGTTCAACTGTCCGGTTGAGGTTATCCCAATGATTCAGCATCCGGTATTTCATTTTCGGTTTTGAGACAAAGTCGGGTTTATCAATCGGCTGACGGGTCTGGATCAACCGCAGGAAATGAAACACTCCATATAATACACCGAAATCTGAATTGGCACTGATGATAGTAGTCTTTTTTCCGTTGACCATCCGGGTGAGGATAACAAATCCCTCTTCGCCCGCCTGTTCCAGCAGAGAAGCGGGTACTGAGTTACGGATCAGCGGGGAGGAAGAAGCGGAACCCGCGATCAGTTGTCCACCCCGGCCTGCAACGCTTGCCAGCGGGATTTTTTTCTGGAGCATGGCAGGAAGTCCCTTCATCAGTTCATCCTTAACCAGGTCCATGGTAGGGGATGAGCCGGTAACCGTCAGTGAACTGACCTGGTTACGGTACGATTGAAGTAAGGCAGGATCCTCTACAGGCGTGTATCTTAGCCAGAGCTCGTATCCGGTCTCGGCAGTTGCTGTCAGGATAATAAAAAGCGTAAAAAGTAGAATCGTTATTTTTTTCATATGGGTGTTGAACTATTTTGGATGGGTTCCGCCTTTCAGCGAGGAATTTCGGATGATCAGTTCGGAGCGGATCACAATCGTGTTTGTATTTTTGATATTAATCTCACCATTCAGGTGGTTGATCAGGTTGCGGGCGGCAATCTCCCCCATATCTATGCCGGGATAATCGATGGTGGTCAGTCTGGGTTCAACGATCTTGGCAATCGCATCATTATTAAAACCCACTATTGCTATATCTTCCGGGATACGGATCCCGTTTTCTTTCAGGATCTGCATACAAACCGCAGCGGAAAAATCATTGGTAATAAAAGCGCCGTCGGGTAATGGCTGCATCTTAAGGATTTCTTTTGCCGCTTCCACGCCACCCTGTTCGCTCAGGTCCTTGATCAGGACCTGGTCCTTTTCGAAACTGATATTATTATCGAACAGCGCATCCCGGTAACCTTTGTGACGCTGGGCGTACACATTACGTTTCAGGCTTCCGGTAACCAGCACAATCTTCCGGCAACCCTGGTCAATCAGGTGCTGGGTGGCCGTGTAGCCACATTTATAATTGTCAATTATGACATTGGTGCTTTCTGATTGTTCCTCCACCCGGTCGAAAAAAATCACCGGGATGCCGCGTTCCCGGAATTGTTTGAAATGATCAAGGCCTTTGGTATCAAAGGAGAGGGAGGCGATCAGTCCATCAACGCGTTTGTGGAACAGGTTGAGGGCGTTTGCTTCTTCTTTTTTAAAACTCTCCGATGAGTGCGTTATAATAAGATCGTATCCGGCTTCTGATGTTATTTTCTCGATCCCCGAAAGTACCGATGTGATAAAATTACTCCTCAGTTCATGCACGATTATGCCAATGGTGTTGGACTTCTGGTTGCGCAGGCTGCTGGCAAAATTATTATGCCTGTATCCCAGTTTCTGTGCTGCCTGTTGCACCAGTGCCCTGGTTTTTTTATTAATGACGGGATTGTCCCGTAACGCCCGGCTGACAGTAGCGGAGGAGAGAGAAAGTTTTTGTGCGATATCGTAAATGGTAACTTCTTGTTTAGGTTTCATTTTGCAATCGGTTGCTTGAAGATCGCAAAAAAAATTAAAATCGGGCCGCTGTTTTTGATCCGGACGGATAAGCATTGTTTAAAAACAATATCGGCACCCGTCTAACCCGACTTTAAGCGGTAAATGGGGGAAATAGCCGGTTTTAGAACGCGCGGGGACAGGGAAAATGTCTGGCCGGTTGATTTAAAAATCGGGGAACAGGTACCGGGACTGGTGCGGGAAGGGCCCTGGAAGGGCCGGTATAACCTGAAAAAAAATCCGGAAAGAAAATAAAATTGCAATCGGTTGCTATTTTACTAAATACTACTATATTCGTTCTGGCGACTACTCATTTCTGCGCGCGATTGAACCAACAAACTGGAAGCTGTATGAAAAAACCTCTTACCATTGACGTAATACTTTTTTCCCTCCTTTAAGTTGCTGGTTCCCCGCTATCGTATTTTAATTTTTACCGGATTGAATAACCAATATGTAAACAGGAGACAATTAATGATTTGAGCATAGCAATTCTAAGCAATCAATCGGAGGGATGAATCTTCATCCTTCCCTTTTTTACATCCTCATTTCACGGGTTCTGAACAGGTGCAGCGATCTGGTGCTTCAACAGCAGAAAGTACAGGATCGGGTGCTGGTGCGGCCAGGGAGAGTTATCTTTATCAGCAATTAAATGGTTTTTTCTAAATAACAATATAATATGGCTACTACTTTAGGACAAAAAGAATTTTTTAAAGGTGTACCTGAAATCAGGTTTGAGGGACAGGACTCTGATAATCCGCTGGCATATCGATGGTATGATGAGAATAAAGTTGTTGCGGGTAAGACGATGAAAGAACATCTCCGGTTTGCCGTTGCTTACTGGCATAGTTTCTCGGGCAATGGTTCGGATCCATTTGGTGAAGGAACGCATGAGTTCCCCTGGATGACCATCACCGATCCTGTACAACGTGCAAAGGAAAAAGCGGATGCAGCTTTTGAGTTTATTACAAAACTGGGACTTCCCTATTACTGTTTCCATGATACCGATGTGGTGGACTACACTACCGATATAAATGAGAATGATAAAAGGATGAGTTCCCTTGCAGAATATTTAAAGGAAAAACAAACAGCAAGCGGGGTGAAGTTACTCTGGGGAACATCCAATCTCTTCTCCAACAAACGGTATATGAACGGGGCTTCTACCAATCCCGATTTCCATGTACTGGCACATGGGGCTGCCCAGGTAAAAGCGGCACTGGATGCAACGATCTTCCTCAATGGAGAAAACTATGTATTCTGGGGTGGACGGGAAGGATATATGAGTCTGCTCAATACCGATATGAAGAGGGAGAAGGAACACCTGGCCAGGTTCCTGCATGCTGCAAAAGATTATGGAAGGAAGAATGGTTTCAAGGGAAAATTCTTTATTGAACCCAAACCCTGCGAGCCATCCAAACACCAGTATGATTATGATGCAGAGACTGTGATCGGGTTCCTTCGTCAATACGACCTGTTAAACGATTTCAGTTTAAACCTGGAAGTCAATCACGCCACACTGGCGGGCCATACATTCACCCATGAACTGCAGGTAGCTGCGGACGCAGGACTGCTGGGCAGTATGGATGCCAACCGTGGTGATTACCAGAATGGCTGGGATACGGATCAGTTTCCCAATGATATCAATGAACTGACGGAAGCCATGATGATCCTGCTGGAAGCCGGTGGACTGAAAGGCGGGGGTATCAATTTTGATGCGAAGGTTCGCAGGAATTCGGTAGATATACAGGACCTGTTTTATGCCCATATCGGTGGCGTGGATGTGTTTGCCCGGGCCTTGCTGACCGCCAGTAATATCCTCGAAAAATCGGATTATAAAAAGGTAAGGAAACAGCGGTATGAAAGTTTTGATGCCGGAAAAGGTAAGGCCTTTGAAGAAGGTAAGTTAACCCTGGAAGACCTGCGTTTATTCGCCGTTGAAAATGGTGAGCCGGCACTGAAGAGCGGAAAACAGGAATACCTGGAAAATATCATTAACCGTTTTATTTAAAAAACAACGGAAAGAACAGAAAGGCGGTTTAACAGATCCATATATGTTGATGCACGAAACAATGCGGTGGTTTGGTCCGCAGGATGCCGTTGGTTTAAAGGATATCCGCCAGGCGGGATGTGCCGGAGTGGTTACAGCGCTTCACCAGATTCCCGTTGGTGATGAATGGCCTGTAAAAGAAATCCGCAGGCGCAGGGATATGATCCACGCAGAGGGTATGACATGGACAGTAGTGGAGAGTTTACCGGTGAGTGATGATATCAAACGACAGAAAGGAGATTACCTCCGGCATATTGAAAATTATAAGTCGAGCCTGACCAACCTGGCATCAGCTGGCATCCGGGTAATTACTTATAATTTTATGCCGGTACTTGACTGGCTGCGAACGGATATCAGTTACACCTTGCCCACCGGTGCAAAGGCATTGTATTTTGAACGTCTCGCTTTTGTTGCCTTTGATATTTTTATGCTGAAGAGACCTTCTGCTGAAAAGGATTACCCGGATTCGGAAATACAGGCCGCCCGGTTATGGATGGAGGAACATAGTGAAGAGGAGCAAAAACGTGTATTTCAGAATGCCCTCCTTGGATTGCCCGGAAGCGGCGGACGTTTTACAGCGGATGAGGTATTGGCTGCATTGAATTCCTATGAAGATATAAATGTGGAACTGTTAAAGGAACACCTGTTTTACTTTTTAAGGCAGGTGGTTCCTGTTGCAGAAAAACTGGGACTGAGGATGGCGATTCACCCGGACGACCCGCCCTACGCGGTTCTTGGCCTGCCCCGGGTAGTAAGCACCGAAAAGGATTTACAGGAGATCGTTTATTCCGTTCCTTCTCCTGCAAACGGGATATGTTATTGCACGGGTTCACTTGGGGCGCGACCTGATAACGATCTTACAGGGATCATCCATCGCCTGGGTGAACATATCCATTTCCTTCATTTGCGGAATACAAAGAGGGATGGGTCAGGGAATTTTTTTGAAGCCGATCACCTGGCAGGCGATGCTGACATGTATGAGATCGTACAGCAATTACTGGCGTTGATGAAGCGACGTAATATTTCACTGCCCGTGAGGCCCGATCATGGTCACCAGATGCTCGATGATCTTCATAAAGAAACTTATCCGGGTTATTCCTGTATCGGCAGGTTAAAAGGATTGGCGGAGCTTCGCGGCCTACAGTATGGTCTTTCGCGGATGACTATTTAGCGGTGGTCTTCGTGGCAACCGGTTACAATTTTTAAACATTTCCAATAATTGTATTGGATCCAAAACATCAGCGATGTTATTATTAGGGATAGATCTTGGCACTTCTTCCATAAAGGTTTCTGTTGTGGATTCTGCCACACAGGAAACTGTGGCATCAGCACGTTATCCGGATACGGAAGTCGATATCATTTCTCCCCAATCGGGTTGGGCCGAACAGAGTCCCGACCAATGGTGGGAAAATGTTAAACAAGCCATTCTCAAATGCCATAATACCGGAGGATATAATCCCCAGGATATAGCATCCATCGGTATTGCTTACCAGATGCATGGGTTGGTACTGGTGGACAAAGACCAGCATGTGCTTCGCAACTCGATTATCTGGTGCGACAGCCGCGCGGTGGAAATTGGTGAACGGGCTTTTGAAACAATCGGTACAGAATTCTGCCTTTCCCACCTGCTCAACTCCCCTGGTAATTTCACTGCCAGCAAACTTGCATGGGTAAAAGAAAATGAGCCCGGCATCTATGCAAAGATTCACAGGATAATGTTACCGGGTGATTTCATTGCCATGAAATTAACCGGTGAAATTGGCACAACTGTATCGGCATTGTCGGAAGGGATATTCTGGGATTTTAAAAATGACCAGCTTTCGGAGGAGCTCATGGATTATTTCGGATTTGATTCTTCCCTGATCCCGCCGGTGCGGCCGGTTTTTTCCCCTCATGGTTTTTTACGGGACACGGTGGCCTCCCGGTTATCATTGAAAAAAGGAATTCCTGTAGCTTATAAATCAGGCGACCAGCCAAACAATGCGCTTTCGCTGAATGTGCTGCAGCCCGGCGAGGTGGCCGCTACCGCCGGAACCTCGGGGGTTATCTATGGGGTGGCTGATGAACTCAGTTATGATAAACTATCCCGCATAAATAGTTTCGCCCATGTAAATCATTCTGCCGAAGAAAAACGGATCGGCATATTGTTATGTATAAACGGGGTAGGGATTTTTAACCGATGGATCAAAAATATAACGGGCGCCCATCTGGGTTATGAAGGACTCAATGACGCTGCTGCCAAAATACCAGTTGGTGCAGAAGGCCTGCTGGCTCTTCCTTTTGGCAATGGTGCGGAGCGGATGCTGAACAACCAGATTGTCGGCGGTCAGTTTATGAATCTTGATTTCAATAATCATACAGGTGCGCATATGGTTCGTGCCGTACAGGAATCGATCGCCTTCTCTTTCCGGTATGGCCTGGATATCATGCGTGAAAATGGAATCAATCCTACAGTGATCCGCGCGGGTAGGAGTAATCTGTTCCTCAGTGATATTTTTACATCTGCCTTTGCCAGTGTAAACGATGTGGTGGTTGAATTTTATGAAGGGGACGGGAGCTTTGGCTCTGCAATTGGTGCCGGTATTGGCGGAGGGATTTATAAAGATGCCACTACTGCAACGGAATTGCGGAAACCAACAGGCAGTATTGAACCAACCGATACCGCCCGTTACAATGATCTGTATGTTCACTGGAAGCAACACCTGGAAGAGCAACTGCAAAAAACCAGTCAGGCCGAATGGCAGGTCAGCTGATTACTTTTTAATAAACCTGACCACATCTACCATCGGTGCCACCCAGATTTCCGCTTCATGAAGCCGGAGATATTCAACCAGTTGCCGGTGGGCTTCTTTTGATACGTTGAGGCTATAATCACTTCCTACGCCATGGAACAGGAATACCAGTAATTTTTTTTCTTTGATTGCCCTGTTTACCAGTTCAATCATATAGGCGCCATCCTGTCCGGCTATAGAAAAGCAATTGATATTATTGTAATGAATTATGGCGGGCGATTCCAGACCCGGTTTTACTCCCCTTGCCGCGAGGAACTGGTCCTGCACCAGCGGATAAATTGCTACCGTGTCAATCTTTTCATCTCCACATGGATAAGCGAACGTTCGTTCCGGTTTTCCGTCAATCGCCTGCAGCAATGAGTTGGTGATGGTAATTTCCTTTATGGCCCGGTCCACCGAATACTTACTCAGGTCCATTTCCGGGCTTAACCAGGATCTTCCCGGCAGGCGGCCATCGCAGGGATGGCGAAGCGTATGATTTCCCAATTCATGCCCCTTACCGGCGGCGATCCGCCAGGCCGGAATATTCCGGCCTACCACCGGCGACTCGCCGGTAAGATAAAATGTTGCCTGCAACCCGGCTGAATCAAGTGCGGGGATTACATAATCCAGGTGTTCCTGTAAGGCATCATCGTAGGTCAGCACCACTGCACATTTTTTTCCGTTCCAGTCGCCGGATTGCTGTGCATTTGTAACCTGCATAGTAACTATCATCAGCATTCCTGAAGCAAATTTGAGTACGTGGCGCATGTTTTTTTTATTTTTTTTAAAAAAAATTTCGGGACGGGTGCACTGGTTTACGGAAAGAATAATTCGTTTTCCCGATCGCAGTTAAACAGCGTTGGTGATAAACTGGACAACGACTGTTTTTCAAATAAACAAATGAATATAAGGATTTAACGGAGATGGACATTTAGAAATCGTTTGCAGGATTATTTCATTATGGACAACAAAAAAAACAATCTGGACTACTAACTATAATTAATTTTTACCAAATAGAAAACAAATTTATTTTTTAAAAAATCAAATTCTAATTTGTTTCTAATCTTCCTCTAACATACATTTAACCTTTCTTCGGACAAAATATAGGGTTATGTTTCTGCTATTTTTTTGTAAACAAGATGTAAAAAAAACTATGAATGATTGTCGTCCTGCCCCGCTGCAGGCGAAGGAGTAAATCAATGTATAACTAAATAGCATCCGGTCCGTGACCCCAATGATCTTGCCGATCCATTTTCAATCAACACACACTAAACAATCTAAACATGAGGAAATTGACCAGCCTCGTGCTGCTACTGCTATGCTATGCAGGAAGCTTTGCACAAGGCAGAACAATCACAGGAACTGTGACGGACAGCAAGGGAAACCCCGTTCCCTTCGCTTCTCTAAAATTCAGGAACTCAGTTAAAGGTGCATCTGCTGATGCAAAAGGGGTTTTCAGTTTACAGGTTGACAAGGAAGAAACAGTAATGGTTTCATCTACCGGTTATAACATGGTGGAAGTTCCATTAACAGGTGTGACGGGAGAGTTGAACGTAAAACTTACCGAAAACACCGGTACAATGGATGAAGTTATCGTTACCGCGGGCGGGGTACGCGCAAAGAGGAAGGAATTGGGTACGGCTGCAACGGTAGTCCGTGGTGAATCGATCACAGCAGGTAAACCAACGAATATCGCCAACGGGTTGCAGGGAAAGGTTGCCGGTCTGCAGATCAGCGGAACTGGTGGTGGTGTTAATCCGTCATACCGGATCGTGCTTCGCGGACAACGTTCATTGACTGGTAATAACCAGGCACTGGTAGTTCTGGATAACGTGGTGGTTCCGGGTAACGTACTTGGTAACCTCAATCCGGAAGATATCCAGGATGTGGTGGTTCTGAATGGTGGGGGAGCGGCTGCGCTCTATGGTTCACAGGCCTCAAATGGTGCAATCATTATCACAACTAAAAAAGGTAAGGCAGGGGTAAGTAGTATCTCGGTATCGAATACTACTACTGTTGAACAGGTTGCTTTTTATCCAAAATTACAAAAACGCTTTGGCGCGGGTGGTTCGAATTATGGATATGATTCCAATGGACACCCTTATTACAGTCCAATCGAGAACCAGTCGTATGGAGCTCCGTACAACGGACAACTTCTTCCCCTGGGATCCCCGATTGAAGACGGAAGACAGGATTCAGCGATTTATGCATACAATAAAGGGCATTTCGATTTCTGGGAGAAGGGAATTACCAATCAATCAGACTTCGGACTGACCAGCGGCGATCAGAACTCTACGTTCTATCTGGCCGGGCAATATGCCACCACGCAGGGTGTTACCCCGGGTGACAAATATAACCGGGCAACATTGCGGATTAACGGAACACGTAAGATCGGTAACTATGTTACTGTTGGTTACTCTTCTTCCTACACGCAGAACCGTTATGATATCACCAACAAGACAGGTGACATGTATATGAACCTGCTGAATATGCCGACCAGCATCGATGTTACCCGCTACAAAAACTGGCGTACGGATCCTTTTGCCAGCCCGGACGGATATTACAATCCATGGTACCAGAATCCATATTTCACAGCTGATAACTATCGCGCAGCTACACGGAATGATTACCTGACAGGAAGTGTACAGGTTACCTTTACACCAGTCACCGGACTGGACTTCATTCTTCGCCAGGGTATTTCAACAAGGAATAGCTCGAACAAGAATACGGTAGGGGCATACAACTATTCCTATTATGCCGAACATACCCCTTCAAGCTCCAAGTCCGATATTGCCGCTTCAGTGGAAGACGGGTCGGTCTACCAGACCAATTTGCTGACGGATGCCCTTGTTCAGTACATAAAAAAGAAAGGGTCGTTCAGCCTGAACGCTATCGGCGGTGCACAGTGGATCCAGGATCAATCCAAAAACATGAACATATCTGCGAACGGACTGGTTGTTCCCGACCTGTACAACGTCGGTAATGGAGTAGGTTCTCCCGTGGTAAAAGAACAAAACTATAAAGCACGTACTATTGGTCTGTATGGCCAGGTACAAATTGGATATAAAGACATCATTTTCCTGAAAGGAACGGGAAGGAATGACTGGGTTTCAATACTTAGCCCGGAAAACCGTTCATTCTTCTATCCGGGAGTGGACCTGTCATTCATCGCCAGCGATGCATTTGACTTTATCAAGGAAAGCCGCACTATCAGCTACTTTAAAATCCGTGGTGGATGGTCAAAAGTGGGTAATGTGAACCTTGGACAAAACTATGGTGCTTACGCGCTGAACTCAGTATTCACCCCGGCAAACGGTTTTCCTTTTGGTGGCCTGCCCGGGTACACGGTGGGTAATAATCTCGTTTCGACAGACCTGAAACCGGAGATCACAAAGGGTTATGAAGTTGGATTCGACCTGAATTTGCTGAAAGACCGGTTTACTTCCAGCGTAACCTGGTTTAACAGCAAGACGGATGATCAGACCGTTCAGACAGGTATTTCGCAGACAACAGGATACAATATCCTGCTGACAAATACCGGCCAGACCCAGAGTCGCGGTGTGGAACTGACTGCTCATTATAATGTTTTGCGTAATGCAGACTGGAATGTCAACGTGGGTGGTAACTGGTCATGGCTCGACAACAATGTCAATTTCCTGAAAGTTGGTCTCCCAAGATTACAACTGAGCCCGACCTATGCAGGTGAATCTTATGCTGTACCAGGACAGGCATTCCCCGTACTGATGGGCTTTGATTATGTGCGTGATCCACAAGGTCGCGTGATCGTTGACGCTGTATCAGGTCTGCCTACAAAAACATCTTCTATTGTAAACCTGGGTAATGCTTCCCCTAAAAATAAGGGTGGGTTTGACGCAAGTGTAAGCTACAAGAATTTTAATCTGTCGGTCCTGGTTGAGTACCGCCTCGGTTACAAGATCTACAATTCAATGGGGCCAGAACTTGACTGGGCTGGAACCGGCTACCGCACAGCTATCTATAACCGTGAAAGTTTTGTATTCCCGAACTCGGTATATGAAGACCCCAACAAACCAGGTACCTATATCGAAAATACCAGTGTTGCTATCCTGAACGGTAACGGAAACGGTGGCGAAGGATTCTGGACAGAAGCGATTAACCGCGAAGTGACATCAAACTATGTTACCTCCGGGAACTTCTGGAAACTGCGCGAGGTTGCTCTTACCTACAATGTACCGAAATCAGTTCTCAACAGGGCGAAATTTATCAAGGGCCTGACACTGAGTGTTCAGGGACGTAATCTTTTCCTGTGGATGGCGAAGGACAATCTTTACACAGATCCTGAGTACAGCAATGGTGGTTCCGACAGCAACGCGGTTGGTGTTACCAGCCTCAACTCAGCGCCTCCTTCCCGTTTTTATGGAGGCACGGTTACTTTCAAGTTCTAGTTTGAAAATTATTGGCAACAGATCCTGACGGGCATAACTCCGTTATGGACTGATTAAATACAAAGACATGAAGAAATTACTTTTTATATTTATTGCTGGCGTTGCCGTACTCGGTACCTCCTGCAAAAAGTATCTCGATATCAATAAAAATCCGAACGACGCCACCGACGTAATACCAAGTCTCGTATTTCCACAGGCACAGGCTTTTACAGCCAACACGCTGAACAGTTTTAACAACTATGGATCGCAGACCGGTATTTATGTGGCAAACGCTGGAGGATATGGTGGTTTTGGAGAGGCTGTTACGTATAACTATACTACCACAAGCACCGGAATTTTCAACTCCTCCTATGACAATCTGGAAGACTACCAGTATGTGATTGACAGGACGGATGGCGATTCGCTTGCTGCCAGATACAATGCAGCTGCCCGGATTATGAAGGCGTTCCATTTCCAACTATTGGTGGATGCATTTAATAATGTTCCTTATTTCGATGCCCTTAAGGGTGATGCAGTTCTTACGCCAGCGTATGATGACGCTAAAGTCATCTACAAGGACCTGGTTGATGAACTGGATAAAGCAAAGGCGACTATCAAGGCCTCTACCGGAAAAATCGGTGTCGCCGATATGGGAAACACAGATATCATGTTCAACGGTGATATGACCCAATGGGTGAAGCTGGCCAATACAATCAAACTCCGTATTATTTTACGGGCCGGTGATAAGGTGACATTTTCAAACACCGATTTTACCGGAGGATTTCTTGAAACGGACGTTCTTATTGACCCGAAATATGTAAGGGACAACAACCGGCAGAATCCTTCCTGGAACCAGTGGGCGTACACTTCAACAGGTACTGTTGCAAACAAATCGTGGATGCCCTCCAGTTTTATTTTCGGTTTCTACAACGGAGAATCACTGATCGATGAAAGCCGCGGCAGAGCGACTTATTATAAATTCCCCGCCACAGGCAACAACCGGCTGGGCGTGGAAAATAATAACGTTCCTGCCAGTCCCGAAGGAAGTTTCTGGTATGCAGACAACAACCGTGAAGGGAAAAGTGCAGGTAACGCTACCGGTATCCTGAAGGGACCAGACGCACCCTACCCGCTGATGCTGGCAGCTGAAAGTTTCTTCCTGAGGGCTGAAGCTGCGCTTAAAGGCCTGACTACAGAAGACGAGACCACCTTATTCGACCAGGGTCTTGTTGCTTCCTTTGCTTATACACTCAGCGGCCGTAAAAATTCACCTCCAGGCACTCCGGCAGACTCCGTTGCTGTATATAAAACTGCCAACGCGGCAAGTTACCTGGTTAACTTTAACCTGGCTGCATCAGATGACCAGCGCCTGGAAGCAATCATTACGCAGAAATTCATCGCCAATAACTTTATCCGTGGTGAAGAAGCATGGAATGAATATCGCCGCACACGTTTTCCAAGGATCAATCCAAATGGAAATGGCTTTGAGACATTTGCCTCTTCGGTTTCTCAAAGTCCCCGTCCGGATAAATTACCAACCAGGATTCTTTATCCTATTACGGAAGGAAGTACCAACGGCGATCACGTACCACCCGGTATTTCTCCATTCACCTCTCTTATTTTCTGGGCACAGTAATTCGTAAAAAAATAACCAAGATGAAAAAATCAAAATATTATTTCCTATTGGCGCTTCCCGCGATGCTTTCCCTTACATCCTGCCTGAAAGAGCATGACGTGAACATCGGTGAAGACAATAAATCTGATAACGTTTTAATCCTGCAATTCATCCGCGACGGACTTACCAACACCAATTCAGGGTTGGCAAATTTTGACGGTGCATTGCTCAGCTATTCAGCTAAAAAAGACACGGCGATTGAAGTCCTCAATGTTGCCGTCAATGGTCCGAATGCCAACAAACGGGATATAGCGGTTACCGTTGCGGTTGATCCGACAAAAGCGCTGGACAATTTTGTAAATGATGAAATCAACTATGAAGTGTTGCCGGATTCGGTCTATCACCTGCTCAATACTTCGGTTGTTGTACCTGCCGGAGAACGCGTTGCCCATGTAAACCTGGTTGTCTATACAAAGAAAATCGATCCTAACAGGGAGTATATCCTGCCAGTAGTGATTTCCAAGGCAGATGGAATTAATATCAGCAGTAACTATGGAACGGTATACCTGCATAAAGTGGGTTGGCCTCTTGCCGGTACGTACGATATGAAGGGTAAAAGGTATAACTACAAGGGTACCAGAAACTACGCAGGCGGTGCGTTCCCTACCGATACTTTAAACACCAATCCGATGCCGGAAACCAAAAAGGCGACCCCCGAGGGAAAATGGAAGATTTCTATTGACTATGCAAACCTGGGTGGAAACAATTATCATTATAAACTTACTTTGGATCCAACCAAACCGAATGAAGTACAGGTTGAGGCCGATTTCCTCAGTGCGGTTTCCAATTTTAAAGTTTGGGTACATACATATGACCCGGTAAACAGGGAGATTCACCTGGTGACTTCTTACAACAACCAGCCAGATGGTTCTGGTGACGACCGGATTGTTGAAGAAATATTCACACTTCAGTAAATTTTTTCACCAGAATATTGATACGGGCCGCTTTCTTTCGGAAGCGGCCCGTATATTTATATCACCTTTTAAAACCACTACCTGCACCCATGAGACAAGTCAACAAAACTTCCATCCTCCTTTGCACACTGGCCTTTATATTTAATCATAACGTTTACGCCCAGCTCTCCGCAAGTGATACAACACATACGGATACTTATCTGTTCCCCGAATTTAAAAGCGGTGCTGTTTTGATGAAATCAGGTGAATTGGAATCCGCAGAGCTCAACTATAATGGGTACGACCAGCAGATCGTTTACAAACAGGGCGGAAAGGTTTATACGCTGACCGGAATTGAAACAGTAGACACCGTATATTTTATCGGACGTAAATATATTCCGGTGGGGAAATCATTTTATGAGATCGTTGAATCGGGGGAACCGGTATCATTGCTGGTGACCTATGATGCAAAAATAAAACCAATCAGTGCTACCGTTGAACACAATGGTGCAACGCGGAAGTCGACCAGCGAAGTGATGAATAACATTACCAGCACAAATGTATCCCGGTCCCGCTACCAGAACGGATATGAAGTGGAACTTAAACAGGTATTCTGGTTGTTACGGTTCAAACATATCTACCGAACCAATAATGAAAAAAATACCATCAGGGCGTTCCCTTCCCACCTGACCGAAAAACTGAAACAATACTTCAGTGAAAACAAGGTTGACTTAAAAGATCCGGAGCAGCTTGTTAACCTGATAAAATTTGCTAATCAGCAGTAGTAACGTCTTAGACACTGGGAATGGAATAAAACTCCGCAGCATTCAGGGAATAGAACCCCAGACGTTCATCTTCTGAAAAGGAAGAGAAATATTCGTCTGTGATCCCTTTTACTTCACTGTATTCCGCTGCCAGTAAACATACGGGCCAGTCCGATCCATACATCAGCCGGTCGGTCCCGAAGGTTTCAACAGCTACATCAAGACAGGGATACAGATCCTCTTTTTTCCAGGAATGCCAGTTAGCCTGGGTTACAAGTCCCGAGATTTTGCAATACACGTTCTTCAATTCAGATAGTTTCCGAAGGCCTGTTTCCCAGGCCGATGTTTCGCCGGAACTGATTGCTGGTTTTGCCAGATGGTCAATCACGAACCGCATCTCCGGAAATTTTTCTGCCAGTTTAATTGCGAACGGTAACTGATCGGGAAGAATGATGAGGTCGTAGGTGAACCCGTATTCCTGCAGCAACCGGATTCCGTTTACAAACGCTGGCTGTAACATGCTGTCGCGCCTGGCTTCACTTTGCAACATGTGGCGGAATCCTTTCAATTTGGAAAAACCCCGGTAGGTCGACAGTTTGGTTTCAAGATCGGGAGCTTCCAGGTCCGTCCACCCGACTACTCCTTTTATAAAATCATTTTTACCGGCAAGATCCAGCAGGAACGAAGTTTCTGTTTCTGTTTCATTAGCCTGCACCGCCACGCAGCCATCCACCCCGTTTGTTGTTAATACCGGTGCGATATCACCGGGAAGGAAATTCCTTTTTAATACCTCCATGTTTTCACCAATCCATGAATCGCGGACGGAATCATACATCCAGAAATGCTGGTGGGCATCGATAGTTCTCATGGACTTTATTTATCCGGCTGTATAGGATTTCACCTGCTGCCTTGATGTGCCGAGTCCGTCGATACCGAGTTCCACCACATCACCTTCCTTTAAATATATAGATGGTTTAAAACCCATACCCACACCTGCTGGTGTACCTGTGGAAATAATATCACCGGGAAGTAGGGTCATAAACTGGCTGGTATATGAAATTAAAAACGGGATATTGAAGATCAGGTTGGCCGTATTGCCATCCTGCATCAGGCGGTCGTTAACCTTGAGCCAGAGACGAAGTTTGTTTACGTCATTGATTTCATCGGGAGTAACAAGCCAGGGTCCGATGGGTGCAAAAGTATCACAGCCCTTACCCTTATCCCAGGTACCATTTCTTTCCAGCTGGAATGCCCGTTCAGAAACATCATTGTGCAGGCAATAACCTGCGATATATTCATTGGCGGAGGCCTCGGTTACATAACTAGCTTTTTTACCAATCACCACCGCCAGCTCCACTTCCCAGTCTGTTTTTTCCGAATTCCTTGGAATCATGATCTCATCAAATGGTCCGGTGAGGGCACTGGTTGCTTTCAGGAAAATGATTGGCTCGGGCGGAGTTGCTGCGCCTGTTTCTTTTGCATGATCAGCATAGTTGAGACCAATACAGATTATTTTTGATGGTCGCGCTACGGGGGAACCAAGTCTTGTACCGGCAATTACCTTGTTCAGGTCCTGCTCGTTATCCCGCAGGTACGAGGAAAGACGTTTAATACCATCGGTTTCAAAAAACGCTTCGTTATAGTCGTCGGTAAAATCACTGGTATCATACATGATCCCGCCCACCAGCACACCGGGTTGTTCCTTTCCTGCTTCTCCAAATCTTATGAGTTTCATATAACACGATTGAATGAGTTGAGAGATTAGTTGTTGAGTTTAATAAATCCGCCATCAATCGGGTAGTCGTTACCCGTGATAAAGGCGGATTCGTCACTGCAAAGATAAAGCGCCAGTGCAGCAATTTCCCCGGTGGTGCCCATACGTCCGATTGGCTGGGACCTGGAGAGCGTATCAAACATCTCTGCTTCGTTGCCTGGATAATTCTTTTTTATGAATCCATCAACAAAGGGTGTGTGAACCCTGGCAGGGGAAATAGAATTACACCGGATGTTTTCGTGCAGGTAATCCCTTGCCACACTCAGGGTCATGGCAAAAATGGCACCCTTACTCATACTGTATGCAAAACGATCACTGATACCAACTGTTGCTGCAATAGATGCGATATTGAGGATTACGCCAGAACCGTTCGTCTGGAACAGCGGGATAGCGGTATGGATACAATTATAGGTACCACGCACATTCACTTCAAATACGCGGAGGAAGTCGGCCTCACTGGTTGTGGAGGCAGTGCCCACATGTGCGATACCGGCACAATTGATCAGCAGTCCGGTATCGGGAATTTTTTCAAAAACCTGTTTCACTGCCTGCTGGTTACTGACATCACAAACATGAACAGTTACCTTGCCACCTGTGGACCGGATTTTTTCGCTGGTTTCCCGGGCACCCTCTTCGTTTAATTCGATCAGGTGGATGACGGCTCCCTGAAGGGCAAAAAGTTCAGCAATGGCTTTGCCGATTCCGCTGCCACCACCGGTGATTACCGCGGTTTTTCCCTTTAATGAAAACATAGATAAGTATTTATTGTATCGGTAATTGCGAAATACGTGAATATATTGATACCATGATTCGTAACCATTAGCTGATTAGTAACCTATTTTGACATGCCATTGAGTTGTTGTTCAGGGTATTGCCGCTCTATTGCCAATATTGTTGAATAGATTGCTAAAGGTTGCCGGTATAAAGATCCCATATCGGTTTATTTTCGGTCCGCCAGCAATCTTTCCTGCGCCAGTGGCGAAAAGTTTGGGTAGCCAGGACGAATTGCCTGGCCTGGATGTCGTGGTTCAAAATATTTAATATAATGGAAAACAGGCAACGGGTGATGAAAGTACACCCAAAAGATAATGTGGTAGTTGCACTGACCGATCTGAACAAAGGTGAAAATGTATCACTGGATGGACGGCAGTATCTCTTAAAAGATGCCATAAGTGCAAAGCATAAATTTTTTGAAAACGATCTTTCATCCGGAAGCGAGGTAATTATGTATGGCGTGCTGATCGGTCGTACCCAGGAACCAGTGGAAGAAGGGAGGCTGATGACCGTGACCAATGTAAAACACGATGCACAGCCCTATGCGTTCAGGGATGCACGGTACGAGTGGAAAGCACCGCCCGCCGGACGTTTTGAAGGAAGGACATTCAATGGTTATCACCGGTCCGATGGAAAAGTGGGAACAGCCAATTACTGGTTATTTATTCCAACCGTGTTTTGTGAAAACCGGAATCTCGATGTGATCCGCGAAGCGCTGCATAACGAACTTGGATATGCGGTCACCGATAAATATAAATCATTCACCCGCGAACTGGTGGATGCATATTATAACCGCAGCGACCTCGATGCAATGGAACTACCGCTGGTTCCTGGTGCCACACAAAAACGTGTTTTCAAAAATATTGATGGTATCAAATTCCTGAATCACCAGGGAGGTTGTGGTGGTACCCGTGATGATGCCGCGCTGCTAAGTAAATTACTGGCTGCCTACGCCGATCATCCCAATGTATGCGGGGTAACGGTGCTGAGTCTGGGTTGCCAGCACCTGCAGGTGTCCGACCTGCTGACGGATCTTAAAGAATACCATCCAAAATTTGACAAGCCACTGCTGATCTATCAGCAGCAGGAAATAAGGAATGAAGAGAAACTGATCACCATGGCTATCCGGGATACGTTCCGGGCAATGATCCATCAGAATGAACTTGACCGTAAGCCCGCACCATTACACAAGTTGACTGTTGGTGTCAAGTGTGGCGGCAGCGACGGGTTTAGCGGGATCTCAGCCAACCCGGCTGTTGGTTATACGGCCGACCTGCTCGTAACGCTTGGGGCAAAGGTTTTACTGGCCGAGTTCCCTGAACTATGCGGGGTGGAACAGGACCTGATCGACCGCTGTGTGGAGGAGTCGGATGCCAATAAATTTATCCGTCTCATGCGGACTTATGATTCACTTGCACATAGTGTTGGTTCGGGTTTCCATATGAATCCCTCGCCCGGTAATATCAGGGATGGACTTATAACCGATGCGATGAAGTCGGCCGGTGCCGCGAAAAAAGGTGGAAGTTCACCCGTAGTGGAAGTGCTTGACTACACAGAAACCGCCACCAGACCGGGGTTGAGCCTGGTATGTACTCCAGGTAATGATGTGGAGGCAACTACGGGTAAGGCTGCCGCAGGCGCCACCCTGATCCTGTTCACTACAGGTCTGGGTACCCCAACCGGTAACCCGGTGTGCCCGGTTATTAAGATTGCCACCAATACAAAACTGGCAAAACAGATGGCCGATATCATTGATATCGATACCGGTCCGGTGATTGAGGGTTTAAAAACAATTCAGGAAATGGGAGAAGAAATTCTCGAATATTGTATCAGTGCAGCCAGCGGTGAAACAATACCCCAGGCGGTATTACTTAACCAGGACGATTTCATTCCATGGAAACGCGGGGTGAGTTTATAATATTAAAAATGGAAGGATGGATTTAAAGCTGAATGATAAAGTAATTGTGGTGACTGGTGCAGCAAAGGGCATCGGGGAAGGTATTGTGCGTGTACTTGCTGCTGAAAAAGCTATCCCCGTTATTATCGGCCGTAATGAAGAAGACAACCTTGCTACCCTGAAAGAGATTGGCAATAACGGTTTCCAGGTGCAGGCCGAATTAACTGATCCGGAGGAATGTCGCCTGGCTGTTGAAAAAGTAATTGCCAGATACGACCGGATCGACGGACTGGTGAATAATGCGGGAGTGAATGATTCCGTCGGACTGGAGTTGGGCAGTTATCCGCGTTTCATGGAATCGCTGCACAAAAACCTGGTGCATTATTATATGATGGCACATTATGCGCTGCCCTATCTCAAACAATCAAAGGGAGCCATCGTGAATATCGGATCAAAAACTGCCGAAACGGGCCAGGGTAATACATCGGCCTATGCCGCATCCAATGGAGGCCGGAATGCATTGACCCGTGAATGGGCTGTTGAGCTGCTTGACTATGGTATTCGCGTAAATGCAGTGATCGTGGCCGAATGTTTTACGCCACTGTATGAAAGCTGGATCAGCAGTTTTGAAAATCCGGCAGAAAAATTAAAATCCATTACGGATCGCATTCCCCTGGGTAAACGGATGACAAGTGCTGAAGAGATTGCCAGTATGGTTGCGTTTCTTTTATCGGAGCGATCGGGCCATACAACCGGACAACTGATCCATGTGGATGGAGGTTATGTCCACCTGGACCGTGCAATTGTTTGAACCAGGCTTTAAGTTGTTCCAGCTTATGCGGGTTAATTCTGTATCATAATTTCTCCAAATACTACACTGATCCCAAAATCAATCCATGATCAATCCCAGATATCCGGGTATCGACGACCTGGTAAAAAAAGCAAGGAAGCGGATTCCGAAGTTCGCATTTGAATACCTCGACGGAGGATGTAATGAAGATGTCAACCTGTTCAAGAATACTTCCGAGTTGCGTGAAGTGGAACTGGAACCTTTGTACCTGGCCAAACATGCAGCAAGTAACATGAAGACTGAATTATTCGGTCATGTTTATGATGCGCCATTTGGTATTGCACCGGTAGGACTGCAGGGACTTATCTGGCCCAATTCTCCCGAAATCCTTGCCCGTGCTGCATTTCGGCATAATATCCCCTTTATATTAAGCACGGTAAGCACCAGCCCGATTGAACGGATCAGTGAGATCACTGAAGGCCGTGCCTGGTTTCAGTTATATCACCCGGCAAAGGATTCGCTCCGCGACCAGTTGATCCAACGGGCAGAAGAAGCAGGTTGTCCGGTGCTTGTTATATTAAGTGATGTGCCTTCCTTTGGATACCGCCCCCGGGATATCCGTAATGGTTTGGCAATGCCACCAAGGATGACACTTAAAAATATGTTGCAGATCCTTGGTAAACCATCATGGGCGCTGCGAACGTTGCGGCATGGCCAGCCATCATTCGCCATAATGAAACCTTATATGCCCCCGAATATGAATATGCAGAAACTGGGTGCATTCATGGATTCCACATTCAGCGGGCGGCTTGATGAAGAAAAGATTAAACCCATCCGCGATAAATGGAAAGGGATACTGGTGATTAAAGGGATTGCAGGTGAACAGGATACCCAGG
>JBEVJC010000004.1:0-100695 GCA_040510375.1 Chitinophagaceae bacterium
AATGTGTGTCCATAGCAGTCTGGCCAAACCCAACAACGGGCAACAGCATAAATAATAACAAGGAAAATTTCATCTTATACTTTTCTAATGACGAAAGTTGCAGCTAACGGCGGGGGCTTGGCGAAGGCCGGGCGAACTGTTTTAAACGTCCGGCCGCAGCCCGTTATAAATATGCTCGCTTCATTCACGGGCAAGGCCAACACGCCCAGGCTTTTGCCAAACCCTTGTTGGCTGCAGCGCAGTAAAAAGGCACGATTGAAGTTGTTACTGTTTACCTATTACGCCTTGTGATTTATCACACGTGTGACATAATCAAAAAGTTCTTGCCGTTCTATTTCGCCAACTTCGTTTTCAAGCCTTGGCAGCAAAAAGAACGTTGTAATACTATCCACATCTAACTTTTCCGTCCGATGTAAATACTGAATTTGAGCAATCAGCAAATCGATTTGGTTATTCCACTCCTGTGCACGCTTCAAAGCCCCTTGGTCTCCACGCAAAAGCCGCCTTCTCTCGACTTGACTGATATCCATATTCAGATAGCCGTTGTCAAAGGGTACTCTTTTTGTGTCCTTATCTCTGACCTGGCCAGAGCCATTACAGTAAGCGCATTTGCCGGTAGACCAGCGGAGCTCCATCTTCATCCTGAGAATATCTGAATATTCGACGTTCCCTTTGCCCAGACACCGAGGGCATTCAATTGACTTATTAGAAAACAAATTAAACATCTACAATTATGACTGTAAGTTGCAGCCAACGCCTAATTATACACTTAATTCCCTCATTCACTAATCCCCCCTCAACCTCTCCAAATCTACTTCCTACTTCACCATTCAAACTACCCCGTCATCCTCGACCAACCTGCTGGCTTTACGCAATACCCGAAAATATCGCGCTATTTGATTACTTATTTCCTGAAGATTTATCAGATGGGGGTAAATCGAGATTATCCAGAGGACTCTTGATATTCTTTATTGTTGGTGGCGCCACATGTGTATATCGCATCGTGGTGCGAATATCATTGTGACCCAGGAGTTCTTTTATGTACCGGATATCCGTTCCCTGTTCCAGCAAGTGTGTGGCAAAACTGTGTCGCAGACCATGTATCCCTGTTTTGAGATCGATCTTCGCACGGCTTAGTGCAGCCTGGAACACCTGTTGCGCACTTCGGATACTATACTGACCGCCATCCTGTCCCTCAAAAACATATTCCTTAGGCCGAAACGCCCTATAGTACGTCCTGAGCTGCTCCAGTACCGAAACGGGAAGATTGACATACCGGTCTTTCTTTCCCTTCCCCAACCGGATCAACACCTGCATGGTCCGGCTATTGATATCTCCCACCTTTAAACCGACTACCTCACTGACCCGCAACCCCATCCCATAACATAACCTGAGCATGGTATTGTGTTTCAGGTTCGGCGTGAGTTCCAATATCAGCCTCATCTCACCGATCGATAACACCCTTGGCATCAGCCTGGGTTTTTTCGGCCTTGGAATCTCAATCATGAGCTCCGGCCTTCGCAACACCTTATCAAAATAAAATTTGACGGCATTGATCCTGCTATGCAAAGTATTCTCAGATAACTTCAGCTTCTCCAGGCAATACCTGAAATAATCCCTTAACCGACTGGCCGACAAATCATCCACCGCCACCACCCCCAACACACGAAGCAACTGAACAAACTCATTGATGTACATCCGGATCGTATTATGACTATATGCTTTCAAAACCAGATGGTCCACATATAGCTTAAACGCCAGACAATTCTTCTCACAAAGCCCCTCCAACTGTGCGGGCCCGATATATTCTTCCCGTATCTGCAACACCCTTCGGTTACGTTGATTGTCATTTACATACCACGCACCTTTTTTGACACTCCATTTTGCCCCACCCAGCGGAACCACAAACCTTTGCAGATCTTCTTCCACCCCGGAAATAAAAATAACATAAGTACCCTTGTATCGCTCCTTCCTGTAACTGAATAATCCAGCCGGGAAATTTTCCTTCCTCATTTTATGTTCTGTCGCTCACAGGATCTGGCGCGACAGTAATCGCACATCTGTTAACAGGACATAATTTTACAGGAAAGAAAGTCAACTATCATGGGAAGAAAAACGGGAACAGGTGTATTTTACCATTTGAAATTTGATTTTAAATTTTCAGGCCCACCTCCAAAAGATTGGTTACCGCGCACACTTCGTGCCCCTCACCCCCAACGGAGTTTTTAAAAAACGTGGTATTCAGGATTCCAAACCAGCACAATCATCAACCATATTCCTGGTCGTCACCTCCCTTTATCTTCCATTTAATAATCCGTCATGAATCCACTAAATTTCCCCACCATTCACTGATTCATCCTCTCCATACCTATCCATCAAATTGGCGTCAGAATATCTACGTGGATCGCTGCGTCTGACCCAACTTTTCAATACCCATCCATACAAATAGCGTCAGAATATCTACGTGAATCCCTGCGACCGACTCAACCTTTCAATTCACATCCATACAAATAGTCGTCAGAATATCTACGTGAAATCCCTGCGACTGACCCAACCTTTCAATTCACATCCATAAAAATAGTCGTCAGAATAACTACATAGATCACTGCGACTAATTCAAACTTCCTTCACCCCCTCATTCACATCACCCACGAAATTCACATCCGCCCAAACATTCCACCCCCGCTCACAGGATTACGAGTCCCAGACTCAAACAGGAAACGCCTTCCAGCCAAATACCAATCGAATAACAAATTATGGAATACAGGATCTCCGTTTTTACCGGGCAATCCCTTGAAATAATGGCAGCTCTTATCCCCGCGGGCGCCGGGATTGAATAAAAATGCGGCAATCGTTTTCAGGCAAATACCACCTGTACCAAATCCAACTGCCCTTTTGCAGGTGCAGGTTGTTTTCGGTTCCGGTATTCCCCTCGTATCAACCCTGGTGGAAGTTGATACCAAAAGGATAAGGAAATCCCCTATCTGAATTTTCATAAGCGAAAGTGGCTTGGAGTTCAATATACATACTAAATCAATACTCCTTGAACAGAATACATAAGAATTTTAAATACTGGATTATTATAACAATTGGAAAATAAAACACCGGGACCGGCAAATATTTTATGTCGGGCCATGGGTGCGGATTCCGTGAAACTCCGACCATAAAAACCGGATTTTCGCGACACCAAAAACCGGATTTTCGCAATCATAAAAAAGGATCATTTTTTTTTCGGGATCATAAGTGTAAATACCTATCCGGTAAAAAGCTCAAATCAATGGAGAATGCCCCGAAAAAATCTCACTAAAAAAAATTAATCCACCTCGGCCGGTTGAGCTTTTCAAAAAGTATATAATCACCATGCTCTGAACCACCCCGCCCCATCTCAATAAATCCCTGGCGTTCATAAAACCGGATGGCCCGTATATTATTGACCAGGCACTTCAAACGCGCCACAGGACCGAGTTTCCGGTATCCTGCCTTCAGCAGCTCCGCTCCCACACCCTGCCCCTGGTAGCGCCGGTCCACATAAAGATGATGGATAAAATCATCCTCCTTCCACAGGGAAATAAACCCGGCCACACGCCCATCTACACGGGCAACCATTAACTGCTCCCCTTCGGTTTGATCGTCAAAATCCATCAGCCGGAACTCCTCCGGATCAACCCAGGTAAAGGTTTCCCTCCGCACTTCCAGGTAGATTGTCCTTAGTGCGTCGAGCTCGGGTAACCAGCTTTCGTCGATAGTAATTATGGGATGATATTATATAGTACCAACTATTTCTTTTTCTTTTTCAGCGCCCTGACCGGCTTCTTTTTTTTCGCACTGCTCTCTATATATTTCTTAACCGTCTTTATCTCATCATCCGTTACCGAATCATAGATTTCGGCAAACTCGGAAAAACTTATTCCAAACCCATCCCCGAGTATACTCATGAGGGAACTGAATTGTATATCCCTCTTCGCTGCGAAAACACCCTGGACTATCGTATAACTCAACCGGGAAGATGCTTCCAGCTGCCGGATACTATCCACAATCCAGAAACTCTCCACTTCATTTAGAATGTTTTTCTCCACCTGCTCCTTATTCCTGTCAAGAATTTTCCTCAGTGCAGTGGCTAACTTAAACCGGTGAAATATTTTATCGTCCTGTTCCATGAAAGCGAAAATTCCCGGTATCTGGAAAATATTTTGATACACATATGTGTACTATATGAAAATTCATTATATTTGAAATGCATGCCTTCCCCTTTAAAGTCGTGTTTAACGCTATTTCAGGCTGGCATGGGATACTTACCATGACTCTGAAAAGGCATATATATCGCATTCAACTGATGACCCGACGGTCATTTACCGTTACCTCCGGCTTTAACTATCCCTGTATTTATTCCGGGTCAAAAAACCCTGCCCTCCAGTCATGCAGGCTTCCTGTTGAAATAACTCCATTCGCCTCCCGGATAGTCATCCCTTTTAGTCTGTTGATTCTTCGGATCTTATTTGCCCGCAAACCAAAAAATCCGGTTTAGCCGCATTAAAAAATTCTTCCGGAATCAGACAGGCTGCCGCCATGAGGCACCTCTCTATATAATCATGTCCACAACTAATCTGCAATGAGACTGCTCCTATATTGCTTACTGGCCATTCTATGTCCGGTTAAGTACAATTTCGCACAAACCGGGCCACACAAAGGTCCCCTCCTGATCGGCGACACCCTCCCGGATCTGACCTTGAATAATGTGTTGTACCACCCCGCTTCTAAAATCCAATTGAGCGACTATAAAGGCAAACTGGTAATTCTCGATTTCTGGTCATCCTGGTGTGGTGGCTGCATCAGGTTGTTTCCCCATATGGATTCACTGCAGAAACAATTCCAGCACCGGATCCAGGTGATCCTCGTTAACAGCAATAGCCGCAAATCCGGTGACGATGAAAAAAAGATCAGGAAAATAATCGATGGGGTTTCCGGAAGAACGGGAACTCCACTTGGATTACCCGTTTCATTTGACAACCCGGTTCTGGATGGATACTTTCCCCATAGTTATATTCCACACGAAGTGTGGCTGGATACCAATGGAGTAATAATGGCAATCACTGATGCAGAGGAAGTAACTGCATTGAATATTAAAAATTACCTGGACGGCAGGCAACTTTCCCTCCGCAGCAAGGTCGATGATTTCAATTTTGATGAAACAAAACCGCTCTTCCTGAACGGAAACGGCGGCAGCGGTGAAATCTTTTTGTCACGGTCGGTGTTTGCGCCGTATACCGAGGGATTGGGCACCCAGACCGGACAGGTGAACACATCCGCGACAAGCCGGCTGTATGCTTTCAACCAGTCCTTCTTACAACTATTGACCATGGCCTATCCTGAAGCCATGAATGTTCTATCTAACCGGCTCATTCTTCATGGCAAACGGATCGCTGAACTGGTGAATAACCCTCGCAACCCGGCACTGATCAGTCAACGTTTCTGCTACGACCTGGTTGTACCGGCAACTACCGAAACACGGTTGTATAATTATCTCCGGCAGGATCTTGAAAGATGTTTCAATCTGCAGGTAAAAATGATTAAAAAAAGAATCAGTTGCTGGTCGCTCACTGCTACTCCAAACACCTATCTGACCTATACCCGCAATGGGCAACCGACCTGGGATCTTGACCCCTCC
The DNA here is from genome assembly GCA_040510375.1 of Chitinophagaceae bacterium. Classification (GTDB taxonomy): domain Bacteria; phylum Bacteroidota; class Bacteroidia; order Chitinophagales; family Chitinophagaceae; genus JBEVJC01. The sequence continues at coordinate 5,666 of JBEVJC010000004.1, forward strand.
AGTAAAATAAAATTCATGCAAAACCAGCCGGTCCCAACCGTGGTCCAGATCCTTAATACCTTTCTTTCCATTCCGCTTATCGATGAAACCGGTATAAAAAAATCCATCGACCTCAAACTCCCTTCCGATCTGGATAATGAAACCGCCCTGATCCAGGCGTTAAGGGATGCCGGTTTCCGTGTTACAAAAACCTACCGTACCCTCCCTGTAACCATTCTCAGTATTAACTAACAACTAAACTTTATCTGAATGAGATCATCTTATTTTTTAATCCTGACATTTTTTATTCAGGCCCTTTCAGCTCAACAAACTCCCAACGCCCGCTTACAGGGAAATGTCGTAAATAAAAACGGTAACCCGATAGCCGGTGCCAGTATCTCCATCGGCGGCTACAATTCGGTGACCGACAGTGCCGGGCAATTTTCTATACCTGCGGGTCCGCGCGACAGCCTGATTATTACCCATTCAGGCTATCAACGATCTGCACTACTATTGCGCAATTCAAAACCAATCACCATCCACCTGGTGGAACAGGTAAAAGACCTGCAGGATCTTACGGTCTACAGTACGGGATATCAATCATTGCCAAAAGAGAGGGCCACCGGCTCATTTACCCAGGTTGATAACAGCACACTTAACCTGCAGGTAGGTACCGGTATTATCGACCGCCTGAAAGGTGTGACAAACGGGATGTTGTTCGAAAATAAAACCGATAACCCAACAGGTTATACAATCCGCGGGTTGAGCACTATTAATGGTCCCAGGGCGCCCCTGCTGGTGGTAGATAATTTTCCTTATGAAGGCGATATAACCAATATCAATCCGAATGATGTGGAAAATATCACGGTGTTAAAAGATGCCGCAGCAACTTCTATCTGGGGTTCAAGGGCCGGAAATGGAGTGATAGTGATTACCACTAAACGCGGAAAAATTAACCAGCCGCTGAAGATCGGTTTCAACAGTAATATACTGATTGCCGGAAAACCTGACCTGTCCTATCTCCGGCCCATGTCATCAAAAGACTATATCGGAGTGGAAAGATTCCTGTTCGACCAGGGTTACTATTCAAACTTCGAAAACAATCCAAACTTTCCTGCCCTGTCTCCTGCTGTTGAATTGATGATAAAGGAACGGGACGGTCTTCTTTCAGGAGCTGAAGTAAACACCCAGCTTGAAACCCTTGGCGGTAAAGATATCCGGGATGACTATACCAGATATGTTTACCGCAATATGCTCAATCAGCAATACTCCCTTAACCTTCGTGGCGGTGGTCCCGGAATGAGTTTCTATATCTCAGGAGGCTACGATCATAATAAGGGTAACCTTGAAAATCACTTCGAACGGATTACCCTGAATATGACAAATACAATACAGCCGGTAAAAAACATCAGGATCAGCACGGGTATGTATTATACCATTAACAAAACTGCAAGCGGCCGGAGTGGTTATGGAACAGCTACCGTTGGATCGCGACCAGTTCCCTACCTGAACCTTGCAGACGTAAATGGTAATCCCGCAACTTTATCAAACATTTACCGGCAGGGTTTTACAGATACTGCTGGCGGTGGCCGCTTGCTTGACTGGAATTACTATCCCCTTGATAACTGGAAACATAATAAACAATCATCCCTCTCCCGGAATTTGCTGGCCAATCTCTCAGTAAACTGGCAACTCATTCCGGGACTCAGCCTCGATCTCCTTTATCAGTATCAAAGCGGAAATACCGACACCAGGAATTTGCAGGATATAAACAGTTTCGAAACGCGTAACCTGATCAACACATTCAGCCAGCTTGACCATTCCACAGGAGTGGTTACCCGTGCTGTTCCGCTGGGTGCTGTATTGACAAAGGGTATTGGCACATCGCAAATACATAACGGACGTGCACAGCTTAATGCAGGAAAAAAATGGGGGGACCATGATATAGCTGTCATGGCCGGTTCAGAGATCCGGCACAGCAACAGCGGCGGAAGTTCTTTCACCGGCTACGGCTACAATGATGATCTGCTGACTATCGGAATAGTGGATCCAGTGAATCCTCATCCGACATACTTTGGAAATAGCGGTTATTTAGATAACTCGCCTTATTTTTCCGATAATAGCAACCGCTTCGTTTCCTTCTATGGTAACGGGGCCTATACATTCAGGGAAAAGTATACACTTTCAGGAAGTGCCCGGAAAGATGCTTCCAATTTGTTTGGACTGAAAACAAATGACAAATGGAACCCGCTCTGGTCGGCCGGTGCCAGCTGGAATATCTCCGGTGAAGATTTTTACAAAATCAGTTTGCTGCCCTACCTGAAACTGAGAATGACATATGGCTTCAGCGGGAATGTAGACCTGAGTAAATCGGGTGTGACCACCATCGGATTTTATGGGAACCCCGATAACCAGTCGAATCTTAATTACGCAATGATCGACCAGTTCTACAATCCGGAATTGCGGTGGGAAAAGGTAAACACCTTCAACATAGGTTTTGATTTCGCGTCCAGCGGAAGTATTATTTCGGGAAGTATCGAGTTTTATAAAAAACGGGGACTTGATTTATTCGGACCGGCACCAATCGACTATTCAGCAGGTATCGGATCAAACACGGTTATAAAAAATGTTGCCGACATGAAGGGGCACGGATGGGATATCAACCTGCAATCTAAAAATTTAAACGGCAGGTTTAAATGGTATTCAACGCTTATCCTTAACACAAATAATAGCAGGACAACGGCGTATTACACCAGCCCCGGCACAACCTGGGGAGGTACATTTGGAGAAAGTATTACACCCGTCATAGGCAAACCCCTCTATGCAATATTCAGCAATCCCTGGGCTGGACTCGATCCGTTGACCGGCGACCCGCGTGGCCTAGTCAACAAACAACCATCGAACGACTATTATGCTATCATTAACGGGGCAACCAGTCCCGATAGCCTGACCTATCACGGCCCCTCCACCCCGAAGTTTTTCGGAGCACTGGGAAATAACTTTTCTTTTAAAGGACTTTCGCTGACCGTTAATATTACCTATAAACTGGATTATTTTTTCAGACGCACCAGCATATCTTATTCGCAACTGGTCGACGCAGGGATCGGGCATAGCGACTATGCAGAACGTTGGCAACAACCCGGTGATGAGGACCGTACAACTATCCCTTCCTTTGTTTATCCCACAGACTACAACCGTGATAATTTCTATGCGCTTTCCGAACCCACGGTCAGTAATGGAAGTCATATCCGGCTGCAGTTCGTTAACCTTAGTTACGACCGGGAAATGCCTCTTTCCAAAGGGAAGACTTCATCCTTTACATTTTATCTGAATGCCTCCAACCTGGGTCTGATCTGGAAAGCCAACAAACACGGTCTTGATCCGGATTCACCTGCTGACCTGCAACCACAGAAAACCTATGCAATCGGATTTAAAGCTTCATTCTAATCAAAAAAAACTATTTATATGCGTAAGTATAAACTCCTTCTCGTTTTTGCACTACTCCTCTTCGTTACGCTGTCTACCTCCTGCAAAAAATATCTTGATCTCCGGCCGGATAAACGGATCCGGGTACCTTCTACCGTATCCGACCTGCAGGGCCTGCTTGATAATGCCAATGTGATGAACAAAAAAGCGCCTACCTATGATGTCCTTTCCTCCGATGAATACTTCGCGACCGATGCTATTTACCAAAGCTTCTCACCGAACCAGCGGAATGCCTATATCTGGGAGAATTATACGTACAATTATTCCAACGACTGGTCCTTGCTTTATGAGGGAGTCTATTATTCAAATGTGGTACTGGACGGGTTAAACAATATTGAAAGAACCCGGGAAAACAGCAGTCAATGGGACAATGTAAAAGGATCGGCACTTGTTTACCGTTGCATTTCATTCCTGAAAGCTGCCTGGACCTTTTCAAAAACCTATGACAAGGAAACAGCTGCACAGGATCCCGGAATTTCACTGCGAACCAGCTCCGACTTCAACCAGGATGTTGAACGGGCAACAGTAGCTGATACTTATTCTAAAATTATCGGCGACCTGATGGTTTCCATTCCATTACTTCCGGAAAAACCGGTACATGTGATGAGGCCGTCCCGGCAGGCTGCCTTCGGTCTACTGGCAAGAACTTATCTCTCAATGAGAATTTATGACAGCTGCTTAAAGTATGCAGGGCTTTGCCTTTCAGTTGGTGACGAACTGGTAGATTATAACTCCACCGATATTCTTACTATTTATCCCTTTGGAAGAGCCGTCTTAAATAAAGAAGTGATCATGAACCAGCAGGTTGGACTGAATCATTATGGCCCCGGCACAACAATGAGGGTCGACTCTGTTCTCCTGGCTACCTACCATCCCAATGACTTACGGAAACCTGTTTTCTTCCGGACAAGGCCGGATGGTTACCAGTTCAAAGGACCTTACTCCGGCACTTATGGCGTTACGTTTACTGGTCTGGCAACGGATGAAATGATTCTTACCCGCGCTGAATGTAATGCCAGGGCTGGTCGCATAACCGAAGCTATGGACGACATAAATAATCTTTTGCGAATGAGATATATAACCGGAACGTTTGTGGAACTATCTGCATCAACAGCAGCAGAGGCACTTGTTATAATTTTGCTGGAACGGAGAAAAGAATTGTACTCGCGTGGCCTGCGCTGGATGGATATCAAACGATTGAATAAAGAAGGTGCAGGGATAGTGTTGTCAAGAACGGTAGGTTCGACTGTTTTTACATTGCTTCCAAATGAAAACCGCTATGCGCTTCCATTACCGCAGGACATCATTTTGTTGACGGGTATTCCCCAAAATCCCAGGTAAGAATAAAAGCCGTGACTGGTCGCGAAAGCAGGTCACGGCTTATTTTTCACGGATTCTTGTTACCCACTGCCGTTACTCCGCTCAACGCCGAGGTTTTCGGATTTTTATGCGCCCCCGAGATAGTAACCTCTACCAGCTGAGGACGGAGAGCTGACGCAACCAGTTGGGTTTTCTCTGTTATCAACCGGCAACCATCGTTTAAATTACTACACTGGGAAAGCTCATCGTATTCTCCCTGTGTGATTTCAGACCATTTTGTTTCATCATCCTCCTGTCCGGGCGTTCCCATAAACCGAAAATAAGTGGAAACAGGTAGTTGCCCCGGGTCGGTGTTTTCTTTCGCAGAGGATTTTCCAATGAATGCACTTATGGTGAATGCGATTGCCATTGCGACTGTAATGGCAAATACAGGTAGTTTAAATTTGTTCATCATTTTTTCTAAGTTTTAAATGTGTATAAAATTGAAATTCATTCCGGTGGTTTTAGGGTAATGTATCCCCTTCACTGGTCGTATAGTCAGACCACTGTTTTTTTTAAAGCAATTACTTTTTTTTATCCGGAGGTTGTAACTTAGAGGAACAGTCAATTCCTACTCCCTACAAGCCCTCCCTTAAGTATACACACCGAAACGAGAAAATCCGTCTATCGTTTCCAGAATTTTTTTTACTATTTTTTTTTAATGCATTACACTGAATGATTTTTTGGATAGCCATACTTCAGTTCATTCAGCTTTAATCATCGGTTATGTACGATAAGGACACTTATACGGCGGCCACACTTATTAAACAACTTGGCGAGGATTCCCAGGAGGCTCTCGGCGGACTCATCGTGCTTTATAAAAAAAGCCTGACCCGGCTGATAGCCATATATACACGGGATCATGTGTTGATTGAAGAAATCTTTCTTGATCTTATGCAAACACTCTGGGAGAAACGAAAATTTGTTTCGGCTTTAAACAATCCATATACATGGATGGTAAAAGTGACAAGAAATAAAACATTGAATAAACTAAGGACTTACAAAGGAAGACACCTGACTGATTTGGAAAAGGCTTATCAGCTGCCGGCCAAAACAGATATCTCGGCCGACATTGATTATAACGACCTGGAAAGGTTTATATCACTCGCCGCAGAAAAACTCACTCCAAGGGAGAAAGAAGTGTTTGGTTTAAGTATCCGTTATGGGTGGAACACCAGGGCCATTGCAGAAAGGTTGAATATTTCCGAAAGCACCGTCCGTAATCAGCTCGCCAACGGACTGAAGAAAATCCGTACAGCTTTATCCGGTTTTTTAAAAACGATCATGTTCTGATCTTTAAATTGAAAAAAAATGATCCATCAACTTCAGTATGTAAAAATGATTTTACGCAAATACTCAGATGGTTCTGCCACCCCATCGGAAATGGCGATGTTTAGCCTGATCTGTAAAATTTACACCGAAGAAGAAATCCTGGAACTGATGGCTGACAACATTCGTGAAATTAATAGTACGCTGACAACTGAACAATTGATGATCGGACTTCCCATTGCCCAGTCGGTAATTGAAAAGAGCCTAAAACAAGGACGTATCAGGAATTTACGCTTGTCGTTGGCCATTGCAGCTTCGGTGTTTCTCCTGATATTTCCCGGCATTTTCTTCCTGAAAAATTACCATCCTGATAATACATTGGGCTCAAATGAATGTACGTATGACGGCGATATCCGGACAAGGTATTACTCGTGTAATCTGCTGGTCGGTGATAACAAACCGGTGTTGATCGACAGTAGTGTCACAGGAATTGTGACCCGGATAAATGATTTTGAAATCTTACAGAACACCCCCGGAGTGTTGGAACTGCGAAAGACGGGACCAAACAAATCATATAGTAATGGGGTATTGCAGGAGGTCCAGGTATCCACTGGTCCGCGACAGCAATATATGGTTCTGTTACCGGATGGAACGGAGGTACGCCTGAACGCAATGTCATTTTTATCGCTGACTGTTAACAAAAACGACAATACGGTACAGATCGGTGGCGAGGCGTACGTTCAGATTCCTGGCGTTTCTGGAAATAAAACTGTGTTTAAGACCTGGAATGCCCGTATTGAAGCGGAACATGCTGAAATCAATATTTCTTCATCTTCAGGTTACACCAATGTCGTACTGGTGGCGGGTTCTCTACAGGTCGCCGACAGCAACGACCTGCGAGCCATATCACTTGTGAGTTGCGGCGACAATGGCATAATCGCGAATATCCGCCCAGAGGGCAAGCCCGTCCGGGATACGGTTATTTTTAATAAACACCTGGACATTGCACAGGCATTAACCTGGATCAGGTCTAATCGCTTATATAATGGAGTGCCGCTACGCAGGTTTGTGCAGGATATGAGTCGGTGGTATGGGTTGCAGTTCTCATCATTGAACTGTATTCCTGAAGACCTGAAGGTGAGGACCGTAATTTGTTCCCAGGCTCCGATGGAGGAAGCACTTGCGATAATCGAACGGGCGGGTGTGAAAATTTACCGTGAGGGGTCGTTTTTATCATTCTGCCCGCCTGACAAGGACGAGAAGAAATCGTTCAATTATCCTAACAATCAAAACAGCCGGGATGTGACTTTACATAGTGGACAAGATCCACAGGTGAACCATCTTCAATGAGCATTTCATCGAGTCGGTTTTCAATTTCCCTGAATTCCCAAAATTATCACCCTGACCGGGAATTTCCCTGCGCCTGGATTTCTTCGATATATACAGTTCGATAATATTTTTCCGAACTTTATCTTCAATTAGACCACTTATCGGGAATAACCACAATCCATTTAACCGGGAGTAAAAATTTAAACAAAGAATATGGCCAGACTTTATACCGCAAATGTTACCTCCTTCGGCGGACGCAACGGACGTGTACGCTCAGACGATGGAAATTTCGAACTGGATCTGCGGCCACCCGGATCCACCACAGACCCTGACAATAAATTCGTGAACCCTGAATTACTGTTCGCCGCTGCCTACTCGGCCTGCTTCGACAGTGCGTTGCAGAGTATAATCCGGACAGATAAGGTAGGCCCGATCGAAACCTCTGTGAAAGCTTCGGTGAGTCTCGATAAATCGGATGACGGAAAATATACATTGGCCGTAACACTCGCAGTCGCCATTCCTTTAATTGACCGGCTGCTTGCAAAAGAACTGATGGAGAAAGCGCATAAAAAATGTCCTTACTCACTGGCGATTAAAGGCAATGTAGAAGTGAAGCTGGTGCTGGTTTAACAACCAACGAAGTGAAGCTGGTGCTGGCTTAACAGCCAACGAAGTGAAGCTGCTACTGATTTAACAATCAACAAAGCGAAGCAGGTACAGGTTTAACAATCTCCGGATTATTAAAGCCCGGAATAATAATCATACCCGTTCTCTGCCCAGAAATCCGGCGGCCGGTTATTACTGAATACCATTGATCCGATCCTCTTAATATTCTTGATCCCGTATTTCACCGGAATAATCAGCCTCAACGGCGAACCGTGTTCATAGGGAAGCATTTCACCATTTACATGATAGGCTAGTATAGTCTGCGGATGCAGTGCCGCCTCACGTTCCAACCCAACATAATAACCCTGGTCGGGAGTGGCGAGTCCCACATAATTTAATTTCGCCTCCTCCTGCAATCCGAAACGCTCAATAAAATCACTGAACTTTACGCCACCCCACCAGGAAATCTGGTCCCAGCCCTCCACACATTTAAAATCAAAAACTATTTCGGTCTCGGGTAATTCCATCAACTGCTCCATACTTATTTTCAGCTGCGAGCCATCGAGACGGGCCACTACCAGCGACCAGGTGCTGATATCATAATTGGGATCCATCATACCGATATTACTGTTCACCCGCACATTTTTTGCAGCCATAGATTTGGGATAGGTTTTCACAAGATGTTTATTGCTGAATGTTTCCTGGAAGATCCGCTCATTCTGCTCCATTGCCCTCCGCAACGGAACCCTTGCACCACCGGTGACACCTTCTGGTTCAACAGGTGAATTGTTTAACCATTTCCACGATCTGTTCACCACAATACCCAATGTAATAAAACCAATAAAGGAAAGAACCGTGCGTCGGTTAACGACCTGCTCGGGAACCAGTTTGACTGGTGTTTTGTGGACTCTTCCGGATTCAGATTCTTTTGTGACTGGTCCATCGTTTCGTCCGGACTCAGGTTCATTTGTGACTGGTCCTTTGTTTCGTCCGGTTTCCAATTCTTTTGTGACCGGTGTTTTGCCGGTTCGTCCGGATTCAGGTTCTTCTGTACCCGGTGACCTATCCGAATGTTCAATTACAGATTCCGCAGTTTCGTTTGCCTTAGCACCATTGAGCGTAGTGATTGCACCAGTTGTTGCCGGGTCAGCGGGATTTGTCAGTACATTAACAGCCCTGGTCTGACTCACCGCAGATTTTTCCAGTTCAATTCCGGCTTCTTCTTTTTCCGGTAACACTTCAAATCCCGCCACTGCAGATCTAAACTTATTCCATCCGGCAAGTAACACCTGCACCACATGGATTACAAAGAAGACCATATAACCAATGGTGAGTATAAAATGTTCCGCCCTTGCTAAATTGTATCCGCCGCAGAGTGCTGTGAGCCAGCTAAACTGAACGGGTTTATAAATAGCCAGTCCCGTGATCAGCGAACCCGCACCCATTAATACTAAACAGGTGTAGGCAATCCGCTGCGCCGCATTATATTTATCCTGCGGCGGCATTATACGCCTGATATGAAGATCGTGCAGTAACACCTGCCAGGCTTCGCGAAAGGATCGCCTGTTGGGAACCAGTTGCCGCCATTCACCGGAAAAAATCGTATACAAAACATACAGCGCTCCGTTGATGGCAAAAAACCACATGAATAAAAAATGGATCGACATGCCTTCGGCCAGACGGTAAGGAATATGCAGCGAATCGAAGAACCCCTGTGGAAAGAAAGGAAAAATCCGGAGTCCGAAAATCGTAATGGTATACACACTATTGGCCCAATAGATAAGCAGTCCACTCCAGATCATAATCGCCAGGATCGGGAAGTTTACCCAATGGGTCCATCGCATAATGAACGAATGTCTTTTCCTGACTGCCTTCAGGACCGGTGGTGTATCTTGATCGGGGCTTGCCATTAACAGTTGGTTATGGCTTCAACAGACAATTAACCTGCCAACAGGTAGATAATTGATAACCTGCGAATTAACAACGGCCTGGTATCGATTGATCACGATATATCGCTTTTTCGTGAGATCAGACGGCCGAACCAGCCCGTCGGCCGGGTTTTAAGCAGATCCGGCATACTGGTAACGACCATCAGGAAATAATAACCCTGCTAATATTATTCATTCCTGATCGACGTTATCGGATCACTCATTGCTGCCTTGACCGACTGCCAGGCAATTGTAACAAGCGCAATCACAAATGCAATCGTTCCTGCTTCAATAAATACAGATGGTCCGATCGTGATCCGGTATGCAAATCCCTGCAGCCAGCTATTCATTGCCCACCAGCAAAGTGGGATAGCAATAATAATTGCGACCAGGATCAGTTTGAGAAAATCCTTTGAAAGTAACAACACGATCCCGCTTACAGATGAACCCAATACTTTCCGGATGCCTATTTCTTTTACGCGCTGTTGAGCCATAAAAGTGGAGAGCCCGAACAAACCAAGACAGGCAATACAAATGGCCAGGCAGGAAAATAAAGTGAACAGGTTTCCAAAATGCTGGTCGGCCTCGTACTGTGTACTGAACGATTCATCAAGGAAATGATAAAGAAACGGACGATGCGGAACCATCTCACTCCATGTTTTCTTCAGACCGGCAATTGTTGCCGGTATATTTTCTCCACTGATGGAAACAGAAATCCGGTTAAGGCTATAAGGGTAACTATACCGTAATGTCAGTGGCTCCACGGCCTGGTGCAGCGATCGGAAATTAAAATCCTTTACCACTCCGATAACCGTTCCATTCCTGCCCCATTGGGAAAACTTTTTACCGACCGCATCGGCCGACTTTGTATAACCATAGAGCTTGGCAGCCGACTCATTAATCACCATCGCTTCTGCACTGTCGGTTGTAAAGGATCGTGAATAAACCCGGCCCGCAATCACCGGAATATGATAGGTGGAAATAAAATCAAAATCTATTTCATAAATAAAGGGTATCCGGTTTTCCATTTGCCCCTGGGGTGCCTGCATATCTGTACCGGCATTGGGTAAAAACTCACCAGGCACCGCACGGGATGCAGCCACTGCCACCACTCCCTGCTGGTCTGCAATGGCTCTTTTAATTGATTCAATATTATTCTGCACTTTTTCATCGCCTTCAAAGTTCAGGATTACCATCTGGTCTTTCTTGAATCCGAGGTCGTGACGGTTCAGGTATTTTAACTGTGTATAAACAATTGTGGTTCCTGCAATCAACGCAACGGATAAGGTAAACTGGAAAACGACAAGTGCTTTACGAAGTGAAATACCTTCTCCCGAAGGATTGAATTTTCCCTTCAGCACAGCTATTGCTTTGAAACTGGAGAGTACCCAGGCCGGATAAATGCCGGCCAGTAATCCTACAATAACCGCGAAGAGCACCATGCAGGAGAGCAGGAATGGTGTAAATAAATTGGTATCGGAAAAATCCTTGCCTGATAATTTTCCGATCAATGGGATTGCCAATTGTGCAAGTGCCACTGCAAACACGGCGGCCGCCATGGTCAGCAATACTGATTCAGCCAGGAACTGCCAGCGCAGTCCAGAAGGCCGTACTCCCAGTACCTTACGGACTCCTATTTCTTTTGCCCTTTCCAGTGATCTTGCAGTGGATAGGTTCATGAAATTAATACAGGCAATGAGCAGGATAAAAACAGCGATACAGGTGAACAGGTATACATTCAGCAGGTTGCCAGTGGCACCTGGTTGTCTGGTCGCAGCCGAATGAAGATAGGCATCCTTCATTTTTTCAAATGCGATCGTGTATCCTTTATCGTCCTTATTATACCGTTTGAGAAAATCGGGAGCCTTTGCCTGCATGGATTCTATATTAGCTCCATCCTTTAATAACAGGTACGTATAAAAATCAACATAACCCCAGTAATCAAAAATCTCGGCACGTTGACTCCTCATGGTAGACATCGAGATCAATCCGTTGAAAGTAAACTGGGAATTGGCCGGCACGTCTTCGATAACACCGGTGACCAGTAAGTTGTCGCGGTTATTTACGCGTATTGTCTGGCCTACGGCTTCTTCCTTACCAAAGTATTTTTCGGCAATTGTCCGGGTCAGCACAATGCTGTTGGGTGCTGTTAATGCGGTATGCGGATCCCCGGAAAGCATTTTCCAGGTAAACACATCAAATGCAGTTGAATCCATAAAGAGCAGGTTATCCTGCTGAAACCGCTTATCACCTTTTTCAAGTAACAGGCTGACCGGACTCATAAACTGCACTACTTTTTCCACTTCAGGATAGTCGGCCTGGAGTGCGGGCCCAACCGGGGCAGAACCCCATACCTGGAAATCGGATGGCGCCGGAGGTGGTAAGGTTTCACCTTCGGGTACGCTGCGGAATGTCTGCAGCACCCTGACAATGCGATCGCCCTTGGTATGGTACTGATCGTAGGAAAGTTCGCGCCGCACGTATATAGTAATCAGCACACAACAGGCCATTCCGATGGCGAGACCTGCAATATTGATCAGGCTGTAAAATTTCCGTTTTACAAGGTTGCGCCAGGCGATCTGGAAAAAATGACGAATCATGGTGCTGATTGGGTTGAAGCTGAATGGAATTTGATTACGATCCGGGTCGGGAGGAACCAAAGGCGTGCCATTCGGTTTAAAGGCTGAAAACGGGGGTTCTGGGATACGGGGCCGTTCAATACCGGACAGATGGCTGTTCGGAATTGATACAAGGTGACTTTTCTGAAATAATTCAGTATATTCAAAAAGGAGAATTTTTCCGGGTGACCGGACTTCATAGCTTTCGAGAGATTAAACTTACTACCATGAAATCCCTATTAACTATTGCCCTTCTTTTTGCGATGAGTAATAAAACTTCTGCCCAGTACACAGAAACCACCCGGGAGCGCTACGATCAGGCGATTGGGATAGCAGCAGAGAAAATAAAAAGTAAGACAAAAATTCTTTTTAACAACTCGCTTTATAATTACGAAGCAATCCATCTATTTGATAAAATCAACTCGCTGGCTTGTCTGGAGGTCATCACGGATGCAACATCAATCCGTCAGTTGACCGGTATTGAAAAAACGACGAAGGGAAATGATAATATCACGCAGGTTATAAAAATTGTTCCGAAGACAAACCGTCCGGATTGGTTAAGTGAGATGTATGCTTCCTTGAAACCTTACCTGTATAACAAATTACCGGAGTAAAAATTTAATCCTTTAATGCCAATAGCGGCTCCTTCAAACAGATACATACTTTCGAAAGTAACCTACTTCAAAAACTTCTCCAGATTCGCTTTAAAATACACAGCGCTGTCAGTTATACTTTGCATTGGGTCTTTCGCGAAATTACCACCCTGTTCAATATAATAATATTGCAGCCCTGCACGTGGAGCTTCAGGTAAAATAACCGTAAAATCAATTGAACCATTACCCAGTTCCGAATAGTCGCGCGTGATCTTATCCATATCTTTTATATGCCACATCACAAAACGTCCTGGTTGTCTGGCAAACAGTTCTGCCGGACTCAGTTTGGATGAATGCATTACCCAGTAAATGTCCATCTGGAGTTTGACCTGTGAAGGATCTGTATCCCGCATGATGATCTCGTAACCATTCTCCCCATTAAAATCAATGAATTCAAAATCATGATTGTGATAGGCAAAGCCCAGTCCTGCCTTATTCACCCGCTCGCCAATTCTATTTAATTTTTCAGTGAGCTGGTGGAAATGACCGATTGTCCGAAACTTCGGATCCAGCCATGGCCAGGTAATATATTTCTGATCCAGGGAATGGGCACCTTTTATACATTGGTCAACAAATTGCAGCATGTCGTCCGGAGATTTGTCAAACAAACTGCTGAAATCGTAATGGCCACTGGTGCTGATCATCCCGTTATCTTCCAGCAGCTTTTTAAAATCAGCGGCCTTCAATCCATAGTAACTGCCTTTTACAGGATCATAACCATAGGTTTCACAATCTTCATAACCAACAGCGGCTATTTTTTTTACCGTACCGGTTACATCCTTCGACAGCGGCTCCCGGATTGAAAACAGCTGCAGACCCATTTTATACTTTGAAGCATTTGATTGAAGGACAAAGTCCCTGGCCAGAAAGGCGCCTGGAAGCAGTACCGCGGACTGAAGCAAAAAACTTCTCCGGTTGATTGTTGATTTTTTATTCATAATGGCTTTCAGCATTCGTAATCTTAGTGTGACCAGGCCCTGCATTTATCCGGACTTTCATCGGAAGAAATGTTTGAAAAGGAAGTGGACGTTATCAGCAGCCGCAATGATCTCTCAACCCGGGATTCAATTTGAACCTGCTTCACTAAAGATACTATTAGTCATGCATCGATAGTCACCTTTCCTGGACAGAAAAACCAACGATAAGACAGCGAGAATGGAACACCAAAGCTTCCCGTAATTGTTCTATACACATCACACAGTCACCCCAAAACAAAAACGACCCCGGTAAAAACCGGGGTCGCGTGTATAGCAAATCTAAAAAGTAATCCTTACTCAGCAGCAGGGGTTTCAGTTGCCGGTGTAACTTCCGCTGCAGTTGCAGTTTCCGTTTTTTTGGCTCCTGTTCCACGGCTACGACGGGTTTTCTTGGCAGCTTCCTTGGCTTCACCTTTACCCTTACCGTAGATCTCGTTGAAATCAACCAGTTCAATCATCGCAGTTTCAGCGTTGTCACCAGGACGTGCGCCGAGTTTGATGATGCGGGTATAACCACCCGGGCGACCAGCAACTTTTTCAGCAACGGCACCAAACAATTCCTTGATGGCTTCCTTGTCCTGCAGGTAACTGAATACCACACGACGCTGATGGGTTGTGTTCTCCTTACTCTTGGTGATCAGGGGTTCTACATATACGCGCAGGGCTTTCGCCTTTGCAACGGTGGTAGTGATACGCTTGTACTGGATAAGCTGGCTGGCCAGGTTACTCAGCAAGGCTTCGCGGTGTGCCTTGGTTCTGCTTAAATTCTTGATCTTGTCTCCGTGACGCATGACTGTAAATTTGAGGACGGTCTCGCAACCAGTCCCGGTTAAAAATTTCGGTTGTACCGTGTCAGGAATTACAACCTACATTATAAAAAAAGCCATGTACCAACCGGCACATGGCATTAAAGACATTCTATAATTCGTCCTTATCAACTCCCATCTTCAGCAGATCCATTCCAAAACTCAATCCTCTTTCAGTCAGCACCTGCTCGATTTCAGCAAGTGATTTCTGTCCGAAGTTGCGGAACTTCATCAGGTCTTCCTGCTCATACTGAACAAGCTCGCTGAGTGAATTGATCTTCGCTGCTTTCAGGCAATTGAATGCACGAACCGACAGGTCCAGGTCCTCCAGCGGAGTCTTCAGCACCTTGCGCAGTTGCAGGGTCTGTTCGTCTACCAGGTCTTCCTTCTTTTCTTCCTTGTTATCGAAAGTGATGTTCTCATCAGTGATGATCATCAGGTGCTGGATCAGGATACGTGAAGCCTGCTTCACCGCTTCTTCCGGATGGATGGTACCATCGGTAGAAACTTCCATGATCAGCTTTTCGAAATCCGTACGCTGCTCAACCCGTGTATTCTCGATCGTGTATTTCACGTTCTTGATGGGGGTATAAATAGCATCGATCGGAATGTATCCAAGCGGAGCGTCCTTTGGTTTGTTATCTTCTGCGGGAACATAACCACGGCCTTTACCGATTGTCAGCTCAACTTCCATCTTTGCAGATGAATCAAGCGTACAGATAAGCAGACCCGGGTTCATGATCTGGAAAGAATGAGTGGCTTCGCCAATCATTCCTGCAGTGAATTCAGTTTTATTTTTGAGCGACAGAATGATCTTCTCATTCGCCACTTCATGTTCTACGGTCTTTTTGAAACGAACTTGCTTCAGGTTAAGGAAAATTTCCACCACATCTTCACTTACTCCCTTCATGGTCGCAAACTCATGTTCAACCCCTTCGATCTTTACACCGATGATAGCATAACCCTCCAGGGAGTTCAGCAATACGCGGCGAAGCGCATTTCCGATGGTTACACCATATCCAGGCTCCAGTGGTTTGAACTCGAACTGAGCTTCAAAATCCGTTGCCTTTTGTAAGATGATCTTATCAGGTTTTTGGAAATTCAGGATTGCCATATTTTTATTTTAGATTTTTAACGATGGTCATGAAACAGCTGGTTCTGATTATTCCGCAGGTGAAAACCAACGGAAGATCAATAATCGAAAGGCTGACCAAAACGGCCAGCCGGTCAAATTACTTGGAATATAACTCGACAATCAGCTGCTCCTTAATGTTTTCCGGAACACTTTCCCTTTCAGGATAAGTGATAAAAGTACCCTTCAATTCAGTCTCGTTGAAATCGAGCCAGCCAAACTTTGGATTCTTGGGACGTACAGTCGATGTGATCGACTCCTTGGTCCTGCTTCCTTCCTTTATGGTAATAACATCACCTGCCTTCAGTTGATAAGAAGGTACGTTTACTACCTGGCCGTTAACTTCTACGTGTTTGTGGCTTACGAGCTGACGGGCAGCGGGGCGGCTTGGAGCGATACCCATGCGGAAAACCGAATTATCCAGACGTGCTTCCAGCAATTTGATCAGGTTTTCACCGGTAACACCCTTGATACGAGCTGCTTCTTCAAATGTTTTGCGGAATTGTTTCTCAAGAATACCATAGGTATACTTGGCTTTCTGCTTTTCACGAAGCTGCAGGGCGTACTCACCAAGAGTCTTACGCTTGCGCTTTTCACCATGCTGACCGGGAGGGTTACTGTTTTTACCCAACCATTTACCATTTCCTAAAATAGGCTCTCCGAAAATGCGGGAGATTTTGGTCTTTGGACCAGTGTAACGTGCCATAATATTACTTTCATTTAAGCTTTTTTAGAATCCGGTACGACGATCAGTAAAAAGCTTTAAAAAAATCAATCGCGTACCCTTTAATAAAATGAAACCATTGTGGCTGTTTCATCATCCGCCCTCCCTGCCGAAGCAGTTGAGGCAATGTGAAACGATATGTCAGAGGAACAGCACTCTCGCTGTCCTATCCTTCCGTTGCTGCCATTGCGGCTCCGGATTATACCCTTCTTTTCTTGGGAGGACGGCAACCATTGTGTGGAAGCGGAGTCACATCCTTGATCATCACGATCTCGATACCGGATTGTGATAAAGAGCGGATAGCTCCTTCACGACCCGAACCCGGACCTTTTACAAATACATCCACACGTTTCAGACCTGCATCAGCAGCTACTTTTGCAGCATCTGCCGAAGCCATCTGGGCTGCGTAAGGAGTGTTTTTCTTTGAGCCTTTAAAGCCCATTTTACCAGCACTGCTCCAGGAAATAACCTGTCCGCTTTTGTTGGTAAGGCTGATGATGATGTTGTTGAACGTAGCAGAGATATGGGCATCGCCATATGCATCTACCTTAACGATCCTCTTCTTGGTAGACTGCTTCTGTCCGCCCTGTTGCTGTTGTGCTTTTGCCATTGTCTGAGATCTGTAGGTAATCTAATAATGTTTAAAAAAGAGTTCCGCCTTTCGTTGGAACCGGATCAACCCTCCTCCTGCACCGGGTATCTGAAATTGATCCTGTATCAAGGGTGCATATAAAAAAACTGCGGATCCGGTGCTGCAAATGGTTACCCACCAGCTTTACCGGAACCGTAGCTCTTATTATCTTATTTCTTCGCTGCCTTCTTCTTACCGGCAACCGTCTTCCTTTTACCTTTACGGGTACGGCTGTTGGTCTTGGTACGCTGGCCACGAACTGGTAAACCTTTACGGTGACGCAGACCGCGGTAGCAGGCGATGTCAAGCAAACGTTTGATGCTCGTCTGAACTTCAGAACGTAACTGACCTTCCACCTTCAGCTCTTCGGTGATCGTGGTACGGATTGCGTTGAGGTCCTCATCGTTCCATTCATTCACGCGTTTGCTCCTGTCAATATTATTCTTGTCCAGGATATATTTAGCGGTTGAAGGACCGATCCCATAGATATAGGTCAGACCGATTTCGCCTCTTTTATTTTTTGGTAGATCAACACCGGCAATACGAGCCATATAGAACTTAAATTTTAAATTTCAAATCAGATGTCTTATCCCTGTCTTTGCTTGAAGCGGGGATTCTTTTTGTTGATTACATAAAGCCTGCCCTTGCGACGTACAATTTTGCAGTCCACGCTACGCTTTTTGATTGATGCTCTTACTTTCATGACCAATTGTTTTTTTATTCCTGGTTCAGTTAATGCTTTCCGCACTTCCTGAGTTAACTCTTTATTTCATGGTTAGGACCTGCGTCCCATCCTTACTTATACCGGAAATTGATCCTCCCTCTTGTCAAATCATAGGGCGATAATTCAACCCCAACTTTATCACCCGGCAGAATGCGGATATAGTGCATTCTCATTTTCCCCGAGATGGTGGCCAGTATTTCGTGACCGTTTTCCAGTTTCACCTTGAACATAGCGTTCGAAAGTGCTTCCAGAATGATCCCATCTTGTTTAATTAAGGCTTGTTTCGACATATAAAATTTAGGGGTGCAAAGATAGGAGTATAAAGGGTAAAAAAGAAATAACCCCCAATTCTTTTTCGGGGGTAAACAGACCGGGAAGCAGTCGGGGTTTCAAACTTGTTGATCCTGACCGGTTTATAAAAGCTCCAGGGGTACCTTGGTCATGTCCAGAAACAGGTTCTGGAGCGTATGCACGCCAATATTGTGGTTGAAGATGCGTTTATCTTCCCGCCACCACATTTCCACAGTGGAGAAATCGTTGGGGTGGTGGATGGCCAACCTGAACGAATCTTTTTTATACTTCACACCATTATTATATTCTTCTTTTACAAATCCAAGCCGGGATAACTGGTTATCATCCAAAGGAAGCGCCATGAGTTGCTGGGGTTCAAACCAATATTCCTGGATGCCGTTGTTGATCAGGGCTTTGTGTTCCTGGGGACTGGTCTTCACCACTACCCCTTCGCGTTGAACGCCTTCATCATTGATTGAAACAATGTCGCCGGATTTAAGTTCAGCAAGTTTGAGCATATGACTTTGATTTTATCTGTTGAATATAAAGTTTTTTTACCATTCCGGGCGCAACGGCAGATCCTGTTTTCCGCTTTTTTACCCCGGTTGGCCGGTAATGTTCAACGTTCGTACCTCAGGATATCCTCTTCCAAATATTGTGATTTTCAATTCACTCCGCCCAACTCATTACATAATCTTCATTCTCCATATCGATCGCCTGTGTGGTAAGCATCAGCGGGTGAAAGGTATCTACCATTACCGCCAACTCCTTCGTTTCCTTTGCCCCGATGCTTTTCTGGACCGCACCCGGATGCGGACCATGAGGGATTCCGGCAGGATGCAGGGTCATCATGCCCCGCGTTACATTCTTCCTGCTCATAAAATCGCCATCTACATAATAAAGGAGTTCATCACTATCAATATTGCTATGGTTATAGGGTGCGGGAATGGCCTGCGGATGATAATCAAACAGCCTCGGCACAAAGGAACAAACCACAAAATTGCGTGCTTCGAAAGTCTGGTGCACCGGAGGTGGCTGATGCACCCGCCCGGTGATGGGTTCAAAATCATGGATGGAAAACGCATAGGGATAACAACAGCCATCCCAGCCCACCACATCAAACGGATGTGTGCCATAGTGCAGGCCATATAACATTCCCTGCTTCTTGGCGCGGATCAGGAAATCACCTTTCTCATCGAAAGTGGGCAGGTTCTGCGGACCCCGGATATCCCGTTCGCAATAAGGCGAATGCTCCAGCAATTGCCCCTCCTTACTTTTATAACGGTTGGGATACCTGATAGGACTGAACGATTCAATTATAAACAACCGGTTATTGGCATCAGCAAAGGTGATCTGGTAAATCGTCCCCCGGGGAACAACAAGATAATCGCCGTAATCAAAAGGCAACTCGCCGTACATCGTTCTCAATATCCCCTTCCCCTCATGCACAAAAATGAGTTCATCGGCATCGGTGTTCTTGTAAAAATAACTGGTCATACTTTCCTGCGGTGCGGCCAGTACAATATGAACATCATTGTTGACCAGCACCGGCACCCTGCTTTCCAGGAAATCCTTTGCGGGTTTTACTTTGAACCCGTCGAAACTCCGGTGTTTTAGCATTTTCTCCTCTGCAATAACCGGTGCCACGCTGTATTGCGGCTCCGTGCGGATAATCTGCGTGGGCGGATGCACATGGTACATCAATGAATAATCATTGCTGAACCCTGCAGTGGAAAAAAGCTGTTCGGAATAAAGACCACCATCGGGTTTGCGAAACTGGGTATGGCGTTTATGGGGGATCGTCCCTAAAGTATAATAATGCGGCATAAATAAAAATTTGCAGATCGTAACGGCAAGGTACTGATTCTTTTTATTCCCTAACGGGCGTTAGGTACGGGAAATGTTAAGGATTACTTTGTCGGGCCGCAGTGTAATCAGCGGCCGCATTTCAGGTTCGTTTCCCGCAGGACTCACATCAAACTTTTTAAAGAACGCATACAGGAAGAACGACATCTCTGCCATCGCGAAATTGTTGCCGATACACATCCGGGGACCAGCACCGAACGGAAAAAAGTTTTTCGATCTGCCTGGTTTTTCATCTTCCAAAAAACGTTCGGGGCGGAATACCGACGCCTCTGTCCAGCGTTCTTTGTTATGATGTAAACCATAAAAAAATGGAATGATGATGGTTCCCTTTGGATAGGAATAATTTTCAAACTGATCATCCTGTAATGCCACCCGTTCGGTCATCCATGCCGGCGGATACATCCGCATGGCTTCATTGATAACGGCATTGATCCAGGGGTTTTTTAGTAAATCAGCATTTGTACCTGAACTGATTTCAAGCCGTAGTTTTTCGAGTGCTGTTTTATTATTGGCCAGCAGGTAAAGAATCCAGCTTAACGCATTGGCGGTTGTTTCGTGACCGGCAAATATCAGGATAAGAGCTTCATCAATGACCTGGTCGTCCGACATCGTTTCCCCATTATCTTCATACCGGGTATTGAGTAACATATCCAGCAAGTCGGTATATTCCCCGTTACTTCTGCGACGTTCCGTTATAAGATCGGAAAGAATCTGTTTGAGCCTCTTCGCTTTTTTCAGATGTGCACGGCGGTGACCGTTGACCGGATAAAGCAATCGCTGGATGGGACGGTTTACATCTTTCATTAAAAATTCCTGCAGCACGGTAAAATGTTCACCCAGCTCTTTAATAATCTCGGGGGAGAACCGGATATCAAAAAGCGACTGGATCAGGATGCTGAAAGAAAGTTCATGGATCAACGGATACACATCCACCGTTCCGGTGGGAAAAGTTTTAAGGAACCCGTCAATAGTGCGGTTGATAATTTCAAAAAGTCCCTGGAGTTTTTCCTTATGGAATGCAGGCTGCACAAGCCTTCGCTGCCGAAGCCAGTAATCGCCGTTGGAAAACAGCAACCCATTGCCAAAGAACTGGACCGCACGCTCGGTGGCCAGGGGCGACTTATGATAATTTTTATGGTTGACCTTTAAAATGTAATTGATAAACTCCGGATCCTGGGTGAGGATTATTTTTTTGGTGAGACCCAATGTAGCCGTATAAGTGTTTCCAAACTTCTCCATACTTTTTGAAATGAATTTGATTGGATTGGCCAGGAAATCATTGGAACGAAACAGGGTTGGCAGGAACGGATAACCGTTGGGCAAATTATATTTCTTTTTAATTTTCATTAAACGCCCTGGAATTATAGAATGATAATTTGTCCTGCCTGCCATGAACGACCCGTTGTATTTTAAAGTTAACCTAACTTTGGGATATGAAAAAGATCGGGTTGATCTCGGATACACATGGCTTTCTGGATGAAACAGTTTCCCGGTTTTTTAACGACTGCGACGAGATCTGGCATGCAGGCGATTTCGGGAATGCAGCAATCGCAGATGCCCTGCGTTTAATGAAACCATTAAAAGGGGTTTATGGAAATATTGACGGAAAAGATATCCGCAGTGAATTTCCCGAACAACTGGTTTTCTTCTGCGAAGACGTGAAAGTAATGATGCGTCATATCGGCGGCGCTCCTCCGAAATACAATCCGGAAACCAGGAAAGAACTCGCCCTCCACAAACCCAATTTATTTATCAGCGGACATTCGCATATTTTAAAAGTGATCTACGACCCGGCAATTGAATGCCTGCATATGAATCCGGGTGCGGCCGGAAAACACGGCTGGCATAAGGTCAGGACCCTCATCACCTTTGTGGTAGACGGCAGTAATATGAAGGACTGTAAAGTAATCGAGCTGGGAAAGAAATAGTATGTATAACCGGAAGGGTTGGCTTTTCCGGTAAGTCGGCAAAAACGAATCGTCTTTTTTTGTACCTTACCAAAACCAAAATCAAACATCATGAAGAGACGTCACCTCATCAAAAGATCGGCTATCGCAATTGCTGCATTTACCTTCAGCCGTGACCTTTTTGCCCGCGAAGCAGAAGAAACCGCCGCGATGTATGGTTTTACGGATTATATCAAACTTAGTTCAAACGAAAACCCGCACGGACCCTCTTCACTGGCAAAAAAAGCGATGATGGACGCCGTTAACGGTTCCAACCGTTATCCCTGGGAAGTAACAGCCCGGTTACAGGAAAAGATCGGTGCCCAGTTCAACCTTAAAAAAGAAAACGTGATCATTGGTGCTGGTTCATCCGAACTGCTGGGTGTGGTATCCACCTACGCTGCGCTAAAAAAAGGTAATGCCATTGCGCCTGATCCAACATTCCGTTTGTGGATTCCTGCCGCTAAAAAAGCGGGACTCGATATCAAACTGGTGGCACTGGATAACAATAAAGTGACTGACCTGCAAAAAATGAAGGACCAGATCGATACCAATACCCAACTGATCTATATCTGCAATCCCAATAACCCGACAGGTACCATTATCCCCGCTGCCGAACTCGAGGCATTTATTAAACAGGTGCCCTCCCGGATCATCATCCTGCTGGATGAAGCCTATACGGAATTCAGCGACGAACCTTCCATGGCCCGGCTGGTGAACGATTACCCGAACCTGGTGGTGGCAAAAACCTTCTCCAAAGTTTATGGTATGGCCGGTGCACGTGTAGGTTTTGGCCTTGCCCACCCATCAACGGTAAAACAACTGAATGATATGCAACCCTGGGCAAATGCAGGTGCAAGCGCGGTTTCATTGGCTGGTGCTGTGGCAGTAGTGCAGGATAATGAGTTCATCACCTACTGTAAGACCCAGAATCAGATAGCACGAAAGATCTTTACCGATGTGCTGACTAAAAAAGGTATTAAATACATTCCCTCCCATACAAGTTTTGTGTACTTCGATCCGGCAGGCTCGGGCAAGGATGTAACAAAGATCCTGGAGACCAACCAGATTATTGGCGCAAGGACATTTGAACCAAACAGCAGCTGGCTGCGATTGAGTGTGGGCAACGTTGAAGAAATGACCAGGGTAGCACAGGTGTTAAACGCCTGACCTGCGTTAGCAATTTTTAATAATTACATTCCGGGAAATAATGGCCTCGCAACCTCGCGACCTGGCCATGGTATTGCGGCAAGGATCAGGATCAGCGCAATGAGGAAAAACCAGAAAGCCTTTTTGAACTTGATGGAATCCTGAACCGGCTTCTTTGACATGCCATAACCAAGGGTGATCAGGATTACCGAGATCAGCATCAGCAATGGATGTTCTACCCAGAAAAAACGAAGACTGCTGTTCTTCATCACACTGGTTCCCGGAGGCAGTGTGGTATTGAGGATACCAAAACGTCCAAGGAACAGCAGATATAATCCAACCACCAGGTTAATATGGGTGAAGATCAGTGTAAACAACCATACCCGCTTGTCACCGGCAGTGAACATTTTTCTTGATTGCCAGCCGGAAAATGCCTTAATCAGGGAAAGGAGTAACAGGATCAGGATAATCCAGCGAAGGATATTGTGCAGGTGGAGCATTCCGGTTTGCATGGCAGTTGATTTATGCGGGCAAAACTACAGTTTTTTGTGACCGGTTCCGGTTACTCGTTCCAATCAGCCACAAAAATATTTGTATCCCTGGTACCCCCATTATTCCTGTTACTGCAGAATACCAGTTTCTTTCCATCAGGTGAAAACATGGGGAATGCGTCAAACCCTTTATCACGGCTGATCTTATGGAGTCCGGTCCCATCCTCATTAATTGTATACAGGTTAAAGGGAAAACCACGTTTATACTCATGATTAGATGCAAAAATAATGGTCTTGTTATCGGGTAAAAACGCCGGTGCCCAGTTGGCCTGACCAAACTTTGTTACCTGGTGTGCATTTGAACCATCAATATTTGCCACCCATACTTCCATATTGGTGGGTGCCACCAGGTGTTCAGCCAGCAGTGCTTTGTATTCTTTCACTGCACTGTCGCCCTTTGGACGGGATGCTCTCCAGATGATTTTTTTACCATCGGGACTAAA
This sequence comes from Chitinophagaceae bacterium, assembly GCA_040510375.1. Taxonomy (GTDB): domain Bacteria; phylum Bacteroidota; class Bacteroidia; order Chitinophagales; family Chitinophagaceae; genus JBEVJC01. Next base: position 30,133 of record JBEVJC010000004.1, read on the forward strand.
CCAGGCGCCACCATCATAACCGGTTGTATTGGTTACCTTTTTTTCCCTGCCTGAAACAAGATCCATTATGTACAGGTCAATATCACCGTCCTTATCACTTGTATAGATCATTTGTTTACCATCGGGACTCAATGTTGCTTCAGCATCATATCCTTTGGAGGAGGTAAGTTGTTTTACAATCTTTCCATCGAGATCAGCCATGAATATATCATAGCTTTCATACAATGGCCAGATATATTTGTTGCCATACTTCGCACGATCAGGTGTTGGCGGGCAATCAGCCGAACCCAGATGGGTGCTGGCATAAATAACATGTTTGCCATCTTTTGTAAAAAACGGACAGGTGGTGCGACCCTTACCGGTGCTGACCAGTTTGTATTCAAACTTATCGCCCATCTTTTCAGGCACTTTACCAATATAGATCTGGTCGCAGGGAATTCCTTCCTTCGCGTGGGTCTTCTGGAACACCAGCCATTTGCTGTCGTAACTCCAATAGGCTTCAGCATTATCACCACCGAAGGTGAGCTGCTGTACATTTTTGAAATGTTCTTCCTCGGGATACTGCACTGTATCCGGTGCAGATGATGGGGAGGAAGCGCTGTTTTTGACGGACAGGTTTATCTGATCCGCATTGGATGCGTTACCAGCCACCAGCATTGGTTTATTACTGTTGATGAATGACCAGACTACAACTAAAACCACGAGGAATACGATACCAGAAACAAGTTTTTTCATGTTTTGCCGTTTAATAAGCGGCTGCGAAGTTATTTTTGTAAGGCGGTTGATTTGTCAGCACTTTGTCATAGCTCAGCTTTTAACCCCTGGTTTCCATGAAAATTAAAAATTGGTTGTTCGTTTCGATTTTGTTTTTGGCCATTGCCTGTAATAATGCGGATAAATCGTATTCCGCATTTGACGGATTGCTGGACCAGGCTCCCTACAAAACAATTACCGACAGCATCAGCAGGGAACCAGAACGGGACGACCTGTATTTCCGTCGCGCGATCCTCCTGAACAGGAACAACCAGCCACAACCCGCGCTGGTTGATTTCCGCAAAGCCTGGTCCATCCATCAACTGGAACCCTATGCCACGGGTGTAAGTAATATACTGATCGATACCCGGCCCGACTCAGCCATTGTATTTATAAAGGAAGCGCTGAAATCCCTGCCACAAAGTATCTACCTGCAAATCACACTGGCCCGCACTTATTCATCGCTCGACCGCGACAGTGAAGCACTTGCCGTTTGTGAAAACATTCTCAAAAAAGATCCGGACCAGCTGAACACATTGATGCTGGCTTCAGAGATCTATGATAAAACAGGTCAGCAAGCAAAAATGATCGCCGCTTTGGAAAAAGCATATAGCCTGGCGCCCGACCAGCGGGAGATCAGTAATTCGCTGGCTTACCAGTATGCGGAGTCGAAAAATCCGAAGGCAATTGCAGTGGCTGATTCACTGATCCGCACAGATAGCATCCACCAGTTCGCCGATCCTTTATATGTGAAGGGTCTTTATTATTCCAATACTAAACAGGATGCCGAGGCAGTAAAATGGTTCAACCGGACGATCCAGTCGGACCATCGTTACCTCCAGGCCTATATCGAAAAAGGTAAAGTCCAGATCGACCAGAAAAAGCTGAATGATGCACTGGCTACCTTCACCCTGGCAAATGAAATCTCCCCCGCCTATCCCGATGCCTGGTACTGGATGGGGATGGCGCAGGAAAAAATGGGGATGAAAAAAGATGCCCTGGAAAATTATGAAAAGGCATACGGACTGGATAAATCATTTACCGAGGCCCGGGATGCAGCGAAACGGCTGGGGTCGGTTGACTGACACGTCAGAGCACGGGATGCCACGAATGGGTTGAGGTCGGTTGACTGACACGTCTGAGCACGGGATGCCGCGAATGGGTTGAGGTCGGTTGATTAGATCCTTGTCACCGGATAAAACAGAGACCGGCCTGATCAGTAATGGCCCCGACTATACGTCCAGAAACGAGTGAAACTGATATCCGGTGGACAATTATGACCCTTCCGAAAACAGTCCTTCGGGTTACCGGCCGTAACAATTAAAGTATATTGCAATAGAAATCACAACCCATGGCTATAATCGCTCCTTCCCTGCTGGCTTCGAATTTCCTGAGACTGGAAGATGAATGTGCAATGCTTGACAAAAGTGAGGCTGAATGGTTTCACCTCGATATCATGGATGGCAGGTTTGTTCCCAATATCAGTTATGGTCCGATGATCGTTGAATTTATACGCAGGACCACCCGGAAATTTTGTGATGTGCACCTGATGATCGAAGAGCCTTCCAACTTTGCGGAGCAATTTAAAAAGGCCGGGGCCGACCAGCTTACTGTCCATATTGAAGCATGCCGGCACCTTAACCGCGAACTCCAATTGATCCGCTCGCTGGGAATGAAGGCGGGAATTGCCATCAATCCGCATACTCCGATCAGTTCACTGGCTGATAGCCTGTTCATGGCCGATACGGTTTGTGTAATGAGTGTGAACCCGGGTTTCGGTGGACAAAAATTTATTCCCCAGTCTATCGCAAGGATCAGTGAGTTGAGGATTCTGATCGACCTTCAGGGTGCCAATACATTAATTGAAGTGGACGGAGGTATCAGTCTGGATAATGTGGAATCAGTAATCCAGGCCGGTGCTGATGTGATAGTTGCCGGCAGTTCCATATTTGGCGCTGCTTCACCACAGAAAGTAATCAGTGAAATGAAGAAGTTTAAACGACCGGTTTCCTAAAACAATTTTATTACGAAAAATCACCTGCTGATCAAATTAACAACAACCAATATTTCTTTGAAATAAACCTGCAGACTATATCAACTACCAAAACATCTTTACGATAAACCATTCGGCCAAATCCTTCCAACCTTAATGAAATTTCCTGCTTATCTCCTGATTCTCTTCCTGCTGCCTGCCATCCACGGTTTCTCCCAGAAGAAACCCGCGTATGTATCCGGCCGCGTGATTGATGAAAAAGAAAATAGCCTGGAAAAAGTTTCGGTGATGATCCTTGGTCGCCAGACCGGCGTTACCACCAACGACAGCGGTTACTTCCGCGTGAAAGTAGCGCCGGACAAGGCTTTCGCCCTGATCTTCACCTACTCCGGTTATAAAGAGGAGCAAAAGAATTTTTTATTGAGTGAGGGTGAGGAAGAAAAAATAACGGTGCGGCTTGTACCGGGCAATGTAACCACCCTGAGCGAAGTGCTGGTGAGCGACCAGCGCGACCGGCGTGAAGCGGGACTTATCCGTCCCAACCCAAAATCGGTAATCAATCTCCCTTCGGTAACCACCGGTGTTGAAAGCCTGATCAAAATCTTTGTGGGATCTAACAATGAACTGACTTCCCAGTATTCGGTCCGCGGTGGCAGCTATGATGAGAACCTGATTTATGTAAACGACTTCGAGATCTTCCGTCCCTACCTGGTTCGTAATGGCCAGCAGGAAGGACTGAGTTTTATCAATCCCGAACTGGTGCGTAATATTAATTTTTACAATGGCGGGTTCCAGGCGCGTTATGGCGATAAAATGAGTTCGGTCCTGGATATCCAGTATAAAAAACCAAAACGATTCGGTGGCTCGGCCTATATTGGTTTGCTTGAACAGGGACTACATGTGGAAGGCCTGTCGCATAATAACCGTCTCAGTTACCTGATCGGAGTACGCAACCGGAGTAACCGCAACCTGCTCAGCCGCCAGGAAACCCAGGGTAACTATGTTCCATCCTCTTCCGATGTGCAGGCCATGATCAATTACCGGATATCGGAGAAATGGATGGCAGAATTTTTTGGCAATATTTCACAATCGAAATTCTCCCTCAACCCAGAGTACAGTCAACTTACCACATCTGTTTTCTCTCCTTTTTTCACTTCCAGTCTCGCGTTGGATATTTATTTTGAAGGCCAGGAGAAAGACCAGTACCAGACCAATATGCTTGGTGTATCATTCACCAATCAGGTGAACCAGCGTCTGAAACTAAAGTTTATGGCTTCCCGGTTTGAAAATGATGAACGGGAAAATGTAGACATCTCGGGCACCTATCTTTTTGGTGAACGTGATTTCGATAAAACCCAACCTACATTCGGCACCATAGTAAACCCGCTGGGGGCGGGTGTTTTCCAGAACTATACAAGGAATACCCTGAACATTGAAAATTTCAATTTGTCGCATAAGGGGTCTTATGATTACCGCAATCATTCAATTCTCTGGGGACTTGGTTACGACCGCACCGCTATCCATGATAAACTGAATGAATGGGAGCTGCAGGATTCGGCTGGTTATTCAATCCCGTTGAGTCCATCGCAGCTCAACCTTAGCAAGGTGATTAAATCGAAAGCTGACCTCGACATCAATAAGTTTTCCGGATTTATACAGGACAATATCCTCTTTGGCGACTCACTGAATTCCTATACCCTGACGGCAGGTGTCCGTTATAACTATAACTCACTGAACAATGAGTGGCTGATCTCACCACGTATTGGTGCCAGCTGGAAACCAAACTGGAGAAGGGATGTGATTTTCCGCGCCGCTGCCGGTGCCTATCATCAGCCCCCCTTCTATCGCGAACTCCGCTGGTATGATGGTACGTTGAACAAGGACCTGAAAGCCCAGAAGAGCTGGCAGGGCGTGCTCGGATTTGATTATAATTTTATCGGATGGGGCCGGCCAATCCGGTTAACTAGCGAAGCCTATTACAAACACCTTACCGATGTGGTTCCTTACGATGTGGACAATGTACGCGTGCGTTATTTCGGGGAAAACAACGCGAGCGCCTATGCAATGGGTCTGGAAGCACGTCTGTATGGCGAAATCGTAAAGGATGCAGAAAGCTGGATCAGCCTGGGTTTCATGAATACAAAAGAAAATATTGAGGGAGATACTTATAAGGATTATACACTGAATGAGTATAACCAACCTGTTGATTCAGTGACCATGCAGAAGGGATGGGTGCGACGGCCTACTGACAGGCGTATTACGTTTGGCATGTTTTTCCAGGACTACCTGGCTACCAACAAAAACTTTAAAATGTACCTGAGCCTGTTGTACGGCAGTAACCTGCCCTATAATATTCCAAATAATGTAAAGTATCGTAACGGCCTGGAGATCCCGTCGTATATCCGCGCTGATATCGGATTCAGTGCCTTATTGCTGGATAGCGACCGCAGTAAACGTCGCAGCCATAGTCCATTCCTGGGATTCGAAAATATCTGGGCCAGTCTGGAAGTATTCAATCTTATCGATCGCGACAATACAATCTCTTATCTGCTGATCAAGGATTTCTCCAACACAACTTATACCATGCCGCAAAGACTTACCCCGAGGCTGATCAATTTTAAGATTGTAGCACGATGGTAAAAATTATTAAAGACTACCCCCAGGTATCGTCACTACTTTTACCTAGCTTAAAAGCTCCGCAATTTAAATGCTTCATAATTTATATTTTTACGTAAACTAATACAAAAACCGAGAGTAAACAACGTTATTTTCCCGTAAAATCCTGTTATTAAAACCACCTGTTTCTCCGTTTATCCCAGGTAGTGATGCCAACTTTAAACTGCACCGGATTGCGGAACTGGTTGGCAGCTGATCCCACTACATAAATACCCAGTTTTACTTTCTGGGGAATATTAAACGGGGCCCTGAACACGCGCTCCACACCGGTGAATACTTCTGCGTACCGGAGGTTTCTTTCCGGAGCTGATAAAAATCCTGCACCTGCAATTTCACGAAGTCCCAGTTTTTTCAACAGCGGAATTTTATTCAGGATCGCTCCATTGAATTCATGTAAAAAATGGATTTCATAAAACCGTTTGAATACGGGGAAGGTGGAATCGAGCGACTGGAACGCTTCATTGGGATTCAGGAATAATAAGGGATCACCGCGCCGCTGGAATTTATAATCAACCAGCCGCAGGTCCTTCCTGCTGAGGAAATCACCGGTTTTGATAGTATAGGAGGAAATCCCGGTGAGACCGAGTTTGACCGTTTGCTGGATGCCGAACTCGAGATAACTGAAATCGACCTGGCTTTCAAAAAGTCCCGGTATTCCCTTGCGGAACGAAGTATAAAACGTGGGCCACAACGAACCCAGGATGATCTTCTGTTTTGGCTCACGGATGAATCGCTGGAACGGCGTATAACGTAATTCTATCTTACCATACGATGCATTGTAACTCTGGAAAGCGATTGCCTGGTTATCATCAAGATCAAGCAGGCTGTCGAGCCGGTCGTTCGTTTTATAGTTGCTGAGTGATCGCCTGAAGGCAATATCAAAGCTGGTATGCAGGAACAGGCCATTCACCAGTTCCAGTCCATGATCCACGCCAAAGGAATTATTTAAATACTGGTTACTCCGTTTGATCATGTTGATCCATGCATCACCGCTGAAAATATAATCAAAATCCCGATCGGCATGGAAACGGTAGTAACCCCTGTTGAAGGGATTGTACAAACGGTAAAAACTGGCATTCCCGTTCACGTCTTTATTCCGCAGGCCATAACTCACATTACCCCAGACCTCGATTCGTTTTTTATTCTTGTAATCCTTTACATACATGATGGAAGGACTGATCCTCGTTCCTCCAAATCCCAATAAAGAGATACTCGACACAATCGATGGCAGCAGCCAGAGCCGTTCCTTCTCCCGGTTATAAACCGGCTGACCCGCATACAGGATTTTGTTCCAGGTTACCTTATTGGTCTTCGCGTCGATTGAATCGAGATAGGCCTTACTATGTGTTACATTATAAATGCTGTCGCGGTAACGAATAAACCGGAGTTCTTTCGCTGTCAGTGGTTCGGGTCGCACATTCTTCCAGAATGAACTATCCCGTTCATACGCTTCGGCAGCAACACTGCTGATCTCCGGTCCGAAATAACCGGATGGAAAATTTTTTCCCAGTTTATAATCAGTGTAAGCCACAACAGTTGACCCTGATTTTTTTCCCCGCGCTTTTTTGGAGAAATAGGTAAACTCCTGCCGGGTAATCATCCATGCCTTACCATCCACGAATGAATAATCCTGCTCCACTTCAAAAAAATCATAAGCCGGTAAATGGAATTCAGGAAAACTGAATTTAGTATGAAGGATCACCCAGGTACTGTCCTCAATTATCATCTCCCCTTCCACCGTGGCATTACTGAGTTTACCTGGCTTGACGGAGATCGTATAAATCTTGCGGCCATTAACGATGGTGGTCTTCAACAGCCTTGTGCGATAAGCCGCCAGCCCGCTGTAACTTACCGGGGAAAGAAAAGGTGTACCGGATAAAGAAGGAACGCTCACCAGGTTCTGGTAAAAATTAAAATCACCTTCGGTGGTAGACAGGTAAAAAAGATCTTCTGCATTACCCCGCCGGGTTACAGCCAGGCGTTCTTCTTTGGTACGCCGGGCCGACTGGTGATCATAGGCTACCAGGATCTCGGCCATGGCCATTCGTTGCAGGTCGGCATTGGGATTGGGAATTGTATCCGCCAGTACCCGTTTTTTATTTTTCCGGCGAACGGTCGAATCTTCCTGGATGGCCTTAATATATAACCTTACAGAATAATCGCCGCTTGCTGCCAGGATGGATTCTTTCTGGCGAATCACATTACGGATAATATCACGGGAACGATCACGGCTTTTTCCTTTTACTACTACTTCCGACAAACTGGAAGCTTCCTCATCTTCCATAATAATATTTTGTACAAGCGGTTTATCGGATATGATCAGGGTCACCACCGTGCTTTTATAACCAAGCATACTTACGGTTACTTTATAAGTGCCTTCTTCCAGTTTAAATTCATAATAACCGGCCTCATTGGTAACCACACCAAGATTGGTTCCGTTAATCTGAACTGAAGCCAGGGGCAGGGGCTCCAAACGGGTATTGGTCACCAAACCCGACAGTTTGACGGATTGCCCACGGACCATCATGCACACGAGCATAAACAGTAAGAGTAGTTGCGGTTTCATATGCCTGACCAATATAATATTTAAAACGGCTTAAATGGAAGGATACGGGGAAAGGATGAAATGAATTTTCAATTGTTTAACAATGCCGTTCCAACCCCGGCCTGGCTGGCTTGTATTAAAAACACCGTTCTTACGGATAATATTTTATGCGTTTACAAATTATAAATGGCTTCAATATCCGGCAGATTTAACCCCATCAGAACGTTACATTCTTCATAACTGAACTTCTTACGGGGCCTGTTGTTTTTAATACAACATTCTATTTTACTGGTTCCAAATTTGTATTAACAATTGTTAATAAGTAACCTTAGGAATCTTGGAATCTTACAGGTTATATTTGGAATAAGGGGTAAAGCTTCTGTAAAAAATTTCAGGAGACGTAAAACGAACCCGGTCACCTCTTACCGGATTTAGCAATAGCCAAAAATTATTCCGCATTGACAGAAACAATCATCAATCTTACAACCGTTAACCCCATCGAATTTTTCGGGGTAAACAACGGAAAACTGGACATCCTCAAGAAAAAATTTCCTTTACTTAAAATCCTTTCCCGGGGTACGCAAATAAAACTTAGCGGAGCACCGGAGCAGATCGAGTCGGCGAAAGAGAAAATCACTCTCATCGTTTCCTATCTTGAACGCAACGGACACATGAGTGAGAATTATTTTGAACAGGTGCTGGGTGGCGATGATGCGGAGACCGTGGATCACTTCGTTGAACGCAATCCAAACGAGGTACTTGTATTCGGGCCAAACGGAAAATCTGTACGTGCGCGTACAGCCAACCAGAAACGGATGGTACAGGAGGCAGAGAAAAATGACATCGTATTTGCCATCGGACCGGCAGGTACGGGTAAAACCTATACCGCCGTTGCACTTGCAGTACGGGCATTGAAAAACAAACAGGTAAAAAAGATCATCCTGACCAGGCCGGCGGTGGAAGCGGGCGAAAGCCTTGGGTTCCTTCCCGGCGACCTGAAAGAGAAGATCGACCCATATCTTCGTCCTTTATACGATGCACTGGATGATATGATCCCTGCCGATAAACTGGGATATTATATGAGCACCAGAACTATCGAGATTGCACCGCTGGCCTATATGCGCGGCCGTACACTGGACAATGCCTTTATCATCCTTGATGAGGCCCAGAACTCGACAGAACTCCAGCTCAAAATGTTCCTTACCCGTATCGGCGCCAATGCCAAGGCGATCATCACCGGGGATATGACCCAGGTGGATCTTCCCAGGAACCAGCGCAGCGGTCTTTCCACAGCTGTGCGCATTCTCCAGGGCATTGATGGCATCGCCCATATTGAACTGGATGAGGAAGATGTGGTACGTCACCGCCTGGTTAAACAGATCCTCCGCGCCTATAACCGCGAAAGCGAAGCCAACGATCCGCAGGAATATCATCGGACCGTGGGTATTGTTAAACGTGACCCTGTTAAGGAATAAGTCCGGCAGAAACCTTTATAAAAGTTCCATTACCAACAGGTAGTGGAACTTTTTTTGTTCGGAGCCTAACCAGATAAATCATAATTTTACCGCATGAAAAAGATCCTTTTCTTTTCTTTCGTGCTGGTTTCCCTGGCGGCCTGCCGTGACGAAGACGAGTCAGCTGATACCGATCTCAACGTGGCAACCAACTTTATCCAGTCGGCCCTGAAGGGCGATTTCAAAAAAGCGGAAAAATACATGGTAGATGATTCCCTTAACAAGGAAGACCTTGCCACGGTTGCCCGGCTGAACGCCCGTTTGCCAAAATCGGAAAAAGATGCCTATAGTGGTGCGTCGATCCGGATCCACGATAACCGGAAGATCAATGACTCCGCTACCGTGGTTACCTTCTCCAATTCCTACCGTAACAAGGTGGACTCGCTGAAGGTGGTACGTATAAATGGAAAATGGCTGGTGGATTTTAAATACATTTTTAACCACAAGATGGATACCTTATTATGATGTTGCAACTGGCGATGGTAGGATTGGGCGGTGCAATCGGAAGTATTTTCCGGTACCTGATGCAACGCTGGCTCAACCCGGTTGCGGGGGGAGCGCCTGCCCATACGGATGCCGGCACCGCCGGTAGTTCGTTAGCCCGGATAACGGCGGAGCCTTCCTTCTGGAGTGCATTCCCGCTGGGAACATTTATGGTAAACGTCATTGGTGGCCTTCTGATCGGAGTACTTTTCAGCCTGTCGGCAAAAATGGGCCCGCAGGCGGAAACCATCCGTTTATTTGGAATGACAGGTATAATGGGAGGCTTTACCACCTTTTCAACATTTTCGCTGGAAAGCATTGAATTATTAAAGGCCAATAAACCCGGCCTGTTTTTCGCTTATGTCGCCGGCAGCGTGGTAGTATGCCTGCTCGCGGCTTTTATTGGAATAAAACTAATCAGATCATAAAGTATGCACACAGTTAAACATCCCTGGCATGGCGCAACGTACGGTGACAAAGCGCCACAACGGGTTAATGCCCTTATAGAAATACCCCAGGGATCGCGCGCGAAGTATGAAGTAGATAAGGAAACCGGCCTGTTGAAGCTTGACCGGGTGATCTATTCTTCTTTCCATTACCCGATGAATTATGGATTTATACCGCAGACCCTCGGTCAGGATGGTGACCCTCTTGATATCCTTGTTCTTTGTTCCCAGTCGATCCAGCCCCTTTGCCTGGTTGATGCCAACGTCATCGGCAATATGCAAATGATTGATAGTGGTGAACTGGACGACAAGATTATTGCAGTAGCTGCAAATGATCCTTCGGTGAATCATTATACCCGGGTAGACGACCTGCCCCAGCATTTCCTGCTGGAGCTGAGAAACTTCTTTGAGCAGTACAAAGCGCTGGAGAATAAAAAAGTGGTGATTGATAATTTCCAGGATACCGAAACGGCCTACCAGGTGATCCAGGACGCGGTGGATTTTTACAGGGAAACATATCCGGTCGGCGATTGAGTAATCCATACGGCCGTCAATATTAAATACCGAATGAATGAAGAAACGATTTGTCCCGTTCCTTGTACTATTGTTTTTGTGGTCAGCTACAATTGCACAACAGGATGCGATGAAGAAGTTTACGCGGGCGTATTACCGCTCCAACCCATTTGAAATGACATTCGGTAAATTTGTTGAACATGTGATGCTTGATCCAACCCTGTCATCCAGGGTCAGGAGCCCCCGCACAGATACTTCATTATTTATATTTTCGGCAACCTATACCAGTTTCAATCCATTCCAGTTCAAACCAGCCAGAGTTGACGTGGCGCTGCTGGAACAGAATATCCAACTTTACGAAGGCCGGCCGCAGGGTGATACCATTATGTTGTATGTGATCATTGCCCATGGCGACAGCACAGGGAGTGGTCTCAGTGAAATAAAAAAAGAATACGACCGCATTACCCGGCGAAACAAGCGGATATTTTTTAATGCAAAGGAAGAATCGATTGGGGAAGATGGTGTGGACGGTATGATCACCAACTTTTTTGTCAGTTATGCGCAGCTGTCGCCGGTATCGGTTGAATGGATTTCGGGACTGGGTAGCCGTCCGCTCCTGCGACTGACCATGCGCATCAGGAACAGGGGCAACGAAACGGTTTTACCCATGTCGCTTTATGACTCGCAATGAGTGAGTCCGTTTTCCACTGAGCGAACTGATCACACCTTTTTTATCTACATGATCAATGCGGACGGTACCAGCAGCATGGATGATTCGGTCATTTCCCAGCAGGATGCCCACATGCACAATCTCATCCTTGTCATCAAAAAAGGCGAGGTCGGCCGGTTGGGAATCACGGTACTTTCCAACCATACTGCCTTCCTGTGCCTGCTGCCATGCATCGCGGGGAAGAAGTTGTCCGGCTATCTTATACAAAACCTGTACAAGTCCGCTGCAATCGATACCCATGGCGGTTTTGCCACCCCACAGGTAGGGCACGTTTAACCAGGCCCGGCTGATTTCTTCTATGGATGAAAGCAGGTTTTCGGAAGAAAGTACAATACCCGGATCTTCTACAGTATAGGGTGTATCACCCAGTTTCCCGTTTCCGGCTTCGTAAGCGGGCAGGGTTGAACCGAAAGGAATAATCATTGGTTCATTATCGAGCATCACGCGCGTGAAGAGGCTGCCTGTTTTATAAGGATGGGTTGCGGCGACCTGGTATTCATCTGCTTCCAGTAAATGATTTGATGTCACCCAGCCCTCGTGTCCGTCGTGCAGGCTGCGAACCTTCACCCAGTTTTTCTTTTTTTCGCGGATGATCTTTACCGGTTCACCAAACAGCAATTGGTTGGTTAGTTCACCAGAGTGCCTGGCTTTATTCCTGACTGCCGCGGCCGCAACTGACACAAATGCATACTCCATTGCTGTTTTTTTGCAAAAGTATAAAACAACCTATTACTCATTTGTTATGAAATTGTGATGATGCTGCATCCCATTATTGAAACTGAACTAATCAACCCGGATCTATGCGATCTTAATTAAAAAGGCTATTTTTCCTTCGTGAAAACGGACAGGTTTAACCATATGACCGATACTGAGTTGCTGGCGGAGTTTAACTCAACACGTGATAACGAATTGTTGGGGATTCTGCTTCAACGATACACACTGCTCCTGCTGGGGGTTTGTATGAAATACCTTAAAAACGAGGAGGAAGCCCGCGACTCGGTACAACAGATTTTCCTGAAGGTGATCCAGGAACTGCAGAAGTATAAAGTGGAATATTTTAAGTCGTGGTTATATATGGTGGCCAAAAACCATTGCCTGATGAAGATCCGCGACCGCCACGGCAAGATCCCGGCCGAGTTGAACGAGGCCATGCTGGCCACTCCCGGGCAGGAAACCGATATCCAGGACCTGCTGAACAATGATCGCACACTGGATGTAATGGAGTCGTCACTAAAAGAACTGAATGACGAGCAACGTCAATGTGTAACTTTGTTTTACCTCGAAAAAAAGAGTTACCAGGAGATTGCCGAACTGACCGGTTTCACCATGATGCAGGTCAAAAGTCATATCCAGAATGGAAAACGGAATCTCCGGAACCTGGTTGAAAGAAAAATGAAAACTGCGAGTTAACAGTAATGGACAATAAGCTAAAAGACATATTATCCAATCTGCACCCTGATATAGATCAGGAAACGCTATTGCTGTACCTCCAGGATAAACTGGAGGGCGAACAGAAGCATGCCGTTGAACAACAGCTGGCAGCCAATGATTTTGAAAGTGATGCACTGGATGGGTTAAAGGAATTACAGGATAAAAAGAAGATCAACAGTATTGTTGAACAACTTAACAGGGACCTGAAACGCAGGACCGAAAAGAAAAAGAAACGAAGGGATAAACTTAAACTACCCGATCAGGGCTGGTTGGTTATTTCGGCGCTGATATTATTAATGCTGATTGTATTCAGTTACTTCATCATCCACCGGATGCGGCAGGGGCAATAAGAGCAGTGCCTGATATTGGTTAAGCCTGTTCAGTATTTCTTTTTACCCGACATTGTTGTCCAATCGTTAAAAACCTGCCGGGCTTTTTCATTTGGCGTATGGATAAAGGGGATTTTCCGTTCGTGGATCAGGGTCCCTATCTCCCCATAAATAAAATCATCATCGAAATGGATGGCTGCGGCCTCCTTACGGGTATTGGCAAAAAAAACTTTTGCCGGACGGGCCCAGTAAATTGCACCGAGGCACATCGGACAGGGTTCACAACTGGTATAAACCTCGCAACCATCAAGCTGGAATGTCTGGAGATTTTTGCAGGCCTGCCGGATGGCAACCACTTCGGCATGGGCGGTTGGATCATTGGTAGAAATGACCATATTATAACCCTCTCCCACAATCTCATTATCCTTCACGATTACACAACCAAACGGGCCGCCGTGACCAGAATTCATGCCCATTCCGGATAACTCAATGGCCCGTTCCAGAAAGCGTTGTTGATTTGCGTCCAGCTTCTTGTCCATAACAGCACAAATATCCCACAAATTGTGAATTATCCCGTATTTATCAACCAGTTATTAACCCTTTCGGCTCCAATATGAACTTAATATTAATTTTGTGGAAGACGGGTCCGGAACTGGCCAAAGCCTGTATCTTTTCCGCCTGAACAAAGGTTTATATTATGAAATGGGAGACAGTCACTTCAACAATCGGCCAGTCGGTTTTCGCATTGTGGAACAATGGAAAACAACTGGTAACGCTGGCCTTCAACAATTCGTCGAATGCCGCCCGCATTGAGTTTGAAAATGAACGTCGGGTGTTCCTGATCAGGGAAGAGGGATTGTTTAAAACAACTACTGTTCTTACCAATGAATATGGTATCCGTATTGGCCATACGGGAAGTGTGGGCCAGGACAATTTCGTTGAACTGGATAATGAACGATATTTTTACCGCGTTGACGAAAACGGAAAAGAGATCCGCATTTTTAAAGACCCGCTGGAGAAACCGATAGCTGTGTGCCAGTTATTTGTTGAAGATCCTGCAACAGCAAGAAATTCCAAAAAGAAGTTCTCCGAAAAAACCTATTATTCTTTACTGATGACACTTTGCTGGTATTTACTCCAGCCCGTTCAGCAATCGAAGCTGGCGTTGAGTGTTGCGTAGTTGGTTATAACGTACATACAATTTCATCCGGCCTGGATGACGGCGTTAAGAGTCGCGTTGGTATACTTTTCCATGCTGTTCAGCAAGCTGATCGTTACGTATTACAACTCCGCCCAGACTTTTTTCGCAAACTCCTCAAGTGAAGGATCACGCGCACCCATCAGCAGCAATACACAATCTTTGTCGAGGTGTGGACGGACTGCAGTAACCAGGTCGTTGCGGTTTTCGACAAAGAAAGCCTCTTTGCCATTTGCTTTAAGGTCGTTGATCAGGTCATTGGATGAAATGTCTTTCACTGCAGTACCACCAGCATAAAAGATCTCGCTCATCCAGATCTCGTCCGAAGGCCGGAGCACCCGGCCAATCTCGGTTACAAAATCATTCCGGAGGAATTTCGTGGGACCATACCCGTGAGGCTGGAACCAGGCGATAACCTTTCCTGCAATGGGTTGGCAGGCTTCAATGGCGGCGGCGCATTTGATGGGATTATGTGCAAAATCATCGATCACCCAAACACCATCCTTGTTACCCAGCACCTGGTGACGCCGGTAAATTCCCTGGTAGTCCTTCAATGCATCTGCGGCAACCGCCAGCGGCAGACCGGCAAGTGAAGCCACAGCCGTAGCTGCAAGGGCATTTTCCATATTGTGTTTGCCCACCAGGTTCATTTCAAAAGGGACACCATTTATTTTGAAACTGATAGCCAGTCCTTCCTGTTTAAAGTCTGTTGCCATATAGGCAGCGGGGATGGCGGGGTCCCATGAAAAGTCGTCGTGACCGGCCGAAAGCTGCGCTGCAAGCGGATGTGAACGGTTCACCACAAAATGTTTACTGTTATTTCGGAAAGTGGTGAACACCTCCATCAGTACATCAATTTCCTTATGGTCCTTATCAACGTTCAGTAATAATCCGATCTCGGGTTTATACTGAACGATCGATCCGTCACTTTCATCGGCTTCAATGATCAGCCACTCTCCTTTCCCCAATTTTGCGTTGCCGATCTTACCTTGCCGGATCAGACTGATCAGACCCGCACCGCTGATGATGCCGGGTTCCAATCCCCCGTTCTCCAATATATCAAATAACATAGCGCTGGTACTGCTCTTTCCGCTGGTGCCTCCAACCGCAATTGTCTTTTTACTTGCCGCAATAATTGCCAGTAACTCAGATCTCCTGATCACAGGTATTCCTTTGGAACGGGCCAGCTTCAGCTCGGGCACCGTTTCTTCCACGGCAGTGGAAATCACCACCAGGTCGGTATTATCCGTGATCCCTTCCCCGTTCTGTTCGAAACAGCTGATTCCTTCCAGTTCCAGTTTGGTCTTTGTATCATTAATTATTCCTGCTGCAAAAAAACGATCGCTGCCGGATACCTGTTTCCCGGATGCCTGCAGGTACTGCGCGATAGCACTCATACCCGTACCGGCGAGACCAATAAAAAACGGTGATTTAAAATCATTGAGGGATGTGATCATGAGGGCAATTATATGAATAAATAGGCGAGCGGTTATTGATTTTTTTTCTGGTTGGAACGGATCATCTCCGGATAGCCCATCTTTTTCTGCAGACCTGTAACCGCCATGGCAATTCGTTTTGCCCTTGTTTCAACGGTTTTAGCCGAATCGATCCACTTGCTGAAATAATTCCGGTGACCCTGGGTAAGTGTATTGAAATATGCCTGGGCTGCGGGTTCATCAGCAATACACTCCATTAATTCCTTATTGAGAACATAACCGGTTTTATCTTCTGTCAGTCGTACCCTCACCATCGCACCTTTTTTCTTTCCGGTGCCTTTGCGCATATCCGCATTAAAAGGGATAATAAATGAACCATCACCCATCGGGATCAGGGCCACACCGCTTACTTTAAATTCATCAAATTTCCCCTTAACCCTGAAACCAGCCCTGGTTCCGGGTTTTAGCTCATCGGCCAGGTCGGCCGGAATCTGGATATAAGTCCAGCCCGTTTTTTCACCCTGTTTGGCAAATTGCAGTAAAGTGGTTGTAAAGTCGATCATCCGGCCATTTTAATCTGTCTTAACTTTCTTTTCGCCTGTCTTCCCGTCGATCTTGGTTGTTGTATCGCCGTCCTTCACCTTTATATCACCATCCGCATCCACCTTCATTTTGTAGTCGCCATTTTTTATTTTCAGTTCGCCGTCCAAATCACCCGGTTCCAGATCATCGATATATTTGATTTCACCATTGACTGTTTTTACGAGTTTGCCATTGATTTTCTCGCCTGTGCGTCCGTAAAAGGTATCGAGCGACTGGCGGTCCACATATATATACACCGGTATCTTCGTATCAGCTTCCACCATGGTGCCCGAAGGATCTTCTTCCAGTTCAACAGCTTTACCTGTTTTAAGATTGGTATACCTGCCTTCGTCACCTGCGCAGGAACCAAGTACAATTGCGGCCGATACAATGGCCAGGAGCTTTTTCATATATTATGTTTCCCTTGAATTTGCAAATAAAAGGCCATTTAGGAGAACCTCTTTAAAAAAACATTTATACGTAAAAAATATTTTCCGGTCCTGGGTTACCCGGCCAATATTTTAGCCGTTGCAAGGATCTGGCGGTGTGTCGCTGGGTATGTTCAGCGGCATGAAACAATAACCCGATTACCGTTGATGGTATTTTGTTGCGACCCACATACCTGGTATCGGTCAGTATCGCGGGTGGAAAACTTTCGAGTTTACCAACCGACCAGCTGATCTTTTCCTCCAGGGCAAGCATCAGTGCTGAAAGAGTGATGGAATCCTTAAACACCCCTTCATTTTTCAGGTACGCCAGTTGTTCTTCATTTAATTGGTTTTCTTCTGCATATGTAAATAGCCGGTCAAGCACCCCAACCAGGTGTTGCAGGTGGAAGGCCACTGAAGCAAGACCCGCCGGTCGTTCCCAGATCAGTTTATCATTTAGCGGAGCTGTATATTTCCGGATTTCTTCCATTGCCTGTAACAGGGCATGGGCTGCGGGTTGTAATAAAGGGGTGATGGCGGGTATGGGTCCCCTGAGCCAGACCTCTTGCTGTGCCTGTGTTTGCATGATTTAAATTTATGTGATTAGAAATCAATTAACAATTCGGTTAAATATAAATGGTGTTGTTTGTGGTAAAAGGATTATCTTTGCCTAGTCAATTTGAGTTATACGATAGTGAATGTCTTTTCTGCTACGCACACTGCTAATAGTTAGTCTTTTCTACGCCTCGTTGCCCTCAAGTATTTTTATTTATCAATTTCAATATTAAGCATGAACATTTATGTTTCAAACTTAAGCTTCAACGTTCAGGATGAAGACTTAAGAGAATTTTTTGCAGAGTACGGAGAAGTATCTTCTGCTAAGGTAATCATGGACAAATTCACAAACCGTTCTAAAGGATTCGGTTTTGTTGAAATGCCTGATGATGCAGCTGGTCAAAAAGCGATCACTGAGTTAGATGGTGGTATGGTTGAAGGCCGTGCTATCAAAGTAATGGTTGCAAAACCAAGAGAAGAAAGAAGCAACAACAGTCGCCCTGCCTTCCAAAAAAGCCGCTGGTAATCCAGTAGTTTTTTAACTCTATAGAAAAGGGAGAACATGCAAATGTTCTCCCTTTTTGCATTTGCGGAATCTTGTTCTTTTCTGTTTTAACATACCCCGACAGTACCGACGCCTTTAAGCTTTCTATGATATTTCATACCTGCACCCTGTTGCGGCGGGACCGGCAGACAGATACCGGTCACAGTTGGATTTCTATAGTCAATCCTGTCAGGGCCGGACCTGCAGGTTCATCCGGACATCGCCCATAAACCGGCAATTCCGGGCATAAAAAAAGGACAGCAGTTACCCGTTGCCCTTTTGAATTTTTTTGCCCGGAATCAGGCCCGCTGCTTGGCAGGGACTTTCTTCTTCGTTTTCTTGAGTGCCAGCTCAATTGCTGCGCTCAGGTTGGCGAAAGTGGCTTTACCGGTTACGCGTTCTCCGTTTACAAAAAACGCTGGAATTTCTTTTACACCCAGGTTGATGCCTTCTTTAAGGTCATCCTGAACCTGCCATCCGAATACACCATTTACCAGGTCATCAAGGAACTTTTTGTTCTTGACACCGGCTTCCTTGCTGTGTAACTTCAGGCTGGTAGTACCCAGCGTGCGACGATTGCTGAACAGAATATTGTGCATTTCCCAGAATTTCCCTTCCTGGCCGGCTGCAACTGCAGCTTCACCCGCTTTCATACTGCGTTGGTGAACAAGCGTAAGGGGGAAATGACGGAAATTGAAGCGGATTTTCCCTTCATATTCTTCCAATAATTGTTTAACTACCTCGTTTGCCTTCGCGCACTCCTCGTTTTCATACTCTCCAAACTCCATCAAGGTAACTGTAGCGTCCTTGTTTCCTACAAAAATGTCTTTTGGTTCGATAATTTCTTCGACCTCTTTTTTAAATGCCATTTTTTATTCTCCTTTTTTTACTCGCCTGAACCCCTGTAGTTCAGGCAGATCTTCTATATAACAACCTTCAGGCTTATTAGTTGTAACGGGATTATCCCATTTCCTCCAATGCTAAAACCAGCTTTTGTGGCGGCTGAAGGTAATGGTTTTTGGTTCCCGATAATTGCGTAAAAATGCTAATTTTATGTACGGATTATCCCCAGCCTCCAAATCAGCTTCTGAATCCCTGTTTAATCAACGTCTTAACTCACTCTTTTGAAATCCTTACTCAGCGTGGTTTCCACGTTATCTGTATGGATTTCTCCTTGTTTTTCGGCTATTTCAGCCTTCCGCGACTTATTTTGGGGGGATATTCAGGCCTTGGGCATCAGGTCAAATTAATTGCGAAAACCTTGCCAGTAAAGGCTTTTGAAAAAAAACATTACCATTTGCCATCCTCAAATCAGGGATAAGTTGGTTTGAAACGCAAGTGATACCGGTATACATTTGTGTCAGCAAGGACGAAATAACAGATCCGGATCTGAACCCGGACAACCAATATCACGAAGGCCGCTCTTCAACTACTTGCTCCCCGATTGCCCCTGCTCATAGCCACGATTGCCCCAACAACTTAGTATAGCATTTAGTATAGTATTAAAAAAAAACCCTAAAAAGTAAAGTCATGAAAAACATCTTCAACAAAGCACTGGCAATCGCCCTGTTCGCAGTATTCACGGTATCGTTTTCTACCTCTGCATTTGCGATCGACGAAACAAATCCTTCAGGAGTAGAACTGAAATTTATCGGTAACCTGAAGAACCAGCCGATCTTCCAACTGATAGCAAACCATCCGGAAGAAACTGAATACAGTGTATCAGTGATGGACGAAAACAATGTTGTTCTTTATAAGGACAATGTTAAAAGTGGTGTAACGGGTAAAAAATTCATGCTGAATACAGATGAATTAGGTGATGCATCAATCCGTTTTGAAATCACAGGTAAGAAGAATAACAAGACTATTGTTTACGAAATCAACCGCAACTCACATGTTGTTTCTGATCTCGTGATCAACAAAGTCAAGTAAGAAATTATTCCCTCAGAAAACAAAAAACCGGCAAACGCCGGTTTTTTTTATGCCTTTATTTTGAAGCACCGATTAATTGCGCGCAGTAGTATAGGCTGCCCTTGCACGTTCAAATCCTTCCGTTGTTAAACGGATGATAAGTGTATCCTGTTGTTCAGTTTCTAACAGGTCTTCGGCGGCCAGGAGATCCAGATGTTCCTTGATCACCGACCACTCCTGCAACTGACGAAGGATCAGTTCACGTGGACGGCAAGCATACCTTTCGGGCTGGGGATCGTCTTTTACGATCTCGTAAATTGTTTGTAAAAGCTGGTAATGGTCTTGCATATTCTAAAAATATGGAAAGGTTCCTTCAGTTTTAAATTAATTATTCACACCTGTACTGCATAAGTCAGCCTCCTCTTACTATTTGGCTGGAAATCAACGCCTGTCCTTCCACAGCGGCCAGCAAGGGAAAAAAGACCCGGTCGTTTACTGGCTGAATCCTTTACCAATGAACTGCAGGGCGGGTATGATCCCGGACCGCCAGTACTCCCAGGTATGTGCACCGTCGCGCACACGATACTCATGTGGCACCTCTTTGTCGAGCAACGCAATATGAAGCTGGCTATTCCCTTTGGCCAGGAAATCATCATCGCCGCAATCGATCCAGTATCTTACTTTCTTCAGGTCACCGGCACTTTTTACTTCAATCAGTTTTAAGATCGAATTGTCATTCCATGTTTTATTTAACCGGGCTGTACCACTTAATCCCTTTCCGAATATGGGTCCGAAAATAGGATCATACCATTGCTGCGGCATGGAAGAAAAGGACTGGTCGTTCCAGACAGCGGAACTTAATCCTGCAACAGCCTGGAATAGTTCCGGATGTTTTAATCCGTATACAAGTGTACCATAACCACCCATTGACAAACCGGCTACCCCGCGATACTGACGGTTTGATTTTATCCGGTAGGTCTTCTCCACAGCCGGCATAAATTCTTTCACAAAAAAATCTTCAAACTTTTCTTTACCGTCATCTGAATCGATGTAAAATGTTGAATCCGCATCCGGCATTATAATAATCATTGGCGGAATAGTACCATCTTCTATGGCCTTATCAGCAAGCCGGTCGATCTGGCCAAATTGCAGCCAGCCCGTGTTATCGTCAGAAAGACCATGCAGCAGGTAAACCACCGGATATGTTTTTTCAGAAGTATTGTAATCGGCTGGCAGGTAAACGGTATAACGAACGGGATGCGGAAGGATCTTGCCCCTGACAACAGCTTCCTCAATGACCTTACCGCGTTGCTGGGCATAAGTGGTAAAGGCCGACAAAATCAGCAGGCATAAGCAGGTAACTGGCACAATTCTATTCATATGGCTTTTTTTGGGCTAAATATAGTTGATTTTGTACTCGTCAACACTGTGATATGCAGGATGGAACAAAGGTTAATAATTTACCAGCGGCCCGGCTTCAGACGATAGTTGCGAACCAGGAACTGCATTAAAACAAAAAAAGCCAGGGGTCTTCTTTAAAGAAACTCCCTGGCCTGTTCTGTTTGCCATCGGGGGAATTGTTCCCCGTTTTTTCCGGTAACGGATCCCGGATCATGGCGTTTTATTTTTTTTCCATCTCTGGTGTCTCATTCCTGAACACCACGGTATTGTCAAATACATCCACGAGCACCGGATGGGTCCGGTCAACATCACCCGCAAGGATCCTTTTACTCAGTTTATTCACAATCTCTTTCTGGATCAGCCTTTTCAGGGGCCGGGCACCCAGTTGCAGGTCAAAGCCCTGTTCGGCCAGGAACTCAAGTGCATAGTCACTGAACTCAAGCCTGATACCACTTTCTTCAACCAGTCGGGTAAGATTGTTCAGCTGGATCTTCACGATGTTCCGGATCTCCTTCCTCAGTAATGGATGGAACATGATGATCTCATCTACCCTGTTCAGGAACTCGGGGCGGATGGTCTGTCTCAGCAGGTTCATCACATCAATCCGGGCCCTGTCAGTTGCTTCTTCCAGATGCCGTTCATCAACTCCTTCATAGGCTTCCATGATCAGGTGGCTACCGATATTACTGGTCATGATAATGATCGTGTTTTTGAAATTGACCACGCGACCTTTGTTATCGGTAAGGCGCCCATCGTCAAGCACCTGCAAAAGCACATTCCATACATCCGGATGGGCTTTCTCAATTTCATCGAGTAATACCACACTGTATGGCTTGCGGCGCACGGCTTCCGTGAGTTGTCCGCCTTCATCATACCCCACATAACCGGGAGGTGCACCTACCAGGCGGCTCACTGTATGTTTCTCCTGGTATTCACTCATATCAATCCGGGTCATCATGGATTCATCATCAAACAGGTATTCTGCCAGTGCTTTTGCCAGTTCGGTCTTACCAACCCCGGTTGTACCAAGGAAGATAAAGGAACCAATAGGTTTTTTCGGATCCTGAAGTCCGGCCCTGCTTCTGCGGATTGCATCAGAAACCGCTGTGATGGCTTCTTCCTGTCCAACCACGCGTTCGTGCAGATGACTTTCCAGGTTTAATAATTTTTCGCGGTCGCTTTGCAGCATCTTGCTTAGTGGGATTCCGGTCGACTTGGCCACGCTTTCAGCGATATCCTCTGCATCGACTTCTTCCTTCATGATCCTTGAGTTCTGGCTGATCGATGCCAGTTGTTCAGAGAGCTCGGCTGTTTTCTGTTCCTGTTCTTTTATTTTACCATAACGGATCTCGGCCACTTTACCATAGTCACCATTACGTTCGGCCTGCTCGGCTTCCAGCTTCAGTTTCTCCACAGCGGCTTTTGAGTCCTGCAGTTTTTCAACGATCTCTTTTTCTTCTTTCCATTTTGCACGGAAGGTATCCCGTTCAACCGCCAGGTTGGCGATCTCGGTATTCAGTGCATGGAGTTTGGCCGTATCATTTTCCCTTTTGATGGCTTCCCTTTCAATTTCCAGCTGACGGTACTGGCGCTCCAGCCGGTCAAGTTCTTCCGGCATTGAATTCATTTCAAGTCGCAGCTTGGCAGCACTTTCATCAATCAGGTCGATAGCTTTATCGGGCAGGAAACGATCGGTAATATACCGGCTCGACAATTCCACAGCTGCAATAATCGCTTCGTCCTTGATACGCACATGGTGATGCGTTTCATAACGGTCCTTCAGTCCCCGCAGGATACTGATCGCGTCTTCAATACTTGGTTCATCAATGATCACGCGCTGGAACCTTCTTTCAAGGGCTTTATCTTTTTCAAAAAATTTCTGGTATTCGCTGAGGGTAGTGGCACCTACGGCACGCAGCTCACCCCTTGCCAGTGCGGGTTTCAGGATATTTGCTGCATCCATTGCACCTTCACCGCCTCCGGCACCAACCAATGTATGGATCTCATCGATGAAAAGGATGATCTCTCCATCGCTGCCGGCTACTTCCTTCACAACCGACTTCAATCGTTCTTCAAATTCACCTTTATATTTTGCGCCAGCAATCAGCAATCCCATATCGAGTGCATAAATGATTTTTGATTTCAGGTTCTCCGGTACATCCCCGTTAACAATACGATGGGCAATACCTTCAGCAATTGCAGTTTTACCCACACCCGGTTCACCAACCAGGATCGGATTATTCTTTGTCCTCCTGGAAAGGATATGTAAGGTGCGGCGAATTTCTTCATCGCGGCCAATCACCGGATCCAGTTTGCCTTCCCTCGCCAGTTCATTGAGGTTTTTCGCATATTTATTCAATGCATTGAATTCCTGCGATTGGGTTTGTGAAGTAACGGAATCACCCTTCCGTAATTCACGGATGGCGGCGATAAGCCCTTTCTCTGTGAGACCGGCATCCTTCAGCAGTTTTGCCGTAGAATCGTTGCCCTGGACAATGGCCAGCAGCAGGTGTTCGGGGGTAATGAATTCATCATTGAATTGTTTGAGTACCGCACCTGCACGAAGCACTACATTATTTGCTTCACGGCTTACCTGTTGGGCCGGATCACCGGAGGCCTTTGGCAAACGGGCAATCAGGTCCTCCAGACGAGTATCAACCAGGTTGACCGTAACATTATTCTTTTTAAGCAGGTAATCAATGGGTGAGTCTTCCTGCTCAAGCAACGCTTTGAGGATATGTTCAGTCTCAATATTCGGAGACTGCGAATTAAAAGCAACCTGCTGCGCCTGCTGGAAGGCCTCGGCTGCTTTTATTGTAAAATTTCCTAAGTTCATATCGATTTCTTTAAATGGTTCTTTTAAGATTCCACAAACCGGATGCCCGAAGCAGGATCATCCGGTAACTGGTATGGTTTAACATATTTAACACCGGTCTGGTGCAAATGATAATCCAACCCTTAAATTGCGTTACTATGTCATGTATAAGCCTTTCAACCTGCCTAAAATGCCTTATCCTGTCGGCCGGACTGCTAGTCTTTCAGGGTGTCCGGGCCCAGGAGGGATTTACTGATCTGGACCAGCAACTGATCAGCCGTCAAAAGCAATTGAATAAAAACTATGTTGTCCAGGTCTGGAAGCAGGGAGATACCCTTATTTACCAGAAACTGGGGGGCGATCTTATTGCAAGAGCTGCGGTTCCGATGGAACATAGCAGCGTATGGCTGACCACTGCCCTTGTAATGATCCTGGTGGACGAAGGCAAAATTTCGCTGGATGACAAGATCACCCGATGGCTGCCCGAATTTGAAAAATATGGTAAGAATTATATTACGATTCGTCATTGCCTGACGCATATGACCGGTATTAAAGGCGACGGACCCGGCATCGGAAAACTGTTCCAGAAAAAGAAATTCAGTTCGCTGGAAGAAGTAGTGAATAGTTACGCAGCCCGTGAAATACAATCGAACCCCGGTACGGAATTCCGGTATAATAGTATCGGTCCGGATATTGCCGGACGCGTGCTGGAAGTGGTGACAAAAAAACGGTTTGACCAACTGATCAAACAACGTTTGTTCACCTTCCTGAAAATGAGAAGCACCAGTTTCTCCAATGTAATGGGTGGTGCCGTCAGCCCATCAACCGGAGCTACTTCAAGTGCAGATGATTATACCAGGTTCCTGGTGATGCTCCTGAATAAAGGCACCTATCATGGACGAAGGATCCTGAGTGAAGAATCGGTTCAGGAAATGCTGAAACAACAGGTGGATCCATCACTGATGAAAGACACACCAAAAGGCACTGAAGGCTTTTCTTATGCGTTGGGAAGCTGGCTGGTTAAAACGGGCACAGATGGTAAAAACGGAGGCACAGTATTTATAAATCCCGGGCTTCCCGGGGCCTGGCCAATGATCGACACCTGCCGGGGTTACTCATACCTGTACGTGGTTAAAGAACCATCTGAAGAAGAAAAAGGCGGGATCAATCTTGAACTGAAAGCGTTGGTGGACGGGCATTTCACAGGGAATTGCGGGGAGTAGGAAACTGCAGCCGGGGCAAGCGATCAGCGGAGGTATTGTTTTGTTGATCTGATTTATTGGCGTTCAGTGAACAGTATGTTATCAATTTCCCTTCAGCAAAACAACCCTGTTGCGATCGGCTTTATATACCTTTTCCAATGTGGCCACAATATCCGGATACCTAATCGCAGGAAAATCACCGCCTTTGTATTTCATGATCCGTTTATAGATCAACTGGTTTTTATCGAGCCTTACTTCAGTGGAATAAGTACAAATCTCGTCATCGATCTTAACAACGGGCGGCATCGACTCGATTGTATAATTACCCGGCAGGTTAATCACTGCCGAGTCCGTATCAATATAACCTTCACCCAGTCGCACCGCAAAACGACGCGTTTCATCCGGCAGTGGTCTCAGGTCTGAACGGGACATTATATTCGGATTAATGAATAACCGTTTACCGGTAATGGTAGCATAATTCAAAATTTCCATTTCCAGTTTTTCATTCACCACCGGAACCTGGTTACGGATCTCACCGTAATCAAAATTTTTCACTTCATAGGTTGCGAAATCGAGTTTATCCTGCAGGTATTCTTTGACACGGTCGCGCGATAATGAACTCAACATCCGATGAAGCTCGTCCTGCTGAAGCCCGCTGTATTCGGTAATTGTATTCACCTGCAACCTGCCGTCGGCTTCGAGGGAGGCTGTAATGTAGCGCTGCTGCGTGTTCTGGTGAATTGTGTAAACCGGTGTACGCACCAGTTTGCCTCCCTCGGGTGTAATGAGTAAGGTAAACCGGTTACTGGTAAAATCGCTGAGATAACCAGTACTATTGGTCTGACTGGTACATTCCAGCCAGGTACTGTCTTTATCACCGGGCACACAAACAATCACATGGTTAAACTGCACCGTAGGAAATCGTTCATCCACATCGGCTTCATTTGCTCCTGCCCTGATCAGCGAATAATAAGCAGGAATGCCGGCTTCTTTTAACAGTGCCACCATATAATTGGACAATGCTTTACAATCGCCATACCCATTGGCAGCCACATAACTGGCGGGGAATGGCCGCCACCCGCCGATACCAAGCTGTACACTTACATAACGAGTATTACGTTGCAGGTAGCTGTAAAGGCTGTCGATAAGTTGTTTGCGGTTACTGGTCCGGCCCATTATATTTTTCACCTCCGACTTTACCTGCAGCGGAAGAACATCAAGTCCCTTGTTGAGTAAACCGATAAATTCTCCAAACTCCTGCCATCCTCCCATCCTGCCTTTAAAGTCTTCTATCTCGAATTCATCCGGACCCAGCAATACCCCCGGCGTTACCTGTCGCCATGCGGGCGACCTGTATTCACGCTGCAAACCAGCAAATGCATGAAGTGACCAGGTGTAGTTTGTTTGTTTGGCTGTAGAGCTGATAACGGGTTCACCAGAATAATTGAACGATTTGTAACGAAGGGAATAACCAGCCGGGGTAGTCACCACAAAACGGCTGTTTTCAATTGCCATGGAAGCTCCCCATACCGGCAACCAGCCGGGAAGGAAGAAGGTACCCTGCTGTTCAATCCTGATTTCATATTCCACAGTATATGGATAAACCCGGTGATGAAAATTATGATGTTTGACACGATCATCCACTGCAAGGTCATTTTGAGTAAAAATTGGTTTATCACTAATATCATTCTTCCTGAGTGAACGGATCTTTTTTCCGGAAGCATCATATAAATAACCTTCAATCTTTTCAATCCGGGTGAATTTGTCGTACTGCAGTTCAAGGTCTGCAAAAACGGAACCCGCTTCATTCAGCACAGTCAGGATATAATGATGATCGATGATTACTTTGTCCAGGCTTTTGATGGTCACCTGTTTTTCATCCAGCCTCATCACCGAGTTTGCGCTCTGCGTGAGTGAAGGCGTGAGGGAAAACATCGAAGGAGCCTGCGCAATCGTTGCGGTGCAGATCATCAGTGGTAACCAGCGAAGCAGGTTTGATACGGTCATGGTTTCTTCTTTTTGAAGACGATCTGTTCATTGTGTTTTCTGACCACAATGCTGAAAAACTCACGGAGGGAATCATATTCTTCCGGATAAAAATAACAACGTTTCAGGATAAGTCTCGACCTCAGGGAAACGGATCCGTTTGAAGAAGTTATCAGGTATTCGAAACTGCCCTCGTTTTCCGGATTTAGTTTCATTTTTAGTTGCCTTGGTAACTCATCCACTTCGTAACCCTCCGGGATATCCAGCCGGAGCAGGTAGGTTTCATCAATCTGGTAAGGCATTTCAACCGGGTAATTCCTCACAGCCGATTTAAACGGGTTTTCCTTCATTCCTGCATTAAACATCGGGTTCAGGTATATTATATCACTTTCATCCCCCTTCATTTCGAACTGGTATTTTACAACGAGCGGCACATCATAATCTGAAAGGGAATCGATTACCAGGTTACTGATGGAGACATCTTTCCCGAATCCCTTCTGCAGATCGGTCAGGTATCCGTTATTGCCATTACGTATGATCTTTTCACGCAGTGCTATTGATTCATAATAACCGGAGCGTTCTTCACTGGTACCACTGAGACTGCCATTTTCCTTTGCCTGGAGAAATACGGATGTCGATTTTTTTTCGAGCAGCATATCTGATGTGAGAAATAACGAATCAGCATTTTCACTAACCACCCTTGCATGTCCGTTATAAAGTTCCGGTTCGAGGCGGTTAAAACCGAGACGTGGGTTACTTGCATCCAGCAGCACCGTATCCCTGCCCACCAATGCCCGGGCAATTATATAATTGAAGCGGCTGATAAGCGGATACTGGGCGTAAACCCAGCCATGGCTGCGGGTACTGAGCATTACAGGGTCGGCGATCAACCCGGCCTTGCGGAGCATTGCCACCAGCAGCATGTTGATCTCTGATTCCGATCCGGTTTTTGCCTTCAACACCTGCCGCATTGGCTTGCGGACATAAATCGATGTATAGTTTTCATTGGTGATATTATCACGCACCCAGGTATAGATCTTCCTCGCTTTTTCGAGTGGCGTCCCATCGTTGCCACCGATATCACTGATAGTATTGTTGAGCCAGCCGTTTTCCTTTTCAAGCTGTTGTCCGAATTCTTCGTAAGACAATAACTTCTTCATGGCATCGGGCCATGTGCCCATTACATTACGTGGGGTAAGCGGTTCCCGGTATTCTGCCAGCTGGAACTCGATCCTTGACACGTGATTACGCAGCGTGGAGGTAAAACGTTCTTCCTTCAGTGCCGGCACATCCTTCATTACCCAACGGTGATCAGAAACACCTGCGCTGAATGATTGCACCCTTGAATTGATATTGGAAGAATTATCATTTACACTAAATCCCACTACCCGGTCCTTCCGTTCATTCAGGAAAAACTTCTGGTAACCCTGGAACAGCCATACATAACTGAAGAACTGGGGTATGATTGCTTTGTAATCGCTCCATAACACCGGGTAATCTCCCTGGAAATTCCACGGCTGCAGGTTGAACAGGAAATCGGATACGAGTTTGTATTCATATTCTATAATACAACCTTCCCTGACAGCGGGAAAAGTAAATTTTTTTACAACCAGGTTTTTATTGATGCGGGTTTTAAACACACTTTCCTTAACATCAAGTTTTGTCTCTACTATTTTGCCATCTTCCAGGTTATAGGTCACGGCCTTCAGTGATTCCAGCTGTTCTTCCATTCCATCGTCGGTATACAGGCTGATCTCCACATCGGCAATATCATATCCCTTCCGGTTGATGATCCTTGCGCGGCGAAAAAATTTGTACTCGGTGGAAAACCAACCTTTGTCATTGCCGGTAAACTCGGATGAACCAATATCTGCCAGCACAATAGCTGAAGCGTTGGAGTCAATAGAATAAACGGCTGGCTCGAAATCAGCTTTACTCAGTTTCCCGAATTTGTACTTGTTTTTGTCCTGGGCATGGACCGGTCCGGCTGCCAGGAACAGCAGGATTAAGCAGGTTAGGCGAACATTCATAGCGGACGTTTTGGTGGCATTGACTCACTCCACCGCAATTTTAGGTAAATTATCTGAAATCTGTCTAATGTATCTTTGCGGATTATCCGCCAGTAATGACTGATCAACGTGAACGAAATACCCGGTTTATCAAAAAAACAGCCAGTGAGCTGGGATTTGAGTATTGTGGTATCGCGCGTGCCCAAAGGCTGGATGATGATGCTGCCAGGCTGGAGAACTGGCTGAAGCAGGGAATGCATGGGTCGATGGCCTATATGGAAAACCATTTTGAACTGCGGGTCGATCCATCAAAACTGGTACCTGGTGCCCGTTCGGTAATAACAGTTCTGAAAAATTATTATCCTTCCCGGGAGCTGCCAGCGGAAGGATTAAAGGT
Source organism: Chitinophagaceae bacterium (assembly GCA_040510375.1). Classification (GTDB taxonomy): domain Bacteria; phylum Bacteroidota; class Bacteroidia; order Chitinophagales; family Chitinophagaceae; genus JBEVJC01. The sequence goes on from JBEVJC010000004.1 coordinate 60,010, forward strand.
TTCCAAGTATGCCCTGGGAAAAGATTACCATGAAGTGATCCGCGGGCAGATGAATGAATTCCTCCGCAGGATAAGGGCAGAGATCGGCGAGGTAAACGGAAGGGGTTTTGTGGATTCGGCACCGGTGATGGAACGCAGCTGGGCAAACCGGAGTGGCATTGGCTGGGTTGGTAAAAACGGGAATTTGATTACAAAAAATTCGGGCTCCTTCTTTTTTATTGCCACACTGATCACCGATCTTGATTTGTTATATGATGATCCCTTTGCCCGGGATTTCTGCGGTTCATGTACCAAATGTATCGATGCCTGCCCTACCGAAGCCATCCTGCCCAACCGGGTGGTGAACGGCAGTAAATGCATTTCGTATTTTACAATTGAACTAAAGGACCTGCTGATCCCCGATGAAATGAAGGGTAGGTTTGATAACTGGGCCTTTGGATGTGATACCTGCCAGGATGTTTGTCCCTGGAACCGATTCAGCAAACCGCATACGGAAGAATCATTCAACCCCCTTCCTGAATTACTCAACCTTTCCACACAGGAATGGGAGTTGATGAATGAAGAAAATTTTAAAAAAGTTTTTCGTGATTCCCCGATGCGCAGGACCAAGTGGAAAGGCCTGCAAAGGAATATCCGATTTTTGAAACAGGAATAGTATTAAACTTCTTCAGGTTACACTATCAACTTTTATCGTACCATTTCACCAGGTTATTTCATAAAGCATTTTTAACATTATCCGCCGAAGATTGTAGTTGTATATGGACGTTGTGCGTTCGAATGCAGAGGGGCCGCTGCAATAAAGGCAGGTATAGCCATATCTTTCCACACTCACTTTTTTCAGGCTGTAGCCCAGGCTCAATGCAAGAGCCTGTTTTTTCTTCAGCATCAGGTTATAACCAACACCAATATCCGAATACAAACCACCTGAGATATCATATATGTCCAGGTAAGAATCATCCGTTCCTTTCTTCGAACCATTGGGCAATGAATAACCACCCTGTCCATAAATAAACAGATTGGGAACCTTCACCGGAAAAAAACGGAAATCGGCAAATACCGGATAGGATTCAAACTTATATTTGTCGTAACCGGCCCCAGCTCCGGCGTAAAAATTCCTGAACCGAAACCCGCCACCAGCCTGCAACACAAGCCCTGGCATTGATTCACCAAAAGCTTCACCGGCAGTTATATTTGTTTTCCATCCTGTTGGAGCGGGTGAAGACTGGGCTAGTCCAGCCAACGGACAGGCAATCAGGATAATGAGGATGAAACGCATAGCTATGGTTTTGGTTAGATTGATATTTTGCTGGTCGGATGGCTACGTATCGTGTGATTATGGTTTTGTATTGATTGTTATTTTACTCAGCTGGCGGATATTGGATTTATCCGAATAATCATACTGGTACAATCCGCCCTTTGCCACAACAAGTGCCCGGTTGTTATAGGCAATAACATCATACGCATCCATGGTGAAGGTCTTCAGCGGCTTCAGGCGGTAGATATCCGAAACATCAAACACTTTTAATCCGGCGACACCGTCACAGAGAAATAAAAGGTCGCCATCTTTTCCCAGCCCATGCGGATTGGTCATCGGGTGCGTTACCAGCAGTTGCATCGGCACATTGGGGTTGGTGATTTTGAGGTCAATAATATCCAGCTGGTTTGTATAACCTGCACAGGAAGATCCCGACCGGAGCGTTACATAGGCGTACTTATCATCTGCAATAACCGGATCACAGGTCCTGGCATGGGAAAACTGTCCAAGGCTCACGGGTGCATCAGGTGTACTGACATCATACCTGAACATTCCTGATTGTGAGCCGATGAACAGCTGGGCACCCATAGGAAAAATGGTTTCAATTCCCCAGGGTAGAGTCACCTTGTTTGTATGTGTGGGTGTTCCGGGATTACTGATATCAAGGATTTCAAGGGAATTCTGGGAGACCGTGTACAGCCTGTCATTAATAATTGTAAATCTGGCCATCGATCCTCCCGCACCAATGGGTGATACCGCGGCAACGTTTGTACCTGAATTCAGGTTCTGCATATATTCATAAACAATCCTGTCATTGGGAACGTCACAGGCGTTCATAACAACCGAGTCCTGCACGGTCCAGTCAACAATGATCTTATCAGCTGCCGCTATAAAACCGTTAAGGTATGGACGTACAGGAAAACTCTGTGGCCTGTAGCTGCTGAGGCGAACATCAAGCGGATTGCTTATATCCAGCGTTATCAATTCGGTATAAAAATCTGCATAGAGCATATTTCCTTTAACAGCCAGGTCCATATTGCCGGGAATCCCGATAAACGACACATTTTTTGGTGCAGATGGATCTGAATTATCGATCACATGGATTCCCCGGTCGATATCATTGAGGAAAATATAATTGCCACGGATATAGATCTTACCCGCATTCTGTACTTCGCGCGGAGCGTTGCTTTTTATATCAGCACGCACCTCGTCCATGTCCTTGAATACGGGAGTGAATATTTTGTAAGTACTTTTTTGTTGGCAGCTGTCCTTAATACAGGAATTAAAAAGTATGGGCAGGGAAAACAAGGCGCAGAAAAGCACCCGGAGGGTAAAGTTGTTGGTCATGGCAGTTAATTTGAAACGACTGACTCCAACCCTTTCCGGAACGTTGCATGCTTACCAGCCCAGGTAGATCCTGCCCGATACACCGCCGTAATAAAGATACTGCTGGTTATCGGATTCGGTTGAGATCAACTTGTTGAGGGAAACTGAAACCTCCGGACCAACCGACCAGCGCAGCTTTCCTTTACCAACAAGAAGGTCAATCCCGGTACCGGCGTTCAGACGGAAGCGGTTGTACGCGTGTTTGTCGCGGTAATAACTGCCGCCCAGGTTGGGTGTATAAATCAACGCGTCCATTGAAAAAAGATAACCCGGAGTTATTGCCGCATTCCACTGTACCCGGTTTTTACCCGAAGGGTTTATAATGAACTGATACCTGACAGGTAATGTGATGATATGATACTTGTCAGTGAACGATTTGTTGGGGTAACCGGTATAGGCACGAAGTTGTAAATTATATGCAGGGGAATTACCAGATCCCATCGCTGCAACCATCCGGTAATCACCCACACGGATCCGGTTACTCACATAGGAATAACCCAGGCCGGCAAATAAAGAGGAATGTTTTGTGAAGTTCCGCTGCAAACCCGCAGAGAGCTGGAACGCAAGACCAGGGTGACTTTCCGAGGGCGGGACAACTGCCGCGGTATTAAGGGGCAGACCCGGCGCCTGTGATGGTGTATTATAAGTGACATCCAGGTTTTCGGCAACGTCACGACCTGATAAGGATAATTTATTGAATTTACGGGCATCTGAAACCCCGCCCGAAACACCAAAAACCCATTGCATTTTTGGAGTGGCCGTTACCTTTTTAATCTTTACAACCGGTGCTGTTGTCACACTGTCTTTTTTGACAGGGTTCCTGTTAATTGCTGTTGCTGTACTATCTGACTTCGATGTATTAATTACAAGTGCTGAATCTTTTTTATTGATGGTCACAGTGTCTTTGGAAGTGACCGGGGAAGACCTCCTTGTTTTGTTATCCGCACCAGTAGTGGTATGGACTAAACTATTACTGGTATCGGGTTTTACAGATGAAACTTTCGGCTTTGTTGCATCCGGACCGGTGATTACAGTTGACGTATTTGCTGTTGGTGGCTTCACTGATGACACATCACCTCGTGGAGTTATAACAGTTGGAGTTTTTGCAGATGATGTCTGCGCTGGGGAACCATCAACACGTCCATTTATAACAGCAGGTGTTTTAGCTGATGATGTCTTTGCAGATGAAGCACCAGCTTGTGGAGTCATTACCCCTGGAGTTTTCGGTGTTGAAGCCCTGCTATGTGATCCGGATACAGTCGATGTATTCGGATTGGGAATCTTTGTCTGGCCAGCTTTTTCGCGTAACGGATTTTTCGCAGCGGTTGTTCTGGTATCAGTTAAAGATGGGTTTACCGGTCCAACGGTTTTTATCCCCGATTTCTTTTCTGGTGTTGGGTTTGAATTAACCAACCCGGTAGTTGTATCGGTGGAAGCAGTAGTTGCTTGTTGATTAGCTGGCTGGCCACCGGCTTTTTGTGAAGCAGCTGGTTTATCCGCAGTTGTTCCGGTTTTAACGGAAATATTTTTTTCAGCTGGTTTGCCATGGTCCGCTACGGGACTGGCAGATTGATAATTGAAAATAAGATAGGTTCCTGAACCGGTCAGTAATACTCCGGCAAGGACAAAGAAGAAAAGGGCAAACCTTCTTTTTTTCCTTCGCTGCAACACCTTCTCCAGGTTGTTCCAGACAGCAGCAGTCGGATGGATCTTCAATCCACCGAGTGACTGTTGCACCTCGTTTTCAAAATTATTTTCCGGCATAATTCTCCTTTTTCATTTGGGTGGTACGGTTGATCCAGGTGATCAGCAATTTCCTGGCGCGTGCATATTGCGACCGGGAGGTTCCATCACTGATACCAAGCATTTCACCGATTTCAACGTGTGAGTATCCTTCAACGGCATGCAGATTGAAAATTACCTGGTAACCCTGTGGCAGCTGACGGATCAGGTCCGCCAGTTCCTTTCCCTCCAGCCGGCGGGAAGGGTCTTCATCAGCAACAGGATGCAGGTATTCTTCAGTGAAAAACATCTCTTCCTGGTACTTTCGGTTCCTCTTCAGGAAATTCAACGCAGTATTAACCATGATCCTCCGGATCCACGCTCCCAACTCCCCTTCCTGTTTGTACTGGCCAAGATGAAGGAATACTTTCATAAACCCTTCCTGCAGGATGTCTTCCGCGTCCCGGACCGACCGGGTATAACGGTAGCAGATCCCCAGCATGCTCTCGGCGTACGTTTCGTACAACTCGCGCTGAGCCTGGATCTTACCCTTTAAACAATCCTTGACTAGTTTCTGCTGGTCCATTAATTCAGTCTCCTGACAATTTATTTACCTCCTTCGTTGCCTGAGGCCGCCAAAAAAGAAAGCCGTTTTCGGGAGAAAACGGCTTCAATATATATCATCAGTATTACTTAACGGTGAAATCGACCTTACTATCTCCCCAGGATATAGTAACGATCCCATCTTTTGCGATGGTAAACATCAGTTTTTCTGAAAAAGTCCCCTTGCCTCCCTTGGTGGTTACCCGCAAAACATCATCTTCTTTTTTATATTTAAAAGCACCCCACTGGTCAGATGTTTTGTTGAAAATAAGGGTCCATTCGTCGCCATCAACCAGGGTAAAGAATCCATATTTACCTTTTGGAAGGGGCATGCCGTTAATGGTCACGTCCTGGCTTACTTCAAATGTTGTAGCCTTGTTGGCACCGGTGCGCCAAACCATTCCTGCCTTGGGTTCAAGATCCTTCCCGATTGTCCGTCCTTTTACTGAAGGCTGCCCGTAATCAATGGTAACGGTTGCACCGGAAGAGATCGTTTCCGAAACCGTGGCCGGTGGGCTGGCAACCGGTTTATTTTCCTGGGCACAGGCGGTAAACATGGTTGTTGCGGCCATAATGAAAAGCATCGCGTATTTCATAAAAAGCATTTAGTGTTAGTGAAATAATTTCCAGCCAAACCTACCAATTTCGCGCCATTGTATCAGTTGATTTGTGTTGGATGGTTATTTTCGGCAATATTTTCGAGGTTGGTCAGTCCCGTTTCCATCATTGGACCGTAAGTCTTTTCAAAAACGAGGCTCGCGAACTTTTCCCAGGGGTACCAGCGGAGTTCGAAATCCATATACCATTGCACGGTAACCATTTTTTTTGCAGCACCGGTTGGGATCAGTGTCCAGCCCGACCAAAGCGGTTCACGTCCTTCAACCGTATAAAGGGTCTTGATTGTTGTTCCGGAGACCGAGTCGAGGACAAGCTTCCGGTATCCGTTTGTTTCTGAAAAAACGCCTTTTACCTGGCCATTTTCCGTGTATAATTGAGCCGAATCGAGATTGGGGTACCAGCGTTTCCATTGAGTTGGTTCAACCAGCAATACCCGCACAGAATCCAGCGGCGCTGCAATCTCCCTGGCACGCGAAATGCGTACATGCGAAGGGATAAATAAAGAAATCACCAGCACGACAAGGAACAGGGAAACAATACTGATGATGGCCAGTCGGATAATTTTCATAATAATACTATTAACTCCAACGGATAACCCTGGTTACAATTGCATAGATGACAATCATCCAGATACCAAGAATGCCGATCTCCTTCCAGCAATCCCAAAGGTGTAATCCGTCGAACGAGATTTTCCGCATACCATTGTTGAACTGGGTCAGCGGAAGGATATTGCAAATATCCTGCATCCACCGGGGAAAAACAGTGATCGGGAAAAATGTTCCGGACAATAACATTTGCGGAAACCCAAAAAGATTGATCAGTAAAGGGATGGATGTGTCGGTCCGCGCAATACTGGCGAAGATCAGTCCCACCCCCATCAACAGGAACAACATAAAAATGGCAAACAGAACCATTTCCAGGAAAGTGATTGCTCCGTATTGAAGGGTGAAGTCAAGAAAAAAATGACCGAACAGGATCAGCACAACCACGTTGATCAATTGGAAAAACAGCCGGCTTGTACCGATCCCCAGAAGTATATTAATCCGTTTTACCGGTGAAGCATAAAAACGTTTTAGTACCAGTTGTTCGCGAAGGGTGAAAAACGTAAAGGCGATTCCAAACAACGTGGAAAAAAGTATGGAAAAACCAAGCTGCCCCGGTAGAACGAAATCGATCTGCCGGTATTGCTGCCCTTCGGTTACTTCGGTTTTAATAAAAAATTTACGCTGGTCGGCCCTGGTTATTTCATTGTGAAGAGTAGTATTCTCCAGGTTCTGGAGAAACAGGAAGAAGGTACTTCCACTTGCAGAGGTCGACCGCACACTTATAAGATAACGGGGTTCAGTGCCGGTGCTGTCGCCTGGCAGGCGGCTAAGGTTCAGGATACTCGTGAGTTTTCCTTTCAGCAGGTCCTGCCGCATCAGTGCCGTATCCGAATAATAAGAAAAACGGATAAAACTTTTTGCCTTGAGGCTATCAATAACCGAGTTGGTGGTGTCACTTCCCGGTGCCAGTGCAATACGCTGTACGGGAATCCCTTCTTTTCCGAATGCCCCGAATATCAGGATAAAAATGATAGGGAAAAGTAAACTGAAAACCACTGATGTTGGCTGCGCGAAAATGGCTTTGAAACTAGCCCTGGTTATGGCCCATAGCGCCCTGGACTGACTGTATTGGTGAGACATTCATGAAAATTAGTGAGCAAACCTACGGTTAAATAAATTTATCGGACCAGAAATTGGAACGGTAGCCTGGCCTGTACCGAACCCGTCATTTCATGCAGGCGTTTGAGTTCAAGATAGATCTTGTAATTATCTGCACCCATTTCTGTCCTGAGTTTGTCACTGTAACTGAGAGGATCCGCATCCGGACCAAACAATTGTTCGATGAGGCTACGTGATTCCGGATATTCATGAACCGTATAATCAGTCAGTTTTGCCATGGCTGCAGCGGAGCGGACCGCATCTTCAATACCGCCGAAACGATCGATCAGCCCGATCTCCTTTGCCCTTAATCCGGTCCACACCCTGCCCTGTGCAATACTGTCCACCAGGGTCATATCAAGCTTCCGTCCTTCTGCCACCCGTTTTTTGAACAGGGAATAGATCAGGTCAACATTGGCCTGCATCAGTTGTTTTTCCGATTCGGTGAGCGGGCGCACGATCGTGCCTGCGTCTGCATGATCCGCCGTTTTAACCCCGTCGAATGTAACTCCCAGTTTGTTCTTGAAAAATGATCCCATATTGGGTATGATCCCGAACACTCCGATGGAACCCGTGATAGTGGTGGGCAGCGCGAAAATGCTGTCGGCTGCCACACTGATATAGTATCCACCCGAAGCGGCAACATCACCAAAACTTACGATCACCGGTTTTTCTTTTTTTGCAAGGGAGAGTTCGCGCCAGATATTTTCGCTGGCCAGTGAGCTCCCGCCACCGGAGTTGATCCGGAATACAATTGCCTTGACGGTCCGGTCGAGCCTTGCCTTGCGGATAAGGTTGCGATAGGTTTCCCCACCAATGGAGCCCTTGCCGGATTTACCATCAATAATATCACCCTCTGCATAAATCAATGCAATTTTTTCTTTACCGGCCGGAACCATTGGCCGGGCATCAAAGTACTCGTCAAGGGTAACGAAGTTTATTTTTTTATACTTGTCGATCTTCAGTTTTGTCTTGATCTCGTCTTTCACCTCGTCGTCATATTTCACCGCATCAATAAGTTTAAAAGTCACCGCATCGGCAGCCGTCCGTATAGCGGATTCATTTGCCAGGCGGTGAAGGGTGGCTGTGTCCACATTCCGGGCCTCAGCGGTTTTTATAAGAAGGTCATTGTAGAGATCATTCAGCCAGACCGATGTCTGCAGTTTATTCTCCGGTGTCATTTGTTCGGCACGCAGTGGCTCGGTGGCACTTTTAAATTTGCCGGCGTAAAAAATCTGGGGCTGAATCTCCAGTTTATCCAGGGCCCCTTTCAGGAATACATAATCAACATTATAACCTGACCAGTCCATATAACCCTGTGGACTCACATAAATACGGCTGGCAATATTGGCAATGCTATACGCCTGCTGGGTCAGAATATCTCCATGGGCAATTATAAATTTGCCCGTCTTTTTAAATTCGGCGAGGGCGGTGCGGATTTCATTGCTGGCTGCATAGGAGTTGGCATTACCATTCGCAATAAGGTAAATGCCTTCGATCTTTTTATCGGTTGATGCGCGTTTGATCAATCGCACCACATCATACAATCCGGGCACATCCTTTTCACCCGCCCTGATAATGGCAAGGGGATTACGGGTTTCCTGTTCGGCAAAATGGGAAGAAGGATCAATCACCAGTACCGACTGATCAGCGATCCGGACTACCTTCCGGCTGGCAATACCTCCCAGGATGCCTGCGAAAAAGAAGAAAGCAAGTATTACAAAAATAATAATGGCGAGCAATGACGCCAGGAAGGACCTCAGAAAACTCCGCATATATGAATTCTTTGTGAAGCCCAAATTTAAAGATATTTGTCGCGCCGGAAACAGTTAAACCATGAGCAGAGCGTATTTATTGACAGGCGGTAACCTGGGCAACCGGGAGCAGAACCTGGCCCTTGCAATCGGCCATATAACGGCAGCGGGAGCGAAACTGCTGGCAGCGTCGGCTTTATATGAGACCGAAGCCTGGGGCCGGTCCGACCAGCCCCGCTTCCTTAACCAGGCACTAGAGGTGGAAACCGGGATTGGTCCGGAAGAATTTTTACATGATTTGTTATCATTTGAGAAACTGATTGGCCGGGTACGGGACGAAAAATACGGGCCGCGGCTGATTGATATCGATATGTTACTTTATGACGACCTGGTGCTGGATACATCATCGCTGAAACTCCCCCATCCGGAACTGGCAAACCGGCGTTTTGCCCTTACACCATTGGCCGAAATCGCTGGAAGCCTTGTCCACCCTATATTAGGGAAGACGATCAGCCAGTTGCTTGAAGAATGTAAAGACCCCCTTGCCGTTACAAAAAGATAGGCTGGGTGCGGATTTATCCACAAACTTTCCTTGTCAAATTTTACCTTTGCCATTTCTTTTACTTTCGTCCGTTCACCTACAGTAATGAAGTACCAGTTTATCACGATAGAAGGAAATATTGGCGCCGGTAAGACCACCCTTTCGCACCTGCTCAGCAAACATTATAATGCCCGGCTGATCCTGGAAGAGTTCGATGATAACCCCTTTCTTCCCAAATTCTACGAGAATCCAAAACAGTTTGCTTTTCCGTTGGAACTGTTTTTTATGGCCGAAAGGTTTAAACAATTAAAGGAACTGTTGCAGCAGAAGGACATGTTCCAGACATTAACCATCTCCGATTACCTGTTCTCCAAATGCCTGTTATTTGCAAAAGTGACCCTGCCGGATGATGAATTCCGTCTTTACCAACGGTTGTTTGACATCATCCACCAGCAATTGGTGGAGCCCGACCTGTTGATTTATCTTCATGCACCGGTGAAAAAACTGCAGGCCAATATCAAAAAACGCAATCGTTCCTACGAACAGCAGATCCCGGATGAATACCTGTTTAATATCCAGGAAACCTACACCCAGTATATCCGGCAGCATGATGTTACCACCCTCTATATCGATGCCACCAATGCCGATTTCCTGGGCAATCCCAAACATCTGGAGGTTATTTACGAAGCATTGGAAAAGGATTATGAAAAAGGCCAGCATTATATTACTCTTCCGTAGTAGTGTGATACCCGGACTCCCGGAATCCCAACACGGGAAGCCTTATTGATCAGGTCCACCGACCGCTGAATTACGAGTGTTAATTTTTTATCTTCGCCGGAGTTATGTCCGACCAACCTTCCCCCGCACAGATCACGAACGATCCCTTTGCCGCCATCCGCATCCGGGAATACCGCAACCTGCTGATCGGCCGGTTCTGTTTTGTGATGTCCCTTCGTATGATGAGTACGCTTGTTGGCTGGTGGGTATACCAGTTAACCAAAAATCCTTTTGCCATCGGACTGATTGGTCTTGCCGAAGTAATCCCCGCGCTTTCACTGGCACTTTATTCGGGGCATATCATTGATATCAGCGAAAAAAGAAAACTCCTGCTGCGATGTGTATTCTTTTATGGTTGTGCAGCGGGTTTGTTATTACTTACTTCCACTACCCTTATCCACGATAATTTCAGCAATAGCGGTATTACCTATATTATTTATACCGTCATTTTCGGAACGGGCATTGTCAGGGCATTTGCAGGACCCGTGTTCTCTGCGATGATCGCCACCATTGTGCCACGGAAATATCTCCAGAATGCGACCACCTGGAACCAGGGCGCTTTTCTCTCTGCCTCTGTCACCGGGCATGCTTTAGGCGGATTTCTCATTGCCTTATTTGGCAATATGGGTACGCTGCTGATCATTTGCATGCTCCTGGTGGTTGCTCTCGTTATACTTTACCAGCTTCATGTCAAACCTCCTGCTGCTATTGCGGGTGAAAAGAAAACCTGGGAAAGCGTGAAGGAGGGACTTCGTTTTGTTTTCAGTACCAGGGAGCTGCTGGGTGCTTTATCGCTGGATATGTTTGCGGTTTTATTCGGCGGTGCAGTGGCCATGGTACCGGTTTATGCCAGTGATATCCTGAAAGTGGGTCCAATGGGTTTCGGATGGCTGAATGCCGCCAGTGATATGGGTTCCATCTGCGTGGTGGTGTTTCTGACACTGGTCCCGATGAAAAGGGCCCAGGGCAAAAAACTATTATATGCAGTGGCGGGATTCGGTGCCTGTATCATCCTGTTTGCCCTGTCCAATCTTTTCATCCTTTCCTTTTTTGCCCTGCTGGTAGCGGGGATGATGGATGGCATCAGTGTGGTAGTCAGGGGAACGGTTATGCAATTAAAAACCCCCGACCATATGCGTGGCCGTGTCAGCAGCGTGAGCTCCATGTTCATCAATTCAAGTAATGAACTGGGTCAGTTTGAAAGCGGGGTAATGTCCAGGATCTTTGGCGTACGTCCTTCAGTAGTTATTGGAGGTTGTATCACCATGCTGGTGGTGCTTGTCACCTGGGTCAAGGCTCCCACTCTACGGAAATTTGAGTATTGAGGTGTCACCCCCTTTTTTCATTTTCAATCAGCTTTTCCAATACATAGTAGGTAATCGGGCAGAACGTGGCATTTTTTAAGGTCAGTACCGGCCGCTTGATAAAAACATCTTCGTCGGTATAGGGAAAACGGTGGCAGTCCGAGGGGCGGTCTTCATAGATCGTGCAATAATTATCGGAACCGAGAAAAGGACAGGGAGCGGTTTTCGCCACATAATCCCCATCATCATCTACTTTCAGGTAGGTTTCAATAAACACACTCTCTTTCAGGCGGAGCAGCCGCGAGATCCGCTTTACATCCGGCGTTTTGAAACGCGGGGAATAATTCTTGCAGCAGTTGGCGCAGGTAAGGCAATCGATCTTTTCGAATGCCTCTTCATGGAGCACCGGTAATTGCCTCAGGACCGTATTCTTGGGCGCACGGTCAATGAACTGTTTATAAATTTTCTTCCGCTCGCCCGATTTTTTCTCCCAGTTAACAAGTAGATCCCCCTTCATAACGCAAAGTAACGACCTCTTTTCCACAGTTCGTGAAAGCTTCTTTTTTGTGCAGTCCAGTACGTAACTTTGCCCCGCTTTTAAGAACCGAATAACGTGAAACACCTTCCGTAAACCAATATGGTCGTTGTTTGTTACTAATTTGTCTCCCGAAATTTACATACCTAGATAATAACATATGAGTCTTTTTGAACAACAGTCTGCTGAATTTACAGAACGTCATATCGGACCCGGAAAACAGGATACCCGTGCCATGCTTTCTAAAATTGGTGAGCCCAGCCTGGAGGCGCTTGTAGCGAAGACCGTCCCCCCCAATATCCGTATGAAGGGCGAACTGAACCTTCCTGTTTCCATGAGCGAGCATGCTTACCTGGAACATATCAAGGAAATTTCCCTCCGCAATGAACTGTTCAGGACCTATATCGGACAGGGTTATTATGGAACATTCACCCCTTCAGTGATCCTGCGGAATGTTTTTGAAAACCCGGGCTGGTATACCCAGTATACTCCTTACCAGGCTGAAATTTCACAGGGCCGCCTGGAAAGCCTGCTGAATTTCCAGACCATGGTAAGCGATCTTACCGCATTACCGATCGCCAATGCATCCCTGCTGGATGAAGCAACTGCCGCGGCTGAGGCAATGGCCATGTTCTTCAACACGCTGAACAAACAGGATCATATTGAACGTCCGAAATTCTTCGTCGACCAGGAAATTTTCCCGCAAACCATTGATGTACTTTCTACCAGGGCCCTGCCCATCGGGATCGAGATCGTAACAGGCGATTACAAAAAACATACGGTTGATGCCAGTTATTTCGGCGCCATCGTACAGTACCCGAATGATAAAGGATCGGTTGAAGACTACCGCAGTTTCATCCGCGACGTACATGAAGCAGGTGCGTTTGTGGTAATGGCCACCGACCTGCTGGCGCTTACCCTGCTTACCCCTCCGGGAGAATTGGGTGCCGATGTAGCAGTAGGATCCTCCCAGCGTTTTGGTATTCCGCTTGGTTATGGTGGTCCCCACGCTGCCTTCTTTGCTGCAAAAGACGATTTCAAACGTAATATCCCCGGCCGCATCATCGGCGTAAGCATTGATGCCCAGGGCAACCGTGCATTACGCATGGCCCTGCAAACAAGGGAACAACATATCAAACGCGAAAAAGCAACATCAAATATCTGTACTGCACAGGCATTACTTGCCAATATGGCGGCAATGTATGCGGTATTCCACGGAGCATCCGGGTTAAAGAAGATTGCACAACGCGTTGCCATCCTGACCCAGACCGTGGGTGATGCCATTGAAGAACGTGGCTTTGAACTTGTATCTGCCGATTATTTCGACACCATCGTTGTAAAGACCGACCGTGTAGCAGATATCCGCAAAAAAGCAGAAGCGCAACGGATCAATCTCCGGTATATAAACAATAACCTTATTGGTATTTCACTGGATGAAACCAGCAGCACCGATGATCTGTTCGACCTGATCAATTGTTTTGAAAATGATACGGATCCGGTTGCCTTTACCATTGACAAGGAAGCAGAACCCGAACATATCCCGGCTTCACTCACCCGCAGCAGCAACTTTTTAACACATCCCGTTTTTAATATCCATCGCAGCGAAAGCCAGATGATGCGTTATATCAAATCACTGGAGAATAAAGATCTTTCCCTCAACACCTCCATGATTTCATTGGGCAGCTGCACCATGAAGCTGAATGCAGCTACCGAAATGATGCCACTCAGCTGGTCACATTGGTCCGCAATTCACCCGTTCGTTCCCATATCACAGGCAAAGGGTTACCAGTTCATCGTGGATGAACTGAGCAAATACCTTTGCGAGATCACGGCCTTTGATGCCTGCAGCCTGCAACCCAATAGTGGCGCCCAGGGCGAATATGCCGGACTGCTTACCATCAAGGCGTACCATGAAAGCCGCGGCGACCATCATCGTAACGTAATGCTGATCCCTATTTCAGCACACGGAACCAATCCTGCCAGCGCTGTAATGTGCGGAATGAAGGTAGTAGTGGTGAAAGCATTGGAGAATGGATATGTTGATATGGACGATCTGAAAGCAAAGGCTGAATTACACGCCGCAAACCTTTCAGGGATCATGATCACCTATCCGAGCACCTATGGTGTTTACGAAGAAACAATCAAGGACATCACATCAATCATCCACCAGAATGGTGGCCAGGTTTATATGGACGGTGCAAATATGAATGCACAGGTTGGACTTACAGCACCAGGTCTTATCGGTGCGGATGTTTGTCACCTTAACCTTCACAAGACCTTCGCCATTCCACATGGTGGTGGTGGTCCCGGCATGGGCCCTATCTGTGTGAAGAAACACCTGGAACCATTCCTGCCCGGACACGTGAGTCTTGAACAGGGACAAAAATCTGCTCATGCAGTATCAGCTGCACCTTATGGAAGCGCATCCATCCTGCTGATTTCTTACGGTTATATCCGTTTACTTGGAAAGGATGGCGTGAAAGCTGCTACTGAATATGCGATACTCAACGCGAATTATATGCGGGCGCGACTGGATGGACAGTATGATATTCTTTATACCAACCACAACGGCCAGTGTGCACATGAATTCATTGTTGACCTGCGTCCGTTCAAAAAAACAGCAGGCATCGAAGCGGAAGATGTGGCAAAACGCCTGATCGATTATGGCTTCCACGCTCCCACCATGAGTTTCCCGGTTCCGGGCACCATCATGATCGAGCCAACTGAAAGTGAAGACAAGGCCGAACTGGACCGTTTCTGTGATGCCATGTTATCCATCCGCGACGAGATCAGGGCTATTGAAGAAGGTAAATCGGACAAAAACGATAACCCGTTGAAACATGCGCCACATACACAAGCGCTGGTGATCAACTCTACCTGGGAAAGAAGTTATACGCGTGAACAGGCAGTGTTCCCATTGTATTATGTAACACTTAATAAATTCTGGCCAACGGTTGCCAGGGTGAATAATACATTCGGCGACCGTAACCTCATCTGTACCTGCGAGCCGATGGAGAGTTATATGGAAGTGGAGGCTTAGAAGATCCAACGACATATTTTTAATAAATAGAAAGGCTGTCTTAAATTAAATTGAGACAGCTTTTTTATTTATCTGTTTATAGTTCCAGGGCAAACTCCATAATATGCAGTAAAGTTTTCTAGTTCCTGCACTGAAATATTTTGTTGTTCAAAGCCCCGCCCCACGTCCATGAAGTAATTGCCCAGGCAAGGCCAGCCTCAACTCAGATATACAACGTAAAACTTCCCCTCGCCTTCTCCGCACCATTGAGGATCACCGAAACCTCGTGTTTACCCGGATAAAAAACCTTTGTAGTTATAACCCGGAACGATTGTCTGCGTTGTACGGGTGTGACCGACTTACCGGGAAATAATTTTTCCGTGATCTTAAAAACCTTTGAAGCCAGCTGGCCATTTGCCTTCAGGTACCAGATTGCGTATTCAAGCCGGATGATAACAGGCCGGGAATTATTGTTCACCACATTGAACTTAAAATTAAGTTCCTTACCAATCTGAACCCTTGGTGTTAGTACACGGAAATCGGCAGCCTCCAGTTTTTTACTGTCGAGACCGAAAAATTCAAGGATCTGCGAATGACCTTTTTTCAATAATGTCCTGCTACCATGTTTGATAATAGCATCAGTCTCCGGACTTATTCCTTTCCATTTAAAAGCGATCTGCAATACTATATCGGGATGATCTTTCGCTATATCATTCAGGTTATTCGCGACGCTGCGCCGGACAGATTCCGAAGGGTCTTGTTTGAGATTTTCGAGAATCGGTAAAACCGGGGCTGGATCGGCTTTCAGGTCAGGAACGGCGATTGCCCATGGTAATCTGGGACGGATTCCTTCCGAAGAGAGTCGACGGACTGCCGGACTTTTATGTTTTGACCAGCGCAACATCTGTTTATACATCCGGTCGCCATACCGGATCAGGAATGGCCGCACGGCAAACTCGCAACTGATGAACTGGGTTACAAATTCGATAGCATCCACCGATGTTTTAAAATCGTCGAGTCCATACCTGGGCAGGTAGTCGGCAAAAAAAATAAACTCAAGACCACCGTTCGGGTAACCATCCGTCCGCAACTGTGTAATGATCTTTTTGATCAGATCAACAGCTTCAGGAAAATCTACCGGTAGAAAATTGTGCAGCACAATGGTTGTATGATTCATCCGTTCCTTCCACTCCATTGTTTTGAATGCGGTGGTAAAAATCTGCTGGTTGAACAATTGCTGGTTAAAAGACGGTAATTGTTTTTTTACCGACAACCCCAGTCTTGTATAAAACGCGGGTGAATAAATGTCTTTGATCAATGCCATCTGGTAAATGTAGGGACGCTGACAGGTATAAAAAAACCGGACGTTCAAAACGTCCGGCCGTATATTACTAATCCCAATTTTAAAAATCGGAGAAATGGAGTGCATTTGGTCCCAGGTAGATCGGTCTTGTTTCTTCCATCTCCACATCTACATGCGAACCTTCATCCGTCCGGATTAATACTTTCTCTTTAGTTACTTTTTTAAATCCGGCCTTTTCAAATGTAAGACGATAGGTGCCCGGTTTTAGATCATCGAATGAGTAGTTGCCGTTTTCATCACTTATCACCGACTTCTGTTTTTCGCTCAACAGGTAAGCCGTTATATTTACCCTGGTAATGGGTTTTTTACTCCCCGATTCCTTAATCAGCCCAAGTACTTCCTCCCTGCCGCCCAGTCCCGGATCGGTGCAGGAAAGTGAGCCGGCATGAACAAACCCTGACCCCAGAAGGGTAAAGGTTAGCAGTAAGATGAATGGTCTCATGATGCTGGTTATAAATTTTGACTAAACCGCAAGAGCGTTCACACACTTATAAAATTAAAGCATTCTAACCGGATTTTCCAGCGCTTCGAGGAAGCCAGCCCAAATTATTTCTACAATACTTGCCGCAGGCAGGATACCATCCACCAGTGCCGCTACCTGGCCGATCTCCAGTTCGCCCTCTTCAAGATCCCCCTCAAACATTCCCTTTTTAGAACGTCCCCTGCCGAGTAAAATCTTCAGGTCTTCTGCAGTGGCCCCCCGGTCCTCCGCCTGGCTGACCTGTTGGTAAAATTCATTTTTTACCAGTCGCACCGGTTGCAATTGTCGGAGAACCAATCTCGTATCGCCTTCCTTTAACGTGGTAACCAATTTTTTAAATTCCGGGTGAGAAGATGCCTCCTCAGATGCCACGAAACGACTGCCCATCTGCACTCCTTCTGCACCCAATGCCATGACTGCAAACATCTGCCGGCCGGTAGCGATGCCACCGGCCGCAATTACCGGAATATTCACTGCTGCCCTCACCGCTGGAACCAGTACCAGGGTAGTGGTTTCTTCCCTTCCATTATGGCCACCCGCTTCGAACCCTTCCGCCACCACTGCATCGCAGCCTGCCTGCTCGGCCTTTATTGCAAACTGGCTGCTGCTGACTACATGCACTACGGTAATACCCCTGGCTTTGAGGATGGAGGTCCAGCTTCTGGGACTACCAGCTGATGTAAAAACAATGGGCACCTGTTCTTCAATAATTATATCGATATGGGCACCTGCATCGGGATAAATAAGGGGAAGGTTCACCGCAAACGGTGAGCTGGTCGCAGCACGGCATTTACGGATATGTTCACGAAGTACCTCGGGGTACATACTGCCAGCTCCGATCATTCCCAGTCCACCCGCATTACTTACCGCACTGGCAAGTTTCCAACCGCTGGCCCAGATCATACCGGCCTGCACTATCGGATACTTTATTCCAAACAGTTCCGTAATCCGGTTTTTAAAATCAGTCATCCGTTTTATTTAATGTTGTTTAAAGATAACAAGCAATACGGCACAACGGCCCTGCAAAACAAAACCCTTGCCAGGCAAGGGTTTCGAATGTTTTGAAAAGGGACTATTGATATTTCTTCTGCATCGTATCGTAATAGCCTTTTAATACCCAGAATGCTTTCTTCTTTTTGCCCGTTTCACTGATAAGGCCTTTGCGGTTCCAGAAATTCTGGTATACCGGGTGAGGCCGGCGGGGCGAACGGAAATCGGTCAGGATCCAGGGAGTCATGCCTCGCAGTCCCGGCATCTTCGGTAACCATTGTAACTGGATCCGGTACAATTCTTCCTGGTATTCTTCACTGAACCTGGTACCCACACCGGCATGGAACCCGCCAAGTGCATCGCCGCCGAATTCGGTAATGACAACAGGTTTATTATATTTTATTGAAAAATCATTTTCCAAAATCTCATCCAGTTTACCCCAGTACCAACCTGCATATTCATTAAAACTTACCAGGTCGATCTTTTCACCAAGCGGATCATCAACAATAACTGTTTTATTTACACGATGCACTTCCAGTGCAGCAGCAACCAGTCGCGTGTTATCCAGTGACCTGGCGCGGTCAACCAGTTTACCCATGAACTGGTGTCGTGGTTCGCTCAGTGGGGTTTCATTACCAACCGACCATACAATCACACTTGCCCGGTTTTTGTCACGGTTGATAAGATCAGTGAGTTGTTTTTCTGCATTTGCGTAGGTCGCAGGATTTAACCAGGAGATCGTCCAGTACACGGGCACCTCGCCCCATACCAGCAATCCCATTTCATCTGCCAGCCTGATCATTTCTTCACTATGCGGATAATGTGCAAGCCGCACATAATTACAATTCATATCCTTTGCCCACTGAAGCATCATACGCATATCACCTTGTCCGCGAAGCCTGCCGGGGATCAGCGGGTTTTCTTCGTGAATGGAAATTCCGCGGAGAAAAACACTTTTCCCGTTGAGCAGGATATCCTGTCCCCTGGTTTCGATAGTACGGAAACCAATGCGATCACGAACGGTATCCGAGCCTGCGGTAATGATTACGTCATAGAGTTTGGGATTTTCAGGCGACCAGTAAATTATTTTTTTCACCGGCAACTCAACCGTAAACATGGAATTGGTAAAACTGGTGGCGGGTGTTTTTAGACCCAACTCCGGGATGCTGATACTGCCCTGGCCATCAGCGGCAGGACCACTCATTCGTACAAATCCTTCAATAATACCTGGCTTATTCTTCGCAAGCTGTACTTTATAGTCTGTAATATAATTTGCCGGCAGTTCAGTAAGCATTACATCGCGGGTGATGCCACCATAATTCCACCAGTCAGTATTTACAGTGGGAATTTCATCCGGCTTCCTGGTATTATCCACTTTCACCACTATGGAATTGGAACCGGATACCAGTTTTCCGGTTACCTCAAACTGGAAGGGGGTAAACCCGCCATTGTGTACACCCAGCTTTTTTCCGTTCAGGTAAACATGCGTTTCATAGTTGGCGGCTCCAAAGTAAAGCAGGTAGCGGTTTCCGGCCTTCGGTTGAATATCTATTCTCTTCCGATACCAGATAGTGCCTTCGTATAATTCAAGATTGGGCACCTGCGAGTTCCAGTCGCCCGGAACCGTCAACGTTGGCGAAAGGTCAAAATCATACTCCATCAATTCAGTCTTGTCGGTTAGTTTGCGGTCATCGAAGTAACCGCCGGTTCCCGATTCGGTCTGGTCAAATGGCTGGCGGCGGTAATTATAAAAACCCGTTTCATACGGATCAACGATATAATTCCACCGGCCATTCAGGAAGACGTTTTTACGGCCATAGATATTCTGGATAAAATCACCGGGATCCTGCGATCCGCTGGTTGGGGCAGGAATAACCTGGGCGGAGAGTTCAATGGTTAAAATGGAAATAAGGAAAATAAAGGCAGCTCGTCTCATCAGGTTGGTTTTAAGCATTCGTTGGTCCGGTCCATATCTTATGGACCGGTATCGGGTCAAAAATAGAAAAATATTATTCTTTACCTGCTGCCAGTTGAATAATCTCTTTCCCAGCGATTACTTTTCGTTTTTCGCGAAGGCTCACCGAGCGGATCATTGCCTTTCCCAATTCTTCCATGGTACAGAATCCGGTTGGATATAACAAGCGACCCAATGGAAATAACCATGTTATGTAGCGATAAAAGTGGTGTGTCTTTTTAAGTCCCTTTGTTGGTTTGATAAAACCTGGGCGGAAAGCAAAAACTTTTTCAAAGGGTAATCGCATCAGTGCATTTTCGGTCTTGCCCTTGATCCGTGCCCACCAGGTCCTGGATGTTTCGGAACTATCGGTGCCTGCACCCGAGATATAACAGAAGGTCATACCCGGACCAACCTTGCTCAATTGCTCGGCCAGTGCAAGCGTCAGGTTATATGTTTGTTCAAAATATTCATTCTCCTTCATGCCTATCGATGAAACGCCCAGGCAAAAGAAACAGGCATCGTATCCGGAGAGGACCTGCCCGGATGTTGAAAAATCAAAAAAATTTTCATGGATGATTTCGTGCAGTTTGGGATTGGCGTAACCGGATGCGTTGCGGTTTACCAGCAGGATTTCCGTTACTGCGGGATCAAGGAGACATTGTTGCATGACGCCCTCCCCAACCATTCCTGTGGCGCCGGTTATGATGACCTTCATTTTACCTTGCCGTTACCTGGTCCATTAATTCAAGTGCATCGAGAATACCGTCAGCACCTGGATTGATCCCCACTGGTGAAAGATAACTCCACCGGATTACGCCCGTTTCATCGATAACATACAGCGCGCGTTTGCATTCGCCCAAATGTGTATCGTATGCATCGTACATCCGTGAAACTTCGCCTTTTGGTTCAAAATCTGCCAGGAGTGGAAAATGTAATTTCCGGTCTGTTGCAAATGCAAGGTGACACCACTTGCTGTCAACTGAAATCCCCAATACCTGCGCATTGTGCCGGTTAAAAAAACGGAGGGTTTCATTATACAACGCCATCTGGTCGCCGCAGACAGGACTCCAGTCGGCCGGGTAAAACGCAAGTATAACCCTTTTGCCTTTTAAATCGGTCAGTGACAATTTCTGATCGGGTGTTGAATGAAGCTCAAAAAGGGGAGCCTTGGTACCGGGTTCCAGCATAAATAATAATTAAGAGTTTAGACTACCCTGCTGTTGCGGGGTAAAATAAAGGTAGGACTTTCAGGATTCACATGTACGAAGAAAAGCAGTCATGACTTGTACAAATCCGGCGTAAAAATCCGGGTGGTCCGAAAAGAAATTCCTTTACTATTTATAACAGTATACCGGGTTGGTTAACGTGGCTTGCCTCCGCTTTTAATTTTCATTACCCGCAGGATTTTCGAAAATATCTCCACGTTTTCATACACCCCACTGAAATACTGTGATCCGGGTCCGTATGCAAATACAGGAACGGGAAGGGCTGTATGGTCGCCGGTAGAAAACTGGCCCTGGATCAGGCCTTTCTGGTAATCGCCCCCGGTAAGGGTCAGGCCCCCGGTTTCATGATCGGCCGTAACAATCACCAGCGTTTCCCCATTTGAATCGGCAAACTCCATTGCCCTGCCGATCACCTGGTCAAAATCGAGCAGCTCAGTAACTGCCCAGGGTAATTTGTTGGCATGCCCTCCGTGATCCACCTGTGCACCTTCCAGCATTAAGAGGAACCCTGGTTTGTTTTTGGACAGGATGCTGAGTGATTTTTCAAAAGCGCGGCGGGACCAGTCGCCCCGGCCATCCAGCATATGTTTTGCCGCGGTTGGATCTGCAACAAAAATCGGCCGGCCTTTATCTTTTACATCATCCGGTGATGTATAAAAATCAAATTGTGCCTTCACTTTCAAAAACAGGGAATCTGTTGGTGAGTAGGGACAGGCTCCCATGATAAGATCGATTGGTTCGTTAAGAAGGTCGGTAATAATTCCGGGGTTATCACTCCGTTCCGACCGGTGCGCATAAAATGCAGCGGGAGTTGCGTCACGCAGGTCGCCACTGGTCAGTACACCCGTTTTAATGGACCGGCTTTTAAGGATCTGTGGTAACAATTCCAGTTTCTGTCCGGTATGGTCCACTCCCACTGCACGGTTATTTGTTTTTTTTCCCGATGAAAAAGCCGTGGCCCCGGGTGCCGAATCCGTTATATAATTATCGTATGAGCTTGTTTTAGATAAACCGGTATAACGCATATTGAACACGTTCAGTTTTGCATGGTTGGCGGTGTAACCGGCATACCATTGTGGCAGTCCTGTTCCGTCGCCGATCAGCAGGATAATATTGCGGATTGGTTTATCCGTGCCATCGTTCCGGTACAACGGTTTGTATAATTCATAACTGCCCGCATTGCGATATACGCGGTCTGCCATCTGTTCAAAAAAAACACTGATCTCTTTTATATGGTCGGTATTGATATAATCAATACCCTGGTCCAGATAAGCATACCAGCTGTTCAGGATATCCGGTGCGTTCCAGAACCTCACTTTTTTATTATTGGTATGCGCGGTGTTCACCAATGAGTCGATCACCTTTTTTTCCTTCTCCGGCATCCTGCCTTTTCCATTCCATTTTGAATAACTGGCAAAATTGGCACTGAACATGGCCAGCCGGGTTTTCAGTTCATCCGGATATTGCTTTCCGAAATCACCGTCGAACCAGATCCAGGAGGGTATTGAACTCCAGGTTGACAGATCTGGTTTATTTCCACTGATGGTAATTTTGATACCTGCCCCTGATAAAATTTCGGGGTATGATTTTAATTGCTCCAGCAATATGGCCATGGTGGCGGCTCCCGCTGTTTTAAAATCGATCATTAACTGGAGTGACCGGGTACTGTCTTTATAGATATGACCGCCATTGGTGTTAATTGTCTGGCGGATGGGATCGAGGTAGAGCGACCGCAGGGTGCGGCCGGGCTGGATCCCCGATTTTGTATGGGATACAAAGAGCTCATCGTTTTGCAGGAACACATCTGCTTCAACAGAGCCGAAGCCTGCCTGCCATGCATCCCGGAACGGCATTGACTTTTCATAGTCGTTATGGGAATGTGCGTTGGCTGTTGTGGGAAGCTGCTGTGCAGGACTGCAGAAAGGAAGGAGGAAGAGAGCAGGAATCAGGATGCGGACCAGGTTATTCATAGTTAAAATTAAGTTTGTTTACTGCTCAGTCCTCCCCCCGGCAGGAAAATTTTAATATGGAGGGAGTGGTTAAACCGGATTTTGCGCGGCTTCAGGAAGGATAATATTGTTGTGTCCGGTTATCGGGCGATTTAAATCCCGGAACAGGACGATGGTTGATATCGTAGAACAGGATGTTGGTTACATCCAGACCTGCTGCGGGGGGCAGCAGGTCTGGTGAACCGGAAATACCAATGGTTTTATTAATAGCCACTATTCTGGACCATGTAACCAGGAATATTACTTGCAGCATCAATTGCAGTCACCGGAATGGGGAAGATTCTCCGTTGCGGATTATTGTTCGACTTTTCTGTCCAGGTACCTTCGTACTTGTTGAAACGGATCATGTCCGTCCTGCGAACCATTTCCCAATAAAGCTCGAAACCCCTTTCGCGATAGAGCAACTCGAGGTTCATCTCTGTCAATGCAGGAGGGGCGGGAGTCCTGGCCGTTCTTGAAGCCCGAACCGTGTTTACGTCTGCCAGTGCTGCAGGGGCATCATTCGACTTGCGGAGTTTTGCCTCTGCGCGCATCAGGTAAATATCGGCGAGACGAAGGATTACGATATCAGCTTCGCCAAAATTGCGGCCGCTGGCCGACTTACGGCTGAATTCATATTTCTCCACGCGGTAACCGGAGGGGTAGTTGCTTCCGGCGGTGGTAAAGTCGACCTGCTCAGTAAAGATCACCGGAAGAGTTGGTTTATTGCGGGAGTCATGGAACAGGGGTCCCACTTTCATTTTCCCATCGTCACATTTCACAAATGCGCCACTCTTGCGAATCAGTCCAAATTGCTGACCGCGAAGGATCCCGCGGTTAATATTGAAATCGGCTGCTGCAACGCAGGTGTCGATATTGTTTGAATAAATAGTCAGGTTCTCTTTATAAAAACGCGGGTCAATTTTTGGGTCCTGTGCTCCATAGGCCTGGGTCCAGGTATGGTAAAAATCTGACGTGATAGCCGGACCATCCGTACCGTTTGCTGCAGGGAATTCGGGCAGCGGGAACTGGTCGCCCGAGAGGGAAAAATAAGCCATGCGGTTATGACCATTGAGGTCGGCCCGCTGATCAACGGCGAAGATGATTTCCTTGTTGGTATTGTTATCATCGTCAAACACATCAAAATATTCAGCCGACAGTTGGTATTTTCCGGAATTAATGATCTTGTCGGTGTATTCGATCACCTTGTCCATATCTGCATTGTCAAATGTGAACTGCGGTGTATAGATATTTTTATAAACGGAACTGTTGAGGTGCAGACGGGCGAGTAATCCCCAGCAGGCTTGCTTTGAAAGACGACCTTGTTGAATATCGGACGACAGTACCGGTTCAACTGCCAGCAGTTCCGATTTGATATATTCCACCGCTTCGGCACCGCGGATAATCACTGCCTGCTGGCTCGCATCATCTTTAACAAATACCAACCCGAACAGATCAAGTGTAAGCATGGAATAATAAGCGCGCATTCCCCTTGCTTCCGCAAGGAATAATGGTGCAGAGGGGTAGGCGGAGTTCTTCAATGCATTGATAGCTGTTACAGCACGGGAGATTCCCTGTGCAAGAAGATTCCAGGTATTCTTGATATTGGGGTCAGTAGTAGCGAAATTATGCTGGTGCATGGTAAGGTAGATACCGTTATCACCCCAATCGGTACCACCCCGGTAAGGAAGGATCGCCTCATCGGTAGAGATCTCCTGCAGTGCAAAATAATTTGTATGGAGGAAGATATTTGGTAAAACGGCGTATACCGGTGCAATGGTACCTTCTGCAACCTGCTGATCATTTAAGCCCATGGATGGTGATTCGTCCAGGACCACTTCGTTTAGTTTGGTACAACCCGTAACCAGCAAAATTGCTGTAAGGATGCCAACTGGAAGGAAATATTTTTTTCTCATATTAATTTACTTAAAAGGTTATGTTGAATGTTGCCATGTAACTGCGCGCCTTTGGATAACTGAGGTAGTCGATACCATAGGAAACAACGCTCTCAACATCGCGGTTGGTATTCACCTCCGGGTCGTATCCATTATACGGCGTTATGACAAACAGGTTCTGACCGGTAAGCGACAACCGCATGGTATTGATCCATCTTGACAAACGGAGTTGTTTTGTATTAAAAGTGTAACCAATTGTGAGGTTATTTAACCTGAAAAATTTGCCGTCTTTCAGGTATCTGGATGACACTTCCGCGCTGTTTGATTTTACTTCTTCGGGTGATGCTACTGCGTCAGGGGTAGCATTTACACCTTTCGCAAGCAGGTTTTTGTAAAAGTTTGCGTTGGCGGTATTATCATAAACCTTGTTTCCTGATACACCGTTGAAATTAACGGCGAGGTCAAAGCCCTTGTAGGCGGCATTACCAAACACACTAAATGTTTCGGTAGGCAGCGCCGAACCAAGTACCACGCGATCGCGGTCATCGATACTGCCATCGTTGTTTACATCGCGGTATTGGCTCTTTCCGTCCTGGCCAAACCCGATAAACTCACGCATGAAGAATGTCCCGATTGGCTGGCCATTGATATATCCGTTCACTGCAGCTGATGTGATACCTGATCCTGTTGCAGTTCCTGATGTTATGACCGAATAAGGAGAATTGCTCACCCTGTTTTTTATAAAGGTCATATTACCTCCAACTGCATAGGAAAACCCGCTGGAAGTAACGTCCCTGTAAGCAAGGTCAAATTCAAGACCCTGGTTGGTGATCTTCATGTCCTTGATATTGGCCCATACCTCTGGTACAGGCTGGATCGGATCAGCCGTTATGATAGACAACAGGATATTATTGGAAACCTTATTAAAATAATCGACGGCACCGGAGATCCTGCCATTAAGAAGTTCGAAGTCAAGACCAATATCTGTTTGTTTTGACACTTCCCACTGGAGATCTTCATTGGTCAATCGCTGGTAGGTGATACCCGATGGATAGGCGCCTGTTGGATACAAGGGGTATGATGACCCAGCCGATGTATTGGAGATTACCAATTGTTTGGTGATTTTGCCCGGTATTTCCTGGTTACCTGTTTCACCCCATCCAGCGCGGAGTTTCAGGTTATTTACAACACCTGTGGGGAAAAAATCTTCCTTGGTCAATACCCAGCCTGCTGATACGGAAGGGAACACTCCATATTGGTTGTTGTCACCGAATTTGGTAGATCCATCAGCCCTGACAGTTGCTGTTACCAGGTACCTGTCCATGAACTGATAGTTGACACGAGAGAAAAACGACTGGAGCTCATTCTTGAAAGCGAAACCGGTTGGACGGTTTTGCGCCAGGGTAAGGTCGCGTCCGATACCCGGATTATAAATCGGTTCCAGGCTTCCGTCCTGGAATGAATTGATGCTGGTACCACGTCCCTGTACGAAAATGCGCTGATAGGAATGTCCTGCGAGAACCGTGTAACGATGTTCACCTTTTACACCTGTGTAGGTAAGATAATTTTCTACCAGGTAGTTGCGGTTGTAGTTGTTATAGGTTTCCAGTCGGCCGAGGCGGGAAAGCTCTGCATCTGAGAGCGACTGGATATCACGTGTTGCTGTTGTATTGTCGACACCGAAATTCAGTTTATACACAAGGCCTTTCAGGATAGTAAGTGAACCACTTATATTACCAATAACACGGTTTGTCGTGGTCAGGTCTTTCTCCAGTTCCAGTAACCGAAGGGGGTTAATGCCATTCCTGAACCGGAATGGTTTACCATCGGTACCATATGCCGGGATAGTTGGATTGGTAGTGATAGCATTACCGATCAGTCCGGCGATATTGGGCCGCAGATTGACAGTGTTATTCGCATTGAGGTTAATTTCCACAACGAGACGATCTTCCAGTAATTTCTGGGTGAGATTGATACGGCCTGTATATCTTTTCAGCTCATTGCCTTTCAGGATTCCTTCCTGCATCTGCATACCAAGTGATGCATAATAAGTCAATTTATTGGCACCACCGGACAGGGCAAGATTGTGATTCTGGGTAATTGCGGTACGGGTAATCTCATCCTGCCAGTCAGTTGAACCGCCGAAATCCTGGAGGGTATCTCCCAATGCAGTCACTTCACGTTTGTATCTTTCCGCATCAAAAACAGGAAGCGCGCGGGCAATCTGGCTGATGCCTGTAGTGATATTGTAATTAAGATTACTGGTGCCTGCTTTGCCACGTTTGGTTGTAATAATAATTACACCATTCGCTCCCCTTGATCCGTAGATTGCAGTTGCAGATGCGTCTTTAAGTACATCAAAGGTTTCAATATCCTGCGGGTTTAATAAACTCAGCGGATTACTGCCACCACCAATCGCGGAATTATCAAGCGCTATTCCGTCGATCACAAATAATGGTGTGCTGCCGGTACGGAGTCCACCTGGTCCGCGGATAGTGATGCCCTGCACCCCGCCTGGTTCCCCACTTACAGAGGTAACGTTTACGCCGGCTACTTTCCCCTGTAATAATTCTTCCGGTGAATTGATAATGCCTTTATTAAAATCGGCACTCTTTACCGTTTTGATGGCACCGGTAAGATCACGCCTGGCTGTGCGGCCATAACCAACCACTACCACTTCCTC
This sequence comes from Chitinophagaceae bacterium, assembly GCA_040510375.1. Classification (GTDB taxonomy): domain Bacteria; phylum Bacteroidota; class Bacteroidia; order Chitinophagales; family Chitinophagaceae; genus JBEVJC01. Next base: position 87,810 of record JBEVJC010000004.1, read on the forward strand.
ACCAGTAGAACCGGCGGCCGGCTCCATGGTAATCCGGAATTGAATGTCTTTGCCGGCTTCCAGCTGGCGGCTTTCAGTATGGGTGATAAGTCCAACATATGAAAAGGTAAAAGTATAACTACCCTGTTCCAGTGCCGGAAAAGAAAACGCACCTTTTTTATCACTTATAACATTTGCAGAGATACCGGTCGATTTATTGTCTGCCCGGATATTAACGCCTTCGAGGGGTTCGTTATTTGAACCCGTGACCAGGCCATTGGCAGTTGTGCTGGTCTGCGCCAGTAATGGGGATGTGAAAATCAACAGAAAAAATAATCCCGTAAGGATTCTTCTCATAATTCATGGTTGTTTGGTTAGAAGATCTGCATCTGGCCACCCGTTTATCTGTTCGCTGATAACATGGCGGATGGTTCAGGTCAGCGGCGCAAAAGTATCCATGTCACTTCCTAACTATGTGATGCATACATTACCGTTGTATTACCTTAATGTTACCGGAATAAAATACTATTTTACACGCCAACCGTATATTATGATAAAACCAATCAGGTCGTTAACGATCATCCTTTTTCTCCTGGCTTGCATCGATTCATCCGCACAGGACAGCCTTCGCCGTTTCACCGATAGCAGCGGCCGTTTGCGCGACCGGACCAGGGGTTTTTCAGATAGTACCCGCCGGCCGGGTGATACCACAAGACCGCGGAGGGGACGTGATACGGCACTATTCATGGACACGGCTACACTCACCAGCAGTGATTACCAGCTTAAAATTGAAAACACCTATACGATACTTGACAGGATCCGCGATCGCAGTGAACTAAGTCCCATGTTCCGCGGCATCACGGATAACCTCAATTACAGCGATTCATCACTTGCTGTACTAAAGGATAATATCCTTAATAATAACCAGGCACTCAACCTGCGTAACCTGCAAATGTTCAGGACCCTGCTTAGCAGCATCCGGGAGGATATCGATGTTCAACGGGTGAAGCTGGATCAGCGCGAAAAAGAATTGAATGGACTACGTGCCGACATGAAGTTGCTGATGGGCGATACGGTTATCCGTGGACTCATGCGCGATTCGGCAAACCGGGCGCTGTTCGCTCCGCAATTAAAAGAAATGAGGGCAGCATGGCGCAGCAGTACCAGCATACTGAAAGCAAGCCTGAATACAGTTAACCAGCTGCAGTCGCACAATTCAAGGAACTCAATTACAACTGCGAGCCTTCTCGAAAAGGTAGACAACCTGATCTCCCAATCTTTCACCATGGTATTCAGTAAGGAATTTAATTACCTGTGGGAAAGGGAGCCGGACAGCCTTCGGTTGCGCCGGTCGGATGATGTGTTCCGCGCCTATAATGGCGAACAGAAAGCACTGGTCTATTATTTCCGGGAAAATATGGGACAACGTTTATTACTAATCCTGCTCGGGCTGGTATTTGGTGTCTGGTGTTACCGTAATATAATCCGTATAAGGAAGATGGGAACCGTGACAAAGTTTACCAGTCTCGGACTAAATTATACGTACCCGCATTTTATTGCTGCACCATTGATTGTATTATTCACGGTTGCTCCGCTCTTCGATCTCAAAGCCCCTTCTGTATATATTGAGTCAATGCAGTTCCTGTTGCTGCTTACCGTTACCTATCTCTGCTGGAAAAAATGGCCGAGGAAATTATTTTATTACTGGTTGGGCATCGGCATCCTGTTTATCTTTTTCTCCTTTACCCATCATATCCTGTTGCCCGGGCTGGGACAAAGGCTCTGGCTGTTATTACTCAATGTGCTGTCGATCCTGCTGGGTTCATTGTTCCTCCGGGGAATGCGCGACAATTTGCAAATGAAGGGTTTCCTCCGTTTCGTAATCATCCTGCATAACGTGATGAATGTGCTTGCAATTGTGTGTAATATCTTTGGAAGGTTTTCACTGGCCCAGATCCTGGGAAATGCAGCGATCTTTTCGTTAACACAGGCAGTAGGACTTGCCATCTTCAGCCGCATCTGTATGGAAGCGATCCTGCTGCAGATTGAAGGCGGCAGATTAAAACATGGTGCCAGATCAGATTTTGACTATACGGAGATCAACAAAGGATTCAGTGGCCCCATTTCCTTCCTCGTAATTGTCCTTTGGCTGATTGTATTCTCAACCAATCTCAATACCTATCATATCGCCAGGGAAGGTTTTGCAAGCCTGATGGCTACCTCCCGCCATATTGGTAGTGCCAATTTTACCATTGGTGGTGTTGCCACATTTTTCCTGATCATCTGGCTGGCCCACCTGCTGCAGAAATATGTAGCTTACTTTTTTGGTGATACGGGAACCGAAGCAATCCAGAATAAACAGCAACGCTCAAAGATGCTGGTGGCCCGACTGGTGGTTCTCTGCCTGGGTTACCTGCTGGCCGTTGCGGCATCGGGATTGCCGGTTGATAAAATCACCATTGTACTTGGCGCCCTTGGTGTTGGCATTGGTCTGGGTCTGCAAAATATTGTAAGCAATTTTGTATCGGGTATCATCCTGATCTTTGACCGGCCGCTGCAGGTGGGCGATTCAATCAATATAGCCGACCAGGAGGGTACGGTGCGCGAAATCGGTTTGAGATCCACCACCCTTCTGCGCGCCGACGGAGCAGAAGTAATCATTCCCAATGGAGATATCCTTTCGCGGCATATAACCAATTGGACACTCTCCAATAATAAACAACGTTTATCAGTCATGCTGGAACTTGATGGCGCAGTAAACATGGATAAGATCTCAGCAACGCTGAAGGACGCAGTAACCGGCTCAGGGTATAGTCCGGAAGGTATCGTACCGGAGATTGTTTTTACCGGGATCGGCAATAACAGGATCCAGGTATTACTTTATTTCTGGTGTATGGATACAACCACTGCCGTTGAAGCCAGGAGTGCCGTGGTTAAATCGCTTTTTGAAAAATTGGGGACAACCGGTGTATCAATAAAGTGATGAGTTCATTCTGGCTGGTCTGACAATGGCAGACCAGCCAGTTCCTTCAGGCAGGCTGCACAAAGGCAATCGGTATACAATTCACCCATCAATCTCCTGTTTTCCGGGGTAAGGAAAACAGAACTACAATGGCATTCAGAAATATTACCCAATTTGCATTCAAAGGGTTGCTGGCATCGTGGGCAAAATTTTGTTTCGTGACAGGCCATTTGCTGAGGTTCCTTTATTATTTTCCTGATCTAATGATTATAGTAAAGATCAGGCAATGTAATGATTTCCGTTATTAAGCTCTCTGTACAACTGGCATAGAATTCGGGGACCTTGGTTATGCCCCTCGCCAAATTTGACTATACGCTTGACTACAAAAACCTCAATCTCCGGGAGCATCCCGAGTTATACCGTACCGGGCTGGGCGAGCAGGGTGTGCTGCTGGTTGAACCCTACAAGTCGGAGATCCTGCCTTTCTGGAAGTTTAAAACACCAGTACTGGCGCAGGTTTCAGCCGACAAAATTTACCAGTTATTTCTCGCATATATCCGGAAGAATGATTTTGTGGGGATGGACATGGCCCGCAAATTCCTGCAGATGGGTTATACGCGCAGCCTTCGTTACGCCAACCATCCGTCAGGTAAAAAATATAAAGGGCCTGTGGATGAGGATAAAAACGGGCAAATGAATGACCATGATCGCGAGGAGCTGCCAGCTTTTCCCGATCCCCAGAAAGCTGCAAGCGCTGCGATCTTTTATGCAGCCTGGCAAAAAGCAAAAAAAAACAATATCTACCAGGAAATGATGCGGGTACACAAGGAACAGTACCGGACGAAAGCCTGATAAAATACCATGGCATGGAGCGCAGACATCTTTATAAGCCACCCCGTTCCTGCGTGACAATCCATTACTTCTTCACCTTCTGGTTATAATAAAATTTATGATAGTTTATTTTCAACAGATCATACCGGCTGAACTGTGCCGGTAATTTTGTTTCAAACCTTGTCCAGTCTTTTTTGTTTTTACCGCTCCAGGAGATTTCACTCAGTGCTTCCATCCGCGGAAACACCATATACTCTATCTTTTCAATATTGGTAATATATTCTGTCCACAGATTGGCCTGCACACCGGTGATGAATGCATTTTCTTCGGCTGTAAGCCCGGCGGGATATGGTTCGTAGCTATATACTTTTTCCAGTGGCAGGTAACCACCGATGGTAAGTGAATCATCCTTTTCCACCTGTTTATAATCGAAATACAGGTAGGTAGTAGGCGACATCACCACCTCGTGCCGGAGTTTCGCCGCCTCAATGCCACCCGCCTCCCCACGCCAGCTCATCACTGCGGCATTGGGTGCAAGGCCACCCTCAAGGATCTCATCCCATCCAATCAGTTTACGCCCCTTACTATTGATAAACTTCTCCATCCGCTGCACGAAATAACTCTGCAGTTCGTGTTCGTTTTTAAGATTATTTTCTTTCATCCTTAACTGGCAGCTGGGGCATTTTTCCCAGTTCTTCTTGGGACATTCATCACCACCCACATGGATATACTGGGAAGGGAATAGTGGAAGTATTTCTTCAATCACATCCTGTAAAAACATAAAAGTATTTTCCTTACCGGCACAGAATACATCGTCAAATACACCCCAGGTCTGCATTACCTGTTTACCGGTGCTGTCGCCACCCCAGGTACATTTGGGAGGGAAATAGCGGATGGTAGGCACTTCAGGAAAACAACTCAGTTCCGGATAGGCCGCAATCGCTGCACTTCCGTGACCCGGCATTTCGATCTCCGGCACCACGGTGATGAACCGGTCCGCTGCATAGGCCACCACTTCGCGGATCTGGTCCTGTGTATAATAACCCCCATAACGGGTATTCGTATTACCGGTTCCGGGAAATCGTCCGATGATGGTTCCATTGCGATAGGCACCCACTTCCGTAAGCCTCGGATATTTTCTGATTTCGATACGCCAGCCCTGGTCGTCGGTCAGGTGCCAGTGAAAACGATTGAGTTTATGCAAGGCCAGGTAATCAATGAATTTTTTAACAACGGGCACGGGAAAAAAATGACGGCAAACATCCAGCATCATTCCCCGGTATCCGAACCTCGGCGCATCCTCCACTACAACGGATGGAATACCTAATTTTTCAGCCCTGACAACAGGCAACAACTGGATCAGGGTCTGTATACCGTAAAATGTACCGGCATAGGTATCCCCTTCAATACTGATACCGGTTGGAGATGAAGTAAACTTATAGGCATCGGAAGCCGTCTTGCTTATAAATTTCCGGGTGATTAACCGGATGCTGCCCGGTGCGGGTTTACCGGTGACGGGAAGACTGAAGCCATACACTGACCGGAGGTACTCGTTAAAAAAAGCAGCCGACAGGCTATCGCCTTTATCAGCCACTACAATGGGAGTTGTGGCTGTCAGTATAAAACTTCCCTTGTTTATTTTCAACGAAGCTGGCTCGGGAATAATTTTCACTTCCTGTGCACCTGCAACAATGGAAGCACCCAGGAATAATAAAGCGGCAATCAATCGCATAGAAAAAATTTTATTAGATGCAAAATAGGAAACTTTGGCTCCATTTAATATTAAAGCCGGCCTGAGAACAGGCCGGCCGTCAAACTGCTAACTGCTTATGAGAACTGTTACTACGAAAAAATCGCTAAAGAGAACTGTTAGTACGAAAAAATTATTCGTGATCATTGTTTATCCCACCATACCCTTCCTGAAAGCAGGTCACCACCTGTTACAGCATCACTTGCCTTCTGGTAATTGGTTGAATTGATGTTTGCTTCAAATAACGGATAGGGAAAACGACGCGGCACTGTACCGGAGGTTACATTTCCCGGATAATTGACTGGCGTAAGAACAGGGAAGCCGGTTCTTCTCCAGTTGCTCCATGATTCATAAAAATCGAGCATGGTAGCTGTCAGTATATAAAATTGTGTATTGATCATTTCCAGTCCGCTGCCTGCAACATAGGGATGCGTGGCAAGATAAGCAGCCGCATCCAGGTCACTGACTACCGCATTCGCGTCGTAAGGAGCCATATAGGTCATGGCAGCGGTTACACCACTGTTATATAATGTGGCGGCGGCTGGTAAACCTGCAATGGTCCACCGCTGTGCTGCATCTGCCCAAAGCAGCTGCGATTCAGCATAGGTGAACAGGAACGTTGGTGCATTCAGCTTTTGTAACAATGGGCTGGGCTGGGAATAATCGGCAAAGCTTGTATACCCGGGCGCGGTGGTGATGCCTTGCGGACTGGATGTTTCGTCGTATCCGTTGGGCATTCCTTTCTGTGCGGCAAAGCTGCTGTTGCCACCCGTCATCATCGTGAACTCGTCGTTGAACTGTGCATTGGTAACGGCTATTTTTACCAGGCGCGGATCATTGGTTGTCTTTAACAGGTTGATCAGTTTTTCGGACCATTTTACTTTATCACGTTCAGGGCCCCCGAATAATACCTGGAAGTTCCTGTTTACAGTGGGCCGTCCGCCGCTGACATCATGTTTAAGGAATGCATTGTCATCATTACTGGTCATGGTTTTTCCGATTGCTTTTGCAATGGTCGACTGGGCCAGGGTTGGATTGATCTTGGTCAGTCGCATACCGGCACGGAGGATCAGACTATAAGCCAGCCGTTGCCATTTCCCGATCTGATCGGCCTGACCACCATAAACAGCATCACCGGAAGGTTTATCACCAGCGGGATCCAGGGCAAGCGCTGCTTCTTCGTATTCTTTGATCAGATCCTGGTAAATCAATTCCTGTGCATCGTATTCAGGAAAATAGTTCCCGGTATATACTCCGTATCCAGCATCAAAGTATGGAACGTCACCATACAGGTCGGTTATCCGCTGCATGATCATGGCACGCGTGATCCTTGCTATCTGGTGGAGATTATGATACTCTTCCTTTTCTTCCGTGATCTTAACCAGGTCGCTCACCGGTTTTACCTGGTCGGGATAGGCTTTCTCCCAATAGGCCGCCGTATAGTTTGAATTAAGTAAATATTTATCACCGGCCCAATAACCCACTACGGTCGATAATTGTTGCATCAGGGTGGATGCATAAATCAGGTTACCCCGCCAGGTTTCATAGCTGAAGTCGAAGCTTCCCGTAAAGGCAAGCTGGGATGTAGTCAGCAGGAAATTTGGTTCGAAGTTTTCAGAATTGTAAGCCGTCGGATCCGTATTGATCTCATCAAAATCTTTTGTACAGCCGGTGCTTAACATGGCGCAGGCCGCACAAATCCCGAATGCTTTAATTAATGTATTTTTCATTAGTCGCAGTTTTGAATGGATGATCAAAATTTAAGATTAAGGTTCAGGCCATAACTCCTGGTCGGCGGAACACCGCCCAGCTCCAGACCCTGCGCATACCCTGAATAACTGGCTTCCGGATCTATATTATCCGTTTTTCGCATGAGGAAGAACAGGTTTCGTCCAACCAGTGAGAGAGCTGCAGTCTGGAAACGGTTTCCAAACCATTTTGGAGGCAGGTTATAACCCAGTGTGAACTGGCGGAACTTTATAAAACTTGCATCGTATACAAATAAACTGGAAATGTTTTGCGCCTGTTGGGAATAGTACACCTGTGCTGAGGTAGGGGCACCAGCCTGATCGGGATTGAAATTATTTTCCCGGCCAACCAATGTATTTTTATGCAGGCCAAAGAAAGTACCGTAGTAGTCTGTTGCAGAGAATACTTTTCCTCCCCACTTACCATCAATCTGGAATCCAAGATTGAAATCTCCAAAGGTGAATTCGTTATTCCATCCGGCAGTGTATTTATGATAAGCCGAACCATAATCAACCAGCTTACCCTGTGCCGGTACACCGTTCGATCCGAGTACGATCTTTCCTGCTCCGTCATATTCGTAATCGAAAGCCATAACCTGGTTGGCTGCCTGGCCAATGATATGGCGGGTGAAACCATTACCTGTCCTTGACGTACCGATGCCCAGTTGCGATTCCTCACCGGTGAGAGCCACCACTTTGTTATTATTTACGGTTCCATTAACCGAGCTTGTCCAACCCAGGGTAGAAGTCCTCGGAATCACCTGTCCGCTAACCAGCAACTCCACTCCTTTATTCTGTAGTTCCCCGATATTAAGCACAACGCCATTGTATCCGGAAGAAGTGCTGGCTGGAGATACGAGGATATCGTTTTCAATCTTTTTGCTATACCAGGCAAGGTCAATGGATACGCGGTTGTTGAACAAACGCATTTCCGTACCGATCTCCAGTTCCCTTGCATTAAGGGGTTTCAGGTTCCTGTTGGGTATTGCTGTGTTGGAGATATTACCTAGGGGCATTCCATTTAACTGTTCGGCAAACAAACTGTAGTTAAGCAGGGTCTGGTAAGGCCTGTCGGCACCACCACCCACATTGGCCCAACCCATACGCAGTTTACCAAAACCCAGCCAGGGCGTTCTGAGGAATTCCGAAAAAACAAAGGAACCGCTGATGGAAGGATAAAATATATCCAGATCCTTTGAAGGTGCAAGGGTAGAGAACCAGTCGTTCCGTCCGGATGCACTGAGATACAGGAATTTTTTGTAATCCAGGTCCAGTGTTGCATAGGCCGACTGGACCTCCTTTCTCTCGTCTATATAAGTGATTGATTTGTTACGTGCATTGAGAATGGTATAGACAAACGGCACGGCGAAACTGGTACCACCTTCGGTTGTGCCTTCTACTTTTCCCTTCATTATGTTGGCTCCGATACTTGCAGAAACATTAAAATCGGGATTGATCCTGAAAGTTTTGCCCGCCAGGATATCCGCGTTAAACTCGGAGACCCTGTTAAAGCTTTCGGCAATATTACGCGAAGCCTGGGCATAGTACCCTGCGCCGTTTGGCACTACGCCTGTATAACGGTCATAATAATAATCCTGACCCGCTCTGCCCTGGATATACAAACCGTTGTCAAATGTATATCTGAGGCTGGTAGAGGCAATAATCCGGTTTCTTTTTGTATTATTTATAAACCTTTCTGTAGCGAAATACGGATTCGTTGCATAGTTGTTGTTGGTGAAGAGGATCTCATTCCCTTCTTCATCATAACCCGGTTTTAATGTTTCTACATTGAGGGAGGTGGGCAGGAACATGGCCTGGAAATTGGCATTACCTGCACCATCACCCAGGATTGCCCTGTTCTTCGCTTTATCCGTAACATAGTTTGCGCGGACATCAACGGTTAATCTTTTAGTGATATTGTAATTGGTAGAAAAGTTGAAGGTGTTACGATCAATTCCGGAATTGGGAAGCACTGACTGACCGCTCAGGTTGGTATAGGCAAATCGTACATTCCCTCCTTCAAAAGCTTTTCCGAATGCCACATTATTGGTAAATGTATTCCCGTTGCGATAGAATCGTTTCATGTTACCCTTCTGTGCGGAATAGGGCCTTGTTACTCCATCAAACTGGATTACACCGGAACCATCAAGACGCGCTCCCCAGCTTGAATTGCCTGCATCAAAGGCTGCTGCCTGCGACAATGGTTTGAGACCGTTTGACCCGCTTCCATAATCATATTGCCAGTCGGTCAGGTCAATGATCTGGTCGACCACCAGGTTGGAGTTGAATTCGATTGTTCCTTTTCCGCTACCATTCTTGGTGGTGATAAGAATCACACCACCTTTCGCGCGAGAGCCATAGAGGGCGGATGCAGCGGCACCTTTCAGTACCGAGATGGTTTCGATATCATCCGGATTTATATTACCGATGCCGTCGCCATAGTCGACCGAGTTATAATATTGGCCACCCGCATTCTCCAGTTTATTTCCTTCATTCAACTGGTTGGTCATGGGTACACCATTTATTACATATAATGGTTGGTTATTACCACTGAGACTTGATACTCCACGAATAGTGATACTACTGGATGAACCTGGTCCGCCCGAAGTCGAATTAACATTCACCCCCGCAATCTTCCCTACAAGTGAATTGGCAATATTTGTCTCCCTTGCCCTTGTCAGTTCGCTTCCCTTTACTTCGGTAACGGAGTAACCCAGTGCCTTGCGGTCTTTCCGTACACCAAGGGCAGTTACCACCACTTCACTCATCTGCTGGTCCACCAGGTCGAGGCTCAAAGTGATATTGGTATCATCTCCCACCGTAACGGCACTGACTGCGTATCCTACGGAACTAAAGAGCAGTATGTCTCCTTTATTGGCATCAATGGTGAACCTGCCATTAACATCGGTGGAGGTTCCCTTGCCTGTTCCTTTTAACGTAACACTTACGCCCGAAAGCGCCACACCATTTTTATCCCTGACTATACCGGTTATGGGGATAAAGGCGGTAGCCTTGCCAGGCGCGGGATCCAGCTCGGCAGGACTATAATTTTTTGAAGAAACCTTTACACCGGAAGCCAGGATAACAAAAGTATCATCCGATACTTTCCTGAATTTGAGACCGGTATTTTCCAATACCTCACCGAGGATTTTTTCTACCGATAACTGTAGATCCTTCGGAGTGTTCACCAGCCTTTCACTGATATTCTTTTCAGCGAAAAGAAAGTACACGTTCTTTTTGCGGTTAAGATCTTTAAGAACGGTGATCAGCGATTGTTTGGTAACCTCCTGTTGTCCAGTCGCCGGAACCCAGTTACGGGCGGCAGTTTTGCTGGATGCAAAAGAATAACTGTTTTGTCCGTAACCGGACTGTGCAAGCAATAGCATTGCTACGGGTATCCCCAGACGGAGACACCACCGTGAATTAGGCTTTCTCATACATGCAGTGTTTAAAAAGTGTTAGGCGTTATTGCATATTGCTGGAAATTGTGATCTGGTCCTTGGTTTTGACAATGGTGACCGGCGTAGCCATTTCTATGGCTTTCAGCAATTCGTCGAGATTATTATTTTTCACAATGGCGGTGATGGATTGCTGGCGAACATTATCATCGCCCAATACCACCCTCACCCCATAATGGGTACTGATTGTTTTTGCAACTTCCGCCATGGATGCGTTGTCAAATGCCATGCGGTTATCTTTCCAGGCAAGCACGTTGTCTTCGTTGGCAGTCTTCAGGGCAAATTGTTCTTTATCCATTTCAATAAAATCACCCGGCTTCATTTTTACTTCGCGGCCGTTCTTCATCAAAATGGTTACACTTCCTTCAGTAAGTAACACCGTAGTGCGGTGATCGCGGTTGCTTACATTAAACCTGGTACCGGTAACAATTACATCAAGGTTGCCGGTATGGACAATGAACCTCTTTTTTTCAGGGGTCTTTGCCACCTGGAAAAAACCTTCACCCTCAAGCCATACTTCCCGGTCATTGTTGCCATCCCAGTTGTTACTGAGACTGACGGAACTGTTTGCATTGAGAATCAAAGTAGAACCGTCGGGAAGTTTGTTGGTGCTTAACTGGCCATAGGCCGCTTTCAATTCGGAATGGCGGTCGAAAGAACGAAATACAAAGAAACCGGCGATGGCCAGAACTGCCGCGGCCGCGGCAATCTTCCACCAGGTACGGCGGGGTTGCAATTTTATAACGGGGGCATGGTCAAGCTTCCGGTGAAGATTTTCAAGACTGTCCTCCACCTGCCGGGAATTATGGTTGATTTCCCCGTCCGACAGGCGTTCCAGGAAACCGGCTGCCTCCATACTCAATCCGCGAAGTAAGTGGTTGTCCAGCATAAGTTTTTCCCATGCAGCCATCCCCTCGTTATGTTCCCGGAAATACCAGGAAAGAAAACGATCATCGGTTATTACTTCGGAAACCTCCTTAAACTGTGTATTCATGTCTTAAATCCCCTGGTTTTATAGGTAGTGACAATAACCCTTATTTTGTAATTATCTTTTGAAAACTTTTTATAAAATCTTGGTTTATGCAGCAGACAATGTAAATTGAAGCCAACTGCACTGCTTATTACGAAAGATTTTATGTGAACGACAGAAGGTCTGATATAGAAATATGGACATCCTTTAAAGAGGGCGACAGGGACGCTTTTGACGAGTTGTTCCGTCGTTATTATCCCCTGCTCACCAGTTATGGTTCGCGGATCTGCAATGAAAAAGAAATTCTGGAGGATACTGTACATGACCTTTTTATAGAGTTGTGGCAAAGCAGGTCAAACCCCGGGATCCAGTCGGTGAAGGCATATTTCCTCAAAGCCATCAAATACAAATTATATAAACATTTTCGCAAAACCGTTCCCTCTTCCGATGCAAGGGAGGTGGACGAAGAGCTGGGTTTTGTGGTCAGCCACGATCAACTGATAGAAGAAAAGGAAAGCCTGGCAGAGCTCAACCGCATGGTTACAGACGCTGTCAACAGATTACCCAACCGGCAAAAAGAGATCATTTACCTGAAGATTTATCATGGCTTGAAGTACGAAGAGATCAGTGAAGTAATGAATATTAATTATCAGGTGGCGCGAAACCTGTTTTCCCAGTCGGTCAAAAACCTGCGGGAACTCATGGGAAAATTGTGAATCCTGCTGATTGTTATGTTACATTTTCTGTAATTGAAACACTTCCATGTGAATCAAACAAGGCGTATGATTACTCCCAAAACACATGATCTTACCGACAGTTTCGAAAAAATGCCGGTTTTTATCCATAACTCTATTCAAGAAGGTTCGGTCTTCGTGGCCAAAGAAATCGCATCACTGATCCGTGATAAACAATCGCGCGATCAGTATTGTGTACTGGGACTTGCCACCGGATCCACTCCAAAAACATTATACGCAGAACTGGTGCGGATGCACCGCGAGGAAAACCTGAGCTTTAAAAACGTGGTCAGTTTTAATCTCGATGAATATTATCCCATCGAAAACGATGCCCTGCAAAGTTATAACCGCTTCATGCGGACCAACCTCTTTGATCATGTGGATATCGATCCAAAAAATATCCATATCCCCGATGGACAGGTGCGCAAGGAACTGGTAAAACAGTATTGCCTGG
>JBEVJC010000005.1:0-61857 GCA_040510375.1 Chitinophagaceae bacterium
CTTGGAAAGGGCCCGAACGCTGTTTCAAGGATGTTTACGGACCATACCAATATCTGGTACATGGTTATTTATTCAGTAGTGGTTATCGGATTTACCTTCCTTTACACCGCCCTGATCTTTAACCCTAAACAGATCGCAGAAAACCTTAAACAGAATAACGGATTTATACCCGGTGTCAAACCCGGTCAGCCAACTGCAGATTATATCGGTAATGTAATGGATAAGATTACATTCCCCGGAGCAGTGCTGCTGGCTCTCGTAGGTATCCTTCCTGGTATCGCCCAATTGATGGGAGTTACACAGGGCTTCTCTTCCTTCTTCGGTGGTACATCCCTCCTGATCATGGTGGGCGTTATCCTCGATACGCTCCAGCAAGTGGAAACACAATTGCTGATGCGTCAGTACGACGGATTGATGAAGAGCGGAAGGGTGCAGGGTCGCCAGACAACATCGGCTATCCAGTATTAATTCAATCCTAACTTTTTGAGACCCGGCCAGCACGTCTTGCCGGGTCTTTATTTTTTTCAGATATTTGCAGTATGGTTATTTATAAAACGGCCGACCAGATCGAAAAAATGCGGGAAAGCGCATTACTGGTGAGCCAGACCCTCTCAGAGGTGGCTAAACTTCTCCGGCCAGGACTCACTACCATCGAACTCGATGTGATGATCGGCCAGTATATCCGCGATCATAAAGCGGTTCCGGCCTTCCTCAACTTCCATGGCTATCCCTTCAACTCCTGTATCTCGGTAAATGACGTGGTGGTTCATGGTTTTCCCAACAAGAATGAACTGAAGGAAGGTGATATCATCTCTATCGATATCGGTACCATTCTCGATGGCTGGTATGGTGATCACGCCTATACATTTGCCATTGGTGATCCCGGACCCGAGATCATGAAATTGATCAGTGTGACCAAGGAATCACTTTACAAGGGTATTGAAAAAGCAGTGAGTGGCAACAGGATCGGCGATATCGGCCATGCCATACAGGAGCATACTGAAAAGAAACATGGTTACGGAGTGGTACGAGAACTGGTGGGTCACGGACTGGGTCGCAGTATGCACGAAGACCCGCAGGTACCCAATTATGGTAAGAAAGGAAATGGTCCCAAACTCAAGGAGGGTATGGTACTGGCAATTGAACCAATGATCAATATGGGCACCAGGAACGTGTTTACTGAGTCGGACGGTTGGACCGTCCGCACCGCAGATAACCGGCCATCCGTGCATTTTGAACATGATGTGGCCGTTGGAAAACATAAGGCTGATATCCTGTCGGATTATAGTATCATCGAAAAAGAGGAAGCCAGAAACCCCAATCTTTTTACAGCAACAGGGCAGAAAGTTTTGTCGGAGTAACTGGCCGGTCGTCCCGCTGATAACCATCAATACGAAAGCGGACCCTTGTTGATTATTACTGAAGCCAGCGATTCCCGAAGCAGAACCCGGTTGACAGTTATTGAAACTATCACTTCCGGATGAAGGTACACCGGACTAAACTTTCAAATTAATCCCCATGCAAGGCCCAGGCTTTGCATTTTATTTTTTCCCGATGGATAAACAGGAACTGATTGTAATTGGTGGTGGCGCGGCCGGTTATTTCTGTGCGGTTAACGCAGCCCGGTTGAACCCAAATCTCCGGGTCAGGATCCTGGAAAAATCCGGCAAGGTTTTATCAAAGGTCCGCATCAGCGGAGGAGGCAGGTGTAATGTTACCCATTCCTGTTTTGACATCACAGAAATGGTGCGGAAGTATCCGCGTGGCGGCAATTTCGTAAAAAAGGCTTTCCATAATTTTTTTACTACTGATACCATCAACTGGTTCGGGGAACGCGGCGTTAAATTAAAGACCGAGCCTGATGGACGTATGTTTCCCGTGACCGATTCCTCACAAACGATTATCGATTGCCTGACACGGGAAGCCAATCTGTATGGTGTGGAGCTGCACTTAATGTCCGATGTGCGACGCATCAGCAAGTCCGCCGGTTTATTTGAAATAGAATGCGCAGATGGTAAAAAATTTACAGCCACCCAGGTTTGTGTGGCGAGCGGTGGTTATCCGAAAACATCTATGTTCGACTGGCTGGTATCACTAGGTCACAGCATTAACGAACCGGTGCCTTCTTTATTCACCCTGAATATTCCTGATAATCCGATTACCGGACTGATGGGAGTAAGTGTGGAGGAGGCCAGGATCCGTGTCAATGGAATGAAACTGGAACAACAGGGACCTTTATTGATTACGCACTGGGGTTTCAGCGGGCCAGGTGTGTTACGGTTAAGTGCCTGGGGAGCGCGGTTGCTGGCCGCCGCGGGCTGGAACTGTACAATCCAGGTGAACTGGTTACCGGCCATCAGCGAACCTGAACTCCGCGAAAAATTTGCTTCATTGAGATATACTGTTGCTGCCAGTAAAGTTTCAGGTAAGAACCAGTTTGGAATGCCCGCCAGGCTCTGGGAATTTTTAGTAACGGCGGCAGGTATTCGGGAGAATACGAGATGGGCCGATCTGCCCGCAAAAGAAGCCAATAAACTGATCCGGAATCTTAATGCCGGTGAATTCCAGGTCCGGGGAAAGACCACCTATAAGGAAGAGTTTGTAACAGCAGGTGGCATCAAACCTGAAGAAATTGATCCGTCCACCATGATGAGCAAAAAAATGGATGGACTGTATTTTGCAGGTGAAGTAATCGATGTGGACGGAATAACCGGTGGATTTAATTTCCAGCATGCATGGACATCTGGTTTTATCAGCGCAAAGGCAGCGGCGCTTCGTCCTGTTTGATCCACCACATCGTTTATAAATTATGGACGGCTGATAAATACATCTGAGTTGTATTTCACCAACCAGGTGATTAGCCAGGTATAAATATCAGGGACGGCTGATAAGGGCACCTGAACTGTATTTCACCATCCTGGTGATTACAGGATTTCCTTTATAATAAATATTTCCTTTATAATAAACTGTGGCTTCGAGCTGGTCGGTTACATTTATAAAAGTATCGCCCAGTCCACCGTATTCAATCGCCATATTTTTCACCCGGAAATCATCCAGATCAGTAAGTCCGCGCGAATTGGTATAGGTATTACACTGTATGGATTGTCCATGCATTTTTACCGATGCATTTTCCAGGTGTACAAAAACACCGGTATAACGATTGTCGACAGTCAGTTCCACATCTCCCGCGCCGGTATATGATTCAATAAGGAAGGCGTCAAGATGCAAAGTGTCTTTATTGGTTACCTGTCCGTTTCCGGCATATTCCAGTTTGTCAATGGAGGTGAAAGTCAATCGTACGGTAACCCGTTCATCCGGATCACGCGCCCATTGGCAGGAACTTTCATTGTTAATCGTCAGTAGTCCTTCAGCAATATTGAAACTGATATTATCAATAATATTGAGCGGACCTTCAATTGTTGCGGAATTGGTATCCCCCTGTACCAATACCAGGTCGATATTATTTTCCAGCCGCACTTTGCTGAAACTCCCGGGGGTTACGGTTCTCGAGCCGGCAGGGCCAGCCTTTCCAAGGCAACCCGGTTTTTTGCAGGACACCGGCAATAATAAAATCAGGAAAATATAAAAGGTGAATCCCCTCATGGTTTAAAATTTATAATCAATTCCGGTATGGATAAAATCGGCCTTGCCCAGGTGCGACTTCAGCATTACAGAAGCGCTCCAGTGTCTGGTAACACGCAGCCTTGCACCATACTGCTGGAAAATTACCGGGTAGAGGTTTTTATTATAGAGATAAAAACCAACCTGGAACGGGAATGAAAGCCT
The DNA here is from genome assembly GCA_040510375.1 of Chitinophagaceae bacterium. GTDB lineage: Bacteria > Bacteroidota > Bacteroidia > Chitinophagales > Chitinophagaceae > JBEVJC01. Next base: position 3,787 of record JBEVJC010000005.1, read on the forward strand.
GCCGAAATAATGTTCATAAGAACCGTAAACCCCCGCCTGGAATTTTTTCACGTTGGGCGGATCCAGCGGCGTTTCCAGCGGACGGTAATCCAGCGACCGGTTATAAGCCAGCTGGATTCCCATTCCAAAATAATGGTTCGGTGCTGTACGGATCCCCGCATCTCCCTGTACCAGGTTTATGATATAATGATTGCCGCCAACGCGTGATGCCTGACGGATAGCCACACTGGTCTGTGCCCGGAACAACCATTGGCGGTGAAAGGGAGCGGGGGATAAGTGCGATCGTTCAGTCTGCCTGGGCCGGAGTGAATAACTGAAACCGGCATTCAGTCCCGGTGTATTCAATCCAAGATTGGGAAGGGTAGTGCCACCGTTTGACAGGTGCATGAAACTTATCCCTGCATTGGCAGACAGATGATCAGTAATCTGGTATTCATTTTTTATCACCGCATTAATAAATGCGTTCAACCTGGTGCCGATCATCGTGTTTTTGGGATTGGTCTCAATATCGTAAGGTTTATTAATCAAACCCGGACCAGCTCCGGCCTTCAGGCTAAGTGCATATCGGTTTTTCTTCAGCAGGGGAAGGTCAAGGAAAACATAGAGCGCAGCGAGGTTGCCAATATATTTCCTGCTGCCGGTATTGCCATATAAAAAACTGAATCCCCAGCTGGGATAATGATGGTAAAGTTGCCAGTCGCGCGAGCCCTTTGTCTGGAAACTTATATAAACTTCACCAAAACTGGCATAACTGTCGCGCACATATGCTGCTTTTGGGACGGTGGTGATAAATGAACCGCGATAAAAACCGGCTCCCAATGAAATATCATTTTGTTTACGTGGAACTGTCTGCGCAGAAATTACCAATGGCAGTCCGGCAAAAGCTATCAGGAAACAGGCAAGACGGGTTAGTCCCGGGGAATTATAGTTTTCAGTTAGGGTCATGGTGCTGCAAAGATTAAGTAAAAAACTATGGAGGAGAAAGATCGGACCGGTTATTTATCCAGTTGTGGTTTCAGTTGCATGGCGGCACGTCCGCAAAGCGGGATAATAAACAGGGCCAGCACACCCGGTGTACCGAACCAGTAACAGGAAAATATAACCAGTGCCAGCAGGTAAAAGGGATAGAAAAATAACAGGAGACCGGTGACAATGGAATCATAATGATCCGAATCCTGCAGTTTTCTTGTGGCCAGTTTAATCATGCAATACATAGGGAAATGGAAAAGAAATCCTGCCAGGGCGGGGAGGGCCAGCAGGATCTGCACCGGCAGGGATTGCGGTACCACCAGTAATTCCTCCTGCAGTTGCCGGTCGCCCGTTGGGATTTCAAAAACACCCGTCTCGAGTTCCGTCCGCAGTTGCTGGTTAAACGACTGGTTACGGATGCCATCGGGTTGGGAAAGGTCGATGTCTTCCCGATGGATCATATCGCCGAAATGCAGGAATACATTTTTGCCAAACCGGCGGTAGGAGCTATAATTCACCGCAACGGGTAATACCCGCAGGGGAATTTCCTGTTCCCAGGCCTGGATTGCCAGTCGGGCCGTACCTTTTTTCAAAGGCCGCAAATGCCATTCATTAATACATTTGCCTTCGCTGAAAATGATCACCTGCCCGTTGTTGCGGAACAGGTCGATACAGGCATTGAACGTATTATAATTTTCCGACAGGTTTTCCACACCCTCACTTGTCCGGTAAACCGGCATAATCTTCAGCCTTCTGAAAAGGTCGCGGATGCGCGGACTGCGGAAGGCATCGCCCCGGGCAAGCGACCAGAGCGGTTCCTGGAAAAGAACGTCCAGGATAATGGCATCGAGAAAGGAATTGGGGTGGTTGCAGGCCAGCAACAGGGGCCCCTGAGTTTTCAGCAGATCCGGCTTATTTATTCGCAATTGCCGGCAGAAAAAAAACAAAGAAAAACGTACGTAGACTTTCAAAATCCGGTATAACAACGGGGTCGATTTCGGGTGAAAATAGTGAAACAATTCGTATCTTCGCTGCCCCGATTTTAAAACCCTTCGGGAAAATAACATGTTTGAAAAAATGATTCAAAAAAACCTAAACGCTGATGCACAGGAGCCTACTGGCGCGGATACCGCGGAAGTAGCTACAGCGACACCAAATGCACCTGCTGCGCGTGAGCCACGCATCGAAACGGCTCACGATGATTTCGACTGGAGCGTTGACAAGCGCAACGTTACCTCTTACACCAAGGAAGAAAAAGAAAAGTACGATGACGTGTATGACAACACTTTCGTTCAGCTGAATGATGGTGAACTCATGCAGGGTATCGTGGTTGGCCTTACCAAAACAGATGTTGTACTCAACATTGGTTTTAAAAGTGATGGTCTGATCTCCCTGAATGAATTCCGTGACATCCCGACTTTAAAAGTGGGTGATGAAGTGGAAGTCATGATCATTGAAAAAGAAGACAGGGACGGTAACCTGAACCTGAGCCGCAAACAAGCCCGCATCACACGTGCGTGGGAAAGAATCGTTGAAGTACACAAAACCGGTGAGGTTATTACCGGTACAGTTACTTCGAAGACCAAGGGTGGTCTGATCGTGGATGTATTTGGAATGGAAACGTTCCTGCCAGGTTCACAGATCGATGTGAAGCCGGTTACAGACTACGACCAGTTTGTTGGAAAAACAATGGAATTCAAGGTGGTGAAGATCAACGAAACCATCAAGAATGCTGTTGTATCACACAAGGCCCTGATCGAAAGCGATATCGAAGCACAACGTGCAGAGATCATGAGCAAACTGGAGAAAGGACAGGTACTGGAAGGAACGGTGAAGAACATCACCGACTTCGGAGCCTTCATGGATCTGGGTGGCCTTGATGGTCTGTTGTATATCACGGATATTTCATGGGGACGGATCTCGCATCCAAGCGAGGTGCTGAAGATGGATCAGAAGATCAATGTGGTGGTACTCGACTTCGATGATGAGAAGAAACGTATCAGCCTTGGTCTGAAACAACTGACTCCTCATCCATGGGATGTACTCGGCGAGAATATCGGCGAAGGCAATGTGGTGAAAGGTAAGGTGGTGAACATCGAAGACTATGGTGCATTCCTGGAAATTCAGCCTGGTGTTGAAGGACTGGTGCACGTCAGCGAAATCACCTGGGCAAATACTCCGATCAATGCGAAGGAATTCTTCAAGTTGGGTGATGAGCATGAAGCCAAGATCGTTACACTTGATAAGGGAAGCCGCAAGATGAGCCTTTCTATCAAACAACTTTCTCCTGACCCATGGAATGATATCGAAACCAAGTTTGCTGAAGGCAGCCGTCATACCGGTCTGGTTAAGAACATCACCAACTATGGTGTGTTTGTAGAACTGGCACCTGGTATCGGTGGTATGATCCATATCAGTGACCTGAGCTGGCTGAAACGTTTCAATCACCCAAGTGAATACACGAAAGTGGGAGCCAATATCGAAGTGGTGATCATGGGAATTGATAAGGATAACCGCAAGCTGCAGTTAGGACACAAACAACTGGAAGAAGATCCCTGGAATACACTGCAGGATACATTTGCTATCGGAACCATCCATGAGGGTACCGTATTACGCCGCGACGATAAGGGCGCTGTAGTACAATTGCCTTATGGACTGGAAGGATTTGCCCCTAACCGTCACCTGACGAAAGAAGATGGTAAATCTATCGGTGCTGATGAAACCGCGCAGTTTGTAGTGATCGAATTCGACCGCAATGAAAAACGCATCGTAATCTCTCATAGCCGTGTTTGGGAACAAGGACAGTATGAAGAGAAGGAAGCGCAGAAGAAAGAAGCGAAAGTTGAATCAGACAAGACCAAAAAAGCAGTTAAGACAATTCAGGGTAAAGTTGAAAAAGCAACCCTGGGTGACCTTGGTGTGCTGGCCGACCTCAAGAAAAAGATGGAAGGCAACGACGGACCTGCTGAACCTAAGGCTGAATAAGGTTTCTCGTCACTTAATAATAAAGCTGCCCCGAAACGGGCAGCTTTTTTTTAACCAATACGGGCATATAGTTCTGCCCATCGGTTCGTAAATTGCAGCGAAGTGTAAGGTTAATAACGATCATATGAGTAAACTTCGGGAAAGAATGAAGAATTTTAAACTGGTCAGGAAACTGGTTTATGTGCTGGTGGGACTGGTTTCCTATCCGGGTCTGAACATCATCAACAAACTCCATATTACAGGCACGGAACACCTGAAAAACCTACCCCGGCAAAAGGTATTATTCGTAAGTAACCACCAGACATATTTTGCCGATGTAATTACCTTCCTTCATATATTCTGTGCTGTTAAATGGGGAAAACAGAACAGGCTTGGTATACCTTATTATTTTCTCAATCCATTCACCCGTGTTAATTATGTAGCCGCTGAACAAACCATGAACGGAAGCTGGATCAGCAAGTTATTTACATTGGCCGGTGCACTGACGGTGCGCCGTACCTGGAACGCTGAGGCAGGTGAAAAGCGCAAGGGGCTTGATCCTTCAGATACCCGGAAGATTACGCGAGCGCTGGATGATAACTGGGTGATCACTTTCCCCCAGGGCACTACCAAACCCTTTGCACCAGGCAGGAAGGGCACGGCACTGATCATTAAACAGGCCCGTCCTATTGTGATTCCCGTTGTTATTAACGGCTTCTGGCGCGCATTCAACAAGAAGGGATTGCGGTTCAGGAAAACAGGAATCAATCTTACGGTGCGATTTAAAGAACCTCTGCAGATTGATTACGATGCCCGCACGGAGGATATTCTTGCACAGGTAATGGATGCAATTGAACAGAGTAAGGATTATATGATGAAAGGTGCACACCATTCAATGGGGAAGGAGATAACCGTTAAAGAAGTAGAATAATTATTCCATTAGATTTTGCCAATTAAAATCACCGCCCTATTTTTGCGCCGGAGAGATGGCAGAGTGGTCGATTGCGGCAGTCTTGAAAACTGTTGACTGTTACAGGTCCGGGGGTTCGAATCCCTCTCTCTCCGCTGAACGCCGTTAATCATGGTAAAGCTTTTCAAAAAGCCTGCAGAACTTAGTGTTTGCAGGCTTTTTGCATTTAGCGCGACTGCAATTCTGCAACTTGCACCGCCTTCACACCGACAACTTTCGCAATTTGAAATGTCCGCATTAACAACAACCTCGTCCGTTTTATCTGGTTGGCACTTGAAACGGGTGCAGGCCTGTGTTATTTTTAAAGCACTTATTTTAATAAATACAGGATAATAAAAAAATGAACGGATTATGAAAATTAACAAAATTCTGTTTGTTGTTACCTCTCATAGTGAGTTGGGAAACACCGGAAAAAAGACTGGCCTGTGGATTGAAGAGTTTGCCGCGCCCTATTACAAACTTCATGACCTTGGGAAAGAAATAATAATTGCATCACCGAAAGGTGGCCAGACACCCATCGATCCTAAAAGTGATCTGCCTGAGAATAAAACGGATGCCACCAAAAGATATTACAGTGATAAGGCAACGCAGGATCGGTTAGGGAATGCTGTGAAGCTTAGTACGGTATCGGAAAAAGATTTTGATACGATCTTTTACCCGGGTGGTCATGGCCCGATGTGGGACTTATCCGAGGATAAGGATTCAGCAAAACTTATTGAAGCGTTTTATTTCAACGGAAAACCCGTTACACTCGTATGCCATGCGCCGGCGGCACTTAAATACCCAAGGAGACCTGATGGGCGATGGCTTATAGAGGGAAAAAGGTTGACTGCCTTTACTAATACGGAAGAGGAAACAGCAGAGCTCACCAACGTTGTACCTTTTCTGCTGGAAGACATGTTAAAACAAAGGGATGCCAGGTATATAAAAGGGGAGGACTGGAAGCCGTTTGTAACCCGTGACGGCCTGCTGATAACCGGACAGAACCCCGCTTCATCGGTATTGGCGGTTGATACCTTACTGGACTATACAGAGAGGCTATAGAAATGAATTTGCAAAAGCAGTCAGGACTGTTATTTATGTCCTTGTAGCTTATTTCCTTTAAACACTACCCGTTTTTATTGTCTTAGTTGATATATTCTCCTGTTGTGTTTTGAACTTCATTTGTTTGAACACCCATAGCAAAAGAAAAGCTGGCAGGATACAACAAATCAAACCAGTATATTTAACAAGGAACGCACCTGAAACGCAGCCAGTGGAAAAGCCGGTCAATGCGGTGCTTATTTTCTGTAGACTCCGGACCGTCGCTTTTTCATCTTCCGTATTCTTTGCTTTTTTGCTTAAATGATAGTCGGCGATATTAAAAAGATCTATAGAGAATTGTGTAATGTTTCCCGTCATTACCGTGCTGGGTGTATAACCCCCTAACTGCTCACGCATATAAGTTGTTTGAATAGCCATGCCGATTACAGCAAAGGATGCCACAAGTGCGACAACACCGTCAGGCGGATTGGCCTTATTATAGAGCAGATAACTTCCTGCCAGTGCAAAACAAGTAAGGAAAACCGATTCTGCAAGCACAAGATGACGTACTGATGCTTTTCTGTATTTTATTATATAACCGGAGAACAATACGCTTGCCATAAAAACCGGTATCATCAGTAATTTACCAGCCAGGTTTCCAGTTGTACCTTCATTAAAAAGGACAGTGCCGGCCAGTACAAGATTGCCGGTAATATGTGCTGTAAATATCCCGAACAGTGCGATGAATCCCGCCGTGTCAACAAAGCCAGCTATAAAGCTTAATACAAATGATATTTTTGTTTGACTGGGCATAACAGCTGGCGATTAACCCAACCTCGGGGTTAATCAGGTTTGTATTGCGGGCTACGAGCCGGTCTCCGGGATAGCTCTGGAAACTTTCTCAAAAGCCCATCTCCGGTTCTTTGCCGCAATAGTGCTTTAAGCATTAAATAATAAATTTACCCCTTGTTCCCTTTTTCAGTTTGGCAGGAGTTTGAAGTTAATTTTTTTTGCGCCACATCTCTGGCGCAATACATGCCTTTCGGATAATTTGTGGATTTTTTAAGATCAAATGGCCTGCCCTGCGTACATTCGGGATCCTATGACTTTTGAAAAGAGCCCAAGGATTGACCGGCCGCATCTTGAAATACTGGGAGAAAAATACAGAAACAACGATCCCGAATCAGAAGAAGAGATATGGATACCCGTCAGGATAAAATAGTTTTAATTATAATCAGGCAATATTTTTCGAAAGAGTATTGCTTTTTTTTGTTTGGTTTGCGATTGACAGCTTAACATTTAATTCATAACCCGCACCTGGACTGGATGCTATCTTCACCCGCCCATTATATAATTCTGCCCGAGACTTGATATTGATAATGCCCACGCCGCCACTTTCTTTGGTGATATCACATCCCTTGCCATTATCTGAAATGTTTAATATGACCTCATTCTTAACCTTGCTGAGGCGGATAGTGGCTTTGGACGCACTGGAGTGCAGGAGAATATTATTCAGTTGCTCCTGTACAATACGGAAAATAGTCAGCTGTAATTTTTCATTCAACGTGTTTATTTCAAAAATGACATCCTCGAAATCTATAGCCAGAGGGCGGATCAGTGAAAGGTCGTGAATAAGATTTTTAATGTTATCTGTCAGACTTATGATATGTGTTCCGGGAATAACCAGTGCTTTTGAGATTTTCCGGATTCCAGTCATAGCTTCCAGTATAAAACCGCGGGCCGTATCCAGGTATTCCGGCTTTTTATCTTCATTTTTGGAAAGCTGAATATACATCATGGCAGTGGCAAGGGTCTGGCTCAGGTTTTCATTCAGTTCGGTCCCGATGAATGTGCGCTCGTTTTCCAGTGCGGTCAGGATTGCATGTACAACCTGCTTTTGCATGATAATCCTGTCCCTTGCTGTCCTTGACTCCAGTAAAACATTTTCTGTTACGTCATGGACAATACCATAAAAGCCAATGCCGTTACCGGCAGGATCATATTCAACCCTGCCTTCAACATGTATATTTCTCACAATTCCGGTCTTTCGCCTGATCCGGTAACTAACAGAAAAATCCTGTAAAAATTCCTGCGCTTTCGTTATGACTTTTAAGGTGGCTTCTACGTCTGCCTGATGGATAAACGACAATACAACTGGCAATTGGTGCCGGTTTTTACCCGGGGCCATTCCATAGATCCTCGAAACTTCATCTGACCACTTAATTTCATTGGAGGCAAAATTCAATTCCCAGTTTCCCATATGAGCCATTTGCTGTGCCATTGCCAGCCTGCGTTCACTATATATCAACTGATGCTCTATCAGGACCCTCCGTTGATTGGCTTTGGATTCTGATATCGCCCTTAATAATTTGTGATTTAATGTGTGAAGGTTGTCCTTCAGTACATAGTCAGTGACCCCATTTTTAATAAGTTCAATGGATTTTTCTTCTCCAATGGTTCCGGAAACAAAAATAAAGGGGGTGCCGGGCACCAGCTGATCACGGATTTTAAAAGCGGTAGGACCGTCAAATGAGGGAAAGGTGTAATCGGCCAGGATAATATCCGGACTGAATGACTCAATTGAATTCCGGTACTCACTTTCATTCTGTACAACCTGGGTTATATAACTCACGCCGATGTTTTTCAATTCATCATTCAGAAGTTCAAGATCGATGGCATCGTGTTCTGCTATCAGGATTTTTATTTTTAGTCCCATCATTATTTTATTGGTAGTTGATTAAAAGTCATCCAGTATAATCCCAGTTCTGAAATTGCTTTCTGGAATTCATCAAATTCCACGGGCTTTACTACATAACTATTTACACCCAGGTCATAACATTTTTGAATGTCCGGATCTTCTTTTGAGGAAGTGAGGACAACTATCGGGATATTTTTTGTCCGTTCATCCGATTTCAGTTTTTGCAGGACTTCGATTCCGTTTACCTTCGGCATTTTTAAATCAAGCAGGATAACCTTTGGTTTGTCGTCCATCTGACGTCCGCGATACTTACCTTCCGCGAAAATATAGTCTATTGCCTCTTCGCCATTTTTTACGTGCAAAAGTTTATTTGCCAGGTTATGCTCGTTTAATGCAGTGATTGTCATCTCTGCATCACTCGAATTATCTTCTACCAGCAGGATGTTAATTTCCTGGTTCATATTAGCCTTGATTTATCCAATGTAAAATAAAATGTTGCACCCTCATTTACCTTGCCTTCGGCCCATACCCGGCCACCATGTTTATTTATGATCCGTTGTACTATTGACAAACCCACTCCGGTACCTTCAAATTCATCATCGGAATGCAACCGCTGGAACATACAGAATAGTTTGCTCACATAGCGCATATCAAAACCGGCACCGTTATCCTTTACATAGTAAACTATTTCATTTCCCTGCACTGTTGAACCTATTTCGATTACAGCATTTTTGCCCCTGGTGTATTTGACGGCATTTGTGATGAGGTTGAGCCAAACCTGTTTAATACCGGTATTATCAGCCAGAACTATAAAAGCATAACGCTCGTGTTAATACGGGCGCTGAAGTGTATTTTACACACATGGAGTAGCTGCATTAGTAGTATACTCTTAGTTTGTTTTCGGCCGGTGATCTTTAAATGAGGAGCGGGGTGATAACCTGGATATTACGGATACCTGTTATGTGCAGTTAACAATTATGTAATATGGTATACAGGATTGCGAATCTTCGTTTAATTAGGTTTGGTGCGAATGGCAATTATAAATGTTAGTATATGATCCGAATGGCAATTTTTGACATGGCAGGAACCACGGTCAATGAAAACAACCTGGTATATAAAGCTGTGCGTGAAGCGGTCAATCTGTATGGTTTTGATTTCACGCTAGACGAAGTGCTTGCTGAAGCAGCGGGAAGGGAGAAATTACAGGGTATTAAAAGTGTGCTTGCTTTAAAGGGTGTCAGGGATGAAAAACTTGCCGGTGAAATCTTTGAAAAGTTCCGGCAATTGCTGGATGAAACATATCGTACACAACCCGTGTCCGAACAAGCCAATGCCGGCCTGCTGTTTCATGAGCTGCGGCAAAAAGGGATCCTCGTGGTATTGAACACAGGTTATAACCGGGAAACGGCGGAAACGCTTATTGAAAAGATTGGCTGGAGGCCGGATATTGACTTTGATGGACTGGTAACAGCTTCGGATGTAAATGAGAACAGACCCCAACCTGATATGATAAGACTGGCGATGCAGCAGTTTGGGATAACCGATGCGTTGGAGGTGCTGAAGATTGGCGATTCGGTTATTGACATTGAAGAAGGTCGGAATGCCGGTTGCCGTTTCTGTATTGGTATTACTACCGGAGCGCATACACGTTATCAGTTGCAATCGGCCAGCCCCGATTTTATCGTTGATAATTTAATTGAGTTGTTGCCGGTCATTGATCAGGAAAATAAGGGCTGAGACCGCCCGGGCCGGATACCGTTGATACACTCCGCCGCAGTGATGATTCCCGCATAATTATTATATTTGCCATCCGGTCGGAGAGATGGCAGAGTGGTTGAATGTGGCGGTCTCGAAAACCGTTGACTGTAACAGGTCCGGGGGTTCGAATCCCTCTCTCTCCGCTGAAAGGGATAATCGCAAGATTATCCCTTTTTTATCATAAATCAGGTAGCCGTTCGGCAAATTTTGCCCGTACTTTCCAAATCAATTGCGTTTTTACATAAACTTCTTCTTTTATATAAGTGTAACTTTTGACAAATCGGCTCCTAAGCCTTTGAGTTCGGCATAGGTCAGCTTATCCATCATCGCGCCCTCAAATAATATGGTTTTGATGGTACGATGGTATTTATTGGTCAGAGCAAATGTTGGACGGAATGATACATTCTTGAGCGTCGAGCCATTGAACGTCGCTTCGTTAAGCGCAGTCTTGTCGAACTTGACGCCGATAAAGGTCTGCCGGTCAAGGCACACACTCCGCAGATCGGAATACTTAAGGTCCACACCTTTGAAAGTGCAGTTTTCAAAGCCCGTTTTTCTAAGGTCGGTCCTGGTCAGCTTTACATCGGTCAATTCTGCATTGGAGAACTTTGCCCCAGCCAGTCCTGATGTGCTGAATACGGTGCGTACGAGAATGGTCTTATTGAAACTCGTATCAGTAAGGTCATTGGCAGACAGGGTGCAGTCTGACAGATTCGTTCCATCGAAATTGGCTTCACGTATATCGTTACCTGTAAATGAGCTGCCGGTCAGGTCCGCACCTGCGAAGTCGGAGCCGCGCAACGCACACCCGTTAAATTTCCTTTTATGCGCGGTAACGCCAGCGAAGTCACTTTTTGACAGGTTACCCCCGCTGAAGTTCGTCAGCAACTGCCGCTCCTCCGGCGAGTGGGAAAGGTTAGCGACCTCCTGTACTGTTTCGCCATTATTGTCAATGATCTTTAATGACGTTCCATCACCCGGGGATTGAAAGTTTTCTGAAAAATAATTAAGGTCAACACCCAGAATTTCCGCGAGCCGGTTAACAGTAACGATGTCCGGGATTGATTCTCCTCGTTCCCATTTTCCAACAGCCTGCGAGCTGATAAATAGAAGTTGCGCAATTTGCGCCTGGGATATATTTTTTCCCTTTCGCGCTTTGGCAATTTTGCTGCCGATCATCTTAGTATCCATAAGGAATGACTTTTTTGTTTTATTTTTGACACTGCAAAGATATTTCAGGTCATTCCCCGAACCCGCAAAAAACCAAACACTCTTAGTTGTAAGTACGCTATTTTGGGTTGTTATTTAACAACTATAGGTAGTATTTGTCGGAATTCAATACTATGGATGCTTCATGTACAAGTTTTTTTACTTGAGTTCTTTTATACTTTCCTTATTATTGTTTCCACCGTAATGTTGATAATGATACCCTTCCGGAAGATCAAAAACTGATTGCATAGTTTATTGTAAAAAACCATCCAGGTAATCGAATAATGTTTTTGTTTGATTCATCAAGCTAACATGGCTTTGATTGGGCATAATTACCAGATGGGATTTTGGCATTGGTTGCATATCAGCAAAGACACCTCCGCCCAACAATTTATAAGTTTTTGCCAGTTCGATTTTGTCCATGCCATCATTGTCACCTGATATTAGCAGAACAGGTACAGGGATTTTTGCAATATTGTCGTCGCCCATATTAAAGGGCTCTGCAATCAGGGCTATCATTTGTTCCAGGAACTTTGTCCAATTTGTTTTATCCGGCGCCACGGCTTCGTAGGCGTCTTGCAGCGGAGAATTGGCAAAATGCTCCGGCTTCATACTTTTAAAAACCTCGGTTGATCCGGATACCCAACCATCGCTTTTATATACAGAAGAAATGATGACCAGTTTTCTCAATCGTTTGGGACAATGTATCGCAAACTCGTAGGCAACCTGACCGCCAAAACTGTATCCTGCTATATCAGCGCTGTCAATTTTCAGGTAATCCATTACTTTCTCCACATCACTGGCTAAAGTGACCCGGGATAATTTTCTGTCTGAAAAGGGCGTGTGTCCATGTCCTTGCAGTTCTATAGCAATTACTTTTCTGGTTTTGGCCAATTCAGGTATTAATTCTCCCCAATTCATCCCGATAGTACAGAATGCACCATGAAGCAGAACGACAGGCTTGCCTTCGCCGTATACTTCATAATAAACTTTGGTACCGTTAGCCGGTGCATAGCCACTGCTGGCAGGTTTGATCTGTTGTGCATTTGAAGATAATACCGCAGAAATAATGATAACGACCAGGAGTAATTTAATTGGATTTCCGATGTTGAATAAATTTTTCATAAGCCGTCCAGGTTTAATTTAAATGTTTTCGACAATTCAAAGGTGGGAAACATTTTAAGATTCTACCTGTGTAAAAGCGACAACATTGGGGGTAAATCGGGACAAAAAATTACATTCACCGCCCGTTCATATTACTGACGAGTTCCTCCCGGTGCTCCCGTTCAACTGTCCCGCTCATATCACTGACCAGTTCCTCCGGGTGCTCCCGTTCATCTGCCCGGCTCATATCACTGACCAGATCTTCCGGATGTTCCCGTTCATCTGCGGGGCACATATCACTGACCAGATCCTCAGGATGTTCCGGTTCCGGTGATTCCATTTCCGGTTCGTTGTCTGTAAATGATTCCTGGTCGAACACCCTTATACGGGAACCGCTAGCCGTTTTTTCATAGATTCTTTTTACTTTATCCGGGTTGCCGGGCCACTTCGCCTGAAATTTTTCTTCCGCCTTCTTATACAATTCTTTGATAAACCCTTCCGCACCTGATTCCGGAACATAGCTGCCAAGCGCCCTTTGCACGATAGCAGGCATCCAGGAAGGTGCAGCGTTGTTCAACTCGTGAAAAAATCCACGCAGATGCCCCAGGGTATTATAATGGTTTTTAAATGTGTTGAATTTGTTGCGATCTTTCAGATAGGTTTTTATTGCCAGTAATTCCTTTGTAAAGTATTGTTTAGCCATTACCATTCCGGCAAGTATCACCTGGTGGTCAAGGCCTGCATAGTAAAAGCGCTGCGCCCAGCCACCCCAACGAAGGTCCTGCGGATCAGTTACGCCCTTAATACGCGTAAAAGTATACCTGTTGCCGGCAATCAATTCATCGTACGGTGTTGCGGTATGATCCAGCTCGATGCCGTATTTTTTAAATGCGGCCGGCACCATATTTATCCAGTCCTGGATGTACTTGTGTATGATAGTAAACTGACGAAAACCCATACTCACGATCGCCATATCATACGCGTAAAATTTTTGGATATTACCGCCGGTTTCAGGCATCGAAATTCTCTGGAAAGTATCTATCTCTTTTTCCGAGATGCCGAGTTTTGAGAGGACAGCATTATTATTCAATTCTTTTGCAGCAGCATCCACGCGTTTATAAAATACTTTCGCTACTCCTTCATATGATTTATAACTTCCCCTGGTAAAACCTGGAGGAACTTTGTCGGAAGACCAGCTGGCAGGCGGATTTTCAAAAGAGCCGCTTACCGTGCTGATTATTTTGCCTGCTATTTTATTATACATCAGTTTCCAGGTTCCGGGACCGATGATTCCATCACTATATTTTGGCGCAATACCATTCGCTGTCTGCCATCCTGCTACAGCGTTTACAAATTCTTCAGCAGAAATAGGTAAGGTTGCGGAACCTGAATAGGGTAAAATAAGTTGATATATTTCGTCCAGAAACCGGTTCCAGTCCAGATCAATAGCGTATTCGCCGTTGAGGCCGATTGCAGCAGGTATGTCTTTTACCAGCTGTTCCTGGTCAGGAGTATAATCTTCTTCGTCGTCTTCATATTGGTTATAATAATCTTCCTCAGCTGTTACACCTTCCTCATCTGTAACTTCAGGTAAAGACGCAGGCATCCTTGTTCCCCAGCTCCTCCACGCCGGCAGGATAGGGTTTCCATCACCGATTTTATATGCGGATCCACCATCCGACAACCCAAGATTGTTGATGGCGTATTGACCTACATTGTACCATATATCCGGACCCGGATCATTGGTTCTTGACGCGGAACTTTGACGGTGCGCAAAAATTTTTGTGAGGGGTAAAACCTTTTGCAGATACCTGGTCAGGTATTGACCGGACATAAACTGGGCCTGGGTAGGAGCATCCTTATTTTGGACAGTTGACTTTGTGTCGATCCACCATTTCCCGTTAATATCCGGGAAATTTCCTTCAAACTCTACCGCAACGCTGAGGCCGCTCAACAGGTTACCATGCCATATCATTCGCGACAACGGATGCAATTGAATGATAGTGCCGTCGAGCATTATACAAAAATGTGCACCGGTTCTCGTATAAGCAGTCGGATCGCTATAAACACCGGTCGTTTTCCCTTTTCTTTTAAATGCCATTTGATGTAACACAAAGGCGAACAATCTTCTGGGATCGCGAAACTCGACAAGGATATGCTTAGGCTTATCTTTTACGCCATCGAGTCCAAATGTGGTGAAATCCTTAATGGCATATTTTGCGGAGTTGAGAATGGTATTCGTATCGGTTTCACTCCATGTGCCCTTGTCGCGTTGCCGCGCCACCGATTCCAGCAACGACCTTTCAGTTAGTGGATCAATCCTGCCCGTTTGCTGCAGGCCATTTTTCGATTGATAGTTGTTCAATGCCAGTTTGGTGGCACTGTCCAATGTATTGTCGATTGTAAGTGAAAGGCCCATCAGCGTATTCAACGATGATTTTGCCCAGGCTAAGTGTCCCTGCACAGGCGCAGGCGGAATGTAATTTTCAATCTCCGCGGCTTCGAAATCTTCATAGTTTTCATAGTCTTCATGATCCTGGGGTTCTTCATTGTTAATCTCCGGTTCAGCTTGCTCATAAACTTTATTATCCTGTTCATATTCATCATATTCCAGGGTAGTTGATCGCTTGAAATGTACTTCCGTTTTATCCCCCCATGTTCTCCAGGATGCGGGAATGGGTTGGCCTGTACCTAATTTATAAGAGTCGCCACCATCGCTCATTCCCAAATTGTTTATCGCCCATTGACCCACATTGAACCAGATATCCGGTCCGGGGTCATCAGACTTACTTCTTGAAGACTGTCTATGCGCATATATCGATCGCGTTCCTAAAATAATCTGCAGGTATTTTGCCAGGAATTGTCCCGATTCAAATTGCGAACGTGTCGGAAAGTCTTTTTTATCAGGTCCGGCATCTACAGGCCACCATCCGTACCGGTCATTGGGAAAGTTTCCTTCAAATTCTACTGCTACACTCAGGTAGCTCAACTTTTGCGCATGGAAGATCAGCCTTGAAACAGGATGTGCCTGGATGATCCGGCCGTCAAACATGATATAAAAGTGGGCGCCAACTCTCATATACAATTCAGGGTCGCTGTACTTTTTGGTTTTTTTGTTCCAGTGCTTCGCAGCCATATGATGTAAAACAAAGGCAAACAGCCTTCTCGGATCCCGAAACGTGGTGGTCACCAGTGCCGGGGATTCCTTACGCTGCTTCCTTCCGGTATCTCCCTGTATGGTCCAGTCTTCAATACGCTGTTCAGCCAACGCAATGATATTATTGACAGCGGATTCCCTGGCCGTGCCTTTTGCCTTGCGTAAAGCAGCTGCTTCCAGCAATGTTCTTTCGGTTACGTAATCGATATTACCCGATTCCGGAATGCTGTTTAGCTTTTGGAAATCGATGATCGCCTGTCTGGTGGCAACATCCAGCGTATCGTTATTGGATAGCTGAACTCCCGATAAAATACCCAGCGCTTCCTTTGCCCACGAAGTGTGGCCCTGGGATGTGATCGACGGAGTTGTAGCCTTTCCGATTACATTGCCAATATTTATCCAGTCGTCTACAAAGGGACTAAACCGGTCGAAAGGATCATTTTTAAATGAATAGTTGTCCACGCCTGGCTCTTCAGCCCGGGTATAGTCTGAAAATGGAGAATTCATTGCTTGTTATTTTATAGTCGGAATGACTGTTATCAATTCATCACCGTCTGCGCCTTCACCCCATTTTGCTGTACGCCATTTTGATGAATCCTGACTGATCCGGTAATACTGGCCGCTTCGGCATTTTTTATCCGGTGACCGGTTGCTTTTTCCCAGTTATTGATGATCAGAAGCAGGTCACCTAAAGCCCGTTTTTGTGCATCATCTGCAGAGGATGTTGGTGTCTGGCTTTCTATTATTGTCCTGACTTCAGTTTCTACATTATAATCGCCCAGTTCTATTCTCCTTAAAAGGGTATTCATTGGAGGGGCAATATCCAACAGCCCTTCAGATTTACTATGTGCAGGTACTCCAACCTTATTACCAATATTAATCAACCGTTCTCCCGGTGTATTACCATTACATCTCAGAAATTGTACGATTGGCGAGTCGTAGGAGACAACTTCATATAACCATGACATCATAACCACGGCAGCATACTCTTCCTTTGAAAGATTAAAGTAACGATAGTTATTAAAGTTGGTTTCTGTTGTCCGTCTGGCCATTAACATTTCCTGCATCTTTTGGGCCGTATCAACTATCACAAACATATCGGTTGTATTTGGCCCCATCTGGTTTCTCGCATTTGTATAAGCCTGCCATATTTCCGTAAGGAACTTTTCAAAAAGAATAATGAAAGGTTGGTTGTTGAATTCTGCTTTATAAAAATTTACAGCGCCATTTGAGACCATATCACCGAACGCAAGATCCATCCCGAACATCCTGAAATAAGCATTTCTCCGGGTTGCATCGGGAGATACCCGAAACTGACTTGTTACATTTCTGTAACTTCTGCTGGACAGGTGTTTGAAAAACAGATTTTCGGTATTAACCATCCATTGGAACGCCAGCCGGTTGTTCGGATCCTGAGCCGTTGTAGCTTTATTGAGTTTTTCATCATGCGTGTACAGGTAAAGTAATTTTTCGAATATCTGGGCGCTTCTGGTATTTTCTACCAGGTAGGCATATATAAGATGGTATGGTGGAATCAGATTGCCTTCTTCCAGTATATTCCCTGCTGGTGGAGCCGTACGGAACCTTGAAAAATAGATAGTAGGGCCCGGATCAGGTGGCGGATTGGTTAACGAGGGATTAATATCAGTATAGGATCTTCCGTTGATAATATCAGCCCAATGTTTTTGAATTGAATTTTCAATGAAATCAGAATCTTCTACTGCACAAAACTCTTTTATTGCTTCGATATTATATGCATAATACCCACCTCTTTCGTCTGGAAGAAACGGAGATGGAAGCAAATCAGGCAGATCGATGAAATCCGGGTTGATTGGTCCGAATATCTTCCCGGTTATTCCAGCCGTACTATTTCTCGAAGTAAAGAGAAGATTGTTTATTAAATCCATGATTATTAGTTTAAATGATTTTTAATTATGCTTAAACTGCTTTGGGGTCAGTTATTGGTTTTTATGATTTTTTCCAAAGCTCTTGCATCCTTCCTGCGAACCGAACTTGTAGAAATTGCCGTTTGATTATCGTTATTACTCTTAGGGGTTTTGTTGTCATCACATCCGAGTTTTCGCCTTGCTGCTACGATATTTGCATTTTCATCTTCGAGTTGCTGAATTGTAATTGCAATAGTTTTCAGTTTATCCAGTTCCTGGGTGTAAATGATATCATTCCTTTGCTTTTTCAGGATTTCCAGCGATCGGTTGTTGGATTCCAAATCTTGCCTTAAAGAATCGCATTCTGATTGTTTTGTAGTATCATTTTGATTTGTTGCCATTTTTTATAATTTATGTATAATTGTATTAATTTAAGTCCACTGAAAATCCGAGCCTCGTCATCCAGTCCTCCTGTTGTTTATACAGAACTGTCAGATCACCTTTCCCTATTCCAATTTTGTAACCACCCAATGCCAATAGTCGCAAACACTCTTTCCATATCCAGGCGTGTGAGGTGTAAAGGGCAGGGCCGGCCAGGTATTCGAGTTTTTCAAGTTCCCTGGGACTTGCCCTTTCAGGAGGAATTATCTGTGAAATCGATTTGCCACCGAATGCCCTGTATGGCCTTTTCAATAATATTTTAACAACATCAGACAGTGCACCTTCACACATTTTAATCAATCCAACAGAAGGGAAATTTGCCAGGTTAATATCATAGTCACTTTTAAATGATTCTTCCAGGTTATCCCAGGGGCCGGGGCCATAGAACTGACGGCACATTTCGATATTCATCAATACCCGGATATATGAAATAGGATGCGGATCCTGCTGGTGATAGGCAAATACCGCCTGAGGGGCCCCGCTCACTACGTCATGCAACGCAGCCACTGCCGCATAACCGGTATGGACAAAAGCAAAAGCATCAGCAGCCATTTCGCCCGACCAGCCTGCGAATGCAGTTCCGGTTATGCCATCATGATCTTTTAATTCCATACTCAACGCTTCAGATATCTCTTCATTCCAGTTAAGCAGGTGGGCTATCTGGTGTCCGGTTTCGTGGATAATTGCTGTTGGCCTGTAAAGATTATGCTGTGTGACTTTTATTGCAGCGACTGTACTTATTCTGCCATCCCATAACCGCAAGCCAGCCTTGAGGATAGACGCTCCTACACCTTTTTCAACATATGTCAGGACATGCGGGGTTTCCTTTCCTAACGGGTGCAATAAATCAAACATACTTTTTACACAAAGTATATCACATGCCCTTAGTAAGGCCGCAAGGCTGGAGGTTGTACGGGAGTTAATGGCAACGGTGTAAAAATGGATCGTTTCCTCGGCTTTCAGGTACTTGTTTCGTAATTGGAGCAGACCCCGTTTAATACCTCTCAGATTTTCCTGTCCGGGGGAGTTTTCCAGTTGCTTTTTTAAATTACCCGCCATTAACAGTACATCTTCAATGCTTTTTTTCAGTGAGTCTTTAAGCAGTTCTCCCATTTTATGTTCGATGCCGTGCCAGGCGTTACCGGAAGCGAGATTGTCAATGGTAGATAACCTGATGGCTGCCTGCTGCCAATGGTTGACCTGGCGTAGTAACGAAGAATATATTGAAGCGGTTAATTCCATGGTGGAAATCACATTAATTAAATTGTTTATCAGCTGCTACTTTAATATCCGGCACCGACAGGGATGGTAAGGAAATATCGGTAAGATTGCCTACTGTTAAATTACCCCGGATAGCATTGATAACCGATCGGATTGCTGACATGCCGGGAATCTTATACCAGGTTAATTTTACGGTAACCCCGTCCTGCGGTTGTGCCTGTGCATCCTTGAATTCAGCAGCTCTTGCCTTAAAGAAATTACTAATTGCTTCGTAAGCCTTTGCAGAAATATTTTCAGTCAGCTTTTCAACCAGTTTTGAAATGATTTCCTTACCGGCAACTTTACCCAATGCCTGTAGGGGTGCAAAATTTTCCTGCTGGTCAGGATAGTGTTCCAGGTATAGTTCAGGAATTGCTTCGTGCACTATTTTTACTTTTGTGGAAATGTTTTTAACAAGGATATCGTTCAAAACATTTTTTACCGATTGCCTGATACTGAGAGCAGCTCCCAGGAAGTCTTTTTTGTTTAGTTTTTCAACCACCTCCTTCGCATCTTCTTCACTGAAGTAGTAATTGATTTTAATTTCCGATTTGATAAAGTTTATAACTCCCTGGATATCGGCCGACCTGCTTTCTGTTATTGTCGCAGGCTGCAGGTTGGTTCCACGTTTGTGTTTGAAACGGTTTACCGGCGGGATACGAAGCCTGACTCCTTCAATTTCCAGATAATAGAACCTTTGCCCAGCCTCTGCTTTAAAGCGGTTAGCTAAACCCTTCCGGGTAATATCTTTCCCGAGTGATGGTTCTTTCAGGAGGAGGGATGCTGCCTGTTTTGTTAATGGAAGTATCTGAACCCAGGCTTTTGGCTGTTTGGCGTTCAGGCCCGGAAGCTTTTCAAATTTGTTGATCTGGCTGAGGCGCCCACCCCTGGTAATTTCATACAGGTGGACTTTTGCTTTTACAGGTTTCGAAGTGTCCAGCCCATATTTATCCTTTAGAAAATTTGCAAGGGGAAGACTTCTGAATGTAGTTACTGCCAATGCTGTTTGCGGGTCAATACTGATGTCGTAAACGTGGGTGAATTTTTTATAAAATTTTACCGGCAGGTTCCTGGGCATGGCAACCCAAACTGCTTTTTGTTTTGTCTTTCTTAATTCCTCTTTGATATACTGTGGTGGAAAATTATTTGCGGCAGCCTGCTCAAAAGCCTGAAGAAGTTCCATTGTTAACTCCTCTGTATCATTAAGCGCATTTTCATTCAGGTTGGTCATACTCTGAATAGTTTCTTCTATTGTATTAGCGATTGCTTCGTAAGCCAGGTTTGTTTTACCAGTTTCGTGTACTTCAAAACCAATTGCACTCATCCCAATGTCTATTATACCAGCTGCTAATGGCTGGGCTACACTGGCATCTACATATTTGCCTACTAGTTTTGCGAGTAAACCAGCAAGAAAATTTATTACTTTTTGCCTTCCGATCAGAGAAATGGCAATTTTGATTACGGGCTGTAATGCCATGATAGCCGCTGGTAAAAACCGCTCAATTGCGGGTGCAGGACTTTCACCCTGCTGCAGGTTATTTAGTTCATTAATAAATTGCTGACGGGCGGCAGCGAGTGATTGACCATTTGCCTGTCCGGTTTCATAGTTATTCAGGCGTTCAAGGGTTTCGTCAGATGACTCATAATTTATTATAGTATTTTCTGCCTCTTCATCGTCCCTTGAGAACATAAGCTGTGTTATATGATTATCAAATTCTGTTTGTATTACCTCAAGCAGGTCTTCGGATTGAACGGTATCATTTGTGTTTTCAAATTCAGCTTCGAGTTTCAGGAACTTTTTTGCAAGGGTCCTCGCGTGTGGCTGGAGGTTGTTGGGAAGCTTCCCGATTGCAAATTTCAGCACCTTATCCAGTAAAGGTTTTATCAGGCCCTTTAATTTTTTGAGTACAATGTTTATCGGCATAAGTTTACCTACCGCCGCTACACCCTTTTTAGCCAGATCAACTCCTTTTTTGACAACCGATTGAACTTTCTTAAATATTTTTCCAAAAAATTGTTCCTGCGCCGGTGTGTATTGCCCGTGATTGAATTCAAGGGTTTCGAAAAACATTTCAACAGATTCTCCTGATTGATCAGACAGATTATTTCCGGAAAAGTGCTCAGCAATCCGGTCAATCATACTTTCTGTTTCCCTGACAACCGGCGCAAAGTATTCCCTGGCCTGCTGTGTGGCAAAAGGCATAAAATTATGACCCATGGTGATTTCGTCCGATACTTTATTACGCCAGGTATCTTCCAACTCGTCTGCCATTTCATACAAGGTTTCACGGAACTCCCCGTCCTGCAATTCAGCCAGCAGGTCTACATATTCTTCACTTGCAGGTGCCGTGGAATTTGATGTAACAGAAGACTCATACGTCCTGGAAAATGGACTGTCCACGTCTTTAAAAAAATCAGAGAAGAACTCTTCTGCAGTTTTATCTGGATTAACAAATTCCCGTATTCCAGGTGAGTCTGCAAATGGAGTTTCGAATTGAGCAAGGTTCGGGCCATTACTCATAAAGCTGGTATTAGCCATAGAGAAAGCTTTTATAGTGAAGAAAAACGTAAATGTAGTAGTTCCCTTAAGACGTTCATATCCCCCTAAAGGGTGAATTTGGATGTGTTTCTATTTCTCGAAGAATGTCTGGTGGTAATAGTTAATCAGTGAAGCGGTATTGGAGGCACCGGTTTTTTCAAGAATATTTTTCCTGTGTGATCTGACTGTTTCAAAACTGATAAATAATTTATCTGCAATCTGGGTGTTGGTGAGGCCCTGCATAATTAAACCCAACACTTCCGTTTCACGAATACTTAATTTTCTATTATTTATCTCAACCAGGGAAGATGCTTTTTTATTGATAAGGAATAGCGCAGACTGCGTATTTTTAGCTGCTATACTGATTTTAATCTGGAATGATTCGCTAACACTTCTTATTGTAGATAACAAATCCTGCAACCTGTTTATCAATTCTTTCTCAGTGTCCATATTCCAGTCTCCTGCCTCAAAGAATTTAATTTCTTCGATCTCTTCTTTTTTATTATTAATAATCTCAATGCACAGACTGGCTGACATCAGGAGTGATTACGTAATGATAATTGGTTTCGAAATCTTAGTGGAGAAAAATCAATAGGGGCTTTAAAGGTATATTTAAAAACTACAATTTTCAACAAAATATTTATTCAGTATTGACATAGGTTCAGCCCTGGTGGCCTTCTTCCTTGATTAATCGGTGTATTCTACCGGAGGTGTTTTAAGCAGAAACCACTAAAAATTTCAGGTTTATTAATGACTATTTAAACTGCCTAAATGTCTACCTGGGGGTTTTATTCCTTGACGTCAGCTGTTTTCAGGAATAAGTTTGTTACATAAAAAAGGTCGGTTATGGGGATACTTAATAACAAAATCGTACTGGTCACTGGTTCCGGAGGGGGACTGGGTCGTGCTGCAGCACTTACTTTTGCCCGGGAAGGAGCGAGGGTTGTTGGATGTGATATTAATGTGGAAGCCAACAATGAGGTAGTTAAACAGGTGATCCGCGACGGCGGTGCCATGACCGGCATCGCTCCATTCGATCTTACTGATCCCGAACAGGCCCGGAGAATGGTTGATGATGCCGCAGTTATCTATGGAGGATTGGATGTAGTATACAACAATGCGGCCATTCAATATTTCGGGCCAATGCCTGAATTCTCCATCGATGACTGGCGGGCAACCATTGCGGGTGAGCTCAACATTCCTTTTTTTGTATCGAAGTTTGCATGGCCATACCTGGTGAGCGGTGGTGGTGGAGTAATTATTAACATTGCGTCGATGGCAGGTGTAATAGCAGGCGAGACTCCACCAATGATCGGGCATGTTGCAGCCAAAGCTGGCGTTATTGCTATGACGCGACAACTGGCTCTGGAAGGTGCACCTCATGGAATCCGCGCGGTTGCCATCAGCCCGGGGCCTTTTCTTACACCGGCCAGCGATCGTGACCTTGGTAATAACCAGGCCGCCCGCGACGCGATTACGAAGAAGACATTATTGAAACGTTTCGGTCAACCGGAAGAACTGGTGGAGCTTGCAGCCTTTATCGCGTCGGACCGCGCTTCATACATCACTGGTGCCAACTACCTGGTAGATGGAGGCGCAACCGCCTGGTAATTTTAAGCAGGGCTTATAAATCGGCTAAGGTTCCCGGAGCAATATGATTCAGGTAGGCACCCAGGTTTTGTTCGAATTTTATATCCTGCTGTATACCCCAATCCTTAAGTTGCTGGGTAGTGCGTTTTCGTTCAGGACGGAGATTAGCAGCGATAAATGCGGCACGGGATGCGGTCATATGTTCCATTGATGGAGACGGGCACCGTTGGTTAATCATTGTTTTTGCCATTCCCGTAATCACCGGATCAAAATGACTTATGCGCATTGCCAGTTGATAAACAAATTTATCAAGCTGATCGTCGGGTACAAGCCGGTTTACCAGACCGTAACGTTCAGCAATGGCAGCATCTATATCTTCAGCTCCGATAATTATTTCGAGTGCCCTTGACCTTCCGATTAGTAAGGGAAGAAATTCCATACTTCCCCCTCCGGGAATTGTTCCGGCTCCCACTTCGAACTGGCCAAATATTGCTTTTTCACTTGCAAAGCGCATGTCGCACGCAGCAGCAAATTCGATACCCACGCCGCGGGCACGACCCCTGATAGCGGCGATGCTTACAACTGGTGATTCGTGCAGGGCATAAGCAACATCAAACCAGGGTAATAGCCCCGACTCCGTTTTCCTGCCCAATACTTCAGCTCCCCTTACCACATCGAAGTGCGCGATAAAAAAGTCGGGCACAACACTATCAAATACAATCACCCGTAATTCCGGTGCAGCTTTCATCCGACGCACCACTTCTTCCAAGCCCGAAAGCAGTTCAGTTCCAAAAATATTAAAGGGTGGAGCATCAATACTAACCTGCCAAAAACCAGGATGGTGATATGTAAGCTGGATTGGTGTTCCTTTAAGAATTTCTGTTGATGTATTCATGTGTTGGTCTTTTATCCGGTTCGCGAAACTTTTCCCTGGTGCGCTATTTCCGGAGGAAATCCAGCAAAAGTTAATTGGAAATAAAATGGGTAACAAACAGCAAACCTTTAAGAAGACAAAGTCTTCCGTAAGCCAGCCAATTTTGAACCCGAGGGCCTGGTTTATTTAAATTGTACAATGATATAGTTTGACATGTATCCTTAACTGCGCATTACGCTGAAGGCTAATCTTAGCGGCGACTAATGTCTGTTTCGCCGGAAACATAGTCCATTTCACCCTATTCTGCCTTGAACGGCACACTAAGTAAAATACATTTGTGATAAGGCCTCTTTGCGAATGAGTTGTATGAGGTACTTCATCCCCCTTCCTCAAAGTACTGCAGTATAAAAAATCAATATGCCGGTGATATTCTACGATAGGTTCCGCTACTTTTTGAAAGTGATCACAACAGGTGTTGTTGTAATTGGATGCTGCTGGTGGGGCATAATAATCGCTCAAAATAATACAACACCAATGAAAAATATAGTAACGGTAAATGATGAGTTGTCTTCCATCGACGGTGCCAGTGAATGGATTAATTCACGACCTTTGAAGAGTAGTGGGTTAAAAGGAAAAGTAGTAATGGTTAACTTCTGGACCTATACCTGCATTAACTGGCTCCGCACCCTTCCTTACACACGCGTTTGGGCGGAAAAATATAAAAAACAGGGACTGGTAATGATTGGTGTACATACTCCTGAGTTCAGCTTCGAACATAATCCTGATAATGTCCGTAAACTCGCTGCAGAGTTAAAAGTGGACTATCCAATCGTTATCGATAACGACTATGTAATCTGGCAGGGGTTCAGCAATAGTTACTGGCCGGCATTTTACTTAATTGACGCGAAGGGGACCATCCGGTATCATCAGTTTGGTGAAGGCGGATACGATGAATCGGAGAAAATGATTCAGAAATTATTGTCGGAGGCGGGTGCTGTTAACGTCAATTATAGGTTGGCAACGCCCGCAGGGGAGGGCCTTGAAGCCGCTGCTGATTGGGGCGACCTGCAGTCTCCCGAAAATTACCTGGGCATGGCGCGTACACAGAATTTTTCTTCGCCGGGTGGTATGTCTGACAAACGGAAAGTTTATACTTTCCCAGCTCAGTTAAGCCTTAACCAGTGGGCCCTTGAAGGTGACTGGACAGCAAAGCCCGAAAAAATTGTATTGGGAAAGGCGGGAGGTAAAATAAAATATCGTTTCCATTCCCGTGATCTTCACCTGGTCATGGGACCAATGGAAAAGGGCAAATCCATACGTTTTCGGATTCTCATTGACGGCGCGCCGCCAGGTGCAGCCCATGGAACCGATGTTGATGAAAAGGGTAATGGTGTGTTGACCGACCAAAAGTTATATCAGCTGGTACGCCAGCATTCATCCATTGTTGATCGCAATTTTGAAATTGAATTTTTAGACAACGGGGTAGAAGCTTTTTCATTTACATTTGGCTAGAAAAAATATCCGTGCCCAGGTCCGTCTTTCCAGAAATCAATTAAATTAAACGTATATGAAACTTACCTGCTACGGTCATTCCTGTTTCTCTGTGTTTGCCGGAGGGAAAACATTACTGTTCGATCCCTTTGTTACACCTAATCCATTGGCAAAGGCAATTAATATTGATAAAATTGAAGCAGATTATATTTTTGTTTCGCATGCGCATTATGACCATATGACCGATTTATTGAGTATTGCCAAACGGACCGGGGCAAAAGTCCTGGCGGGTTGGGAACTGTTTTTATGGTGTAATAATTCTGGCCTGACCAATACCCATCCAATTAATCCAGGTGGGGAATTCAGTTTTGACTTTGGCGATGTAAAATCCGTTATTGCCCAACACTCCAGTAGTTTTTCCGATGGCAGTTACGGCGGTGTTGCTTCCGGATTTGTATTTCGTACAACCGATGGCAACTTTTATTATAGCGGCGATACCGGTCTTACGATTGATATGCAGTTGATTCCGGATTGGGCAACGCTTGATTTTGCAGTTTTACCCATTGGTGATGGATTAACAATGGGTGTAACAGATGCAATTAAAGCTGCAGATTTCGTAAAGGTCAAAAATGTAGTAGGTGTTCACTATGATACATTTGATTATATCAAAATGGATCACCAGAACGCTATCAATACATTTAAAAACGCAGGTATGGAACTACATCTGCCGCCGATTGGCGGCAGCATAGAGCTATAGTCACTACAGTTAAATGGACTAAGTACACCGTGAACCGGTCTGATTTTGATCCGAAATTTATTTATCAGGAAAATAAATCTGGTCCGATCGCGCAATAGGTGCGCAATTTCGTTAAGCAAATTGATGCCCGGAGGTATGACCCCCATCCAGATTAATTATTTCACCAGTGACAAAGTTGCTTCCGGCCAGGTAGAGTGCCAGTTCTGCCACATCACTTGTTTCGCCCACACGGTTCAACAGGTGAAGTTTTGCCAGGCTGTCAACATTACTTACACCTGATTTTGCCTGGAGCGGACTGCGGATTATGCCCGGCGCAATACCGTTAACGCGAATATTGTTGAATCCAAACTCTGCAGCAAGCTGCCTGGTTAAGGCGTGGATGCCACCTTTACTTGAAACGGGCGCTGAAGCGGGAACGCCGCCAATTGCGTGTTCAACCAATACTGTTCCGATGTTGATGATAGAACCTTCACCTTGTTTCAACATTTGTTTTATGGCAGCCTGGCTCGTAAAATATGTGCCTCTAAGGTTTATGTTTAAAAACCGGTCGAGATAGTCTTCGTCGACTTCTAAAAATGGTTTTGTGTCAAAGATGCCTGCATTATTCACCAGCACATCAACTGCGCCAAATCTTTCCACAGCCCTGTCAACCAGCAATTGACCAGTGGATGGTTTGCTGATATCTCCGGTAACCATCACCAGGCGGTCGTGATTTCCGAGTTCATTAAAAGTCGCCTTCAGATTATTGTCATTGGCAGAATTAATAACAAGATTATACCCGTGTTGTAAGAACAGGCTTGCAATTGCCTTACCAATTCCGGTTGATGCTCCGGTTATTATTGCAGTAATATTTTTCATGAATTAATTTTTTAATTTTATTTATTTTGAATTCGTCCGCTTTGTAAATATTTCGTTTATAATTAAAGTTGATTTGATAACACAAATCTCGTATAGAATTTATTCCCGGCTATGTGACTTAAATCACATTTATATTAATCATGTGCAGGGATCATAGAACGGGTGGGGGTTGCCGGTAGCAACAGTTAGTGTAGGTAGGACTCATTGCCTTCTTCGTCATTGGGTTCACTCTGGCTGTAAGGATGGCCGGTTCGGATGTTACTTGGTCCACCCGACCTGTTTACCCTTGTGTAACCCTGTTTCCGGTAATATTTTTGTGATACCATTTATTTGTATAAGATGACCGGGATTATAAAGTGTAATCAACATCAAAGTAACATGAATACAGGATGATCGGCCGAAGCGCTCAAGGGGGTATTCTTTAATGTTGTCCTGACCTCTGCATTAAAATAAAAAGCATAAAAAATAAAAATGAAAAAACAATTGATAATCCCCGCCTCTCTTGTTATAATGGCAATGATTTGCCATACCGGTCATGCACAGCAATCCGGTGTAAAACGTACAGAACTTCAACGGCATGATCTCAGTATACCCGGACGTGAGATGATTCAGGTACGCGTTGATCTTGATCCGGGAATTGTGGCAGGCAGACACTGGCACCACGGTGAGGAAGTTATTTACCTCATTGAGGGGCAGATGGAATATCAGGTAGATGGTAAGCCAGCAGTTATACTCAAGGCGGGCGATGTTTTATTTATTCCGTCAGGAACCATCCATGCTGCAAAAAATGTTGGCGCCGGCAATGCCGCTGAGCTGGCAACTTATATTGTCGAAAAAGGAAAACCGCTGGTTGTACCGGCGAAATGACCAGGCAACCGAAGCTAAAACGCCGGGCTGGGTCTGACCCTCCATTATCAAATGTGTGTTTCAGGATAAAAAATGCCCGTTTCAGCATCAAAAACGTCCGTTTTACCAGATTGCTACTTGGAGTCCGGTTATAATCACCGATACATTTATTAAAAATAATTACAAGATTTTTGAAACTGCAGCAATTCAAATGAGTAATTAAGTCTTTATAATCGGTTGTCAATGTTAAACTCCATGGCAACTGAACAAGGCATGACCCGCTGATTCCGTAAGGAATAATCTTCACTTCTTGCAGACGCCATCCTCCATGGTACGTATCAGGTTAAATTCAGCTGAAAAACAGTCCGGAACATTTTCATTTATCCTTTAAACGTTAAACAATGACACAAACAGCATCCCCGGTTGCACCGTCTAAAATGTCCAGGACAGAAGTGCTTCCTTTCAAGATACCGAAGGCCTCGCAGGCCGAGCTCGATGATTTAAAACGTCGGATCCTGGCAACAAGATGGCCCGAGAAGGAAACGGTTAACGATCAGTCACAAGGTGTACCACTGGCGACTATGAAGGCGGTCGCGCACTACTGGGCTACAGAGTACGATTGGCGTAAAGTGGAAGCAAAACTGGCTGCTTTGCCCAATTTCATAACGGAAATAGACGGACTTGATATACATTTTATCCACGTTCGTTCAAAACATGAACATGCGTTGCCACTGATTGTAACACATGGATGGCCAGGATCAATTATTGAGCAACTGAAGATCATTGGACCACTAACAGATCCTACAGCATATGGTGGAAATGCTGAGGATGCATTTGACGTAGTAATACCGTCCATACCAGGTTATGGATATTCGGGAAAACCAGCGACCACTGGCTGGGGTCCGTCGCGCATCGCCTATGCGTGGGTAACACTGATGGAGCGACTTGGATATGATAAATTTTATGCCCAGGGCGGGGATTGGGGTGGACTTATCACAGATGTAATGGCAGCCCAGTCGCCCAACAATGTACTGGGTATGGCCACCAATTTCCCCTGCGCGGTACCGGTTGAAATCAATAACGCGGCATTCGCTGGTGCGCCTGCACCTGTTGGTCTTTCGGATGAGGAAAAAAAGGCGTACGATCAACTGAGCTTTTCGTACAGGCATGTATCCTATGCTTTCATAATGGGATCGCGTCCGCAAACACTGCTTGCAACAGCTGATTCGCCCGTTGGACTTGCCACAATATTTCTTGACCACGACCAGCCCAGCCTGGCGATGATTTCGCGATCTTTTGCCGGGGTAAAAGAGGGACTTACCCGCGACGATGTTCTTGATAATATCACCCTGTGCTGGTTGACGAATACAGCTGTTTCCGGTTACCGTCTCTATTGGGAAAATAAACTTGCGTTTGTTGCACCATTGGGCGTCAAAGTACCGGTAGTAGTAAGTGCGTTCCCCGATGAACTCTACCAGGCTCCAAAAACCTGGGCACAGGAAGCCTACCCACACATGATCTACTACAAGAAACACGAAAAAGGTGGACACTTCGCAGCCTGGGAACAACCCGAACTTTTGGTTAGCGATATCCGGGAAGGATTCAGTTCACTGCGATAAGGAGTCAATTTGATGCATTGGAACCACAGTCTTCCCCTTAACGAAATCAGGGGAGGGATTCAGTTCACAATTATAATGAGTCACATCGATTCATTGGAACTATAGTCTTCCCCTTAACGAAGTCAGGGGAGGGATTCAGTTCACTGCGATAATGACGAACAAAGACTACGCAATCAATACGTCGTCTTTGTTCGTTTTTTATATGGAACAACCATCAATAATGCCAGAAAGTCCAATAAATAGCCGTATAAAGCCAACCAGGTCTCCCCCGGAAGTGCAGCTAAAGTGTAACTTTATAGTCCTTCTTTCAGACTTCACTGTACTTCTAAATCAAAATAATCATGAAGACAATTATCTCCCTCCTGGTGATAGTGTTTGCCAATGCCGTCAATAACGGAATCCATGCACAGATGGATATTGATTTGGGTATTAAAGGTGGAATCAGCATCCCCAACCTGACATCGGGAAAAGAAGACAATCCCATCAACACTGGTTACAAGTCGCGCACAGGACCAGCGTTTGCAATCTATGCGGAATTTCATCTTACAAAAAAATTCTCCATACAACCCGAACTTCAGTATTGCGCAGAAGGGGGTAAAAAAAACGGCAACCAGGCATTTGCACTACCCGCAGAAATCAGTCCGATGTTTCCCCCTGGACAGGCACCCAGGTATCTGTTTGCTGATTACAGAAGCACCGCGAAATTTAATTACCTGTTATTACCGATCCTGGCAAAATATCATCTTCCTTTTAATGAAAGCTGGGATTTTTATGTTGGAGTGGGACCTTTTGCGAGCGTTCTCCTCAATGCCAAAAATATTACAAGGGGCACAAGTACCATCTTCCTTGATCCAGCCCATACCCAGCCACTCATACCCAACCAGTCGTTCGACAGGAAAGAGAACATAAAAGATGAGCTGCATAAATTCAATGCCGGTGTGGCCGGTCACTTGGGAATCGCTTATCACCTGGGCGGAGGCAGTATTTTTTTGGAAGGTGGTGGGAACTTTGGATTTATAAACATCCAGAAGGGGGAAGAAAATGGAAAAAACAAAACAGGTGCGGGTGTAATTATGATCGGATACGCCATAAAACTTTATTGAAGGCAAGGTTACTGACGTTTGGATTAATAGCTCTATTTTTGGCCACATCTTACTACTATGTGGAACAAATGCTGCCTGTTTTCTACGATAATATTTTTGTGTTTATTAACCTTGTTTACCAACGCCCAAACGGTAAACGAACCCTCAAAACGCCCGGAGGAATGGTCACGGAACTACGCGCCGTTCCGCATTGCAGGTAACCTTTACTATGTAGGTACATACGACCTGGCCAGTTACCTGATTACCACTCCCCGGGGAAATATCCTGATTAACACCGGACTCGCATCCTCTGGTCCACAGATCCGTTCCAATATCGAAGCCCTTGGGTTTAAATTCAGCGATACCAGGATACTTCTGACCACACAGGCACACTATGATCATCTCGGTGCCATGGCAGAGGTCCAAAAAGCAACCGGCGCAAAAATGATGCTGGATGAAAAGGATCTGGAAGTGGCGACAGACGGCGGTAGTTCTGATTACGAGTTGGGAGGGAAGGGCAGCACATTCAAACCGGTGAAGGTTGACAGGTTGTTGAAAAACGGAGATACAATCAGCCTGGGTGGAATGAACCTGGTAATGCTTCACCATCCTGGTCACACGAAGGGATCCTGTAGTTACCTGTTCGATGTGAAAGATGAAAATAAAACATACCGTGTCCTGATCGCCAATATTCCAACCATTATTACCGACCGTAAGTTTTCAGAGATTACTGCTTATCCGGGCATGGCTGCTGACTATGCCTACACGCTGGATGTTATGAAACAACTACATTTTGATCTTTGGGTAGCCTCCCATGCCAGCCAGTTCGATCTTCATAAAAAACACAAACCGGGAGATGCGTACAACCCGGAAGTCTTTGCTGACCGTGCAGGATTCGACGAGTCACTCCGCGAAATCAACGCTGCGTTTTTAAAGAAACAGGCGGAATAAAACGAACTGTAACCCTCAAGTCTTTGCTGACCGTGAAAGATACGACGAGTCACTCCGCGAAATCAACGCTGCGTTTTTAAAGAAACAGGCGGAATAAAACGAACAGTAACCCTCAAGTCATTGCTGACCGTGAAAGATACGACGAGTCACTCCGCGAAATCAACGCTGCGTTTTTAAAGAAACAGGCGGAATATATAAACCTGCAAATTATCCGGTTGATTTAGGGTTCATGGTCAACCCGCCTTTACCTGGCGTGGGCGTTCCCTTTCTGCCGTCTGCTTTTGCCTTTTCAACGAGTCCTGCAAAACCAGTCCTTCATTACAAACTTACTTTGCTGCGGCGTAGTAATGCCCATACCTGAAACCGGAAATGTTTTGTCAATTAACATTTTTTTCAGGAGGAAACCAAACAGCACAATAATTACAAAACTTCAGTAATGGATACGGTAAAAATAAAAAATCGCTGGTTAATTGCAGCCTCTGCAGTAGGGATCCATATATCGATTGGTTCTGTTTATGCCTATTCGGTGCTGACAAATCCCGTGCGGGGAGTATTTCATGTTGATGAAAGTGTAATTAAATGGGCATTTAAAATTGCCATTTTATTTTTAGGGTTTTCTGCTGCGTTCCTGGGACGATGGGTGGAGAAGATCGGTCCAAGAAAAAGTGGTACAATCGCCGGGTTGTTTTATGGTATCGGAATTTTTGGATCCGGTATTGCCGTCCAGATAGGATCGCTCCCGTTGTATTTTATCTGTTACGGAGTTATCGGGGGCATTGGATTAGGCGTGGGCTACATCACTCCTGTAAGTACATTGGTGAAATGGTTCCCCGACAGACGCGGACTGGCCACGGGTATGGCGATAATGGGTTTCGGGTTTGCCGCATTGATATTCGGCCCTGTTACACAAGCTTTATTTGACTCCGTCGGTATAGCCAATGCATTTTACATTCTGGGGGGAATATACATGGTACTGATTTTATCATCAGCGCGGTATATTGCCCGGCCTCCTGCCGGTTATGTTCCGGTGGGATTTACGCCCGTTGAAGGAACAGCGAAGGCAGATATTTCAAACATTGATGCCAATGCCGCATTGAAAACCACGCGTTTTTATTATATCTGGATAATGATGTTTATAAATATCACCTGTGGTATTTCAGTGATTTCAGCCGCCAGTCCGATGATGCAGGAGAAACTGGATTTTACTCCGGTTAAAGCCGCAGCCATTGTTGGAGTGATCGGTGTTTTTAATGGATTGGGCAGGATATTCTGGTCCAGTTTATCGGACTATATCGGGCGATCAAATATATACATCATCTTTTTTGCTTTTCAGATCCTCGCGTTTTATTTCCTGCCCGTTGTGTCCTCGGAATATCTGTACCTCGCAATTATGTTTACCATCACAACCATGTATGGTGGCGGATTTGCGGTACTTCCTGCATTTCTCGGCGACCTCTTCGGAACCAAACAATTGGGTGCCATACACGGGATGGTGCTGACCGCATGGGGATTGGCGGGCATTGCCGGCCCAACCATTTATGATTCTGTAAAAAAATCT
Organism: Chitinophagaceae bacterium; assembly: GCA_040510375.1. Classification (GTDB taxonomy): domain Bacteria; phylum Bacteroidota; class Bacteroidia; order Chitinophagales; family Chitinophagaceae; genus JBEVJC01. Next base: position 37,391 of record JBEVJC010000005.1, read on the forward strand.
ACCGGATCCCTGTCAGAAACACTCGACATATTTTCAGGTCTTTTTGTTATAGCGTTGATTGTTTCAATTTTAATGAAGGGTATCATAATTAAAACCCGGAGGAAACAACAAAAGAGCCAGCTTGCGAAGACCTGATTTATCAAATTATCGGTAACATCAAACCTGTTATCGATTGCGGTTGTTGTAAGAAAACGGTCTGACCGGACACCGTGATTATATTTTATGAACCTAAGATTCGAACACTATCTGAAAAAGAATATGGGTGTTTCAGATTCCCAACTGGAAGGCCTGTTGCCCAGCTTAAAGATTAAGTTTTACCCCCGGCATTCTTTTTTACTTCGTGAAGGCGGGATTGCTGTACAATCTTATTACATAGAACAGGGGCTGGTCCGCAGTTACTCCATTGATGAGAAAGGCAGACAGCATATTATCCAGTTTGCTCCGGAGGACTGGTTCATTGGGGAACGGAGTAGTGTGTATTTTCATATACCCTCCCTTTTTTCGATCGAAACGATCGAGGATACAACAGTGGTGATCATCGATCAGGATTATATAAATTATGTATCGCGATGGCCGGTTTACCAGGAAAAAAATGAACTTTCTTTGCAGACCCATATCCGTCATCTGCAAAACCGGATCAACCTGTTACTCGGTGCTTCGGCCGAAACGAGGTACCTGGAATTTATACGTTTGTATCCGGGTCTCCCACAACGCGTTCCCCAATGGATGATCGCTTCCTATCTTGGTATCAATCCCGAAAGTTTAAGCAGGGTACGTAAGGAAATTACCAGCCGATCCGCAGGTCAGCAACACTGACAATTTCTTACCATAGGTCAATGGATTGGTCTGTTTGCACCGACTAGCTTTGCTTAAAAAGAAATGAATATGGAATATGATTATATCGTGGTAGGTGCAGGATCTGCCGGTGCGGTACTTGCCAACCGGTTAAGTGAGAAAAAGACAAATAAAGTGCTTTTGCTGGAAGCGGGTCCCAATTTTGAACCAGGTGGATATCCGGATTTATTGTCGGACAGTAATATTATCGGGGCAAAGCTTGACCCGCGGTTCGAGTGGGGTTCGGTGACCACCAGGGGTTTTGTTGACCGTTCTGTACCTACACTAAGAGGAAAAGTAGTTGGGGGATCATCCGCAATCAATGCAGCAGTAGCGTTGCGTGCAACTCCCGCTGATTTTGAACGTTGGGAAAAGCGGGGCATCAAAGGCTGGTCCTACAGCGAGGTACTTCCTTATTATAAAAAATTGGAAATGGCACTGTATGGAGATGACTCCTGGCATGGCCGTACCGGGCCACTACCGATCCGCCAGTTAGGACTTGCTGATATCAGTCCTGCACAACGGGCATTTATCACTGCTGCGCAGTTAACCGGCCTGAACCATATCGACGATTTCAACGCAGGTACACCACAGGGTGTGGGACCTTACCCGATGAATATTGTAGATGGTGTGCGGATGAATACGGGTATGACCTATCTTGATAAGCAGGTAAGAAAACGTCCTAACCTGACAATAATGGCCGGGGTCCTGGTTGACCGTGTATTGTTTGATGGCAGGACAGCAACCGCTGTACAACTTGCAGATGGGGCGATACTTACTGGTAAGGAAATTATTCTTACCGCAGGTAATTATGGTACTGCAGCCATCCTGTTACGTTCTGGTATTGGACCTGCTGAAGATCTGAAGTCAATGGATATCCCCGTTGTTAAAGACCTGCCCGTTGGCCAGAACCTGGTGGATCATGTGTTTTATTTCAACGTTTATAGTGTTGACCCGGATATCATCGGTAAACAGGAACCAGTAATCGGCGCAATTGCCTGGACCAGCAGCAATATTGCAGAAGCGGGTGAGCTGGACCTTCAGGTTGCTCCTTCGCATCAATTTGATTCGTCCGGTAGTCCCACCGGCGCTGCGTTTGTCATTGCTGTAGGATTAACCAGACCCGAATCGGTCGGCACCGTCAGGCTCGCAAGTAAGAACCCCGAAGATTCCCCGGTGATTGACCAGAATATGTTAAGCTCGGCCAATGACAGGAAACGGTTGCTGGATGGGGCCCGACTGGCAAGGAAGATCGGTTCGCTTTCACCAATGCGCGAATTATTACTGGAGGAATTGTCGCCAGGTAAGGAAGTGCAAAGTGATGAAGGGATTATCAAAAACATCATCGAAACATCCCAGATCTTTTTCCATTCAACGGCAAGTGCACCGATGGGTCGTGTCGACGATGCACGTGCCGTAGTTGGTGACACGGGCCTCGTTCATGGGGTAAAGAACCTGCGTGTGGCCGATGCCTCCATTTATCCCGATGCGGTGTCGACAGCCACCAATATAACGGTGATTATGGGTGCAGAACTGATCGCAGATAAAATCAAGGCGGGACTATAAATCTTAAGAGGGTGAATCGTTTTCGATAAACCTGATTAAAATACCGGATTGTACAAAAAAGATCCTGACTGAATTTAGAAATGGCTGTCTAATTTTGTACTTAAATTATTTATATGAAAATCATAGCACTCCAGGCTCCAGGTGGGGTAGATCAGCTTATTTATCAGGAACTGGCCCTGCCAGTGCCCAACAACGAGGAGGTATTGATTGAAGTCAGGGCAATCAGCATAAACCCGGTTGATATAAAAACGCGGATGGGGAAAGGATTTTACAGCCGACTGAAAGATGAGCATCCGATGATAATTGGATGGGATATTTCAGGGGTTGTTTCGGAAACCAGGTCGCCATTATTTAAAAAAGGGGATGCGGTTTTTGGAATGGTAAATTTTCCGGGACACGGAAGGGCGTATGCAGAATATGTAGCTGCACCCGCCGCGCATCTTGCACTCAAACCTGCTGATATCTCATTCGAAGAGGCTGCAGCAGCAACACTTGCAGCACTTACTGCCTGGCAGGTATTGGTTGATCATGCAGGTATCAAGGCCGGGAACCGCGTTCTAATTCACGCCGCAGCTGGCGGGGTAGGTCACTATGCAGTGCAGATAGCGAAGGCACTGGGTGCCCATGTTACGGGAATAGCCAGCGCCGCGAACAGGGATTTTGTGCTCGGTCTCGGAGCGGATGAATATTTTGATTATGCAACTGGTCCGTTTGAATCCGGGGTACATGATATCGACATGGCGTTCGATGCGGTAGGGGGTGATACAGGACTCCGCACATTACCTGTACTCAAAAAGGGCGGATTACTTATCGGAATTGCAGGAGGTATAGATGATAACGTTAAAGAGAAGGCAAAGGAACTGGGGGTAACCGCAATCAGTACACTGGTTCAATCCAGCGGAGCCGATATGAATAAAATCGCTGAACTGCTGAAGAATAAAAAAATGCATTCAACGGTATCGTCAGTATTCCCGTTTTCGGCAATGGCTGATGCACATAAACAGATTGAGACGGGCAGGACAAGAGGAAAAATTATTGTGACAATGGATTAAGCCCGAAACCGGAATACCGGTGACTCAAAACAAAAAGCCATCCTGCTGCAGCGGGATGGCTTTTTGTTTAAGACGTCTTATAGAAATTATCGGGTAGTAGTAGCGAGTGATGACTGGATGATCTTGAATTCCACCCTGCGATTCATCCACCTTCCCTGGGGATTATCCTTTCCCTCTACCAGTTCGGCTTCCAGCGGGCAACATTCGCCTAGTGCTTTTCCACTCAGCCTGCTGCTGCTGATGCCTTTACTGCCAAGATAGCTGATTACTGCATCAAGTCGTTCCTGCGCAAGACGCAGGTTGTAACTATTACTTCCTTTGCCATCCGTATACGCACTCATCTCTACACGCATCGAAGCTTCTGCTTTCATCATGTCCGCTAACCTGTCGAGGTTATCATAATATTCCTGGTCAACTTCAGCTATATCAAAATTAAACCGCACCACCGGATGGAACAATCCTTTCCTGCTTCGGTTTAAGTCGGCAATATTCTTAAAATTATTCCCTGTTCCCTGGTTGTTCCCGTTGCCACCCGTATGGGCAAACGAACCGGGCGACTCCGGCGTATTTCCGGTTTCATCCTGCCGGATGGCACGGACGATCCTGAACTCTACGCGGCGGTTGAGACTCCTTCCCGTTGCATAGTCGGAACCATTGATGGTTTCCCTGACCATTGGCATACGTTCCCCATGTGCCGCAGTTGTCAGCCTTTCACGACCGATGCCCTGCGCAACCAGGTAGGTGATACATGACGCGAGACGTTCATCGGAAAGACGCATATTGTATGCATCGGACCCGAACGCATCTGTGTGCCCGTCAAGATCAACAATTATGGAAGGATGCTGTTTCATATATATCACCAGGGAATCTAAATTCGAATAATACATTTTTTTTATTTCGGATCTGTCGAAGTCAAACCTTGCTATAAAAAGGTTTTCCTTCATAAATCCGGGAGGACTTCCCACATCCGGATCAAATATCTTGTCCGGTGGTTCCTTATCCCGTTGTTCCGGTGAGTCCGGTTCGGGATGAAGATCCGGTGGTTCCTTTTCCCGGTATTCTGAACTATCCTGTAGTGTTTGGATATCGGGAGGATCCGTTTTGGGTTTCCCTACATCCGGATCATAAACCGTGATAGGAGTGAGCCTGATTGTATCATTACTGATACTGTCGCGACCTGTCCTGATCCTCACACTGAAACCAGTGCTGTCCGGATCATAACGGTCTTTGAAAGTAACCAGGTTATAAGATGGCATGTTACTTAATTCGAAGCTGTACCTGCCGAGACTATCCGTTTCGCGACTCATGATTGTTTTGCCGCTGCCGGCCGGATCCTGGATATACAGGTAAGCGCCTTCCAGCGGCTCACCGGTTTCCTTGTCCACCACCGTTCCGGTGATGTACTGGATATTATCCTGTGCAATCCTGAATAACTCGAGGCAACAATCCGATTCACGATCGGAACTCAGCCAGCCACTTGCCCAAAGGTTTAATTCATCTGTTCCTACATAATACTGGTCGTCCTTTACTGAATTGATCGGACTGCCCGGGTTAACGGGATGATTCCATTTGTTCAGTTCAAGATTTCCTTCGGAAGAGAATAGATCAAATCCACCCATACCCACCAGTGAGTTGCTGCTGAATACCAGCTTACCCGATCCGGGATGGTACCATGGCGATGATTCATCACCTGGCGTATTGATCATTATACCTAAATTCTGCACGGAGAGGGCTATCTGGCCGGCACCTAATGTTGCCACCCAGAGATCATACTTTCCAAATCCACCACTTCGGTTGGAGGAGAAAAGTAAATATTTGCCATCGGCCGTTATGAATGGCTGTGTACTGTTCGATCCTTCTTCATTTACCAGGGCACTTAGTCTTGCGGGACTGGTCCAGTCGCCTTCCGGCGTTCTTTTCGCTGAGTAAAGGGAAGAGGTTATTATACCATTCTCTTTTTTCCAACGTGTAAAGAAAAGCTGGTTACCATCACCTGTGAGGGAGGGAAGACCATTGTTATATCCTTCTTCTACGGGCAGTTTCAGCATATTCGCTTTATCGCGGATATTGCCGGTACTGTCGAAGGAACGGAATAACTGGGCGGAGAATGTTGGACTACCTGCATTCATCCGGCTGCTGTCGGCATAAACAGAAGTGAAAAACACTTCACTGTTTCTTGCCAGGGTTGAAAGGGCATAGGCAGAGGTTGTTCCCCTGCTGCTGTCCTTCGTGACTTCAAAATTCCCTTTTTCAGTCCGGGCCTGGGCCTTTATGAAACGGAGATTTTCCAGTTCACGATCAGCCGCAATTGTCCATTCATCTTTTTCGTCCCTTGATTTTACGAACTCGGTAATGACCTTGTAGGCATCATCGATTTTTTTGTTCGCCCTCAGTGAAACGCCATACCAGTATTTACTGTCGGGGAACGACATCACCTTAAATGATGCGGCTTCCCTGTACCATTTTTCCGCACTGCGGTAGTCATTGTACAACCGGTAACTTTCTGCCAGTTTATATACCACGATCTGTCTCGCCATCTTTTCTTCCGTATCCTGGCTGCCCCTTTTACGGACACCCAGTGGTGATGTGCGATGTACATTGGTCTTGCCCTCACCGAGATATTTCTCATAGTGCTGGGCAGCCTCGTAGTAATTTTTCTCTTCAAAAAGTTTCTCGGCCTCCTGGATCAGGCTTGGCTCCTGGTTTTGTGAGTAACATACCGAAACACCCAACATACAGGCTACCAGGCCTGCTGTTTTGAAAGGGTTGAATCGGCCATAATTCCGATCTGTTGTTAGGTTTTTCATAAATTATCAGTTCAGCTTTTCTTAAAAACGTGGACAATAAAAAGGTTTGGCGGAAATATCTGATTTACCTCCCCAGCCAACATATGATAACGATACTTCCATACTGCTCCGGTTGATTGATCCCCTTGTCTTATCTGACGCATTTAAATCGTAACTCATACCAAGTGTTACCCCTTTATGATAAACACCAAAATAAGGGGAGATAGCATCATCAAACCGGTAGTTTGCACCAAACATCAGGTCGGTATTACTGCTTCCGAACATCTGTGCATAGGCGCCTACCATTTTTTCCTGCGCATTGCCCTGCCGCATATACAGCAGGTTGGGGATGAGGTCGAAAGTTTCAGACAGGTTGATCCTTGCACCAAGGTGCATTGTATAACGGACCGGCATCTCCTTCTTGTCGCCACCATTGAGGAATGGATCGGTAGGCCTGGTAAGGTGAAAAACTCCCATACCACCGAATACAGCTACTTTGCGACCTGGTGTGCCATCATAATAAGCAATACCCGACCCCACATCCAGGGTAGTGGCAGAGGGCCTGAAAAAAGATTCTGAAGTGGCGAGTGTCGGATCAAAACCAAGTCCGGCCACCCACTGATCACCAAAATGTAATTTTTCAATATTGAAACGGCGGTTAATAAATCCTCCCTGCATGGCCATCACGATCTGGTGATTGCCAAAACGTACCCCGGTATAGGCAACGTTTACATAACCATTTGTATAACTATACGATCCATCTGTCGACGACTGGTGCTGGATATTTATTCCAAGATTGATATTTTTATTTGTTGGCGCTTCTGCAGAAAGGCCCTTTGTGGTAAGGGAATTCCCATACTGGCTGCGCCAGATCGCTGATACTTTATAGTCGCCCTCGATCAATCCCGTCATCGCCGGATTCAAGGTCATCGGCTGGATGAAATATTGTGAGAAATGGGGATCTACCTGGGCCCCGGCCCTGAATCCAGGGAGGGTCAGCGCTGTTATCCAGCAGCAGATTCCGATAATTTGATGTTTGCGCATACTATTGGTTTTTCAAAAAAATATTCATTTCATTTTAACGGACCAGGTTCACCAGTCCCTTCTTTGTAACCACCCGGTTATCATAGAATGTCACCTTCACCCCGAATGGATATACACCCACCGGCTGAATCACGCCCTTGAACCGGCCATCCCACCCAATACTCCTGTCTTTGGATTCAAACAACAACTCGCCCCACTGGTTAAACACACGCAGTTCAATTGATTTCACTGCACTGCCATATACTTTAAACACGTCGTTCTTTCCATCGTTATTTGGCGAGAATGCATTTGGAATATAAAAATCCTTATCACCCGGCTCCAGGTTAATTGTAACCTGTGCCGTGTCAATACAACCATCGTCCGACACACCGATTACTGCAAATGTTTCAGCTGTTCCGCCGATATTGATAGTCTGGTTATAACTTGTTTGTGTACTGAAATATGATGCAGGTGTCCACGCCGTGACGGTGTACACATCATTTGCTGTTGAGAAAAGTGATACCGAACCTCCGGGCATAACCGGATTGGCGCCTGCCGTTAATGAGATATTGAAGTCGCGGACATTAACCGTGACAGAAGCGGTGGACATACAACCTGCCGCATTGGTGGCTGTTGCCAGGTAGGTGCCATTGTTTTGCGGATGGATCACCGCAGTAGCTCCACTTGTTCCCAATGCCGGCCAGTTTATAGTATTACCAGGCGAATTGGCAGTAAGGATTACTTCTTCACCGCGACATACCAGGGCAGCACCTGTTACCGTGATAACCGGATTGGTACTAACCAGCACGTTTACCGGAAGAATGGCGCTGATACAGCCTGTCAGGGGATTGGTTGCCTGCACATAGTAGGTTCCGCTAACCCCAACAGAAGATGGGTTGGCTAATGGAGTTGTACCCGTTGCATCCGTATAATAAGAATAAACAAGTCCTGTTGTTGTGGACGATTTCAACGACGCAACTGTCAGGTCGACCGTGTTGGGCAAACAGGCCGGCATTGGATCAGTGATTGTGAATACCGGGATAGCATTGATTGTAACATTTGCTGTTGCTGTATTGGTACAGGTTCCGTTAGTGAAATTATAACTCACGGTATAAGTCCCGGGTGTGCTTGCGCCAATATTGATTGTACCTGTAAGCGGATCAATGGATAAACCGGTAGTTGATGAATAAGTACCCCCGGTTGTTCCTGTCTGCGTTACTATAAATGTTCCTGTGGAAGTATAACACTGTGCCGGACCATATGAAATAGTTGCTACTGGGCGCGGGTTAATAACAACATTTACCGGGAGGATCGAAGTTCCGCATCCGGCTACTGAGGTACCGCGGATATAGTAAATACCAGACACGGTGATATTGGAAGGATTGGCCAGTACAAGTGTCCCTGCTGCATCGGAATAATAACCAAACACCAGGCTACCGGTACTTCCTGCGGTTACAGAAGCGGCAGTGAGATCAACACCCGCAGGCTCACAAACAGGAGCGGGGTCGTTAATCACCAGTACAGGTGTTGGTTCAATGGTAATTGATGTACTGCTGTTATTGATGCAGGATCCATTGCTGAATGTATAAGTAATGATATAGGTTCCCGGAAGGCTGGTACCAATATTAATCTGACCGGTAGTGCCATTCAGTGTCAGACCCGGAGTGGAAGCGAAGCTGCCGCCTGTCTGACCCGTTATCACAACATTTACAAGAACCGGATCAGCTTCACAATAAGGGGATCCGGCATAACTGATCGTTGCTACCGGCAAAGGATTGATCAGCACATTAACCGGCATCAGAACAGTGAGGCAACCACCTGGGGTCACACCCTGGATATAATAAGTACCCGATACAGAAATTGCGGAAGGGTTAGCGAGCACAATTGTTCCTGCTGCGTTTGTATAATAACGGAACGTAAGCCCGGTGCTGCTTCCGGCTGTAATGGCAACTGCTGTCAGGTCTACGGTTGAAGGTGCGCAGACGGGTGCCGGATCAGTAATCACGAGCGTTGGTACCGGCTCGATAATAACTGTTGCAGTGGCATCACTGATACAGGTACCATTGGTGAATGAGTAAGTGACGGTATAAGTTCCAGCGGTGCTGTTGGTCAGGTCTACCTGGCCGGTTGTATTGTTTATTATAAGGCCCGGACCTGCGCTGAATACTCCGCCAGCCTGTCCGGTAATCACCGGTGTGGCGGTTCCTCCATTGCAGAATGGTGAACCGGGATAGGAGATTGAAGCAACGGGTAATGGAGCAATCACTACCTGCACCGGCATCGTAACCGAACACCCTGCACTGTTTACGGCGTGGATATAATAGGTTCCCGAAACAGCTATTGCAGTTGGATTAACCAATACAATTGTTCCCGCTGCATCCCTGAAATAAGTAAGTGTCAGTCCTGTTTCACTACCGGCAGTAACAGCGGGATTGGTGATGTCGACTGTCATTGGTGCGCAGACCTGTGCGGGATTGGTGATCACCAGCAATGGTTGGGCATTTATTGTGATAGTGGTGGTGCTTACACCAGTGCAGGTTCCATTGGTAGAAGAATAGGTAACAGTATAAGTCCCTGGCAGACTGCTGCCCAGGTTGACCGCACCCGTTACCGGATCAATTGAAAGTCCCGCGGAACCTGTATATGTGCCGCCTGCCTGACCGGTACGTACCACATTGGCCGTTCCTGTTGCACAATAAGGGGAACCAGGGTAGGAGATGCTGGCAACAGGCGGTGTATTGAATGTAACAGTAACCGGCAGGATAGCCGTCTTGCAACCCGATGCCAGTGTTCCCTGGATATAATATACGCCGGCTACGGAAATAGCGGTCGGGTTAACCAGTACAATTGTTCCGGCTGCATCGGTGTAATAACTGAAGGTCAGACCTGACTCGCTGCCAGCTGTTACTGCAGGTGCAGTAAGATCAATTGTTGCAGGTGGACAAACAGGAGCAGGATCGTGAAGTACCAGCAGTGGTATATTAACAATGGTAATGCTGGTGGTCGTTGTATTCGGACAGGTACCGTTAGAAAAAGTATAGGTTATAGTATAGGTGCCTGCATTGCTTGCTGCAAGATCAATTGTTCCGGTTACCGGATCGATAACCAGTCCAGCCCCTGCACTGAATGTGCCTCCGGTCTGCCCGGTAATTGTAACATTTGCAGTCCCGATCCGGCAGAATGGTCCACCAGGATAACTGATACCAGCAACAGGTAATGGATTTATAACAACATTCACCGGCTCAACAACTGCACACCCGGCGATGGATGTACCCTTGATATAATAAGTACCGGAAACACTGATGGCTGCTGGATTCAGTACTGCATTGGTAGCAGCCGCGTCGGTGAAATAAGTATAGGTAAGACCGGTACTGCTGCCTGCTGTTACCGCAGCTGCAGTGATATCAACAGTCTGTGGTGCGCAGACGGGTGCAGGATGATTGATCTGTATTACGGGTTGGTTTACCTTAACGCCATTGTAAAGAATAGTGGTGGTTGTATTACTGGCAACAATGATCTCAGTCGACGGACAAGCCACACCTGTTGAAGAACAGATAGCGCCCGAACGGACAACTCCATTTTCTGTAATGGCAGCACTGTTGCCAACCGGTAATGTAAGCGAAGCTGGTGCCGGCACACGGACTGTAACAGTCAGTTCAACAAAATCGCCGATCTGCACACCTTCCCCGGTTAAGAAATTATAGGTTCCTGCGGTAACACCGGTATAACTTGCACCCGCCGGATCATTTGTGAATACGATTGTTGCAGGATCTGCCACCCATGGTGCGGGCAACGTAAATTTAAACCCGTCTGTAATGCCCGTAGGCAGTGGTCCGAGGTTGACAGATTTAAAATGATAGGTGGTATACACATCACCTGTAATACAATCCTGAACGGCTTCATCAGCAGAAGAGTGAAGCTCGTAATTATTTGTTTGTACGGGAACTCCCTTGATTGTTATGATCTGGCTCTGTTGTTTGTCAGAGCTGATAGGTGTTCCGCAGAATGAAGTACCTGAGGAGAGGAAATTGATTGAACTGCCGCTGGCAAATGAGCAACTGGTTGTTACCCCAAAACGGATGCGAAGTGATTCCTGTGAATAGAGTTCATTTACCTGCGATGCCGGAATGCTAAATAACAGTCCCCCGGGAACGGAGGTTACATTTACATCTGCCACACTCACATAACCGCCGCTGCCCGCCGGATATTCCACCTGGAATGTGCCGGGCGCGTAATCCACGCCTGCAGCGGGTCCTACCAGTACTTTCAGATCATGGATCGCCGAGGCGCCGGTATTGCTGCTCTCCACTTCATACGTAAGCACATCGCAGGCATCGGGCAGGGGCGTCAAAACCGGTTCTGAAATGATATTGGTCTGCAGTGTCGACGAAAGCGGAATTACCTCGAGAGTGAGGGTACTCTTGTGCGTTGCCGCACTCACCGATGACGGATAGCCGGAATTATTACAATCGTACCAGTAAGCGAGTGTCATATCGTCTTTCTCGCAGGAAGTAAATGTGGCATTGATCCGGTAATAATTACTTGTTTGGGCCAGTGTTCCCAACTGATATAAACCGGAACCGGAAAGATTCACCGTACTGATCACGTAACCACCAGGTCCGCTCAATCGTTGTACACTGTTGACCGTGATGGTACCGGTAGAATTGGTGCGGCCCATCCAGACCCTCAGTGCCTGTGCAACGGAGGAGTTACTTACCTGGATTTCCCAGGAAACATTATTGTCAGTCGCCGTTGGTGTGGTATTGGCAGTAGTAATAAGGACCTCAGGTATGATGTAGAGAATACTGTCTGCAACATCAATCGAATTACCCGGAAATCCGGTCTGGTAGCCAGGTGTGGCAATCTGCGACATTAAAAACCTGGCATGTGACTTAGGCACCACGTCGCAGGTTGGCTGGATTATCACCGTGGTCAGCAGTGAATTGCCCTGGTCGCCTCTTACAAATGTTCCATTGTTGAACAGGGCTTCCAGATCAAATACCAATGGATTGGAACCAGCCGACAGGGGATTGATAGAAACTGTTTTGGTAGTAACCACACCAATACCGCTGGTATATGAATAGGTAGCAGTGGCAGATACATACTGGCTTCCTGCAGGTATCGTGTATGTTAAATTATTATGGATGGAAATGGGTCGGTATTCGTTTACAAAGGGTTTGCTTCCGGCATGGTTACCTGCAATGGAGAGGTAATGATCCATTTCAGTAGCCACGGTGCCTGCTCCTACAAGGGAGTAAGTACGTGTGCCGTTTGTGCCGGCTTCATAACCTACGATATTGATACGACCCGGATAGTTGGCGTTACAGCTGTACTGGTCCGACAGGGAAAGTGGATCTGCCACATCACTGATAAAGAAATGGTTTCTTATTTCAACGGGCACCTGTATGGAGCCGGGATTACCGGTCACTTTGAAATCGATGGTAACGGTCACTGAATCTCCATCTGCAAATTCCGTATAACCGGCAGGCAATGGTGAAACACTGTTTAATGCTGTTATACTGAAATCTACTTTATGGTAAGTTCCAACACTGTTTACCGGAAGTCCGGTAACTGTATAAAAGGGGAGGGAGCTACCTGAAACATATAATGCAACCGTGGCAGTTTGTGCAGTCATTAAACCGGATCCGGTAATAAAGCTGTCGATGGCATAACCATGTGTGAATGCAACGGGTGAACCCGGTCCTCTGCTTATACGTCCGGCAAAACTTGTCCTGACAGTATCACCCGGCATTGCCAGGTCGGTCCGCACTTTTGTTGGATCGGGTACACCGGTAGCATCAGGTATACCGTTATTATCATTATCTGCCAGTCCGAAGTTGGTACGATTGGTCAGGAACGAAGAAAAATTTAGTCCACCTGATGTTCCGCATGCAACGGGGCAAACAAAATTCAATACCCCTGTATTACTCAGGATCCATTCCTCTTCTGTACAGGCCGGTGTCATCCGGAGATAGGCATCAAGCGTTACTGTATTTCCGTTTGAAGGCAGCAGGCAGTCCAGCAGTAAGTTCCCGAACCGTAACGATGCGCCTTTCAGGTTATCGATCTTAAATGAGGCAGTGACATTATAAGATAAGGAGATCTTGTGCAGGCCTGCGTTATAGCTGAAGGATGCCGGGCTTGCCAGTATTGTGCCTGTTGAAATATTTACCAGGAAGATATCAGAAACATTACCTGAAAAAAGGATATTGGAAGGCAGTACCAGGTCAAACCGGATACTGGATTGACCGGGAGCCAGATTAATATAAGTAGGCGAAGCAGCCAGCGGGAAATCATAGGATATCGTTGCCGGTACCAATGGAACCATCACCGCTGGCAGGTGGGGCAGGGCGGTGATAGAGGTAACGGCCGCATTCCGTACAATAGATGAAACAAGGTCGGTCAGGCCACTGCAGGGAGCATTATAATTAAAACGGATAACGGTCCCTGGTGTAGTGATGGAGCCAGCTGCTGGTCCGGGTACAGGGCAATATGTTTCATTGTACCGGAGATAGACAGTATCACCCGGACTAATTACGGGAACCTTGAATGTAACTGAACCAGGTGCCGCGCCGAGACAGATGGCCGCGGCATTGTAAGTTTGCGATGTAGTTGGAACGATGCTGCTCCAGGTTCCGGAAATGCCAAGTTTGATCTGGAATGAAGAGAAGGCAGACTGGTTGGCGGCGTTCTCATTTGCATTGAACAGTTGTAATGCTGCAGGAAGCGTTGATGCGCTGGAAAAAAGCTGCAGGTTTAGTTCGTTTAAACGGACGCTGCCTATGTTTGCCAGACGTAGGGTTTGTTGTACAGTTCCTCCACGGCAGGTGAGAGGTTGCAGGTCGGGCATCACCTTCAGGGAAGGCACAAAAGAATTATTGACGGTGGCGCCGGCTGTTGCTTTGCCCATAAATGCCGAACCGAAGCAGGGACTGCTTTCGCATCCAAACCAGGTGGCAAAACGCGATTGCAGGAAACAGTTACTGACGATTGACACGTTCTCAACCAGTGTTATGGTTTGTCCCTGCGCAAGTATTCCGCCTGAAAAAGAAAAAGTAGTAATTGTATCAGAACCAATATAGGTTTTTGAAGTAAGGATGGTCCATCCTCCGCTGACAGATATTCCACGGATGTAAAGGCCGCTTCCGCTGGTATCGGCGAGCGTAAATTCTGTGATGGATCCATACCCGTTATTGACAATATTGATATTACGGGTATAGTTATCACCAGCAGAACCGAAATAACTGCTATTGGTGATATTGGGTATCGTAAGAGATGCACTTTGTGTGTTGAAGGAGTTACTTTTTGTTGTAACTGACGGAAGCGTACTGGTGCTGAAATCGTAACTCACCTGGCTGTTGACGGATAAAGAATTCTGCACTGCTGCGCAGGTAGCATATGCGGAATAGCTGAATTCCGTGAAACCCGGTGCTGCCGGGATAGAAGCCAGGGTTATTGTTGCGGTATTGGCTGAAACAGCTGATTCATTCAAGGTGCCTGTACCGCCCGTAACAGATGCTGAGCCTGCAACGTATACGTATCCTGTTGGAAGGTTGATAATCAGGGTACCATTCGGGCTTACAACTGTTCCCCCGTTTATGCGTACAGAAAAAATATAACTGCCATTACAAACGTTCACCGGGGTGGCCGGTGCGCCGTAATCGGGCTGCAGGGTCTGGGCGTTGAGATGGACTGTGCCATGGCTCAACAGGGCCATGAGGACTATTGTTAATATTCTTTTCATGCTGCGCAAAAACTCGGGTAACAGCTTACGATCTAAAAAGGGTTCAACAATTCAAACCGGGTAAGCCGAAATAATTACTGACTTCTAATTGCCGGGTGAACCAGCGGTTGGAGTAAAAGGTATCCGGAGATGTTTTGCGGAGACAGGAAAAGTTTGTCGTGCAGATCGGTTTTTCATGCTGTTAGATTTGGATGTTGGACAATGGCTTTGTAGCCTAAAATAAACGGTTTGACAACTCACAAACAACGGTTTGCTTAAAAAAATTGCCTATCGCTGAAATGTGGCGTACGTTCCAATAACAACTAAGTGTTTACAATTATTGTGTGTTATACGCAAATGCTTAATAACTAGACCATTTTAAAAAAAATGCAGCCTGTTTTGGATTTCTGAAAGGAATAGTTATTTTCCGGGCGTAAAATCCGTCCGATTTAAGCGAAAATCAGCTGAAATACGCTGAAATACAGGACCCATGCGGGTTTTACGGATACATATAATTACTCATACGATTTGGGCCGATGGACTCAAACTCACCTCTTCGTAAGAATTCCCGTCGATTTACTGACATGGTATGAAAATATGCCATATTTAACCGTATAAATACGGAAAAAGGGGATTCAAACGGGTATCTGCGGGTAAATATCATCAGCGGTATTGTCAGGATTTTACGTCTGTTATGCGGAACCTCCCTAAAGCAAAATTTACATTCCATTAAAATTGCTCCGGTTCATTGTCCGTGCGATCGGTTAATTTCGCCTGGATTATGAAGCATTTCCGTACGATCAGAAAATATTTCTGGAAATACAGGGTTCGGTTATCGATCGGTATCGTTTTTATCTTTGTTTCCAACTATTTCAGTGTGTTAACGCCGCAAATCACCGGATTTGTGATCGATTTTGTACAGCGTTCGCTCAATCTGCCAGGGTACCAGCCACGTCTCCGGCCTCCGGGATATGATCCGTTGGTTAACCAATTCATCGGGTTTATTGGTTCGGGTTACAGTATTTCCAGGGTGGTGGCCCTTTGTGGTATCGTGATACTGGTGCTGGCTCTCTTACGTGGTATCTTCCTTTTTATGATGCGGCAGACCATTATTGTCATGAGCAGGCATATTGAATATGATCAGAAAAATGAAGTTTATCGTCATTACCAGCAACTGGATATGGCGTTTTACAAACAGAACAGTACCGGCGACCTGATGAACCGCATTACGGAGGACGTCAGCAGGGTAAGGATGTTTTCCGGCCCGGCCATAATGTACCTGGTCAACCTGATTGCCGTTATTTCACTGGCGGTGTTTTTTATGGTTAAACGGGATGCAACCCTGACCGCCTACGTGCTGGCACCACTGCCCATCCTGGCGGTTGCAATCTATTACGTAAACAACCTCATCCATAAAAAAAGCGAGACTATCCAGGAAGCTCTGTCCGACCTGACCACCAATGCCCAGGAGTCATACTCCGGCATCCGTGTCATCAAATCCTTTGTGCAGGAGCGTGCCATGCTTGGCTTCTTTATGAAAAACAGTGAGAATTACAGGACCAGTGCAATCGGCCTGGCGAAGGTTGAAGCCATTTATTTTCCGTCGATCAACCTGCTGATCGGGTTAAGCACCCTGTTCACCATTATGATCGGCGGCCTCTATTTTATTAATGGTACCCATAATATGGATATCTCTACGATTGTGGAGTTTGTGATGTATATAAACATGCTCACTTTTCCGGTAAGTGCTATCGGGTTAACAGCGAGTATGATCCAGCGGGCGGCCGCATCACAAAAAAGGATCAATGAATTCCTGGATACCGTTCCCGGAATCAGTGCCAATGAAACAGCTCCGGAAGTCCGCATTAAGGGCTCGATCCGTTTTGAGCATACAGGTTTCACCTATCCCGATACCGGGGTGGAGGCAATTGCCGGTTTCAACCTGGAGATAAACGCAGGAGAAAAAATTGCAATCATTGGTCGCACCGGCAGCGGAAAGACCACCATTGCCCATCTCTTACTCCGGATGTACGATCCGACAGTTGGGCGGATCCTCATCGATGGCACAGATATCCGTGAACTTCCCCTGAAATCGCTCCGCGAACAGATCAGTTATGTACCCCAGGATGGATTCCTGTTCAGTGATACCGTATCCAACAATATTGGTTTTGGATTTGAAAGTTCGAGTCAGGAAGATGTGGTTCGTTCGGCCAGCCTGGCGAGTGTGCAGAAAGAAATCCTCTCTTTCTCCGAAGGTTATTCCACAATGATCGGTGAACGGGGAGTTACACTTAGTGGCGGACAAAAACAGCGGATCTCCATTGCGCGCGCATTGCTGAAAGACCCGGCAATAGTGATCTTCGACGATTGCCTGAGTGCAGTAGACGCAAAAACCGAAAAGGAAATAACGGCAAATCTCAACGAATACCTTGCAGGGAAAACCGCCATCATTATCACACACCGTGTTTTCTCCCTTCTGGAGTTTGATCGTATTATCGTGCTGGATCATGGCCGTATTGCCGAGCAGGGAAGCCACCGCGATCTCCTGGCGGCTAATGGTTATTACGCAGAACTGTATGCAAGGCAGCAGGCGATCGACCAGGATGTCTGATCACCTCCCCCTCGGGCAACAGATTGTCCTCCAAACCCGCACCAGCGGGGTTTTGCAGACCTGTCAGGTATGGAGGAACTAAATTTTCTTCATCTTTGGCTGTTTCAAAAACATCTCTATATTTGTAAGTAATACAAGGTCATTTTAAATCATCTGCAAAACCTACTAACGTGGCGTACGAGAACAACGACAAGAAAATTGAAAGTATCTACAGTAAACGGATCCGTGCCGGTAAAAGAAGAACTTATTTTTTCGATGTAAGGGCCACAAGGGGTAATGATTATTACCTCACCATTACTGAAAGCCGTAAACGTTTTGATGATAACGGTTATGACAGGCATAAGGTGTTTCTTTATAAAGAAGACTTCAACAAATTCATCAAGGCCCTCAACGAAGCAGTCGATTATGTGAAAACAGAGCTCATGCCTGATTTCGATTTTGATGCATTCAACCATGATGAAGCATATGATGGGGAAGGAGAACATACCGGTGAAAACCAGGCTCCGTATGTTGCCCCTGAATCTGCTGTGAAGAAAGAAGAAACAGAGGAAGAAGAAGTTCCTGCACCAGCGCCGGTTGTATCCACTATCAATGACACAGTTGCTGCCAATAACGAAGAAGTTGACAAATGGTAATCACCATCTGTTTTAAAAAAAAGAGGCCGTCTTAACAGATGGCCTCTTTTTTTATCTGGAACTGTTCGGTTTATCGGATTACCTGTATCATTTATCGTTTGTGCGATTTGATTTACCTGCAACGCTGCAACTACTGTTTTTTCATTTTTTTATACGCGTTGATCAACCCGCTTGTTGATGAATCGTGACCCGTTACCTGGTCCGTGGTCAGTAACTCCGGAAGTATTTTACTCGCCAGTTGTTTACCCAGTTCAACACCCCACTGGTCAAAGCTGAAAATATCCCAGATCACGCCCTGCACAAAGATTTTATGTTCATACATCGCGATTAACTGACCTAAAGTATACGGCGTGATTTTTTTGATCAGGAATGAATTGGTGGGCCTGCTTCCGGTGAAGACCTTGAATGGAAGAAGACGGTTTACCTGCTCATCCGATAATCCCTGTTTCCTCAATTCTTCTCCCACTTCATCACTTGTCTTGCCGTTCATCAATGCTTCGGTCTGCGCAAAAAAGTTCGACAACAGTTTGGGATGATGGTCGCCGATCGGGTTATGGCTCTGGGCAGGTGCAATAAAATCGCAGGGAATCAGCGGCACACCCTGATGGATAAGCTGGTAAAATGCGTGTTGCCCATTGGTGCCGGGCTCGCCCCAGATCACCGGTCCGGTTGCATAACTTACCGGGTGGCCATTACGGTCCACACTCTTTCCGTTACTTTCCATATTGCCCTGCTGGAAATAGGCGGCGAAACGACTCATGTACTGATCGTACGGAAGGATCGCCTCCGACTGCACGCCAAAGAAATTGATATACCACAGGCTCGTAAGAGCCATGATTACAGGGATATTTTTATCAAAAGCTGTTTCGGAAAAATGCTGGTCGGTACTATGTGCGCCTTCAAGCAGGTGCTCAAAATTTTTGTATCCGATGGTAAGGGCAATGGAAAGTCCGATTGCACTCCATAACGAATAACGGCCACCTACCCAGTCCCAGAATTCAAACATATTTTCCTTATCGATTCCGAAAGCGACCACTTCTTTTTCATTGGTGGAAAGCGCCACAAAATGTTTGGCAACATGTTCTTTGTCCTTTGCTTTTTTCAGGAACCAGTCGCGCGCTGTCAATGCATTGGTCATCGTTTCCTGTGTGGTAAACGTTTTCGATGCCACCAGGAACAGGGTACGTTCAGGTTTTACTTTTTTGAGTGTTTCAGCAATCTGTGTTCCATCTACGTTTGAAACAAAGTAGGTCTCGATACCATCTACCTGGTACGGCTTCAGCGCTTCTGTCACCATCTGAGGTCCCAGATCGCTGCCACCGATGCCGATGTTTACGATATACCGGATACGTTTTCCGGTATAACCCCTGTGTTTGCCGGTATGTACAGCCTCACAGAAATCCTTCATCTTCCTGAGCACTTTCCTTACTTCGGGCATTACATCCACCCCATCACTGTACACCGGGCTTTTGGAAAGGTTGCGAAGTGCAATATGAAGTACAGCGCGGTTCTCGGTTTCATTGATACGTTCGCCGTTGTACATGGCCCCGATGGCATCCTTTACCTGGCATTCATCTGCCAGCTGCAGCAATAGCCGGAGGGTATTGTCGGTGATCATGTTTTTTGAATAATCAAAAAGAATATCCTCGTGCCGGATATGATACCTGTCAAAGCGACCTGGGTCTGAAGAAAAAAGGTCTCTCATACGCACCGATTGCATCACGGCAAAATCTTCTTTGAGTAATTGCCAGGCTGTTGTGTTCACTGGATTGATCTTTGGGAGCATGGACTACAGTTTATTTATGATTTCAATTGTACGTTCTACCATTTCGGGACTGATATCAAGATGGAGGACAAACCTGACCCGGTTAGGTGCGATGGCATACGACAGGATTCCCTTGTCCTTAAGCCGGGCCACCAGTTCCGGTGCGGTCAGTCCGGGTTTCAACTGGAAGATAAGGATGTTGGTCTCGGCTGGCAAAGTTAATTCAACAAATTCCTTCCGGCTTACCACCTCTGCAATTTGTGTTGTATAAATATGATCTTCCTTTAACCTTTCAATATTGTTTTTCAGCGCATAAATCCCCGCAGCGGCAAGTACACCTGCCTGCCGCATCCCACCGCCAAATACCTTACGTACACGCCTGGCTTTACGGATGAATTCCGAATTGCCCAGCAGCAGGCTTCCCACCGGGCAGCCCAGGCTTTTACTCAGGCAGATCGATATGCTGTGGAACTGCTGGCCATACTGGATCGCCGTTTCGTTTTTGGCAACCATGGCATTCCATAACCTGGCACCGTCGAGGTGCAGAGGCAATCCATGTTCATCGCAGACCTTTCGGATGCGTTTAATTTCTTCAAAATCGTAACAACTCCCGCCGCCGCGGTTACTGGTATTTTCCAGGCAAACAAGGCTCGATTTAGCCCGGTGGATATCATCGGGGTTGATGGCTGCGAGTACCTGTTCCGCTGTAACGCGACCGTAATTGCCGGGCAACAGTTTCACTGATGCACCGGAATTAAAAGCAATACCACCGCCTTCATATTGGTAAATATGGGCGTTCTCATCACAGATAACTTCATCACCGGGCTGTGTGTGACATTTAATGGCGATCTGGTTGGTCATGGTACCCGAAGGACAAAAAACAGCGGCCTCCATTCCAAACATGGCTGAAGCATTAGCTTCCAGCTCGTTGATGGAAGGGTCTTCCCCGAATACATCATCTCCCAGTTTTGCGGTTCGCATAGCTTCAGCCATTGCTGGTCCGGGTCTTGTAACGGTATCCGAGCGGTAATCAATGATCATTTAAATGTTTTTCTGCAAGATAATCCGTTCGCGGTTCAAATCGAACGGTTCACGAAAGAGAATTCAACCAAGTCGCACCCTTTGATTATTTTGCCCTTCAATGAGCGGACCGTTTCAATACATGCTGCTGGTCGTTACTTCCATTGTGCTTGCTATAATCGGGTTGATCCTGCTGGCGAATTTCAAACGGTTGTTCCGGAAACTCCGGCCCGAATGGCTTCGCAAAATGGTTGTTGTATGGCTGATCTTCCTATGTTTTGTTATAGCACTTGCTCCGATCAACGGACAACTGATCTATGCCATTGAGAAACAGGGATGGTTTCACGTGGTGATCGGTGAACTGATCCTGGTTACGGCGTATTCCATCCTGGTGTTTAATACGGCAAGGATTATTGCTGAACACCGGGTATTTGACCGGCTTTCCTTTGTGACCCGCAACCTGC
This sequence comes from Chitinophagaceae bacterium, assembly GCA_040510375.1. Taxonomy (GTDB): domain Bacteria; phylum Bacteroidota; class Bacteroidia; order Chitinophagales; family Chitinophagaceae; genus JBEVJC01. Next base: position 58,870 of record JBEVJC010000005.1, read on the forward strand.
TGGTAATGGTGTCGATCATCATTACCACGATCGGTGTAACCCTGATAATGCATGTGCTTAATCCCGACGCCACCGGTGAATTACTGAAGTATACCCTTCTTGTTAATTCCTATTTCAGCATCGCTGCAGGTCTTGTATTTATCCTGGTGAGTTATCTCAATATCGAACAGAAGCGGCGTTTTGATGAAAAGGAACTGGAGCTTAGCCGGCTCCGTGAATTAAAATCAAGGGCTGAACTGGAAGCATTGTCTTCCAAAGTAAATCCCCATTTCCTGTATAATTCGCTGAACTCAATTGCAGAGCTGGCCCTGCTGGACGGGCGTAAAGCGCGGAAGATGACGATTGCCCTGGCCGACCTGTTTCGGTATTCAATGAATTATTCGGGAAGTAATTATTCGACCCTCAGAGAGGAACTGGAAATGACCGAGCTGTACCTTCAGATTGAAAAAATCCGGTTCGAAGACCAGCTTAACTATTCAGTGAAGATGGATGAAACACTGGCCAGTCTGCTGGTGCCGCGTTTTATCCTGCAACCACTGGTGGAGAATGCGGTGAAACACGGTCTGCGGGTTACCGGCCAGATGACCGAAATCAGTATTGTTGTAGATCGGAAAGGGCAGGGGGTGGTTATCAGTATAGCAGATAATGGCCCGGGTTTCCCGGATGAACTCAGTGCAGGTTATGGTGTAAAAAGTGTGTATGATAAAATGGACCTGCTGTATCCCCAGTCATACGATATTTATTTTATGAACAAACCCGAAAAAAAAGTCAGTATACATTTTCATAAACTAACCGGATGAGCCAGTTATTTAACGCATTGATTGTAGATGATGAACCCGGGGCCAGGCGCCTGATGCGAAGTCTGCTGGAAGCGCATAACGACCAGGTGCGTGTGATAGGTGAAGCAGACAGCGGTGAGGAAGCAGTAACACAGATTGGGCTGTTGAAGCCGGACCTGGTTTTCCTTGATATCCAGATGTCGGGTATGACTGGCTTCGATGTACTGGAACAACTCGTGGTGCAGCCCTATGTAATCTTCACCACTGCATTTGAGCAATACGCTATGCGTGCGTTTGATACCCTTTCGGTTGATTATCTTTTAAAACCCATCCGGGAAGAACGGCTGGCACAGAGTATGGAAAAGCTCCGGTTATTCGGCAGGGTGAAAGAAAGTATTGATGTAAATGCATTGCAGCAACTGATAAAAAAACTGCAACCAATTACTCCTGCTGTTGCCCTGACCATCCGTACCGGTGATAAAATCACCCTGGTCAGGTATGAGGAAATCGCGTACCTGGAAGCACAGGATAAATATGTGTGTATCCACCAGATGGACGGTCAGAAATACTTATCCGATCTGTCGCTCAACCGCCTGATGGAGATGTTGCCCGCCAACTTTTTCCGTATTCAGAAATCATATATTATCAATCTGGACAAGATCCGGGAAATGTACCGGCATCTCAATGGCAGGTATTTGTTTTCAATGAATGATAAGACCAATACCAGGCTTACATCCGGAAGAACATATACCGAAGTAATCCGTCAGCGGTTCAATCTCTGAATCAGCTACATCATTCTGTCAATCGTCAGTTGTGTTCAGCCAGAGCTTCAATCTCTGAAGCAGCGACCACTTTATTCCAATCGACAGTTTTGTTGAGCCAGTAGTTCAAATTATCGGGAAACACTACTTTCCACCAATCCTCCCTGGTTGCCACTCATCCCAAACCACCTGGTTGTTGTAACCAGATAAAGTCCTGTGCGTCCAAGTGCATGTACTTTATTTCTGATCATTGTTCCGACTGTCCACTCATCCCTGATATTTACCGTTCAGTATTTAACAATGAACTATGCAATGCAAAGTACCTAATTTTGAGTTGTAATTAACAAAGACAAGTACTAAAACCAAACCGATCATGAGATATTTTTTAAACCTATTGACTCTCAGCATTTTAACATTGCTCAGTGTCGCTGCATCCGCACAGCAAAACACCGGATCCATCAGTGGAACCATCATTGATGGGAGCAGTAAGATCATTGAGGCCGCCACAATCAAATTACTTCGGTCCACCGATTCCGCCCTGGTTAAAATGGCTGTAGCCGATAAAACCGGAAAATTTGAGTTCGCCGACCAGGCTTTCGGGACCTATTTAGTAATGGTTTCGGCCGTCGGTCACGAGACAGCATATTCTGAAAAAACGGAAATCAGTTCCTCAGTACCATCCATTGTCCTGAAAACAATTGAACTGGTGCCCCAGGCAAAAGCCATGTCAGCAGTAACAGTTACTTCAAAAAAACCTTTTATTGAACAGAAGGCCGGTAAAATGGTACTGAATGTGGATGCTTCCCCAACAAGCGGTGGTATGACTGCCCTGGAGCTTCTGGAGAAGTCGCCCGGTGTAACAGTCGACAACGACGGTAATATCAGCCTGAAGGGTAAACAGGGTGTATTGATCCTGATTGATGGCAAGCCCACCTATATGAGTGGTGCAGATCTTACAGCACTCCTGAAAAGCATGCAGAGCAGCAATCTGGACCAGATTGAGATCATGACCAATCCACCCGCAAAATATGATGCAGCAGGTAATTCGGGTATCATCAATATCAAGACAAAAAAAGGTGTGGTCAAGGGTATGAATGGTAATGCCAACCTTGGATATACACAGGCATTATACAGTCGTTTCAATGGTGGTGTAAACCTTAATTACCGGAACAACAAACTGAACATATTCGGTGGATATAATGCGGGTACCTACGAAGGGTTTAACCGCCTGGAAATTGATCGCCGTATTTACGGACCGGACAAAGTAACGTTGTCCCAGACTATCGACCAGGTATCACGCCCGCATTACGACGGGGTGTATCATAGTGGTAAACTGGGAATGGATTACAATTTTACAAAGAAGGATGTAGCTGGTTTTGTAATCAACAGTAACTTTAATAATAACAACGAGGATCCACAGAGTAATTCTTTTATCCGCGATGCCAATG
>JBEVJC010000006.1:0-218663 GCA_040510375.1 Chitinophagaceae bacterium
TTTGCCGGTATGCCTGAATAATTTTACCAGCCTGTTCCTGAACATTTGCAATTTTTCTTCCGTCAATGGTTGAAATTTTCACGAAATTAGCCCACTGTATCCACACAACCATGTACGCAATTGTAGACATAGAGACAACGGGAGGTTATGCTTCGGCAAATGGCATTACGGAGATCTGTATCCATGTATTTGATGGAAAAGAAACAGTTTCTGTTTTTTCATCCCTTGTCAATCCGGCACAACCGATTCCACGTTATATCCAGGTTATGACCGGCATCACCGATGAGGTGGTTGCCACTGCTCCACGTTTTGAAGAAATCGCTGAGCAGGTATATGAATTGCTGCACCCGCATATTTTTGTAGCCCACAATGTCAATTTCGATCACTCATTTATAAAGGCGCATCTCTCAGCCTGCGGATACAACCTGCAGGTAAAAAAACTTTGTACCGTACGGTTAAGCAGACGGATCCTGCCGGGTCTTCCTTCGTATGGACTTGGTAAACTTTGCGAGTCACTGAATATTAAAGTGAACGACCGGCACCGTGCGGGTGGTGATACAGCGGCCACGGTAGAGGTTTTCCGGTTATTGCTTGCGGGTGACCGGGATGATTTTATCAGCAAGAGCCTGGCTCGGAATTCGAAGGAACAGGTCCTGCCTCCCAATGTACCTAAAGAACATTTTGACAAGTTGCCCTACACCCCTGGTGTTTATTATTTCCATAACCAGAAGGGAAAGGTGATTTATGTCGGGAAGGCGAAGAATCTCCGTTACCGGGTCAATAGTCATTTCAGTACCCATTCCGATAGCCGCCAGCGGCAGAATTTTTTAAAACATACACATGCAATCAGTTTCACGCCCTGTGGCACGGAGCTGATGGCGCATATCCTTGAATCCACGGAAATCAAAAAATTCTGGCCCGCTTTCAATTCATCACAGAAAAGACCGGAGCAATTGTATGGTTTGTTTGTATTCGACGACCAGAACGGTTATAAACGGCTTGCGATTGATAAAACAAGAAAGGGTGTGCAGTCGGTCAGCAGTTTTCCCACTATCACCGATGCACAATCCGCCCTGCGTCAGCTTATCCGCGAATATGATCTTTGTCCCCGGTTATGCTTTTTACAAAAATCAACCGAAACCTGCGAAGGATCGGATACCTATAATTGCCGGGGTGCCTGTGAAGGTAATGAACCTGCTGCTGAATATAATTTGCGGGTAGATGCTGCGGTAGTATCGATCGATGGGCAGCGGAGTTCCTATGCTATTGTGGAGCGTGGACTGGAAATGGATGATCAGTCATGCGTACTCATCTGGAAAGGCCGGTTTTATGGTATGGGTTATATTCCGGGTGATGTGGCCATTTCGCAACCGGAGTTGTTGAAGGACCTGCTTACACCCTATAAGGAAAACCTGTTTATCAGGAACCTGGTTAATATGTATGCATCAAAAAATCCCGATAAAGTAAAGTGGCTGGTGTAAAACCGGTGATCAGTGCGGCCACTTAGAAACCAATCCTGGAAAACGCAAAACCCTGGTGTAATACCCGCGATGAGTGCCGCTACCTGGTAACCAGTCCCGGAAACGCAAAACCCGGGTGTAATACCAACGATCACTGCCGCCCTCCCGAACCCGGTCCTGGCAAGGTTTTGAAGCGATGGTTTCGGTTACCCGTAATCAATCCTGCCATTGAAAATCGTCTACCTGCGGCATCCGTAAAAAAGCCTGTCCGACTTCTGCCGGAGGCACAGCCAGTTTTCGTTTAACAAGATCAAGCCATGCACCGTCCACCGTTATCACTGCACAAAGGATTCCACCCTGTTTAACAATGCGGTGGCGGATGGTCCACCTGGAATAATTACGGCGTGATTTAACAAGTTCCACTTCAATCTGCAGCTGGTCTTCCAACCGGATTTCTTTTTTAAACTGGGCTTCTTCCCGGAAAAGGATGGGCCCGATCTGTAATTGCTGCATCGCGGTGGTATCAATTCCACATTCAGCGAGGTAAGAGAGGCGGGCAAAAGCGGCCCAGTCGTAATAGACTGAGTGACGTACATGAAGGTTGGGATCGAGGTCGGACCAGCGCAACTGGACTGGTTTTGAGAATTTCTCCATTCTGGCTACTTATTAAGGTTTAACGAAATTAACGATAGAAGGTTCGGAAATTCCGCCTTCACCAGTTATTTTTGCTCACTAATCTTAACCCATATGTTAAAGACATTTTCACTGATCACTCTGACACTGGTTTCCGGAATGGTTATGGCGCAGTCAGGAGTTAAACCCAAACCCGCTGCAAAACCGAAGGCACCGGCAACCGGAACAACGGCTGTTAAAAAAACAACTGCTGTTCCGGTCGGACAGTTGAAAACGCTGACAGATTCTGCCTCCTATGCGATCGGTGTAAGTGTGGCCAGTTTTTACCAGCAGCAGGGTCTCAGCAACCTGAACTCCGCGCTGATCAATAAAGCCATCAATGATGTAATGGGCAACAAGACGCGGCTGCTCGATGACCAGGCCTGCAATGCAGTCATGAATAAAGTCATGTCAAATATCCAGGAAGATAAATCCAGGCCTGCGATTGATTCAGGGATTGCCTTTCTTTCCCGCAATTCAAAAAGACCGGAAGTGAAGACCACTCCAAGTGGTTTGCAATATGAGGTAATCCGCCAGGGTGATGGCATCAGGCCAACAACCGCTGATACCTTTGTGGTACATTACCGCGGTACACTGCTTGATGGAACTGAGTTTGATGCAAGTTATCCAAGGGGTGAACCTTTACGGATGCCGATGAGGCAGGTAATCCCGGGTTGGGTGGAAGGATTGCAACTGATGCCCGTTGGTTCGAGGTATAAATTTTATATACCTTTTAACCTGGCTTACGGATCCTTTGATAACGGATCAATCCCCGGCGGGTCAACACTTGTTTTTGATATAGAGCTGCTGGACGTAAAACATCCGGCGGAGCAATAAGATCACCTGCTCCATCCGTTAAGAAAACATTTGCGTGCCGGAATATCCGGGATCAATGTCAGCGATCCGGTGAAACAATAATATCACCGGCTTCGTTCCTTTGCCCAGTTTAGTGCTTTATGGAATTGTTCTTCTTCTGTAAGATGGGTATTGTCCAGTACAATGGCATCATCTGCTTTGCGGAGCGGACTAACCTCGCGGTGTGAATCAATATAATCGCGCATCTCGAGGTTATTCTTCACTTCTTCGATGGTGATATTCGGATTTTTCTCGTATAATTCCCTGAACCTGCGTTCTACCCTGACGGCATTGTCTGCAGTCATAAAGATTTTCAATTCGGCGTTGGGGAATACCACGGTACCGATATCACGGCCATCCATGACGATTCCTTTTTTTGAGCCCAGTTTCTGCTGCTGGGCAACAGCAAACTCGCGCACTTCGCGGATAGCTGCTACATCACTCACTTTTTCGGCAATAACCAGGTCGCGGATCACATACTCCACGTTCTCATCATTGAGAAAAATTTCACTGGTTTCTGTTTTGTCGTTGAAATGGAAATCGAGGTGAACACGCTCCAGTGCCTTTACCACATCGCGGTGACTGGTCCAGTCCACATGGTTACGCAGGAAATAAAGGGTAATAGCCCGGTACATGGCTCCGCTGTCGACATACACCAGTCCAAGTGCCCGTGCCAGTTGCCTGGCAAGTGTGCTTTTTCCGCAGCTCGACCAGCCATCGATTGTGATAATAATTTGTTTCGTCATAATACAGGGGCAAAAGTAAAAAAGGAGTGCTTATAAAAGCACTCCTTTTCAATTTATTATAGATTAACCTGTGGTCTATCCCTGTAATCAGCCGATACTGTCCGCTAACTTAAGCTTTGGACTCTTTCGACTTTGCTTCCGATGGTTTGAAAGTGAATTTCAACAAACCTTTCGATTCATCCACATCGGCTTCAAGAACATCACCTGCCTTCACATTGGTATTCAGGATTTCTTCCGCCAGCGGGTCTTCCAGGTATTTCTGGATAGCCCGGTGCAGTGGTCTTGCACCGAATTGTGAATCGTAACCTTTATCGGCCAGGAATGACTTCGCTTCTTCGGTAAGTGAAAGACTGAATCCGAGATTGGTCAGGCGTTTCATTACACCCTTCATCAGGATATCGATGATATTGAAGATATTTTCCTTGGTCAGGCTGTTGAAAATTACCACATCGTCAATCCTGTTGAGGAATTCGGGTGAGAATGTTTTCTTCAGCGCTTTTTCGATTACGGCTTTGTTCGCTTCATCTTCGTGTTCCAGTTTTGAGTTGGTTGTAAACCCAACGCCGGCACCAAAGTCCTTCAGCTGGCGAACCCCGATATTGGAGGTCATAATGATCATGGAGTTCTTGAAATCCACCTTACGTCCCAATCCGTCTGTCAGTTGACCATCGTCCAGCACCTGCAGCAGGATATTGTAAATATCCGGATGGGCCTTTTCGATTTCGTCGAGCAGGATCACGCTGTATGGTTTGCGGCGAACACGTTCGGTCAGTTGTCCACCTTCTTCATAACCTACATATCCGGGAGGTGCACCAATCAGCCGGCTCACCGTGAATTTCTCCATGTATTCGCTCATATCAATCCGTACAAGGGCATCTTCGGAGTCGAACATATGACGGGCCAGGGAACGGGCCAGTTCGGTTTTACCCACCCCGGTTGGACCGAGGAAAATAAAGGTTCCGATTGGCTTTTTGGGGTCTTTCAGCCCTACGCGGTTCCGCTGGATCGCTTTTACCACCTTGGAAATGGCTTCATCCTGTCCGATTACCATCCCCTTCATGTCTTCGGTCATCTTGCGGAGTTTGTCCGTTTCGGCCTGCACCATCCGTTTTACCGGTATGCCGGTCATCATACTGACCACTTCTGCAATTGCTTCCTCATCGATGGGATAACGTTTGTGTTTGCTTTCTTCTTCCCAGTCGTTCTTGGCTTTTTCCAGGTCTTCTGCCAGTTTCTTTTCTGTATCCCGCAATGAAGCAGCCTCTTCAAATTTCTGGCTCTTCACTACCTTATTCTTTTCATTTTTCACATCCTCGATCTTCTTTTCAAGATCAACAATATTCTGGGGAACATTGATATTCTTGAGGTGCACACGGGCACCAACTTCATCCATCACGTCAATTGCCTTGTCGGGCAGCAGACGGTCGGTTACATAACGGTCGCTGAGTTTAACACAGGCATCAATAGCTTCCTGGTTATAGGTGACGTTATGGTAGTCTTCATATTTCGACTTGATATTGTTCAGGATCTGGATGGTTTCGTCCACACTTGGCGGGTCAACCATTACTTTCTGGAACCGGCGGTCAAGGGCTCCGTCTTTTTCAATGTACATCCGGTATTCGTCGAGGGTGGATGCACCGATACATTGCAGTTCCCCGCGTGCAAGGGCCGGTTTGAATATATTACTGGCATCCAGTGAGCCACTCGCTCCACCGGCACCAACAATGGTATGCAGTTCATCAATGAAGAGGATAACATCCCTGTTTTTCTCCAGTTCATTCATGATCGCCTTCATCCTTTCTTCAAACTGACCGCGGTACTTGGTACCGGCCACCAGGGCGGCAAGATCAAGGGACACTACCCGTTTATCGAATAAAACGCGCGATACCTTCCGCTGTACGATGCGCAGGGCAAGGCCTTCAACGATTGCCGTTTTACCCACGCCTGGTTCTCCGATAAGGATCGGGTTATTCTTTTTACGACGCGAAAGGATCTGTGATACGCGTTCAATCTCGGCTTCGCGGCCAACGATCGGATCAAGCGTACCCATTTCAGCGAGTTTGGTTATATCCCTGCCGAAATTATCCAGTACGGGTGTTTTACTTTTTGCGGTTCCTGTTTGTTTTGATCCTTTTGACTGAGAATACTTTTTTTCATCTTCAAAATCATCATCATTTTCATCCGTGTATTCTGCTCTGGGATCATTTGATTTAACGATGCCAAGTTCCTGGCGAAATAGATCGTAGTCCACGTCAAATTGATTTAAAATTTGTGTAGCAATGTTTTCTTTATTCTTCAGGATCGATAACATGAGATGTTCCGTTTCAACGGTTGTACTCTTCAGCGCTTTCGCTTCAAGTACCGTTACACGGATTACCTTTTCTGCCTGTTTGGTAAGCGGCAGGCTGTTGATGTTTGCAATGTTCTTTCCTGTTTTATCTTTTACGGCAAGTTCGATTTCCTTGCGTAATTCGTAAAGGTCAACATTAAAGCTTTTTAAAATCCGGACTGCCGTATTATCCCCTTCCCGGATGAGACCGAGCAGGAGGTGTTCGGTTCCGATAAAATCATTCCCCAACCGCAGCGCTTCCTCACGGCTGAATGAAATAATCTCCTTAACCTGTGCTGAAAAATTATTATCCATATTTAGATAATTGGTTGTAATACAATATTAACAAATATATTTGGTTCCTGTTCTTCCGTAATTATAAACGGAATGTTGATAATTTAAGTTGTGGGAACCTTGGGGTTTTTACCTTCCGGCGAACCTCAACCTGAAAAACCGGGATATGCAGTTCAAAACAGATACCAAAGAGAAATTTCATGCCATCACGCTGAGCGGACCATCTCTTTCTGCTAGTATGACAGAAGAATTGGTGCAGGCGCTCACCCCTTACCTGCAAATTGGCGCAGCGGGACAGCCGGCGCTGCCGAAAAACGTAGTGTTGGTGATGAAAGACATCGAGATCGTCGATAACGCTGCTGCTGAAAAACTGGTGGCCCTGCAACAGCTGTTTTATGAACATAATGCTTCTTTTGTCATCGCTTCCCTCCGCAAACCTGTGGAGGATTTCCTGGACAAACTTGAACTTTTGGAGCTGATGAACGTTACACCGTCCGAAAGTGAGGCCTGGGATATTGTCCAGATGGAAGAGATCGAACGTGAACTATTAGACGGCGAATAAATCATGAGCATGCATCCCTCTTCCGAAACCATCAACCTGATCAAACAGGTTTTACCGGACGAACTTGATGCGGCAAATTCCCTGTTGCAATTCCAGCCGGTGCCGGGTGGTTCCATCAATCATTGTTATCGTGTGGTGCTGGACCAGCAGAACAGCTGGTTCCTGAAACTGAACAGCAATTCACGTTATCCCGAACTCCTGCAGCAGGAAGTAAAGGGCCTGACTGCACTTCGCAGGCGCAAATTGATTAAAGTGAGTTCGGTGATTTCGATCAGTGATGATGGCGACCAGCAATTCCTGTTAATGGAATGGATCAAGAGCGGACCGCGTACCCGTACTTTCTGGATAACACTTGGTGAACAGCTTGCCCGTTTGCATCAGCATTCAAATAGTGAATACGGCTGGCCGGAAGACAATTATTGTGGTGCCCTTACCCAATGGAATTCATTTGATGCCGACTGGATCAGTTTTTTTATTTCCCAGCGGATCAACCCGCAGCTGGAGCTGGCAGTATCAAAGAACCTGGTCACACCTGCGATGATGAAACAGTTTGAACGGCTGTTTCCGCGCCTCCTGTTTATATTCGATACAGAGAAACCGGCGTTGCTTCATGGCGACCTCTGGAGCGGCAACCTGATGTGTAATGATAAATCGGAACCGGTATTGATCGATCCGGCAGTTTATTATGGTCACCGTAGTATGGATCTTGGAATGACCACCCTCTTCGGTGGATTTGATCCTGTTTTTTACGAGTCGTATGCTGCCAATTACCCGCTTCATCCCGATCATGCTGAACAATGGGAGATCTCTACCCTTTATCCGCTGCTTATCCACCTTAATCTTTTCGGAATCCAGTATCTTCCACGGATCGCTGCAATACTGAACAGGTATATTTAGTAGTTTTACCTCTATGCTCGCAGTTACCATCCTGGGAAATAATTCAGCCGTACCGGCATTTGACCGACATCCGACCAGCCAGGTCGTAACCCTAAATGGCATGCAGTTCCTGGTCGACTGTGGTGAAGGCACACAAATCCAGATGATCAATTACCGGATCAGGCGCGCAAAAATCTCGCATATTTTTATCTCACACCTGCATGGTGATCATTATTTCGGACTGATCGGACTGATCAATTCATTCGGGCTGCTCGGACACCTGCAGGAACTTCATGTATTCGGTCCCGCCCCGCTTCAGGAAATTATAGAAATACAGCTCCGCGTTGCCGATACCCGGCTTTGTTATCCCATCCATTTCCATACCATCACCGGCGAGGCTGTACTGCTCGATAATGAACAGGTGCAGGTAAGTTGTTTTCCCACCCAGCACCGCATTGAATGTTACGGATTCCTTTTTAAGGAAAAGAAAAAACCAAGACGACTCATTCTCGACAGCGTAAAACAAAATAATATTCCACTCCATTTTTATGACCGTTTAAAAAAGGGAGAAGATTTTATAACGTCGGCAGGTGAAGTGATCAGGAATGAATGGCTGACCACTGCGGCACCCAGGGGTAAGGTTTATGCCTATTGTGCAGATACGAGATATAACGAATCAATGGTGCCGTATATAAGTGGTGCTGATATGATTTATCATGAAGCAACCTATCTGGACAACCTGCGTGACCGTGCTTACGAACGGTTCCATTCCACCACTGTGCAGGCGGCCATGATTGCGTTGCAGGCCGGTGCCAAAAAACTTTTGGTGGGGCATTTCAGCAGTAAGTACGATACACTGGAAGAATTTGAAAGGGAGGCACGCGCCGTGTTTCCCAATACAGATATTGCCCTTGAAGGCGTAACCTATCGGGTGGTCTGACCTACGGGCTCCACTGTTTTCATCAGTAGTTTTATCCTGTCATGAAGTGTTGCACTAACCGGCCATACAGGGAAACGTGATACATTTTTGCAAAGACCCATTTCGGCCAGGTAGGCTTTTACACCAGATGGACTTCCTTCTGCAAACATGCTGTTAATAATATCTGTATACCGGTAGTGGAGTTCCCGGGCTTCTGTAAAGTCGCCGGCAAGGCAAGCCCTCACCATATCAGAAAAACCTTTCGGATACGCATTGGCCACTACAGAAGTAACACCATCAGCACCGAGTGCCATCATCGGGAGAGTAAGGGCATCATCACCGCTGATCACCAGAAAATCCGTGGGTTTGTTTTTTATAATCTGCATCACCTGCTCGAGGTTTCCGCTGGCTTCCTTGCTGGCAAATACATTCGGGCATTCAGTGGCAACACGCAACTGTGTTTCGGCAGTCAGGTTTTGTCCCGTGCGGCCCGGTACATTATACATCATGATCGGAAGCGGGGTAACCGCATCCAGCATTTTATAGTACTGGAATAAACCTTCCTGGTTGGGTTTATTGTAATAGGGCGATACCGATAAGATAGCATCGTACCCGGTCAGGTCAAATTTTTTAAATCCACCGATTACTTCCATCGTATCATTGCCGCCAATGCCCGCCACCAACGGGATACGGCCATTCACCCGGGAAGCGACAAATGACAGCACTTCCTGTTTTTCCACACCATGCACAGTAGCACTTTCGCCCGTAGTACCCAGTACCACCAGGTAATCGGTTCCGTTATTTATCCAGAATTCCACCAGCTTTTCATAACTCTTCCAGTCGATCGACCTGTCTTCATTAAACGGAGTTACAATCGCGATCCCGGTGCCGGTAAATTTTTGCCTGAGTGACATGATGAAAGAATATCAGTTAAATAATTATTGAAATGAATAACGAAAGAAGGTTGCTGAAAGTTTGATCAGACCTCTTCCCAGAAACCCATCCGGCCGAATTTGGCGATCCGGTTATTGATCCGTTCTTCCGGGGTTTGTTTTTTGAGTTCCTGCAACACGGGCACAAGGTACGCTTTAAGTTTATCGGCTGCTTCCTGGTAATCCCAGTGTGCACCACCCGCAGGTTCCGGTACGATACCGTCGATCAGTCCGAAGCCGTTCATTTTATCGGCTGTCAGCCGCAGTTGTTCGGCGGCCACCTCTTTTTTATCCCAGCTTCTCCATAAAATGGAGGAGCAGCTTTCCGGACTGATTACCGTATACCAGGTATTTTCCATCATGAACACCCTGTCGCCCACACCAATACCCATTGCACCACCGCTGGCACCTTCCCCGATGATCACACAGATCACCGGAACCTTCAACCGGATCATTTCATAAATATTACGTGCGATAGCTTCGCCCTGTCCACGTTCCTCCGCTTCCAGGCCAGGGAAGGCCCCTGGAGTATCAATAAGCGTGATAATTGGTTTGTTAAATTTTTCGGCAAGACGCATTAAACGTAGCGCCTTACGGTATCCTTCCGGATTTGCCATTCCGAAATTCCGGAGCTGACGCATCTTGGTATTGATACCTTTTTGCTGGCCGAGGATCATGACCGTTTCACCATCAAGTGATGCAAATCCACCCACCATGGCTTTATCATCCTTTACATTCCGATCGCCGTACAACTCTACGAAGTTCTCGGTCATTTTATCAATGTACTTGAGTGTATAGGGCCGGTCGGGGTGACGGCTCAGCTGCACGCGCTGCCAGCTGGTGAGAGTCTTGGTGATCTCCGTCCTTTTTTCGATAATACTTTTTTCCAGCAACTCCAGCTGTGAACCCATATCGAGGCGGGTCTTCTCCTGCCGGTTCCTGGTGATCTCTATTTCATCTATCAGGTCTTTTACCGGTCGTTCAAAATCAAGAAACTGTCTGTTAGCGTTACTTGGCATAGTTATCTAATGAGCGGCTAAATTAAGGATAATATAACAATCAACTTTATCCGGATCCCGGAAGTACAGAACCCAGCGAACCATCTGTCACATGACTCTGAGTATGGCAAATAATTAATGCACAAAAAACGCCTGCTTTCTTTGTAAATATCAGGCATCGCCACCGATCAGTGCGGAACGGGAAAGATAATTGCGGTCGGGGGAATAGATAAAGAGGCAGGTGCCTCCCTTGATGGTATTGATGATTGGTTTGACTTCGCGGTTGGAAACAGCGGGGCAACCGAAACTGCGGCCCATGAATCCGTTAACTTTCAAAAACGTCGGACTTACATAATCGGCTCCATGTAAAACAATGGCACGTTCCATGGCTTTGTCATTGATTCCTTTTTCCAGTCCGTGTAACCTGAGGGAAAGGCCATGTCCGCCCATATAGGTATCGCCCGTCCGGTAGAAACCGAGACTGCTTTTATTTGACGACATGGTATTTGAAAATGATGCAGCCAGTTCCTTACCCGAATTGCGGCCATGTGCTACCCAGGTATTAAACAACACCCGGTAGTTATGCAGGTTAAGGATATACAAACGTTTTTCAGAACTTGGTTTGCTGAAATCACAGATTGTAACAATGGAGTCATTGGTAAGCTGGCCGGAAGCCCTTAATTCTTCCACTCCTTTAATAAGGTACCCATATGCTTCCCTACTGAGACCCGATGACTGAAGATGGAGACTATCATATAAGGAACGGCCGGAACTGGCCGGAACTATAACGGACGGATGCGAGCCAGTCAATTTTGATATAACTTCTCTGGAAGATGAATGACTGTATCCAAATGAAAGACAAAAAACTGAAAGAAGAAGGCAGGCTAAAAAAACAGAAAGCCCTTGAATAGTGTTTTTCATGGATAGAATTTTTTAGGAATAAGTGTTCAGTTGATATTGGATCGGTCTTCTCTATAACGGAAGATAAAAATATTTATTCTCCGGCCCGGAGAACCTCATCCCGGTAAACAAGAATGGAGCCAGAGAGGTGATAAAAAATATTATAAGGATTTATTTATAAAATAATGAGCAGTTAACGCCCCCAGGCCAATTAATATGCCGATACATATTGCGAAACAATCTATGTATAATTCCCGCCTTAACACTAACAATAGAAAATTGAAATGCCATTAATTTTAATTTTACGTATTGTAGATTAAAACCTACGGTGGCAGCGGGTTGTGGCCGACAGAAATTTTTTGATTTATTTAACCCTGTTATTTCAACCAACAAGAATCCAATATTTTTTATAAGTAAAAAAGATTAAAAACTTATTCTCGATCAATAAAACAAGTACAGGGAGAATAAGCCGGTAATAATCCGGTTATTGGCATAGAAGTTGAAAAATCGGACCGGCTTCTATCCAATTTATTTTTAATCTAAACTCTAAGTAGCAAGTAATGAAAAACCAATTTCGCAGCACTGTGCTAGCTGCCGTACTCCTCATCCTGACATCCTTCCTTTCCGTTCTCCATGCACAGGTACAAACCCCCAGGTATGTTTCTATTGCACAAAACTCTGGTGGTTACTACGAATATCTTCCACAGGGATATAGCGCAACCGGAACAGAAACCTATCCCCTGATTATTTTTTTCCATGGACTAGGTGAAAAAGGCGCTGGCAACAGCAGCACCCTTCCACTCGTATTAAAAAACGGCCTTCCTAAAGTAATCAGCCAGGGAAAATTCCCGACATCGTTTACCGTGAACGGAAAGACAAGCAAATTTATCGTTATCTCTCCCCAGTTTGCCACATGGCCAGGTGCTACGCAGGTCGGCCAGATCATTGATTATGCAAAAAAGAATTATAAAGTTGATGCCTCAAGGGTATATGTAACCGGACTTAGCATGGGCGGAGCCTGTGTGTGGGATGGTGCAGTTTCAACCAATGTTTCCAAAATTGCAGCCATTGTTCCTGTTTGTGGTGCTCGCGCAGGATCTGTAGCAGGCGGCAGGGTGATCGCAACAAACAATCTCCCCGTCTGGGCACTGCATAACGAAACCGATCCTACCGTTGTGTCTTCTTACACAAAAAACTGGATCACCTATATCAATACTGCCCCTGCACCAAACCCGCTGGCACGTATGACCATCTGGCCCGGCGGTGGGCATGATGCCTGGACAAAAGCCTATGATCCTGCCTATAAGGAAAATGGGATGAATATTTACGAGTGGATGCTGCAATATAATCTTAGCCGCTCTGTTGGTTCAACACCGGTTACCAATAAACCGGCAGTTGTAAATGCAGGCGGTGATAAAATAATTACCCTGCCTGTCAACTCGATCCAGCTGACAGGTACTGCAACAGATCCGGATGGCACTGTTGCCAAATATAGCTGGACCGTTACATCAGGTCCTGCCGGTTCTTCTTTCAGCAATGCGGCAATTGCATCACCGGTCGTAAGCAAACTGGTTGCAGGTTCGTATATATTCCGTCTTACAGCAACTGATGACGATGGTTTAAGCTCATCCGATGAAGTAAAGATTACAGTCCAGCCTGTTCTAACTGATCCCGCCAGTGGAGTAAAATATATCAAGGTTAAAGTTTACGGCGGATCTGCACCGTATACGAATACAGAGTGGAATAACTGGAATGTCGGAACCGGAATAAGGAATAATATCTCCAGCGATGCTTTGAAATATTCAGATGCCAGCACTTCTGCTGTCAAGGTGACGATGAGTTATAGCGGAGGTATCGGCGACAATGGTACAACATATGCCGGTGGAATGGCTCCCAAGGAAGTGCTCAGGCATACCTCCTATTCGACTACCACCAGGAAAATCAGCTTAACCGGTCTCAGTACGTCGAAAAAATATGATGTTGAATTCTATGCGTCACGCAGTACGAATCCAGGTAACAGTTCGAAGTTTGCAACCGGGTCGCTTTCCAAAACGGTGGTTACACAGAATAACCTGACCAATAAGGTTACATTCAGCGGCCTGACACCTGATGCATCGGGACAAATTGTGATTACCCTTGATCGTACAGCTACCTATACCTACCTCAACGGGTTCATGATCACTGAAGGTTCGAAAGTTTCAACTCCTGCAGTTTCGAAGATGGCAGTTGCAGCTGAAGTAACTGCAATAGAAGCCGCACCGGCAACTACGCAGGACCGCACAGCACTGAAACTGAATAATGACCGCACAGGTAAATTCAATATCACTGTTACAGACCTGGAAGGAAATATTGTGAAAGAGCTTGTGGTAAATAAAACACAGGCCGGAGTGTCACAATCATATATCAGCCTCAAAGGCCTCGCCAAAGGCCAGTACGTGATTATTGCAACACAAACCGATTATTCAGAAGCAACTATTGTAAATAAATTTTAAACAAACCCAAACCTTGTATAAGTAATGAAAAAATTAATCATCGCAACCGTATTCTCAGGTCTTGTTCTGGTCAGTTGCCAGAAAGCAGACAAAGAGGAAATGTATCCGGCCAATAACAGTATAACTGAAACAACGGCAAAAACAACCGGCTCAGGCTGGCTCCCGGTTGTCTTCACTGCTGGTTCAGCAGATGACAAAGGAAAGGTAACAGCAGAAGGAACCCTTAGTTCCGATGTAATCACCGATGAAATACTGGCCGACGGAATTGTTCTCCTGTTCAGCAAAGACGAAAACGCTGTGAATATGCTTCCTTACCAGAATGCATCTACAGAATGGAACTATACCGTATCAAAAGGACAGATTGATGTTACCGCAGTCGGCAACGAAGCAGTTAAGGCATCATCTATCCAGTATGTGGTAGTCCCCGCATCAAAGATCGCCGAGCTTGAAAAAACGGGCTATTCCCGCAATGATCTGGTAAACATCAGTTTTGAAAAAGCAAGTGCACTCTTCGGACTTCAATAGATAAGTTCGATCCCTATGGATCCTGAAAACAAAAATCCCGTCCCGATGCGAATCAGGGCGGGATTTTGCATTTATTTTCAGCGGGCCAAGGGCACCTTCTGGTAAAAACTGGCATTTTTAATTACCTTTAGTCCCGGAATACAAACTTTCGCAGATTACCACATAGAGTGCGAGTTTTATCAGTAAACGAACTTTTTCATATGTCAGTCACAAAGACAGGTTTCAGTACAGAGAACCAGCAGGACACCGACCTACTTACCCTGGATGATGAGGGATGCAGCCTGGTTGTATGGAATGACGAGGTAAATACCTTCGAATGGGTGATAGAGACGCTTATGGCTGTTTGCGGCCATTCACATGAACAGGCTGAACAATGTTCCTATTTTATCCACTATAAAGGGAAGTATGCAGTAAGGCAGGGTTCTTACGACGACCTCAAACCCATGTGTGATGCCATTACAGAACGTGGTATTGCCGCTACTGTAGAAGTTATAGCCGCTTAACGCGGAAACCAATGGCCATTTTTGTCCTTGACAACGGTTTGGATTTCCCGGCTCCGCATTTGGCAGAGCCCGATGGATTGCTTGCAATCGGCGGGGACCTGTCCACCGAACGCCTGCTTGCGGCCTATCGTAAAGGCATTTTTCCCTGGTACGATGGCGGACCCATACTTTGGTGGTCGCCCGATCCAAGATTTACCTTATTACCATCAGCAATCCGGATCAATAAGACTGTGAAGTCGATGCTCAACAGGGATTATTATGATTTTACGGTCAACCAATCCTTTCGTGAGGTGATCGGCCATTGTAAAAAAATTCCGCGCCCGGGCCAGGAAGGAACATGGATCACTGATGAAGTGGAACGCGCCTATATCCGGTTGCATGAACTGGGTCATGCCCATAGCGCGGAAGTGTGGAAAGAAGGAACGCTGGTCGGTGGATTATATGGTATCCGGATGGGGAAGGTATTTTTTGGAGAAAGCATGTTCAGCCTGGAAAGCCAGGCCTCGCGTTATGCATTTATCCGGTATGTAAAATTGCTGGAGTCGGAAGGTATTGAACTGATCGACTGCCAGACCTATACTGCCTACCTTGAAAGCCTTGGTGCCACCATGATGGAGGGCCAGGTGTTCTCAACGCTGCTGGATAAACTGATCAATTGATCAGAAACGGCATTCAGGAAAGCCAAGCACCACTGAAATCATTTGTCCGGAAACTCCGGTACAATCAAAACCTTGTATTAATATAATGAGGTAACATTTTACGCCAGGTATTCCAGTCATGCGGCCAGTCGTGCCCCCAGATATCCAGTTCATAATTGATCCCCTTATCATAAAGTTGTTTGGCAAATCTTCCGCTGGCTGCAGGGTCTTCAAAGTCGCCGCTACCAGTCACAATATGCAGATGCCTGCTTACACGGATCTGTTCCAGGATCAGGTGGTCGGTCAGGTTGGCGATATAATGTGCAGGACTGTTGAAATAAACATTGTCGTCGTAATGTCCCTTTGTATACTCCATCAGGTCATACACCCCACTCATGGCAATCACCCCGTTGATAATATCGGGTCGTTTCAGGAACAGGTTCATGCTATGCAGGGCGCCGAAGGATGCACCGCTCGCATAAATCATTACTTCGTTGCCACTGGTTGTACGGATAAACGGCACCACTTCATCATATACATAACTATTCCATTGCTGGTGCCGGACCGATTTCTGCCAGGGGTCCACCTGGTCGTTCATCCAGCTTTCCCGGTTGATACTGTCGATCGAAAACACCTTTAATTTACCGGCGTTGATATAGGGGGCCAGCGCATCTATCAACTGGAAACGTTCGTATTCAAGATAATCAGCCGCAGCAGTCGGAATGAGGAGCAGTGCAAATCCGTAGTGCCCATAAACGGCAACCGGCATTTCCTTGTTTAAAACGGGGCTGTACCAGGAAGTCAGTTCTCTTTTCATGTGTTTTTGCTGTTTTATGGAGGGCAGGTTCCCGCCAGACAAATATAGTTTTCAAACCAGTTGTCCAGCCACTTTAAAAAAATAGATGAAAAATCGCTTGGTAATACTATCAAGTAATATTACTTTAGATCTCAGTATTTTTACTGACCGCCACTTCGACTCTGTACACCTTGAAAATCAGTCAGCAACGTTGCTGGCGCCCAAAACCGCATGAACCTACCCTTAAAAATTCGCGTCGCAATTGTCGACGATCATCAGGTAATCCGTACATCCTGGAAAATCCTGTTCAGCACTGATGACCGGTTCGACGTGGTGTCTGTCCTGAAATCCGGTCAGGAAGCCATCGATTTACTGCCGGGTATCGCCCCGGATGTAGTACTGATGGATATTAACATGTTTCCCATTAATGGATTTGAAGCGGCTGAACAACTGGCCAGGGTTGCACCGGATTGCCGGATCATCGGGATTTCGGCCAATAATTACCCCGGTTATGCCAAAAAAATGCTTTCATTGGGTGCAAGGGGTTTTGTGACAAAGAGTTCCACCTTCGAAGAACTGACGAGAGCCGTTACGAGAGTCCATATGGGCGATATCTACGTGTGCGACGAGATTTCACAATCCGATAACTGAGTAACATGCCCCGTTAACGTTTCGTGTTGTTAACAAAAGCCGGTAAATTTGCCGCCTTATGGAACTCACTAAAAATTTCGAACACCTTAACGCAGAAGAACGTTGGTACCAGCACTGGACCGATAAAAAATATTTCCACAGTGAACCGGACGACCGTGAACCTTATACGATCGTTATCCCGCCACCCAATGTAACGGGTGTGCTGCATATGGGTCACTGTCTGAATAATACTATCCAGGACATCCTCATCCGCCGCGCGCGGATGATGGGCCGCAATGCCTGCTGGGTGCCCGGAACCGACCATGCCTCCATCGCCACTGAAGCGAAAGTTGTACAGATGCTGCGTGAACGCGGTATTACAAAATCCTCACTGAGCCGCGATGAGTTCCTTAAATACGCCTGGGAATGGAAAGAAAAATATGGAGGCATCATTCTCCAGCAATTGAAAAAACTGGGTTGCAGCCTCGATTGGGACAGGACCTGTTTTACCATGGATCCACATTACTACCAATCGGTGATTGGTGTTTTCAATGATCTTTATAACAAAGGGTTTATCTACCGTGGCAAACGGATGATCAACTGGGATGTCAAAGCATTGACCGCCCTGAGTGATGAAGAAGTTATCCGTAAACAAACCAACCAGAAATTATATTTTCTCCGTTACCAGATTGAAGGGTCGGATGAATCGGTGGTGATCGCAACAGTTCGTCCCGAAACCATCATGGGAGATACTGCCATTGCCGTACACCCCGATGACGAGCGTTTTAAAAAATTCCACGGTAAACGGGCCATCGTACCACTGGTGAACCGTTCCATTCCAATCATCACGGATGAATATGTGACCATGGATTTTGGTACCGGTGCATTGAAAGTGACACCAGCCCATGATATGAACGATAACCAATTGGGCCAGAAACATGGACTGGAGGTGATTGATATCCTTAACGACGACGGAACCCTGAATGAAGTGGGGGGATTGTACGTGGGTATGGACCGGCTGGATGCCAGGAAAAAAATTGTGAGGGACCTGGAAGAACAAGGTTACCTGTTGCGGATGGAAGACTATGCAAGTGAGGTTGGTTATTCGGAACGGACTGATGCAGTAGTGGAACCAAGGCTGAGTATGCAGTGGTGGATTGATATGAAAAAAATCTCTGACCCCGCGCTGCGTGCGGTGCTTGACGAGGAAGTTAAATTTTATCCGCCAAAATTCAGGAACCTGTATCGCCACTGGATGGAAAATATAAAGGACTGGTGCATCAGCCGCCAGCTCTGGTGGGGCCAGCGCATCCCTGCGTGGTATGATGAAAACGGAAACTTTGTAGTGGCGCTGAATGAAGAAGAAGCTATCAGGAAATTTATTGAACAGGGAAATACATCCGTGACATCCGCCAGTATCCGGCAGGACGAAGATTGCCTGGATACCTGGTTCTCTTCCTGGCTCTGGCCCATCGAAGTATTCCATGGTTACAGTAACCCGGATAACAAAGACATCAACTACTACTACCCTACCAATACGCTGGTCACTGCACCTGAAATCATTTTCTTCTGGGTAGCCCGGATGATCATGGCCGGTTACGAATACAAGGGAGCAAAACCATTCAGCGAAGTTTATTTTACCGGGATTGTCCGGGATAAACAGGGACGTAAAATGAGCAAGAGCCTGGGTAATTCACCCGACCTGCTCGGACTGATCGATAAATATGGTGCAGATGCCTGTCGCTTCGGAATCCTCATTTCATCGCCTGCCGGTAACGACCTGCTCTGGGATGAAAGTTCAAATGAACAGGGTTCGTTTTTCAATAATAAAATCTGGAACGCACTGAAGCTGGTGAAAATGTGGGAAGGGCGCAGGTCGTACGAAACCTCCATCAGTACAGATGCTGATTTTGCAGTGGAGTGGTTCGCCAGCCGGTTATCGCAGACACGTCTCCAAATGGACGAACAGTTCCGTGACTTCCGGCTCAGTGAAGCATTAAAAACAGTTTATTCATTGATCTGGGATGATTTCTGCAGCTGGTACCTTGAATGGATCAAACCCGGATACGAACAGCCAATCAGTGCAGCGGTATATGAAAAAACAATCGGGTTCTTCGGTGAATTGTTGCAACTGCTGCATCCGTTTATGCCCTTCATCACTGAAGAGATCTATCACAAATTACGGGAACAAACAGACGACCTGACCGTAAAATTGTATCCGGCAATTACCAGTCCGTCCCCGACCATCCTCGCAAAAGGCGAATTACTGAAAGAAGTAATCACGGCCATCAGGGATGCAAGGAATAAATCACAGCTGAAACCAAAAGACACGATCCACCTGTTTATACTTCCGGACAACAGGAACGATTATACACAGCTGGAAGAGATCATTTGTAAACAGGTAAATGCGGTAGAACTGAAGTTCACAGCTGAGGCCGTTCCGCAAACAATCAATGTGGTGGTGAATAAGGACAAATTTTTCCTTCAGACCACGGCACCGCTTGATACAAAATCGCAGCGGGAGCAGCTCCAGCGTGATCTTGAATACCAGCTGGGTTTCCTGAATGCGGTTGAAAGCAAACTGGCCAACGAACGTTTTGTAAAAAATGCAAAACCGGAAATAGTAGAGACAGAAAGAAAAAAGAAATCAGATGCGGAAGCAAAGATCCAGGCGATAAGGGAAGGACTTGCAAATATTTAAACCAGAAGACGATCCGGGAGTCACTTGCTGATTTTAAAGTTGACAAGTGAGTCCCGGACAGCCAGCAACCAACTAATGAGAGCAGCGAAGTTTATATTATTATCGGTAATACCGTTGTTGGTATCCATTTCCCTGTACGCACAGGTGAACAATCCCGACTACCGGCTGTTGCGGGTGATTGCCAGAACCAGGACCGAAACCATGAATAAATTTTTCATACTGGTTTCGGATCTCAACAATCCGCTTTGTCTGGGTGTGCTGGGACTGCTGTTTCTGGGCAGGTGGTTACTTAAAAATGAGAAAGCCCTGCAGGCCGCGCTGCTGGGCACTTTCGGCGTAATCATCAGCCAGCTTCTTACATTTACCGGTAAGGAATTATTTGGCCGGTTGCGACCGCAACTTTACGATACCACTTTTATGTCGGTGATCAGTGCCGAAAACAAATCTTTTCCGTCGGGCCATACATCCGAAGCTTTCACGGTAGCTATTGCTATCTGTTTTGTTTATCCTCAATGGTGGGTGCGACTTGCAGCCATGGGCTGGGCCTGTACAATTGCCTATGCGCGGATGTATCTTGGAGTCCACTACCCTTCCGATATTATCGGCGGGATCCTGGTAGCCTCCGGCAGCGTATACGCGGTAGTGCTGCTGATGCGCAACTGGAATAATAATAAAGGATCATTGCCTGAATCGGTACAAAAGCAGGATGAAGCAGATTCAGCAGATGATTTATAGTTATCGCGGAATTATACTTATTGGTACAATGAATTCAAAAATATTCACCCCTTTCCTGCCCGTAAAGAAATCGGTATCGAGCAGGTGACTGACGCGTAATCCAAATGTGAGCTCATACTGATTCCACCATTTGGTATCAAAGAACATTTCGCCCCCGAAACTGCGCTGGTCTGCCGTTGACTTCTTGTCCCTCGAATATACACGGGTTAAATCGTAGAACGCATTACCCCTGACGCGTAACAGATACAGGACCTGCCCAACACCAAAATCAGGATAAACAATCGGAAAATGATAGTTGCCCGATAAACGCCACATACGGGAGAAATAAGCTGCATTATAACCTCTCGAATAAGCCAGATTATTTCCGAACACCGCATTCAACGTATCCGTTTCCTGGTAATTGCCGCGTAAGACAACACTATGTGTGGGGAAAAATCCAGGCAGGTACAAGGTGGTATTGAATAAATATTGCCAGCTTTTTATACTTCCAATTACATGCTGGTAATTGGCCGATACATTATATCCCAGGTGTGGAAAGATATGTTGTGTAGCCATTTCAACCTGCTGCCCATAAGAAATAAAATGACGCAGGTAGCTGAATCCTGGGATATCAAAGGAGTCGCGGAATGTTCCCCGGTAAAAATCTTTCCGGTATACATAATCGGTGCCCACATTAATGTTCCGGTATGTCTGCCCCTTTCTCCAGGTTAACGGGATACTGAATCCCACACGGGTGTCCAGCTGGTTCCAGGAAAGCCGGCTTTGCTGGTTGGGCTGGCCGATCAGTGTCTGTCTTCCGAATGTATAAAGTGTGCCTGCACTGAGATATGGGAACCATCCGGCATAGGTAGCATTAACGCCACCGGCATGGGTGCGGTCGTTTTCATTGTACAGGTAATACAACTGCGTCTGGAAGGTATTGAGCACATTCTCTCCATAAAGTGAAAATGTAAATTCAGGATCTTCATAATATGGACGCCAGCTATGGAAATTAAATAGCCGTGTTCCCTTCGGATATTTCCTGCTGGGAAAGTAGCGAAGCTGCAGGCTATCGCCCAATGGGATTGAATGGGTGTGACCGGTATTAACCTGATAAGGCGTGGTAAGTTGTTCTTCCTGGCGGACAGCTATTTTTTTCCAGTCGATACCCGATGTACTGACCTGTTGCAGCTGGTAACCATCGGCAGTAAACGCCGACCATTTCATTGTCCCGTTAACCACGTTCACAAAATAATTTCCCAATGGCCAGTTGGTCAGCTGGTAAATGGATGGGTCATTTTGTTTGATAGCAAAAACCTGGTCGGACCCACCATACGAAGCCGTAAAATAAATCACTCCCTGGTCGATGCTGGGAAAACCCACAACATTGAACGATGGATCGGTGAGACGAACCAGGCTGCCTGTACGCAGATCGGCCAGTGCAAGGGCCATCCTGCCATCCTTAAACCTGACTGCGGTAACCAGCGAATCCTCGCCGATGAATTTGGGATCGGTGAACACACCGATATCGGAAGAAGTTATCCGGCCCGATACAACCCCTTGCTGATCCAGGATATGGATCTCTGATTTTCCGGTCACAGAAATCTGGACAGCCGCAATCTTTTCACCGCTGGCCGAGATATCCGGTGAAAAATAACGGCTCTTATGCGTAATTGTTTTACTCCGCCTGGTGTTGATGTCTAAGAGTTTGATGACGCTGTAATCGCGCCATGTCCACCTGCTGTCAATTTCATATCCGGAGTATACGATCCTGCCGTTCCGGTAACTGAATTGCTGGTCGATTGAAATATCCCTGTTGCGGATGCGGTGTTCGCCGGTACTATCTGCCAAAACGAATACGGCACGTCGCTGGGTACTGGTCTTGAGGTAAACCGTTGAATGATCATCCACCGAATAGGGAAACAGGTAATTGGTAAGCACCTTCTCATTGAGCTTGTAAACCGGCGCGGGTCCTGCGTTTGAAGACGTGGCAACTGCAGGCATTTCCTGTTTATAATAATTGAGCGCTGCATTCCTGAATGTTTTATAATCCACCCCCGCATGTCGTTCAATCGCTTTTTGAAGCGGGTAGAACAGTCCCCTATATGCAGATGCGTCATGGGTGACTTTCTGCCAGAAATCACTCCCGTATTTTCCATACCCATAATTCACCAGCAGGTAACCCAGGTTATAACGGTCCGGCACATAATCTTTCAGCGAACCATTACGCAGTTTCATCCATGAATAATTTTTACCGGCTTTCCACAAAGAAGGAAATGCATTCATGAATAAGGGGAGACGGCCGCGTCCCTGGCCCGAAAGGATGGTTTCATTATATACGGCATCGCCCTCAAAAAACCAATCCGGCACGGATGCATCAATAGCAAGGGCATATCCTTCCTGTCCGAACAGCGTACGCATCAGCCGGCTGATGCCGTTATTGAAATTATTGAATTGTTGTACGTGCCGGTATTCATGGATTGACAGCTGGTCGATCCACGGCAGTGAACCAAGTGTAAAACTATTTGCGGATGGGGTAAGATAAAATTCACTGCGGTATGGTCCCAGTCCCACGTAACCATTCGCCACCGTAGTGAGATTCTGCAATACGATATTGATCTGCTCATTACGGTCGCCCAGTTTCACCTGTTTATCCCCTGCCTGCCGGTGCACAAGTGTGGCGATTTGTAGTGCCTGGCTATCGAGACCGGCCGGGTAGATCACCCTTGCTGTATCAGTTTCAATTTGCCGCCATTTGGCGGAAGCGGGATTACCACCGAATCGTTGGGCAATAGCAAAAAGTGGCAGCAAAGCAATCAGCACAGCAGTAAGTCGGTGTATCATTGGGCGGAGTTGGTTCTATTTGGGGTGAAATGTAAATAAAAGTTGCCGGAACGCGAACCGGCGTTTTACAATAATACTTGCAGTCATTTATTTTTTGTAGATCTCTACCACTTCTTTACTGCCCTCTTTTTTATATCCGCGGTACATACCCTCGGTGCAGAAGGGCATGGTAATATTGCCAGACCTGTCAACGGCAATCAGTCCGCCGTCGCCACCAAGCTCCGGTAATTTTTTCATGACCATTTCTTTACAGGCAGTGACAAGGTCCATCTTTCCGTATTCCATCATATCGCTGATGGTCTTGGCCATCACCAGGCGGATATAAAATTCACCCCAACCGGTACAACTGATGGCCACTGTTTTATTGTTTGCATAGGTGCCGGCACCTATGACCGGCGCATCGCCTACGCGACCATATTTTTTATTGGTCATACCCCCGGTGCTGGTAGCAGCTGCCAGGTTTCCGTGTTTGTCCAGTGCCACTGCTCCCACTGTGCCGTATTTATTATCGCGGTTCAGCGGTTGTTTTAATAAAGGGTTCCCATACGTCCGGGCCGGTTCAATGGAATCGGCGATGGTTACACTATCTGCGATGCGGATAGAATCAGCCAACAGCCGGATTACAAACAGGGAGTCTTCTGCACGGGCTTTCAGTAATCCCTGCCACCGGGCTTCTGTATAGAAATAGGAGGGATCCACCAGTTCCTGTTCCTGTTCAAGGGCGAAGTCCTCCGCACCCTTACCCGTCAGCATTACAAACTTTGAGTCGTCCATTACACGACGCGCGGTGGAAATTGGATTCCGGATCCGGGTCACGCCGGCAACGGCGCCAGCGGCAAGTGTGCGTCCGTCCATAATTGCAGCATCGAGTTCGTTACGACCATCATTGGTAAATACGGCGCCCTTCCCGGCATTGAACAATGGGTTGTCTTCCAGTACACGGACGGTTGCTTCCACAGCATCCACCGCGCTGCCCCCGGAGGCCAGGATTTCACTTCCCGCCTTAAGGGCTTTGTTAAGGGCAGACTGATAAGCCTCTTCTTTTTCCGGGGTCATTTGGGATTTGAGAATGGTTCCCGCACCACCATGGACAACCAGTACATATTGGTTATCCGGGAAATTCCTCTGGACCGCACGTCGCTGGGCCGGGCAATTAATAAAACTTAATATTAAAAAAAGGATGCACGGTGCCCGCATATTGTATTTTTTTCAGCAATTTACCGAGTAAACACATGTAAAAGCACGTAATACACCTTCAATCCGGTAAACATTCAATTCGTTGTTAAACCGTGGTATTGAATTTGACGGGAGGTGCCGAATAGTTAGATTTGTTAATTAAACGCTGAAACTGAGAACTTTCAAAAAAATACTTAAGTGGGTTGGCCTTGTCTTGTTGTTCCTGGTACTGGGCATCTGGATTTTTGTGCAGACACCATTTGGGCAGAATTTTATCAGTCACCAGGTAACCCGCCGTTTATCAAAAGACCTCAATACCCGTATTGCAATCGACCGGGTTGATTTTTCATTGTTCAATAATATGCACCTCCAGGGTGTACTGGTGGAAGACCACGAGCGTGATACATTACTTTATGCCGGTGAAATCCGCGTGAAGATTACCGACTGGTTTTTTTTCAAGGACAATATAGTACTTAAATATATCGGCGTAAGTAATGCTGTTATTTATACCCATCGCGAAGATTCCGTCTGGAACTACCAGTTCCTGATCGATTATTTTTCCTCTCCCTCCGGTGGTAAATCGGGTGGTGGAACGCAATTGAATCTCGAAAAAATAGACCTGCGTAATATTGCCTACCGGAAAAAAGATGCCTGGCTTGGACAGGATATGGTGGTTTCGGTGGGTTCAATGAACCTCGAAGCGAAGAACATCAACTTCAGCAACCGTTCCATCAGCCTTGGAAGCCTGGTACTGGATGAACCAAGATTCAGCCAGTACAACTACGATAAACTAAAACCTACTTCACTTGCACCGCCGTTGGAAGACAGCACCATTGTGGTCGATTCCTTATTGAAATGGAATGCTGCGGGATGGGTCGTTAATGTTGACCGGCTGGATATTACCAATGGCAGTTTTCGCAGCGCACGTAAATCGGCCTCCCCGCTGATGACCGGATTTGATGGAAAGAATGTTTATTTTACAGATATTAATGCCACCCTCAGTGGGATCAGGTGGGAGAAGGATACTGTAACAGCCGGCCTTGTATTAAAGACAAAGGAACGCAGCGGGTTTGAAGTGAAGGGGATGAAGTCGAATGTGCGTATCACTCCGGCTGATATGACGTTTGCCGACCTGGAGATCCGCACCAACAACAGTATGATCCGGAATTATTTCCGGATGAGCTACGACGATATCAGCAGTATGGGCGATTTTATCCATGCTGTAAAAATGGAGGGAAGGTTTGTCAATTCACAGATCGACAGCGATGATATCGCCTATTTTGCACCGGCATTAAAAAGCTGGAAGAAGAATATCAGTCTGAATGGTGTGGTTCGCGGTGCGGTGGACGATCTTGCCGGGAAGGACCTTATGATAAAGGCGGGAAATAACACATTGCTGAACGGGGATATCAGTATGACGGGACTGCCCGATATCAACCAGACATTTATCGATTTTAAGGCAAATGACTTCCATACCATTTATGAAGATGTGGCTTCTTTTGTGCCTTCGGTTCGGACAGTACGTATGCCCGATCTCCGCAAATTGCAGTACATCCAGTTTAAAGGAAGTTTTACCGGTTTCACCCGCGACTTTGTAACCTTCGGTACCATTGAGACCAGTCTCGGTGTAGTTAAGAGTGACCTGAACATGAAACTCCCCGAAGTTGGTGATGCCATTTATTCCGGTACTATTTCAACGGACTATTTCAGGCTGGGTGATTTTATAGATGACAAACAAATTGGCATTATCTCACTCGACGGATCACTTAAAGGCAGGGGTTTTAATGCCAAAAGCCGTAACACCGAAATCGATGGTAAAATCCGTTTTGTGGATTATAACGGATACCGCTACCAGAACATCACGATGAACGGTACGCTTGATAAAAAGAAGTTTGAAGGGATGGCATCGATCAATGATCCGGAAGCAGAGTTAACCCTGAATGGCCTTATCGATTTCAACCTCGGTACACCCCGTTTTAATTTTGTGGCCGATGTTACCAGGGCCAACCTGAAAAAACTGAATCTGTATAAAGATGATCTTGCTTTTTCAGGAAAGTTCAACCTGGACTTTTCCGGAGACAATATTGATAACTTCCTTGGTTCGGCCCGCATTACCCAGGCAAGCCTGCAACGTAATGGTGTACCATTACCTTTCGATTCGCTGAGTGTTTCGTCCACTTACGAGAATAACAGCAAGACCATCCAGGTAAATTCAAATGAAATTGATATCCTGCTGAAAGGCAATTATGCGATCCGCGATCTGCCCGATGCCTTTAAACTCTTCCTCAACAAATATTATCCGGCCTATATCAAGGCCCCGTACAAGACACCGGAGAATGAATCCATCCATTTTGATATTACCACCCGTAATGTGGAAGATTTTGTGAGGCTGGTCGACAGCAGCCTGTCGGGGTTCAACAACAGTCACCTGGTGGGTGATCTGGATACCCGCGCCAGCACACTGAACCTTGAGGCGGACGTGCCGCAGTTTAAATACCAGCGTTATAATTTTGATGATGTTAAGGTTACGGCCACGGGTACACGTGACAGTATTTCTGTTTTCGGTGGTGCGTCCAATGTAAATATCAGTGACAGCCTGAACGTACCGCTGACCCTGTTCAGGATATCAGCACATAATGATACTTCGCATGTATATATTTATACCGGTGCCAACCAGGCCATCAACCAGGCAAATATCAATGCACAGGTACTGACTTACAGCAATGGGGTAAGGATCGAGGTTGATCCTTCTACCCTGGTGGTAAATGGAAAGACCTGGACAATTGAAGAAAATGGTGAGCTGGAATTCCGGTCAAATATTCCCGCAAGCGGACAGCTGGTATTAAAGGAAACGCAGCAGGAGATCAGGATTAAGACTGTTCCTTCGGAAACGGGCGACTGGAATAATGTGGTGGTTGACCTCAAGAAAGTAAATATCGGCGACTTCTCCCCATTCTTCCTGCCACGCAACAGGCTGGAAGGATTATTGTCCGGCTCCATTCATGTGGAAGACCCGGTAAATAATCTTTACGCAAGATCGGAAGGCCTTAACATTGAAGCACTGAGGCTTGATAATGATTCAATCGGTGAACTGAAGACTGATCTTACGTATAATGGGAAAACAAAAGAACTGACAGGCAGTGGATTTACTGTCAATGAAGAAAACAAACTTGCGTTCGACCTGAAACTTTTCCTGGCCAATGCAGAATCGCAGAAACAAAACCTGGTCTCACTGAAGGCAAACCGTTTTAAGCTTGATATCCTGGAACGTTTCCTGGGTACACTTTTTTCGGATATGCAGGGTTATGTAACGGGTGATTTTGACCTGAAGGGACAATTTTCCAACCTGGAAATAACCGGGAAGGGAAGACTGATCGATGCCGGTCTTAAAGTGAATTTCACCCAGTGTTTTTATAAGATCCAGGATACCGACCTGGAACTGAAACCAACGGAACTTGATCTTACCGGAATCGTACTTACTGATCCGGTATCCGGTAACCCGGTATACCTCACCGGGAATATCCAGCACACCGGTTTTAAAAATATGTTCTTCGACCTGACGGTAGGAACCCGCAAACCCAATACCAGCGGGCCGCGCGATAACCTGCCGGTGTTGCTGCTCAATACCAGTTTTAACGACAATAAACAATTTTTCGGAAAGGTGATGGGAACCGGATCATTCAGCCTGGCTGGTCCGCAGTCGGACCTGTTCATGAAAATAGATGCCATTGCATCCACCACCGATAGCAGCACGGTTACTATTCCTTCCAGCACCAGTCGTGAGTCGGGCATTGCCGACTTCCTTGTCGAAAAAAAATATGGTGTTGAAATGGTTGACAATAGTTTTGGCTCCGGTGCAGCCAATGTTATTTATGATGTGGATGTAACGGCCAATCCGATGGTAACGGTAAGGGTGATCCTGGACGACCTCACCGGTGATGAAATCAAGGGTAAGGGTACGGGCACATTGAATATCCATTCCGGCACCAATGAAAAGCTGGCAATGCGCGGGCGTTTTGATATTGAGGAAGGTGAATACCAGTTTACTTTCCAGTCGTTTTTCAGGAAACCATTCCGGATTGTAAAGGGAACTGAAAACTATATCACCTGGAGTGGTGATCCGATGGCAGCAAAGATCAAGTTTGAAGCGCAGTATACAGCGGTCGACGTGAGTTATGCACCACTGGCAAGTGTGTTGCAGGACAACTCGGGCATCTCGAGGGTACGTGAGGATGTTTATGTGGTGGCTGATTTGTCGGGGGAACTTTTTAAACCTTCTTTCAAGTTCAGGCTTGAATTTCCGAGTAACAGTGTAACCAGGAATGATTTTTCCATTGCATCCAATATTGAACTGATTGAGAAGAACGATAACGAGATCAACCGGCAGGTAACCTACCTGATTGTATTCAATAGTTTTGCACCACCGGAAACGGGTCCTGCCACTACAGGCTTTGGTTCGGCCATCAATGAAGTGACCTATAATACCATCTCCAGTATTTCCGGATTATTTTTCAATGAGATCAACCGTAAACTGAATAATGAATTGAGCAAGATCCTGAAGAACGATAATATCAGTATCAACTTCAGTGGCTCGGTTTACAACAGGAACCTGCTCAACCAGAGCAGCACCTTTAATATCAACCAGGGTAATGTATATGTGAACGTGCCCATCTCGCTTTTCCGCGACAGGTTTGTGGTAACGCTGGGAAGCACGCTGGACGTGCCTTTGCAGGCCACTATCCAGCAGAATGTTCAATTCCTGCCGGATGTTACGGCCGAGTGGCTGATCAACCAGAGTGGCACTATCAGGGCCAGTTTCTTTTACCGGCAGAACCTTGATTATCTCACCAATGCAACAGGTGCCGCACGTACCAAACGTTCGGGTGCCAGTATTGCCTATCGTAAAGAGTTCGATAAACTCGGCGAGTTACTTGGCAATAAAAAAAGAAAAAAAGACATAGCACCTAAATCGCCGCCGGTTGATTCCCTTCCGCCGAAGTTAGATTCGCTGATAGTGGTTCCTGTTTATTAAACAGGTAACACCCGCAGCACTGAAAGCACCACATTCATTTTATTATGGATTGTTCACCTCGTTGCTGACGTGGATCATTATGCAAAACATAAATATCAGACCGGATCCCGCATAATAATGCGTGGATCGACGCTGCAACAATGATTTTATTAAAAAACCAATCCGGATCTCAGAGTTCGTGTCCGAGTTTATTCCTTTTTGTGCTGAGGTATTTTTCGTTATGCGGATTTGAAGGAACGATGATCGGAATATTTTCCACTATTTCGATACCATAACCAACCAGTCCGACCCGCTTCCTGGGATTATTACTCATCAGACGGAGTTTGGTCACATTCAGATGACGAAGGATCTGGGCTCCCACACCATAATCGCGCTGGTCCATCTGGAAACCCAGGTGGATATTTGCTTCCACGGTATCCATGCCCTGTTCCTGCAGGCGGTAGGCTTTCAGTTTATTCAGTAGTCCGATGCCCCTGCCCTCCTGGTTCATATACAGGATCAGGCCCTTGCCTTCGTTCTGCACCATCTGCATGGCCTGATGTAATTGTTCACCGCAATCGCAACGCAGCGAGCCAAGGATATCACCGGTAAAACAGGAAGAGTGCACGCGGGTCAGTACCGGTTCATCTTTTTCCCATTCGCCCTTGATCAGGGCCAGATGTTCGTTACCCGTATTTTTTTCGTTAAACGCAACGAGTTTGAAATCGCCATAGAGAGTCGGCATATCCACGCGTACCACTTCCTCAATGAGGGAGTCGCGTTTCAAACGGTACTCGATAAGGTCTTTTATAGAGATCAGTTTAAAATCAAATTTTTTGGCAACTTCTATCAGTTCGGGAAGCCGGGCCATGGAACCGTCGTCATTCATGATCTCTACCAGCACACCGCCGTATGGCGGGGGAAATCCGGCCAGGCGGGCCAGGTCCACTGCAGCTTCGGTATGTCCGGCGCGGCGGAGCACACCGCCTTTTTTAGAGCGGAGGGGGAAAATATGTCCAGGCCGGCCCAGGTCTTTTGGATTGGTAAAGGGATCCACCAGTGCCTGAATTGTACGGGAGCGGTCCTGTGCGGAAATCCCGGTGGTACATCCATGACCGAGGAGATCGACTGAAACAGTAAACGCCGTTTCGTGCAGTGCCGTATTATTACTCACCATCAGCTCCAGGCCAAGTTCATCACAATGGTCTTCCGGTAAAGGAACACAGATCAGTCCCCTTCCGAATTTAGACATAAAATTCACCACTTCAGGAGTAATAGTAGCAGCAGCGGTGATAAAATCACCTTCATTTTCGCGGTCCTCATCATCCACCACGATTACCAGTTTTCCATTTTTTATATCACTAATAGCATCTTCAATGCGGTCAAACATATTTCCGGGTTTTTGCAAAGTTAATAACAAAAAAGCGGGGGTCTGGTTGGATTTACTCTTAAAATGCCCGGTTGACGGGCAGTTTAGGCCAAATTCTACCACAATTTGTTAATATTTGCCTGCAACTCGAACTGTATTATTTCCTTTCTTTGCAGCAACAATCACAAAATTTAACTAATATGCTTAAGAGACTCCAACTCTTATTTGCCCTTGCCCTATTTTCCGGCGTACTTATCCATGCGCAGGTAACTACCTCCGCCATTACCGGAATCGTAAAGACTGCAGACGGCACTGGCCTGGCTGGTGCAACCATCACTGCCACTCACCTGCCAACAGGTACAGTGTACACTGCCTTGTCAAGAACAGACGGGGGTTATAATATTGTAAACATGGTGCCCGGCGGCCCGTACAAGGTGGAAATCAGTTATGTTGGTTTTACCCCTTATTCACAAACCGGACTTAGTCTCCCCCTGGGCGAAACAACCCGTGTTGATGGGACCATGACTTCCAGCACAGAAACCCTGGCAGCGGTTGTGGTTACCGGCTCGGGTTCCAACAGCAACAGGAGAAAGACCGGAGCTTCAACTTCAATCAGCCGTGAACAGATTGCTGCATTGCCAAGCCTGAACAGGAGTCTCCAGGACTATACCCGTCTTACCCCGCAGGCCAATGGTAATTCTTTCGGCGGTGCCAGCAACAAATTTAATAATATTACGATCGATGGTGCGGTTAACAATGATGTATTTGGTCTCTCGGGTACCGGTACACCCGGTGGCCAGGCGAATACCACTCCTATTTCCCTTGATGCCATCCAGGAAATCCAGGTGGTACTTGCGCCTTATGATATTACCTACGGAAACTTCACCGGTGCA
The DNA here is from genome assembly GCA_040510375.1 of Chitinophagaceae bacterium. GTDB lineage: Bacteria > Bacteroidota > Bacteroidia > Chitinophagales > Chitinophagaceae > JBEVJC01. Next base: position 31,836 of record JBEVJC010000006.1, read on the forward strand.
GGAATTAATGCGGTAACCCGTTCAGGTACAAATAATGTGGAAGGGTCGGTTTATTATTTCTATAGAAACCAGAATACAATTGGTAAGGATCCGGTTTCACGGATAAAGTCCACTAAATTTTCTGACAAACAATATGGTATCCGTTTCGGCGGACCCATCATCAAGAATAAACTATTCTTCTTCGCAAATGGTGAACTGGCACGCCGCACCGCTCCAACCATCTTCAATGCCGGTGATGATGGTGCAGTACTTACCGTGGCTGCAGCCCAGCAACTGGCCAACGATGTACAATCGCGTTTCGGTTATGATGTAGGAAGTTTTGGTCCGATTGACGCCGAGACGCACAGTAACAAGGTATTTGCCCGGGCCGACTGGAATATCAACAAGAAACACAGCGTGGTAGCGCGTCACAACTATATCAAGGCCTTCGACGATAACATTACCAGGTCCAACACCCTGTTCCGTTTTGGAAATAATACCTATCGTTTCAACAACACACAGAACATCAGTGTGGTGGAAGTGAGAAGCCGGTTTACCAATGCAGTGTCCAATAACCTGATCCTGGGTCTGCACCGGATCCGTGATTCCCGAAGCACTTCAGGTGCATTATTTCCATCAGTGGAAATCTTCCAGGGTGCCCAGACTATCCAGTTCGGATCGGAAAGAAGTTCAACTGCCAATGAACTTGACCAGGATATCTTTGAGATCACCGATAACGTAAAACTCTTCAAAGGGAAACACACTTTCACCTTTGGTACGCATAACGAGTTTTTCAAATTCAGGAACCTGTTTATCAATAACCTGAACGGCAGATGGCGTTTTGCCAACCAGGCCAATTTTAATTCAAACCAGCCAAGGCAATTTGATGTTACGTTCTCGGCCAACAAGGCAGCGGACCCAAGACCTGCTGCTGAATTCAAGGCAGCGCAGTATGGTTTTTATGCCCAGGATGAATTCCAGGTCAATCCTAAATTCAGGTTAACCTATGGTGTGCGCCTGGACATTCCACAGATTATTACCAAACCAGCCTTCAACCCTGTAGTAGACTCTACGTTTGGAAGCAGGTTCAGCACCACCAATACACCCGACGGACAATTGCTGTTTGCCCCTAGGGTTGGTTTCAATTATGATATAGAAGGTGACCGGAGCCTCATTTTCAGGGGTGGCGCGGGTATATTTTCGGGTCGAGTTCCATTTGTATGGTTGTCCAACCAGTTCGGTAATACCGGCTTGTTGCTTAGTACAACTTCACAAACAGACAATAGTCCTACCGTACCACCTTTCACCGTCAACGATGGCCTTGGATTCAATCCGAATCCTGACCAGCAAAGCAATATCGGTTCAGCTGGTAATACATTTGAGGTTGACCTGATCGACAAGGATTTCAAACTTCCCCAGGTATTACGTTTTAACCTGGCAGTTGATGCAAAACTTCCGGGTGGTATCAACGCCACGGTGGAAGCGCTTTTTTCCAAAACATTGAATAATGTATTCTACCAGGACATTAACCTGACACCGCCCGTTGGCCTTGTTAATCCTGTATTCAACAACGGGTTCGACAAACGCATCGCCTATTCTGATTCTACCAATGGAAGAAGGATCAATAAAAATATTACCAACGCACTGCTGATTTCCAATACCAATAAAGGATATACTGCAAATTTTGGCGTTACACTGAATAAAACAACCAAACATTTATTTGCCCAGGCCAGTTACAACTACCAGCTTGCCACAGATGTAAATCCAGGTGCGAGTTCTACCGCACTTTCCAACTGGGAATTTGTCCAGGTGATCGGCGATCCCAACAATGCCGGTAATGCCAATTCCAATTATTTACTGAAACACCGGATCACAGGGATCTTCTCCTATTCTATTGAATACGTGAAACACCTGAAGACATCCATTTCACTTTTCTATTCCGGAAACTCGGGACAGGTATTCACCTACCTGGTGAATGGCGATCTTAACAGTGACGGGCGTTTTGGGAATGACCTGATGTATGTACCGGAAGACGCCAGCCAGATCCACTTTATCGATTTGCTGAACTCTTCAGGCAATGCTGTTCTCTTCACCGCGGCCCAGCAATCTGAACTCTTCCTGCAATATATCGAGAATGATCCCTATCTCAGGAAAAGAAAGGGCAAGTTCACAGAACGTAATGGAAGAAGTTCACCATGGGAACATGTTGTTGACGCGCGTTTCACACAGGATTTCTTTATAATGACAGGCACAAAAAAACATGACCTCCAATTTACGTTTGACGTGTTTAACCTGACCAACCTGATTGACAGAAATGCAGGACGTCAGTTCACAGTTACAAACCAGGCCTATAGTTTACTTACCGTTGTCAACAACAGGGTTGGCGGTCTTGCACCGGGTACAGGCTACAATTTTACTCCCGGTCAGAAACCATGGAGTATGACTTTCGGATCAAGATTCCAGGGCCAGCTTGGTTTGAGATATACATTTAACTAAGACCATCTTATTCCCATGATAAGGCAGCCTCCGGGCTGCCTTTTTTTTGCGCAGCCCTTCACCCTATCTTTGCCAGCTAACGGCCAATTATGAATACAATCGACCAGAACAGGAACGACGACAATATGCGGATGGCCCTGAGCGACCGCCGCCAGAAACTGGAAAAGATTATGGAGGGCGGAGGAAAGAAAGCTATCGAAAGGCAGAAGGAAAAAAATAAACTTACCGCCCGGGAACGCATCAGTTACCTCCTTGATGAGGACCAGCCATTTATTGAAATCGGTTCATTTGCCGGATACGGGATGTATATGGAAGATGGCGGATGCCCGGCGGGCGGCACGGTTGCCGGTCTGGGTTATATCAGTGGCAGGCAATGCGTGATCCTTGCAAACGACCAGACAGTGAAAGCCGGTGCCTGGTTTCCCATTACCGGTAAAAAAAATCTCCGGTTACAGGAGATTGCTATGGAAAACCATCTTCCGGTGATTTACCTGGTGGACAGTGCGGGAGTATACCTTCCACTGCAGGATGAAATTTTTCCGGATAAGGAACATTTTGGCCGGGTATTCCGCAATAATGCGCAGATGAGCAGCATGGGTATCCTGCAGATTGCTGCAGTACTTGGTGCCTGTGTGGCAGGCGGGGCCTATCTACCTGTGATGAGTGATGAAGTGCTGATGGTGGAGAATGCCGGATCAATATTCCTGGCCGGACCCTACCTGGTGAAGGCAGCAATTGGAGAAGATACAGATGCAGAAACATTGGGAGGCGCAGCTACCCATGCACAGATCAGTGGTATTGCCGATCATATATTTAAAACGGAACACGAATGCCTTGACCACATAAAAAAAACGATGTCATTGCTGGGAGATAAGCCTAATGCGGGTTTCAGCCGCATCACCCCATCGCTGCCAAAAAAAGACCCAAAGGAATTATACCAGGTGTTTACAATGGACGGCAAGCCGTATGATGTGATGGAGATAATTGAAAGACTGGTGGACGATTCCTCTTTTGAAGAGTTCAAGGAAGAATACGGGAAAACAATTGTTTGCGGTTATGGCCGAATCGATGGATGGGCCGTGGGTATTGTGGCCAACCAGCGAAAGATCGTAAAAAATGCAAAAGGTGAAATGCAGCTGGGTGGCGTTATTTACAATGACAGTGCCGATAAATCAGCCCGTTTTATCATGAACTGCAACCAGAAAAAAATCCCGCTTGTATTCCTGCAGGATGTTACCGGATTCATGGTGGGCAGCCGGAGCGAACATTCGGGTATTATTAAGGATGGGGCAAAAATGGTAAATGCCGTAGCCAATTCAGTGGTACCCAAGATCACCATCATCACCGGCAATTCTTATGGAGCGGGTAATTATGCCATGTGTGGAAAGGCTTATGATCCCCGTTTTATCTATGCCTGGCCTTCGGCAAAAATAGCCGTGATGGGTGGCGACCAGGCCAGCAGTACCTTGTTGCAGATCCAGGTCGCAGGTATGAAATCGAAGGGAAAAGAGCTGGGCAAGGAAGAAGAGAATGCGTTGCTAGATGAGATCAGGGGTCGTTATGAAAAACAAACAAGTCCGTATTATGCAGCAGCCAGGTTATGGGTCGACGAGATCATCGATCCACTGGATACCCGGCGTCTGATCTCCGAAGGGATCAGGGCAGCAAATAATAATCCAACTGTGAAAGAATTTAATGTGGGAGTATTCCAGGTCTGACCCATTTAATCCAATCCATTTTTAAATAGAATATGTCTTCACCGATCACCGTTTACACAGATGGGTCTGCAAGGGGTAACCCCGGACCGGGCGGTTATGGCACCATCCTGATGGCTGGCTCCCACCGTAAAGAACTCTCAAAGGGATATCGCCTTACCACCAATAACCGGATGGAGCTGATGGCCGTCATTGCAGCACTGGAAGCAATGAAAAAAGAAGGAATGCACCTGAATATTTTTTCAGACAGCCAGTATGTGGTCCGTGCAATCAAGGAAGGATGGCTTAAAAACTGGATCGCCACCAGTTTTAAAGGAGGTAAAAAAAATAGTGATCTCTGGACCCGATATCATTTGCTTGCACAGAAACATACCATCACCATGAACTGGGTGAAGGGTCACGCAGATAATCCATTCAACAACCGTTGTGATGAACTGGCCACTACTGCGGCAGATGGAAAAAACCTGCTGATTGATGAAGGTTATGAAAAATCGCTGGGCTGATCAATTATATGAATTGATTCCGGCAGGCTATCAGGCCATCTGAGTGTTTCTGCTTTTGACAGTCTGACGGGTTATCAGATAATAGGAACCGAATAATACTGCACACCAGATCAAATCACCTATGATGAAATTGGCACCAAATCCCGGGATCCAGCCATAGTCGCGGTAGAAGGCAAGACCATCACCATAACAAAGCATCAGTCCGTCGAATGTTTTGGGACGGATAAAACCCGCACCATTGATCCACACCAGGAAGTTGGACGCGAGGAAGAAAATCACAGAACCCGAAATACCAAAGAAGGCAATATTGAGCGGGCGCCTGTTTTTCATCAAGGAACCATAGAAAGTAAGTAATACGAAAAGGATATAGTTACTAATCTGGCCTTCATAAAAACCCGGTACCGGAGCCAATCCGCCAAGAAATAAAAAATGGAAAAGTAGATCTGAAAGGAACAGGGAAAGGATTGGGATCATCAATGCCCATTTCCTGTTGGAAAAAACAGCACCTCCAAAAATGGCCATCGCCAGTTGGGGGGCAAGGCCAGCGGGAAGTCCAGGTATAACACGGTACAGCGCTGAAACAACCAGGAGAAGTACAAATGCTACCAGGATCGTTTTATTTCCTTTCATATTCTTTTATTTCAAAACAAAATTAATCAATAATTCTGATCAGGCGGGAACAGAGGCCTTATATAATAAAGAATTTCCATTTGCCAGGATTCGCACTTCGTTTCCCGGAAAAATTATCCCTGACGGCTTGCCGGGGTATAAATCAACCGTTGACCCATTACTGTGGAGGGTTACCGACCCTTCAATCAACAGGAAGATTTCGGCGGTTGTTGGTTGTACAATCACTTCCTCCCCTTTTTCGAGTTCGTAACCACTCAGTTCGAAATCCGGAGCCGGGGTTTTATACACAATTTCCTTTCCCTTCCGTTCGCCCGTGAGCAGCTGTGGATGCGTGGGCTGGCAAACCACATGTTTGAGGAGTTCGTCCACATCCACATGTTTGTTGGTAAGTCCTCCGCGCAGCACATTGTCAGAGCTCGCCATGATCTCCACATTCCAGCCTTCGAGATAGGCATGCGGAATGCCGGCATCCTGGAATACGGCCTGACCTTTTTCGGTCCTTACCACATTGAAGAGATAAACCGAAAAAATCCCGCGGTCTGTTTCCGAAAAAGTAAGAGCGGCCCGGGCAGCCCAGAAATCTTCCGATGAACGTTCTAGTTTACCAGCTTTATAGAGGGGCAGGATACGATCAAGCAGCGGGCGCAGGCGGAGATTCACTTCAGCCTGCTGTAACTTCATCACATATTCATAGAGGCCGCTGTACGAGCCCGATTCAAAAACCGGTTGCAGGAAATTTAACTCCTTTACAGAAGAAAGGATCGCGTTCATCCTGTCCTCCGGTTTAAACCCATGTAATAACCAGAATTCACCCATGGCAACCATCAGCTCCGGTTTATGGTTCCGGTCCTTATAGTTGCGTTTGGGATCGGTAAGTGGAATGCCCAGGTTTTCTTCCCTTTCAAAATCTATTACAGCTGCTTTTTTATTCGGGTGCACCTGGATGGAGAGCATGTCTTTTACATCAAGTGCCTTCAGCAGATAGGGTATATTTCCAAAATCGTGGTTGACCTTTGTTCCCAGTCGCTGCCCGGGATCCAGTGAAATATAATCGCGCAGCAAGGTGGTGCTTCCATCGGGACTGATCACTTTACAATCTGCCTGTGGATGTACGCCCAGCCAGTACTCTGCTTCCGGCCGGTCAGCCTTCTGTGTTTCTCCCAGAAGTTTCGGGATAAAACTCGTGCCACCCCAGTCATAATTCTTCACCGTACCCGTTAATTCACCAATGCCTGTCATAATTGTTTTTTTAACTTGGGCGTAAAGATAAGTCATGGCCCTTCACAATACACTTGGGAAACTGGGTGAAATTCTTGCAAGGGCCTGGTTAAAAAATGAAGGATATGAGGTGCTCGATTACAACTGGCGATACGGGCGGTACGAGATCGATGTGGTTGTTCTTAAAAAGGACGTCTTACATTTTGTAGAAGTGAAGACCAGGTATGCATCACCATTCGGTTATCCCGAAGATGCGGTAACACGCGGCAAATTCCGCCGGCTGAAGATTGCTGCCCAGGCCTATCTCAATTTCCGACCAGGTTTTCGCTGGATCCAGTATGATATCCTGGCAATAACTTTTTTTTATGGTGCAGAACCGGAATATTATTTCCTGGAAGATGTTTTTATCTGATGACGATGCACCGGGCATCTATAAATCTTATTGAGACAATGCAACGGCGCTCTGATCCCGAAACACCGGGCATTCTTTTAAAGTTAAAGAGCCAGTCTCATTTGGAAATACTGCGGTTAACGGCCACCGGGAAAAACCGGTTACTGTTTGCTACCATCAGTTCTACCATACGGTAAGTGGCGGGACAATATTCCAGGTTCTGTTTATGGACGTGCGCATATCCTTTCATATTTTTTCCCAGGTGGGGAAAGCCCGCACAATCAGCCGGCCGTACTTCATAGATGCTGCATTTATTATCTGTCAGGTTGAGGAACTGGCAGGGCTCTTTGCGATTGATCCAGTCACCATCTGCTTTACGTTCTTTCCTTAACCATTTCTTTTTAAAGTCTTCAACCGACTCGCCCAGGTGCCGGGAGATCCTTTTCATATCGCGGTCAGTGAAAGTAGGGGTCATGGTTTTGCAGCAGTTTGCGCAGGAAAGGCAATCCACTTCTTCCCAAACCTTTTTTTCCAGTTCAACGGTTACAACATTGACCTTTCCTGTTGGCAATGACTCCAGTTTTGAGAGGAATCTTTTCATCCCCCGTTTATGTTCCTTTGCTTTTTCCTTAAAAAGCAACAGATCGACCGGTTGTTTTTCATCCATATCCGAAGGTAAAAGAATTTTGTTTCCGCAACATCATTGGTTACATTTGTTTCCACTCAACCCCAATAATTATGAAAGTACTGACTGCCCTGGTCTTCGTTTGCTTTTTTATTTCCTTCCTTACCTCCTGCAAGTCGGATGCGGGCGGACCTGCTCCCGTTTGTGACACGATCTGCGTAAAGGACAGTATGAAATTTGTTGATAATAACAGTAAATTAAACCCCTATGTTTATATCAGCGCCAGTAACTGTAACGCAGATACGATCAGCTGGAGTTATACGGATATGGGAGTGGTACGTCAGGCAAATATCAATGACCTGGCAGGAAAACCCGTTAAACTGAACCCTGCAGCCGTATCTTGTTTTATTAAGGATACCAGTTATGCCTGGCTTTCATTTAATGATTGCGCTACCGGTCGGGGTTACCTTGTCAGGATTCCCTACAGCAGTTATGTAAGTGTAAATGCAATCAGCAGTGCAATGAATCCATTTGATCCCAAGTTCAAAGTGGCGGCAGGCCTTGCTGTTTATTCGGACCGGGGTAACCTGTTTGCTGAAGATATGGCAACAGGTAAGAAGGCATTAATGACCTTTGGCCAGCGCGTTGAGATCGACTATGATCATATGCATGAATCGGTGGATTCGGTGAATGTGACACCCACCAGTATGTGGGCGAAGGTCAAAATCAATAACGAATGGAAGGTATTCCAAAAGGATATCACGCTCAAGTGAGGTAAACAGTTCCATGTGGGATTCAATTAAAAAAGGATTTAAGGCTTATCTCCTGCTGGAAAAATCGCTGTCAGATAATTCAGTGGAAGCCTACCTGCGTGATATCGATAAATTAACGCAGTTCCTGGCTATAGAAGCCGGCGATGCGCTGAAACCAGGAGACCTGGATCTCGCTACCCTTCAGCGTTTCCTGAAATGGATCGGTGGACTTGGAATGACGGCCGCATCGCAGGCCAGGATTATTTCAGGGATCAAGGCATTTTATAAATATTGCCTGCTGGAGCAGATCTGTACCACCGATCCAACGGTGTTGCTGGAAAGCCCGAAATTAAAAAGGATACTTCCCGATATCCTGAGTTTTTCGGAGATCGAACAGATCATAACAGTGATCGACCTGAGTAAAAAAGAAGGTGGCCGGAATAAAGCGATCCTGGAAGTAATGTACAGCTGTGGTCTCCGTGTAAGTGAAGTTGTTAACCTGAAGCTTTCCCAGTTATACCTTGATGTCGGTTTTATCAGGGTGATTGGTAAGGGTGATAAGGAACGGCTGGTTCCCATTGGCAGTGATGCCATCCGGTATCTTAATCTTTATAAAAAGGAACAACGGATCCATATAACTCCAAAACCCGGTAATGAAGACATTGTTTTTCTCAATAGTCGCGGTACGCGGTTATCACGCGTAATGATCTTCCTGATCATTAAGGACCTGACCGGCAAAGCAGGGATTCGGAAAACAGTATCTCCCCACACGTTCAGGCATTCCTTTGCCACCCACCTGGTGGAGGGCGGGGCCGACCTTCGCGCGGTGCAGGAGATGATGGGCCATGAAAGCATTACTACGACTGAAATCTATACCCATCTGGATCGTGAGTTCCTGAGAAAGACCCTGGAAGATTTCCATCCGGCCTTCCATAAATGAGGTGAAAAAAAAATGGTAGATTTGAAAATGCCAGAATATTCTTTAGATCGTACACAATTCAAAGCGCAGACCGCTGCAGAAGCAGCCGATCACTCAGCGTTCTACAAATCAATCAGTTGGCGGGAAAGGCTGAAAATAGCAGCTTATCTTAACAGCAAAGCTTTTAATTACGCTGAAGATAACATACCCCGAATGGACAAAACAGCATTTAAAGCAAAATCAAGAACCTAGCTTTGGCAAATATTTTTAATGATGATTTTAGAGATTTTTTAGCCTCTCTGAATTCAAATAATGTCAGGTATCTCCTTGTTGGAGGATTTTCTGTAATTCTTCATGGATATTCGAGGACTACCGGAGATATGGACATCTGGGTTGAGCGGAGTTCAGAAAATTACCAACGCCTTAAGGATGCTTTCTCCAATTTTGGCATGCCGGTTTTCGACATGACTGAACAAAATTTTCTTTCACATCCAAATTGGGATGTATTCACGTTTGGTCGTCCACCTGTTGCAATCGACATAATGGTTAAAGTTCAAGGCCTGGACTTTCAAACAGCTTTTAACAACGCGGTTATTTTTGAAGATGATTCTCTAAATATCAGAACTATTCACAAAAATGACCTGATAAAAGCAAAAAATTCTTCCGGAAGATCAAAAGACCTCAATGACCTCGAGAATCTTTGAAATAAGGAGGGGCCGGTAAAAACCAGCCCCGGATCATTAACCGGCTGTCAATGATTACTGTTTATAAGACGCGTCCAGTCGTATTTTTGTTACAGTTATCTAACGAACACTCAGGGGAGCGTCAGTCCTGGCTGGCACTGAAGCTGTCAGTGATTCTGCGTCCTGGACAAGACGGATAAATTCTGACCGGTAACCTTCCGGATCCGTACCCCTGGCGGCTCTCGCATTTTTCAATACATTACTGAAACTCGCGTCCGATTTAAATTCCGAATTCCGTAACAGCATCCCAAACTCCGCTACCGAAGCCGCAAAACGGAAATTGGCTGATGTGGTGCCGGCCGGGTTCTTTTTGTCGGACACCGGATGGGTAATCAGTTTGCTGACATCACCTGCCGGTTCCTTATAACGGAATTTGATGGTCATTACTTCATCGCCAACACTTACCAGTGCTGGTTTATTATCGCTATATTTTAAGGGATCAACCGAAACCTTGTCGAGGAATTCACTTTTAACACCAACCGGGATTATTTCATACAAGGCAGTAACCGTATGCCCGCTTCCCAGCTCACCTGCATCCTTGAGATCATCATTAAAATCTTCTTTGGCAAGCATCCGGTTTTCATAACCGATCAGCCGGTAACCCTGGACCTTCGCCGGGTTAAATTCAATCTGCAGTTTCACATCTTTTGCAATAGTAAATAAGGTGCCACCAAATTCACTCACCAGCACTTTACGGGCTTCACTGATACCATCGATATACGCGTGGTTACCATTACCCTTGTCGGCCAGCTTCTGCATTTTATTATCTTTATAGTTTCCCATTCCATAACCCAGTACGGTAAGGAATACACCACTCTTCCTCTCCTTTTCGATCAGTCTCTCCATTGCATCATCGCTGCTTTCCCCTACATTGAAATCACCATCAGTACAAAGGATCACGCGATTGTTACCACCAGTTTTAAATTGCTCACGAGCCGTTTTGTAGGCCAGGCGCAGACCTTCACCACCCGCGGTAGAACCGCCCGCATCCAGTTTTTCCAATGCTTCCTTAATTTTATTTTTCTGTGAACCGGATGTTGGTTGGAGAACCAGTCCTGCAGCACCTGCATACACCACAATGGATACGCGGTCCTGCGGACGTAACTGGTCAGTTAGCATTTTTAATGAAGACTTCACCAGTCCCAGTTTATCCGGATCATCCATCGAACCCGATACATCAATCAGGAAAACCAGGTTGGATGCGGGCAGGTTTTCCATCGGGATTTTTTTGCCCTGCAATCCGATCAGCACCAGTTGATGTTTGTTATTCCAGGGTGCAACAGCCATCTCGGTATGGATTGCAAATGGTGCATCACCGGTTGGTTGTGCGTAATCATATTTAAAATAATTGATCATTTCTTCGATACGCACAGCACCGGCAGGAGGTAATTCGCCGTCGTTTAACATCCGGCGCACATTGCTGTAAGAAGCAGCATCTACATCAATGGAAAAAGTGGAAAGAGGGTAACCCGTAGTAGGGACAAAACGGTTTTCAACAATATGATCGTAGTCCTCAGTATTAAACTCATCATCGGTGCCTGCAATCTGGTCTTTGTCGATTTTATAATTATGCATGGCTGGATCCATGTCTGGCGCGGAGGCCATGGGTGCATACTGGCGGCTCTTTTCAGCCCGCGAAACTGAACCGGTAATGGACGTTTTCCGTTGTATCCCATAACCTGTTACAACTACTTCCTCGAGACTTTTGCCTGCACTTATCAATACCACATCAATAACTGACCTGCCATTGATCTTTTCTTCCAGTCCCGAAAAACCAATCATGGAAAAAACAAGGATTGAGTTGTTGGCCGGAGCCTTGATAGTATATTTTCCGTCTGCGCCGGAACCAACCGTTGTAGATGTTCCTTTTACGGTAATTATTACACCAGCGATAACTGCACCCGTTTCATCCCTTACTGTTCCTGTTACTTCAATCGGAGTATCTGGCCGGAATGCAATCAGGATCAGCAGGACCGGCACCAGCATAAAAAGTATTCGTTTCATATGTTTTAGTTTTTATCAAGATGCAGGGTTTAGGTTGATTACATAAGGGTGATAATCTTTTGTCGGTCTTATTCATTATTTTTATCCCGTGTCATTCCTTTCAAATAACAACCGGTCGGCCTCCTCAGATAAGGAACTGGCGGACCTGTACCGCGATACAGGAGATATGGCCGTGCTCGGAGAACTGTATTCCCGGTATATGGAACTGGTATATGGGGTCTGCCTGAAATATTTTAAAGAGCCCGAAGCCGCAAAGGATGCCGTGATGCAGGTATTTGAGGAACTGGTCTCTAAATTGCGGAAACATACGGTGGATAATTTCAGGGCCTGGCTTCACCAGGTGGCAAAAAACCATTGCCTGATGCAGCTCCGGACACCCCGGAATCTCAAAACGGTGGAATTCAATGCCGATCTTATGCAAAACGAAGAAACCGTGCATCTGAATGCTGTCTTCGAAAAGGAAGAAAATTTTAAAAGGCTGGAAGGCTGCCTTGACCAGTTAACGGGCGACCAGCAACGCAGTATCCGTCTTTTTTACCTGGATGGTAAATGTTACAATGAGATTGTGGCAGAAACGGGGATCGAATGGAACCAGGTGCGGAGTTTTATCCAGAATGGAAGACGAAACCTGAAAAACTGTATGGAAAAAGAAGAACAGAAAGTACACGCAGATTAAGATTATGGCAAAGGATCAACACATACATCAGTATTCCGCAGCTGATATTGAAAGATATCATCAGGGAAGAATGAGTGCGGCCGAAATGCACGAGCTGGAAAAGGCATCGCTTGATGATCCCTTCCTTGCCGATGCCCTGGAAGGCTATGTTTTGGCCACCTCCTCACTGAATGATGACCTGACTGATCTGAGCGAACGTTTACAGCAACGCACCACCGATCCGAAAGTGATCCCCCTGCAACTGGAGAACAGGAAGAATTTTGCCTGGCTGCGCGTGGCAGCCATGGCGATCCTTGTTTTTGGCGCAGCCTTCCTGGTGTATCAGTTCGGATTTAATAACAAGTCCGGAAATATTGCATTGAGACAAACAAAAGAACCCGGCACCAGTACGCCATCGGTCAGTGAGGAAGAACGCGCGATAGCTGATTCTACAAAGGCTAACTTTACCGACAACATCGCTGGTCCTGATGATACATTAAAAAGATCTGTAAGCGGAGGTCTGACTGATACGTTAACCGCAGCGGTTATCAACAGAAATGGAGTCCGGATTAATCCACCGGTTTCACCTGTGGCAGACAAAAATGTAGTTGGATATGGAACGCAAAGGATTAACGCCGGTGATTCCATAACAGCCCGGGCCAACCCCAATCCCCGGATTGAGGAAACATCCGGCTTTGCACAGGTTGAAGCCCGCGAAAACAAATCACTAAGTGGTCGTGCGCCGGGTCTTGATGTTGATGATGCGAAGTCCAGGAAAGGTTACTCCGCAAAATTCAAACAGAACAACAGTAGCGTGGTGAAACCACAGGAAGATTCAGAATCATTAGCTGCAAACCGCGTTCAACAACAAAATGCAAATATTTTCCGAGGCCGTATTCTCGATGAAAGTAACAATGCATTACCCTTTGCCAATATCACCAACATGCAGGATAATGTTGGAACATATAGTGATGCCCGTGGTAATTTTGTATTGACCTCGCCGGATTCTGTTCTGGACGTCCGCGTCCGCTCACTTGGATTTGAAAGCCAGTCAATCGGATTGCGTAACGGATCGCAGCAGTTAGAAAACACGATTGTGATGCAGGAAGCAAGTGACAGGGCAACAGACCTGGTAATCATCCGGCAAAAAAGTAATGCCGGACGGCCCCGGAACAGCAATATGGTATTGGAGGAACCGGAACCCGTAGATGGCTGGCATAACTACGACATGTACATAGTGAATAATCTTAAGGTACCTGAATCTGTGAAATCGCGCCCCACCCAGAACGGCGAAGTGGAGCTTAGTTTTGAGGTAGACCAGAAAGGAGCCCCAGTAAATATCACGGTTGTCCGCTCGCTTTGCGAAAGCTGCGACCAGGAAGCTATCCGGCTGTTAAAAGAAGGTCCGAAATGGAGACGCAAAACAAAAGCGGGCCGCACCACAGTAACCATCACGTTCTAGTCCAATTCTTCTACCTTCGCGGTTCCTAAAACAAACTAAAATGAAAAAATTATTGTTGGCTGTATTGGCCCTTGCCTGCCTTACAGTCGTTGATGCACAGTTGAAAACCCCTTCACCAAGTACGGGACAAACGGTAAAGCAGGAATTCGGGGTTGGTTCCATTGAACTGACCTATTCCCGGCCAAATGTCCGCAACCGCAAGATCTTCGGTGATATCGTACCATTTGATTCAGTATGGCGGACCGGTGCCAACGGTGCCACAACGCTGACTTTTTCTGATGCGGTAACTATTGCCGGTATTGCAGTACCTGCAGGAAAATATGGCCTGCTTTCGATCCCGCATAAAAAAACCTGGGACCTGATCATTACCAAACAAACAAACGTAACCAGTCCTTCTGCATACAAAAAGGACATGGATGTGTTACGCATTGCAGTAGAGGTTTCCAAACCTAAAAAAGCGGTGGAAAGTTTTACAATCCAGTTTGCCAATGTAACGCCTTCTTCGGTTGATCTCCAGATAACCTGGGATAAGAGTATGGTTACCCTCCCGATCGTTACTGATGTTGACAGTAAAGTAATGGCTGCCATTGAAGAGAACATGAAGACGGCTAAACCTGATTACTTCGGGGCAGCTTCTTATTATATGGCTAACGGTAAGGACCTTAACCAGGCGCTTACCTGGTTCAACAAGGCCGTAGAAGCACAACCAGATGCATTCTGGGTCCAGCACCAATGGGCTAATTGCCTGGCAAAACTGGGTAAAAACCAGGAAGCAAAAGCAGCAGCCGGACGTTCGAGGGAACTGGCTCTTAAAGCCGGAAATAACGATTATGTTCGTTTAAACGATAAACTGCTGAAAGAGCTGTCGAAATAACCCGGACATCAATATTTTTGAAAGGCCTGTTCAAATGAACGGGCCTTTTTTTGCAAGCTATTCCAAAACTCTACGGTAATAATTTTTGCAAACAAGATCCGGATCACCGAACGTAGCGGAGATACCAGCCGCATGGATACGGATACCGCAGTAATTAATATTTTAATAAACAAACGGAGCGTTTATGTTCAGGCCAGTGGTTTCGCTTTTTCTTTTATGAATTGCTGGAGGATCCACGCCAGTATGATTACAGCAAGTGATCCGATTGCGTTAAGCCAGAGGAAACCAAGTCCCAGGTAACCATGCTCCGACAACCAGAACATGGCCACCACCAATAGTTCTGCAATAACAGCAGCAACGAACACCGCTTTGGCACCCACTTTTTTCAGGTAAAATGCCACCAGGAAAATACCAAGTATAGTTCCGTAGAAAAGTGACCCAAGGATATTTACCGCTTCGATCAGGCTGTTTCCAATATTATATGCAAACATGGCGACAACCACGCAAAACACGCCCCAGCCAAATGTGTACCAGCGCGCCATGGAATAATCTTCTTCTGCGCTGCAATCTTTTTTTATAAACCGTTTATGGAAGTCCACCACACTGGTTGATGCAAGTGAGTTCAATGCCGCAGCCACACTGCTCCAGGAAGCCAGGAAGATAACAGCTATCAGTAAGCCTACCAGTCCCACGGGCAGGTAGTCCATTACAAAACGCAGGAAGATATAGTTCGTATCATTATCATCCCCGCCGTTTTTTTTGATCATGGCTTTCACCTGCGTGCGGATACTGTCACTCCCAGCCTGTAATGTCCGGAGTCCATCCAGGCTTGCAGCATCCTTTGTTTTTGCATAGAATCCAAGTATTGAATCGCGGCTTAGCTGGATTTCGGAAGAGCGATCCCGCAGGATCCGGACAGAGTCACCGTAACCGGAAGATTCAAGTCGCGAGATTTCTTTCTCATTAAAAAAAACAGGCGACTGGTTAAACTGGTAGAAAGTAAAAACCAGCACACCCAGTAATAAAATAAAAAACTGGACGGGTATTTTTACCAGACCATTCATAAGTAAACCCAGCCTGCTTTCGGTATTGTTTTTTGCCGTGAGGTAACGGCCTACCTGCGACTGATCCGTTCCGAAGTAAGATAGGAGCAGGAAAAAACCGCCGATTGTACCACTGATTATATTGTAACGGTCACTCCAGTCGAAGTATCCATTCTTCACACCGCTGGTGATCACGTTCATTCTTCCCATTTTTCCGCCCACTTCAAGTGCATCAGTTAATCCGATCTGTGCAGGCAGGTTATGCACCACATAATAACCAGCCAGGAACATACCTGTAAATATGATGATCATCTGGATTTTCTGGGTATAAGCTACGGCGCGGGCGCCACCGGTAACGGTATAGGTGATCAGCAGTCCGCCCATTACCAGGTTGGTGAGATAAATATTCCACCCCAGCAGTGTCGATAAAATGATGGAAGGTGCAAAGATGCTGATGCCGGTCGACAATGCCCGTTGTACCAGGAACAGGAAGGCGGTAAGTGCCCGGGTGCGTACGTCAAATCTTGTTTCCAGGAATTCATATGCCGTGTAAACCTTGAGCCTGCTGAATACCGGTACGAACGTAATGCATACAATCACGGCAGCGATAGGCAGTCCAAAATAATACTGGAGAAAACGCATACCATCGGTGTAAGCCTGTCCGGGTAATGCAAGAAAGGTCACTGCGCTGGCCTGGGTACCCATGATACTCAGCAGGATCAGCCACCAGGGCATGGTCCGGTTCGACAGGAAATATCCATCGAGATTGCGCGAGGTCCGGCTTTTATAAAAACCATACCCCGCAATACCGGCAAGCGTTACAACAAGTATAATCCAGTCAACTATATTCATGCAAAATATTGAGTCATCAGGTAGAACAGGATCACCAGCAGTACGAGTACAACCAGTACAAATACATACCAGCCTGTCCATGACCTGAACAGCGGGACTTTATCGTCATCGTTTTTTTTCAACTGCGTTTTTTTATGGTAACCCAGCCAAGGAAGACAATCATACTTCCGATAACCAGGCCAAGTAATAATCCCAGTCGCACCCGTCTTATCAATATCCCCAGCGCCAACCCAAGAATGATCGCAATAATAAAAGATATTTCGCCCCGGGTAACACCTTTCTTTCTGTTCTCCATAATAATTTTATTTATCGCATCCCGCCACTAGATCGGTTTCTTTTTGTTTAGTGCAATCAGGTTTGCCAGTAAACGGTAGGCACCCGGCACCCCGGCAGGTAATTCCCGGAAAAATACAAGTCCCGTGTAGGTAAAATAACCCGTACCATATTTAGCGATCACCAGGCTTCCCGCATCGGGAGCGTCACCAGGATCGTTCATCGAAAAAACAGTTTCAAAGGATTTATCAAAATTGGCCGCGTGATAAATACTGCGTTCCTGCACCCATCCTTCAAAATCTTTCTGCGTGATTTTATTGGGAAAATTAAGTACCGGATGTTGCGGATTGAGTATACGCACTTCTGCATTTTCATCGGTTACACGTGTGCGGCCGATATCGAAATTATAAGGACCGATTTTCGCACGTACCGGACCAATATTGCTGTTGGTATTATACTGGACAATAAGGTTGCCTCCTTCCTGTACATACTTCATCAGTTTGGCATACCAGGTATTCATCCATTCATTGGTATTGTATGCACGCACACCTGTAATGATTGCATCAAACTGGGAGAGATTCATTTTTGCCACATCTTTTTCATAAAGGATGGTGACATCGTAACCCATTTGTTCCAGTGCTTCCGGCACTTTATCGCCCGCGCCAATAATATAACCGATCTTTTTATTATAGATTTTCAGGTCGATGTCCAGCACGGTTGCATAGTCGGAAAAGAAATACCGGATGGGCGGAATATGATCATAGTTGATAACGCGGATGGCCCTGCTTGAATGGATCGTGTCATTCAGGTTGCGGTAACTTGCCATGGAAAAAAACTTTTCCGATTCCATTCCTTTGTATGCCGGTGTTGACAGTGGGAAGGAGAAGGAAGCACTGCCATACTTCTCCGGCCGGGCTGAATCTATGGCAACGAAATGTTCATTACCACCTGTTAACTCAACCTTCACCGTTTCATTGATTTTTTTGTTGGCATTAAGTTGTACCAGCAATGCCTTATCCTGTTTGATTTCTTTACGAAAAACAAGCATACCCGGAGAAGTGGTAATCGTCAACGGCGGAATCACAACAAACGGTTCATATAGTTCACCCTTTACCGCATTGGTATGTTTATACCGGACCGGTTCCTGGAAATCAAAAGTCTCTCCGTCGATCTTCATGCGGAAGTTTGCCTTGTAAGCGACATCAACATCAGGCTGGCCGATCTTCAACTGGTCATACACCGCAAAATAACCGGGCTCCATTTTATTCTCGAGCCAGTATGGCTGGCTGACCGGTTTTTCAGGTAAGATAGAAACGCTGTGGTTAAGGGTAACATTCCGGTTGGGTGCAAGCTTCTGCATCCAGATGGTATCAAACCGGTCGAGTGAAATGCGCTCCAGTGTTATATCTGCGCCGGCGCGGTTGTTCATTGCAAAGTTGGCGATAACGGAGTCGGTTTGTACGCCGAACGGCGTTTGGGTCGTTACATCCATAAATAACCCGCTGCACTCTTTGATGAGTTCCGTCACTTCTTTCAGTTTCTGTGTCTTCCAGGTCCCTTCGGGTAATTGTCCGATTAGGCGGTAAACCGTGATCAGACCGGGAACTGATTTTTCCGGATGTAAGAGGTCAAATGTCGCGATCACTTTACTGATCTCTGATTCGATAGGCAACCCATTACTGATACGGCTCCATGTTGTAACTACACCATCCATGATATCGCGCGTGGGCGCGGGTCCCGAGGTAGTGCGGAATGCTTCAAACGATTCGCCGCGACTGGCTGGCACACCGAAGCCCTGGCTTTTATGCTGGCTGCGGCTTTCTGCAGCAATCTCGCCGTAACTTTTACCAAGTAATGGATTATATCCGCCTACATCCGCAAGGATCTGTCCGGGTGATTCTGCAATGGAGCCACTAAAATTAAAAGCATTCCACAATACGCGTTTTGCCTGCCAGGGTCGTACATATTTTAGTTGCGATGTAAATCTCGTTGGATCGGCAGCCGCGGTAAATGCTTCATTTGCCAGGATTGCAGAAGCGGTATGATGGCCGTGACCACCTTCACCGGTACTGGGAAAACGGGTGATAATAATATCGGGCTGGAACCGGCGGATCACCCAAACCACATCGGCGAGGATAGAATCCTTTGGCCATTTGGTGAATGTTTCCTGTGGATTTTTTGAAAAGCCGAAGTCGTATGCACGCGAAAAAAATTGTTCACCATCATCAACCCGCCGCGCGGCCAGTAATTCCTGGGTGCGGATCAGTCCCAGTTCAACCCCCTGTTCATTCCCGATCAGGTTCTGCCCTCCGTCTCCCCTTGTAAGCGACATGTATCCGGAACGGTAAAGCCGGTCTTTCGAAAGCCAGGTAATCAAACGTGTGTTCTCATCGTCCGGATGGGCTGCAATATATAGTACTGATCCCAGCACATTGAGTTTACGAAGGGAAAGGTACATTTCCGAAGAAGTTGGCCGGGGTGGTGCCTGTGAGAACGAGGGAAGTATCAGGAGTATCGAAATAAACAGGCCGAGGCATTTTTTCATCAAATCGATTTATAAAGCGAATATAAAGTATGTTGTTAAGAAGCCTTTCATCTCCTATATTTAACCCATTTGCCTATCTTTCACAAAAGTTTGCCCTGATGAAGTGTATGCCGTACGCCCTTGTTTTTTTATTCGTCCTGTTATCCTGCAAATCGCCATCAAAAAACACTGGTCTCCCTTTTAGCGCCTTTGAATACAGCACCACCAAAAAAGTACTCGCCGAAAATGGTGCGGTTGTTTCTGCACATGCACTGGCCAGTAAGTCGGGTCTGTCGATCCTGAAAATGGGTGGCAATGCATTTGATGCCGCTGCGGCAACCCAGCTTGCGCTTGCGGTAGTCTTCCCGGCAGCAGGAAATCTTGGAGGTGGTGGTTTCCTGGTGGCAACAATGCCAGGTGGACAAAAACTGGCGATCGACTACCGGGAAATGGCCCCGGGTGCGGCCGGACGTGACATGTACATCGATTCATCCGGGGAAGCCCGAACCGACCGGAGCCAGTATACACATCTCGCCAGCGGGGTGCCTGGATCTGTTGCGGGGATTTTTGCCACGGCAAGTCATGGCCGGCTGGATTTCAGTAAAATTATTCAACCGGCAATTGAACTGGCTGCAAAAGGATTTGCGATAAATGAAGAAGAGGCAGCATCATTGAACGGATTGCAGTCAGACCTGCTGCGTTTCAACACCGTTCAACCCGTATTTGTAAAAGAGCGGGGATGGAAGGCCGGTGACACATTGGTGCAGACCGATCTTGCGCATACGCTTGAACGGATAAGGGATAAAGGAATGGCGGGCTTTTATGAGGGAGAAACGGCTTCATTAATAGAGGCTGAGATGAAACGGGGCAATGGTATTATTACAAAGGCCGACCTTAAAAACTATGTGGTAAAAAACAGGGATGCCCATGTATTTGATTATAAAGGTTACCAGGTAGTGGGCATGCCCCTCCCGAGCAGTGGCGGAATGCTTGTTCACCAGATGATGAAAATGACTGAACCGCATAATATAGCGGGGATGGGTTTCCAGACTGCTGCATCGGTACAACTGATGACTGAAGCCGAACGCAGGGCCTTTGCCGACAGGTCGGAATATATGGGAGATCCTGATTTCGGGAAATTACCGGTTGATGTGCTGACCAGTGATGATTACCTGAAGAAGCGGATGAAGGACTGGCAACCGGGTGTGGCGGGGAAGAGTTCACTGATAAAACCGGGAGCCATTCCTGAAAGTTTCGAGACCACGCATTTCAGTGTAATTGATAAGGACGGAAACGCGGTTGCAGTGACCACAACGCTTAACGGCGGGTATGGCAACAAAATTGTGGTAGGTGGGGCCGGCTTTTTTTTAAACAATGAGATGGATGATTTCAGTATTAAACCGGGTGTACCGAATATGTTTGGCGCGATTGGTGGTGATGCCAATTCAATTATGCCCGGCAAGCGTATGCTCAGTTCCATGTCGCCAACCATCGTATTGAAAAATAACAAACCATTCCTTGTACTGGGTACACCTGGCGGCACTACCATTCCGACCTCCGTATTCCAGAGCCTGATAAATATCATTGAATTCGGGATGAGCACCGAGGATGCCTTATACAAACCAAAATTCCATCACCAGTGGTTGCCGGATGAAGTCTATATCGAAAAAGGATTTTCAAAACAGGCGGCCGACAGCCTTTCAGCCATGGGTTATAAACTAATCCAGATTGGAAGTATCGGCCGTACAGAGATCATCCGCGTACTTGATAATGGAAAGTTTGAAGCGGTGGCGGATAACCGAGGCAGTGACGCTGCGGAGGGTTTCTAAAATTCAAACAGGTGGCCCTTGTTCGTGATTGATGCCATTAACCGGCAGCTTGCGCATTTCCCACATCATGTGGGACAAATCATTTTCCTGGCTAAAATGATCCGGAAAGAGTCCTGGGACACCCTTTCCATTGCCCCGGGTCAGTCTTCCCAATTCAATAGTTCTGAAGGGGTTAAGGACCCTGCTCAAAATTTCGGCAAGTAAATTTATTATCGTAGCTTGTACGAACGGCGTTTTTTTTGTTTCTTGGCACCGACCCTCCCCTAAAATCCTCCCTCACCTCTGTTAAGCCTGAGCAATTTAAAACCTATTGGTTTTAATATTTATTAATCGGCGGTTAATCCGCTACCACCCTATT
This sequence comes from Chitinophagaceae bacterium, assembly GCA_040510375.1. GTDB lineage: Bacteria > Bacteroidota > Bacteroidia > Chitinophagales > Chitinophagaceae > JBEVJC01. The sequence continues at coordinate 53,681 of JBEVJC010000006.1, forward strand.
GTACCACCATGAAACAGTTTTTACTTTTCACGGCGATGATACTCATTGCCCTTACCTCAAATTCCCAGAACAAAGTACTCCTTTACGGGGGACCACAAATCACTTCTGCCTTTTTTAGTGTGAATGGCAAGGAACAACACGTAACCGCAAAACCCGGTTTTCACATCGGAACGGGTTTGAAAGTCCCGTTTGAAAATCATCTTTACTTTGCGCCCACATTGTTTTACAGTCTCAAAGGTTATAAAGTGACCTTAACTGAACCTGCCACCCCGCCAGAACCTACCGCAACATCAAACGAAACAAGGATCCACACGCTGGAGATCGCACCGATGCTGCAATATGATCTAACGATGAAGGCAAGCCACCTGTATTTTAAAGTGGGACCTTCCATCGATGTACAACTTGCCGGCCGAGAAACAATAATCTTCGAGGACAAGAGCGAAACCACAGGTAAAATGAAATACGGCTTTAATAATTATGGTTATGTAGGTGCCAATATACTGGCCCAGTTTGGTTATGAAAATAAATCCGGATTCATCATGGCTGCAACATTCAGCCATGGCCTGGGGAGTATCAATAATATTGACTATGGTGCGCGGATCCTGCACCAGGTTATCAGCCTGAGTTTCGGAAAATATATCAAACGGTAACTATCTTTGCCGCATGGCAGAAGATCTCTCAATCGTTGCAGGTAATAAACAAGAACAATACGAATCCCTTATACCACAGATCAAAGCACTGATCGATGGCGAACCGGACCTGGTGGCCAACCTGGCCAATACGGCTGCGGCACTGAAAGAACAGTTCGGCTGGTTATGGGTAGGATTCTATCTCGTAAAAAAAGACGAGTTGGTGCTGGGACCGTTCCAGGGCCCGGTTGCCTGCACCCGGATTCGCCGGGGACGCGGTGTATGCGGTACAAGTTGGGCCGAGGCGAGAACCCTTATCGTACCCGATGTTGAATTGTTCCCTGGTCATATTGCCTGCAGCAGCCTGTCAAGATCGGAGATCGTGATCCCCATGATCCGGGACGGCCAGGTCATCGGTGTTCTGGACGTGGACAGTGAGGAAACGGCGCTTTTTGACGAAACAGATCAGCGATATCTGGAAAAGATTGTCAGCCTGCTGAACTTCGAAGGATAACAGGTTGAACTTCTAACGATAAAAGGTTGCGGGGATGCAGTTGGTCTGGCAGAAACATGATTTTTAAAACAGTCTCCCTGCTCATTTCCTTAAGGCATCTGGCAAGCCATTTGCCTGTTTCTTCAAAACTTTTCTTTCATGAAAACGATCGCCATTGTGATCAGGGGAAAGGTCCAGGGTGTTTTTTACCGGAAAACAGCAAAGGACAAAGCCCGGGAACTTGGCCTGACCGGCTGGGTGAGGAATGAAGATGACGGTTCGGTACGGATCGAGGTAAGTGGCGAAGAAAAAAACCTTGAACAGCTAGTCAAATGGTGCGCGGAAGGCCCGCCACGCGCAGTAGTCACCGAGGTGCAGGTGACAGACCTTCCCTACCATAATTTTGCACAGTTCATCAGTGAACGTTGATGCTCTTATTTTACATAACCCGGTTTCTTGAGGTTCAGGAACATATCCTTTGTCATTGCAGCAAGATCAAATTCTTCCTTCCAACCCCAGTCGGCCCGCGCCACACTATCATCAATACTTTGCGGCCAGCTGTCGGCGATTGTTTGCCGGTAATCCGGATTATAAGAGATACTGAAATCAGGAATTATCTTTTTTATTTCACCCGCGATCTCTTTTGGAGAAAAACTCATTCCCGCCAGGTTATAGGATGTACGGATGCGGATTTTCTCTGCCGGTGCTTCCATCAGCTCGATCGTGGCCCTGATTGCATCAGGCATATACATCATGGGCAGGTAAGTATCTTCCCGCAGGAAACATTCGTATGATCCTTCTTCCAGTGCATCGTGGAAAATTTCCACCGCATAATCGGTGGTGCCTCCACCAGGGGCCGACTTGTAAGAGATCAGTCCCGGATAACGGAGGCTGCGTACATCAAGACCATAACGGTGGTTATAATAATTACACCAGAACTCACCCGCATATTTGCTGATCCCGTATACAGTGGTAGGTTCAATCACAGTTTGCTGGGGACAATTTACTTTCGGACTGGTGGGACCAAATACCGCAATACTCGAAGGCCAGTAAACCTTGGTCAGGTTTTCTTCACGCGCAACATCCAGCACATTCAGCAGGCTCTGCATATTGAGATTCCAGGCAAGGTTGGGATTTTTTTCACCAGTTGCTGAAAGAATAGCGGCCAGCAGATAGATCTGGGTGATGTTCTGGCGGATCACCTGCACATGCAACATTTCCTTATTTGTTACATCCATACTCACATAGGGACCGGTGCCCTTCAGTAATTCATTTTCTTCCCGTAGGTCCGACGCCACTACGTTTGCGTTACCATAGAGTTTACGTAATGCCAGTGTCAGCTCTACGCCGATCTGCCCGCTTGCACCAATCACCAGGATCTTTTCCTTATGCATATTGAAAATTTTCGCAAAGATGATAAGCCGGCGTTCAAATTCCAAATAACGCTGTCCACAAACTATTTACCTTTGTGCCATGGAAAAATTTTTAACCGACCTGTTCAAAGGTCAGTCGTACAATCCCGATAATTTTTTTCTCATCGCCGGTCCCTGTGTTGTTGAAAGCGAAGAACTCGTAATGGAAGTAGCTGATAAAGTTTCGGTAATGTGCAGGAACCTGGGAATTCCCTATGTATTCAAAGCTTCGTACCGGAAAGCAAACCGTACCAGCGGTAATTCATTTACCGGTATCGGTGATGAAGCAGCGTTGAAACTTGTTAAAAAAGTGTCGGAGACCTATAATCTGCCTACCACATCCGATGTACATGCGCACGAAGAAGCGGCCATGGCAGCAAAGTATATTGATATCCTGCAGATACCTGCATTCCTTTGCAGGCAGACCGACCTGCTGATGGCAGCCGGCGAAACCGGCAAGATTGTCAATGTAAAAAAAGGGCAGTTCCTAAGCGGACCTGCCATGAAGTTTGCAGTTGATAAAATCAAACATACGGGGAACGACCGCATTATGCTCACCGAAAGGGGAACTACGTTTGGATACCAGGACCTCGTAGTCGACTACCGTAATATTCCCTGGATGCAGGAACACCAGGTTCCGGTGATCATGGACGTAACACATTCGCTTCAGCAACCCAACCAGACTTCAGGTGTAACCGGTGGAAATCCCCAACTGATCGGTACCATCGCGAAAGCTGCTGTTGCCAGCGGGGCAAATGGATTATTTATTGAAACCCATCCTAACCCCGCTGTAGCAAAAAGCGACGGAGCAACTATGTTAAAACTGGAATACCTGGAAGGATTACTTCAACAACTGGTAAAACTCCGCAAGGCGGTTATCTGACAGGGACAAACTTATGTTTATCGCAGGTCCGCCAATTGAACACCCTAAGTTTATCGCAGGTCCACCACTTCCACACCCGGATAGTTGGCTTTCACAAAGGTGAACTGCGAATCAGGAATGGCGGTATTTGTTTTCATATTCGATACAGTATATGAATAACGGTTGCCGCCATTTTCCAGCACCTTGGTACTGTTGATGGTCTGCGCTGCCTTATCTACATAAATATAAATCTTGTGGAATGCTTTTGATTTGTCGACCGGCGTCATTTCAATTTCCTGGATAGTCTTTGTACCGGTTTTCTTTTCACCGTTCAGCACCGAATAAAAATCTTTATCATAAAAATTGGTGAAAAGTTTTTGGGGTGTAATCATACTACCGCTGGGATCAATATTGCTGACCGTAACTTCATTGGTGCTTTTATCATAATTCCACACGGTCTTTCCATCACTGAAGATTTCCTGTCCACCGAAACTTACCCGATACTTTGCACCCTTCATATACAGCGTACCTGTTTTTGTTGAAAGAGCTTTACCTGCGGCGTTTTCTACTTTATATGTAAAGTTGGCCTGGACTGTATTAAATGTTTTGAATTTGGCGCTCACTGCATCCAGTACCTTCTTGGCATTGGGATCAGTCTTTGTAGCAACACCCTGTGCAAACGGGGCGATGGTAACAGACAGTAAACAGAGGGCGATCAGGATTTTTTTCATGGAGATTTTTTTCTATGGTGTGTTTTAAGTTTCGAAAACAAGACTGACAACAAGCGTACCGGGTTGCAAAGGGGTGATTTTTCTTAACATTTTAACCAAGCAGGTCAAGATGCTGCTGAAGTTCCATATCGGTTTTTATTAATACATCCCTGGCCTTACTACCCTGATTGGGGCCAACGATCCCCGCTGCCTCAAGCTGGTCCATCAACCTGCCGGCCCGGTTATAACCCAGTTTCATACGCCGTTGCAACAGGGATGTGGAACCAACCTGGTTCTGGACAATCAGGCGTGCAGCATCTTCGAACATCGAATCGCGGTCGCCCAGGTCAAAATCCTTCCCCTCCAGTTCTTTTTCATCTACATATTCCGGCAGCAGGAACGCATCCGGATAACCCCGTTGTTTGGCAATGAATTCCACGATCTCTTCTACTTCGGGTGTGTCCACGAAGGCGCATTGGAGACGTGTTACTTCCCCGTTATGGGAAATCAGCATATCACCTTTTCCGATCAGTTGCTCTGCTCCACCTGTATCGAGGATGGTGCGTGAATCGATCTTTGACGACACTTTAAATCCGATCCGTGCCGGGAAGTTTGCCTTGATTGTACCGGTGATAATATTTACCGAAGGTCGCTGTGTGGCGATAATCAGGTGAATACCGATTGCGCGGGCAAGCTGCGCCAGACGTGCAATGGGCATTTCCACTTCCTTACCCGCCGTCATGATCAGGTCGGCAAACTCATCAATAACCAGTACAATGAATGGAAGATACTGGTGACCTTTTTGCGGATTGAGTTTCCTTTTTATAAATTTCTCGTTGTACTCCTTGATATTCCTTGCACCCGCTTCCTTCAACAGGTCGTACCGGTTATCCATTTCAATACAAAGTGCATTCAGTGTATGAACCACTTTTTTGGTATCGGTAATAATCGCTTCCTCTTCGCCTGGTAATTTGGCAAGAAAATGTTTTTCAATATGACGGTATACACTCAGCTCCACTTTCTTCGGATCTATCAGTACAAACTTCATCTGCGATGGATGCTTCTTGTAAAGCAGTGAAACCAGGATGGCGTTTAGTCCAACCGACTTACCCTGACCCGTAGCACCCGCCATCAACAGGTGGGGCATACTGGCAAGATCCACGATGTAATTATCATTATCGATCTTTTTACCGATAGCAATAGGGAGACTGAAATTATTATGCTGGAACTTATCAGATTCAAGCAGGGTCTTCATGCTGACCACGGTCTTTTTTACATTCGGCACTTCAATACCGATTGTGCCCTTACCCGGGATCGGTGCAATAATCCGGATACCCAGCGCAGCAAGGCTCAATGCAATATCATCTTCCAGGTTTTTGATCCGCGAGATCCGTACACCCGCGGCCGGAACGATCTCGTATAATGTAACAGTTGGTCCAACCGTTGCACTGATCTTCTGGATATCGATGGCATAGTTGCGCAGCGTGTTTATGATCTGGTTTTTGTTGTTCTCCAGTTCGGCGGGGTCCTGTACTATTTTTTCACTGCCATGCGTTTCGAGCAAGGAGAGCAACGGATATTTATAATCACGCAGGTCGAGCGTAGGTTCGTAAGGATCAAGTTTGGAAATGTCTTTAACCCCCGGTTCGTCGATCTCTTCAGGCTCATCGGGTAAAGTTTTAATTTCAAGTTCCAGTCCATCCGCAGGAGGAGGTATCAGGTTTTCATTCACCGGGGTATTTACCGGATTTACTACAGGCTGGGTGGTAAACAGATCAGGTTCCTGTTCTGTTTCTTCCCGGGTATGCATCAGGTCCTGCACCAGTTCCCGTTCAAAAGGTGAATCCTCAAATTCGGGTTCAGCTGCCACCGGATCTTTTTCAACGATCTCCAGGGTATATTCCGGTTTTATTTCATCAGGCACCAGCATTTTACCGGCATCTCCCTTGAGTTTATTTGATTTTTTCGTTTCCTTTATCGGTGTTTCATCTATAATCAGAACAGGGCCTCCTTCGTTTTCAACCTCCTGGTCTTCTTCATTAACCGGCAGGGGTATTTTTTTTGCAGGGAGGTTAAATGCAGGGTTGAATTGCCAGATTATATAGGCAAATGCCACCACCAGTAATAATACGGCTGTTCCGAAGGTACCCAGCATGCCTGTCAGCCAGCGACTGATCATATTGCCCACATCACCGCCGAATTTAAATTCGAAGCCGGAAAACACAAAAGCCAGTGAAACAGAGAGGACCAGCAGGCCGATGGTGACATACTTGAGGTTCCGCCAGATGGAGAAAACTTTTCGGTTGAACAGCAGATTGGTACCCACCACCACGAAAAAGGTGCAGATCAGCAGTGACGCTACCCCAAATCCTTTATAAATGAAAAAATGGGCAATATAGGCCCCCAGGCGGCCCAGCAGGTTGTTGACATTTTTTTCGGTATCAAGCAGGATCGATGCCCCGTTGCGGAAAACCGCGTCCTGGTCTTCCTTCCACGTAAAAAAATAGGAAATGAATGCAATAAAAAGAAACAGGGCGATCAGCAGGAACACTGCACCGGTGATCTTCCAGGTCCGTTCATCACGGGCCAGTTTTTTCCAGTCGATCGGTTGCTCTTTTTCCTGCCTGAACTTTTTGGCGTCTTCTTTCGAAGCCGCTTTCTTTACCGGTTTTTCAGGAGTTTTCTTCAACTTATTGGCCATGCGGACAAAGATAAACATAGTTTGCAGTTTACCTGCAGGGCGGGTGTCCGGGTGGTAAGAAATAAAATTACCGGAAAGTGGTACTCCGCCCCCGCACTTATTAACAGCTCCAGGTATTACATTTGATCATTGTCAACCAAAGCCAACTACATGCCCCGGCATTTACAACTCTTATTGTTCGTTATGCTGGGGTTTATAAACAGGTCGTCCGGCCAGGACAGTTTACCCACCACCTGTGTGGATGTAAGCAGGATTGCCCTTTCCGTCCCGCTGCGTGATAACTATGAGAGTAGTTTTCTTCCGGGCAGTTCAAGGATTAACCCGCCCGGTTCACTTCCGGAAAACTATCCGCAGCTAAAATTTGTGGCAGGCAGCCTGTTCCGCCAGCGGGTGAATGAACAGGTTCCGAGGGACCAGGTCACCAAAACCCAGGTATTGAGATTCCGGATCTGTAACAGTGCCGACAGTGCAGTTTCAGTCTGGCTTTTTCCCGGACTTTATTTTTACAATCTTTACCTCTATGAACTTACCGGTAATAATCTTCGACTGCTCCCGGCCATTATGCCTTCCGGATTGCAGGAGATCTGTTACCGGAAGCTGACCGTACCTGCGCACGACAGCATGACCATCCTGGTTTCAATGACCATGGTCCGCACCCATCTCAACCGCATCCGGCCTGAACTGATCAATGAGAATTTTATTGAACCCTGGGTGGTGCAGATGGACAACCGCAATATTGAATCTAAGGTGATCAGTTATGTTTTCTGCGGGCTGCTCCTGATGATGGTGATGTTTTCGCTGACCAGTTTTTTCCAGAATGCAAATCCCGAATTCCTTTATTACTCCGTTTATGCGCTGCTGATTGGGGTAATGCTCTTTATCAAGGCCCTTTATAGTTACCATTCTTCCTGGTTCGGTTATTTCCAGGAAGGATATCTCGATTATATCATGCAAAGCATCGGCATCCTGTTTTATATGATCTTCATGCAGAAATTTTTGTCGACACGCACCAACCATCCGGTACTGCATAAACTTTATGGTTTCGGCGAAGTGATGCTCCTGATGAGCCTGGTTGTTTTTACCTATTTCCATTACTTTACCAGTGATTATGCCTGGGAAAATAAAATTGAGAACATCACCAAGATCGGATTGCTGGGTATGATCGTGGTGTTCTGTGTTTATAGTGTCCGGTTCTGGCACGATAAACTTTTAAGATACCTGTTTTATGGTAACCTGTGTATGCTGGTATTCTCGCTGGTCTCCCTGCTGCTGGTCAACTGGAAATTTATTCCCCTGGTAATCCCTTCTATCTTCCGGAGCTCCCTGTTTTATTATGAGATCGGGTTGTTTCTTGAGCTGGTACTCTTCCTGGCCGGACTAAACCACAAGAACAAACGTCAACTGATTACCGAAGCGCGGGAACGGGAACGACTGAAAGCCGATAACCAGATGAAGGAATACGAAAAGGAAATAGCGGTATATAAAGCCCAGCAGGGTGAGCGTGAACGAATTTCTGCGGATATGCACGACGAGCTGGGATCGGGAATGACGGCCATCAGGCTGATGAGTGAAATTGCACGTAATAAGATGAAGGATTCCACACCCGTTGAGATCGATAAAATCTCCCACTCAGCAGATGAAGTGCTTAATAAAATGAACGCGATCATCTGGAGTATGAACAGCGGGAATGATACCCTTGATAATCTGGTGTCCTATATCAGGTCTTACGCTCTCGAGTATTTCGAATACACCCCCATTAATTGCCGGATCTTTGTACCGGAGACTGTTCCGGAGATTGAACTTACGGGTGACCGCCGACGGAATGTATTCCTTTGTGTAAAAGAAACGCTTAACAATGCCTTAAAACATTCAAAGGCTACCGAGATAAGTATTGGTTTTGAGATTTCGGGCGACCTGAAGATTACTATCAGGGACAATGGCATTGGTGCCAATTTCCAGCAGATCCGTCAGTTCGGTAATGGCCTTAAAAATATAACGAAGAGAATGTTGAGTATCGGAGGCACCTACGATCTTAAAAACGATCACGGGACGGTTACCACACTTTGTGTGCCGCTTGAATTACACTCTAGTGTTTCCTGATAATGGCGAGGCTGATAAGTAACCATCCCGCAACAAAGAACAATCCGCCAATCGGGGTAAGTATCCCCACTCCTTTCAGTCCAACCTGGTTGGTTGCTTTTAAAAGGGTAATCAGGTAAAGGGAACCGGAGAACAGGATGATCCCGGTAATAAAACAAACACCCGCCCAGAACAATGAAGCACCCGGATACCGCTCAAATAATAATGCTACGATGATCAGGGCAAACACATGGTAGAACTGGTACCGCACACCGGTATCAAACACGGTGACCGTTTCAGCCGGTACTATCTGTTTTAAACCATGGGCACCGAATGCGCCAAGAATCACGGCCAGCGCACCAAGCAGGGTTCCAGTCACTAAAAATCCTTTATGCATGGAATATCTTTTCAATAAATTTTTCAATAGAAATCTCTTCGTCCTCGACCATCACCTGGCATTGCTGGTAATAGATCTTACGGTCGCTGTATTTTTTATGGATAAAGCCGCGAAGCTGGTCGTCCGTGAGGTCACGCAACAAGGGCCGGTTCTCTTTCTCCTTCATCAGCCTTGCATACAGGACCGGCTGCGCCGTATTGATCCATACGGTCAGACCCGAGTCGTTCATGTATTCAATATTGTTGAAGTAACAAGGCGATCCACCACCACAGGCCATGATAAATGAATCGTGACTTTCGGTGATAAGGTGTAACACTTCTTTTTCCTTGATCCGGAATACTTCCTCTCCTTCCTCTGCAAAAATCTCGTTGATCGTTTTGCCTTCTGCATTGATGATCTGTTCGTCCAGATCGAAGAACGGAATCGAAAGGCGCTGGCTGATCAGCCGGCCCCAATGGGTTTTTCCCGCGCCCATAAATCCGTTCAGGTAGATCTTCATATTATTTATTTAAATGCATTCAGTCCTGTTACATCCATACCCGTAATCAACAGGTGCACATCATGGGTTCCTTCATAGGTAATCACACTTTCCAGGTTCATCATATGTCTCATCACTGAATATTCCCCGGTAATGCCCATACCACCAAGCATCTGGCGGGCATCACGCGTAATATTGGCAGCTATCTCACAGGCATTCCGCTTGGCCATACTCACCTGTTGCGGTGTTACCTTTCCTTCATTCATCAATACTCCCAGACGCCAGTTCAGCAATTGCGCCTTGGTGATTTCGGTGATCATTTCTGCCAGTTTCTTCTGCTGCAGCTGGAACCCGCCGATGGGCCTGCCAAACTGTTGCCGCTCCAAAGAATACCGGAGGGCCGTATCATAACAATCCATCGCCGCTCCCACTGTACCCCAGGCAATGCCATAACGCGCCTTGGTAAGGCAACCCAGCGGTCCCTTCAGTCCGCTTATATTAGGTAAAATATTCTCCTTAGGTACTTTCACGTTATCGAATACCAGTTCTCCGGTGGCAGATGCACGCAGGCTCCATTTACCATGTGTGGTTGGGGTACTGAATCCTTCCATACCACGTTCAACAATCAATCCTCTCACAACGCCCTCTTCATCCTTTGCCCAAACCACGGCCACCTGTGCAAATGGTGCATTACTGATCCACATTTTTGCACCGTTAAGGATTACATGATTACCTGCATCTTTAAAATTGGTAATCATACTTGATGGATCACTTCCGTGATCGGGTTCTGTAAGACCGAAACAACCGAGCCATTCACCGCTGGCAAGTCTGGGAAGATATTTGTGCCGTTGTTCTTCATTGCCATAGGCATAAATAGGGTACATCACCAGTGATCCCTGGACCGATGCGGTTGAACGCACCCCACTATCACCTCTTTCAAGTTCCTGCATCATCAGTCCATAACTGATATAATCAAGACCCCCACCACCGTACTCAACGGGAACGGTCGGACCAAAACATCCCAGGTCTCCCATCTGCTTAACGATCTGTTGGGGAAACTCTGCACGTTGTGCATAATCTTCAATGATGGGTGAGATCTCTTTTTTCACATATCTGCGGACCGTTTCCCGGATCAGTCTCTGTTCTTCGGTAAGCAGTTCATCAACATTAAAATAATCGGGACTGACAAAATTATCTGTACGGGCGGCCATATGACTTCGTTTTATACCGGGATTCCGGGTGCGGTAAAGATAAGTTAAAAGCGGTCGAGATAGATGGCCATCTCCGACTGGTAACCGGCTGCGATCTTACCCGCAACGTTTGCAAAATCAGTACCGGAAGAAGCATAAATAATCGCCCGGCTGGAATTGACCAGCAACCCGATATCATTGTTCATGGCCACTTTGGAGATCTCATCCAGACTACCACCCTGCGCACCCACACCGGGCACCAGGTAAAAATGGTCGGGTGTAAGTTCCCGGATGCGTTTGAATTCCGACGACTGCGTTGCGCCAATTACAAACATCAGGTTTCCGGGATTGCCCCAGGTAGAAACGGTGCTGAGCACTTTTTCATATAAGGGTACTGAACGGTTGGCGGACTGCAGTAACTGCAGCTCAAAATCAGTGGCTCCCTTGTTGGAAGTAAGTCCCAGCACAATGGCCCATTTCCCTTCGAAAGCGAGAAATGGCTTTACGCTATCTTCCCCCATATAGGGCGCTACCGTTATTGAATCAAATGGCAACGTTTCAAAAAAAGCTTTCGCATATTGTTCAGAAGTATTACCAATATCGCCGCGTTTTGCGTCCGCTATTTTAAAATGTTCGTTGCCGATATAGTGAACGGTTTTTTCCATCGACTCCCATCCCTTCAGCCCATTTGCTTCGTAGAATGCCGTATTGATTTTATAGGAAACGCAATAATCGCGGGTGGCATCAATGATGGCCTTGTTGAAACTAAACACCGGATCGGGTTCTTTCAACAGGAACGATGGGATCTTTGAAAGATCGGTATCCAGTCCCACGCAGAGGTAAGATCTTTTCTTCCTTATTTCACTGATTAGTTTTTCACGTGTCATAGAATGTCAGAGTTTATTTCCTGGTTAAGAGCATCAACAAGCCGGTACACATCCATGTATGTATTATACAATGGCACCGGGGCAAACCGGATTACATTTGGCTCGCGCCAGTCGACTATCACCTTCCTTTTTATAAGTCCATCATAAATTTCCTTACCACGGTCGAGCATAAGCATCGATACCTGGCTGCCGTGTTCGTCTGCTGCAGTTGGTGTGATAAACCGGATAATCTTTTTTTCCAGCGCACCGTTAAAATGATTCAGCAGGAACCAGATATAGGCTGTCAGTAATTTTCGTTTTTCCTGGATGGCTTCCCATCCGGCTTCTTCAAATATGTCAAGTGATGCACGGTGTGTTGCATATAATAATAACGACGGTGTGCTCAGCTGCCAGCCCGGTGCGCCTTCCATTGGTTTGAATCCTTTTTCCATTTTGAACCGGGTGGATTGCTGGTAGCCCCACCATCCCGCGAAGCGGGGAATACTTTTTTCATGATTTTTCCGGTGAATGAATACCCCGCCGACTCCACCCGGACCGGAATTCAGGTATTTGTAACTACACCAGCAGGCAAAGTCAACTCCCCACTCATGCAGTTTCAGTTCAACATTTCCTGCTGCATGCGCAAGGTCCAACCCTACCCTGCAACCCGCTTCCATGGCGGCTTTCGCTATGGCTTTCATATCGAACACCTGTCCGCTGTAATAATTGATCCCGCTGAAAAGCACCAGTGCCGTCTCGGGTCCATGTTCCTTTATTGTTGCCAGGATATCTTCTGTCCTGATGGTGGATTCACCCTCGCGTGGTGCCACTTCAATAATGGTAGTATCGGGATCCAGACCAAACGACCGCACCTGCGTTTCAAAAACATACTGATCACTCGGGAATGCTTTGGATTCACAAATTATCTTGAACCGTTTTTTATCCGGACGGTAAAAACTCACCATCATCAGGTGAAGGTTTACCGAAAGCTGGTTCATTACTACCAGTTCATCGCGGTGTGCGCCCATTATTGTTGCGAGTGGCCCTGTAAGCTTTTCATGGTAATCCATCCAGGGTTCTTTTGCATGGAAAAAAGATTCCACACCAAGACTGGCCCAGTCGCCCATAATCCTTTGTATATATTCATTCGCGGTCACCGGCTGCAGTCCGAGCGAGTTACCCAGGAGGTAAACCATTTCTTCGTCACCTTCTTTGGGGATGATGAATTTTCTTCTGATCCCTTTTAACGGATCCTGTTCATCCATCATTCGGGCAAAGTCAATACCGGGTATAAATTCCATCTGTCTGTTATTATTATTTAAAATGCGCCGGTACTGCCACCGTCCACCGGAATATTGGTCCCGTTTACATAAGATGCTGCCGGCGATGCCAGGAATGCTACCATTGCAGCCAGTTCTTCGGGTTTACCAAAACGCCTGGCAGGAATCTGTGCCTTCATCCGCTCGGCCATCTCTTTCACACTTACCTGTTGTTTGCCGGCATTGGCCGCGATGATGTAATCAAGTCTGCCGGTCTGTGTATAACCAGGCAATACATTATTGACCGTTATCCCGTCTTTTGCAACTTCCAGTGAAAGTGTCTTGGACCAACCTGCTGTGGCCGCCCGGATTGTATTGGAAACACCCAGGTTGGCGATTGGAATCTTTACTGAGGTGGATACGATATTGATGATCCGTCCATAACCAGCTTGCTTCATACCCGGGATCAGCTGTTGAGCGATCTGCTGGTAATTGACAATATGCTGGTTAAATGCTTTTGTAAAACTGACGGGATCGGCATCGGTTACCGGACCGGGATTGGGACCACTTGTATTATTGACCACAATATGTACGGTGCTTTCCGTTGCAAGTTTACTGACAACCTGTAACACCTGTTCCGGTTCAGCGAAGTCAGCCACCAGGTACCGGTGTTGCTGATCTGCCGGGGTCGCCAGTTCCGCGAGGGTTTTACGAAGCGCTTCTTCATTCCGCGCAAACAGTACTACTTCCGCACCTGCCTGTGCGAATTCAATTGCAACTGCTTTACCAAGACCCTGTGTGCTGCCGCAAACCAGTGCCCTGTAGCCTTTCAACGATATATTCATGTTCTGTATTAAAAAAGGTTAGGATAATCGCTGATCAGTCCGTCGACTCCCATTTGTTTCAATTCATCCATGTGTTTCTTATCGTTCACCGTCCAGGGTATTACCAGGATTCCATCCTGATGCATCTGACGGATCAGCTCTGGGGTTACCAGCCGGTATTCGGGACTATAGATCGTTGGCTTGAAACCCAGGTCTGCCAGTTGTTCGGCCGGTTTACGATGATCATCCCCTTCAATAAGCATGGCTGTTTTGATAGCGGGATAATGTTCATGCAGGTATTGAAGGGTGCGGAAATCGAACGACTGGATGGTCACCCTGTCTTCCAGTTTTTTTTCCCTGATCACCGCCATCAGCAACTCTACAAATTCGGCCGGTTGCGGATGATTGATATTATCAGTAGCAGGCAGGCTCTTGGTCTCGATATTAAAAAAGGGAAGTGGCCGCCGGCTGGTGGTCATGTATAATTGCACCTGGTCAAGAAGATCAGCCAGCAAAGGTTTGGAAACCTTTACATGCACCTGGTCCGGAAATCGCGGATGGGTACGCGAACCCACATCATAATTCCGGATCTCCCCATAATCCATCCCGAATAAATTCAGCGATTTTTCATCCCCTTCCGTAACCGGTTTGCCATCGGGTCTGGTAGTAATCTCGTGATTGAAAAATACATCGTGTGATACCAGCACTTTTTTATCACGGGTAATCACTACATCCATTTCCAGGGTGCGGACACCCGCATCCAGTCCGGCTTTCATGGCAGGCCATGTATTTTCGGGGGCAAGTCCCCTTGCGCCTCGATGGCCCTGTGTATCAAAAACGGCAGGTTGGTAGCTGGTTGTGGCCATGGGTTTATTGGTTGCCTGGCAGGAAGCTAAAAACGAAAGAAGCACCAGTGAGTTCCGGAGAATAATTTTTGCGGGCATTCTATTATTTTATGGTTGTTGTATCCACGCTACCCTGGTCTGCGCGAATAAACTGAACATAGTAACTATTGATGCGCGATAGCCCGGATCAGTCAAGCACCGATTCCACCTGCCCTGCCGTCATATTTGCATTCCTCATGGATATACTCCGTACAACATGACCCGCGAAATCAGCAAATGCTTTTTTACTTATTTCGTCATTGCCCATCATTACCGGTGTGCCTTTATCTCCGCCCTCGCGGATAGTCTGCACCAGCGGTATCTGACCCAGGAACGGAAGATCATATTCATCAGCCAGACGTTTTCCTCCTTCCTTTCCAAAAATATAATATTTATTTTCCGGTAGTTCGGCCGGTGTGAAATAACTCATGTTCTCTACCAGTCCCAGAACAGGTACATTTAATTGCGCCTGCCCGAACATCGCGATGCCTTTACGTGCATCTGCCAGTGCCACATCCTGTGGAGTGGTGACGATCACCGCACCGGTTACCGGAACAGTCTGCATCAGGGTCAGGTGGATATCACCGGTACCGGGAGGCATATCAACGATCAGGTAATCCAGTTCATCCCAGTAAACATCGGTTACAAATTGTTTGATTGCACTGCTGGCCATCGGTCCTCTCCATACCACTGCATTCTTTTCATCTACCAGCAGGCCGATGCTGATCAGTTTAATTCCATATTTTTCCAGGGGAACGATCATTCCCTTTCCGTCCAGATCCATCATCATGGGCCGTTCGCCGCGTACGCCAAACATAATCGGTACACTCGGACCGTAAATGTCCGCATCCATCAGTCCCACTTTTGCACCATCTTTTGCGATAGCAAGTGCCAGGTTGGCGGCAATCGTAGATTTACCAACGCCGCCTTTCCCGCTCACTACGGCAATAATATTCTTTACACCGGGAAGAATGGCTCTTGCATCAGTGCGTTTGCTGGTCGTATCGGAAGTAAAATTCACTTTTACCACTGCATCGGGAACCAGCTTTTTAACGGCTGCGATACAGTTGTTTTTAATAAGGTCCTTGACCGGGCAGGCGGGTGTTGTAAGCACCACGGTGAACGAGATATAATATTTTTCGATCACGATGTCCCGGATCATATTTAATGTCACAAGATCTTTACCCAGATCAGGTTCCTGCACGGTACTCAGCGCCTCAAGTACTATTTCCTTGGTCATTTTAGAAGTTTCTGTTAAAAAAGAATTCAGGTTGCAAAGGTAAACAGTCACCCGGCTATTTTGTTGGGTTATTTAACCAAACTGTCCTTATTTTTGGAGCCGTGAAGAAAATTTTACCATACCTCCTGCTTGCTGTCTTTTTCGTACCCCAGTCGGCCAAAGCCCAGTTCGAAACCGCACGCGATTCTGTAGTTCAGTTATACGGTGTAATCATGACAGCCGACAGTCTGGTGGGTATTCCCGCTGTGAGTGTGGTGATCAAGGGTCAGAACCGTGGTACTGTAACCAATGGCGATGGTGTGTTTTCCATTGTGGTATTAAAAGGCGACGAAGTTGAGTTTACCCACGTAAGTTATAAACCTGTTACAATCTCCATTCCCCGAAACCTGGAGGGTAATCAATATAGCGTGATCCAGCTGATGGTAGCCGACACGGTTTACCTTCCGGCAACGATCCTGCGACCGAGACCTACCCCCGAGCAATTTGCCCGTGATTTTGTAAATGCACAGGTACCGGATGATAATATCGAGATCGCGCGTCAGAATACCAGTGAGGCTAAACGGCGCGTGCTGCTGCAAACCACTCCCGGTGATGGCGCAGAGGCAACAAGGATGCAGTTCCGCAACCTGGCCAACCGTGCGGTTTACCAGGGTCAGATTCCCCCGATGAATATTTTCAACCCGGCTGCATGGGCCGATTTTATTGACTCCTGGAAGCGGGGCGATTTTAAAAACAAAAAATAGGTGACCCGGCCTGGTTGATTGAGCGCATTGATTTTTACATAAAATGAAAGTCGTATGATCCGTCAGGTTTCAGTAATTGGTGCAGGCACGATGGGCAATGGGATTGCACATGTTTTTGCGCAGGCCGGCTTTAAAGTAACCCTGATCGACCTGCAGCAACCGCAGCTGGATCAAGCGCTGGTGAATATTACCAGGAATCTTGACCGGCAATTGGGTAAGGGTCTTATCACAGAGGCTGTGCGCCAGTCGACCCTCGAAAATATCACCCTCGCTACCGGAATGAATGCGGTATCCGGATCACTATTGGTGATCGAGGCCGCAACCGAAAATGCAGATGTCAAACTCCGGTTATTCCGCAACCTCGATGAGCTGGCTCCTCCCGGATGTATTCTTGCTACCAACACTTCTTCCATTTCAATCACCAGGATCGCAGCTGCTACCAGCCGTCCCGATTCAGTCATCGGCATGCATTTCATGAACCCCGTACCGGTAATGAAACTGGTAGAAGTAATCAGTGGATACAATACATCCGCCTATGTTACTTCCACAATCGTGGAGCTTACAAAAAAACTGGGCAAGACACCTGCAATGGCAAATGACTACCCGGGTTTCATTGCCAACCGGATCCTGATGCCCATGATCAATGAAGCAATCTATAGCCTGAATGAAAATGTGGGCACCGTTGAATCGATCGACACAGTGATGAAACTGGGAATGTCCCATCCGATGGGACCATTGCAACTGGCCGACTTCATTGGGCTCGATGTATGTCTTTCCATTTTGAATGTATTGTCCGAAGGATTTAAGAATAGCCGTTATGCGCCTTGTCCCCTGCTGGTGAATATGGTCACCGCCGGTAAACTTGGAATAAAAAGCGGCGAAGGATTTTATGTATATACCCTGGCCAGTAAGGAACTGGTGGTTAGTCCGCGTTTCAGATAGGCCTTCAATAAATATTATGGAATATCGATTACTGGGAAAATCATCCCTTCCCATCAGCGAGATTGGTTTCGGTTGTATGTCGCTCCCGGCTGATGCCGCCGATGTATCACTTCTTGTTAACCAGGCCATCGACCTCGGAATAAATTATTTTGATACAGCAGATATTTACCAGCATGGACTCAATGAAGAAAACCTGGGCAGGGCATTGAAGGAACGAAGGGATGATGTGATCCTGGCTACCAAGGTTGGCAATGTATTAAAAGCAGATGGTACCGGCCTGGACTGGAATCCTTCGCCCGAACATATTATCGGTTCAGTGGAGAAAAGCCTGAAACGATTACGCACAGGTTATATTGATCTGTACCAGTTACATGGTGGCACCATCGACGATCCCATTGATGAAACGATTGAAGCATTTGAAACCCTTGTCCGCCAGGGCAAGATCCGCTATTACGGTATCTCTTCTATACGTCCCAATGTGATACGCGAATGGTTACATCGTTCCAATATGGTCAGTGTGATGATGCAGTATAGCCTGCTTGACCAGCGTCCTGCAGCTTCCATTCTCGACCTGATTCTGGAAAAGAATGTGGGTGTACTGGCCCGCGGAACACTTGCATCCGGATTGCTTACCGGAAAAGAGCCAAAGAAATACCTGGATCGCAATGAGCACCAGGTGGCCCGGGCTGCCGGGGCAGTAGAGCAGGTATCAAACCGGGAACGGAACAGGGTGCAGACTGCAATCAGATTTGTGTTGTCGCATCCGGCAATCAGTGCTGCTGTTGTCGGGATCAGGAATGCTGATCAATTAATTGAAGTCACCGGTTTACCAAAAACACCCCTGCTGACCGAACAGGAAATGAGGATCCTGCAGAATGCCTCACCGGAAAATTTTTATAGTGATCATTTATAAGTTATCTCCGCTCCCCTGATCTCCCTGATTTTAAAAATCACTTCATCCTGCCGGTTCTTCGGTACTCCGGCTTCAATTGAACAGAAAAGATTTGTCTCCTGTTTTGTGACGATGCAATCAAATTGTTTCATCACCTTCATTACCTCATTCATTTGGGTGTAATCGAAACTGATCAGGAAGTTGGCCAGCACCGGCCGTTGTACCAGTGTGGTGACCTGTAAGGCGAGTGAGGCCGCCGATTTATAAGCCGCTATCAGTCCCGGCACACCCAACTGTGTTCCCCCGAAATAACGCACTACTACTATGGCGATATTGACTAACTGTTTGCTATCGATCTGTCCCAGGATGGGCCGGCCCGCTGTACCGGATGGTTCACCGTCATCACTTACCCGCCAGTTGTCGCCCGTTAATCCGATCCGGTAAGCAAAACAGTGATGCGTTGCTTTGGGATGTTCTTTTTTCAGTTCAGCCAGTTGTTCTTTGAAAACGGACTGGTCGCCCACAGGCAGGCTGTAAGCAAGGAACCTGCTGCCCTTATCGCGGAATTCCGCCATTGCCCCTTTTTCAATCGTATTATAGTATTCCAATTCCGGGATGGTGTTTGTAATCATGACTGGTTTATGAAAATCTCTGTGAGGTCGGTGGATGACTGACCGGAAGAGATCCTGTTGTAAAATGGTAAGGCGGGTGCGGGAAGACCGGCCCCGATCCGCATGGATTGATTGGTAATAATGCGGGCTTCGTCCCACAGATCCTCACTGATAAATGTGTTGAGCAGCCGGGCACCCCCTTCCACCAGTACACTGTTGATCCCCGACCGGTGTAACAGGAACAGCACTTTCTGTAATAGATTGGCGCCAGCTGCCACCTGTTTATAATTCAGGTTATGTAAATCTTCTTCTTTAACATGATTAAAAACTATCGTTGGTACCTGCCCATCAAAGACCTTGCTGGAGGGTTGAAGTGACAATGAAGGATCAAGTATGATCCGCATTGGTGAGCCTCCTTTCCATAGCCGGTTGGTCAGCGATGGATCATCCAGTTCCACTGTTTTCCTTCCAACCATTATAGCTGCTTCTTCACTCCGCCAGCGATGCACCTGCCGGTTACTATGGTCATTGCTGATGAGAAGTCGCGGTTGCCCTGCGGGTGCTGCCATCTTCAGGTCGGCTGTCTGCGCCCATTTTAAAATAATATACGGACGCTTTTCAAGATGAAAAGTAAAGAACCGTTTATTGAGCTCCCGGCATTCCTGTTCCAGCACACCGACTTTCACCTGTACCCCTGCCGCTTCCAGCTTTTCAATTCCTTTTCCATTCACCTGTTCAAACGGATCGCGGCAACCTACCACCACCCGGGGAATCTGTTGCCTGATGATCAGGTCGGCACAGGGTGGCGTTTTACCAAAATGTGCGCAGGGTTCGAGAGAAACATACAGGGTTGCAGAACTGATAAATGGCTGGTCGTACCTGGACACAGAAGCAATACAATTCACCTCTGCATGCGGCTGGCCATAACGCTGGTGGTAACCTTCGCCAATGATCCGGTTATTGTACACCAGTACCGAACCCACCATTGGGTTGGGTGCCACATGACCCGCACCCAGCCTTGCCAGCTGAATACAGCGTAACATATATTGGTGATCCTGTTTATCCTTACTGGTAGCCGCCATGCCGGCAAATGTAAATGAATTAAGTTTGCCGGCATGACGACCCAGGATGCAGTTACCTATTCTATAACACGACTCAGTCCTCTGTACGGACAGGGAGAAGCAGAAGCAATAACGGCCCTGCTTCTTGAAAAGCTGACGGGCTACAGAGGTGCCAAACTTATAAAAAACGAACGCGATCTGTTCAGCTCCGGTAATCAGTTACTGTTGGAATCGTGGCTTGGCCGGTTGGAAAATAATGAGCCTGTTCAGTACATCCTGGAGGAAGCCTGGTTTTTGGATATGAAATTTTATGTAGACCGTTCGGTCCTGATCCCTCGTCCGGAAACGGAAGAGCTGGTTGACTGGATTATCCGCGAACACCCTTTTAAAGCCAGTGGCCAGCAATTACTGGATATCGGCACAGGTACAGGTTGTATTCCCATCGCACTCAAAAAAAAGTTGCGCGGCCTGCAGGCGGAAGGCCTGGACCTGAGTGCTGATGCAATAAAAGTTGCAGAACGAAACGCAAGGGAACTTCAGCAGGATGTAAGTTTCAGGCAGGTTGATTTTTTAGACCGGTCATCCTGGACTTCTTTACCCGTCTGCGACCTGATTTGTAGTAATCCACCCTATATCCCGGTAACGGATCAACAGGGAATGTCACCGAATGTCAGGGACTATGAACCGGCATCGGCCCTGTTTGTGCCTGATGATGACCCGCTATTATTTTACCGGGCTATTGCTGAATTCGGGATTACCAATCTGCGTGAAGACGGCAGGATCTATGTGGAAATCTATGAAGGTCTTGGAAAAAAAACGCTGGAACTCTTTACCAGCAAAGGTTATAACGCGGAATTAAAAAAAGATATGCAGGGAAAGGACCGGATGATCCGCGCAGTGAATGGCCGGTCATTTCACATTCGCCACCACCTTGGCTCCTGATTTTTTTGAAAGGCGCATAATACGGAAAACCTCTCCGTAAAAAGCGGCCGTATCGGCATTGATCACCACGGTGGGTGTATCAACGCTAAGTTTAAAGCGATCGATTTCTTTAACCAGCGATGAATCAATCATACTTGCATCCACTTTATTTGCACCAATATAGAATTGTTGTTCGTTGTCGATAGACACCATGATATTCTGTTTGGCCTTTGTATCCTTTGTACCACGGGGTACACCCACTTTTATTACATTCGGGTTGGCAAGTGTAGCTACAATGAGGAAGAACATCAGCAGAATGAAGAGAATATCATTCAGTGAATCTGTAAATACTTCGTTTGCTTCTCCCTTATGTCTTTTTCTGAACTTCATCCGGTTGAGTTATTATTTAAGGGAATTGATCAGCGGGTTGGTTCCTGTAAAACATCGAGGAAATCGGCCGATGCTGCTTCCATTTTATTTGCGGCCTTATCGATCTGTGTATTCAGGTAACTATAGGCAAGGAACGCACCAAGACCAATCACCAGTCCTGTGATGGAAGTAACCAGTTTGGTATAAATCCCGCCGGCAATAACACCCACTTCAAATTCATTTGAGCTGTTGATACCTGAGAATAACTGCATCAGTCCAATCAGTGTTCCCACGAAACCAAAGATGGGTGCGGCTTTTGAAATCACCGAAAGGATGCCCAGGTTTCTCTCCAGTTTATACATTTCAAGTGTTCCCACATTGGTCATACTCTTTTCAATACTGTCCAGCGGTTTACCGATCCGCTGGATACCTTTATCGATAATTCGGGCCACCGGGTTATTGGTATTCTTTGCGAAGGAACGGGCAGCGGTGATATTTCCGCTTACGATATGGTCGCGGATTATATTCATGAAGTTACCATCGATCCTTGCAGCATTGCGGATGGCAATACTACGTTCGGCAAATACCCAGACGGCTGAAAGTAACATAATAGCAAGCGGGATCATAATCCATCCACCGAGTACAATGATCTCCCATAGCCCCAGGCTTCCATCACCATTGAGATCACCGGTGGTCTTCTTTATTGTGGTCAATGTGTCAATCTGCAAAAAGAGTTCCAGCATAGATTATAATCTTTAGTTCGTAAATGTAGGGGAACAAGGATGATTTGTTGTTCTATTATTATCAACAGCCCTGAATAAAAAACATTTTACACAGGCAATAATCTTTTGATCCGGTAAAATTCCAATTCAATGTGACAGGAACGAAAAAAAAGGTGTCACGTTGCCCGTAACACCTTTTTTTTGAGTTCTTTAACGTTAATGCGGTTATCCATCCCTGTACAGGGGAGCCGCAGGGAGATTTTATTTTTTTACGTCGGAGGTACCGGCCTGTTTTACCATCAGTGCCTGGATTTGTTTCATGGTGCCTTCCATTCCGTCGGGACTACCATCCAGGAAGATTACGTTACCCTTACCATATTCCGCGAAGTTTTTGATCGCTTCTGTCCACATACTGAAAAGGATCACATTGGTATCCAGGTTGGCCTGTTTCATCTGTTCAGCTGCTTCTGACATACCCTTGGCTACTTCCTGACGGAAGAGGGCCACACCCTGACCACGTAACATGGCCGCGGTCTTTTCTGCTTCTGCAGAAATCTTGATCGAATTACCGTCGGCCTCTGCCTGTTTGGTCTTGGTGATAAGCAGGGCCTGACCTTCGTTTTCTGCTGCTGCTTTCAGGTTATTGGAGGCAACCACCTTACTCATGGAATCGAGGATCACTTTGTCAAATGTGATATCATTGATCTGGAGATCCTGGAGGTGATAACCCCATTCTTCCAGGCTATGGTCAACTTCCACTTTTACATAATTGACGATCTCGCGGCGAAGACCAAGAACTTCCGCCTGTTTTTTGGTAGCAACGAACGACCGGATATTACCTTCGATCGTGCGGATAAGCGCCTGCATCAGGTCGCGGTCAGAAATAAATACAAAGGCTACCTTCTTGATGGTTTCCTCACTGGCATTCTGTACCGAATACAATAACATGCTTTTAAAATACACATTGGCCTGGTCCATTGTCACCGCCTGGAACTCGAGTTCCACCGAACGGTTCTGGATTGATACTTTTTTTGAAACAGATTCCAGGATGGGGATTTTCATGTTAAGACCCGGTCGAACGATCCGGCGATACTTGCCGAACATCGTGATCACACCGATATACCCCTGATTGATTGTGAAAAATGAACTGAGAAGGAGGATCACCAGGACGATCAGTCCCCAGTACGAAGAGATAAACTTACCAATTTCCATATTGCAGGCAGATTTGTTTAGGGACCAAATGTACAGTAATTCCGTCCCCTTTTAAACAATCGTACGCCGCCCATGTTATGATTCTATGCAGTTGAAGCTAAGTATTCTCGACCAGACCCCTGTCCGTAAGGGATTCACCGCAATGGATTCGGTAAATGAAACGGTTAAACTTGCCCGTATGGCAGATGGTCTTGGTTACACGAGATACTGGCTTTCCGAACATCATAATACCATAACACTGGCAGGTGCTTCGCCGGAGATTTTTATGGCGCGGCTGGGAGCCGAAACCAGCAGGATCAGGCTGGGTTCGGGTGGTATTATGCTTCCCAACCACAGTGCCCTGAAGGTTGCCGAGGATTTCCGCCTGCTGGAGGCCATGTATCCCAACCGGATTGATCTGGGGGTTGGACGGGCACCCGGCGGCGACCGCGCTACTTCCCGTTTACTCAATCCTTCCAACCAGTTTGATCCGCAGGAATATGTGCGCCAGATCCAGGATGTACTCGATTTTTTCAGTGAACATGCCGGCGCAGGAAATATGGACGGCCGTATCCTGGCCATTCCTTCTATCCCAACCTCGCCCGATATGTGGGCATTAACCTCTAGTGGTGAAAGCGCCTTTATTGCGGCGCATTTCGGGATGGGACTCTCTTACGCTAAATTTATTAACCCGACCGGAGCGGCCGAAGCGATCGAAATCTACCGGGAAAAATTCAGGCCTTCGGAGATATTTCCTGAACCGCAGACCAGTATCGGGATTTTCGGTTTTTGCTCAAATGATCCAGAGAAAGTAGAGCAGGCAAAAAAATTATACAATTACCGGTTGCTCAGTTTTGAGAAAGGTGATTTCAACCGGCTGTATTCATTTGATGATATAAAGGACTATCAATTCACCGCTGCGGAAAAACAACGCCTTAAATTCCACGAAGGACGTTATATCATTGGCAACAGCGATTATGTAAAAGAAAAAATGACCGCACTGGCTACCGGTGAAGGTACCAATGAGATCATTGTTGCCACATTTGCTGATTCGCAGGAAGACCGGCTGGAATCTTACCGGTTAATGGCTAAAATATTTTTATAGTCTTTATTCCCTGTGTCCTTAATGTTTTCACGGAATAAAAAAAACTTCTCAGCTTTTTTCTTCCCAGACCTGGACCAGGTGTATCAGTGTTTCCACGGCCTTGTTCATATCCTGTACGCTGATATGTTCGAGTTTTGAATGGATGGCCTGCATCCCCGTAAATAAATTGGCAGAAGGAAGTCCCATAAATGAAAGCCGGCTACCGTCGGTTCCCCCACGGATACTTTCCATCTTTACGTCAAGTCCGGTCCGGATGATTGCTTCCTTTGCATTATTAATAACGTCTGGATGCAGATCCAGCACTTCCTTCATATTGCGGTATTGCTCCGATACATGGAATTCAAATCCAGCCCTCGGAAACACACGAACTGTTTCTTCTACCAGCGTACGCAGGAAATCTGCCTTCTTTTTAAGGCCCGGGGTTTCAAAATCGCGGATGATAAATTCAATCACACAACTTTCTGCATTCCCTTCGATATGCACTGGGTGGATAAACCCACGGCGTCCCTCAGTAGCCTCCGGAGCGAGCCGGTCTTTCGGAAGTGCGCCCAGGATCTGCCCGGCAATCTTCATGGCATTCACCAATTTGTCTTTAGCATAACCCGGGTGTGCGCTGACACCATGAATTTTTACTGTAACACCGTCAGCACTGAAGGTTTCGTCTTCCAGGCTGCCTGCACCCCCACCATCGAGTGTATAACCAAATTGCGCACCCAGCTTTTTTATATCGACCTTTTCGGTGCCCTTTCCAATTTCTTCATCTGTGGTGAAGAGGATTTTGATAACACCGTGTTTTACCTGCGGATTTGATACCAGGTATTTTGCAAGGTCCATGATTTCTGCTACACCTGCCTTGTCATCGGATCCCAGTAAGGTAAGTCCGCTGGCGGTGATAATATCATTCCCTTTCTGGGTTTCCAGATATGGATTTTCCTCGATGCGAAGTACCTGGGTATTGTCATCTGGAAGTACAATATCCTGTCCCTTATAACCGGTATGGACAATGGGTTTTACATTGGTACCACTGCAGTCGGGAGCAGTATCCACATGGGAACACAAACAGATCACCGGAACATTTTTGTCCGATGTTGCTGGGATCGTGGCATACACATAACCATATTCGTCGAGGTGCGCATCTTTTACTCCCATTTCCAGTAACTCATCCACCAGTACCGATGAAAGGTTTTTTTGTTTGGCGGTGGATGGATGGGTAGATGAATGTGGATCACTTTGGGTATCCACCTGCACATACCGCAAAAATCGTTCGGATGCGGTAAAACTGTAATTGGTCAACATAGCAGAACTCGAGTTTTATTTCAGGAATGGTATCAATCAAGATCCCATTATCCTGATGAAGAAAATGCCCGGCAGAGCCAGGCTATTAAAACTGTTTTATTTTTGTTACGGCATTATGATCAGTGGTTTTCCGCCAACGATCTCTACCAATTCAAGATCGAAGGTGAGGTCCTGGCCGGCAAGCGGATGATTGGCGTCCAGCATTACCGCGTCGTCCTTGATTTCGGTAATCACCACCTGGAATTGCTGTCCCTGTCCGTCACTCATTGCAAGCGGCATTCCCACTTCCAGCTCCATATCTTCCGGAAAACGTTCCTTCGGCATTTCGATCAGCATTTCAGGATTCCTGGGACCATATGCGTTTTCTGCAGGAATAAGAATGGTCTTTTTTTCACCAATGCTCATCCCCGTAACACCATCATCAAATCCTTTGATAACTTGTCCGCTGCCTACTTCGAATTCAAGGGGATCACGACCTTCAGATTTGTCGAACGTTTCACCATTATTCAGCTTCCCATGATAATGAACCCGTACTTTATCACCGCTTTTTACCTGTTGCATAGTTTAAATTAAGATCAGAAAAAATTTGAATGGTATGCAATTTAACCCATTTGGGTCAATGCAACCCTTTTTAATCCGTTAACTGTCTCAATGGCAGTTTTGATTTGTATAACGATGCTTAAATTCACGCCATGAAATACCTGCTGATATACAGTTTTTGCCTGCTCCAGCTGGCCTGTTCTGCGCAAAAATCCGGCAAACACGGTGCCACGGAGACTACACTTCCTGCAGCAGAACGGGTGGGTGAATACTTACCGCTGTTGAAGGGTAGGAAAGTTGGCATTTTTGCCAACCAGACCAGCCTGGTAGGCAAATCACATCTGGTAGATACGCTACGTAAACTGGGAGTGAATGTGACGGTTATATTCGGACCTGAACATGGATTCCGGGGAACGGCTGATGCAGGTGAAAAACTGGCCAGCTATACGGATAAAAAAACAGGGATCCCGGTAATTTCCCTATACGGATCCAAAAAGAAACCTTCAGAAAAAGACCTGGCAAATGTGGACGTCCTCCTGTTTGATATCCAGGACGTGGGGGTTCGTTATTATACCTATATTTCTTCGCTGCAGGATTTTATGGAAGCTGCATTCATGGCCGGCAAACCGCTGATCGTACTTGACCGTCCCAACCCGAACGGATTTTATGTAGACGGACCCGTGATGGAGAGTTCAAAATATGGTTCATTCATTGGCCGGCAGGATATACCGGCAGTGTACGGGATGACCATCGGTGAATATGCCTGGATGCTCATCGGCGAGAAATGGCTGAGCGCCGAAGCCAATGCCCGTGTGGAGAGCTGGAATAAAAAGACATCACGTGCCGGCAGCTGGTTATTCAGGGTGATCCCCTGCGCCGGTTATGACCATCATACCAAATATGTATTACCGGTACGTCCAAGTCCCAACCTCCCCGATATGCAGTCGGTATACCTGTTTCCTTCCACCTGTTTTTTTGAAGGAACAGTATTCAGTGAGGGAAGGGGCACCAGCAGACCATTCCAGCTTGTCGGTCACCCGTTGATGCCAAACACCATGTATGCATTTACACCCAATCCAAATGAGGGCGCAAAGAATTCAAAATTGTACGGGCAGGTTTGTTATGGCTGGGACCTTGGTGGCAGCACCGAAGAAGTGCTGGAAAAAACCGATAACCGTATCCAGCTCAGGTGGCTGATTGAAGCGTATAAACTATTCCCGGAGAAAGACAGTTTTTTTATCCTGCCCACATCAGGTAAAATGGAAGATTCATTCTTTGATAAACTTGCCGGCAATAATGAATTGTGGATGCAGGTTAAAAAAGGAGTGCCTGAACAAAAAATCCGTGAAAGCTGGCAGCCGCGACTGGATAATTTTAAAAAAATCAGGAAGAAATATTTGATGTACACTGACTTTGACAACGAAGCACCGGCCCTGAAACCGGGGCGGGAACTCATTTCCAGCTGAGCTCGCGGTTTACATTAATCCCTTCCACTTTATATTTACAGGTTATGCTTGAATTTAAACTCCAGAATAAAAACGTTGGTCCCAATACTTTCAGTTTTGGGATGTTACCATTCCGCATTGTGTTTATGGGTACGCCGGAATTTGCCGTGGCATCGCTGGATGCCTTGCGGGTGGCGGGTTTCGAGATAGCAGCAGTGATCACTGCTCCGGATAAACCCGCGGGAAGGGGAATGAAACTTACCGAAAGCGCAGTTAAAAAATATGCAGTTGAACATGGATTAAATGTGTTGCAACCGGAGAAACTTAAAAATCCTGAATTCCTCGAAACACTTCGCGCATTGAGTGCCGACCTGCAGGTGGTGGTTGCCTTCCGTATGTTGCCTGAGGTAGTATGGAGTATGCCGCGTCTGGGTTCCGTGAATCTTCATGGCAGCCTGTTACCTCAATACCGCGGTGCTGCACCGATTAACTGGGCAGTGATCAACGGGGAAAAAGAAACGGGTGTGACTACATTTAAACTCCAGCAGGAGATTGACACCGGAGAGATCCTGCTCCAGGAAAGTTTCAGTATTGGAGAAAACGAAACTGCCGGGGAAGTGCATGATCGTATGAAGGAGATTGGTGCAAGGGTGCTGGTGGAGACGGTGCGCGGACTGGCCGATGGGTCATTGCAGGGACAACCACAACCACAACTGACCGATGTTGCTGCCGGCAATTTAGTTTTTAAACATGCGCCCAAGATTTTTACAGAAACAACCAGACTCGATTTTAATAAAACAGTTCGCGAGGTCCATAACCTTATCAGGGGTCTGTCACCCTTCCCAGGTGCGTTTACCAGCTTCAATAATAAAACCCTGAAGATTTACCGGAGTATTATGGAGCCGGGCCCTGTCAGCGTTGCACCGGGTGAATATCTCACCGACAATAAAGGGTTTTTAAAATTTGCATGCGGGGACGGTTATATCCGGGTAACAGAACTTCAACTGGAAGGCAAGAAAAAAATGGGCGTGGAAGATTTTCTCCGTGGAGTACGCGTATAAACTGCTGAGTCTTCACCCTAATTAATAATTCACCCGAACAATAAATTTATCTTCTTCCCTGATGCCCAGGGCTGATGCAGCTGCATTGCTGATGCGGATACCAAGACCCTGGTTCTGGCGGATACCATTCATTTCGCCCAGGACTTTTGCATACACCGCTTTATTATTATCCGGATTGATCAACCGGATGATCGTACCGGTAGCCACGCCATCCATCAATAAGTAATATTTGGAATCCTGCCAGCCGCTGCTGGTTTTGAATATTCCGGAAGTAACTGTTGTATTCTTTGTTATAGGCGATACTCTCACCTGCTGCTCGAAGAATGATTTAAAGAATCCATCTTCAGAACTGATTTTCACCTGTCCGTTATTGGAGTTACCCGATTCGTTACCGGTCTTCACCTGACCATTACCGGAGTTGCCTGATTCGTTGCCGGTCTTCACCTGTCCGGCATTGGAATTGGTTGGTTCGATCACCGGCTTTTCAGGTGCCCGGGTAATAACTTCCTGGACTACTTCCTTTGTTGGTTCCGTTTTAGGTACAATGGGGTTTGATGCCGGTTTCTCCGTCCGCACAGGTTCCGTTCTTACAGGCTCGGTCTTCACCACCTGTGTCCCCTGGGGTTCGTCAATATTCTGTTCAGGACTGGGTGAGGTAGGTTTATAATCCTTTGACACCAGGAAACCCACTACCAGCTTTTCACCGGCCCGTATATTATTATCAGGAAGTTTATTCCAGCTGCGCAGGTTGGCAAGCGTTACTTTATTGTTGGCATTACTCACCTTCATCAGGCCTTCGCCGGCAGCAGGCAGGTAATAAACAGGGGTACCCTTTGATGATTTCTGTGTGAAATTGGTATCGTTCAGTGGAATATGGAGTATTTGTCCGATTTCCAGGCCGCTGTAAAGATCGATCTTATTATATGCAGCAATGGTCTTTGGGTTTACATTATAAAGACGGCCGATGGAGTACATGCCTTCTTTTGCAACAACCCTGTGATCCAGGTAAGGACCAGTCCCGTTATTTCTGACCATCAGTTCCTGTGAAAAGGATGATAGGAAACAAAACGAAATGAGCAGGGCAAGCAGCAATTGTTTTTTCATATCTACTGAAAGTTAAAGTGCAAAGATGTGGATTTTTTGCGAGAAGGGATTAACGACCCACACCTGCATTTACCGGAAAAATACCAGGCAAAAACCGAATGATTATTCCTTTTCCTTGAGTATGCGCAACTCTTTCGGATAATAATTATTGATGCGGTTAGGGAGGATATTGGCCCAGCCCAGCGGATGATCCTGGTAACTGACCAGGCACCAGCCCCTTGTTGCCGTTTCAAGCTCGGGATCCTTTCTTTGAAGATAACGAATGGCATTGTCCAGTCCCAGGTCCACCACTGCAATCGCCGGATTTACCAGCGTGCTCATGGCCAGTGCATGATCGGGTACCAGTTTATCATGTTTTAATTCCCCAAGTAAAATTCCTGAATAAATAACCCGCAGGTTGATCAACAGGAAATTCATATCGATAGCAAGTGTATCCGGCCAGGCATAGATGGTTTGTTCATGACGGATCAGTTCAAAACCAGCGCAATCGATCCAGCGTCCTACTTTTTCCGTTTCGTTAGCCGTCAGTCCCGCCGCCTTCTTCCTTGTCTTACCATACGGCTCTGCACCA
This sequence comes from Chitinophagaceae bacterium, assembly GCA_040510375.1. Classification (GTDB taxonomy): domain Bacteria; phylum Bacteroidota; class Bacteroidia; order Chitinophagales; family Chitinophagaceae; genus JBEVJC01. The sequence continues at coordinate 84,279 of JBEVJC010000006.1, forward strand.
CCCGATTGTTTTTTCAGGACCGCCATGAAAAAACCTTCCCCTTTAACTTTATAGGGCCAGAACCGATAACCCATACAACCACCGGGTGTTTCCACAGCAGTAATCCCCCAGTCTTCCTGCAGTTTAAGCGGGAAAGAACCCAGGTCAAAATCTTTTACAAACCAGTCCAGGATCTCTTCGTCTTCTTTGGATGAATAGGAGCAGGTGGAATAAATAAGGGTTCCGCCTTTTTTCAACGCAGGATAAATATCGGCCAGGATCCTTTGCTGGCGCTGTGCGCAGAGATTCACGTTCTGTTCGCTCCATTCATCGATGGCATCGGGGTCGCGACGGAAGAGTCCGCTTCCACTGCAGGGTGCATCAATCAGAATCACATCAAAATAATTTTCGAAGCGCGTAAAATCGGCGGGATCATTATGGGTCACCACCACATTGGCTGAACCCCATTTGATGATATTATCCTTCAGGATATTGGCCCTTGTACGGATAACCTCATTACTCACCAGCAGGCTGTCACTGCTGATAAGTGATTGCAGATGGGTGGACTTGCCCCCTGGTGCTGCGGTAAGGTCCAGTACTTTTAATGGTTGGGATAAATCGACCGACTGACCCAGGGCCTGCTCCAGGAACATACTGCTGGCTTCCTGCACATAGTAGGTACCGGCATGGAACAGGGGATCAAAAGTAAATAATGGTCGCCTGTCGAGGTAATAGCCATAGGACGACCAGGGTATTTTCCCGGCACCTGGAAACGTCAACGACGGATCCGGTGGCTTGAGTGGATTAATCCGGACAGAGGTTACCTGTTCGCCCGACTCATGCACGGCCTTGAATTTATTGAGGTCAAAGTCTTTTAAACCTTCCAGCGAATCAAGAAGAGATTGGGGTAATAACACGGGCAAATTTACACCGGTATACATTTATGGCAACACAATTAACCAGAAACTATTCCTGTAATTATATATGTAAACACCCTATAAATTCTTGATCTCCGCGATCAGGTCCTGCAGAACCTTCTTGGCATCGCCAAACAACATGGAAGTTTTGGGTTCGAAGAACAATTCGTTTTCAATACCCGCATAACCCGGATTCATACTTCTTTTATTGACAATGCAATTTTTGGCCTGGTCCACTTCAAGGATCGGCATACCATAAATGGGAGAATTGGCATCGTTCCTTGCGGCAGGATTAACCACATCATTTGCACCAAGCACAAGCACAACATCTGTTGTGGCGAACTCCTGGTTGGCCTGTTCCATTTCCATCAGCTTTTCGTAGGGAACATCAGCTTCGGCAAGTAATACATTCATATGTCCGGGCATCCTTCCGGCAACCGGATGGATTGCATACTTTACATCAACACCCTTGCTTTCGAGTAATTTCTCCAGCTCATGACACACGTGCTGGGCCTGGGCTACAGCAAGACCATAACCCGGTACTATGAAAACCTTGTGCGAATAACTCAGCAGCACAGCCGTATCGCTGATGCTGATCTCCTTATAAGATCCATGTCCCTGTGTTCCGGACTGGCCTCCTGTTTTATTACCGCCAAAGGAACCGATTAGTACATTCAGCAGCGAACGGTTCATAGCCTTACACATCAGGATTGTCAGCAGGGTACCGGCCGCACCCACCAGGATACCACCGGTGAGCATTGCCTTGTTATCGTACAGGAATCCGCCGCAGGCTGCAGCAACCCCGGTAAATGAATTGAGGATGGAAATAACAACAGGCATGTCGGCCCCGCCTATTGGCAACACGAAGAACACACCATACAGGAGTGCAAGGGCAACAATGGTATAAAAAACATAGGTACTTTGTACCGGTATCCAACCGATGAGCCATATGGCAAGACCCAGGATCACAGCGAGTAAAAACAGGTTGAATATATGCTGGCCCTTGAAGGAAAAATCCTTCACGGATCCGTTGAGTTTACCCCATGCAATCAGTGAGCCCGCAAAAGAAACCGAACCGATGATAAGACCCGCTAATATAATCAGCAGATGTCCGTGATGTGCCGGCATTGCAAAATGATCGGGGTCGAGACCCGGCATAGATTCATATAAGGAAGCCAGTTTCCCCACTTCAAGATGATCAAATTCTTCAATTGAGATCAATGCGGCGCAGGCACCACCCATTCCGTTAAACAGACTTACCATTTCCGGCATGGCTGTCATCTTTACTTTCTTCGCAGCCATAAAACCAATGGTTCCACCAATGGCCATACCACCAAAAATCCATCCGTAGTTACCCAGTCGTTGCCCGTCTTCGTGATAGAGGAAGATAGTCCCGAGAACAGCGAGTGTCATCCCCGAAGCCGCTACCAGATTGCCTTTGCGGGCCGTAGCGGGATTGGAAAGCATTTTAAGTCCGAGTATGAATGTAACAGACCCGATGAGGTAACAAAGCGTAAGTAGATTTAACTCCATAAGATTGAATTACTTTTTCTTCTTGAACATTTCCAGCATACGGTCAGTCACAACAAATCCGCCCACCACATTCACCGTGCCCAGCACTACGGCAAGGAAACCAAGGGTCAGTGCAAAATAGTTGTCGGACTGGGCCTTACCCATTACAATGATCGCCCCGATGATCACCACCCCGTGGATTGCATTGGCACCACTCATCAGGGGTGTATGCAGGACAGCCGGCACGCGGCCGATCACCTCGATGCCAACAAAAATCATCAGGATCACGATATAGATGATCTGTTGGTTAGCTGTTATCCAGTCGAGAAAACTATTCATAGTCTGTGATTTTGGGTTTACTGAAAAAAGGATTTACGATAAAGAGGTTACCCGTTCAGCGATGATCTTTCCATCAAACGTTACGGCAGAGCCCTTCACCAGGTCGTCTTCCCAGTTCAGGTTGAGTGCCCCCTCTTTCGTAATGATCAGCTGCAGGAAATTCAATACATTCTTTCCATACAACTTACTTGCATCCGAGGGCATGGTGGACTGGAGTGATGAATTACCAATGATCTTCACTCCATTAAAAACATATGTTTCATTGTTCTTTGTAACCGGTGTATTACCACCCGTGGCAGCTGCCAGGTCAACCACCACTGAACCCAGCCGCATTTCACGGAGCATCTCTTCTGATATCAGGATCGGTGCCTTTTTACCGGGAATCTGTGCGGTAGTGATCACAATATCTGCCTTGGTTATACTCTCGGTTATCCGCGCCTGTTGTTTCTGTTTATATTCTTCCGTTTGTTCCACTGCATAACCCCCGGCTTTTGAAACATCTGCTGCACCTTCCACTTCCACGAACTTTGCACCAAGGCTCATTACCTCCTCTTTCACCGCAGGTCTTGCATCAAATACTTCCACCACCGCACCCAGTCGTTTGGCTGTGGCGATTGCCTGCAACCCGGCCACACCTGCGCCGAGGATCAATACCCTGGCAGGGGCAATACTGCCGGCGGCTGTCATAAACATCGGAAAGTAGCGCCCATATTCATTGGCAGCAGTAAGGACTGCCTTATAACCTGCAATATTTGCCTGTGAGCTGAGTACATCCATCGATTGCGCACGGGTTGTGCGTGGCAGGAGGTCCAGCGAAAAAGAAGTAATTTTTTTATCCGCCCATTCCTTCATCAACGGAACATTATACAGAGGCTGGAAAACACCCACCAGTACCACCCCTGGTTTGGCCGAAGCCAGATCGGCAGGTGCATGGATGCCCAGCAGGACATCAGCAGTTGCAATCACTTCATTCAGGGGATGGATTTCTGCGCCGGCTTTCTGGTATTCGGCATCACTGCAATAGGCTTTTTCACCGGCACCCTGTTCCACCCAGACTGTAATCCCTTTTTTTACAAGTGCCGCAACGGTTTCAGCTAAAACAGAAACCCTGGTTTCGGGAGAAGGTTCTTTTAAAACACCTATGATCATTGGGGAAGGAATTTGGAATTGAGATTGAATCCCTGACAAGATAGATATTTTTCGCGCCAATCGGCTGCATGATCAGTGATATCACAGGGATAATCATTTGGATATATCAGAACCGGACTTCGAAATGTAACTTTTCCCTGAATTCCTTGCGGAAAAAAACGAGTCCCACGAAAAATAGATCAATACTGCACCTCACCGCCTCGTGACCCCGGATAAAATCCCAGGCCTGTTCCATTTCAGGACTCCAATGGATATCGTCAAAAATTATTACTGAATCATTTCCCATATGGGAAAGTAACCAGGTAAAATACCGCTGGGTTGGTTCACGCCGGTGGTTACCATCAACAAACACCAGGTCGATCATACCGGGCTGGCTCAGTAAAGCTGGCAATGTATCGTCAAAATTCCCTTCCACGATCCGGACCTGCAATCCCAGGGAGTGCAGGTTCTCCCTTGCCCTGGAAGCCACTTGTGGAGAGCCTTCCAGCGTAACCAGGTTTACATCGGAACCAGCAAGTTTCAGGTATGCCGCACTTATTCCCATTGATGTCCCCAGTTCCAGCACATTCCGGCACTGGTAATACCGGGTTATCCGGAATAATAATTGCGCAAGCCCGGGTGATTTGGCGGCGGTCCGGACGATTGAAGACACCCTGCGTTCATTCCCTGAACCAGTGGTGGATCCGGCACCCAGTTCCACTACCCGGACAGGACTTCTATCTTTTAACAGGCGCCGACGCAGATCTTCAACAATTTTATATTCATTATAACCGGTACGGTCATTCAGCACTTCAGTTATGAAGCTGTATACAAAGGGAGAATGCATACCATGACCCTTGCTGTTGAATGCACGGATCCTGAACTTCAGGTAACGGATTATAAATTGGAAAGGAGTATACAAATGGGGAAGAATTTAAATCGGATCCTGTCAGATCCGGTCCCAGACCTGGAACGAATAAGGGTAAGCATTTTTTTTATCGGCCGGATGGTCATCCCTGCTCGTCAGCTTAAACTGGTTGGGATCAATGTCGGGGAAATAGGCATCCCCTTCAGGTTCTGCATCAACCCGCGTAATATATATCCGGTCGGTCACCCCCATCAGCATTTTGTAGATTTCCGCACCACCAATCACCATGAGTTCTTTCACATCCATTTCCTTCAGCAACAACCGTACATCATTAAGCGTTGACACCGTTACCACACCTGCTGCGTTCCAGTCGCTGTTGCGGGTAATCACCAGGTTCTTCCTTCCCTGTAATGGTTTACCCAATGCCTCAAAGGTTTTCCTACCCATCAGCACAGGCATACCCCAGGTAATGTTTTTGAAAAATTTCATATCATCAGGCAGGGTCCAGACCAGCTGGTTATCTTTCCCGATCACGTTATTCTTTGCCGCAGCAACAACCATGGAAATGATCATCAGGTAAAATTTAAAATATCACACAGCTACCGGTGCCTTGATGGCAGGGTGCGACTGGTAATTCTCCAATGTAAAATCGGAAAAACTGAATTTAAAAATATCTTTCACTTCGGGGTTAAGTTTCATAACCGGCAATGGGAGCGGTTCCCGGGCCAGCTGCTGTTCCACCTGTCCGCGATGGTTATTATAAATATGTACATCGCCAAATGTATGGATGAACTCACCCGGCTCCATATCACAAACCTGCGCAATCATCATTGTCAGCAATGCATAGGAAGCAATATTAAACGGTACACCCAGGAAAACATCGGCGCTGCGCTGGTACAACTGGCAGGACAAACGGCTCTTTGATTCACCCTTTCGTTCATCTGCTGGTGTTACGTAAAACTGGAACATGGTATGGCAGGGCATCAGGGCCATTTCCGGCAGATCACCCACATTCCATGCACTGACGATCAACCGCCTGCTGTCAGGATTTTTTTTGATCTGTGAAATAAGATCGCTGATCTGGTCGATTGTTTTCACAGTGCCATCGGGTTGTGCGGCCGACCAGCTCCGCCATTGTTTACCATACACCGGACCCAGTTCGCCTTCCGCATCTGCCCATTCATCCCAGATTTTCACCCCGTTTTCCTTCAGGTAGGAAATATTGGTTTCCCCTTTCAGGAACCATAATAATTCATGGATAATACTTTTCAGGTGGACTTTCTTGGTGGTTACCAGGGGAAATCCTTTTTGCAGATCAAAACGGAGCTGGTAACCAAAAAGGCTTTGGGTACCCGTGCCGGTACGATCAGTTTTATGAACACCTTCAACCAGGATCTGGCGTAATAGGTCCAGGTAATTTTGCATGGGTGCAAGTTACTGAAAAGGATTTTTGCCCCGCCCCGCGGCCGGATCAAAGTTGTTAACGCTTTACTTACTGGTAAACACGGAGGTAATCAATGATATAAAATTGTGGAAAAACCGTTGAGGCATCCGGACTACCGGGCCAGTTGCCACCAACCGCCAGGTTAATGATAAAAAAGAATTCAGAGTTGAACGGATATTCGGTCCCGCCCAGGTTCATATCAGATTTATTGGCAGTATAGAATTCCTGTCCGTCCAGAAACCATTTGATCTGGTCTTCCTTCCATTCAATAGAATAAACATGGAACTCATCGGACAGGTTCGTAGAATTTGTCCGTGACCCGTTCGACTGGGTACTGCCCGGACCAGGACCGTAATGAAGCGTACCATAGGTGACCTTCGGCAGATGGCCTATGTTTTCCATGATATCAATCTCCCCGCTTTTTGGCCATCCAAATGAAGGGCTATTAGGTAACATCCAGAATGCAGGCCAGATGCCCTTTCCAATGGGCAGCCTGGCGCGGAAATCAATCCGGCCAAATTTGAAGGATTTAAGGTTCTGGCTGAGGATTTTTGAAGAAGTATATGCCTTACCTCCATAACCATCGTTAAGTGCAGCAATGATCATACAACCATCCTGGAAAAATAAATTCTCCGCGCGATTGGTATACCATTCCAGTTCATTATTACCCCATCCACAGATATTGGGACAACCATCGCCGTTCTGATGCGCCCATGATGTTGGGTCAAGAACAGGCCCGTTAAAATCATCGGTCCACACTCGTGTATACCCCGCATACGAAGTTGGAGCATCATAACCGGTATTGGTAAAACCAATACGTGTATCATCATTCCGGATAGCCACCACAGCGGTCCCTGCTGAAATAGTAGCATTCACCGGATTTGATAATATCACTTTGAATTCTTCGTCTGATTCGCGAAGATCATCGGCCAGGATGGAAATGGTGATTGTTTTCCGTGTTTCGTTAGGGGCAAATGTCAGTGTCTGGTTGCTGGGGGCTGTATAATCTTCCGTCGCTTTTGCTGTAACATCGGCTGTAGAATAATTAACCGTGACGGTTTCAGAACTTGTTACACTAAGGCGCACGATCACATTAAAGGCGGTTGTGGTACCGGTGCCTTCAAACAGGTTAAAGTTTTCGATTGACAGGGATGGCCTTGGTCCGGGTGTATCATCACCTCCGCCACCTTTTCCGCAGGCAATACTGGTGAGGACAATCAGGGCAAGCAATATATGTTTCATTGGGCCATTTTTACAAATATAACCCTCACCCCCTTCTCCGCCGCTGCAATTCCTTTTCGATCAGTGCCAGTTCCCTTCCCGTCTGTCCTTTCACCGAAGTGTTCTCCTGTGCCCTTCTCATCAGGTAGGGTATCACATCATCGATAGGGCCAAATGGCAGGTACTTACTCACGCTGAATCCGGAGTGGGCCAGGTTAAAAGTAATATTATCACTCATACCATACAACTGGCTGAAATGAATATGCGGATGGTTGGCCGGTATGCCCTTTTCCCCGATCAGCCTTGCAGCCAGCAGGTTACTTTGTTCATTGTGCGACGCAACGATCAGTCCGATCCGGTCCAGGTGGTCGATACAGAACTCCACACCCGCGTTATAATCACGGTCGCTGCTTTCCTTATCAGGTTGGATGGGGGATGGATACGACATTTCCGTAGCCCTTTTCCGCTCCTTCTCCATATACGCGCCCCTGACCAGTTTGGATCCAAGGATAAAATTCCTTGATATGGCCGCCTGGTAAGAATCCTTCAGGAATTGCAGGCGGTCGTGCCTGTAATGCTGGATCGTATTATAAACAACACATGTTGTTTTATTAAATGTATCCATCATAAGAATGGTCAGTGCATCTACGGGGTCCTGGATCCAGGACTCCTCCGCATCTACCAGTACCCCGATCTTCCGGAAAGCGGCCGTTTCACAGATCCGCATCATGCGGTGGCGCACCAGGTGCCATTCTTCTTTTTCTTTGGGAGACAGGGAATCTACTGCGTTCAGGAAACGTTTCATAAGGGTATCAGTACCGGACGACATCAGGTGATCCAGTTTTTCCAGCAGACTGAACCGCGCGAAGCCGGTAACCTTGATACTCATAAAAGGAATATTGGGCTGGGATGCGGCATACTCGATCACGCGGATGAATTCGTCCGTTGCATGATCAAATCCTTTCTCGCCGTCGTCGCCTCCTTCCACGCCATAATCCAGGATAACCTGCACATTGTATTCACCCAGTTTATGTGCCACCAGTGCAGTCTGTGCCAGTGTTTCGCCACCCACAAACTGTTCAAAGATGGTCTGGCGGATCAATCCCTTAACGGGCAGTTTCATCCTGATGGCCCAGGGTGTAAGCCGGGTACCGATTTTAACCAGCCATGATTTACCCATAGCTGAAAAAAGGAAACGGGCCTTGCGTAATTGTTTGTTGCCTTTGTATTGGAATGCGAATTCAGTATTGTCGAATGATAGTGACGGATTGGATTCCATGAACATAGTTGTAAGCGGGAATAAAATGTTTTTTAATTGGTAGCTGCTGTATCGTTTGTATTGTCGTTGGACTCTTTTGCCTGGTTCGAAGTACTGTCGCTGGTGGACTCAATTGTTTTGTCCGAAGTACTGTCTTCGATGGATCCGTTTGCCTTGTCCGATAAACTATCGCTGGTGGATTCTTTTATTGTTCCGGATTTCCTGACAGCAAATTTATCAGGACCCAGATAGGTGATCAGTACCTTGAAACTGTCACCTTCTTTCTCAACCGGTGTTTCTCCTTTTTTTACCGGGAGTTTTGCCTGCATGCGCACCTCCGGCAGGTTCAGGTACACGCCATGCGGTGTTATTTTCACTACCTCAGCCAGGAGTTCTTTTTTATCCTGGAAAAATTTCATTGCCTTCGAATAACCGGGAATGAATTTACGATCAAGTAATACAGCACTTACTTTCTCGGGATTACTGATATTCTCAAGACGGAAATAGGTAGGGTCATTAATGGCATTAAGCGGTGGGCGTAGTTCCCAGGCAGATAACCGGAGCGGAAAAAAATGATAACTCCCGATTTCCTTAATAAAATAATCCTCCCCCACCAGTTTCAGGTACCCGGCAAATTCATTATCCGTTTTTGCTTTCAGCAGCAGGTTGGTATAGGAATTATTATAATGGAAAACGATCCGGTCCGCGGTCATTTTATCACCCCTTACAGAACGCACAAGATCAAAACTCACCTGGTCGCCTTCGCGGAAATAATGAAACTCACTGATAAGTTTTTCGTCTTTCAATTTTTGCTGTACCTCGTCCTTGATACTTCCGTTAACGGATTTTTTCTTACCGTTATGGACATAATCAATGGTGACAAATTTTTTGTCATACTGCACAAAACTTACCTGCCCTTCCAATCTCGTTTCCGACATTTAATCTGTTTAAATATTTCTGTTGGATTTAGTCCAGATTTATTCCATAACCATCCCTGGTTTGACTTATTCATCAACTCATAAACAATGCCTTCAGTTCTTTGGCATCGTCCGGTTTCATTTTACCACCAAGGATGAGCCTGATCTGCCGGCGGCGAAGCGCACCATCGTACAATCTGCGTTCTTCATCAGTTTCTGTTTCCAGTCCTGGTACCGCCTGTGGTTTGTTATGTTCGTCAAGTGATACAAATGTGTAATACGCTTCATTACTCTTGTATTTATGACGCTTCTTGAGGTCTTCACCCCACACCCGCATATGGATCTCCATGGATGTAGTAAAGGCACGGGTGACTTTTGCTTCGATGTGAACCACATTCCCAAGCATAATCGGATTTTCAAAAGAGATATTGTCGACCGATGCAGTAACCACTGCTGCATTACAATGCCGCTGTGCTGCCAGGGCTGCTGCGATATCCATCCAGTACATTAACCGGCCACCCATCAGGTTTCCAAACACATTGGTATCGTTGGGAAGAACCAGTTCGGTCATTATCACCAGACTCTCGGTCGGTTTTTTGCTAACCATTCGTTGTTTTTTATTTATAAAGATACGTTGCCTTTAAGCTTCTTTCTGTTTAACCACCACCAGGTCGCCCACTTCCACCTGCATTGGCAGCAATCCGATTTTTACCACTGCCCTCTTGCCACGTAGTTCCATTACCTGCCCCACCTGGTGGTTTCGTTTCATTTTTACCTGGTCACCCACTTTGATCTCACCTCCTATTTCTGCAAACCTCGAATCAATTTTCCGCTGCATCTTGCTTGCCACCTTCTTTTCATTCTTTTTAAAAAGAAGGGCTTCCATTTCCTTGATCACTTTTGCCTTGTTGTCGGTTTTACGCCATTCAACCAGCATCTGTTTCAGGTTACGTTCCATCTCCTTTAGATTGGCCATACGATCTTCTGCTATCTTATTCTGTTCACGCAGCACTTCCACCTGCTGGCGGTGCCGTTCCTTATCCATCACCTGCTCCATCTCCTTCTTCAGTTTTTCATTTTCACGAAGAAGGATGTTCAGGTCTTTTTCTTTTTTCTCCAGGTCGCGCAGGTCCTGCTCTGTCCGGTTAAGTAATTTATCAAGACGGAACTGGTCTTCATCAACCAGGTCCCGCGCACGTTTGATCAGTCCCTTATCAAGTCCGATCCGTTCAGCAATTGCAAACGTATAGGAACTCCCCGGTTTACCCACCAGCAACTTGTACTGCGGGAGTAAATTCTTTTCATCAAATGCCATGGCACCGTTCAGTATGCCCGATGTTTTTCCGGCCATCACTTTCAGGTTAAGGTAATGGGTGGTTACAATACCGATGGCATGTTTGCGGGCCAGTTCCTGGAGGATTACTTCGGCAAACGCACCGCCGAGATTCGGATCACTTCCGCTTCCGAGTTCATCAATAAAAAAAAGTGTGCGGCCATTTGAATTCTCCATGAAATACTTCATGTGAAGGAGATGGCTGCTATAGGTACTTAATTCAAATTCGATTGACTGCGTATCACCGATATGGATCATCAGTTGTTTGAAGATGCCAAACTCGGAAGAGGGGTGCACGGGCACCAGCAATCCGCTTTGCACCATCATCTGTAAAAGGCCGATGGTCTTCATGGTGACCGTCTTGCCCCCTGCATTGGGACCACTGATCACCAGGATCCGCTGCGAATCGTCCAGCGTCAGGTTCACGGGAATGGTGGGTTTCGAAGAACGCTGGTTGTATAAATATAATAAAGGATGATAGGCCTGCACCAGGTGTACCCGGGCCTTATCACTCACCAGCGGGAACTCGCCCCTGATATCGGCGGCCAGTTTTGCCTTGGCGCGGATAAAATCATAATCGCCCAGGATAACGTGATAAACAGATAACAGCGAGGCGTGGGCCGACAGGCGGCCTGTCAGTTCACGCAGGATGCGGTGTACTTCCTTGCGTTCTTCATTCTCCAGTTCAAAAACGCGGTTATTCAACTCGATGGTTTCCTCCGGTTCAACGAATGCCGTCTTGCGGCTATCACTTTCCCCGTGGAGGATACCCTTTACTGTTCTTTTTTGTTCAGCAACAACGGCCAGTACCCGCCGGCCACTCATAAAACTTTCTTCTATCTCGGCCAGGTAACCCTGTTTGTTCAGACGGCTCACGATCCGTTCAAAAACCCGCCGCAGTTCATTCCTTTTTTTATAAAGGTTCATGCGGATTTCTTTCAGGCTTTCAGAGGCATTGTCCTTCACCTGTCCAGCTTCATCCAGCACCGCATCAATCAGCAGGATAATTGCTTTTTCATATTCCGTGTTTTCGATAACCTTAACCAGTGCGGGGTAGGCTTCCCTGCGTTCGCGGTCGAACCAGCGGAAGATGCGTTCCATACTTTCGGCCAGTTTACGGATCTGCATAAACTGTTCACCGTCGAGCACGGCACCCGGGATGCTGAGTAATTTCAGTTCGCGGGAAAGATTGAGGATATAATCGTTGGGAAAATAAATACCGTTAATCAGGAGCTGACGGAATTCATGGCTTTGGCGCAGTTCAGTCTCGATGAAATCTTTCCGGGTATGGATCCGTAATTCCTGGGCCCGACTCCGTGCCAGATCCGTCTGGCAATGGTTGGCCAGCAGGGTCCGGACCTTATCAAACTCAAGCTGTAAATAGGCCGATTCGGGAAATAACTTCATGATTCTCTTCCAATCCTTTTTTAGACGGGCAAATTTCGGAAAAATGTGGGGGATTACCGGAATTATAAAGGAGGGTCGCCGAAATGATCCCGGTTTACAATTTGTTAATGTTGATTAAATCAGTGCAGAAATGCGGTCTGCCGGCAACCAGCTACACCTGTCAACCGTAGATTATAGTAAATTACAGCATGAAAAATACACACCGCAGGTCTGCCAGCCTCGGTCTGGCCACTTGCCTGATCACTCTTATTAGCCTGGTATCCTGTGCACAGAAAAAAATAGATGAAAAAATAAAGACTCCTGTTGCCGGGGTTACCCAGGCAACGCCAGTGAATAATCCCGGTACTGAAACTGCAACATTTGCCAATGGATGTTTCTGGTGTACGGAAGCGATCTTCGAACAACTCGATGGCGTGATCAGTGCAACAGCAGGTTATACCGATGGGCATGTTGCAAATCCCACTTACAAGGAAGTTTGTACGGGCAATACCGGTCATGCCGAAGCTTTGCAGATCGTGTACGATCCCAGCAAGATCAGTTTTGATGAATTACTCGAAGTATTCTGGGAAACGCACGACCCTACCACACTGAACCGCCAGGGTGCAGATGTGGGTACCCAGTATCGCAGTGGTATTTATTATCATGATGCGGCCCAGAAGGCAGAAGCAGAAAAGTACAAGGCTGAACTCGACAAAAGTGGGGCGTTTAACAATCCGATTGTAACGGAGATCAAACCGTATACAAACTTTTATCCTGCCGAGGATTATCACCAGGATTATTTTGCAAACAATGAAAACGGGAATCCATATTGCAAGATAGTGATCCGTCCCAAACTGGATAAATTCAGGGAAGTGTTCAAGGACAAACTGAAGCATTGATCTTAAAAAATGTTAAAAACCGCACGTTGAAATGTGCGGTTTTTTTTATGCGGATAACGCCGGTTGATTGTGTCTTGCAGTAAGGCAAAACTCCCGTGAAAAATTGTGGTTTTTTTATGCGGATAACGCCGTTTGATTGTGTCTTGCAGTAAGGCAAAACTCCCGTGAAAAATTGCGGTTTTTTTTGGGGATAGTAAGTTTGACTTAATACTCCAGACTGGTATTCCGCAACTCCAGTAAGTTCAGTCCGTTGGGCCGGAAGCCGGTAACCCCGGGCTGCACCAGCCTGATTACCTTATCATACCAGACGGGGACAACGGGTGCATCTTCCATCATTACCTGGTCGGCCTGTTGGTATAACCGGTAGCGCAACGAATCATTTGTTTCGCGCAACGCGCGTTCGAACAGTTCATCAAACTGTGGGTTCTTATATCGTGTATAATTGGGTGGTGCGGGGTTTTTTGAATAAAAAACCGACAGGTAATTTTCTGCGTCCGGATAATCAGCAATCCAGGAACCCCGGAAAAACAGGGCGGTTGAGTTGGCGGTCATCTGGAGAAGGAGCGATTTCTGGACTGTCTCTACCTGCACCGGTATCCCTATCTCCCCAAGTTGTTTGGCAATGAAGTCACCCATATCAGCATAGATTGCAACAGTAGTCAATTTGATGGGTGGTAGTCCCGCCCCGTTGGGAAAACCCGCTTCCGCCAGCAAACGGCGGCTCATTGCCGGATCATAGTGATAACCCTTCACCATGGTTGAATCAAATGAGGGGAGTCCTGCCGGAACGAAACCCGACTCGGCCGCAGTGCCCAGCGAATTCCTTAAATACAGGATCATCTTCCGCCGGTCAAATCCATAGTTGATAGCCTGCCGGATTTTACGGATTTTAAGTGGTGAATTTTTTACGAGTATATTATTTGTATCTACAAGGATGCCCAGGTATTCGGTATTCAGGTAGGGCCCCAGCTGAAGTACAATCTTGTTCTCCCATTCCTTTCTCAGTTCACCCTGTTTATTCAACACTTCATCTTTAAAGGAAGACTCGATCTCATTTATGAAGTCCAGTTTTCCCTGGCGGAACAACAGGAATTCCGTTGCCTTGCTGTCAAAAAAACTAACCTTGATCCCTTTCAGGTATGGCAGGGACCTGCCCGTTTTATCAGTTTCGAAATAATGATCATTGCGACCCATCACCAGGGCCTGCCCCTCTTCCCAGGCAACAAAACGGAAGGGACCGGTCCCGACAGGGTGACGGCGGAAACCGACACCATATTTAATAACCGCTTCAGGTGCCACCACCGAACAGTATTGCATGGAAAGGATTCCCAGGACAGGATTGTAGGGATTGATCAGTCGCAGTACAAATGTGGTATCATCGATGGCGGTAAAGGGCCGGTCCTTTGCAACCTTATTATTAAAAATCCATGCGCCGGGGCTCGCCACCAGCGGGTCCTGGATGCGGTTGAGGCTATACACCACATCCGATGCCAGCATCCTGCGTCCCTTTCCACCGGCAAAACAATCATCATCATGAAAAAAAACATCGTTACGAAGATGGAATGTATAAACAGTGCGGTCAGGTGATATATCCCAGGACCGTGCAAGGGACGGGACCAGGTGAAGGCTGTCGTCTGTCTGCACCAGTGTGTTGAATAACTGGTGCACCGGCCACATAACCGACTGGTTTTTTGCAAAAGCCGGATCAAGCGAAGCGATGCCCGTGATTTCATTATAGTGAAATACCCCGTTCTTCCCGTTGCTTACCTCATCACCACACGAGAGTATCCCCAATATTAAAATGATCATTCCCCATAAACATCCGGTTGTTTTACCATTCATATTTTGAAACTATCCGCTAAATTTACATCTCTAAAAATTGTGAATTGAAATACTTCTTCCGTACAGCAATAGTGGTGGTTATTTTTCTTATAATCAGGAACCCGGTACAGGCGCAGGCTACAAGGCAGGATTCCTTACGCGGAAGCCTGAACAGTGAGCGCTCCTGGTGGGACGTGCAATCCTACCAGCTGAATTTTTCCGTGGATATTCCCAATAAAACAATAAGTGGTACCAATACGATTATATACAAAATAAATGGTGCGGCCGGGACTGCCATGCAGATCGACCTGCAGCAGCCGATGGAGATCACCCGGATAACTTCGGTGGAACCCGTGCTGGAGCTGCCCTTCCGCAGGGAAGGGAATGTATACCATGTTGACATGTCCAAACTAACCGGCAAGGCTAAGCCCAACCCCGCAGTAGTCGTGCATTTCAGGGGTAAACCCCGGGTGGCGGTGAACGCACCATGGGATGGGGGATGGATTTTTACGAAAGATGAAAAAGGCCGCCCCTGGGTTACTGTGGCCTGCCAGGGCCTTGGTGCAAGTGTATGGTATCCCTGTAAAGATTACCAGGGGGATGAACCGGACCAGGGTGCTTCACTCAGTATCAGCATCCCCGATACACTCGTTGCGGTGGCCAATGGCAAACAGGTATTGAAGCCCGTTAAGTCAAATGGTATGGTTACCTATAACTGGAAAGTAAAAAACCCCATTAACAACTATAATATTGTTCCGTATATCGGGAAATATGTTTCCTTCAGCGAAGAATTCAATGGCGAAAAAGGACAACTGCATTGCGAATTCTGGGTGCTTGATTATGACCTGCAAAAAGCTACTGCCCAGTTTGGGCGTGATGTAAAAAGAATGCTGACCTGTTTTGAAAACTGGTTTGGTCCCTATCCGTTTTACGAAGACAATTACAAATTGGTGGAGGCGCCGCATCTTGGTATGGAACACCAGAGCGCAGTGGCCTATGGTAATAAATTCAAAAACGGATACCTGGGTTCGGATATTTCCGGTTCGGGCTGGGGCAGGGACTGGGATTATATCATTGTGCATGAAAGCGGCCATGAATGGTTTGGAAACAATATCACCACCGCAGATATTGCCGATATGTGGGTGCACGAAGGATTCACCACCTACTCCGAAGTACTCTTTACCCAATGTATCCATGGACTTAAGGCTGCCAATGAATATGCACAGGGTTTGCAAAAAAGTATAGCAAACAAGACCACTATTATCGGACAGTACGGGATCAACCAGGAAGGAAGCCAGGACATGTATTATAAAGGCGCTAGTTTGATCCACATGATCCGGCAGCTGATTGATAATGATGAAAAATTCAGGGCCCTGCTCCGCGGACTCAATAAAGAATTTTATCACAGCGTGGTGACTTCCGCCCAGGTGGAAAAATATATCATTGATAAAACCGGACTGGACCTGTCGAAGCTTTTTGACCAATACCTCCGTACTACGAAGATCCCTGTGCTCGAATACAGGTTTGAAGGTTCAAAACTTTCGTTCCGCTGGACCAATATCATTGATGGTTTTTCCATGCCCTTGCGGATATCTGTCGGTTCGGAATCACAGTGGATCAGGCCTTCGGCCGAATGGCAGTCATTGAACCTGACCAGCGAAACAGGCGAACGGAAACTCCAGGCCGATCCAAACTTTTATATTACAACCAGGGAGGTTAACTGAGCCCGGCCTGTTTGCTGATTGACCATTATCTTTAACGCATGAGTATCAGGCGGCAGAGTATCATTTCATCGCTGGTTATTTATACAGGTTTTGCCGTAGGGCTGGTCAATACCTATTTTTTTACCAAACATTTTGAGACCACCGAATATGGCCTCACCGGTATCTTCATAGCTGTTGCTACCATGATGCTGGCCTTTGCCAACCTGGCAATGCCCACCTATATCTGGAAATTCTATCATTATTATGATGATTTCCTGCCACCCCGCAAGAACGATATGATCACCTGGGCACTCGTGGTGAGTACAATTGGTTTTATCCTGGTGCTGATCGTGGGATGGATTTTAAAGGATCTCGTGATCCGGAAATTCGGTGCAAAATCCCCTGAACTGCTTTCCTATTATTACTGGATCTTCCCGATGGGACTGGGACTCACCATTTTTGCAGTACTTGAAGCATACGCGTGGAACCTGGGTAAACCTGTCCTGACCAATTTCCTTAAAGAAATCCAGTGGCGTTTACTGGTGACCGTACTCATCGTTTTATTCATGGTTGGGATCATCCCCAACTTTGATCTTTTTATAAAACTCTATGCATTCACCCACCTGGGTATTGCAGTTACACTTTTTTTCATTCTCTGGTCAAAGGGCAGGATCCACCTCACCTTCCATGTAAGTAAAGTATCCCGCAGGTATTTCCGCAAAATCGCCACCCTTTGTTCATTCGTGTATGCCAGCACCATCATTTTCACCCTGTCGCAGGTATTTGATACTATTGTAATTGCTGCATATGGCGGGGTCGACAAAGCGGGCATTTTTACACTTGCCACCCTTATGACAAGTGTGATCCATGCTCCGCAACGCGGTGTGGTAGCAGCCGCAGTCCCCCATTTGTCGCGCGCCTGGAAAGAAAAGAATATTGAATTGATCCAGAAGATCTATCAGCGATCGTCAATCAACCTGCTGATTTTTGCATCAGGGATATTTGTATTGATTGCGTTGAATTATAATGAAGCCATCCTGACCCTGAAGCTCAAACCGGATTACCTGCTTGGATTCAGTGCATTTATTTTACTGGGCATTACAAGGGTAATCGACCTGGGAACGGGTGTCAATTCAGAGATCATTGCCACTTCCAATTTCTGGCGCTTCCAGCTGATCAGTGGAGTTGTGTTACTATTGCTGATGATCCCGCTTACGATCTTCCTCACCAGGACCTACAATATCCTTGGACCTGCAATTGCCAATTTTATTGCCATCACCGTTTACAACAGTATGCGTATCATTTTCCTTTACAGGAAATACCAGTTATTCCCCTTCACCATCCGGTCTTTATATGCCTTGTTGACCGCCCTCGGATGCTGGGTGGTTTGTTATTTTATTTTTATGGATGTACATGGATGGCTAGGTATCATCGGGCGATGCACCTTGTTTGTGCTCCTGTATGCCGGACTGAATGCATGGTTCAGGCTTTCGCCGGATATCCATCCCGTCGTAAACACGATGTTGCAGAAAACAGGGTTGCGAAAAAAATCAGGATCCTGATTTAAGTGTTGACTTTATCCGGCCTGCGCCAATAAAACGTTTGAGGTAATAAGGATCAAACATATCACTCACCGTTACGCCCTGCGATGAAGATGCGTGGGCAAACTTGTTATTCCGCAGGTAAATACCAACATGGGAAATGCCGCCGGTGGTATTGAAAAACACCAGGTCACCTTCTTTTAATTCGGTGGATGAGATTTTGTCGCAGTCACGGTACTGTTCACGGGCAGTGCGGGGTAAGGCTAGCGCATAGGCAGAAAGGCAGACCGTTTGCACAAAGGCTGAACAATCGATACCTGTTTTGGTGGTGCCGCCCATGCGGTAACGGGTGCCATACCATTCGTCGATTTCTTCCAGCAGTTTTGTGTCAACCAATTCCTCCACTTCGGTGTTTAATAATACGGCATACTTGAACTGGAGCGGGGAAGCTTTCTCCACATTCGATGAACGGTTCATGTACAGGCTGATATCTGAATTCGATTCAGCGGGACCGGAAGACTTTGAATTGCGGCTGGCTTTTGAAGTCACCGATCCTTCGGGTGCGACTGAAATATCATCGAGAAAACGGAGGTCTTTACTGCCTGTTTCCTTTTTGGTGGTGTAAGTCTCGGTAACAGCCCTGCGGGATGGATTGGAATTCGCCGATGTATTACTCATTTTTACTGCTGAACAACTTGCCAGAAGTATAATCAGCGACAGGGCTGGAAGGAAGTTTTTAATCATCAAAGCCGTTTTTAGGTTTTTCCGGTTACTACCGTGCAAAATATCAGGATAAGTTTGTTTTCGGCGATCGGCTTTTAAAACGAAATTTGTCTATTCAAATTGCCCGGTCGCAGATAGTGGACAGTTAGTTAGGGGCCGTCAATATAGGAATTAATCCTTATCCTGATCCTGTTTTAGCCATAGTTAACGAAAGCTTCATATGTACAACATTGATTTTCATTGATCCGATTTTCAAAAATAATATCCGTTTCCGCAATTGCGGTCCGGATCCCGAACCATTATGAAATTTTCACACCTTCACGTTCATACCCAATTTTCGTTACTGGACGGAGCCGCATCCATCCAGAATCTCTATAAAAAAGCCATCGCCGATGGAATGCCTGCACTTGCCATAAGTGATCATGGTAATATGTTTGGTGCCTTTGAATTTGTGGCAGAAGCCTATAAACACAAAAATGCCGATGGCACCCTGAAGGTTAAACCTGTAGTTGGTTGCGAGTTCTACATCACGGCCAACCGCCACCAGAAAACCTTTACCAAGGAATTAAAGGATTCCCGGCAGCACCAGATTCTCCTTGCCAAAAACGAACAGGGATATAAGAACCTGGTCAAACTGACTTCACTTGGATATATCGAGGGACTGTACAGCAAGTATCCCCGGATCGATAAGGAATTGATCCTGAAATATCACGAAGGATTGATCGCCACAACCTGCTGTCTCGGTGCATCCGTACCCCAGGCCATCTTAAAAAAA
Source organism: Chitinophagaceae bacterium (assembly GCA_040510375.1). Classification (GTDB taxonomy): domain Bacteria; phylum Bacteroidota; class Bacteroidia; order Chitinophagales; family Chitinophagaceae; genus JBEVJC01. The sequence goes on from JBEVJC010000006.1 coordinate 104,043, forward strand.
GGCGAAGCGGAAGGGGAAAATGAGTTTAAATGGTGGCTGAATATTTTCCAGGACGATTTTTACGTAGAGCTGCAACGTCACGGGATGCCCGAACAGGACCGGGTAAACCTGGTGCTGATCAGGCTTGCCAAAAAATACAATGTCCGGATTATTGCCAGCAATGATTCGCACTATGTGGACCAGAGCGATTTTAATGCACATGATATCCTGCTTTGCATCAATACGGGTGAAAAGATCACCACTCCTGCACTGCGCGATTTTTCTGATGATGATATCAATGTTAAGGATAAACGTTTCGCATTTCCGAACGACCAGTTTTATTTTAAAACAACGGAGGAAATGACGAAGGTCTTCCACGACCTTCCCGAAGCCATTGACAACACCAATGAGATCGTTGGTAAAATTGATTTGCTGAACCTCAAACGTGAAATCCTCCTTCCATTTTTCCAGGTCCCCAAAAATTTTACTTCGCAGGATGAGTACCTGGAACACCTGACCTGGGAGGGAGCCAAAAAAAGGTATTCCGAAATCACACCCGAGATAGATGAACGCCTCCGGTTTGAACTGTTCACCATCCGCACCATGGGTTTTGCCGGATACTTCCTGATTGTATCCGACTTTATCAAAGCAGGCCGCGATATCGGTGTATTTATCGGACCGGGCCGTGGATCCGCTGCCGGATCGGTGGTGGCTTACTGCACGGGTATCACCAATATCGACCCCATAAAATACAATCTCCTGTTTGAGAGGTTCCTTAACCCCGACCGTAAGTCGATGCCCGATATCGATACGGACTTCGATGATGAAGGCCGCCAAAAAGTGATCGACTACGTGGTAGACAAATATGGTAAGAACCAGGTTGCCCAGATCATTACCTATGGTACCATGGCAGCGAAGATGAGTATCAAGGATGTGGCACGCGTAATGGACCTGCCCCTGGCCGAATCAAATATCCTGGCAAAGATGGTTCCCGACAGACCGGGTATTGAATTACGCCGGGTACTTCATGCACCCATGCGGACAAAGGACGGTGAGAAATCGCTGGAAGAAAAAGATGGATTGGGTGCAGACGACCTGGAGAGCGTTAAGAAAATCAGGGAAGTTTATAAACAGGAAACCACCCTTGCAGGAAGGGTACTGCATGAAGCTGAGCGTCTGGAAGGATCGGTCCGGAATACCGGAATCCATGCGGCCGGGATCATCATTGCCCCCTGCGACCTGACCGACCTGATCCCCGTATCCATCGCCAAAGATTCTCCTTTATGGATCACCCAGATCGAAGGGAATGTTATCGAGGAAGCAGGTGTTATCAAGATGGATTTCCTGGGTCTGAAAACCCTTACCATTATCAAAAATGCATTAAGGCTGATCAAACAAAACCATGGTGTCAGCATCAATATTGATGAGATCCCACTGGATGATGAAAAGACTTTTGAATTATACCAGCAGGCTGCAACAATCGGTACATTCCAGTTTGAAAGTCCCGGTATGCAGAAGTACCTGCGCGAACTGAAGCCCGATAAATTTGGCGACCTCATTGCCATGAACGCCTTGTACCGTCCGGGTCCAATTGCATATATCCCCAACTATATCGACCGCAAGCACGGAAAGGAGGCAATCACCTATGATCTTCCCGAAATGGCCGAGTACCTGGAAGAAACATACGGTATTACCGTTTACCAGGAACAGGTGATGTTGCTGGCGCAGAAGCTGGCCGGTTTCAGTAAGGGTGATGCCGACGTACTGCGAAAGGCAATGGGTAAAAAGCAGAAGTCTGTCCTGGATAAAATGAAATCCCAGTTTATCACCGGTGCCACAGCTAAAGGCCTGGCGGCGGATAAACTGGAAAAAATCTGGACCGACTGGGAAGCCTTCGCCCAGTATGCATTTAATAAAAGTCATTCCACCTGCTACGCCTATGTGGCCTACCAGACAGCCTATCTTAAAGCCCATTATCCGGGTGAGTATATGTCGGCTGTGTTAAACAATGCCGGCTCCATTGATAAGGTCACTTTCTTTATGGAAGAATGCAAACGGATGGGCATAAAAGTGCTGGGACCAGATATCAACGAATCACTTGCGGGTTTCGCTGTTAATAAATCCGGTGAAATCCGTTTCGGGATGGGACAACTGAAAGGAGTTGGTGAAGCAGCTGTAGAAAATATTATAGCTGAACGGGAAAAAGGAAAGTATTTCTCCAGCATTTTTGATTTCATCAAACGTGTTTCCAATAAAAATGTAAACCGGAAAACATTGGAGAACCTGGCGTATGCCGGGGCTTTCGATTGTTTCACCGACCTGAATCGCGCGCAATATTTCCATATCCCAACCGGGGAAACGGCAACCGGTCTGGAACGAATCATTAAATACGGTCAGGTAACAGCGGTACAGAATGCAGCAGGATCACATACTTTGTTTGGCGATCTGCAGGTTGGAATGGAGATCCCCACACCCCGCATCCCTGAGTGCCAGCCCTGGTCGCTGACCGAACAACTCAATTTCGAAAAGGACGTTACCGGAATGTTCCTCAGTGGCCATCCACTCGATCATTACCGTTTTGAAATGAAACATTATGGCGTCACTTCCATAGCAGACTTTAATGAGTTCCGCGATACGATGAAGATGCAATCCAACCAGGGCCGGATGTTCCGCCTGATCGCCCTGATCACTATTGCCGATCACAGGAGTGCGCAGAATGGAAATAAGTATGGACGTTTTACCCTGGAAGATTACAGCGGTAAAACCGAGATCTCCATTTTCCGGGAGGAGTACCTTCGTTTATCACCATTACTTACCCTGGGTACCGCCGTGTTTGTTACCGGCCAGTTCAGGCCAAGATATAATAAGGAAGAATTTGAGTTTAAGATGCAGACGGTATCACTCGCTGAAACACTGAAAAAAACATTGACCAAACAAATCAATATCGATATCCACCCCGAAAAGCTTACCAGGGAGATGATCGATTTCGTTGAGAAGAATATGCGGATGAACAGGGGCGGTCAGACAGCCCTGCGGTTTTCCCTGACCGAACCAAGGGAAAGAATCCGGATTAACCTGACCACCGGTACAAACAGTTTTGAAATGAACGATGAATTTATCGAATTCCTCGAGGAACAAACCGAAATGGATGTGCAGGTGTTATTGACTTAACCGCAGCGGCAGGATAGTTTGGTTAAAGAAAAGCAAAGGGAAGTAACGGGGAAAAACTGCCAGCCGGTCGGTAAAACATGTTTATTAATTTTGGAATTAACCAGTTGAACGATAACAGATTGCAGGAAATGAATTAAAGACAGCGGAATTTATCAACCAAAGCTGCCAATTTTTACACAACTTTCTGCCATTCATACCTGTTATCGATAACGGTCTTAAATTTGCAACCCTGGCACCATAACAAGTAACAACAAAAATAAACTACGATAAAATGGCAAAAGAATTCAATGACTCCAACTTCCAGACTGACGTGCTGGCTTCTGATCAACTGACTGTAATAGATTTCTGGGCTGAATGGTGTGGACCATGTCGTGCAATCGGACCAGTTATCGAAGAACTCTCCAAAGAATATGATGGTAAGGTGAATATCGGAAAGGTTAACGTGGATAACAATCCGCAGGTATCTTCCAACTATGGTATTACCTCGATCCCTGCGATCCTGTTCATCAAAGGAGGCCAGGTTGTTGACAAGCTGGTTGGTGCACAGCCAAAAGGCAATTTTGTTAAAAAGATCGAAGCGCATATCTAAGCACTTCCTTTAATATACTGTAACCCCGTACGGCTTTCGCTGGAACGGGGTTTTTTATGCCTGATCCGCCTTTTGACGGGATTTTTTCATGGGCTATTCGTTTTAACAGGGACTGTTTTTTATTACCCCCCGCCCCTGTTGAAGGATACCTGCGAAGCAATACCTATTGGTACACCCATTAAAACAACAGTCATGTTATTATTTACAGAATGGATGCGGAGGTTATAGCCAGGTCATTCTATTGGAAGAATAATTTCAGCAGTTTTGGGTTGTGCATTGGGTTGGTGTTTATACCTGAACATAAACAGGAACAGGATAGCGACCACCAGTGAGTAGCCTGCAAAACTGATCCAGATCCCGAACCATTCTTCGTTACCGTTGGCATCAAGGAAATAGTTCTGGATCAGCCAGCCACTTACCGTACTTCCAATCACTGCTCCGATTCCGTTTGTCATCATCATAAATAATCCCTGGGCGCTTGCGCGGATTTTCGGTACCGTTTCATTTTCCACAAACAGCGAACCTGATATATTAAAAAAGTCGAAAGCCATTCCGTAAACAATGCAGGAAAGCACAATCATCCATAACCCGGGACCGGGATCGCCATAGGCAAAAAGCCCGAAGCGTAAGATCCATGCGATCATGCTGAACAGCATCACCTGTTTAATGCCAAATCGTTTCAGGAAAAACGGAATGGCAAGTATGAATAATGTTTCCGAAATCTGGGAAATGGAAATGATAATTGCTGAATGACGGACAACAAACAAATCCCTATAAGCAGGCACCGATTCAAAATCATGCAGGAATGTGGTGCCGTATGCGTTGGTCAGTTGTAAGGCGGCACCAAGAAGGATGGCAAAGAGAAAGAACACGGCCATCTTGCGTTGTTTGAAAAGTGTAAAGGCCTGAAGTCCCATTTGTGAAACAAGGGTACCTGTACTCTGGGCTTTTAATGGCGGTGGACAGGCTGGAAGGGTGAATGCATAAAACCCGAGGAAAAGCGAGGCAGCACCAGCGAGGTAGAACTGGTTGGGGGATGTTTCAAATCCAAGCAGGCTGACCGCCCACTCTGCCACAATAAATCCAATGGTTCCCCAAACCCTGATGGGAGGATAACTCTTTACCACATCAGCACCTTTTTTCTTCAAGGCAGTATACGATACCGTAATCGCAAGTGCAAGTGTGGGCATATAAAAAACCATATTCAGGAGCATCACCCAGAAAAATGTCTTTGGATCACCAACAGAAGGCAGTGTAAAAAGGGTTAATGCACCACCGATATGCAGCACGCCGTATAGTTTTTCTGCATTGAATTTCCGGTCGGCCAGGATCCCCGTAATCGCCGGCATAAACAGGGACGCAATTCCCATGGTGGAAAAAATGATCCCAAAATCAGTATTGTCCCATTGTTTGTACTGGAACCAGAAACTTCCGATCGTTATCAGCCAGGCACCCCAGATAAAGAACTGGAGAAATCCCATAATTATCAGCCGCAGCTTAATGCTCATCTTACTTGTTTTAAATGATGCAGAAGATGATTTGAAGATAAGGATTAAAATGATCGGAGTCCTGTTGCGCCGTTGGGATCCGGAACGAAATAATCATCCAGAACTTTCTCCCCCATTGCTTGTTATGGAATGATCGTACATTTGCACCGGAAAAACAGTCCCTATGTCCACACCAACGAGTCCCATTGTCCAGTTACTTCCCCTCGACCACCAGCTGGCTGCTATTGCCGGAAAAGTAGGGCGTCAGGAACGCATCACCGATGAAGAATGCCTGCTGCTTTTTGAAAAAGCCAGTCTTCCGTTTGTCGGTTCACTGGCCAACCAGATCAGGGAACGCAAACATGGCGATATAACCTACTTCAACCGCAACTTCCATATAGAGCCAACCAATGTATGTATCTATTCCTGCCATTTCTGTTCCTACAGCCAACTGTATGCCCATCGGGATGAAGGCTGGGAACTGACCATGCAGCAGATGCTCGATATTGTAAAGAGTTATGATGGAAAACCGGTAACTGAAGTACATATTGTGGGAGGCGTGCATCCCAAAATGAACCTGGAATTTTTTGGCGAACTGATGCGAAAGATCAAGGCCCACCGCCCCGATCTGCACATCAAGGGATTCACCGCTGTTGAACTGGATTATATGTTCCGCAAAGGGAAAAAAACGGTGGAAGAAGGGATGAAATACCTGCACGAAGCCGGACTCGATTCCATGCCTGGCGGAGGTGCCGAGATCTTCCATCCCGAAGTGAGGGAAAAGATCTGTGCCGACAAAGTAGATGGAGAAGGCTGGCTGAAGATCCATGAAACCGCCCACCTGAATAACATGTTTACCAACGCAACAATGTTATACGGCCATGTTGAAAATTACAGCCACCGGGTTGACCATATGTCGAAGCTGCGTGCGTTGCAGGATAAGACCGGCGGATTCAATACGTTTATCCCGCTCAAATTCCGCAACAAGGATAACGATATGAGTCATATCCAGGAATCCACACTGGTGGAAGACATGAAAATGTATGCCATTGCAAGGATCTACCTGGATAATTTCCCGCACCTGAAAGCTTACTGGCCAATGTTGGGAAGACAGAACGCACAACTTACTTTATCGTTTGGCGTAAATGATATTGACGGTACTATCGACGATACCACAAAGATCTATTCTATGGCCGGTTCAGAAGAACAGACGCCATCGATGAATACAGCGCAACTGGTTACCCTGATTAAACAGGCAAGACGCAGGCCCGTTGAACGTGGCACCCTTTACAATGTAATCAGGGATTATGATTCGGTAGATCTTTCAGAAATTGAGTCAAATCCTTTGTTGAATTAAGATGCCCGGCAATGGAGTTGCCTTGTTATAATTCCGGAGAAGCCGTCTTTCAATCAATCTAACATTCCGGTAAACTTAACGGCACATTGATGGCGAGCCCGCCGTCAGCAGTCTCCTTATATTTATGGTTCATATCCTGTGCCGTATCCCACATCGTTTTCACCACGGCATCGAGTGATACTTTTGCGAAGTCGGGCATACTTTGCATCGCCAGCTGGGAAGCGGTGATCGCCTTTATGGCACCCATGGTATTCCTTTCGATACAGGGCACCTGTACCAGTCCACCAATAGGATCGCAGGTCATACCCAGGTGATGCTCCATGGCAATCTCTGCAGCCATCATCGCCTGACGCTGACTGCCTCCCGAACCTGCTGTCAGTGCCGCTGCTGCCATTGCCGATGACACCCCGATCTCTGCCTGGCAACCACCCATTGCTGCTGAAATGGTAGCTCCCTTTTTGAAAATACTACCGATCTCTGATGCGGTGAGCAGAAAATTCATCACCATGTCTTCATTGTCTTCCATCCTATTCCGGTTCCCGAAAATTACATGGTAGAACAACACAGCGGGGATTACCCCTGCGGCACCATTGGTGGGTGCGGTTACCACGCGACCGAAAGCTGCATTTTCCTCGTTGACTGCAAGGGCAAAACAACTCACCCAATCAAGGATATAATTAAAACTATTTCCGCCTTCCCTGATCAGTTGCACCCATTCTTCGAAATTGTTATATGTTTTTGAACCAATCAGTTTTTTTGAAAGACCGGGTGCACGACGCCGTACATTAAGTCCTCCCGGAAGTATACCTTCTTTATGCGCGCCACGGTACACACATTCCTTCATCACTTTCCAGATCTGGCGAAGTCCCTCCCGGGTCTCTGTTTCCGGTCGCCAGGCATTCTCATTTTCCAATACAATATCGTGAATGGACATTCCGGTCCTGATGCACCATTGCAGCAGGTCGGCCGATGCGTTTATCGGAAAAGGAAGAACTACTGCACCTCCAACGGCATCGAGCTCCCCCTCTTTTTTGACAAACCCTCCACCGATTGAATAATAAGTTTCAGCAATGGAATCACCATTTTCCAGCGTTGCCAGGAAACAAAGGGCATTGGAATGATAAGGAAGTGATTCGGTAACCAGGTATTCAATATCGTTTATGGGATCAAAACGGATCTCCCTGGCACCGCCCAGCCGGAGTTCCCTGCGGGTGGCAATGTCCTTAAGTTTTGGAATGATCCGGTCTACCGGTACCACTACCGGGTCTTCACCGCTGAGACCAAGCTGCACGGCCATATCTGTGCCGTGGCCAACACCGGTCTTGGCAAGTGAACCATATAATAATACACGCACACTGGTTACCTGTTCCATGAAATCCATCTGGACAAGTGTCTGCACAAAACGTTGTGCGGCACGCCAGGGACCAAGCGTATGGGAACTTGAAGGACCGACACCGATCTTAAAAATGTCAAAAACGGAAAGAGGTTCGTAAAGCAAGATGGATATTTGATGGCAAAACTACAATTAAAAGCCATCTACTGTACGTCGTACAGGGTAATATCAAAATACAATATTGAATTACCGGGTATGGTATAGTAATCTTCACAACCATAGGCCTGCGATGAAGGCACAATCAGTTTAATGCGGCCGCCTTCCCCGATCAGCGGGATACCGATCTGCCAGCCTTCTATCAGGCCCTTGAGTGGCCATGCAGGTTCCAGTATAGTATTATTGGGAGTAGTCCTCTCATCAAAAGTTACACCGTTCAGGAGCTTACCCGTGTAAGTAATAGAGATCTGCGAATTGACAGTTGGTTTGATACCTGAGCCTGAATCGATGATCTGGTAATACAACCCAGATGAATGTTTGGAAGCAATGATTCCGTTTGCGGCTGCAAAAGCGAGTATTTGCGGTTCTTCCCGGCTTGCAGACCGGATTTTGCAATCTTTTTTACAATTAGTGAAGACGATAAGGGTACTGAGCAGAATGACGAGAACGGTGAAATTTTTCAATGCTGTTAGATTTCAATTATAACATGTATGACAATGGGCTAACCTTTAACGCTGCAACATTACGAAATATATGTCTTATCCTTTTTGTTCAGCAGCTCGCGGTAGTATTGCTCATTGATATCCCAGCGATGTTTTGCAGAAAATAACGTGATGAATATGATAATGCATACGGCTGCGATAAAAATGGTGAGCATCAGTGAGGGCGAAATGGAATGGATCTCCATATCGGCCCGTTTGTACCATCCCGAGAAAAAATTGATCACGATACCCAGTACAATACCCACCCCCAGGGGTAATCCCACCAGGAGCTGCCGGAAACGTAATCTTTTCTTCAAACGGTTCACCTCCCAATACTCCAGGAACGACTTTTCTTCTTTTGAAAGCATCTGCAAAATTAAGAATTAAGGGGGCAGACTTGCAATAACAGAATGAATTATATATCTTTAGGCAACAAAATCCATCAGTGCTGTGAAACTGACATCCTTAATAATCCATTATCTCTACACCAACCAACGGCTCGACCTGCCTGGTATCGGCACCTTTATACTCGACCGTTCCGTTGTATCACAACTAGACAATCCCAAACACCGTGTTCCGATTACCGAAGGCATTACTTTCGAGAGTAAACCAGGTCTGCCCGAATCGGAAGAACTGATCTCTTATATTTCGTCGGAAACAGGTAAAATGCGATCACTGGCAAGCGCGGACCTTGAGTCAGAAATCCAGACTGTCAAACAATTCCTGAATATCGGTAAAGCCTTTACATTCGAAGGCCTTGGTACACTGGTTCGCCGGCCCACCGGTGAAGTTGAATTTTCACCTGCCTTCCTGATTCCTGAAACATCGAGACCAGTACCAGCCACCGGACATTTTTCTGAAAGGCAGGAACCTGCAAAAAAATATGAATCCTTCTTAACTGAAACAAAGAAGGTAGTTAATGTATCCAGACCTGTCCTTACCGGTCTCGTTATCGGTGGAATCCTGCTGGCTATCGTTGCGGGTTACCTGATTTCACGACCAGGCAGTAAAGACTCATCCGATACCGCAGCTGCTGCAGCTTCACTTCCACAGGATACTACCCCCACTCCGGAAACAACGGCGATTGTTTCTTCTACACCGGTCATTAAAACGGATCAGGTTAAAACAAAACAGTCCAGCAACTACAAATACATACTTGAAGTAGCTAAAAGTGCTCGCGCTTTTAAACGCTATAAACAACTTCGCACCAATCTCTGGGAAGTGGAACTGGAAACAAAGGATTCGGTTGATTACAAACTTGTACTCAAACTGCCTTCCATGAATGCAGATACTACACGTATCGTTGACTCTCTCACCGCCATGCTTGGAAGAAAAGTTTATATTGAGCACCAAAACTAATGTCGCGTCCTTCAGCTATTCACTGGATAAACAGGTATAATATGGCCACCCATGTGGAAGGTGGTTCATTCGTAGAAATATACCGCTCCCCGCTCATTCTTCCACAATCATCAATACCCGCATTCAACGGGCCACGCCGGGCCAGCACACATATTTACTTTCTGCTGCAACAGGGCCAGCATTCTTCATTTCACCGTATCCTTTCCGATGAGTTATGGCATTTTTATGAAGGTGACCCCTTAAACATTTATGAAATTGATCCTTCCGGCCAACTGACTGTTCATCACCTGGGCAGACAAACCGGAAACGAATTCTTTACAGTGATCCAGGCCGGATCATGGTTTGCCGCAGAACCGGAAGGTCAGGGCGAATACAGCCTGGTGGGATGCACCGTGGCACCAGGGTTCGATTTTAATGATTTTGAGCTGGCCAGGAAAGCATCACTGATTTCTATGTATGGCGAACACAGGGAATTAATAAACCGTCTTGCAAACGACTAACGTTTATTATTTTAAAAACCGGTTCGACAATTCATCATACTTCAGCAACAGCTCATTTGCTTTCCCACTTTTATCAAAGATAGATTCCCAGGTACTCAATGGTTCCCAGATACACGTACCCTTGCCCCTGCCACCCGGAACATCAAAAGCGATCCGGTTCACATCGTCTTTCAGTTGTGAATACTCCACAACGATCACATCCCGGTCGTACCTCGACGAAAGATCAGCCAGGTTATCGCGAAGATCATCCGGAGTGCCATGCCACATGGGATAATAGGATTCACCGATTACATCAAAATGAACACCCCTTGCCAGCATCTGGTCAATAAAGAAAGCCGACTCATCATGCTGTCCACCCAATGCAACATGCATCAGCATGATTGTTTGTGGTGCAACATTCTTTACCGCCGATGTGCCCGCCTTTATCAGCCTCGCCAGCTGATCGGGATTTTTGATATTACCATCTGGCCATACCATTCCATGATTTATCTCATTCCCTACCTGTACCATATCAGGTATAGTACCCTGTGCAGCCAGCGCCTTCATCACCTTAGCTGTAAAATCATACAACTCCTGCTCCACCTGTTCAAAGCTCTTCCCTTTCCATGCAGCGGGCTTAAACTGTTTACCCGGATCTGCCCAGGTATCACTATAATGGAAATCCAGCAGCAGCTTCATTCCTGCCGCCTTCACCCGCTTAGCCATTTGTAATGTATGGGCCAGGTCACAGAAACCTTTACCCGGAGAATAACCGCTGTCAGCTGCAGGATCATTGAAAATCCGCAGGCGGATATAATTGAATCCATGTGATTTTAAAATACTGATTGCATCTTTCTCCTGACCGGCATCGGTGAACCTGACACCCTTTGCTTCCAGTTCCGGAAGGAATGAAATATCGGCTCCCATCATTTTTTCCGTGACCCGTATTTTTGCCTGTTCACCGGTGAGCCGGAATTTTTTATTATCAGTATACACAGCAGTATTAACAGGTGAAACAGTAACAATATCCGTACTGCCCGGTTGCAGTCCCACGGCGCTTGCTGTGAACTTTATTGTGGATGCACTTCTTCCCGATTGAACAATCACCTGGTTTTTGCCATTGAACAATCTTCGCTGCCAGGCACCGTCCATACATTTGTCCGCTTCATGGCTGGATGGATCACCATTACCCACCCCGATGATTTTTGCATCACCTTCCAGTTTAAACTGAATCAGGTTATCGGCATCCGGCACTTCTCTTCCCTGGCGGTCAACCACCGATACATTGATAATACTTACATCTTTTCCATCGGCCATCATTGTTGTTTTGTATGGCACGATAAGGACTTCTGCCGGCGCACCGGTTGTTTCCACTTTCGCAGTGATCTTCCTGCCCTTCCTGAAAGCAATGGCTTCCAGTTTTCCTGGTTCATAATTTACTTTCCAGTTGAGATGCCCGTTCACCGGCATTAATTTTTTACCAAGGCTTTTTCCATTCAGGAATAACTCCACATCATCCGCATTTGAATTCACCCATACATCAACAGTATCCTGTCTGGAACCCCATGTTTTTACACGGTTCCAGTGCGGACTGATATGCAGAACGTCTTTATCCGACCACCAAGATTGGTAATAATAATAGATATTCTTGGGGAAGCCACACACATCCATCACACCAAAATGGGAATTGATATTGGGCCATTGGAATGGAGTTGGCTCACCACGGTAATCGAAACCGGTCCACACAAAACCACCCGCCCAATACGAATTGGTTGCAGCAAGCGGCCACCACTCTTCCGCACGGCTGGCCCACCATGGTGCAGTAATATCCTGGTCGGGCAGATAACCACGCAGGCTATCCTTTACATACATACCCCTGGTGGTCACCGTACTTCCCATTTCTGTTCCGATGATTGGTTGTGCCGGGTGCGACTTCTGGTAATCAGAAACAGCAAAATGGCGATAGTTGAATCCACGTACCGGGATCACTTCGTTAACCCCGTTGAACACATTGGGCAGATCCGCAGCATAGGTGCTGGTCCTGGAAGGATCAAGCTCCATCTGTTTTGCCAGTAAGGTCTGCGCAATACGTTTACCATAACTGGTGGTCTGGATCCAACCTTCTTCATTACCGATCGACCACATAAATACAGATGCATGGTTGCGGTCACGTTTTATTAACCGTTCAAACTGATCAAGATATTCGGGACTACTGTTCAATAACCGTTGTTCATCCATTACCAGCATACCGAGACTATCACAGGCTTCGAGTAATTCCTTAGCGGGTGCGTGATGGCTGGTACGGTAAGCATTGGACCCGAGATTTTTTAATAACCCGATACGGTAATAATGCAGGTAGTCAGGCAAGGCAGAGCCAAGCCCGGCATGATCCTGATGATTATTTGTCCCTAAAAGTTTAACGTGTTTACCATTCAGCAATAAACCCTGGGTGTTTATACTGATGGTTCTGATACCAAAGCGTTCCTTTTTCTCGTCAACCACACGGCCTGCCGTACTTACAGTTGCCACTACCCGGTACAGGTAAGGATCTTCGAGCGACCACTCCCTGATATTCTTTAACGCAAGCGACTGCACCATCACCGCCTGTTTACCTGCTCCAATAGAAACAGGGCGGGGTGTACTCCTTCCAATTATATTACCTGCACGGTCGGTTACATAAAATCCCACCTGGCTGTTCGCCGTTACTGCAGCATTGTTTTCAATGGTCATTTCCAGTTTTACCGTTGCATTTTTTCCCTGCACAGATGTTTGCACAAACAAACCGTTTTCCGCGATATGCTGGTTGGCAAAGGATTCCAGCCATACATGCCGGTAAATACCGGCGCCCTCATAAAACCAGCCCTCGTACTGGGTTGCATCGGCCCTTACCACAAGTGTATTTTTTCCACGGAAATTTATATAGTCGGTTATATCGTAGGTTACACCCACATACCCACTCAGGTTATTGCCCAGGTAAAAACCATTCAGCCAGATTTTTGCATCACGGTAGATCCCGTCAAAGGTTACCGTGAAACGTTTACCCGAATCAGCTGCATTCACTTCAAAATTTTTGCGGTACCACCCGATGCTTGTTGCCGGATAGGCGCCACCCACCGGTTTGTATCCATGAGAGGCATGATCAAAATTATCTGCATTGACAAAGGGTAGTTCAACGGCCCAATCGTGTGGCAGGTCAAGTTTTCTCCAGGAGCTATCGGCAAAATCCGGACTAATTGCGGTATTCCTTGAACTACCGGATTTTGAAAAAAGATTAACCAGTCCATAATTAAAATCTTTAGCCGGATCGGCGGCATGGCCAAATTGAAATCGCCAGTCGTCGTCGAGACTGATCTTATTACGGTCGCCCTGTTGGGCATGGATACTTACAGAAAATAAAAAACAACACAGGTACAGTAGGTATTTCACTTCAGGTCTTATTTAAGTGTAAGGGAATAGTGCCCGCGTACAGCAGGCTTCAGCTATTCGTATAATTGGTAAAATTTAATCGCGGAATGGATCAAGTGCAATGGTGGGTTTGCCCGAATTGTCAAAAGCACCCAGGGTATAACCCTGCCAGTTGCCATAACTTTCCGGTTCCCAGTAAAGGACTCCAAGACCCTTGTTGCCCGGGAGCGACTTCACCTTTGTTATGATATCAGTTATAAAAGCCTTTGACGCCGCGGCCTGGTCCCAGCTCATTCCCACTTCACAAATCATGATCTCCTTGTTATAACGGCTGATCATATCATTCATATTGGTGAGACACTGACTGGTTAAAGTAGACCAATCACCCTGATTCGGATAAAGCGACATACCAATCACATCCCAATTTGCTCCATTTGATTTTAACCCGTCAAAAATCCAGCGGAACAGGGTATTGTTAAACCCGTTGGAAATATGAACAATCACTTTTGCATCGGGGAACACGGCTTTCGATGCAGTATAACCCGCATTTATCAATTGGGCAAATAATGGCATATTGGTTGATGCCCTGCCATCAGGCCATAACATTCCGTCATTGGTTTCATTACCCACAGACACCCAACCTGGCGTTACTCCTGCCAGCTTCAAAGCGGTCAGCACGGATGTGGTATGGGCAGCAAGTGACGATTTAAGGGTGGCGAAATCCTGTGAAGCCCAGGCAGCAGGTTTACCCTGTTTACCCGGATCGGCCCATGTATCACTATAGTGGAATACAATCATCACGCGAAGTCCGGTTGCTGTTGCCCTTACAGCCTTGGCTACCACATCGGCCTGGTTATTATATCCATTTACCGGATCAACCCAAACCCGCAGCCGGATGCAGTTCATACCAATACTCTTCAGTAATGGCATCAGTCCGGTTTCTGTTCCATCTGCCGAATAAAATTTTTTACCCGCTGCTTCCATCTCGGTAACCCAGCTTATATCGGCACCCTTCACAAAGGTTGATGCCGGTGGTTCGGGTTCGGGCGCCGGATCCGATGAGGACTTCTTGCAGGACAAAGCCATAGTGAAAACAAGAATATAACTGAACAGGAATAGCCTTATAAATACTTTGTACATCACCATTATTGAATTTTGTAGGTATAGTTACCCGGCACGCTAAGGTCAAGGGTTACCGTATGTGTTCCAGCGGTAACGGCAATATTACTTCCATCATAATCCAGGATAAGATCGGCCCCGGCATCACCAAAATTAATGGGCCAGTCGTTATTAGCCCGGAATTTGAATCCGCCGGCTGCTGCCGCGGTAAGGGTGCCTGTCCATTTTTTTGTCAGCACATCATAGGTAAGTGGCGCATCCCCTGCCCAGTTATTAAAATCACCGATCATACTCCAGCTATTGATCTTTGTACCACTCCAGGTATTATCGTTTGTATTTCCTTTTATTAAGAAATAACCGGTCGATGGCACATACAGGTTTCCACCGCCTGTAATAAAAGTACCACTCACATCGGAACCCGATTCCGTACTGCTTGCCCAACCGTAAATGAGATGATCCCAGTCTGGCTCATTAGTGAATTTGAACGTAGGTCCTGATGCAAAATAAATATACCCTTCATAAACTCCATTACTGAGCCTGGAAGAAATCTTCTCTGCGGTCTCCGCTTTCCAGCCCTGGTAATCGCCCGGCACCCATAACGAAGGATAATTGATGACCACCAGATAAGGTGTAACAGCGAATGTGATTGTTTCAGAATATTGCCTGATCGAATCAGTCAGGACGGAACGAACGCGAACCTCCAGCTGGCCGGTACTACCCGGTGCTATTCCCTGAAGCAGGGCAAGCTGGTTCAGTTCAGCACCAGTGTATTTCAGCACCCGATTATTACCCAGTGTTATCTCTTTAGGTGTTGCAAATCCGGTTGCTGCTTTTGCAAGCTGGATGGAATAACTCACTGCTGCGGAAAAACCATAGTCAGCAGGTGTCCATGTAATAACCTGCACGGTATCCGCGGCTGTTGCTTCGGACAATACAACCGATGCCGATGAAACTGTGATGGTGGGCAATACGGGTGTCTGTAACACGGTTATATTACCTTCCTTTTTACAGGAGAACATCAATAAAATAACAGATACAGATAAAATAAAATAAAGAAATCTATTTTTCATACAAGCAGATTAGGGTTATCAATAACCGGTGTTTTGTTCAAGATTGGGATTGGACGAAAGATCCGTTGATGGCAGCGGGAAAATATTATAACGGGCATCAACCTGTCTTCCCGTAAATACCCCGCCCTTCCAGGCCCACAGGTACGATGAAGTAGTGAACTTATCGTAACGAACCAGGTCGGTTCTCCGTTGCGCTTCGTAATAAAGTTCACGTGCCCGTTCGTCCAGGATGAAATCAAGTGTCAGTTGTCCCGCCTGGATATTACCTGTTGTACTTCCATCATATGCCCTTGTGCGAAGGGCATTGATATAACCCAGTGCGGTATTTATATCACCACCCGAACCACCACGCAGAACTGCTTCGGCATAAGTCAGGTATATTTCCCCCAGACGGAATATCGGGAAATCAATATCGGCCCAGTTGCCCGCCGGGTCTGCATTTGGGGCAGGTGAGCCATTCCGGGTTACATTGCGGTATTTGCTGGAAGAGTACCCGTCTTTCTCTGTATAGAGATCGTTCATGATAAGACTCTGGCCCGTTGTATAAAACTGCGCACGTTTATCCGTTGCACCACTTGGATCGGCGAACAGGTTGACAAAAGTATGCGTGTGACGGAGTCCGCCCCATGGTCCGCTTGTCCCTGAAATACTTCCCGGTACTGCAGCGGGTCCATGCGCCAGGTAGGTGGTTCCTCCCCAGTTCTGCGTATGTGCCGCATCGTAGGCAATAGTGAAAATAAACTCATCAGTGTTCAGGTGATTATCAGCCAGCATCAGCTCACGATAATTTGGATGTAATACAAAACCCGCTGTGATTATTTTATTACAATAGGTGATGGCATCGGTATTACGTTCGGTGCCTGTATATACTTTTGCATTGAGATATAGTCGTGAAAGTAAGGCCCAGACAGCCGCCTGATCGGCCCTGCCATATTCATTTGCCCTTGCCGCGACCATTTCCGGTTCGATAGCCTTTAATTCTGATTCGATGTAATCAAAAAGTTTAGCACGGCTGATCTGTTCAGGAATACCGGAACCAATTGCCGTTTCTTCTGTGACAAAGGGTGGATTACCGAACAGGTCCATGAGCACCCAGTACTGATAAGCGCGGATAAACCTTGCTTCCAGTCGGTATTTACGGATCGCATCTGCGTCGGCACCTGAAATTCCGCGTGACGATACGCGTTCATCGGATGCCTGGTTGATGAAATCATTGGCCAGTGTGATCTGGAAAAAAGACCGGTAGTACACTCCATTGATGATGGGGTTGGTGGCCGACCAGCTCATTTCCTTCATACCACGTACTCCCGCATCATTCTGCCAGGTCCATCCCGCTTCATCAGTGGGTAGTTCCTGCAGGTTAAAATACAAACGGAGGAAATCGGAATTGCCTTCATCGGAAATGATCTGGCTGGGAATATCGGGACTACCCACTCCGCCAGTGTTCCCGGTAAGCGCAAATGCGCTATAGACTTTGGCCAGGGCCTGTTTATAGCCCAGTGGTGTGCTGTAGACTATATCGGCAGTCAGGTCGTTTGTTGGTACGAGGTCAAGTTTTTTTGTACAGGCTGTAATTAATAATACACCCGCCAGTGATATAGTAAGAAGAATAGATTGCTGTTTCATATTTAATGCTTTTCGGGTGATCATAGGGTTAGGTTAACACCAAGTGAAAAAATCCTTGGGCGTGGATAAAAGTTGTTGTCGATCCCGCCGGATAATTCCGGATCAAGTCCCTTGTATTTGGTGATAACAAAAACATTCTGGACTGTCGCGCTCAGACGCATATTATAATGTTTGAAACCCCTGCGCAGGTCGTATCCGAGATTCAGGTTATCCATACGGAGGAAGGATGCATTCTGGATATAATAGTCACTCAGCAATTCCTGGCTATTACCATTGAAATTTGTTTCCAGGTAATTGGTTGAGGTATTGTATAATACAGAATTACCTAAGATCTGCGACCGGGTACCGGTCTGGCTATAAATATTATTATATACATAGTTTCCAACATTGGCACGGAGTGCAGTGGATGCGTTCCATTTACCAAAAGTCACCGATGTGTTGAAACCCATGAAAACTTCGGGTACTGAATTTTTTCCCTTATAAAGATCATTCTGGTTGATGATCCCGTCTTCGTTGCGGTCTACAAATACACCTTCCAGGGGTTTACCATCTTTATCATATACCTGTTCGTACAGGTAAAAGGTATTACGGCTGCCACCCACCGCATTGATAAAGGCAAACTGACCACCGATCCCACCGGCAATTGCACCACTGGGGAAACCAGGATAGTTCTTGTCCTTCGGTACCACGGTCAGGTTGGTAATATTGTTCTTGTTATACGTAACATTGAAGCCCACATTCCATTCCAGATCCTTCCTGACCACCGGTTTTGTATTGATATTAAATTCAACACCCTTATTGGTCATATCACCAACATTGGCCACAATGAATGCTGCGAAATTTGTTCCTGCCGGTTGGGGAATATTGTTGAGCAGGTCGGATGTCTTTTTATAATAAAAATCCACACTACCGGTAATGCGGTCGTTCAGGAAACCGAAGTCGAGTGCCAGGTTGGTAGTGGCTGTTTCCTCCCATTTACGGTTGGCATAAAATCCACCCGGACGGAAACCCTGGTAATAAGTATCACCAAACTGATAGGCCGCACTGCCCGAGCTTAATGAATAATATGCCAGGTAATCATAGTTACCGATGCCATCCTGTTGTCCGGTTACCCCATAACCCAACCGGAGTTTAAGATCCGAAATTGTATTACTGTTTTTCAGGAACGACTCTTCCTTCATACTCCATGCCAGTGCAACGGAGGGAAAGGTTCCCCAACGGTTTGACGGTGCAAAACGGGATGAACCATCACGACGGATCGTAGCGGTAAGCAGGTACCGGTCCATAAAATTATAATTCAACCGGCCGAAATACGAGAGCAGGGTGTTTTCAGGTTTATTAAAAGGAAATGCCGGATCTGTGTTGGGATATTTATCACCCCTTGCTGTAAAGCTGGCAAAGTTGTAGACGGTGCTCAGGTAATTATTATAGGAGTAACCTGCCGTTACATCAATCCTGCTTTGAATATTTTTTAAATCTTTTACGTAGTTAAAATAAAATTCGAACAGGCTGTTTTTTTTCGTCTGGCGATAGCGGTTATTCTCCCCACCATTACCACCGGCTACATAACCAGCGGCAGCACTGTCGGAAACATAAACAGTCCCCTTGCCTTCCGACAGGTCCAGTCCCGCGTTAACCACCGCATGCAGGTCGGGCAGGAAATGGAATTTGTAATCCAGTTTTACACTTCCGATAGCGCGACTTGGCCGTCCTTCATCAAAACGCTGCTCGAGCAGTCCCACCGGATTCCTTCCCGCCAGGGCCATAAGACCCGTAGCACTTGCCGGATCAAGCCATTCATAATAACCGCCAAACCTGTCACCATCCCTGACCCGTACCGGTTGGGTGGGATCAAAAGTGATGGCTGAGCCAATTGCTGCCTGGTTGGCAAACCTCGCTTGTTGCAAAGTTCCTTTCAGGTTCACATCCACTTTCAGGTGATTGTCGAAAAAACTGGGATTGATAACCAGGTTGGCTGATGTACGCTGAAGGTTATCCGTTTTCAAAACCCCATCCTGGTTCTGGTATCCTATAGAAAACCGGTAGGGCAACTTATTTATACCACCGGTCACACTGATATTATTATCAGTTGAAAAAGCAGTACGGAAAATCTCATCCTGCCAATTGGTATTTGCCGATCCCAGCATGGCAACCTGTGCGGGTGTTCCGTTTTTGCTTACGATATCCCGGAACTGACCTGCAGATAATACGTCCACATTTTTTGTGACCACCGATACGGAATTCACACTACTGGCAGTAACCCGCACCTTACCGGTACTTCCCCTCTTGGTAGTAATCAGGATTACCCCGTTTGATGCGCGCGTTCCGAAGATTGCCGCCGCCGAGGCATCCTTTAATATGGTGAAACTTTCAATATCATTTGCATTGATCAGGCTCAGCTGGTTACTCGCACCTGGAATATTGCTGTTTTCCAGCGGAACGCCATCCACCACAATCAACGGATCATTACTTGCACTGAGTGATGAACCACCGCGGATGCGGATGGTACTTCCTGCTCCTGGCTGGCCGCTGTTTGATGTAATGGAAACACCGGCCACCTTACCGGTTATCATTTGTTCGGGAGTGCTGATTGCCCCCCGGTTGAAATCCTTTGTGCCAATAGTCGATACGGCACCGGTGAGGTCTTTTTTGCGGGCTGAGCCATAACCAATCACCACCACCTCATTCAGGTTGGCCATTCCCTGTTTCATTATGATATCAGGTATCGAACCGGAAACCACCGGAGCCTCCACCAGATCAAAACCTACATAGGTAAACTGTAATACATCACCCGGACGGGCAGCGATACTAAAAACACCTGCCTCATTGGTCACGGTAGCAACGGCACTGGTTTTGATTTTGACACTGACACCCTGGAGGGGCTGGTTGAGGGAATTCAACACCCTTCCGGTCACCGTACTGGCCTGTGCCACGGAATGATGGGTAAGTAAAAGAAGTGAAGCAGACACTAAAAGACAAAGCAGTCCTTTTTTCATATATGCAAAAATTTAATCGTTAATCAGGCATCCGGAAACGCCGTGGGTAAAACTAGGATTCCCCGTATTAAGGTGTTTATCCCAGTGTACATTTTTTTGGTCGGATCAGACAAACCTGCTGTAATTCAAGCATTGAGCTCCCTATTAATTTAACTTGCCTTTCGCTAACCTGATTAATCAATACTTCGGACATTTGTTTAGTCGGCCTATTCTTACTTTTTAAACATGCAATTGCTAAAGCCAGATCTGAAAATCTTTTCCCCCCGGTTTCTTTTATTCCTGCTGGTCTTCAGTCCGGGGATCCAGCTGGCTGCGCAACTACATTCACCCAAACTGAAATTCAAAAGGATTTCTATTGAACAGGGACTATCCAACAGTACCGTGGAAACCATTTTCCAGGATAACCGCGGTTTTATCTGGATCGGCACCCGTGACGGTCTCAACCGTTACGACGGAAAACAGATGAAAGTTTTCCGGTACGACGCCGGAGATTCAGGCAGCATCAGCGACAACTATATTAAAATCATATATGAAGATTTTAATCATGTGCTTTGGATAGGAACGATTAACGGACTCAACCGGTTTGATCCCGCCACCAATACTTTTATCCGTTATAAACAGGACCCAAAAAAACCGGGTAACCTCAGTCATAATTTTATCACCCATATTTTTGAAGACAAACAAAAAAGATTCTGGGTGGCCACCTGGGGTGGCGGACTGAACCTGATGAACAAGGACGGGAAAACCTTCCGCCATTTCAGGCATAATGTATTAAATCCCCGGTCAGTCAGCAGCGACCAGGTCAGTTATCTGTATGAAGATTCACGTGGCATCCTGTGGGTGGCCACGGGTGATGGACTAAACCAGCTGAATCCCGACTTGTTTCTTTTCCGTTCCATGAACAACCTGGCTGGATTTGCTTCTTCGGCCGCCTCCAGGAATATTCGCATGATCCGTGAAAACCGGGTGGGACAACTTCTGCTTGCAACGGAAGAAAACGGACTGGAAATTTTTGATCCGGTTGACAGTTCGATAAAGACTTATCGCCACCTGGAAAAAACACCTTCATCCCTTGCAAGTAACCAGGTGCGGTCGGTCCTGGTGGACCGGAACTGGAATATCTGGGTTGGTGCTGTTAATGGCGGTCTCGACCTGCTGGACGAATCCGGACATGGATTTTATCATTACCAGAATGAACCAGAAAACCTTTCGAGCCTTTCCCAGCGAACCGTATCGGCCATCTTTGAAGACCGGCAGGGTAATCTTTGGGTGGGTACACACCGGGGTGGCATTAACCTGTTTATGCCCGATATCGAAAAGTTTGCACTCTTCCAGCAGGAGATGACCGCAAACAGCCTTAGTTATAATGATGTAAAAACTTTTTGTGAAGACCGCTCCGGTAAAATCTGGATCGGCACCGATGGTGGTGGACTCAACCTGTTTGACCGGAAAACGCAGAAATTCCAATCATATAAATTCAATCCTTTTGATCCACGAAGTATTTCTTCCAATGAGATACTTGATATAACGGAAGACAGCAGGGGTAATTTATGGATCGCTACCTGGGGAGGTGGCCTGAGCCTGTTCAATAGCGCTGCAAAAAATTTTACGAGGTTCCTGAATCAGCCCGGGGATCCGCAGACGATCAGCTCCAACTACGTACAACAGGTTTTTGAAGATAGTCGCGGTACCCTCTGGATCGCCACCTACTACGGAGGTCTCAGCAAATTTGACATCAACACCAGGAAGTTCACCCGGGTTCTTTCGGATGAAACCGGAAAAACAAAATTATCGGGTAATAATATTATCGCACTGAATGAAGACCGTGCCGGAAACATCTGGATCGGTACGGATGATGGCGGTCTCAACTGTCTTAAAAAGTCTACGGGCGAGTTTGTCCACTATTTCAACAATGCTGAAAAACTGCCGGACCTCCGCGTCATTTTTGTTGATAGTAAAGGAAGGGTCTGGGTAGGTCAGGCAGGTTTATTCCGTTTCAATCCAGCCACCAATAATTTTGACGATGCTGCAGGCAATTCAGGTCTGGCCCGGGAGTTTATAAAAGGTATGGCGGAAGATGAACAGGGAAACCTCTGGATCAGTACTTCCAATGGTCTCACCCGGCTGAACCCTGAGGACGGGAGTTTCAAAAAATATAATACAGCTGACGGGTTGCAGGGACTGGAGTTTGAAGCCAACGCCTATATGAAAACAAAAGACGGCGAAATCTTTTTTGGCGGGGTAAATGGTTTTAATGCCTTTTATCCGGAAAATATCCGGCAGAATACTTACCTGCCACCGGTGTACATTACCAGTTTCCAGTTGTTTAATAAAGAAGTTCAACCGGGCACGGCTTCAGCATTAACAACAGATATCAGTCTTACTTCCGGACTCAGGCTGAATCACCGGCAGTCGACCTTTTCATTCGATTTCGCTGCGCTTAATTATACCGCACTGGAAAATAATCAATACGCTTTTAAACTCGAGGGATGGGACGATAACTGGCAATACTCCGGTTCTGTCAGTAAAGCATCCTATACCAATATTCCACCGGGTGAATATATATTCAGGGTTAAGGCCTCCAATAATGATGGAGTCTGGAACGAAGAAGGACCATCGCTTAACATCGAGATCACCCCTCCTTTTTATGCCACCTTGTGGTTCCGTATCCTGATTATTGCCGGCACCATCGGAGCCATCCTGGCTTACTTCCATTTCAAACGTAAGTATGATATCCGCAAACTACGTGAAGAAAAAAAGGAAGAGATCCACCAGTTGCAATTACAGTTCTTCACCAATATCTCCCATGAATTCCGCACTCCTTTATCACTGATCATCGGACCACTGGAGAAACTCCAGAAAGAAGACAGCAGCGGCACCCACGCAAATTATTACCAGGTGATGTTACGTAATGCAAACCGGCTGATGAACCTGATCACGGAGCTGATGGATTTCAGGAAGGTAGAGACAGGTGCACTCCGGCTCAATGTTATGCCGGGTAACCTGGGGATTTTTATCAATGAAGTGGCAGGTGAGTTCAGTGAACTGGCGAAGGAAAAAAAGATGCGGTTTAATATCAGCATTTCAGATCATTTTGCCAACGTCTGGTTCGACAGGCAGGTATTGGAGAAAATCATGATCAACCTGATCAGCAATTCTTTTAAATATACCGGTGATAACGGAATCATTTCGGTAGCACTGGTGGAGAACCTCCAGGACCATAAACCATCGTTTGTCAATTCGCTGCAGGTTAAAAATGATTATACCGGAAAAAAGTATGTCTACATAATCGTGGAAGACAATGGCATTGGTATTTCGGGTGAGTCGATAGGAAGGTTATTTGAACGTTATTACAAGATCACCGACCGGCACCTGGGCTCGGGTATCGGACTGGCCTTTGTAAAAAGTCTTGCCAAACTCCACAAGGCAGGGATCACTGTTTATAGTGAAAAGAACAAGGGAACGGAAATCATTCTTGCCATACCTGTAAGTGAGGATGATTACACAACGGATGAAAAATGGGTACGCAAAAAACAGGCTGAGGTTAATATTGAAAGTATCCAGTTAAAGGAACCGGGAACTGAAACCGCTGAACTCCTGCCTGTTCCCGCGGGAATAACAACGGATCCCGAATCAACCAATCCACATATCCTGATTGTGGATGACAATGAAGAACTCCTAAATTTCCTGGAAGAAAGCCTGGGCAAGGGTTACACCATTTCGAAGGCGATTGATGGCCTGGCCGGACTTCAGTCGGCCCGTGAAGAAATGCCCGATATAATTATCAGCGATGTAATGATGCCGGGCATGGATGGTATTGATTTTTGCAGGGCTGTAAAGGAAGATCCGGAAATCAATCATATCCCGTTCATCATGCTTACTGCAAAAGACGCAATCGGTTCGCGGCTGAAAGGGACACTGTCCGGTGCCGACCATTATTTTTCCAAACCTGTGAGTATGGAGTTATTGCTGCTTACGGTCCGTAATATCCTGCAACAACGAACCAAACTAAAGGCCAGGTATGTTAATGATCACTATGCCGATACCAGGGACCAGGTACATAATTCAAAGGATAAGGAATTCATGGACCAGCTGATCACCGAGATCGAACAGCACCTGTCGAACCCGGAACTGGACGTCGATTATATATGTGCAAGGATCGGCATGAGCAAGACAAAACTTTATCAGAAAATAAAAAAGATAAGTGGTCAGTCGATTGGTGAATTCATCCGGACGATCCGGTTTAAAAAAGCCGTGCAGCTGATGACAGAAGAAGATATGCCATTAACAGAAGTGATGTACAGCGTAGGCATCCAGACGCAGTCGTATTTCACGAAAGCATTTAAAAGTGAATTCGGAAAAACACCTACCCAGTTTTTGAAGGACCTGAAGAAATAATGAATGCAGGATTGCACATACTTTTACATTGGTGCAGTGATAATTTATTATTGGCGTTTAATTCTCCAGTTTATTCCACCAGGTTTTTTTCAGTACCAGGATAATAACGGTAAGTATAACAACAGTAAGTAATAACGGAAGTTTCATCCAAAGCACAACATACATTGGTAGCAGTGTAAGGCATAACTGACCGATAATACCAAGCACCACATTAAACATATCCAGTTTAAAATGGCGGTTAGGCTGGAAGGTCGGGTCTTCAGCAAGCACTTTTTCATAAACTGGTTTCCACCAACCCCAGGGCCTTACTGTTTTATAAAATGTTTTCAGCACATTCTCTTCCGTTGGAGGTGCGGTGTAAGTGCCAATCACACATCCGGTCAGCGACAACACAAATAACAGTGGCCAGTAATAAAGATCCAGTCCGCCTATCACACCTGCATGTTTTAAAACCGCAAGTCCAATCGCAGGCAGGATCCCTGCAAGCATACCCCAGAAGAATCCATGTGCATTGAAACGCCACCAGTACCACTTGAAAATATTTGCCGCAATATATCCGCCGTACAATCCGGATACAATCCACTGCAGCACCGTATTCACATCTTTAACCATAAAACCCAGTACCACCCCAATGGTTACCACCAGGATGCCGGACACATAATTCATGGTCATTACCTGCCTGTTGCCTGCCCGCGGGTTTACATACCTGAGATAGATATCATTGGTGATATACGCCTGGGCGGCGTTGAGTGTACCGGAAAATGTTCCCATAAATGCACCCAGCAAGCCGGTCAGTACCAACCCGAGAATCCCGACAGGCATGAACTGGTTGATGGTTGCGGGCAATACTTTTTCAAAATCAGCGTGTCCTGTATCTGCGATGCCTAACTGGTTATAATAAAGTAAGGCCAGCACTGTGAGACCGATGATCATCATGTAACGTACAGGTAGCAGGATCAGCGAAACAAATCCTGTCATTTTACTCGCATCCTTTGGTGACCGTGTCGACAAAATTTTTTGCATATCATAGTTCGGTGCAGGTCCGGCCAGGCTTGCAAAGACTCCCTTAAACAACATCATCATAAAAAAGATTCCGAAAAGACTGAATCCATCAGCGGCAATCCTGGCGTTTGCTTCGGGAACAATCGGGGACCAGTCCAGATTCAGTTTCCAACCGAAGAATGGATCCGACCAACCATCGGGAACGTTCAGGGTTGTTCCGGAAAAATGCAGGTGCATCATGGCGATTACGGCAATAGATATACAGGCAACTGTCATGATCAGGTACTTGATAAAATCCCCCAGTACAATACTATGCATCCCGCCAAGGATCGAATAAAACATCGCAAACAATGTAAATACGATCCCATAAAAATGGGCCACCTGGCCAGTTGCTACCTTAAAAGGTATATGGGGTTGAACCAGTTCCCAGGGAATAAAGATTTCCATGAATTTGCCCATGCCTATAAATCCATATGCCAGGAAACCGAAACAACTCAAAAGCGCGAATGCCACGATGATCCAGTGTGATGAAGTAATACCGGGTCCGGTCTTTCCAAAACGGGTAGCCAGCCATGCCGCGCCGGTATTGGCGTTGGAACGACGCAGCCATTTACTGAGGAACATCATCATAAAAACCTGGTTGAAAACCGGCCAGAGCCAGGGCATCCAGATACTTTTCAACCCATACACAAAACAAAGCGATACCATCCACATAGTTCCGCTGATATCAAACATATCGGAAGCATCACTAAGTCCGAGCATATACCAGGGGAGCGATTTCCCGCCAAGCAGGTAACTTTCCATATTCTGTCTGGCCTTCTTCCTGAACCAGAATCCGAGGGCCACCATAATCGCGAGGTAAAATAAAATGATGGACAGATCATAAATGGTTAATCGCATGCCTGAATTTAACTACTGGTCCGGTAAAAAAAAAGTGGTCCCGGCAGGGAATCCGGTCCGTTGCTATCCCACCGCTTCGCCTGATCTGCAGGCTTCCGCCGTTGTAATACGTCCAGATCTGCCAGGGTATACAAAAAAGTATTGATACTTTACGGCCTATTAGTTGTACAAATCCCTCACTTTTTACGGAGCCTGTCGGGAAAAACCGGATAAACAGAAGGTTTTTAGCAGATTCGGGAGTTTTTTCGGAAATTAGTAGAGTAGTACTTTTCATACCGAAACCATATCATCTTATCAGCATGCATGATCGGATACTGCGGGAGATTACTCCCCTCACCCAGAGCGACTGCTTTACCATGTTTACCCGCGCCAAGACGGGGTTCGACTTTCCGCTGCATTCGCATGAAGAAATAGAATTGAATTTTATCAAAAATGCGCGGGGTGCGCGCAGAGTGGTGGGCGATAATATCAGCGAAATCGACGACCTGGAACTGGTGCTGATTGGTAGTAACCTTCCCCATTTCTGGCAGACACATAATTGCCATTGCAAGGATATCCGGGAGGTGACTATCCAGTTTCATAAAGACCTGTTTGATGATAAATTGCTGAGAAGAAACCAACTGAGCTTTATCCGGAATATGCTGGAACGGTCGGCCAGGGGTATTGCTTTTCCGCGGGCCACGGCTGAACTGATTGAACCAAGGCTCGCCACACTTAGCCAGCTGGAAGGTTTCGATTCGGTGATGGCATTGTTTTCTATCCTGCACGACCTTTCCGTTTCCCGTAACATGCACACTTTATCCGACGCAACATTCAGTAATGCAGAACTCTCTTATAATAGCCGGCGTATTGAAAAAGCGATGGAATTCATGAACCTCAATTTCAACAGGACCATCAGCCTGTCCGAAGTTGCCCGTCTCAATAATATGACCGAGGTTTCCTTCAGTCGTTTTTTTAAATCACGCACGGGTATCACATTTATTGACAGCCTGCTGGAACTCCGGCTGGGCAATGCATCGCGACTACTGATCGACACCACCCAGTCGATCAGTGAAGTGGCCTATCATTGCGGATTCAATAATATCTCCAACTTTAACCGGTTATTCAAGAAAAAGAAAGGCTGCACGCCCAAAGAGTTCCGGGAGAATTACACGTACGATAACCGGGTTTTTATCTGACGGTTACTAAAAGAAAACTTTATTGTGCTTTAAAGAATTTCCTCAGGGTCCGCGCCAGGCGGGGACTTGAGGGATACCGCCGATGGCTTGTCATATTATTAAATAGCAGCGCCGTTACCAGCAGAATCAGGGAACCCGTCAGTACCGGTGTAAGTAAATACATATAACCCAATCCAGCGATTTTTGTCCCACCCGTAACAGCAATCAATGCCGTGGCACCACCGGGAGGATGAAGGGTCTTTGTCATCTGCATAAGGATGATGGATAATGCAACCGCCAATGGAGCACTTAGCCAGAGGATATCGGGAATCAGTTTGTAAACTGTAACCCCGATGAGTGCTGACACCAGGTGTCCCCCGACGAGGTTGCGGGGTTGCGCCAGCGGACTTTCGATCGCACCATAGATCAATACGCTCGACGCTCCAAATGATCCGATCAGGAAAATACTTTCGTTATCAGGCAGGAGGACGGACTGACAAAAAGCAATCAAACCAATTCCGGTGAAGGCTCCAATAAAGGACCAGAAATGTTCTTTTGAATCAACCAGTGTCTCCCGGTAAATTACATACCTCGAAATTCGCAGGCCCCTCCTGATCCGATTTCTCATTCTTACTAAATTTGGATTTTAATATCAGAGACAATCACACTTTGCGAAAATAAGCGTAAAAAACAGAAGGTTTACTGATTCATTTGGTTAGCTTAGACCCACTTATATAAAATCAAACCATGGAAACAACCAACGAAATAATGTACTGTTCAAAAAAACGAAATCTTCTTTCCCGGAAAAATCACCAGGGATGGATGCCACGGAAAATTTTCGGAGCATTGTTTATTGTTCTAAGCCTTTCGATGGGCGCCTGTAACAATAAAAGTAAAGCCCCGGAAACGATTACGCCAGATTCCCCTCCCCAGGCACCGACCGCGCCTGATCCCAAACCGGCTCCGCCAGTTGCTACAGCACCCCCGGCAAATGACGAAGCACTGATCCTTGCAGTGGCCGCCGTTACAAAAGATTATCCCAATGTTATAGTTGAGGTGGACGGTAATGTAATTGTTCTAAAAGGGCAGGTTGAAAAAATGAGGCATGCGATGTTGATTGCAACATTGAAAGCGCTCAAACCAGGCAGGATCGACGAGAGCGGGCTTGTTATAAAATAAAAACCGATGATTTCCATTGTGATTTAACTGTCGTCAGGAGTTGATTTACCTTAACCGCGAGAGAATAGATTTACTAGCTTTATGGGTCTGATATACGCTGATATTGAACTAATAAACGGAGAAGACCTGGTGCTTGTGCGCCACCATATCCTGAATAAAGATGAAATCAGGCGTATGCATATCAATATTCTGGTAGATACCGGAAGTGTTTATTTATGCATTAACGAAAATATCAGGGAACAGTTACAGTTACCATTGTTGTTCCGCCGGAAAGCCCAGCTGGCCAATAGCCAGGTAGTTGAATATGATGTGGTGGGACCACTGGAAGTCCGTTTCAAGAACCGTACCTGTAGCGTAAGTGCAATGGTCCTGCCAGGCGACAGCGAACCTATACTTGGATCGATTCCCCTGGAAGATATGGACGTATTGATTCATCCGCAGCGCCAGGAATTGATCGTTCACCCCGACCATCCGTATATGGCCCAGATGAAACTAAAATCGAACCATATGTCCATTTAGGGACCGGCAAAGACAGAACAGAACTGTCCATACTTCACCAACTGTCCCCCAAATCCGGCAACCCGTCGGAATAATTATCACGTCAGCACTGTTTTCCGGCAGATTTGTGTTCTAAACCAAACACAATGAAACAGCTGGCCTTATTTATCACCTTGTCCTGTTTCCTGCTTACCGCACAGGGACAGATCAATATCAGCGGCACTGTCAAAACAAACGGTCGGCCACTTCCCGGTGTAAATCTTCGGCTGGTTGGAACCTATGAAGGAACATCGAGCGACAGTACCGGGGCATTTCATTTCATAAGTCCCGAACCAGGAACCTTCACCCTTGTTTTCAGTATTACCGGTTATAAAAGTGATAGTGTAAAAATAGTGCTGGATAGTGCTGCCCTGAACCTCAGCCTTACCATGAAGGCCGACATGATCGAATTAAATGCAGTCACCATCAATGCAGGTACACTGGAAACGGGCGATAATAAAAAGGGAGCGGTCCTCACTTCGCTTGATGTAGCAACAACAGCAGGTGCCGTGGCGGATGTAGTAGCGGCCCTCCAGACCCTGCCCGGTACCGCACAGGCATTTGGCGAAAACGGTTTGTTTGTCCGCGGAGGAACCGGTGCCGAAACACAGGCTTACTTCGATGGTATGCTGGTAAAAAGTGCGTTTGGCAGCCAGCTGCCTGATATGGCCGGCCGGAGCCGCTTCTCCCCCTTTTTATTTAAAGGAACAAGTTTTTCAACCGGAGGTTACTCTGCACAATATGGCCAGGCTCTTTCATCTGCACTTCTTTTGGAGACCAAGGACCTGCCGGAAAAAACTTCAGATGAGTTTTCAATTCTTTCAGTTGGAGTAAGTGCTGCCCATACGCAACGTTGGAAAAAAAGTTCACTGGTTGTTGGTGGCAGCTACTATAATCTCGCGCCGCTTTATTCTGTAATCGGCCAGAACATCGACTGGATCCGGGCTCCGGAGGAAGTCCAAGCGTCTGTTCAGTTTAAACAACAGGTCAGCAAACGGGGTATGCTTAAAATATACTCACAGTTCAACAGGACCCGTGCCGATCTTCGAACCGGTTTTGGCCAAAGCCAGGATCCGGCTGATATAGTCAATCGCAACAATAACTACTATGTCAACGCAACGTACAAGGATGAAACCAGCAATGGCTGGAAGATCCAGTCGGGCCTGAGCCTGTATATAAACAATGAAACAGGGAAGGTAAATGCCAATCAATACAAACTCGATAACGACCAGTACCAGGTTAGACTCGTTTTTTCCCGGTATCTGTTTGGCCGCAACCTGATCCGCACCGGTATAGAAAGTTCCTATAACAAACATGGCGAAGGATGGAATGAACTGGGCCGGCATTTTAATAACCGGATGCAGGCGGGATTTGTTGAAACTGAATTTTACCTTGGATCAAAATTCGTTACCCGGGTTGGTATACGCACAGAAAACAACAGCATACTGTCGGCCTGGAATCTGGCACCGCGACTATCATTCGCCCTGAAGGCAGGTATTCATGGGCAACTGGCACTGGCATATGGATCCTTTTATCAAAATCCCGACGATACCTACCTAGTACAGAACCACGACCTCGACTATGAAAAAGCAAGCCATTTTATTTTCAACTATGTATACCAGCATTCGGGAATAACCTTCCGCGCTGAAACTTATTATAAACGTTATTCCAGTCTTACCAAATACGATTTCGAAGGTTATTCCCAGAATATTGGGGTAAACAATTTCACCAATCTCCGCAATACTGGTAAAGGGTATGCAAAAGGTTTTGATATTTTCTTCCGCGACAGGACTTCCATACCCGGTGCACAATACTGGATCTCCTACTCCTGGCTTGATACCAGGAGGGACTTCAGGAACTATCCTGCACTGGCTGTGCCGCCATTTGCAGCCCGCCATAGTCTCAACATCGTATATAAACAATATATCCCCTGGCTTAAAACAGAAGTCGGCACCACCTATACTTTCAGTAGCGGCCGCACTTATTACAATCCCCATAACCCGGTATTCCTGGGCAACAAAACCAGGTCATTTAATAACCTTAGCCTCAATATCAGCTACCTGACCAGGGTCTTCAATGAGTTCGCGGTAGTATATGCATCGGTTACCAACCTGCCTGGATTCAATAATATCTATGGATATAATTATTCGGCCGATGGAACAAAAATGAACCCGATCCTTCCCGCAGCAAACCGGAATATTTTCATCGGACTGCTGGTTACCATTGGCGACAATACATTCAATCACTAAAACAAATAAAATGCTAACCAGAAATTTTCCAACAGGACTCAATCAATCCACCCTATCGCGCAACAGAAACCATATCCGGTTAATTATAACCGGCCTTGCCGTGTTTCTTTTCACAGCCGGATTATCTGCACAGGATAGATTTACGGCAGCCATCCGCAAAGGCATCACAATGATGGACAGCACAGCCAGCAGTGCCGCAAACCAGGAAACTGCCAACTACTTTGAACGTATTGCAAATGCAGAGCCTGGCCAATGGCTGGCCCAGTACTATACAGGCCTGACCCTTATTTACGTTGGATATGACGAATCGAAAGATAGGGAAACCCGCGACCTGATCTTTGACAAGGCGATGGAATTTGCTGACAAGGCCGACAAACTTCATCCGCAGAATAGCGATATATATGCGCTGAAAGGATATATTCTTTTTATGAAGATGGCTGTGGCACCACAATCGCGGGCCATGACCATGATCCCGGCTTCCAATACATTGCTGGAAAAAGCCATCGCACTTGACCCGGCAAATCCGCGTGGCTACCTGCTGAAAGGCCAGAACCTTTTTTATACACCTGAAGCCTTTGGTGGTGGTAAGGAAAAAGCCGCCGTGTTACTGAAACAAGCTGCGGTTATTTTTGAAACACAGAACAACAACGGCATTGAGCCCAGCTGGGGAAAACGCAGGTGTCAGTCGTTACTGGATAAAATCAATTAATGTAAGGTGGAAGGTCAATTATTTATACATTTAACGGGTGGAAAAAATAAACGCTCAAAGTTGAACAGGAATATCATTTCAATGAAAGGCCGGAGCCTGCTGCGCATCAACCTGCAATTCGGTATGATCGCATTACTGGTAGGACTTGTAATAAACCTTTTCTACCTGACCTTTGATCCATCCCATTACAGCGCCAGGCAATTTGTGTATAGTTTCGCTTTCAGCCTGTTCATCACCCTTTCCATCACCAATGTAGTAGCGCTTTTCCAGACATTGGGATTTGGCGCAAACTCCCGCTTCTGGGTTTTTGTAACTGCCTACTATATCTGCAACCTGGTTGGTATGATCATCGGGACCGAACTGACTTTTATCTTTGTAAACCTTATCCTGCGGTTTCGTCCACTCTTCCGTTTCCATCCGGAAGAGTACGGCAGCAATGCAGCGATCGTACTGGTAGTGGGTACGCTGATTCTACTTTACTATTTCCAGAAGGAAGGAAAACGGGCAGCCCTGCAGGCAAAAGAAAATGACCTCATGCAACTGCGCCAGTTACAAAGTCATGCCGAACTGCAGGCCTTGCAATCCAGGATTAATCCGCATTTTTTATACAATGTCCTTAATTCAATTGCCAGTCTTATTCACGAAAACCCGGGCCAGGCTGAAGAAATGACCATCAAACTGTCAAAGCTGTTCCGTTATAGTATCAGTAAGGGCCAGGAAAACCTTCACCCGTTGAAGGATGAACTGGAGATCCTGCGTACATACGTCGATATCGAACAGGTGCGATTTGGCGACCGGATGAAAATCCAGATTGAAACAACACCGGAGCTTGAAAACGCACAGGTACCAAGGTTCCTGATCCAGCCCCTCGTGGAAAATGCAATTAAACATGGATTGAAGAACGTCCCTGCCAATGCATTGATCCGGGTAAAACTATCCCGCCTTGATAACCGGCTGGTGATTGCTGTATACGACAATGGTAGTCCCTTTCCCGAAGAAATGGAAATGGGTTATGGAATCCAGAGTACGTACGATAAACTCAGGCTGTTATACCAGAATGATTACGATCTTCAACTGGTCAATGAACCTAAACATATCATGATCTCCCTGCCATTTGTAATAGAATGATTACGATCTTCAACCGTCAATAATCCTGAACATATTATAATCCCCCTGCCATTTGTAACATGAAAAAATGGAAAACAATATTAATAGATGATGAACAACTGGCGCGACAGCGACTAAAACGATTGCTGTCTGCATATCCCGGCATTGAAATCATTGGTGAAGCGGAAAATGGTTCTGCAGCCCTGGAAATGATCAATGTTTTACATCCGGACCTCCTGTTCCTCGATATAGAAATGCCGGTATTAAATGGCTTTGAAATGCTTGCCCGGCTTGACCTCCAGCCCCGGATTGTTTTCACTACTGCGTATGATCAGTACGCCATCAGGGCATTTGAAGAAAATTCGGTTGACTATCTGCTGAAACCGGTAGAAGCAGGGCGGTTGGAAAAAACCATCGCAAAGCTGGATTCGCTCGACCAATCGTCCACTCCTGTCGCCATCGAAAAATTGCTGTCGCAGATCCAGCGACAAACCGAATTGAGAACACTTACAGTAAAAACGGGCGACCGGATCGTCTTGCTGAAAATCGCAGATCTTTCCTTTGCCCAGGCAGATGAAAAATATGTTTTCCTGTATACGACTGATGGGAAAAAATACCTGACCGATTACACCATAACATCTCTTGAAGAAAAACTCCCTGATGTATTTGTCAGGATTCACCGCGCATGTATCATCAACAGTGAACAGATTACCGAAATCCGAAAGGGTTTTAACGGCGTGTTTAATTTTATAATGAATGGTTTTGCCAACCAGCCGGTAAGTTCCAGCCGGTCATACGCAGAACTTTTAAAAACCCGTTTTGATATTTGAAAATTCGCCCTTCAACCACATTAACTTTTGCTCAGCTGGATCCATACCGGCGCATGGTCGCTGGTTTTTTCCCAGCCCCGCACATGTTTATCGACACCGGCTTTTTTTAACCGCTTCGCGAGATGCGGACTCAACAGGAAATGATCGATCCTTAATCCGGCGTCGCGACCATAAGCGTTCCGGAAATAATCCCAGAATGTGTAAATGGTTTCACCGGGATGTAAGGTGCGGATGGCGTCCGTCCA
Source organism: Chitinophagaceae bacterium (assembly GCA_040510375.1). Classification (GTDB taxonomy): domain Bacteria; phylum Bacteroidota; class Bacteroidia; order Chitinophagales; family Chitinophagaceae; genus JBEVJC01. The sequence continues at coordinate 139,024 of JBEVJC010000006.1, forward strand.
TCCCTGTGCCACCAGTTTTTTAAACGCATCCCGTACTTCAATACGAAACAACGCATCATCCACCCATCGCTCCGGTTTATATACATCGAGTTCGGTCGGCATTACGTTATAGTCGCCCGCAAGAATTACCGGCAGGTCTTCCCTGAACAACTTTTTTGCATGCGCCTGCAGCCGTTTAAACCAGGCCAGTTTGTACTCGAACTTGGGACCGGGATAAGGATTACCATTTGGCAGGTACAGACAGCCAATCAGGATTCCACCCACAATGGCTTCGATATACCGGCTGTGGACATCTTCGGGATCACCCGGTAATTCATGCATGGTTTCTACCGGTTTACCAATGCGCGAAAGGATGGCTACCCCATTCCAGCTTTTCTGGCCATGCCAGATCGCTTCGTATCCGGCATCATTGATAGCCTGTAAAGGAAATTTTTCATTGGGGGCTTTCAGCTCCTGCAGGCAAACGATCTCTGGCCGGGCTTCTGCCAGCCATTTCAAAAGAACGGGCAGGCGTCCATTGACCCCATTAACATTATAGGTAGCTATTTTCATCGGATGAAAACTTTGCCGTTAGCTATCAATATCCCGACCAGAATCACTGTCCTATTCCCTTCCGTCAAAAATATTTCCCAGTCCGCCGAGGATACTCCCCTCCTCCTTACGGTTGTAACTGCCGTATTGCATGATGCGGCCGGCAAGGCGGCTGATAGGCAGGGACTGAAGCCATACACGGCCCGGACCGCGAAGCGTTGCGAAGAACAGCCCTTCACCACCAAATAATACATTACGCACACCCCTTACGAATTCTATATCGAAGTCAACCGTTGTTGTATAGGCCACCAGGCAACCCGTATCTACTTTTAAGATCTCACCGGGGGTCAGTACTTTTTCTACAATATAACCACCTGCGTGCAGGAAGGCCATCCCATCTCCCTGTAATTTTTCCATGATAAACCCTTCACCACCGAAGATCCCCGTTCCCAGTTTTCGTTGGAAATGGATCCCAACACTTACGCCCTTGGCGGCACAAAGGAATGCATCCTTCTGGGCGATAATGGTGCCACCCAGCTCCTGGAGATCGAGCGGTACAATCTTGCCAGTATATGGAGCGGCAAAACTTACTTTCTTTTTGCCATGGCTGATATTGGTGAATGCTGTCATGAACAGACTTTCCCCGGTAAGGATCCGTTTGCCGGCACTCACCAGTTTGCCGAAGATGCCGGTTGGTTGCTGGGCAGATCCATCGCCGAAAATTGTTTGCATACCGATTCCGTCTTCCATCATCATCATGGCACCACTTTCGGCAATGGCGGTTTCTTCAGGATCAAGTTCGATTTCCACGAACTGCAGTTCCTCTCCATAAATTTTGTAATCGATTTCGTGATTGGTCCGCTGGCTATAACTCATGGAATTAAATTTTTTTTTAAAGATAGAAAAGAATCGGTCTCAAAATAAAAAAGGGTGGCCGGCAATTGAATATTGCAGACCTCCCTTCCTAACCGGATAATTACACACTGTATAATATTAAAACTATTACTCTGTTCTCAGGGTTTTTGCCGGATTTACATAGGCGGCCCTGATAGCCTGGAAACTTACGGTTAAAATTGTAATGAGCAACGCGGCTGCACCTGAACCCGCAAAGATCCACCAGGACAGGTCCGCCCGGTATTGATACTGCTGCAACCATTCATTCATCAGGTAATAGGAAACCGGTATGGTGATGAATAATGAAATACTCACCAGCCAGACAAAATCTTTTGTCAGCAGGCGCCAAAGGGTAACCCCTGAAGCCCCCAGCACTTTACGCACGCTGATTTCCTTGATGCGTTGTTGGGTTATGAATAATGACAGGCCAAATAAACCAAGACAGGATATCAGGATGGCCAACGCCGCAAAAAAACCTGCCAGTTTTCCGATGCGTTCTTCTACCGTAAATTTTCGTGCGTAAACTTCATCTGCGAAACTGTATTCAAAAGTGCCGGATGGATTATACTTTCCAAATACAGTTCTTACAGCAGGCAATGCCGTACGCAGCGGCACGCTGGGACTAATACGGAGTAAAATTTTATTTACCCATCCGTATTGAAGATGAAAAATAGTGGGATGGGTTGGCTCATATGGCGATTCCATGACCATATCTTTTACAACTCCGGTAATCACGTGGTCATTTCCATTCCATCTCATTGTTTTCCCAACCGGGTCCTGAATGCCGGTTAACCTTACAGCTGATTCATTTAAAATAAAGGCCCCGGAATCTGCTGGGTACTCGCGCGAAAAGTCGCGGCCCGATACTACCTGCCAGCCCACCGTTTTTCCATAATCATGGGTAACCGCGATTGTACCAAAAAGTGGACTGCTGTCCGGATCCTTTCCTTTCCATTCCAGGCCAGTATTGTTTGACCAGATTTCGGTGGTAGTGCTGTTTGCTTCAGCCATATCCTCTATCATACCGGTTTGTAACAGATCGTTGCGAAGTCCGTTATAATTTTTATAAAGATCCGGCGTGTTCATATCAATTGTTATCAACCCTTCCCTTGAATAACCTACGGGCCGGTTTTTTGTGAACTGGATCTGCCGGAAAACGATTACCGTACCAATGATCAGGGCAATGGAAATGGCAAACTGCATTACCACCAGCACCTTTCTTGGAATCACCGCCGACGTGTCTGTACGGAAACTGCCTTTCAATATTCTTATGGCCTTGAACCCCGATAAATAAAAAGCAGGGTAACTGCCGGCAACGATACCTGTCAGGACTGCAAACCCCAGGAGCAATAACCAGAACACCGGATTACCAGATGGGATACTGATATTTTTACCGGATAATGAATTAAAGAAGGGCAACGAAATTAGAATAAGTACCAGGGAAAAAACGGTGGCTATAAGGGACACCAGTAACGATTCCCCAAGAAACTGGCCGATCAGTTGTTTTCGCATAGAACCCAATGCCTTTCTGATACCTACCTCCTTGGCCCTTTTTCCGCTATGTGCTGTACTGAGATTCATAAAATTTATACAGGCAAGCAATAATACAAAAAGACCAATGATACCAAAGAGCCATACAAACTGTATCCTTCCTCCGCTCTCTTTGCCGTTCTCAAACTCATTGTATAAATGCCATCTATCCATGGGGTGTACCAGTAATTCTTCCTTCCATTCTTTTACATAGGGCTTCAGCAGGTCTTTCACATTTTCAGTCGCTGTTGCAAAGTCTACGTTGTCGTTCAGTTCCACGAACAACTGGTTGCCATGGTTCTCCCATTGATCTGTTTGCAGACTTCCTTTGTTATTGCTGTTATTCCAGGAAAGTAAAAAACTGGTTTCCTTTAATGTTGTATTTGCCGGAAGGTCCGCAAAAATAGCAGCCACTCTCATATCGGCTTTATTATCCACCCGCACTGTTTTGTTAATCGGATCGTCATCACCGAACAGGGCTTTTGCAACCGAATGCGACAGGATAATGGAAGAAGGGTCCTTTAATGCGCCGGTTTCACCACGCAGCTCCAGACTCAGTATGGACGGCAATCCCGGTTCTGCCCACATACCACTCCGGGAAATTTTCTTTTCGCCCACGGAAAGTATATGCGGCGAATTCCAGGAGCTGAGGGCTACCTGTTTAAACAGATTGTCGTAACGGGTGCGGAAGGCATGACCCATCGGTACGACAATCGACGGGCTTGTCTCCGTTTCGTCGTCAAAAGTCTGCGTGGTCATAACCTGTCCCACCCGGGAATGATTTTTATGGTATTGGTCGTACGAAATCTCATCATGAATCCACAGACCAATCAGTATGGCCACGGCCATACCCACGGCAAGTCCCACAATATTGATTGTTGAAAAGCCGAAATTCTTCAACAGGCTTCGCCAGGCAACTTTTAAATAATTCTTTATCATGTCTCGGGTTTTGGTATCAGGCAATTGCAATTCGCGTCAGCTGGAAACGACTTAATAACATGCCACAATGTAAGGAGACTGATTAATAAGGTGTAGGCTTCCCTGAATATGGCGTTTACGTTCGTAAGCGATACAACACTGTGCGTTTCCGATACACCAGAACGTTGTAAAAACAACTCTTTAATCCGGTATAGCTGAACCTGCATAATATATTATGTATTGAAACCGGACAGTTCCTGTATGATTGCGGACAATATATCCGAGATTTCATTCTGTAATACATTGATTACTATATACTTACTGTTGTGGTATACAATTCGCAAAAATCGCGTAATATCAACCCAATGATTAAGACATATTTTAAGATCGCCTGGAGAAAGCTGACCCGGAATAAATTATATACCGCTGTAAATCTTATCGGACTCACGGTGGGACTGACCAGTTGTATGCTGATCGCGTTATACATTATCAATGAAAAAAGTTATGACCAGTTTCACCAAAACCTGGACCGCATTGCAAGGGTAACCATGGAGTATGGTGAACCAGGTAGCCTGGAAAAAACAGTGCTGACGGGCACGAAGGCTGGACCCCAGCTTCAGCGCAGCTTTCCACAGATAAAGGCATTTGTGCGGGTTTTCAATTCTGCACCGGTGATCAGTGCCAACGGAAAACTTTTCAGGGAAGACCGGTTCCTCTATGCAGATTCCTCCTTCCTTGATGTATTTAGTTTTAAACTGCTTGCCGGTAATAAATCAACCGCATTAAATGCCCCTGATAAGGTATTACTCACCCGCGCTATGGCAACAAGGTATTTTGGCTATCAGGATCCGATTGGCAAAACCTTACGTGTAGACAATAACCGGGAGTATGAAATCACCGGCCTGATCAGTGACGCGCCTGAAAATTCACAGATCAAATATGATTTCGTGGCTTCATTCGCTTCCACCCGTGCTTCAAAAACGGAAGAATGGTGGACGGCGAATTATATTACTTATATATTACTTCAACCCAATACTTCATTAGCATCTCTCCAGGAACAGGTAACCGGTTACATGAAAGTTGTCAGCAAAAAAGAACTGGAGATGGATAAAGGATCGATGACCTACCAGCTGCAACCAATGGCGGATGTGCATCTTCATTCATCACTCGGTGGGCTGGAAGTAAATGGTGATTTAAAGACTATCTATGTCATCAGTATTATTTCGATCCTGATCCTGGTGATTGCCTGTATCAATTACACCAACCTGTCAACCGTTCAATCCACCGCACGCGCTGCGGAAATAGGAATCAGGAAAGTACTCGGCGCACAACGGCGTCAACTCTTTGGTCAGTTTATCGGTGAATCTTTCCTGCTGACTTTTATTTCACTGGTACTTGCCTGCGCCCTTGCCGCAGCCATGATGCCCTATTTTAATGAATTGACAGGTAAACAACTCGAACTAAAAACTTTACTCAGTCCCCTGGCGCTGGGTATTGCATTTTTTTTCTGCATTATTATCGGTTTCGTATCCGGAAGTTACCCCGCATTGCTGCTTTCAAATGCCAAACTGATCAATACATTAAAATCTGGAATCCGCCTTACATCTTCCAACGGACTATTCCGGAAATCACTGATTGTTTTCCAGTTCGCCGTTTCCATCTGCCTGATCATTTGCACGCTGGTGATCGTGTTACAGCTCGATTATATGCGAACCCGTGATATTGGTTACAATAAAGACCATGTGATTGTAATGCCCATCAGCTGGCAGGTGATGGACAAATACGAAGGCCTGCTGGAATCAATCCGGCGTAATCCAAATGTAATAAGTGTTACCGGTGGCAATGCAAGTCCTTCCTATGCCCAATGGGGAGATAATATCAGTGCGGATAATGGTAACGGGAAAAAAGACCTGATCATAACTGCATTGCCATCCGACCTCGGTTATATAAAAACCATGGACATGAAGATGGTAGCCGGGGCGGATTTCACCAGATCAGATTTTTCACTGATGGATACCAGCGACAATGGAAAAAATTTCCGGTATGCATTTATCCTGAACGAGACGGCTGTACGGGATCTTGGATTTACACCTGAACAGGCAATCGGACGCACTGCTTTTAAAGGCACTACACCAGGTCTCATCAGGGGCGTGGTGAAAGATTTCAACTTTGCTTCACTCCATCAACCAATTGGTCCGCTGATGTTATTCCTGGATAAAGATTTCACTTCAGAGATTTTTGTAAAAACCAACGGAAAGAATACAAATGCACTCATCGCCTTTCTGTCAGCAACCTGGAAAGAGCGTATTCCAGACCGGCCCTTTGAATATAAATTTTTGGATGAAGACTACAATAAATTGTATATAGCAGAACAGAAAACAGTGAAGATCTTCAGTACATTTTCTACACTGGCAATCCTTCTTGCCTGCCTTGGGCTATTCGGTCTTGCTGCATTTGCCACGCTCCAGCGGGTCAGGGAAATTGGTATCCGGAAAGTACTTGGTGCAAGTGTAACGGGTATCATACTCCTGATCTCTAAAGAGTTTATAAAGTTGACAATCATTGCTATCCTTATTGCATCACCGGTGGCCTGGTTCTTTATGCAAAACTGGTTAAAAGATTTTGCATTCCGGATTAACCTTCAATGGTGGGTGTTTGCTGTTGCAGGATTAGCTGCCCTGGTTATCGCGTTTGTCACTGTGGGATTACAGTCGGTAAAGGCCGCAACCATGAATCCGGTCAGGAGCCTTAAAGGGGAATAATTCCGTAATTTGCCTTATGACCAATTCAGGGTCAGGAATTAATTATGGAATACAAAAATCTGTCGCGGCTCGTATACCTTGCAGCTTTCCTGTTTATGGGCATCTGGTTCGCACACCAGGTTATTGAGGTAGTACTTGTGATCTTTTTTGCCATTGTGATTACCATCGTGCTTAATGCGCCGGTAATGATCCTGCAAAAAAAGGGGATGTCACGTACGCTGGCCTCGGTGCTCGTATTTTTTGGAATGATCCTGATGTTTGCATTGATTGGCTGGATGGTGGTGCCCAAGATGATCACCCAGGTGAAATTACTGGTCGCCAATCTTCCTACCTATATCGCCGACCTGAATACACAGATTCTTGGGTGGATTGCTGCCCATAGCGAAAGCCATTCAAAAATCACCCCGTTGATTACCCAACCCGGAGCGGAACAGATCCAGGGTTTCATCAACCAGGTGGGACAGTTTTCGTTAAAGTTTTTCAGCAATATACTGATGCTGATCTTTTTCTTTTGCCTGGTGGCCTTCATGCTTATTAATCCAAGACCATTACTTCAATTATACCTTTCTCTCTTTCCTGAAACAAGACAGGATAAAGCGGCGCAGGCGTTTGCCAGTTCTTCCACTATGACCATCGGATGGATGTGGTCGAACGTAGTTGCCGGTCTTACCAGGGCAACCATTGTTTGGATCTTCCTTCATTTTATGGGAATCCCGGGTGTATGGGTTTGGGCGGGTGTAACTTTTTTCGCAGAACTGATCCCCAAGATCGGTTTTTATATTATGGCGATGCCGCCGATCCTGATTGCATTTGCCATGTCGCCCACCATCGGACTTTGGACACTTGGATTCTACCTGTTGCTGGAAGAACTCATCGCAGATATACTGATCCCCCGCATCAGGTCGAAGACCATGAAAATCCATCCGGTCTGGTTACTGATCATGTTGCTGTTGATGACGGCAGCATTCGGAGTAATGGGTGCGTTTATTTCCACTCCGTTGGCTGCATTTATAAAGGGGCACTATGAAGTCTTCTTCGAAAAGAAAAAGGAGAAATCGGCATACGATCACAATATTGACCTGATGATGAGCAGGAAATGATTATTTACCCAAAAAATTGGTCTCAATTGTTTGCCAGACCTCCTTACCATCACCATTAAATATCTGCTTCAACGCATAAACACCAAAACCCATCGCCTGGGAGACTTCTATTTTGGGAGGCATCGTTAACTCCGAGGGATTCACAACCGCATCTATCAGCACAGGACCTCTATGGGCGAAAGCCTTTTCCAGTGCAGGCTTTATAGCATCAGGTGTCTCCACCCTGATCCCCATCATTCCCATGGCTTCTGCCATCTTCGCAAAATCCGGGTTTTTCAGATCGGTACCAAAGGGTGGAAGTCCTGCAACCTTCATTTCCATGGCTACAAAACCAAGCGAACTGTTATTATAAATAACGATTTTAACAGGCAGGTCATATTGAAGGATGGTAAGCAGGTCTCCCATCATCATCGCAAAACCGCCGTCACCCGACAACGAAATCACCTGCCGTTTCGGAAATGCAATCTGCGCACCAATTGCCTGCGGCATGGCACTGGCCATTGAACCATGGTTGAATGATCCGATCAGCCGGCGATCTTTTGTCATCTTCAGATAACGTGCAGCCCAGACTGTTGGCTCGCCCACATCGGCTGTAAAAACCGCGTCATTTGCCGCCGTATCATTAACCAGTTTGGTCAGGTACTCGGGATGAATAAGTTTAACACCGGACTTTCCATGGGCATGGGCGTCCAGTTCACTGCGGCTTTTTTTATAACGCTCTGTACATTTCTCCAGGAACGACAGATCTGTTTTTTCCGTCAGTTTCGGCAGTAACGCAATTAATGTTTCCCTTACATCACCTACAAGACCCATATGGATGCGCACACGGCGACCAAGCCTTTCTGCCCGTATATCCACCTGCGCAATTATAGCCTTTGAGGGAAACCAGTCTGAATAGGGAAAATCGGTACCCAGCATGATCAACAGGTCGGATTCTTCCATTGCATGATATCCCGATGCGAAGCCGATCAGGCCGGTCATCCCCACATCAAACGGGTTATCATATTCCACATGTTCCTTTCCACGTAAAGCGTGAACCATGGGTGATTTTATTTTTTCACCAAGAGCTATCAGTTTATCATGCGCACCCGCGCAACCACTGCCGCAGAGTAGTGTCACCTTTGATACCTGGTTAATCACGTCTGCCAGTTGTCCTATTTCATTTTCCGAAGGCCTGATCACGGGTTTGCTGAGAAATATATGCTGCTTCGTATCTTCTTCGATTTTCTCCATGGCAATATCCCCCGAAATACCAATTACCGAAACGCCTTTTAATCCTAATGCATGCTGGATGGCGATATGTGGAATTCGTGGTACTTGTTTGGCAGAAAAAATCATCTCACAATAATGGCTGCACTCCCGGAACAGGAGTTCAGGATGGGTTTCCTGGAAATAACCCGTACCAATTTCATTACTGGGGATATGTGCTGCAATAGCCAGCACTGGTGCCATGCTTCGGTGACAATCATACAGGCCATTGATCAGGTGCAGGTTTCCCGGTCCACAACTCCCGGCGCATACCGCCAGCGTGCCCGTGAGTTGTGCTTCCGCCCCTGCGGCAAATGCAGCAGCTTCCTCGTGCCGGTAATGCACCCATTCAAGTCCGGGATTACGCCGGATCTCATCAACAATTCCGTTCAATGAATCACCCACCACACCATGCACTCTTTTAACACCGGCATCGATCAGAATCTCTACCAGTTTTGCTGCGATTGTTTTTGCCATGTCAGTTTTTTTTTGAAAGACTATGTGAGTACCCTAACAAAGTTCATGCTATACCTACGAATTAAATTATTCTTTATCTTGTACAAATTCATGTTTCAATTCATTAAACCTTTCAACCTATGCCTGCGAAGTTTCTTTGTACGATCGTATTTCTTTTTTCCTGTATTACCAACCAGGCGCAGACGCTAAATGGCCGGATCACCAATACCTTCAATAATGTAATTTATATATGCTACTCATATAACCAGTTGTACAATATTATAGATACCATCACGGCTAACGCTGATGGACGTTTTACAAAAAAATTCCAGTTTGAAAAAATGGCCTCCCTTATGCTGAGAGCCGGTGATGGGGGCTGTTTCATTACGATGTTTCCTGATGCAGACCTGGACCTGGAAGCTGATGCGATAACACCCGAACGTTTCAATGAAACACTGGTGTTCAGATCGAAAGGCATTAATGTAAATTTCCCCGAAATCGAAAATTCTCCGCGGCTGACTACCCTTAATCCGAACTATAAGCTATCACCCGTCAACTTTTCAGACCAGGCAAACGAATGGCTTTTTGTAAGGGACTCGATTCGAAAGAGTGTGGTAATTGGTCGTTTTAAAAAGCCTTACCCGGAAAAAGTGAAGGAATTCCTGTTACAGGACAGTATCAATGACCGGTACCGGGTCTTGGATGCCATGCTCTGGTATGAACAAAGTTCACTCAGATTCTGGCCGGAATCCGGTGGGTTTTATTCTAAATATATTCAACCTTTCGCCATACTTACAGAGGAAGAACATCATCTGTCTTCACTATTTTACAAGTCATTCTGGGGCCAGAAAATGTACTTCGAAAGTATGAAGATTATTAATACTCCCGATGCCAACGGGATCATCCATCAGGAAGATCCGCTGTTTACTAAACTTGATCTGCTCGAAAAACAATTGCCGCCGCGTTTATATCAGATCCTGCTTTCAAACGAAATTGAGAGTTATTCCGCTAACTACACGAATATTCATGACACCCTTTTCAGAAATTATGATTCAGTCCTGAATTTATATGGCACTCAACTGATCGACCAGCGTGTTTACCAGACTGCTCTATTTAAGGTTAAAGAGTACAAAAGTATAAGGCTAATGACCGCCAAAGGCTTACCTGCGCCGGCATTTAATCTGTTCGACAGTACGGGCAAAGAATATACACTTGACAGCTTTAAAGGTAAGATAATCTATTTGGATGTCTGGGCTAGTTGGTGCTCCCCTTGTATAGGGCAATTCCCCCCGGCAAAAAAACTTGAAGAAAAATATCGCGGAAATAATAACCTGTTGTTCCTTTCCGCGTCTATTGATGCTACCCGGGAAGGATGGATTAACAAAGGCCTGAAAAAACATACTCCCCCCGGGTTACAGCTATGGGCCGGCGTTGGTGGCTGGGATAGCCAGTTTTCAAAAGACTATTTTGTCAGGGGCATACCGAAATATATCCTGATCGATAAAGAAGGCCGGATTATTAATTTTGACGCGCCGCGGCCAGGCGAGTATACTGCAGAACAAATACTGGACGCCCTGTTGGCAGAGTAACCTGGCAGCATGAACAACAACATCATTAACCCCAGATAATTTTTTCCAGTTCTTTGTCGCTGTAATCGGCAACAACACAAAGCACATTGTCATTTTTCAGCTCTTCAGCTGTATGGAACGAACTTATTCCTACTGCTTTCATGCCTGCTCTTTTCGCAGCTTCGATTCCTTTGGGCGCATCCTCAAAGACAATACATTTTGAAGGATCCACGCCCAGGCCCTCCGCAGCTTTAAGAAACACTTCGGGATCGGGTTTACTATGCGCCACATCTTCAGCTCCGATAATCACAGGGAAAAACTGTCGGATATTCAAACGGTCAAGCACATAGTCGACATTAAAAGTGATAGCAGCCGTTCCTATCGCCAATCCGACCCCTTCCTTCTTTGCTTTTGCTAGCAAATCCTCCAGTCCGTCGATCAGTTTAAGATGGGGCAGGAAATCCGATTGATATTTCTTCTCTTTTCTCATAGAGATGTCCTGGATATCCTCTGCTGAAAAAATGCCCTGGCCGAATACCCGTTCAAATAATTCCTCATTCTTGCCATACATTTCCAGTTTGAGCTGCTCGGGACTCAGCGGCGCCTTCAGTTCATTTACAATGATCTCATACCATGCCTTCTCATGATAGTTCATATCATCGATCATTGTTCCGTTTAAATCGAATATAAAGGCATCATATTTCCGCATAATGTTTAACCAATTTTCATCAAAGATAACGCGGGGAAAACGGGTTAATGGAAACAGGCTCTCCTGTTTGCGACAGCTCCCCTGTTATTTCCTGAAAGTGTATACAATGCCGGGCTGGATTACCCCGAATGGTGATACCTGCAGGTTAAACGAAAGTTTTCCTTTTCCCGGTTTTTTCCGGAGTCCCTCCTGTCGTTTCAGCCTGGCATACCGGTGATAATTGTTGACCACCTGCGAGCCGCAGGCAAATCCCAGCAGTCCCCCTGCAATAAGATCAGTTGCCCAATGCCTGTTTTCAACGATCCGGCTGAGGCTTACCAGTGAGGCAAACCCATATGAAAGTATGGGCACAATCGGTATGTTTTTATACTCCTTTGCATAAACGGTGGCGGCAGCAAAGGCAAGGGCGGTATGTCCCGATGGGAATGCACTGTTCTGGCCGTTGGGAATTTTGTAAAAAGGACCATGGAATTTTGTAGAGTTCTTTCCCGTATGTGGATTGAAATTATCGGGTCGGGTCCTGCCGGATAATTCCTTAAACAGAGTCGACCAGACCGTCGCCGTTATATACGATTGCATTGCAAGTGCCGTAGTAACACGCAGTTTTTCATTTTTTAAAACCAGGCCGGCTACTGCAATGGTGGCAAGCGGGATCACTTCAAACTGTCCACCCAGGTTGGTCAGGGTCCTGCTCGGTTTCCTGATCCATGGATTGTGTTCCCTGAAACGAACTGCATTCCGCTGGATCGGGCGGTCCAGGAATGCAATCCCGATAGTCGCCGCCACTATTACTGAATTGCGCAACAAGGTTTTGCGGGGCGGCCGAAAGGGCGACAATGCCTGTTGTTTGAAATCATCGAGGAGCAGGATCCCGAATACTTTCCAGGTGATCCGGGTTTTTTCATTGTAGAATTCAGGCTCAACCAGGTTCACCTGCCCCAGCGTATCTGTCTGCTGTTTGACACTGTCCAGTTTATTAACCAGCGAATCGGTATTCTGGGCACTGGCCACATGGGGGGAGACATATAAAAACACCAGCAGCACCAAATACCTTAACCGCATTTTCAGACAGGATTATAAAAATTGAACGGACTTTTAAAAATATTTTTTATCCATAACCGTTCCAGTTTCTAAACATAAAATGGTAAATCTACGCGTAGATTTATGGAGTTTTTACACTTTTTTTATAGTAACACTTGCATACACCGGATACGGATTATATCTTGGACCCGAATTCGGACATTCCCTAAGAAACTTACAAAAATCCAACCATGAAGCAAGCGAACCATTTATTATATCTGCATCAGCCTTGCTTCTGCGTTGACTAAAGTAACTATTGGGGGTATGAGATTCAGCAACCCCTAATCAGTAGTTTATGATCACTTTGACTTCAGCTTACCGAAAAATTTTCCTGCCAGTAGTTGCAGTTGCCATTTGCCTTTTTTTCTTTTCTGTAGCGGCATCTGCACACATGCTGGTAACGAGTAAAAACCCCGGAACCGGTATTGCCCCCGGCACACCGCCACCTTACTCACTGGTGATGTTCAGCACTTCCGTAAAGAATAACCAGGTTATCACAACATGGACGGTAAGCGGTGAAGAACAGTTAAAGGATTTTGTACTGGAAGGCAGCACAGATGGCAAAACTTTCAGGACTATCCGCCTGGTTACTGCGAGGAATGCTGGCACATATACGTTGGTAAACCGCAGACGGGCAAACCTGTGTGACTATTACCGGCTTAAGATGATCGATATCGATGGCGGTTTTTCATATAGCCCGGTAGTAACTGCCAACACTGAGGACGAAGCGGATACAAAGGAAAACCTTTACCAGATCAACGTTGAGGCAGGATGGGTCAGCCAGGTGGGAACGGTAACCATTACGGATGCAAAAGGTTTCGTTTTAATTACCCGGAAGTTTGAAAAACTCAGTAACACTGAGATGATCAATATCAGCCAACTGGCGCCCGGCTCCTATATCGTGAAGCTGATAGTAAACGAAAATGTGATTGAAAAAAAATTAGAGATCCCCAAAAAATAAATTCTTTAACCTGGACAGTTGAAAGCATAGTTAGTAAAAAATGGTCAATGGAAACATTGGCCATTTTTGTATGTGGTAAACAGAGTTTGTTTTACCTTACCCAGGTTATTACTTTCAAATCCCTTTGTTAAACCAGGATATCATGAAACATTTAGTTCATTTTTCTTCGTTGGCTGCCAGCCTCCTGCTTTTCAGCGCTTGTAAAAAATCAGGCGATGCCGCTCCGGATCCGGTTCCACCAGCTGATACCGTGGTTCACACTCCCATCGTTCCTCCCATCTCCTATACCGGATACGAACTTACCTGGTCAGATGAATTTAACAATGCGGGGATCGATATGACAAAATGGAATCTGGAAACGGGCACAGGGGTTAACGGCGATTTCGGAACCGGTCAGCTTGACCGCGCCACGAACCGGACTGAAAACGCAAAGATCATGCAGGGCATAACGGGTTCAGGCGGAGGATGTCTTGCCATTACCACACTCAAAGAAACTTATCTCGACCGGAACTATACAAGCGCCCGCCTGACCACGCAGGGAAAAGGTTCATGGGGACCCGGCACCCGTATCGAAGCAAGGATCTGGCCAAGGGATGTATTATATAAAGGCCAGGGTTTCGCATTCTGGATGATGCCCGCAGAAATTCCTGCCGGCCAGACCTCAATCATGTGGCCGCAGGGTGGCGAGATTGATATCACGGAATTTATTGGAACCATACCATTTCATAACCTGGGCAGCGTTCATTATGCCTGGTCTTGGGAAAACAACCAGTATCAAAGCTGGAACCATGGCCATAAAGGTGGTTATTACAATTTCAATGATCAGGAGGTTCCCGCTGCCAATCCCGACTACGGACAATGGCCGGTTGCAGCGGGTAATGCGGCTGCAGGCAGTGGCGGATTTCATACCTACCGCATCGATTGGTTTGCTGACCGCCTGGAATTTGCTGTGGACCAGAACGTTTATCATATCCACTACTTCAGGGATGGCGCTGCTTTTGACGGCGGTGTGGCCGATGGCCAGGATGCCGATGCAAAAGTCACCATTGCCGGTAAACGGGTAATGAAATCAGAATATTCCAATCATTTTACCGAATGGAGTCCGTTTGAACATAAGTTCTTCCTGATGCTGACCGCCGGTGTGGGCGGCCGGGATGATATGACCTATGGAGGAGCAATTGTGCCCGAAGCCCGCTTCCCCTGCACTACATTGATCGACTGGGTCAGGGTTTACCGGAGAATTTAAACTGATCATCGCTTCCGTTTACCGGAAATTAATTATCTTAATAATGAATGTCAGCAACCAACACTATTACACCCGATGCAGGCGAGCGGTCAGCTATCCTTGATATCCTCAGGGGCATTGCACTGCTGGGTATCTGTCTCGCCAACTATCCGGTGTTTTCCATGTATGTATTCCAATCGCCCGAAACGCGCCTGGCTTATTCTACAGCCGGATTGGATCATGTCTTATATTTCCTAAGCCTCGTATTTATCGAAGGTAAATTCTACACACTTTTTTCATTGTTGTTCGGCATCGGATTTTCGATCATACTCAGAAAAAGCAGGACAGGTAACCCACCGGCACTGGTAATCTTTTACAGAAGGATCTTCGTATTGATGATTTTCGGAATTGCACATTCATTGCTTTTATGGAATGGTGATATCCTCTTATTATATGCCCTGCTTGGTTTATTTCTGCCCTTGTTCCGCAACACACCCGACAGGACACTGATCTTGTTGTGGATACTCCTGATCCTGTCTCCCATCCTTTTTGATCTGGTCAAGGTACTCACCGATAACCGTTGGAATCTCGCCAACCCGCTGGAGGCAAAACTGGAGGATTCCGCCCGACGCTCGGGAGTAACTGATATCCGGCGATGGCTGATCGATCATGATTCTTATTCGGATATTATTGCATTTTGCCGGACGGGCTTCTGGTTCCGGTGGTACAGCCTGGTGGATACCAACCGTCTTCCAAAAGTCTTCGGAACCTTTTTACTCGGATTGTATGTGGGCAGGCACCTGGTCTATGCGAAACTGGAAGAGAACAAAAATAAACTGAAGAAGATCTGGAAGACCAGTGCCATCATTGGTTTTCCTTTCAGTATAGCCATGGCCATTTTTGAAATGGATGATCACGGGTTACCTGATCCACGCGGTTTGGCAGATACAATTTCATATGCATTCGGTGTTGTGCCCATGAGCCTGTTTATCACAACATCGATCTGCCTGTTATTCTTAAAACGTAACTGGAATGAACGCCTGCTGGTCTTCGCACCCGTTGGCAGGATGGCCCTGACCAATTATATCCTGCAAACTGTTCTGGGCATTGTCATCTTTTACGGAATCGGCTTCGGGCTGGGAGTCCGGACCAGTTTCACTTATACCCTGCTGATCGCCCTTGGTGTATACCTGCTTGAAATGACCTTGAGTATGTTTTGGTTAAAACACTTCAACTACGGACCGCTTGAATGGATCTGGCGGCAACTGACCTATGGCAAGCGGTTAAAACTTAGAAAATAAATTCTTTTTATATAATTTTTTGCAGCGTAAGCCGATGCAGGGATAGTGGTGAGGTACCGAAAAATGTTTACGAATCACAGCGTTCAGGGTAGACCCTCCAGGGCCTCCCCCTCCCGCCCCTGTTAACTCAACGGCTTTGCAATCGGAAAGTCGATAGGGATTTTAGTACATGCAAACACATAATTGGTGAAACTCCTGACCGTTATTGATCCGATGAGTTCGATCAATGCCTTTTCATCATACCCAGCGTCAAAAAAATTATCAAGGAACGACTGTTCAGCTTCCCCTTTATTTATAAGGATTGACTTTGCCAGTAGAATGGCCGTGTTCAATTTGGGCTCGGGATAAGTTCCCTTCCTGATTAAAATAGTTTCTTCCTCGGTAAAACCACGCAATTTTGCCAGGGCCGTATGTGCCGCCAGGCAATATTCACAATTGTTTACCTGCGATACAATAAGATTGATCGCTTCCCTTTCTTTGGCCGTGAAAGATGGATTTACTGATAATTCTGCGTCAAAATCAAGAATCCCTTTCAACGCCGATGCGGAATATCCAAAGGTGGCGTAAAGATTGGGCACTGATCCCAGTTTCTTTTTTAGTTTACCCAGGATCTCCTGCGACTCAGGACTCAGATCTTCTATTTTTGGAACTTTAATCTGCTTCATGGGACTTTTTCTGCAAAACTATCCATGAAGTCCAACGGTTAATAGTCCAGATAAACCAAATAGTAGGACATAAACAACCAATATTTATAGGGGAACCAATCAGCCGTGCCAATACACCCCCCATCCCTATTTAATTAACCGCTTTTCGAGCAGTTTCATATAATAACCGCCAACAACGCTCCTCGCCTGGAATCCTACCTGTTCCCCACTGATAGTTTCATGCCAGTCGCTTAACGGAACACGCGAGTTTGTCTCCGTCACATATTTATAAAGAGGGTTTATAAAAGATTCAAACTCTTTTTTATCATCGGTCAGCACAGCCGTCCACATGATCCAGTCACTCTTGGTATAAGTCCTCCGGCTATCCAATGGCAAACCGAATATATTTTGTTTCCCGAGATAAAACCCAACCTCTGTCTGATATACTTCCTTGGGAAAAAGATCCAATTGCAGTACCTTATCCCAAACCATATTATACTTCTGGCTCCAGGTATTGTTCCTGTCAAAAGTAAGGGCATAGTGATCCCCTTCCCTTGCCATCTGTATCCATCGTTTCACCATATTATTTGCCGTATCGCTGTATCTGGTGGCGACAGATTTTTCGCCCAGCATTTCTGCAAGCTCACTATAACATTTAATACCCACAATCGCCTTGATCGAAAGGTTGGTATTACGTGCAAGATGACCTGCAAAATCATCTGTACATAGCTGGTTGGCAGGATCAAATCCATCCGATACCAGAAACTCCACCCAGCGTGTCAATGTACTCCAGTGTTTTTTTGCATAGGACGCATTTCCTTCCACCTTTGCAATCGCCGCCGTAAGAATGATCATATTCCCCGATTCTTCTACCGGCATATCCTCGCCATATGTCTGTCCGTTTGCCACAGGATAGGTTCCCAGATCATGTGCAGCGAAAGGCTTTGGCCATTTTCCGCTTTCACTGTAATAGAATATCCCATTGAGCATTCCCTTCATCAACTCAGGATTATAAGTAAGGTACAGTGGCGCTGAAGGATAGGTCACATCAACCGTATTGATGGATCCGTTACTGAAATTTTCTTTGGATAAAAACAGGATCTCACCCTGCGGACTCCTGACCAGCTTATGTGCCGAAATGCTTTGCCTGTAGGCCAGTATACAAAGGTCCGCATAGTTTTTACCGCCCGCCTTTTCAAGGTCGGCGTAAATCTGCTGGTTGAATTTTTTACATTGGTCTGTCACCAGCCGGTAATCTTTATTCGCGGAAGCAAGTTCCATATCGATGGTTGATCCTTCAACCGACTTCCACCAGGGCTGCAGGTCCTTGCCAAAATACCGGATTGAGTACAAATCATCATACCCCAACATAAACACCTGTTCTTTTTCAGTTGGGCCTACCTTACCCAGCCGGGCAACAGCATTTAAAAACAAATCCGTTCCCTTACGTTCACCAGCGGCGGACCAGCGACCAGTTTGAAATGTAGAAACAGCTGAATCCTTGCCGGAAATATATTGCACCACCGATCCGGGTGTTGCCAGGTACATATAGCCCCAGTCGATCCGGACATTATCACCTTTTTTCCCAAGCACTTCCTGCTCTGTGGTACCCGCCTTGAGTATATTAAGGCCATTTTTTTTATAAGATGTCACAGTGAGTTCCTGTCTGGCAGAGTTGGTGGCGATAGCTCCGGAAGCACCAAAAAAAACATCCACATCGTGTATCTTTTTATCATTGGCTTTTGCAGAGTAAGTAATATATGAAACCGGTCTGGCCAATAACCTTAGATCACCGATGATCAGCGGTGAAGTAAAGGTTACCTCTACATCAACAGCTCCACACCTGAATTCATAGATAGTTTGCGTTGCATTGATCATCACACTGCGTTGCTCCCCTTCAGTAATTACGGCTTCCGTTACAGGAGGAATCTCTTCCAGTAAACCAAGGTCAAGAAACGCATCGCCGCCCGTATTTTCCACGTGCATTGCTAAAATATTTTTCCCTTCTTTAAGGTTCGCCCGGATTGTTTCTGTCAGTTCCACATATTTATACCGGCTGATCACCCCTTCAAAATGATAGATTTCCTTTCCATTCAGAAATACCTCTGCCCCGTCATCATGTTTTACTACCAGCGATAAATTGCTGAAGTCAGGTGTTTTTATTTCAAACTCCCTCCGGATCCATAGATCTCTTGTATCCCAGTTTGTACCGTTATTATGATAAGGTTTAACAAATGGTGCATTGCCTGATATCCAGTCTTTATCATCGTAAGAATTGTGGAACCAGTCTGGCCCTGGCTTCAACGTAGTATAACGTACCGCATATGACTGCTCTTCACCTGTAGCCAATACGGACCTGTATTTCCGGTCTTCCTTACCGATAATCCGGTAAACCTGCCCATCCACGCTGACCATCCCCAACAGCGAATGATCTTCGCCCGTCCAGTGTTTTGTGGTGGAAGCGTTGAGATTATCCGTGCCAGACCAGATGCTGAAATACGGATCATGTGTAATCAACGGATAGGAAGGGGCTTTCTGCTGGGCATTTACTATCAGCATTCCGAGAACGAAAAATGTTGTTATCAGTATTCGCATGGTTTTCCTTTAATTCTTTCTTTACTTATTTTTCTCCCTTTATCTTTCCGATGAACCGCGGCAGATTCTTCTCTTCATCATCATATAACAGAAGCTTTCCTTCTTTGGAGTAAAGCATCAATGATGGATATTTCCTGGGACCAAACCTTGTTATAAAATGGTTCTTCGGATCAAATAAGAGCGTTGTATTCTTTGCATTTTTAAGTTTGCTGCCATGTTTTATCAGGTATGGCCCAACCTTTTCCCGGCTACTCATTGTAACCAGGTAAACCTTTGCCGTTGCAAGCTCCTGCTGATGTTGGTTCAGGTATTCTATTGCATGCAGGCAATGATCACATTCCGTATCAAAAAAAACAAAAAAGGTAATAACACCTGGTGTGAGATCCTTTTTTTCAAAAGGCGAACGGTTCTGCTTTTCAAAACTGAAATCAGGGATCGTAGCGGCCGGTACCTGGGCCTTACCCGGGTAAAAAAATAACATCACCGGAAGCATAAGCCGGATCCCGTATTTCATAAGTTCTATTTTTTAGTTGAAGGAAACCTGCCGTTGATCTTGCGGATGAAATCAATTTCAGATTCACTGAATGCCGTTCCATCTGGCCTGTAGATATCATGGAACCATAACGCGGGCTCCCTGCCATCGGTTATTGGTGTATCCCAGGCAAATATGGTATTAGTCTTCCCGCTTACAAATCCCCAGTTGACCGCACCTACATTTTCCTTTTTTAATATTGGTAAAATCACCTGGAACAAGCTCCCGTTGCGCCTTGCCATGTATTCAGTACAGATCAGGGGCCGGCCAAATTTTTTCAACGTGTCGATTGTCCTGATATGATCCTCTATATAAGAATAATTGTGATAACTGATGATATCTGAATTTTCGATCTGGAATTTATTCAGCGCTGAGAACTTCGGTCCGGACGACCATACCCCGCAGGTCAGCGGTTGTGAAGGCCCCACTTCCCTTGCCCATTCAAATACAGCAGTCAGCAGGGGGAGACTCTTTTCAAACTGATTGCTGTTGCCCGGTTCATTATACAGGTCCCAGGCAAGGATCCTGCGATCATCTTTAAATCTTTTTAATACATCCTTTACATAGACTTCAAGCATCTGCAGCGAATCAGGAAAACGGTGGATCATGGTACCGGGGTCCCGAACCCATCCGGAATTATGTATACCGGTTCTTGGTGCGGGTTGTTTCCCCACCCACGAAGAATCATTCCAGCAATCATCAAAAAATACCAGCATGGTTTTGATATGATGCCGGTCTGAAATAGCCAGGTACTGGTCCACCCTTTTTTTGAAACCTTCCTTATCGGAGGTCCAGGCCAGATGATGAAGAAATACCCGCATCATATTAAACCCAAGATCCTCCGCCATTCCAAGCTCACGGTTGATCGTTGCCGTGTCAAATGTTTCGGCCTGGAACATTTCCAGTTGATTCACTGCTGTGCTGGGTTGGAAATTACATCCCCGCAGCCATCCCTGTTTACTATACCATTGATTTGCTTTTTGTGCTGTCCACCTGTTTTGTGCAACAAGGTTTGTCACTGCCATACAGAACAGTAAGGAAAATAAAATAGAGGCCAGATTTCTTTTCATGTGTATTGTTGATTAATAACTTTTATTCTGCTTTTGCACCCGGCAACCCATACCAGTAAGTAACCGCTGCTGCATCAATCTTTCCGCCATCCCAGCTAAGCATTTCCAGATCATACCGGAATGAGTGATTGAATGGCACGCCATCCAGGTTCCTTGTCCTTGTAAAAGTATTGTGTCCAAACGAACTGGCATTATCTGCACGCGGTGCATTTGCAAATGGAGTCTGGTAAAGTACCACCGGCGCCCAGGAGGTATTGTAATAATCTTCCAGTCCGGTCCCGAATTCCGATGGAAAATGATCATCATCGACCCAGATCTTTGCATCACCTTCGCCATACCAGGTGGGCATATGGTTATTTACTGCCAGCGTATTACCCAGGTAAATCCCGCCGCCTTTAATGCGGATAAATTTCCATTCAATTGGGGCCGAAGAATCCGTCAGGGCCAACTTTGCCGGGTCATAATCCCATTTTGCATCCCGGATATTTTCTTCCTGTTTATAGGTGGCATGAAAATACATTGAGCCCGCCTGCCAGTTCCAGATTCCGGTCCTGGCAGATAATTCAATATTCACATCAGATCCGGAACTGTTCAGGACCGTGATGGTGGCATTGCGCTGGTAAGGCATCACCCATCGACTGGTCATCGTTGCATTACTGTCCAGCTCGCGGTACCAGCTTTTAACCGGTTTCCCTCCGTAACCACTTCCCGAAAAATCACCCAGGGGACAACTGACCGTCTGCTGACCATCAAAATCGATCTTCAGGATTACCGATCTCAATGCCTCTGCAAGCTTTTCCGGATTCTTTACGGAAAGCCGGATGACGAGCGAGCGGATTGCCGCACTTCCACGGGGGAGTTCAACGGATATTTGTTTTGATGGCTTTATCAAACCCGACTTTTTGCTTAGCCTTGTATCGTCCGGTACCGGTGGATTCCAGAGCTCGGACTCCGCACGATCAATCACAGTCCTGTATTCCTGCAGGTCGTTCATTGTAAAACTGCGGACCCTTGTTGCAGGAATATATGTCCTGTAATTTATCTGATAATAATGAGGTGCCTTAATTGCCGCAGAGTCCGGAAGCTCCAGGGTTACTTTACAATGTTGCTGGTAGGGAATGGGGAAATACAATGTATTACCGCCCTTTCCGTTGGGTTCATAACTGGAATGCGGATTGAGTAAGGCAGGACCCAGATTAAATCCCATTTTCATCAGGTCATATGCAGTTGTTTCAAAAGTTGGTTGGGTGGCATTGTCCAGGTAGAACCGGATTTTACCGGGTTTGATAACTGTTGTGAGCCAGTAACGGACGATGGCACCTGGTCCTTCCGCATCCATCATCACATATTCTGTGTGACCATTTATTTCTTCCTTCCGGATAAATTGGTTCTGATCGGTATTGGCATACCATCCCGGTGAATCAACGGATACCGATCTCCGGTCGTAACTGCTTGCCTGTTTCATGGTGTAGGAAGGACGACTGGCCACACTGGCTGCATCGGTCATCTCAGCAAGTAATGTTCCGACAGAAACAGGTTGCTGGGCAAGGACCCGGACAGAAATAAACATTATCAGTATCATCCAACAGGGTCTCGATTTCATATGAAGCAATTAAACACTTTAATTACAATAAGACGATAAGATAACAGTCATTGGCAATATGTGCAATTGAACACCTTATTACAGGAAGACGATCAGAAAAACATTCATTGCATTATGAAGCAATTAAACACTTTATTGCTGGAAGACGATCAGGCAATCGTCATTTTCAAAAAATCGGTTTTAATTCATAAACCTCCAGGTTTTTAATTTTTGCTGTTCCGCCCTTAACCGACACTCCCAGGGTTTTGTTTGCAGCATCCAGGTTATAGTTGACGGGCATATATACCAACCCATCATTTACAAAAATTTCCAATCCGGTCCGGTCAACATAGATCAGCAGCTTCAGCTTTCCGTCTTTCAGGCTTACCGGTGCCTTCACTCCATCAACCAGCAATTGTTTCGCTTCAACATTAAAAATAACATCAAGTCCCCGGATATTAAAACTGACCTCACTGGCTTTTTCGGGAATTAAATCCAGCCGTATTTCGGCCAGACCGATTTCCAGTTTTTTTAATGGATTAGCCCCCTGTTCCTTAATAACAAGTGATTTGATTTTAGTTGGGTTTGTCCGCAGCACTTCCAGTTCTTTTACAGGCATCCTTGTCAGCCTCACTCCCTCAGCTGTTTTTACCAGTTTATGTTCCAGCGGTAAACTCATTGAATGTTCGAAATGTGAGCTCCCCGTACCGGTTTTTGTACGCCACCATCCAAGTTCAATGCGACGACCAGCCGGCTCATTGCTGAATGTTTGCGGCGCATAGAAGTCGCGCCCATACTGATTCTGCAGCCGTTCTTCTTCCGGTTTAAAAGTAGTACCATCAAACGTCCCGACGGCATACTCGGTATTGGCACCCGTCAGTACCCATTTACTTGTGCCCGGCATTCCTTCAACGGGTAGTTCGTAAAATTCCGGACACTCGAAAAGGTACCGGTCCTTCCCGATCCCGCCCATAACCGTAGAGGTGGGTGTCCATATTTTCAGGTCAGGTGATGTGAGAAACTGCATGCTGTGCTGTTCATTGTCGCCCCGTTCAACCCAGATCACCATCACCCATTTTTTTGTGGGTTCATACCAGATCACTTTGGGATCGCGGTTCTCTTTGTTGATTCTCGGAACAGCAGCACGGTCAAAGCTGGTGAAGTTGCGTCCATCCAGGCTCCAGCTCATGTACTGCGCCCATCCTTTTGCACCGGTATGGAAGGCAACCATTGCCGGTTTACCGTTGCTGCCCAGACCACTCGTGTTGAAGGAATCCACTACCGCACCACCACTGAAGATAGTACCACCCTGATCGGGATGGATAGCATCGTCGAGATGGGTCCAGTGTACCAGGTCCTTACTCACGGCATGCCCCCAGGTCATATTTCCCCAGGCGCGTCCAAAAGGATTATGCTGGTAGAACAAATGATACTCCCCGTTAAAATAAACCATCCCGTTGGGATCATTGGTCCATCCACGTTTGGGCGAAAAATGGAATTGTGGTCGCAGGCTTTCACCATAAACATTGGTATTACTATCCGAATCACTTTGAAGAATGGGAGTAAACACGGTGGATCCTGAAGGAATTTTATCCACCCTCAATTCCACGTTTTTACCATTCCACTGATCAATCTCCAGATAAGCGTTCCAGTCCGGCGCACCTTCTGCCAGCTCTATATCAAAATACCGCGACAACACTCCATCCACCCAGATCTCTACATTCTTTTTATTCGCACCATTCCTGACAGGTAATACCAGGTATTTTTTTTCAGGTTTAAAATAACTGCTGAAACTTATGGTGCTTTCCTGGCCATGGATCAACTGGCAAAAACACAGGCAAATCACCAGAGAAAAAACAAACATTCTCATAACTAATAATTGTGATTAAGATTTAGTTTTCCTGTCGGGAACCCCAGGCATTCCAGCCATGAGGTTCCCACAAACGGATCATTCATTCATGTCGTTCAGTATCCCGGATTCTGTTTATAGAGGCCATTGGTAAATGTTATTTCCGACTGCGGAATGGGAAAGTATTCATCGCGGCCAGCAGTAAACAGTGCAGTTGAAAGGAATGGCCGCCGCACTTTTTCAACTGCGAGATAACTATTCAGCGTCGGTGCAGCAATCCCCCATCGTACCAGGTCAAAGAACCGCGAACCCTCGGTACCAAACTCCAGCCTGCGTTCCCATTGCAGGGCCTTACGTGCAAACTCCTGTGTCCAGCCCACCAGGGTATATGTGGCCACATTATAATTGGAAGGGAAGGTACCGTCCAGTTTTTTCAGTCGCCCTGTACTGGCAGCTGCACGTGTCCTGATCTGGTTAATCAATGGCAATGCCTTGTCCTGTTCACCCAATTCAATATATGCCTCGGCCTGCATCAGCAAAACATCATCGTACCGGAGAATGTCTACATTCTTGGCCGTTCCAATGAATGGTCCCTGTTTTGAATAAGAAGCACTGGTTGCAAGTTGTTCGCTGCGCATTGCATGGAAGTTTCCATAAACGCCCGGATCACGGATCCAGCTATTGCTGAACGGTTTGGTGTTATCATATTTATATGGATGCCCTTCAATCCCGACTGTATGATCCAGCCGGGGATCAACAGTAACTGTATTCAGGTCCGCGATACCATTGTTGAAAGTTTCGAAATTGGGCAGGCCGACTGTACTGGTTGTATAGGCATTTACCAGGTTCTGGCTCGGCGCATGGAAACCACAGCAACCATACTGGGGTGCACCATGGGGATAGGTAAGTCCATCCTCGAAATTAAGACGACCCGTAGTTGTTCCATCATTGATGGAGAACTGGATTGCAAAAACTGATTCAGGGCCGTTTTCTGTTTCGGCTAAAAAATTATCACCTATATCAGGACTCAATGCATATTTGTTTGAACTGATAACAGCCTGTGTCAGTGTAACCACTTCACTCAATCTTTGCGGATTGATACTGGTAACCTGATGCGTTTCACTCTGCTCGTACGCCTGATAGAGCCTCAGTTTGGCGAGATAGGCCTGGGCTGCCAGTCTATTGGCCCTTCCGATTTCAGATTGTGTTTCAGGAAGGTTGTCGATGGCAAACTGGAAGTCTGCTGCTATCTTTTCCCACGACTCATTATTCGGAAGATCATTTGATACTTTAAGGATATCATCTGAGGTGGCTGTTTCGTCAAAAATCGGGATATTTTTGAACAGCAGCTTCATGGTCATAAAACTATGCGCCCTGAGAAACCTCAGTTCACCAAGTCTCACCTGTTTTTGCGGATAATCGGCTTCTGCGAGTGTGTTGACCGCACGTAATGCAACGTTTGCACGTGACACGGATTTAAAAAGATTCTTCCAGGTGCGTGGAAGAAATCCAATCCCATTCATGGCCGCGTTTACCAGGTTATAATGTTCCATTTTATCCACTTCATCCAGATCGGCGGTACCACCACCTCCTTTATATGCATCATCGGAACGAATACTTCCATATGCCCAATTACTATAAATTGGTCCGATCATATCACCATTGCCGATTGCTGCATAGGCGGCGGTGACAAGACCTTCAACGGCTGATGGTGAAGTAAGATCGGCAGATGAAAGAACACCGGTTGGCTGGTAATCCAGCTGCTTTTTACAGGAACTGACCAGTATCAGTACTACCGTTATTACGGAGATAATAATATTATTTTTCATTATAATAAATTTGAAAGAATTAAAATGATGCGTTGATACCGAATGTGAAAGTTTTAGGGATTGGCACGGGTCCGAGGTCAATCCGTTCAGGATCGGGACTCAAGTATTCCTTACTCTTGATCCAGAAAAGGTTTTCAGCCATAGCGAAAAAACGCAGTCTTGAAAAAATCTTTCCGGTGGTCAGCGAATACCCCAGCTGGAGATTCCTGAATTTGAAATAGGAGGTGTTTACAATAAAGTAGTCCGATGTTCTCGACTCGTTATTATTATCCTGCAGGGTTGCTGCCGGTATTTTTGTATTGGTATTGGTGGGCGACCAGCTGTTCAATACGCCCGGTCCAACATTTTCGCGCGCTTGCATCAGGTTATTATAACGGGTGTATACATCAAATCCTTCCCTGCCGGCTACGCCTGATCCAAAAATCGAAAGATCAAATTTCAAATAATTCATATCAATCCTCAGTCCATATTCTACGTCCGGAAGTGTGGTGCCGATCCATGTCCTGTCCAGGTCATCAATCACGTCGTCATTATTAATATCCACATACCGGATCCGGCCAGGTGCTGCACCAATCTGGTTGGCGGCTTTGTCTACTTCATCCTGCGACTGGAAGATGCCATCTGTTTTAAATCCAAAGATGTCGAACTGCGAATGACCAATGATCGTGCTGACAAGGTTACCTGCATAGGCTGGTCGTACGTTTTCAGGCAGTTTGGTGATCTTGTCGCGGAAGTGTGCAAAATTAAGCTGCACGGTATAGTTGAATTTTCCAACCGGTTGTCCCCTGTAGCCCAGTACAAACTCCCAACCCTTATTTCTTTTTGAAGCACCATTCACTGCTTTGGACTGTCCCTCACCCAATGCCGAAGCAACCGGAGGTACAATAAGGATACCCGTTGTCTGGCGCGAAAAATAGTCGAAGGAACCAAAGATCCTGTCCTGGAATAAAGAGTAATCCAATCCGAAATTCACTTCATCAGTTGTCTCCCATTTAAGTGATGAGTTGGCGGCCTGCGTTTGTACAAACCCCGAAGGAAGTGTACCTGTATTGGCTCCCGACAATGAATAAGCTGTTCCCACATTCATATACGCTTCCCAGAACCCGGGTGTCAGATCATTCTGGCTGGTACCATAACGCGTATTAAAAAGAATAAACCGGGCCAGGTCACCAATCTGCTGGTTACCTACGCGACCTACACCAGCCCTGAGTTTCAATTCAGAAAAAATATTACTGTTCTTCAGGAATTCCTCGCGATCGATCCTCCATCCAACGGAAGCTGCAGGGAAAATACCATACTGGTTTTCGGCACCGAAACGGGATGAACCATCACGCCTTACAGTAACTGCAGCCAGGTATTTATCGTCCAGGTTATAATCAATCCTGGCAAACTGTGAAAATAAACGGTTGCCGGTGGATCCGCCGGTAGCGGTGGTATTACCGGTACCCGCATTCAGGGTAAAATAATCTTCTGTCTGTAATGCATATCCTTCCTTTTTTATAAAATTAAAATCAATGTCGGTGCGGATATATTCTGTTCCGACCAGGAATTTAAAATTATTCCTGGAGTTGAGATTCCAGTTATAACGCGCAGTATTCGACCAGGTCATACTCAGGTAATGATTTCTGTCGAAGGAAAGAAAATTGGTAGTACGACTCAATGCCCCTTCTGTAAATCGTGGCGCGATGATTTTATTCTCAAATGAAGCGTTGTCAGCACCGAGACTCGACCGCAACACCAGGTTTTTGATTGGCTGGATTTCGACGTATACATTACCAAATGTACTTACACGGTTTGCGTTGTTCCATTTAGCCAGGTCCTGCATATGAAGTGGATTATTCCGGTCAGAATAACCAGCACCCAGTTCACCCGCATAAGTCACACCATCATTCTGGTAGACCGGGATCGTTGGCGCAAGGGTAACCGCAAGTGAGGTAGTCGCTGCCCCACCAAGATCAAGCGCAGTAAGGGTTTCATTTGAACTGGCCATCCGCACATTTAACCCGATCGTTACTTTGTCATTAAACGACCTGGTAACAGCATTTATACTTCCGCCGATGCGATCATAACCCGTGAACCTCAGCATACCGGTATTTTTCAGGTATCCGACATTCATTTCCACAGACGAATGCCTGCTGCCTGCGGAAATGGTAAGACTATTATTGGAAACAATTCCCGTTTTATACATTACGCTCTGCCAGTCGGTATTACCAGCAGGTGTATTCGGGTCACCACCTACAAATGGTTTAACACTAACATTATTCAGCACCGGGTTGTCAAAGTCATTGTTCCAGTCGAACGAATAAATATCCCCATAACCCGCAGCAGGATCCTGTCCGTCATTAACCGAAGCCAGCCACAGGGCCCTGCCCCGGTCAATAGAGTTGAGCATTTTAAATCTCATCGATTTCTCGGTCTGCGCAGAAATACTGCTGTTCAGCTGGAAGGTCACCTTACCATTTGTATTCGAGCCATTCTTTGTTGTTACAATTATAACCCCGTTTGATGCACGCGAACCATAGATCGATTCTGCTGATGCATCCTTCAGTACCTGGACCGAAGCAATATTGGATGGATCCATATTCTGGAAAACCTCGGGCCTGGTGGTCGGCACCCCATCTATAATATACAGCGGATCGTTATTGCCAAGTGTATTGGCACCGCGGATCAGGATTCTTCCATTTGATCCGTTTGGTGATCCGTCCTTTTCGATATATAATCCGGCTACCCTTCCCTGAAGTGCCTGCATGGTATTTCCGGAGCTGGTATTTTTAACAGGCGTCAGATCCACCACGGCTACCGCGCCGGTTACATCCCTCCTGCGCTGGGTGGTATAACCAACCACAACCACTTCTCCAATGTTTTGCTGTACTTCCTCCAGCATCACCGGTTGGCCGGTGAGTTCATTAACCATCACGCTCAGGTCTTTCATTCCAACATAGGTGAACAGGATTGAATCAGTGGGAACGGCATCAATGGCAAAGCCCCCGGATTCATTGGTGGTTGTTACAGCATTTCCAGACCGTACTGTCACACCCTGTAATGGCCGGCCGGAGGATTTACTAATCACAGATCCGGTAATCCGTTTAAGTTGTGCATGGGAGATCCCCGCTATGAGCAGCAAGGTGATCAGGCAAGTCAATGTTCGCATACTCGTAAGTTTTATTTGTTGTTAAATCGTTGTTTTGGTTTCAGGATCTATGATTTGGTTAGTTTTATTTCTTGTTCTTTCCCGTGGTTCTCCCATTAGTTTTATTTCAAGTTCTTCAAGTGATACACCCTTGGTCTCCGGCATTCTGGTCAATACCCAAACCAGCTGAAACAGCATGACTACACTGAAAAAAGCAAAAATTGGCCAGGGATTATCTTTAAATACTCCATTGTCGCTATCCAGGAAGTAAGGAGTAACGAGCGTGATAATGGCTGCAAAAATCCAGTGTACACTTGCCCCGAACGATTGTCCCGCTGCCCTGAATTTGTTGGGAAAAATTTCTGAGATAAACACCCAGATTACTGCTCCCTGCCCGATTGCATGGGCTGCAATAAAAATTAACAGGAAGGTCATCAGCAAGACAGGGGATGCTTGGTTGGCAAAACACCAGGCCACAGCCGAAAGGCTGATGATGTAACCAATGGAACCGATGATCATTAATTTTTTACGGCCCAGCCGGTCAATCAGGTATAACCCGGCAAAGGTGAACAACAGGTTTGTTCCGCCGATTGCGATTGAGTTCAGGAGTGAGTCGGCTGTGCCCAACCCGATACGGGTAAGAATTTCAGGTGCATAGTATAATATAAAATTGATGCCCGACAGCTGGTTGAAAAAAGCAATAAAAAAGGCAAGCCACACAATAGTGCTGTTTTTCCTGCCGAAAAATCCCGAACCCGAAACTGTAGCAGAGACTTTTGCATTATTATCGATAATGCTTTTTATTTCCATATCGGGATTACTCACACCCATCAGCCTTAGGGTTTCTGCGGCACGTGCCAGATCATTTTTTTTGGTAACCAGCCAGCGCGGACTCTCGGGAACCCCGATCACCAGCAGGGTATATATAACAGAAGGGACGGCCAGTACCCCCAACATCCAGCGCCAGTCATTTTCACCACCCACTCCCTGCAGGAAATAATTGGAGAGAAAGGCCACCAGGATGCCGAACACAATATTAAATTGATACATGGCTCCCAGCCGCCCCCGGGTAGCCGGTGTGGAAATTTCCGAGATATAAGTTGGCGCCACCACCGATGATACACCAATCCCGATTCCACCAATAAAACGGAAAAAGGAGAATGAATAGGGGTCCTGCGCCAGTGCTGAACCAATTGCGGAAATGGCAAACAGTACACCAATCCAGAAAAGGACTTTTTTACGCCCGTAACGTTCGGTGGGATATCCGCCAAAAACAGACCCCACCAGGGTGCCCCATAAAGCCATCGACATAATAAAGAATCCATGGAATAGCGGGGATGTGTGCCAGAGATTTTTGATTGGCAGGTTGGCACCGGAGATTACAACTGTGTCAAATCCAAAAATAAAACCTGCAAGTGCGGCCACAAGTGACCATTGGAAAATCCTGTTTTTATTCATATAGCAGTTCGTTTATGCCGGTAAATGTACCGGCAGGCCCTTCCCGGCCATTCAAGGTTTGTTTCAAATGCTTTAGAATTTGTGCTGTATAGTCAAACCTCACATACTGAACTGATAAAGAACCTGTTAGCTTTAATTTTGCAAACATCCACTTAACCGGTCTATTAAAAATGTATCAGTTTATTTCAATATTGTTTGGAAATTAATCTCAACTTGGGGTCATGTTTGCCAAACCAATTGAACACCGGGGTATTCCTTCGTTGGTAATTTCTGCATGGAAAACGGTCGTCTGCGTTTTTCTGCTGGTTATCCTGCAATGCTGTTCAGGGAAACAGGATCAGAAAGTTTTCAGGATCGGTTTCTCCCAATGTCTTGGAAGTGACGACTGGCGACGGACCATGCTGGAAGAAATGAAACGTGAACTTTCTTTCCATAACAATATTGAATTTATTTACAGGGATGCAGATGCAATCAGTGAACGCCAGGTAAGCCAGATCGGGGAATTGGTAGCATCGGGTATCGACCTGCTGATCGTTTGTCCCAACGAAGTAGAACCCCTCACTCCCGTGATCGGGAAAATTTACGATTCGGGGATACCGGTAGTGGTGGTTGACCGCCGCATCAATTCAAAAAAATATACTGCCTTTATCGGCGCTTCCAATTATGAAGTTGGCCAGAATGCGGGAGTTTATGCTGCATCATTATTAAAAGGAACGGGTAATATCATTGAAATGTCTGGCCTGCCTGCCGGTGCTTCACCCCCTATCGACCGGCACAACGGTTTCATGAATATAATATCAAAGTATCCGGGTCTCCGCCTGGTGAAACAGGTGGATAACCTGGAAGATGAAGAACAAGTATTAAAGTCGGACGAAGGTATTAACCTCATCTATGCACAAAACGACCAGATGGCGTTGGAAGCTTTTAATATCTGCAGGAAACTTGGCCTGGAAAAAAAGATCAGGATCATCGGGATTGATGGTCTCCCCACAAGAGGCGGCGGACTTGAAATGGTGGAGAAAGGAACCATCGCTGCAACCGTTCTCTATCCCACCGGTGGACAGGAATCGATCCTCACTGCCGTTAATATCCTGGAAAAAGGTCATTTTCTGAAAGACAACCAGCTTTCAACCACGATCATTGACTCTTCCAATATCCGTATCACCCGGTTACAGAATCAAAAAGTGACCTCCCAGCAAAATGATATTGACAGGCGGCAGCATAAAATAGAACAACAGGAAATAATTAAAAAAAACCAGGACCGGATCATTATCGGGATCTCAATCACCTTATTAATTTTCCTGATCCTCGCAGCGATCCTTTTTTATTACCTGAAAACAAATAAAAAGATCACCAGGCGGCTTGCCCATCAGAATGAGGAAATCCTCCAGCAACGAAACCAGCTGATCGAACTGGGTAAAAAGGCAAAGGAAGCCACCGATGCGAAATTTAATTTCTTTACCAGTATATCACATGAACTCCGTACTCCCCTCACCCTGATCCTGGGACCCGCTGAGGAAATACTTTCATCGCCCAAACTTCCGGTGCCCGTTAGGTCGCAACTGGAAATGATGAAAAAAAATGCCACCCGTTTACTGCGACTCGTAAACGAACTGATGGATTTCCGGAAAATCGAGGAAGCAAAAATGAAGATCCGGGTGAGTGAAAATGATATTACGGAATTTGTGCGCGAGATCACCAATGCTTTTGCTGCTACTGTGGCGCGTAAAAAAATTACCTGCCGGGTTATTTCAGAGGTAGAAGGATTAAAAGCCTGGTTTGATGTAAACATGCTGGATAAAATCCTGTTCAACCTGCTTGCAAACGCATTAAAATATACCAGCGAACATGGTTTTATCAATGTGGTGATCAGCACTGATGCGTTATGCGGAAATATACTTATCAAAGTGGAAGACTCTGGCATTGGTATGGAACCGGAAACACTGGAACACGCGTTCGACCTGTTTTACCAGGGTGATGATGCCCGGTACAGGGGAACCGGCCTGGGACTGGCACTTTCCAAAGAACTGATTATCCTGCACCATGGTAGTATCACCATCAAAAGTGAGAAGGGCAAGGGCGCTACATTTGAAGTTCTCCTGCGGCCGGGTAAAGATCATTTTGAAGAAGCAGATCTTGAAAAAACACCAAGACCTTATGAACTCAACCAGGAAGAAGCGCAGATTTTTATTAACGAAGCACAACCCCTGAATACTGAACCACCCGGTGAAAAAGAAGCGACCGTGTTTGCGCAATCAATACTGCTGATTGAAGACAATCCCGAAATCCGTTTGTTCCTGAAAAACCAGCTGGGAAAAATGTTTGAAATCATTGAAGCAGAAAATGGTGATACCGGACTTGAACTCGCATTTGACATGATCCCCGATCTCATTTTATCTGATGTACTCCTTCCGGGAAAAAACGGAATGCTGATCACGGAAATCCTGAAAAATGATCTCCGTACATCACATATACCGATTATAATCCTCACCGCAATGGGGAGCGTAGAACAACAGATCGATGGGTTAAAACTTAATGCAGACGCTTACATTGTAAAACCATTCAATATCCGATGCCTGGAAGAAACCATCCGTAGCCTGCTGAACAACCGGGAATCGCTGAAAGGCCACTATACAAGTGAACTCAGCCTTCAACCGGGCAGGGTGACGTCAAAAAAAATCGACCGGAAATTTATCAATGAATTCTCAGCCATTGTTGAAAATAATATTTCCAATGAACATTTCGGTGTAAACGATATCTGTCTGCAAATGGGAATCTCCCGCGTACCCCTGTACCGCAAAGTGAAAGCAGTATTGGGTTATAGCATCAACGAATACATCATGAATGTGCGGTTGCAAAAAGCAAAATACCTGCTGTTGAATGAAGACATTTCTATTTCAGAAATTTCTTTCCGGGTTGGATTCGCTTCACCTACCTATTTTGCTACCGTATTCAAAACGAAACTGGGAATCACTCCAAAGTCGTTCAAGGAAAAAGGACATGCAGACTAACCGGATCAATTGCGACGAAATTCTTTTGGTGAAATATTGAATTTGGTTTTAAACACCGTTGAAAAATAACTGGCCGACGAAAATCCAACCGAATAGGAAATCTCGCTGATGCTCAGGGTATCATTCTGCAAAAGATACTTTGCTTTATTCAGTCTTGTATTCAGTATATAGTCATTTACATTTACCCCCAGCCCGCTTTTAATTTTACGGTATAACTGCACTCTTGATATGGCGATACTCCTGCAGATCTCATCGACCGAAAGATCGGGGTTTCCAATATTCGCTTCGATGTAAGTGGAAAACTCATTCAGGAATTTCCGTTCTTCTTTTTTCAAACCCACACCCTTGGTCAGTCCATCGGGATCAATGATGAGATGGTCCCGCATCCTGTTCCTGTTGGAAAGCAGGCTCGAAATAGTTTCATCGAGGTATTGCACATTAAATGGTTTTGTGAGATAGGCATCCGCTTTATTCCTCATACCCTCAATCTTGTCACCGATATTGGTTTGTGCACTGAGGAGAATGACGGGTATATGGGAGGTCCGGTTATCCGTTTTAAACAAATGCGTGAGTGTTAATCCGCTCTGGTCGGGCAACTTGATATCACAGATGATCAGGTCGGGCAGGTTATTGAATACCTGCTCTTTCGCCGTCAGCGCATCACCTGCTTCCAGGATCTCATAGGCATGATGCAATTTATCTTTCAGGAAATTTCGCAGGTCATCATTATCCTCAATGATCATTACAGATTTTTCCGGCATTATTCCTGTATCCGCCACCGGTTGGTCAATCAGGTATGTTTGTTTTAATTCCGGTAGATGGGCGGGACTATGTTCGAACTCCTCCATGGAATAGGAATTATTGATTTCATCCTTTTCAAAATGCGCATTACCCAATTGCAGCGATATGGTAAAGGTTGCTCCATGACCGGGTACGCTGCTCACCGTGATAGTACCTTTATGCAGTTCAAGGAAATCCTTGGTAAGCGCAAGACCAATACCAGAGGAAGATCTTGCATAGGGTTTGTTGCCCTGGTAGTACAGATCAAAGATGCGATCCTGCTCTTCCCTGGTCATTCCCCGGCCACTATCCTCAACCTTGATGATGGCCTGGTTTTCATAAGCGCTTTTAAGTATATGGACAGTTATACTTCCGTGCCTGTCTGTGAATTTCATGGCATTTGACAACACATTAAACAATACTTTGTCGAACAGGGTCGGATCAACCCAGACATTCAGGAAACGTTCCCTGGTTATAATCTTCAGATCGATATCTTTTTTGGATGCGATCAGTTTATAGGATTCTACAATTTCATTTGTGAATGCTACAAGATCAACCTGAGTCACCTGGATCTTCATCCTGTTTGCTTCTATTTTGCGGAAATCGATCAGCTGGTCCACCAGTTGCAGCAGTCGCGTTGCATTTTTATGGATCAACGCAAGATGATTCGAGCCCGGCGGGATTTTCTTTTTATCCATCAGGTCCTCCAGCGGACCAAGTATCAATGTCAGCGGTGTCCGGAACTCATGCGAAATATTTGTAAAGAAATTCCCCCTTGCTTCATTGGCTTCATGCTCCTTGGCGGCCATTTCCATGATCTGGTTTTTCTGATCCAGGATTTCGAGGTTCTGCGATTTAAGCAACCGGTTTATTTTCCTGTTCTCGAATAATGAGTACACCGCCACAGCCCCAAGCACAATGGCAAGGGCCAGGCTGGTAATTACTATATATAAAAAAGTCTGCAGGTTGGTAGAAAGCCTTGTCAGTTCCTGCAACTTCGCCAGCTGGCGCTCGATCTGTTGCTGTTGTCCAGCCACCTTCCCGGCCTGCAGTTGAAAAAGCCTCACATTATTGGTATCGACCACAGAAGTCTGCAAATAATTTTCCTTCCGGAACTCTTCGTGGTTGAGTATCTTGCTGGCTACCTGGATCGACTCTTCTCCACCCGTTAGATACAACATGGTGGCCACAAGCCGGTGGTCGGTGACAAATTGCATTCCTCCGCCTTCACCCGGAACCCCATCTACCCCGATAATCCGGGGCAGGGGAAATTGTCCGCGTTTACGGAATACCTCATAGGCCCCGAGTGCCATCATATCATTATGCGCAAACACCAGGTCAATTTTCTGGTCAACAGGAACAGCCCTGGCTATCCGTTCCTCCGCCGTGCTTTTTTCCCATTCACCATAAATAGTCTGAACGACTTTAATACCGGGGAACGACCTGGTTGCCGATTCAAATCCTTTGTGCCGTTCAATGGCTGGTGAAGATTTGGTCAGTCCAAACACCTCAATGGCCGTAGCCTGGCCCTTAAGGATGGATGCGGCGTATTCGCCCGCCAGTTTGCCGATCTCAAAATTATCGGAACCCACAAATGCGGTATAAAACCTGGAAGCAATTTTCCGGTCCACTACTATAACAGGGATTCCACTAGTATAAACTTCTTCCACAATGGGGGTTAGTGGCTCGGTTTCGTTGGGGGATATGATCAGCAGGTCAATCGATTCCCTCAGTAACTCCCTGACCTGCCGGATCTGTTCCGCACTGTTACCCCCCGCCTCCCTGAATTTCAGGGAAAGGTTTGGATGGAATGCCAGCTCCCGCTTCATCCCGTCAAGCATTGTCTTTCTCCACAGATCGTCCACACATTGGGAGAAACCAATAACAAAGGTTTTTTTCCGCTGCCCGTTGGACAGGGAACGGGAGATAAAAAAGATAGAAACCAGGCAGAGCAGGATGACTGCCAGTACAAGTGGTTTTAGTTTTCTTTTCATATGCAAGCAGGCCTGATATATGCCAACTCAATTATTGTTGGGGACAAAGACCAATTGAAAACTAACCTAAAGGGCAGGAAATGACTTTCAATTTTGTTTCAATTCCTTTAAAAATATGTAACAACCTTTAAAATCGATTCCGGAAACCCCTATTTTATATCAGAAACGGAGATAAATGATGAAAATAGTACCAATCAGACCAGGACTTACCGGTGTCAGATAAACAAGTCTAACAACAACACACCTATCAGCCCAAGAATCGAAATAGTTGTTTCCATTACGGTCCACGACATAAATGTTTGTTTAAGTGTAAGGTTGAAAAACTCCTTGAACATCCAGAACCCTGAATCATTTACATGGGAACCAAACACACTGCCCGTCCCAACGGCCAGCACCATCAATTCGGGAGATGCCGCCCCCGAAACCACCAATGGAGCAACTACGCCGGCGGCCGTAATCCCGGCCACGGTAGCTGAACCTATAACTACCCGGAGTAATGCGGTGACCACCCATCCAAAAAGAAGGGGTGGCATCTGCCATTTACCACTGAAGGAAGCAATATACTTATCGGTGCCGCTGTCCTGCAATACCTGTTTAAACACCCCACCCGCAGTAATGATCATCAGTATGACCGCAATTCCGGCAATGGCCTCATTCAGCCATTTCATCGGTACCTCCATTTTATTTCCACCCCTTAAACCAAAATACCAGACGGCAAGAAACACCGATATCAGCAGGGCAATGGTAGGATCTCCAATAAAAATAAGCACGGTTCTCACAAACATCGGTGGCAGGAAATTGTCGGCGATCACCGCCACCGTGATCAGGATAACGGGCAATAACCCGATAAGGAAACTTGGCAGTGTTCCCGGCAGGTCGGTTCCTTTCCTGTCGTCAGCTGAGAGAAATACCGACTTGATATTTACCTCAACTTTTTTCAGTAGCCGTCCCAACACCGGACCTGCTATAATAACAACCGGTACAGTAATGATCAATCCATAGATCAGGGTCTTTCCCATATTGGCCTTAAATGCATTTACCAGGAAAACGGGACTGGGATGGGGCGGAAGAAAACAATGGGTGGTTGAAAGGGATGCAGCCATTGGAATGGCCACATATAATAAAGGAAGTTTCGCTTTACTGGCAATGGAAAAAACAAGGGGTACCATTATAACAAATCCCGCATTATAATAAAGCGGGATGCCAATCAGGAAACCGGTGAGTAATACTGCCCACTGGACATTTTTGGGACCAAACCCGTTAATAAGGGTGATGGAAATCCTTTCGGCTGCGCCGCCCGCTTCAAGAATCTTGCCCAATGCGGCACCGAGGCAAATGATCAGGGCCAGGCCTCCCAGTGTATTACCAACGCCTTTTTCAATTGATTTTAAAATCAGCGCCGGATCCATACCGAGTAAGATACCGGAGATCAGGGCGACCACCAGCAAGGATAAAAAGGGACTGATCTTTTTATAGGATAAGAATACCTGCAGGCAGATAGCAAGAAAGATAACAAGCAATTCCATGGTTTCTGTTTATTTCCCGGTGCTATCCTTCAGCTTCTCCGGAATTTTCAAAATGACATCGAGGGCAGGCTTCGGTTTCCGTTGCCTGTCCCACAATAACGGATAATTTGTCCTGCCCGGTACGGGGTAATCATTTTTCCAGCTCATACCATCATGTATCCCCCAGACTGATACCCTTTTTATTTTATCGCGTTTGCGATAGAACAGTGAAAACAATTCACCGTACCTGTTTGTCAGCGCCTGCTGCACACTATCCGGCAACCCTGTCGGATAAGGATCCAGGAAGGATTTGAACTCTTCCAGCTGGAACTGTTTATCCGCCATTGACTGCCCGATCACCTGCCCTTCCTTTGTCAACGGAAGAACATCCACATCCAGTTCGGTGATCATTACCTTCACCCCACAGGCAGCATAAGCATCAATTGCGGCTTCAATATACTTTGTTTGCGGATAATTCAGGCCCCAATGTCCCTGCATTCCGATTCCATCAATCCTGATCCCCTCTTTCTGTAGCATTTTTACCAGTCGGACAATGCCGTCCCTTTTGGCGGGTCGCCAGGTATTGAAGTCGTTATAATATAACTCGGTATTGGGCGCATATAAGGAGGCAAAGAGGAAGGCATATTTCACCAGGGTATCCCCGTTGCCAATGGCATTCACCCAGGTTGTGGGCCGGTAGCTGCCATCATTGTCGATTACTTCATTTACCACATCCCATGCCTGTACGCGGCCAGCATAGCGGCCTGCAACAGTCCGGATATGCGACCGCAGGCGTTCCAGCTGTTCTTCTTTTGAATTGGGTTTTCCGCTTGCATTGGTGAAAAACCAGGCTGGTGTCTGGT
The DNA here is from genome assembly GCA_040510375.1 of Chitinophagaceae bacterium. Taxonomy (GTDB): domain Bacteria; phylum Bacteroidota; class Bacteroidia; order Chitinophagales; family Chitinophagaceae; genus JBEVJC01. The sequence continues at coordinate 178,149 of JBEVJC010000006.1, forward strand.
TATGCCATACCAATGTATGGCCGATAATAAACATCCTGTTACGTTCCCCAAACGCAACAACACTGTCTGCGGGTGCAAAATTAAAAATCCCGGGTTCGGGATTTATCAATGCCGCCTTCATTACATTTTCCGGTGTTATGGAATTGAAATGGGCGACCACCAGGTCCTGCGATGCCTTGTCCACCCCTGAAATAATATCATCGTTAACCGCAGTACCAACAACAAATGCATCTTTGAACGCATTCTTTAAAACACCCGATGATCTTACATCCGGAGCGGGATCCGACTGATCCCTGCATCCGGTAATGCAAATAACTATACAGAATACTATATGTATACCCGCTGCCCTGACATTCATATTTCCTTTTGTTACGCCACCGTATTTACCAATTCCCCGATTCCATCTATGGAGATGCTGATCTCATCTCCGCTTCCCAGGGTAAAATCGCTACCCGGAACAATACCTGTACCCGTCATGATCAGGCACCCGTTGGGAAATGAACATTCCCGGTAAACAAAAGAAACGAGTTCTTCGGGTGAACGTTTCATCTGCTCCAGTCCCACTTCTCCCCTGAATACTATTTTTGAATCCCTTCTTATGGCAAGGCGGATCATCGTGTTTATATCAATTGCCTTACCCGGAATAAAAATGCAGGGACCAAGCGCCGCGCAGGCATCATATGTTTTAGCCTGCGGCAGGTACAATGGATTCTCTCCTTCAATACTGCGGCTGCTCATATCGTTACCAATAGTGTAGCCGATTATTTTTCCCGATGATGTAACCACCAGGGTAAGCTCCGGTTCGGGCACATCCCAGCTGCTGTCCTTTCTTATCCGCACTTTCTGACGATGACCCACCACCCTCCCGGGTGTGGATTTGAAAAACACTTCGGGCCGTTCTGCCTCATATACTTTTGCATAAAAATCAGCACCACCGCTGTCCTTACTTTCTTCCTGGCGGCCTACCTTACTTCTAAGGTAGGTAACACCGCAGGCCCATAATTCCTGTCCTTCTCCCATCGGTGTCAGCAGTTCAGCATCGTTGATCATATCTGCCTTAACCGGATTACCTGAACTGAGGAGTTCACTGAGTTTTTCATAAATCGAGTCATCATTGATAAAACTATCCCAGTCGACCACAGGGATTGTATAGATCATTCCATCATTATCAACCAGGGCACCCGAACGGATTTTGTATACTCTCATTATCTTAAATTAAACTTTTTAAATGTTATCGTTAGTGCGAATCCCTTGTAACTTCCGAACCTGAACTTCCCCTTAAAAAATCAAGGTCGGCACCTTTATCAGCACCCATTACGTGTTTAATGTATAAACTCACGTAACCCCTTTCAGTAGCGGGTTTGGGCCGTTGCCATTCCTTTCTCCGCCGTTCCAGCTCCTCATCCGAAACATGCAGGTGGAGTTTTCTCGCTTCCACATCCAGTTCTATCAGGTCGCCGTTTTGCACCAGCGCAAGGTTGCCGCCCACGGCCGACTCCGGCGACACATGTAATACGGCTGTACCATATGCAGTGCCACTCATCCTTCCGTCAGAAATCCTTACCATATCGGTAATGCCCCTGTCCAATAGTTTTTTGGGCAACGCCATATTCCCTACTTCGGGCATTCCGGGATAACCTACCGGTCCCACATACTTCAACACCATCACGCTGTTTTCATCAATCTCCAGGTCAGGATGATCAATCCTTGCATGATAATCTTCGATGCTTTCAAATACTACCGCCGCACCCGTATGTTTCATCAGTGATGGTGTAGCCGCACTTGGTTTTATCACCGCACCGTTCTGCGAAAGATTTCCCTTTACCACTACAATCCCGGCTTCGGGTTGAAAGGGTTCCGCATACGTGGAAATCACATCTGCGTTATAACAATCGGTTGTTCCCCTGATATTTTCTGTATGATTACTACCTGTTACAGTCACCACATTCTGATGAAGGCGGTCTGCAAGTTCGTTTAGTATTACAGGCACACCACCTGCATAATAAAAATCTTCCATCAGGTATTTTCCTGCGGGCATCAGGTTAAGAAGGAGAGGTATCTTACTGCCGATTGAATCAATATCATCGAGATTAAGTTCAACACCCATACGACCGGCGATTGCAATCAGGTGGATCACAAAATTGGATGATCCGCCAACCGCAGAATTAACCATTATGGCATTTTCAAATGCTTCCCTGGTAAGGATCTTATCAATTGTCAGGTTTTCTTTTACCATCTGGACAATCCTTCTGCCGCTTAACTGCGCCATCACTTTTTTTCTTGAATCCGCTGCCGGTATTGCAGCAGCGCCACTCAGTGTCAGGCCCAGCGACTCTACCATGCAGGCCATGGTTGATGCGGTTCCCATTGTCATGCAGTGACCGATACTCCTGCTCATGCAGCTTTCGGCAACCTCGCAGTCTTCCTGTGTCATGCGACCTGTTTTCATATCCTCATCAAACTTCCACACATGTGTGCCGCTGCCAATCGTCTGTCCCCTGTAACGCCCGTTGAGCATTGGTCCGCCGGGAACAACAATGGTAGGTAATCCCACACTTGCTGCACCCATTACAGTAGATGGAGTAGTTTTATCACATCCCGTCAACAATACAACACCATCAATCGGGTTGCCGCGGATACTTTCTTCCGCATCCATACTTGCCAGGTTACGAAACAACATGGCTGTAGGTTTCATCAGTGTTTCACCCAGACTCATAATGGGGAATTCAAGAGGAAAGCCACCTGCTTCCAGTACACCGCGTTTTACGGATTCAGCATGCTCGCGAAAATGCGCATTACAGGGTGTCAGTTCACTGAACGTATTACAGATACCAATGACCGGACGGCCATCGAACATATCTGTAGGCATCCCCTGGTTTTTCATCCAGCTCCGGTATATTATACCATCTTTATCCTTACGGCCAAACCAACCCTGACTTCTTAGTCTCCCGCTCATTCTGCTTAAGATTAATGTTTCTGTAATTCATCTATTCATGATCCTGTTTTCTTATTCCGTTAACCATCCTTGAAATGGCCATGGGATTATCATCCTTCAATTCCGGTGGCAGCAAGGCCTCCGGCATATTCTGATAAGATACCGGTCGTACAAAACGGAAAATAGCAGCCGTACCTACCGAGGTTGTCCGGCTATCCGTGGTGGCCGGAAAAGGACCGCCATGAACCATTGCACTGTTTACTTCAACACCGGTGGGAAAATTATTTATTATAACCCTTCCGGCTTTTTGTTCCAGTATATCGAACAACTCCCGGTAACCGGGCAGTTCTTCGGTTGTTCCATGAACAGTAGCAGTCAGCTGACCCGACAGGTTACGCGCAAGGTCAAGCAGGTCGTCCTTCGCGCCGGTTGTAACAACAATTCCCGAAGGGCCGAAAATCTCTTCACCCAGGTTTGGGTTATCCCTGAACACATCAGCTGTGGCCGACAACAGTACCGGCCTTGCCAGGTTTTCTTCACCGTTTGAAACGATATTACCTGCAGAAAGTTCTTCCACACCGATAACAGCCAGGCGTTCCTGCAGTCCCACATTATACGCATTAAATATATACGGCGCAAGCATCACCCCACCCGTTGTTTTTTCAAATGCCTCCTTCAATGAACCGGTAAACTCCGTTTGTTCCTGCTGGTAAAAAAGAATGCCGGGGTTGGTACAAAATTGTCCAACACCCATGGTCACAGATGCCGCATAGGCATCAGCAATGAGTTTCCCTTTTTCTTTTGCAGCACCTGGCAGGATAAATACCGGATTGGAACTTCCCATTTCAGCATAAACCGGAATGGGTTCGGCCCTTCTCACTGCAAGATCAAAAAGTGCTTTACCTCCTTTGAAAGAACCGGTAAAACCAACTGCCTTCACAGAAGGATGACCCACCAGTTGTACACCTGTTTCAATTCCATTATCAAACAAAAGGGAGAAAACTCCATCAGGCATTCCGGTCTTCCGCGCAGCAAGCTGTATCGCTTTTCCCACAATGGCAGAAGTGGCGGGGTGTGCAGGATGTGCTTTCACTATCACCGTACAACCCGCTGCCAGTGCCGATGCCGTATCCCCTCCAGCCACAGAAAATGCAAGTGGAAAATTACTGGCACCAAATACAACCACCGGTCCGATGGCAATATTCATGAAGCGGAGATCCGGTTTCGGTAAGGGACTGCGGTCGGGTATGGCTGTTTCAATCCTGGCGTCAACCCATGAACCCTCCTTTATCAGCAAGGCAAACATTTTTAATTGATTCATGGTCCGGGCCCGTTCCCCTTCGATCCTGGCTTTCGGTAATGCCGTTTCACTTACACAGGTCTGGATAAGTTCATCTCCGCTATTCTCCATTTCCATTGCTATGGCTTCGAGAAAAGCAGCTTTTTCAGCTCCACTTTTTTTTCGGTACACCGCAAATGCCGCCACTGATTTTTCAACAGCGAGATTTACTTCCGCCCGGGTAGCCCTGTAAATAAGCGAACCATTTGGTTCCTTACGGGAAGGGTTACCCGAATGGAAAGTTTCTTCCCCTGCTGCCGAATCTATGTATCCAATAATTTGTCTGATTTCTTTCATCAACGGATTTATTAGTATTCATTTTACTGATCCCACCATACACGTGTACTTAGTTTATCTTCACCCTGTTTGTCAATTGCGTCGTTGACATTTACTGTGTTAACCGCTATTTCTGAAGTAGGGTATGTAAGCCTCCTGATAAATGTATTATTTGGCACATCGGGATTACTTGGCTGTCCGTATGGATTTGGTGTGAGCGTTGGAAATCCGCTTCTCCTGAAATTGGCAAAGACCTCAGGTCCGTTCAGGAACGAAGAGATCCAGTATTGGGTATTGATCTGTTCCAGTTCAGTCCCCGCATTGAGTGGCGTATTGGTGATATACACATCCCTGTCTCCCGTTGATACTGCACTGGCCGGATGATAGGTCACCATCTGATCCATATGTGCCCTGATACCGTCTGAAAAATATTGTGCAGCTGTACTGGTAGTGATCCAGTTCCTGACACGGGCTTCTGCCATCAGCAATAAGGTCTGTGATGCCGATACCAGGTATACTGGTGATGAAACTGTCAGGATCCTTCTCCTGTCGGCCTGGCTATAGTCGTAAAAACTGGCTAGGCCATCGGCGGTTGCCTGTGGTAAAATAGTACCGTTATCTTTCCCGATTGGCATACCAATCTGTACGGCCGCGGTTGTATTGCCGGCTGCTGCGGTCTGTCCGTTACCGGATGTTGCACCCACATACCTTACTGCAATAGCAGATAACCGGGGATCGTTTGTATTTTTCAGCTGGTCAACAAATGGTTTGGCCAGGTAGAAGTTGCTTGCTTCACTACCATTCAATCCGTTACCGGCCTGGTTTGGATAATTTCCATCATGCCTGATATAGGCGTTGTCAGCATTGTCTGTAATAACACCAGCAGTTATGGCAGCGCTTGCAACTGCCTGTGCACGGGCCGGGTCAATCTTCACAAGCCGCATGCCCGCCCTTAATAAAAGTGAATTGGCAAATTTTTTCCACTTGGCTACACTACCGGCATAAAGAAGATCGGCGGCCTCAACAGGACCGGCTGGATTTAATGCAGCAGATGCCTCTGTTAGTACCTTGATGATATCTGCATAAATTGCTTCCTGCCTGTCGTATACCGGAAAGAACACCTTGTCGGTATAACCTGCACCGCCCTGGAAATAAGGGATATCACCGTATTCATCAGTAAGAACCATGAAAGCATACGACTGGAAGATGCGGGCCATATTGAACAGGTTTGAACGTGCCGGCAGATCCTGTGACTTAACCAGCGCATCATGCGTATTCTTGATTACGCTCTGGTAATAGACAGCCCACAAAGGAGGCAGGGTTATATCACGGTTATCCTGGTTAAAATTGGCGCCAGCCACTACTCCACCATTTGGTGTTACAATCTGTTGTACAATTCCCAGATCAAATACAACTGTCTTCATGGGAAATGAAGTGGCGACAATTGCCTGATTCAGCATCAGCACGGGATCCAGCGAAGTGGGATTTACCTTGTTTTCATTAAGCTCAGCCAGGTTTTTGTCGCAGGAAGAAAATACCGTTATTAAAACTGTTGATATAGCTATTAGTATAGGTTTCATAATTGGCAAGGTTTAGAATTTAATGTTTAGATTGACACCCATTCCTCTTGTGGTGGGCAAACCGGCTGATTCCAGTCCAACCTGGTTATCAGAACCAAAACCGAAACTTTCCGGGTCAATATTGTCAACCCATTTTTTAATTATCAGCACATTGTTGGCAACAAAATCAACCTTGAGTCCTTTTACCGGCCAGCTTGCCGGGATAAACCTGGTGAAATCATAACCAAGGCCGAGTTGGCGCAGTTTCCAGTAACCTGCATCATATACAACCGACTCAACGATCTGCTGGCTTCTCAGGTGTTCCCAGTAAGTCTGGGCAACAACGGATACCGTATTGGGGGTTCCAGCCTGGTTAACACCCTGGCCAGTGACACCTGACTCCCTTCCTTCCAGTGACATCTTGTGCAGGCCGTGACGGACCGCATTAAAATTGGTACCGCTAAGTACCTTACCGCCCAGTTTATAATCGATGAATACGGAAAGCAATACCCCTTTATAATTGAACGTATTCAGGAAACCGCCGGTCCACTTTGGCAATGCGCTTCCAAACAAAACAAATTCGGGTGTCCGTAATGGAAGTCCGTTCGACTGGAAGATCCGCTGATCGCCATTCCGGGGATCCCTCTGATAGCCATATCCCGCGATCTGTCCCATTTCCTCTCCAACAACCAATCTTGTTTCCCCATTAAATACGTGTGTACCTGTGGTTATCCTTTCACCGGGAGTATTGGTGATTATGCTCAATACCTTCGTTATATTATAAGCAGTATTGGCGGTAAACTCCCAGGTAAACGTGCTGTTCTTTACTATACCCAATGTCAGCAATGCTTCAAAACCACGGTTACGGCTCTCACCGCTATTGATCCTTGTAGTGGTAAATCCGGATCCATCAGAGATCTGAACCGGTACAATCTGATCCTTTGTTGTCTTGCTGTACACAGCGAAATCCAGTCCCACCCTGTTATTGAACATTTTCAGGTCAATACCCAGTTCCACTTCTGAAACACGACTGGGTTTCAGGTCCGGATTGGGCAGCGTTGTTGCAGTACCGTTGGATACGGTTACGGGCCCACCTACAGATACCTGCGATCCATTTGGATTTACAATGGTATTGGCATTAACGTTATAAAACAGCAGGTTGGAATATGGAGCTACATCACCGTCACTGCCCACTTCCGAAACACCAATCCTGAACTTACCGAAAGAAAGCCATGGAATTTTATTCAGTGTTTCTGTAAATACATAGGCCGCTGAAACGGATGGATACAGGATACTCCTGTTCGCTGCTGAAAGTGTGGAGAACCAGTCATTACGCGCAGTTGCTGTCAGGTAAAATACATTCCTCCAGGCCAGATCCACTGAGCCATAGAGGGAGTTAACTCCTTGTTTGGTCAAAGTATACACCGGGTCCTTTGCACGTCCGTTCTGCACAGTGTACAGATCCCTGATAACAAAATCTGTTACCTGCGCGTTGTTTATATCACGTGTTTTACGCATCTGGTTACCACCACCCGTTACAGTCACATCCAAATCACTGAAACGTTTATTGGCGGTAACGAGGAAGTCGAGGTTGGTTTCACGGAACCGGTACGACTCCTGCGTATAAATTCCATTTACGAAACCAGGTATCGCTGCTGACCTTGAAGCCTGTCCGGTTGGGAAATTATTTACATCCTCATCCCTGCTCCAGTAATCTTGTCCAAAGCGGCCCATCACCGATAACCAGGGTAATACCCTGTATGTAGCGGATACATTTCCAAAAAGGCGGTCGCGTTTAATATTGTGGAACTGTTCGGCCAGCGTCCAGAATGGGTTGGTCCGGTTGGTAAACCTGGAATACACGTATTCATTACCTGTAACCGGGTCATACTTATTTTCATCCAGTACACTTAATGGCATAGTGGTGGACATTGACATAAGTGCGGTGGGAATGGAATTATCCTGGTTGGCGATATTCGGAGGGTTTTTATTGTCTTCCCTTGTATAGTTCAGGTTTCCTGCCATCGTCAGTTTAGGGGAAAGATTTTGGGTGAATCCCAGGTTCAGGCCCTTCCGGTCAAATGAGTTATTGGTAACAATCCCTTTATTATTGGAACTGGTAAGTGACAGGTAAATACCGCCATTATCTCCTGAACTCGCCAGTGTAACTGTATGGTTCAGGTTCTGCGCGTGCCGGTAGAATTCCTTAATACGGCTTCCCTGTGCTACATAGGGTACCGTCAGGTTATTAAACAAAATATGTGTCATACCCGGCACGATCCTTTCACCGAATGACCATTGTCCCGATGTTGGATTGACGGTTGTAGGTCGGGCGCCAATTTCCCCCTGTCCGTACTGATCCTGGTAATCGGTAAAATCAAGCGGTGTTTCATTCATGTAGTTGAGATTGTAACTAACACCAATGCCCTTCACCTTACCCCTGCTCTTGGTAGTAATCATGATCACACCATCTTTCGCACGTGAACCGTATAATGCAGCTGCAGGACCACCTTTTAGTACGGTCATGCTTTCGATATCGTCGGGGTTGATACTGGAAAGACCATCACCACCATCAGCTGTAATACCTCCGCCTTTTACACCATTGGTATTTTCGTTGAAGTTGGTGTTATCAACAGGTACGCCATTGATTACGATCAATGGCCCGTTCTGTGCATTAATGGATGATTGTCCCCGTATACGGATTTTGGATGTACTTCCGGGGCCAGTGCCAAGGCTGGAGATATTTAATCCCGCAACCTTGCCCTGTAATGCGTTGATTGGATTGGCTGTCCGGTTAACGGTCAGCTGGTCAGGACTTACCGTGGTGGCCGAGTAACCGAGTTTCCTCGCTTCCTTGCGGATCCCGAGTGCAGTTACCACTACTTCAGAAAGGCCCTGGTTATCGGCCGATACAGTCATACTCAGTTCAAGTGGCGCTGTACCGGTTATATTTACTTCCCGTGGGGTATAGCCCACATAAGAAAACACAAGCGTTGAACCAATCCCAGCTGAAATGGTGAACTTTCCTTCGTCATTGGTGAATGTACCAGTTGATGCACCTTTAACGGTAACAGATACATTGTGCATTCCCGCACCGGATTCATCCCTTACTGTTCCAGTAACAGTCTGGGCCAGCAGTATGGTAGTGGAAAAAGAAAAACAAAGGAGAAAAGAAAAAAGCTTTGGGAGTACCCCGCCCGCAACGGAGCAATGCATTTTTTTCATAAGCAAAATCGTTTTTATGGTCGCAGTTATCGAATAAGTTTGGCAATCTTCCGGCAATATAGATAGATCCCTTGATCTGGAATACCAATAAAGATCACCGGAGTATTTTGTACAACTGGTTAATAATTTTTATCTTTCTTTAGCACAGTAAAAATTGCTTGACCAGATGTTCCAATTTCATTACCAGCAGGGCGTTGCCGGAAAGCTCGCCTTGTTTCCCCATATCCTTGAATTGAGTATTAAAAAAAATACTTCCATTCAATTACATTCTTTTACGGAGAAGGTGGCTGAAACCCTGTGCATTTATTTTATCCACGAAGGGAAATTTGAATGGAAACTGAATGATCATCTTTATATATTATTTCCAGGTGATGTGGCGCTGATCTTACCCGGCCAGAAATTCGGAAATGAAAAAGGTATACTGGAACTTGGAAGTATCTACTGGATCCAGCTCCAGATCCACCAGAAAAAAAGTGGTGAACTCCTTTTGGGTAAATGGAGCAGTTTAAGTGAGACAGAAAACGCTGCTGTCGGAAAACTCCTTTACCTGAATAACAAGCCTGTGCTGTCCAAACTCTACGAAGCCGGCCGCATCCTGGCCGGTATCTCCCACGAAATCCATCACTCAGAACTCGGTTATATTACCCGCATCAACCAGCTGATTGATGAGTTGCTGATCACAATTACCCGGCAACTCACCAGGCAAAGTAATCCTTCGCGCGACTTCCCGAAAATGTTTATGAAGATGGAAGAGGCCTTGCGAAAGGATCTTTCCCATCAGTGGACCGTAGAAGAAATGGCCGCTATCTCCGGTATGGGCACTACCCTGTTTAATGAAAAAGTAAAAGGTTTCACCGGATTTACACCCATCAATTACCTGATCAATATCCGCATCTCAGAAGCTATTAAATTATTGAAGAAAAAAGACGTCAGTATCACAGATATCGCCCTTGATACGGGGTTTTATTCTTCCCAGCATTTTTCCACCACATTTAAAAAACTTACCGGTTATACACCCGGTGAGTTCAGAAAAAATAATTCCTATACCGAGTAAACTAAACTTATGAAATGCATCATCACCATAGAGCTGGGAACCAATGCGGTCAGGATTTTTGCTTTCGACCTGAACGGGAATGTAATTGGCAACATGAAAGGATACTATCCCACTTTTTATTCCCAACCCGATTACAGCGAACAGGATCCCGAACAGATTTTCATCACCATGTTATATGTACTCAAAAACCTGCTGAATGAAAAGATCCATCCAAAAAAATATAAAGTCGCTTCCATCTGCTTCAGCAGTTACATGCACAGCCTGCTGACGGTCGACCGTAACGGTGTACCGCTTGGTAATGCATTTACCTGGGCCGATAACCGGGCAAAAAAAGAAGCGCGGGAGATCAGGGAATCAGCACTGGCAGATGCCATGTACAACAGCACCGGCACCCCTCTCCATCCCATGTCACCACTTTTGAAAATTGCATGGCTCCGCAAAAACGATCCGGATAAATTTAACCAGGCCGGTAAATTCCTTTCCGTTAAATCCTATGTCATCCACCAGCTGACGGGCGAGTATGTTATTGATTACAGTCTCGCCTGCGCAACCGGTATGCTGAATATACATAAGATCGACTGGGAAGAGAGCGCATTGAATTATGCGGGAATCAGCCGCGACCAGCTTCCACAACTGGTGTCTGTTTTTGCAAGTGCAGGCAGTTTAAAAAAAGCTTACCAGAATTCACTCGGATTAACGGCCGATATTAAAATACTCACCGGATCTAGTGATGGCTGTATGGCCACATTGGGTGCGGGAATCTGGAACACCGACAAGGCAACTATAACGGTGGAGGACAGCGGAGCGGTGCGGGTTGTAGGAAACAAAATGTTGCATGATGAAAAAAAGAGGGTGTTCAATTACCTGTTAACTGAAGACTGTTTTGTAAGTGGCGGACCAAGTAACAGTGGCGGCGGAATTTTTGAATGGTTTACCAGGCAGTTCGGCGATTTCACCAATGCCTATGATATCGAGAGTTCGATGAACCTGCTGTTTGAAGAATCGACTAAGGTAACAACCGGTTCGGAAGGATTGTTATTCCTCCCTTACCTGCTGGGCGAACGGGCCCCTATCTGGAATCCGGATGCAAGGGGTATGTATTTCGGAATAAATATCAAACACGAACGGCAACATTTCATCAGGGCCACCATCGAAGGGATCCTGTATGAAATCTACAGCATCGGTAAAATGTTGAAGGAACACCGCAACATAAAGGGACTATCCGTAAACGGAAGTTTTGCCACCATCCCCTTCTGCACACAGATGATTGCTGATATGTTCAATGAACCGGTGTCCGTTACACGTAATGCCAACAGTGTGAGCATTGGTGCATTTTTACTGGCCGCCACAGAAATGGGAATCTATAAGTCGCTGGATGAAGCAGCAGGTCAGATAGAGATTGGCAAGACCTATACCCCCACCGAAAGCCATCACAAAACCTACATGAAATATTTCGACATATTTGAACGGCTCAGTTATAAACTGGCCGATGAATTTGAACAGATCGCGGAACTACAATAATTAAAACTACTGTATGAAAAAACTGAAACTGATCACGACCCTGCTTTGCCTTTCGATCCAGGGAATTAACGCACAACAGGTAACACTTTCACCTGCACAGGTAATTACACTCACCGCCGACTGGAAAGGCGAACGATCGGATGATGGCCGGCCGAGGGTGGCTGACCGCTTCCTGGAACGGCTTAAACAGGTTCACCTGGAAGAAGCATGGGGCATACTTCGCAACAAGGGATATCAAAACCAGTTTGAAGGCGACTGGATGGTGATCCATCCCGACTCGGTCATGACAGGCCGTGTGGTAACGGCTTTATACATGCCGCTCCGGCCCGATTATGATAAGGTCATAAAAGAAAAAGGAAAAACAGAGGGCCGGATCGGTGCTACCAATTCATGGCCGATTGATGTATTGAAAAACGGTGATGTGTATGTGGCCGACAGCTATGGTAAGGTTATAGACGGAACATTGATCGGTGATAATCTCGGTAATGCCATTTATGCAAAGTCGCTCCGGGGCGTAATATTTTATGGTTCTGTAAGGGACGTGGAGGGACTGGAAGAAATCAAAGGGTTTAACGGATGGATCAAGGGATACGACCCTTCCTATATCCAGCAGATGATGCTGGCCGGGATCAATACTCCCATCCGTATCGGCAGGGCTACGGTGCTGCCGGGTGATGTGGTGCTTGCAAAAAAAGGCGGTGTCGTTTTTATCCCTGCCGCCCTGGTGGAAGAAGTGGTAGTGAATGCAGAATTCATTTCACTGAGGGATGAATTCGGACACCAGCGTTTACGCGAAGGAAAGTATACACCTGGACAAATTGATACACAATGGACCGATGCCATCAAAAATGATTTTCTGCAATGGATAAAAGATAATCCGGAAAAGGTGGCCATGTCGAAAGAGGAACTGCAGGAGTTTATGAAAAACCGGACCTGGTGATTTCACGAGCCGGTACTTAATCGGCTTAACTACGGATATGGAATGCAAATAAATGATATTGTAAACAGAACTATCAACCAATCACTAATACTCAGCCATATGACAGCTTCAGAAAAACAATTGTCTAAACTCGGTCTTAAAGATCCAGGCATGGACAACAACAATCAGCAAACAGGCGAACAAACGGAAAGGGAAAACAGCCGCCGTTCGTTTTTTAAAAAATCGGCCTTAGGTGGTGTAGCACTGGGCGGCGCGTTTATGTTCAGTCCGGTGGAAGACCTGATTGCCCAGACCACACAGAATGTAAACCGCAACTCTTCCCCGGCCGATCTGCGCATCACGGATCTGCGTTATTGTGTTACTACTGTACTCGGACGCACAGCCATCATCCGGATTGACACCAACCAGGGTATCTATGGACTTGGTGAAGTAAGGGATGGTGCCGATGAACGATATGCATTAATGCTCAAAAGCAGGTTGCTGGGTGAGAACCCCTGTAACGTAGAAATGATCTTCAAAAAAATAAGACAATTCGGTGGTCCTGCACGCCAGGCTGGTGGCGTATGCGGTGTGGAAATGGCACTATGGGATCTTTGTGGCAAGGCATATAATGTTCCTGCATGGCAATTATTAGGCGGTCGTTACCGCGATAAAGTCCGGCTTTATGCAGACACACCGGAAGCCAGTTCACCCGAAGAACAAAAAAAGCTTATCAATTTCCGGTTAAAAGAACAGGGCTATACCTGGTTGAAAATGGATGTCTCCATTAACGAATTAAAAAACAAACCGGGCACTCTTGTCAATGCTGACCTCTGGCGTAATACCCAGGGTAACCTTGCGCAATGGGGCGATATGAATAACATGATGTCGTATGCCAATGCCGGGCATCCGTTTACACAAATCCAGATCACGGATAAAGGACTCGATGAACTGGCAGGTATTGTAGAAAATGTGCGTAGCATGGTTGGATATGAAACCCCCATTTCATCGGATCACTACGGTCACTTTGATCTGAACAATGGTATCCGGCTGGGAAGGGCATTGGAGAAATACAGGCTGGCATGGCTGGAAGACCTCGTTTCCTGGGAACTGACTGATCAATGGAAAACAATCAGCGATGCATTGGAAACACCCTGCCTTACCGGTGAAGATATCTACCTGTTAAAAGGATTCAAGGCATTGATCGATAAAAAAGCAGTGGATATTGTTCACCCCGATCTCGCTTCTTCTGGCGGACTACTGGAAACAAAACGTATCGGCGATTATGCAGAAGAAAACGGGATCGCAATGGCCATGCACCAGGCCGGAACGCCTATTTCTTTTATGGCCAGTGTGCATTGTGCAGCAGCCACCCAGAATTTCCTGGCATTGGAACATCACTCCATCGACCTGCCCTGGTGGGAAGGCCTTGTCAAAACCACGGATGGCAGGAGCCTGATCACCAAAGGTTTTGCCAACCTTCCGCTTTCCGCACCCGGACTTGGAATTGAACTGAATGATGAAGTGGTGAAACAACACCTGCATGCGAAGGACAAAAGTTACTTCGCACCAACACCGCAATGGGACGATATCCGTTCGCACGACAGGGTGTTCAGTTAACAGGTATGATGGTTTAACAGGCGCGGTCTTGTTTCGGGACCATCTGAAGCAACAAGTACCGGGTTGTTCAGGGACCAGCAGACAACCGGCACCGGTTTTTTAATTTTTAAAATCTATCAGTTATGTCCACATCAACATTAGCGGTTTACCGACTGTTTTTTATCGTGGCAGCAGTATGCATTTTGTTGTTTGCTTTTTTCACCGTAAAAGAAAATCATTCAACAGCAGGCTGGCTGCTCGTTTCGTTTTTTGTGAGTCTGGCCATTGCCTTCCGCGGCACAAAACTGCTGCGTGGTTTCTCCTATACGGTAAGTATTATCGCCGCGGTCTGCATGGCCATGTATTATCCCCAATATTTTTCAACAGTGGGTGAATTCAAACTTTCAAAACTTACCATTCCCCTGCTGCAGATCATTATGTTTGGTATGGGGACGGAACTTAGCCTGAAAGATTTTGGCGAAGTGCTCAAAGCACCCAAACAGGTAATTGCCGGTTTGGTTTGCCATTTCACCATTATGCCCTTTCTGGGTTTTGGTATTGCAATGGCATTTGATTTCCCGGGAGAAATTGCAGCGGGCATTATCCTCATTGGTTGTTCACCAAGTGGTCTTGCATCCAATGTGATGTCGTACCTGGCCAAGGCCAATCTCGCTTTATCGGTTTGTATCACGGCACTTTCAACGCTGCTGGCACCGTTCCTGACACCACTGCTGATGAAGTTACTCGGTGGTACTTATATAGAACTTGATTTCTGGGCAATGGTCTGGGACATCAGTAAGATCGTTCTGATCCCGATTGCAGCGGGTTTAATCTTTAATCATTTTTTACACGGGAAGTTTGGCTGGCTCGATAAAGCCCTGCCATTTGTATCGATGGGTGGAATCATGTTCATCATCATCATCTTTATTGCTGCCGGCCGCGACAACCTGCTCCAGGTCGGACTGCTGTTATTACTCGCCGTGTTCATTCATAATGTTGGTGGCTTCCTGATTGGTTACTGGGCGGCCAGGCTCATGGGATTCCCCGAAAAAGACTGCCGGACTATTTCAATTGAGGTGGGGATGCAGAACGGTGGATTGGCCTCAGGACTCGCACTGAACATGGGTAAGATGGCAACAGTTGGATTGGCTCCCGCCATTTTTGGATCACTGATGAATGTAACCGGGTCAACCCTCGCCAGCTGGTGGCATAATCATTTACCGGAAGAAGACGAACAAAGCAAACCAGAAAATACCGTAAACCAGATTGCACATACTTAAAGCTGTTACCATGATTCATATCAAATACCTGATGATCATTTTCATCATACTATTTTTCCAACCGTTGACAAATGCGCAGGATGTCCAGATCAGTAAAGACGAACTGATTGCCCTGACCCCGGAATGGAAGGGGGAACGTTTTCCTGACGGACGACCAAGAGTACCGGAAAAAATCCTTGAACGGATGAAATCGGTTAGTGTGGAAGAAGCATGGGCCGTAATGAAAAATGCGGGTTATGGCTACCAGGTTGCCGAAGACTGGAAAGTGATCAATCCGGATAGTGTACTGGTGGGCCGCGCTGTAACCAGCACATTTATGCCCGCCAGGCCCGATGTCTGGAAAGCGATTGATTCTGCCGGTAAGAAAAAAGGAAAACGCGGACAGAATACCTGGCCGGTTGATATCCTGGTGAAGGGAGATGTGTATGTAGCCGATCAGTTCGGGGCACATAAGAATGGTCCAACCATTGGAGACAATGTAGGCAATGCTATTTATGCACGTACGGGAAACGGAATTGTATATGACGGCGCGCTCCGCGATGTAGAAGGCCTGAAAGAAATCGGAAGTTTCACTTCTTATTATACCAGTTATGATCCTTCTTACCATAATCCACCCGGCGACCTGAACACCATGATCGTTGGTATCAATCATCCCACCCGTATCCGTTCCGTGACCGTTATGCCCGGTGATGTGGTGCTTGGCAAAGGAGGAGTGGTATTGTTTATACCACCACACCTGGCCGAAAAAGTATGCACCACTTCAGAGATTGTCCGGCTGCGCGATATGTTCGGTCACCAGCGCCTGAGGGAAGGAAAGTATACAGCGGGCCAGATCGATGCCAGGTGGTCAGAAGATATTGAGAAAGATTTTTCCCGGTGGATCAATGATCACATAAATGAATTACCCGTACCAATGGAAACCATCAAGGAATTTCTGAAAGAGAGGACCTGGTAATTGACCCGATGTCAGTCACCGGTTTTACCATTACCCAAACATTAAAACTAAATCAACATGCAACAGGACAATACCAGGAGGTCATTTCTTACCAAAACAGCGATCGCCACTGCCATGGCACCCTTCGTGTCTTTATCCGGTTTTGGCCGCGGTTACGAGGAAGCCATCGATAAAACACCAAAGTTTTCATCACCATCTGACCTGAAGATCACCGATGTAAAATGTGGTTATGTAAAAGGCAGCGTGTTTGTAAAAATCTATACCAACCAGGATATCTGGGGCTGCGGTGAAGGCGTGGATGCAGTGCCCGGTACCTATCACCTGGTAAAAAATTTCGGTAACCGGATCAAGAACCAGAGTCCGTTGAATGTGCACCGGCTTTTTGAAAATATCCGCCGCTCCGGTTTTTTCCAGGGTGCCCAGTCAGGCATGTATATTGCTGTTTTATCGGCCATTGAAACGGCCCTGTGGGACCTGGCTGGCAAGGCTTTGAACCTGCCGGTGTATCAGTTACTCGGGGGAAAATTCCGCGATAAAATAAGGGTTTATTGTGATACGGCGCTTTACCAGCGGAACCTGCCTGTTCCGAAAGATTTTGCTGATGCGGCTTTAAAGTCAAAAAGTATGGGCTTTAATGCCATCAAGTTTGATCTTGACCAGGCAAATGATCCGAATAAATACGATTTTTATAACTGGACCGCCAGTCCCGCTGAACTGCAAAGGATGTATGACCAGATTGCGGCAGCGCGTGCAGCAGTTGGACCCAATATCGATATCCTGGTCGACATGCATGGCCGGTATGATGCAGTAACAGCGCAGGCCATAGCAAAAAGGCTGGAGCCATTGAACCTGATGTGGCTGGAAGAGCCCATCCCTGCCGAGAATGTAGAAGCGTATAAATTAATAACAGAGTCGACCAGTACCCCTATCGCTGCGGGCGAAAACCATTATCTTGCCCATGGCTTCCGGCGTTTACTGGAGATTGGTGGGGTAGATATTGTGATGCCTGATTTGCAGAAATGTGGTGGCCTCGGCGAAGGACAGCGGATAGCCAACCTGGCCAACCTGTACTACACGCCATTCGCGCCGCATATGGTGGCCTCGTTCCTGGGTTGTATGGCTTCCTGTCATGTATGTGCTTCCGTACCCAACTTCCTGATCCTAGAGTGGCAATCCTATTTCCATACGGATCCAATGTTTAAAGATATCGTTCACTACGACGGTGAATGGGTGAAGAATAGTTTTGTTACTCTTTCAGAAAAACCCGGTATCGGTGTTGAGATCAATGAAGAAGGAATGAAAAAATATGCAATCCCTGATGTTCCGTTTTTTGTATAAACAACCAACTATCACATTTATAAAAATCAAACCATGAGTACGCGTAGAGATTTTTTGCAAATCGTAGCCGCACCATTGCTGGCCCTGCCTTTACTGGATAATGAGATAGCCTGCGAGCCAAAAGAAAATACACCCGGTGACGGGCCCGTCCTGCGTTTCGCCATCCTGGGCCTTGGAGGATATGGAAACATCGTTGCGAATTCAATGCCGTCAAGCAAAAGGGCAAAACTGGTTGGCGTTATCAGCGGTACTCCTTCAAAGATCACCGCATGGCAGTCAAAATTTAATATCCCGGAAAAAAATTGCTACAACTACGAAAATTTCGATACGATAAAAGATAATCCTGATATAGATGCAGTCTATATCATTACACCCAATGCACTTCATAAAGACTTTGCGATCAGGGCTGCCAAGGCAGGTAAACATGTTATCTGTGAAAAACCAATGTCGGTCAATGCAAAAGACGGAAAGGAAATGGTGGATGCCTGTAAGGCAGCCAATGTAAAATTGCTCATCGGGTACCGCATGCATTTTGAACCCACTACCCTTGAGGTTGTTCGGATGAGAAAGGCAGATGAACTGGGCAAGATAAAATTTTTCGAGGGACTAAGCGGATTCCGCATCGGCGATCCCTCCCAATGGAGGCTTAATAAAAAGCTGGCAGGCGGAGGCTCGATGATGGATATCGGTATTTATTCCGTTAATGGTGCACGTTATATGGTGGGCGAAGAACCCATCTGGGTCACTGCGCAGGAAACCAAAACCGATCCGGTGAAATTCGGGGAGGGGGTAGATGAAACAGTCAGCTTCCAGCTGGGCTTTCCAAGTGGTGCCATTGCATCCTGCCTGTCGACCTACAACATGAGTAACCTGGATAAGTTTTTCCTGAACGGCGATAAGGGTTTTGTGGAAATGAAACCCGCACATGGTTATGGACCCATAAGGGGAAATGCAGGGAGCAGGGATATTTCCCAACCCCATGTGCCACACCAGGCAAGGCAGATGGATGAAATGGCCGCCATTATTTTTGAAAACAAACAACCGGTGATTCCGGTAGATGGAGAAGAGGGTTTAAAAGATATGAAGATTATGGATGCTATTTATGAGAGTCTTAAAACCGGGGAGAAGGTGATGTTGAGTTGATTTAGTCATTAAAGAATCACACACACATTTGTTGTATATTAACTGGAAATAATTAAAACAAGGCCGTACCGAAACTTATGGAATATACTGGCTATTGTCTTCTTCAAAATTTATACAATTTTTTTCATCGCTACTCCTGTTGTTTCTATCAGGTAACAGCATGGCACAATTATATTCTAAAGTAAAAAACCTCAGCACCGAAAATGGGCTTTCAGACAATAGGGTAACCTGTTTCCATAAAGATAAAAAAGGTTTTATGTGGATAGGTACCCGCAACGGGTTGAATAGGTATGATGGACATTCATTCAAAGTGTTTCGGCCGGCTGCCGGTAATTCCATTTCCAATGAAATAATAAATGACATTGCCGAAGACAGCAGGGGAAGGATTTGGGTAGCAACCATGAAAGGATTGAATATTTATAACCCGGCCTCTGAAAGCTGGACCTGTATGATGCCAGGCACCGACACGTTAATTCGGAAAATACCAAACTTTTTGGTATGGGACATTATGATAGATAAAAACGATCTGGTGTGGATAGCATCTGATGTTTTTGAATTTTGCAGCTATGATGCCCGCAGCGATAGGTTTACGTATTACGACTGGGCAGGGTTTGCCCGTAGTAATCCTGCAACCAAACAATACAAATACAAGTCTATTCAAAAGTTTTCAGCAAAAAATGATCATGAATTCTGGCTGGGTACTACTGTTGGATTGGTTTCTCTTGACATAGTCTCAAATCAATTCAGTTTCATGGGTAGCGGGGGATATTATGCGTACGTGATCGATATGGTCTATGACCCCGGAAATAAAATAGTATTTCTATCTACAGAAGAAGGCAAACTATTTAGCTACGCCGAAACTCAAGATAAATTCAGAGAGGTTTTTGCTGATGACGTACAATACCCTTCCACCAGCTTCTTTCAACCCGGGCAAAATGAAATATGGATGCCTTGTGAAAAAGGGCTGATAAAAATAAGCAACGATAGAAAAAGAATAAGACTTGAACAAAATATTCCACAACTTACAGGTACTTTGCTTTCCGGCGGCACCATGTCTGTTTATACGGACGACAAGCAAATACAATGGGTAGCTACAAAAAACGGAATTTCTGTCTATGATCCATTGGCTGGTTATTCCGCTTTCCTTCCTTTGCTACCCGTTTCAGATAAAGAAAGCATTAACAATATGGGTGGCGTCTTTTATGATGATAGCAGCTACTGCTATTTTGTTTGCAGTCTTAATCCCGCCGCCGTGTTCATCATCAACAGGGTAAGTGGGCAGATTGATAAAATAACCACTGACGCCACCGGTAATCCATTGCAATTGTGCATAAACATAGAGAAAGACCGTAACAACACTCTCTGGCTGCTTACCGATAACCATGTTTATAATTACAATAGAATTAAAGGAAAATTTGAATTATTTGCCACGCCTAACAAAGAAACAAGGATGACCTTTCGAGACATGTTGCAGGATGAAGAAGGGAACTATTGGTTTGCTCCGTATAACGGTGGACTATTTTATTATAATACGAAACAAAAAGCTTTTGTTGCACCAAAAGATAGTTCGCTAAAACGCATCAGAAATGTTACAGGAATCAGTTCTGTCTCCAAAAAAGGAGATATATTGATTGGTAGTTTTGGAGAAAATCTTTTCGGTTATAATTTGTTTACCGGCAAGAAGGTATCTTATTACGACAAAAAAACAGCAGAGGCATTATTTCTTATTAATGATATTGAAAAAGATGGAAATGGCACTCTGTGGATAGCCACAGCTTCTGGTGGGGTTTTCAGGTATAATCCGGAGGTTCCTTTGGAAAATGCCTTCACGGGGTTTGATATGAGAACGGGTCTCGCCAGTAATAATATTCTGTCCTTGTGTAGTGACGGTGATACTACTCTTTGGCTTTTATCGGGCAACGGACTGTCGGCAATAAATACTATGGGTCAATTTTTATTTGATTTGAATGATGAGTTGCCATTCAATTTTACATCCTACACTTCTGACAACATATTCCCGCATGATATTTTTTTTAATCCCACCCACCAGGAATTATTGGTAGGAGTGGGCGGAGGGTTATTAATTCATTCTCTGAAACAGAAGGCGACGTTGGCTGCATTCCCGATAGTTATCACCAGTATAAAAGCAGCTGGTAAAACAGTTCCAGACCTTCAAATCACCGAATCATCAGTATTAAGAATTCCTCACAGTTCCAATTCTATAGTATTTGAATTTGCAGGTTTATATTACGGAAACGATGCCGGTCTTGTGTTTGAATATAAACTGGACGGTTTAGATATGGAGTGGGTAAATGCAAGGAGGAATTTTGAGGCGAGTTACCAAAACCTGCCGCAGGGTAAGTATATCTTTCATGTTCGCGTAAGGGAAACAGGAGGCGTTGTTATAAGCGAAATGCAAGGTTATGCTTTCAGTGTAATACCTGCTTTCTGGCAAACATGGTGGTTTTATCTTTTGATAGCGACAACTCTTACGGCCGGAGTTTATGGATTATTCCGCTACAGGTTGAATCAAAAGCTAAAATTATTTGAAATGCGTAACCGCATCAGCCAGGACCTGCATGATGAAATAGGAGCTTCCGTGAGTGGCATTAACCTTATCAGCCAAATGGCTGCTGAAAAATTAGACAATAACAGGGCGGAGGAGGCTTCTGTTTATTTATTAAAAATAAAAAACTATACCCAGGATATAATTGAAAAGCTAAGTGATATGGTTTGGATATTTAATCCCCAAAATGACAGTATCGAAAAATTGCTGCTTCGGTTAAAGTCGTTTAGCATTCCTATCGCATTGTCAAAAAATATCCAAATGCATTTTGTAACCGGAAAAGAAATTGAAAAATCAAATTTAAGCATTGGGCAACGCAAGGCTATTTACCTGATAAGCAAAGAAGCTTTAAATAACAGTTTCAAGTATTCCCGCTGTGGCAATATTTATTACACCCTTGGTACAAATGGCGCTAAATGGCGGCTTAGGATACAAGACGACGGAAAAGGATTTTTAGTATCGTCGCCGGTTGAAGGCAATGGCATCAGAAATATGAGGACAAGGGCGGAAGAAGTAAAGGCCGTTATCATAATCGATGCTGAACCGGGTAAAGGAACAACGATAGAACTGGAATTATAATTTCCCTCAATTGGGTGTCATGCAGATCTGCATCATCAACTTACTTTTGTATGGTGAACGACAATCAGGAAATCCGGGTAGCAGTTTTTGAAGATAATCCAATCATGATGGACGCTTACCGTTCTATTTTGAACGGCTCACATGGTTATCGCTGTACCGGAAGTTTTACCAGTTGCAATAACTGGAAAAATGATATTGAAAAAAGTGCCCCGGATGTAATACTGATGGATATCGAAATGACAGGTATCAATGGAATAAAGGCAACCGGGCTTATTAAGCAAGAATTCCCTGAGGTAAAAATATTGATACAAACGGTTTTTGAGGATGATGACAAAATATTTGAGGCACTTTGTAAAGGTGCCAATGGCTATATTCTGAAAAACACCTCCCCTGTGAAAATGTTGGAAGCTGTTTCTGATGTGAAAAATGGCGGAGTAGCTTTTACTCCAACCGTTGCATCTAAGGTGGTCAGCCTCTTTCACCAATTTATTGCTCCGATGGTGACAGTAGTGGATTATCAACTCACCGCGAGAGAAAAAGAAATCCTGCAGTTGCTTACCGAAGGCATACCCATGCCACGAATTGCAGAGAGAATATTTCTGAGTTACCACACGGTAAGAGACCATGTAAAAAGCGTCTATCAGAAGCTCCACGTGGCATCTGCTACAGAAGCTGTGGCCAAAGCTTTGAGAGAAAGATTAGTCTGATTCAATCTGCCTGATTTCCTCTATTCAATTACCCTTCTCTTTTAACTACGCTTCTATAATATCCTTCAATTGGGGGATTGTCCTGCTATATAACATCTTTTAGGTTTGTCAAAGACGAATAAACTAATGATCCAACAACTTCTTAAAGTTCCTGTTGCCGGGATAAGGTAATAAGTCAAATAGTACACTCGGATAAGGTATTAAAAAATATTCATTCAACCATTAAACCTTGATTATGAAGAAGAAAATTCATCTAGCTGTTTTATTACTTGCTTCAGTTTCGTTTCTCTATTCCTGTAAAAAAGAAATTGAACAACCGCAGGTAAAGGAAGAAATGACTGCTGAATCAGAGGAATCTCTCCAGGCCAGGCATGGTCATGACAATTCCCAGGAGACAGGCAAATATTCTTCTGAAGTAGTTATCAAATGGCTCAATTTGCAGCTCGAGATGCTGCGTATACCATTAGCGCCTGGCACAGGTTCTCAAGCCGCTGAACGCGCCCAGGCTTATTGCGGCATTGCACTTTATGAATCGGTAATACCTGGAATGGATGATTACCGGTCTCTCCAACGTCAGCTTACTGATTTTCCTTTAATGCCATCAATTGAAAAGAAGAAATCATACCATTGGGCAGCAAGTGCAAATGCCGCTTTGGCTGAAATGAACCGCAAATTATTTCCTACTACGGCGCCTATTTACAAAACAAAAATGGATAGTCTTGAAAACGCCTTGAATAATGCTTTTGCAACACAGGTGGGCTCAAGCACTTTACAACGGTCCATTGCATTTGGAAAAGAAATAGCCACACGAGTAGCTGCGTGGGCTGCTACTGACGGTTCTGCAAATGTTAATCCTCCTTATGTAGCCCCGGCTCCTACAACTCTTACTCCCTGGTATTGGGTGCCCACATCGCCACCTCCAGCTGCACCTGTTAATCCCTATGCAAGCCAACGTAGGTTGTTAGTGCCTGGAGTTGCCAGAGGTACTACCCTACCTCCGCCGCCAACCTATTCCACTGCTGTCGGCTCCGCGTTTTGGAGAATGGCAAAAGATGTCTATGACAAAAGGAATAATGCCACCCCTGATCAACAGGCTTCTGTTATTTACCACCGTGATGTTCCAGGGTATTCTCCCGGAGGAAATTTTGTTTCCATTTTAGTTCAAACCCTTAGCAAGGCAAAACCCAGACTTGACGTAGCTGCGCTAGCCTATGCAAAGCTCGGAATAGCCCAGAGTGACGCAACGGTAATATGTTTCACCGATAAATACATCTTTAACCTGGTGCGTCCGAGTACTTACATTAACCAATACATAGACCCTGCCTGGACTACATTTATTGCCGTACCCAACCATCCTGAGTTTCCATCGGGACATGCCACCATCAATTCAGCAGCAACGACTATGCTTGCTAATGTGTTTGGCCGTAATTTTCGCCTGACACTTCATACTTATGATTATCTCGGCTTTCCTCCCCGCACTTATGACTCATGGGAACAGATGAGTATAGAAATGTCGAACAGCAGGGTATTTGGGGGACTTCACTACCAGGCCACCTGCGATAAAAGCAGAGTGCAAGGCAAAAAAGTAGCACAGAATGTTTTAAGTAAAGTAAAATTTTACAAAGACAACCACCATCATGGTGGGCATGATCACCAAGGTAATCACTAATATCAAAAAAAGCCTGGAGTGGCTTTCCGATATCGGTAGCTCTTCAGGCTTGCTAATGAACATGGCCGTATAATTCAACTTTTCCTTTCCCTCCTCTTGCTTTCAGCGATTTCGAAGAGCCGGCCGTCTTCAACCTGGTGCAGATCCCGTTATTGGGGGGAATGGCTGGCGGGTAATTAAATAATACAAATAGTAAAGCCCGCCTTCAGCGATGAAGGCGGGCTTTGAGGTCCCGACCAGATTCGAACTGGTGTACGAGCTTTTGCAGAGCTCTGCCTAGCCACTCGGCCACAGGACCTTTTGAAAACCAACATTTTAAAGAATGACGGCTTTTTTTGAACGACTGCGAAAATAGGATATTTTTGATAATTGTTTTAGCGAAATCAATTAAATAAAAATATGAGCCGTATTGCCGAGTCTGAACTCATCATCAATGATCGCGGAGCGGTTTACCACCTTGACCTCCGTCCGGAAGAGCTGGCCCCAACCGTAATCACGGTTGGCGACCCCGACCGCGTGAAGGAAGTCAGCAAATATTTCGACTCCATTGAGTTCCGTACCCAGCACCGCGAGTTCATTACCCATACCGGTTTTGTTGGTAAAAAACGAATCACCGTACTCTCGTCGGGGATCGGACCCGATAATATCGACATTGTAATGAATGAACTGGATGCCCTGGTCAACATCGATTTTGAGACCAGGCAGATCAATCCGGAACTGAGCCACCTGAATATAATCCGCATCGGCACCTCCGGTTCGCTGCAACCCGATATTCCCGTCGATTCCATGGTGGCCGCCACACACGGCCTGGGGATCGATAACCTGCTGAACTTTTACCGCCACCAGCAAAACGAAGAAGAGCAACTTTTACTCCAGTCCTTTGTTACTTATACACAGCTTCACGGTCAGATGAGTTATCCGTACATCAGCAGTGCTGCCTCTTCCCTGTTGAAAAATTTTGTTAATGGCTTCCACCAGGGTATTACGGTAACCTGTCCCGGATTTTATGGTCCACAGGGACGGGTTCTTCGTCTTGGTGTGCGGAACCCCCACCTGATCAACCGCCTCACAGATTTCCGTTTCGGACAACACCGGATCACTAACTTTGAGATGGAAACCTCCGCGATTTATGGTCTGGGGAAATTATTAGGTCACAATTGCCTGGCCGTAAACGCCATTGTGGCCAACCGGGTACGGAAGGAATTTTCCAAAGACGGTAAAGCTGCAGTAGAAAATCTTATCAAAAGATTTATAGAGATCTTTGCAACTAATTTGTAAGAAAAGAAGGACTTATTTGTATGACAGTAAAATTCGTAAAGTTTCAGGGCACAGGCAATGATTTTATTATTCTGGACAACCGCGACATGGCGTATTCTTCACTGAGGGAGGACCAGATCCGCCGTTTATGTGACAGGCGGCTTGGCATCGGAGCCGATGGTCTGATGATGCTCAACCTTAAACCCGGTTACGATTTCGAAATGAAATATTTCAATGCCGACGGCCGTGAAGGCAGTATGTGTGGAAACGGCGGCCGCTGCCTGGTTAAATTCGCCTGGCAACTGGGCATCCACCGGAGTGACTATAAATTCCTGGCAATCGATGGTGAACATGAAGCGGAAATTGACCCCGACGGAATCGTATCCTTAAAGATGAAGGATGTGGCCACTATTCGTAAAAAGAACGGGGATTTTATGCTGGACACGGGTTCACCACACTATGTAAAACTGGTGAATGATGTAATGGATCTTGATGTATATAAAAAAGGTCATGATATCCGTTACAGTAAGGAATACGAACAGGTGGGAATCAATGTGAACTTTGTTGAACAAACCAATGACGACAAGATCATCGTCCGTACTTATGAACGGGGTGTGGAAGACGAGACCTATTCCTGCGGAACCGGTGTCACCGCGGCTGCATTGGTCTGCTATCACAATGAGAACGGATTTAATGATGTGGAAGTAAAAACCCTGGGGGGTAGCCTCTCGGTGGAATTTGACCGCAATGATGACGATAGCTATCACAATATCTGGTTGAACGGCCCTGCCGAACGGGTTTTTGAAGGGACAGTAGAAGTCAATTAACCAGCACTGTTAAGCTTTTGCGGGTGTTTTTCCCATCAACTTCCCATTCCCCTACCTTTGCGCTGCCATGATCCAGTACTTTAAAAATATCAGTCATACAACAGTAGAGATCGACAAACCGGAAGACGGTAGTTGGGTCAATGTGCTGCCCCCACTGAAACAGGAGGAGTTTTCCGAACTGTCAGCGGGCCTCGATATACCTATCGACTTCCTGACCGACTCACTGGATATAGACGAACGGAGCCGGTACGAAGAGGACGATAATGTCAAACTGATCGTTATCAAGACTCCCACCGAGAACAACTCCTTCAATGAAAGCGACGCGTACTACATTACCATCCCCATCTGTATCATACTGACGCATAACCAGACGGTAACGGTCAATTCATTTGAGAATGCCGCGATAAAAAAATTCCTGAATTCATTCCAGAACCGCCATCCTGATAAAAAAAGCATGATGGTGCTGAAGATCTTTGAAAAGATCGTGCAGAACTTCATGGAACACCTCAAGGAAATCAATCAACGTCGGAATATCCTGGAGATGAAATTGTACGATGCCAACAGGAATGAACACCTGCTGCAATTGATGCGGATCCAGAAAAGCCTGGTGTATTTTGTAACAGCCCTCCGGTCAAATGAACTGCTGTTCATGAAACTGGTCCGCTCCAATTTCCTGGGACTTAATGAGGAAGAAAAAGAATTCCTGGATGATCTGATCGTTGATAATTCGCAGGCCCTGGAAATGGCAAATATCTACACCAATATACTCAGCAGTACACTCGACGCCTTTGCCAGTATCATTGCCAATAACCAGAATGAAGTTTTAAAGAGACTTGCGGTGATCACCATAGTACTCACCTTCCCGGTTCTGATCGCAAGTATATTCGGTATGAACGTTCCCAGCGGATTCGAACATTCGCGGTATGCATTTTATGTGGTGGTCCTGCTGTCGTTCGTTATCTCGCTGATCATTGGATGGTTATTCCTTCGTAAAAAGATTTTCTGATCCGTCACCGGTGGTTTACTCCTCCGTAAAAAGATTTCCTGATCCGTAACCAGAGGGCTATCCCTCCGCAAAAAGATTTCCTGATACTTTCATCAGAATAAATATCCTCCTGAAAAATTCCTGATATCCGCAGCGATCCCTTTTAAACGATAAACTATCCAACATGAACCAGTTCAGCCTCCGTGTTTATGGACTTCTTATCAATGAATCAAAACAGGTACTGGTAAGTGATGAATTTATCCGCGGTGCCTACTACACTAAGTTTCCCGGGGGTGGACTTGAATTTGGCGAAGGCACGCGCGATTGCCTGGCCCGTGAATTCATGGAAGAAATGAACCTCAAAGTAGAAGTGGGCGCACATCTTTATACCACTGATTTTTACCAGATGTCAGCCTTTAACCCAGCTTACCAGATCGTTTCCATTTATTATTATGTAAGGGCGCTCGAACCCATCCTGGCGCCACTTCGTGCGAAACCTTTCGATTTTGATGAACAGCAGCTTGCTATCTACGCGGAAAAAAAAGAGATTGAAACGTTCCGGTTCATAGATTGGGATAATTTCTCCGGCGAATCGGTTACGTTGCCTATTGATAAAATTGCTGCGGACATGGTTAAAAATAATGGACCCCTTCCAAAGTAGGTCATTCCGAACCATCGCCCATCGCGGCTTTGCGCATAATGTCTGCGTCTTCTTTTCCCAGGTAACGTTCTATCCATCCGTGTACAAGGTAGACCACCGGAGTCAGGATCACCGCCATTATAAATTTATAAATGTAGTTCCCAACACAGATTGTCATCACCAGTGCGAGCGACCAGGGTGTTTGTCCACCCGAGATCCGCGGCCCGATATAAAAGGCGATGAACAATACCACAAAACTATCAACGAACTGCGATATCACGGTAGAACCGGTAGCTCTTAACCAGATCTTTCGTTCCCCTGTAATTTTTTTGATCCGGTGGAATACCAGCACATCGAGGAATTGTCCCACCAGGAATGCCACCAGGGAACCAATGATAATCCAGGAGCTCTGCCCGAAAATAGCACGATAGGCTTTGTCCGCATCAGGCACGCCCTGCTGGGCATAATTACCCACCCAGAATCCGGCCGGGGTCAGGTGGATCGCTCCCTGAAACATCAGGAAGGTGTAACTGATCAGCCCGATGGTCAGGAATGAAAGGAACCGCACCCCCTTTACACCATAATACTCATTAATAATATCTGTCATCACAAATACCACCGGCCATAATAATACTCCCGCTGTCAGGTTAAACGAAAATTCATTGCCAAAAATGGAAAGACTGAATGGCCGGAGGCCCAATGTGGCTTCAAGCGAGAACAGTTTCACGCCCATTAATTCGGCAATAAGTGCATTGGTGATGAAAAAACCCCCGAGTATCAGGAACAACCTTGTTGGCTTATGCCGCATTATAGAGTGAACCATACTGAAAATAGATATAGAATAAAAGTATGAAAAGGAACAACACATTACCTACCACCAGCCAGGCAGGCACATAGGGTCTTAATTCCCTTTTAACAAACAATACTGCCAGGTAACAAATATTAACAAGCGGAACAACCAATACACCCATCAGGTGGCCAATGACGATAATGGTGGAAGTAAGTGCCTGATCCTGCGTCCAATCCTTTACCAGGAGCGAAAAAGAGAGGAGAAAGAAAAGCCCGCAGATAAAAGCCAGTCGCGATAAAAATAATAGCCAGCGCATCAACGATTTTCGTCTAAAATAGCATTATTTTGTCAGCCTAATATCATCGTTTTATGAATAAAGGGTTGTTGCGCAAGATTTTACCTCATGTTATCGCATTTGTTATTTTCCTGCTGATAGCAGTAATCTATTGCCGGCCATCACTTGAAGGAAAGGTTTTACAACAACATGATATTACCCAGTGGGAAGGTGCGGTACACCAGTCGCAGGTTTTTCGTGAACAACATGGTCACATGCCCCTCTGGACCAACAGTATGTTTGGTGGTATGCCCGCCTTCCAGATCGGACTGGATTATAACAATATTATTCCCGGTATCGTTCACAACGTAATGACCCTTGGATTACCGGCGCCAGCACAGTTTTTTTTCCTGGCCAGCATTTGTTTTTACATTTTATGTATCGTACTCGGGATAAGTCCCTGGGTTGGTATCCTCGGCTCCCTGGGCTTCGCCTATGCCACCTATAATCCGGTTATCATTGTTGCCGGACATGCTACCAAGATGTGGGCGATGGCCTATATGCCTGCCGTTCTTGGATCCATCCTGCTTATCTACAATAAAAAATACTGGCTCGGTACTGCACTCACCGGTTTATTCACGGCAACCATGATTGCCATGAACCACCCGCAAATTGCCTACTACTTTTTCATCATTGTCGCCATCATGACGTTGTTTTTTATCGTCAACTGGATCCGCAGCAAGGAATTCAAACATCTCCTGGTATCCCTTGCGCTTGTTTTACTTGGAGGTGTTTCAGGACTGATGGTCAACGCCGGTAATCTTCTTAGTACTTACGAGTACCAGAAAGAAACGATCCGCGGCGACGCATCACCACTGACCGATACCAGCCGGTCGGCACCAGCTCCGGCCGATGGACTTGAAAAAGGTTATGCATTTATGTATTCAGCATACCCAACCGAAGCATTTGTATTACTTGTGCCACGTATGTTTGGCGGAAGTGCAGGGGGTGCAGAAATCAAAGGTGAAAAATCAAAAGCCATCGAAGTGCTTTCCGGCCTGCCACAGGAACTCCAGCAACAGCTGCCCATGACTTATTACTGGGGCGGCATCAGCCAGGATGGTAAGTTTGGTGGAACCTCTGGCCCACCCTACTCAGGTGCAATTATTTGTTTCCTTGCCATACTTTCTTTCTTTGTTCCGGATGGGAAATATAAATGGTGGGCACTTACTGCCATCATTTTTTCCTGCCTGATGGCAGCAGGTTCATTCCTTTCAGGGTTCAACTATTTCCTGTTCGACCATCTTCCGCTCTACAATAAGTTCCGCGCACCTTCCATGGCACTGGTCATTCCCCAGTTATTACTGCCAATGCTGGCAGCACTTGGTGCAAATGCGATCTTCACTACCACGGATAAAAAAGCAACCCTGCGTTCTTTTAAAAAAGGATTGATCGCCACAGGTGCGGTATTCCTGGTCCTGTTCCTCCTTTATTTTTCATACGATTTCCTGAATCCGGGAGATAAGGATATTATTAAACAGGCACGCGATGCTAACCAGCCGCAACTGCTGGAGGCAATTAAAAACTTTTTCGACGGACTGGTTTCCGACCGCGAGAGTCTGTTTATGACAGATATCTTCCGCTCACTTGGTTATATACTGGTGGCAGCAACAGCGATCTTCTTCTTCCTGAGAAATTCAATCAAAGCGGGACTGGCAATCGCCGTGATTACCTTGTTTAGTTTTATAGATCTTATTGCCATCGACTCCAACTACCTCAATGAAGAAAGATACCAGGACGATCTGGGTGAGGGTGGTAATTTCACCACAACACAGGCCGATAAGGCCATCCTGGCAGATACTTCCTATTACCGGGTTTATAATGTTGGGTCCGATTTTTTCCAGGAAGCAAAGACTTCCTATCTCTATAACTCAATCGGCGGTTACCATGCGGTGAAACTTCGTCTCTACCAGGATCTGGTCCAGCACCAGTTCAATGGCCGGCCCAATATGGCTGTGCTTGATATGTTGAATACGAAATATTTTATCCAGAAGGACCAGAACGGCAATACCACCCAATACCAGAAAAACCCCGGTGCATTGGGTAATGCGTGGCTTGTCAAACATGTACAGTTTGTAAAAAATGCAGACGCGGAAATGGCAGCCATAACCAGTTTCAATCCAAAGGATACAGCCATTGTTCAGGAAGTTTATAAAAAAGATATTCCTTTCATGCCTGTCCCTGACAGTAATGCAAGCATCAATCTGATTGTAAACCTGAACGACCAGCTCGATTACAGATTTCAATCGGCCACCAACCAGTTTGCCGTGTTCAGCGAGGTTTATTACAAATCCGGCTGGAAAGCGTTTATTGACGGAAAGGAAGCCCCCATCGTAAAAACCGATTACGTTTTACGTGGACTGGCAATCCCCGCCGGCAAACACAGTATCCAGTTCAGGTTCGAGCCACAGGGTTTTATAACAGGTGAAAAACTGAGCCGGATCTTTACCTACCTCCTGATTGCGATTACTGCTTTTGCAATTTTCCAGGGCTGGAGGATTTATAACAAAAACAGGAATCCCGAAAATAAAATCACGGCGGGTTAAACAGAATAATCATGGATAACCCATCCATCAGTGTAATACTTCCGGCGTACAACTGTGAAAGGTTCATAGAACGATCGGTGAAAAGTGTGCTGGAACAATCTTTCACCGATTTTGAGCTGATCATTATCGATGATGGGTCAACGGATAATACTGCTGCAGTCATCGGAAAGTTCAATGATCCGCGCATCCGTTTTTTACAAAATGAAAAAAACAGCGGACTAGTCTTTACCCTGAACCGGGGTATTGATGCCAGCACCGGAAAATATATCGCAAGAATGGACGGAGATGATATCAGCCTTCCTTTTAGATTTGCAACCCAGTTCAGTTACCTGGAAAACAATCCGGCAACGGATATGATCAGTTCAGTTGCCGACCTGATCAGTGAAGACGATCAGCCATTAGGCGAATGGAGTGACGATCGTAATCATCTTACGGCAAGAGCCATCCGGAATTTCCTGCCAAAGGATAATTGCATTGTGCACCCCGCGGTTTTGATTAGGACGGCACTGCTTAAACAATATCGTTTCCGAAGGGAGCAGTCGCAGGCGGAAGACTATGATCTATGGCTGCGGTTGGCAGCCGATGGGGTTAAAATAGAAAAGATCAATGAGCCATTGCTGAAACACCGGATCCTTAATCAGTCGTTCACCCGCAAACGGCAAACAAATGTTTTCTGGAAAAACGCGCGGACCAAGATTAATTTTTCCCGGCACGCCCTGGCAAGCGGGAAGTTTAATTTTTTTGTATTCAAAACGCTTGGTTTCGGATTGGCAGACCTGCTGCTGGGTACCGGTAAAAAAATCAAATCAATCATTATCCCCTGAACTATCCAACCTACATATTAAAACGCCGCCTGGAAGACCTTCTGATGTTGCCACTTATTGCAATAGGAAGGCTGATAGCGGGTTTCCGGCCACTTAACCAGCAATACCGGATCTTTTATTTCTTTTCATTTTACCATATCGGAGGTGCTGAAAAAGTACATGCGCAGATCACCCGGTCAACAGGTGGGCCTGACTGTATAATCTATTTTACCCGCAGATCGGACAATAACCTGCTGAAACAAATGTTTATCGACTCCGGTTGCCGGATAGAAGATATTTCAAGGTTTACTGATAACAAATGGCTGTACCCGGTTAATATTATTTTTCGCGGGATTATTACAGGATATATAAATAAACAGACTGCCCGCCCACTGGTATTTAATGGTCAGAATAATTTCGGTTACAAAATCAGTCCCTGGATAAATAAATCGGTTCCACAGGTGGAACTGATCCATTCCCTGAATACTTTTTCATATATCAGGATTCCCTTCCTTCCGTTTATCAGCAAAACGGTAATGATCAGCCAGAAAAGAATTGATGACCATCTTCAACTGTACCGGAAGAAACAAATCCCTCCTTCGTTTGATCAGCGCATTATTTATATCTCCAATGCCATTGAATTGCCGCAGTCTGACAGGGAAAAAAATTTCCATCCACTCGTGGTACTTTATGCCGGTCGCGGCGGACTGGAAAAACGACTCCATCTTATCGCGGAAATTGCACGACGGGTTGTTAAGGTCAATCCGTTGATAAAATTTGAGTTTATGGGCGATGTAAGCCAGGTGCTGAACAGTTCGGAGTTGCCCTTTGCCCGTTTTTATGGAAACCTGAGCGACCCCGATCAGATAGATTCTGTCTATCAACGATCCGGTGTGCTGCTAATGACTTCTGAAACAGAAGGATTCCCGATGGTGGTGATTGAAGCGATGGTCCGGGGAAATGTAATTGTTTCTACTGCTGTGGGTGATATCCCCAGGCATATCCGGGAAGAAAATGGATTCCTGTTTACCGATACGAACAATGAAGAACAGATCATCAGCGAAGCGGTCAGTTATATCCTGCGATTGGCATCAGATGCAGCGATGTTTAACAGGATCTCATCGGCCAATATTACTTACGCAAGAAATAACTTTGATCTCGGCAGGTTTAACCGGTCGTACCGGGAACTCTTTGCCACATTAAATGATCGCCCTTGAAACCACTAAGCTTCATACTGATCACTTATAACCGTCCTGGCGATATGCTGGAACTGCTTCAGAATATCGCGGGGCTCAATCATGCAGGGGAGTTACTGGAAGAAGTGATAGTTGTGAATAATTGTTCAACGGACGACTATTCACCTGTGAAAAATTTCATCGCTTCAACACCTGAGCTGCCATTCCGGTACTATGATGCACCGGAGAACCTGGGTGTATCAAGGGGCCGGAACTTCGCTCTGGGCAAGGGTTCAGCTCCCATCATTATCATGCTCGACGATGATGCGGTGTTGCAGAACAAGGATTGCCTGGATAATCTGGTGGAAGAGTTTGAAATCGATAACGGCACCAGGAAGAAAGCGATTATTTCTTTCAGGGTTCTGTATTATGATACATTACAGATGCAGGAAAACGCGTTGCCCCATAAACGTTTCCGTGAATACCGCGACAAATCTTCTTTTGACACCTATTATTATGCAGGTGGTGCGCATGCAATCCGCCGTCAGGTTATAGAATCACTTGGCGCCTATCCCGATGATTTTTTTTATGGGATGGAGGAATACGACCTGGGTTACCGCATACTTGATTCCGGTTATTCAATTGTATACAGTGACCGGATTACCATGCTGCATAAGGAGTCGCCGCTTGGCAGGAAACCAAAACGGGAGAAGGTAAGGATGATGTGGGTCAATAAATCGGTGGTGGCATACCGGTATCTTCCCTCCTTTTATTTCTGGAGTACGGCATTCATGTGGAGTATGTTTTACCTTCGTTCCACGAAATTTGATCTCGGCGGATTTTTCGCGGGATGGAGAAATGTCCTTTCCATCCCAAAAACCCAGAAAAAACGAACAGTATCGCCATCAACACTCAAATACCTCAAACAATTAAAGGCGCGGCTGTGGTATTAGGCGGCCAACTTCAAATTATAATTAATGAACCTTACAGATATTTTAGGAAAAGCCGAGGGTTTCCTGCGGAAGTCTAAAAATGCATTGATCCGTAAAAGTGATCCGCAGTTCAGGGAAGTTGAAAAATGGTACCGCGAAGATCCCCGCGGATTAAAAAGATCGGAATTCGAATTTCTGACACCCGAATCGATCGTGTTCGACCTTGGAGGTTACCTGGGTGAATGGACCAGCAATCTTTATTCGAGGTACAACTGTAAAATCCACATTTTTGAACCCGTAAAGGAATATGCAGATATCATTGCCCACCGTTTTTCCCATAATAAACGAATAACAGTCGTGCAGGCTGGGCTGGCATCTGCCGACCTGGAGACCTTCATCACGCTGGATGAGTTCGAGTCAAAAGTGGTTGGCTCCGACCATGCCATTCATAAAACAGAACCAATCCGGCTAAAAGCTTTTCAGCAATACGTCTCCCAAACGGGTATCGACAAAATCGACCTGGTAAAAATAAACATTGAGGGAGCAGAATATGATTTGCTTGATCACCTGATTTCAACAGGTCAAACGGAGCGGATCAATTGTTTCCTTATCCAGTTTCACAACTGGGAACAGAACGCAACGACCCGTCGCGAAAAGATCCGCCAGGAACTTTCTAAAACCCATACCGAAGTTTTCAATTATTCATTTGTGTGGGAATGCTGGCAAAAAAAATGACAAAAGAGTCAAAGTTTTCACCGGCCAGGAAAACTTTCAAACTCAATTTTGGAGATTTGGTTCCATAACCATACTTTTATTTCTGGTCCACCAAACTAAAGCTAACAAACCACTATGAATTTTTGCTCCACCGCAAAAACATTGGGTCTGACCCTGATGTTTACCCTTCTGGTATCAATCACCTATTCCCAAACTCTCTTAAATTCGACCGGTAGTACAATTAGCGGCGACGGATACGTTATCGAATATTCAGTAGGTGAAATCTCAATCACCGCCATACTGGGTCAAAATTATTATGTATCACAGGGTCTCCTGCAACCCAATGTCAAGATTCCTTTTGCCGGTTGCAGTTATATCAATGACGAGTTCCAGTATTTTCCAAACCCTGTCAAAACAATAGTAAGTCTTGCGGGAGTTTATAACTGGATTGACAGTTACATGATTTACGCAGCTGATGGAAAGCTTGTAGGCAACGCGCCATTTATTAATAACACCATAGACATGTCCAGGCTTGCATCAGGAATATATTTTGTTCAACTGTTTCCTGGTTGCAATGGAAAGTACAAAACCATAAAAATCGCGAAACAATGAGGACCTTTTTTCTAACCGTATTTTCAATTTTTTCCGTTCTTTGCCTCCAGGCACAGGCTCCACAGGCATTTAACTACCAAGCCGTTGCACGAACCACCAGCGGCATCCTCATCCCCGCACAATCGATCTCTGTGAGGTTTTCTATCCTGGATGGGGATACAAATGGCAACATCCTTTACCAGGAAACACAAACTACTACGACAAATAGTTACGGACTGTTTACTTTACATGTTGGTGAGGGTATTGCTACTATCGGAACGTTCAGCGACATCATCTGGTCAGGCAACAATGAAAAGTATCTTAAAGTTGAAATAAGCCCAACCGGTGGAAACATTTATACTGTTCAGGGCCATACGCAGCTACTAAGCGTACCGTATGCTCTCTATTCTGATAAAACAAACCTTGTAGCCGGAAATGCTATTTCAATTACCAACGGCAATACGATTTCCGGCGCGTACATTGGTGGAGCGGGAATAAATATTACGGGAAATGTAATCTCAAGCACCGGTGGTACTGGTGGCGGTGGTGGTACAGGTGGACTTTGGGTTGCCGACCTATACGGCCAGCACGCAATTTCCGGAAATGTTGGAATCGGAACCAATGCACAAAGCGCAATTCCATTAACCGTTTTTACCCCAAATTCCGGAGTAGGACATGCCGGCATTCACGTGATGTCCAATGATGTGTGGCATACCGGGATTTCAATGTTTAACTCCACCGGAGGTACCAACTATTCGTTGTTGGTAGGCGGCTCCCTGAATTCCGATATTAAAGCCGGCAATTTTGCAATTTTTAATAATAATGCCGGTAAATATATATTACACGCAACCGCATTTACCAATTTCATAGGAATTGGTTCAGACAATCCGTCAACACCGGCACGGTCGAGGCTTCATGTATTTAACGGAGATGTGAATGTTGAACAGATCGGCGCCGGAATTATAATGAAGTCACCAAATGGCCAATGCTGGAGAGTAACCGTCAGTAACACCGGCACATTTGTAAGCGCTGCCATTGCCTGCCCCTAGTAGAAAAAAATTACCTAATTTTATGACTTAAAGCCTATTAATTAATAGGCTTTATCATTTTATATGGGAATTATTCGAAGCATACTTAAATCGGTCGGACTTTACGGCCCCCTGGTGAAACAAAAAAGAAAACTCGACCAATATAATCACCACCAGCAAGAACTGAAACACCGGGTCAACCGCGTGGCTTTCTATAAAACTTTCCTGAAAGAGGGACAGCTCGTTTTCGACGTTGGTGCAAATTTGGGTAACCGGGTCGAAATTTTCCTGGAGATCGGGTGCAAGGTAGTTGCAGTTGAGCCACAGGTGCAATGTCAGGAGCATCTGTTAAAGACTTTCGGCAACAGGATAAATATTGTAGGGGAAGGACTGGGGGAAAAAGTGGAAAAGAAAACGATGTACATTTCCGATGTCAGCACAATTTCTTCTTTATCTGAAGAGTGGATTGAAAGTGTCAGGCAATCCAGGTTTAGCGGCCATGAGTGGAACAAAACGGAAACGGTCAGCATCAACACCATGGATAACCTGATTTCTACCTACGGTAAACCCTTTTTCTGCAAGATCGATGTGGAGGGTTACGAATTACAGGTATTGAAAGGCCTGAGTGAGGCCATACCCCTCCTTTCACTCGAATATACCGTGCCCGAACAAACAAGCCGTCTCGAGGAATGTATCCGGATCCTGCATAAACTCGACAGGGATTATGTTTACAATTACTCTATGGGCGAGGAAATGTCTTTTGCAATGCCCCAATTCGTAAGTTTTGAAGTTTTTGTCCAATACATACACGAGGAAAAATTTCAATCGTCTGGTTTCGGCGATATCTATGTAAAATCTTCCGACCTGTAAATAACATATATGGTGATCTCACACTTGTTCGGCGGTTTGGGTAACCAACTCTTCCAGTATGCGGCTGGTAAACGTATTGCCGAAAAATACAGTGTGCCTTTTGCACTGGATACTTCAGCATTCGAATCCTATAAGCTCCGTAGATTCGATCTCGATCATTTTAATCTCCAGGCAAGGATTGCTACCGAAACTGAGATCACTGAACTCAAACCTTCCTCCAACCTGGCAAAGGCGCTTCAATACCTGCGGTTAAAAAAGAACAGGACCTATCATCGTGAACGGTCATTCAACTTTGACCCTTCATTTGAATCGATTGGACCGGATATTTACCTGAAAGGTTATTTTCAAAGCGAACAGTATTTCGCACCAATTGCACCCACGGTCCTCAAAGAGTTTACCATCAAACCTGAATTCATTCAGAATGTGACAGCCCTGGCAGGTAAAATCAGAAACCCAAATTCCGTAGGAATCCATATCCGCCGGGGCGATTATAAAAATACTGATGTTAAACAATTGCTTGCAACCACAGACGCGGACTACTACCAGCGCGCCATTGCCCTGATGCTCGAAAAATTGACCGATCCTGAGTTTTATTTTTTCTCGGATGATATTGACTGGGTGCGGGAAAACCTCCCGGTCCCAAATGCAGTATATGTTTCGGGAGATTTAGCAAAAACCCATATCGAAGACTTCTATTTGTTGAGCCAGTGTGGCAACCAGATAATACCGAACAGCACCTTCGCATGGTGGGCTGCCTGGTTGAATCCGAATCCAGCCAAATCGGTCATTGCTCCCCAAAAATGGTTCAACGATGAAGCGTCGAATCGGGACCGTCTGCCTGAATCATGGACCAGTCTATAACAAAAAAGGCCGGAATCCACCGACCCCGACCCTTTAATAATATATTGGACGCATCAAACAGCCGTCATTTCCTGTTTAAAAAATCCATACGCCCTGGCGATTCCTTCATTTAATGCTATCCGGTGCTTCCACCCAAATGAATGAATCAGTGAACTGTCCATCAGCTTACGGGGTGTTCCATCCGGTTTTGAACTGTCAAAGACAATCCCGCCTTTGAACCCGACTGCTTCTTTCACTGCCAGTGCAAGGTCCCTGATAGTAACTTCTTCACCGGTACCCACATTTACAAACAGCTTTTCATTATACTCCTGCATCAGGAAATAACAGGCATCGGCCAGGTCATCTACATACATAAATTCCCTTAACGGCGTACCCGATCCCCAGATCTCCACGTTCTCCGAATTATTTTCCTTTGCTTCGTGGAACTTCCTGATCAATGCCGGCAGCACATGGGAGTTCTGCAGGTTATAATTATCACCCTGACCATATAAATTGGTTGGCATGGCTGAAATAAAATTACATCCAAACTGGTCACGATAGGCTTCACACATTTTGATACCAGCGATCTTGGCAATAGCATATGGTTCATTGGTCTCTTCGAGAAGACCAGTCAGTAAGTACGATTCTTTCAATGGCTGCGGAGCCAGTTTCGGATAAATACAGGAACTTCCAAGGAAGAGCAGTTTTTTCACTCCGTTCACATAGGCCGCATGAATGATATTCGCCTCAATCATCAGGTTGTAGTAAAGAAACTCTGCACGGTATACATTATTCGCCATAATACCGCCCACCTTTGCTGCAGCAAGGAATACGTATTCGGGCTTTTCACTTTCGAAAAAATCATTAACGTCCTGCTGGTTTCTTAAATCCAGTTCGGACGAAGTCCTGGTCAGGATATTGGTGTATCCTTCCTTTTCCAATTTTCTGACAATTGACGAGCCTGCCATACCTCTGTGACCTGCTACGTAGATTTTACTGTTCTTTTCCATCACTCGTAATTCCTTGTGGTTTTATAACCTGTTTGATTTAATACCAGATCCTTTTTGAACAATTCAAGATCCGCGTCCACCATTTCCTTGCATAACATATTTACATCGTATTTGGGCATCCAACCCAGTTTGGTATTGGCTTTCGTGGGATCACCCAGCAACAGGTCCACTTCCGTGGGACGGAAATATCGTTTGTCCACCGCTACCACTACATCGCCCACTTCCAGTTTCACCGAGGGGTCGTTCACCTTCGCCACGATACCCCGTTCATCTTCGTCCTTTCCTTCAAACACCAGTTCCACTCCCGCATGGGCGAACGACATTTTTACAAAATCACGGACAGGAGTGGTTACTCCCGTCGCTATCACAAAATCCTCGGCTTCTTCCTGCTGCAGGATCAGCCACATCGCTTCTATATAATCCCTGGCATGACCCCAGTCGCGCTGCGCATTCAGGTTACCCAGGTATAATTTATTTTTCAGTCCCAGTACAATCTCGGCCACCCCACG
>JBEVJC010000007.1:0-74244 GCA_040510375.1 Chitinophagaceae bacterium
TACCATGCCAGAGCGATGGACGCCAGTCGTCATCGCGGGTACTTTGTAAAATCGGCGCCGACCAAAGTGATACATCCTGGTCCTTGAATTGTTTTACATTGAGCTCGCGCTGTGTCCGGGCCGCCACATCAAAGACCAGCACATAATCAATGGCCGATTCTTTTTCACCAGGCATCTGGTACTTATAGGTTTCCAGCGTTGGCCGCGGATCGGCAATACTGTTTATTACCCAGAGCTCCTTTACATTGCGCTGGTCGGCCCGCACCATTGCAAAATGCCGCGCATCGGCCGACCAATAGATCTGCACCGGCTTGCGTTTATCTTTGTTCTTTATCTTATCTACATTGGTCTCGTTACC
The DNA here is from genome assembly GCA_040510375.1 of Chitinophagaceae bacterium. Lineage (GTDB taxonomy): Bacteria > Bacteroidota > Bacteroidia > Chitinophagales > Chitinophagaceae > JBEVJC01. The sequence goes on from JBEVJC010000007.1 coordinate 359, forward strand.
AAAGTCACTGCCATAACTAAAATACTCCACCCCATCACTGGTGAGCTTCGTCTCCACTATCGTGCTATCGTCCTCATTCTTCATGGCCTTCTCATAGTTGGCCTGGTCCATCGTGTAAAGATTATAGTTCTTTGAGAAAACTATAATTTTCTTGTCGGGCGAAACAGACGCCCAGCGCGGGTTTCGCTTTGGTTTTTTATAATCGGTGAGTTCCGTCAGCTTGCCGGATAACAATTCGTATTCAAAATAGAATTTTTTGATTTCCTTTTTCGGTGGACCAGCTTTCTTAACGGTAGAATCGGTGATCTCGATCTCCAATGAACTCTTTACCTGGAACTGAATGGTATTTTCATCTTTTATAAACTGGATACTGTCGATCAGCAGGTGCTGCGCATCAAACGGATCTTTTACTATCCGGGTCAGGTCAGCAGCCATCCGGTCATTATCAAACAGGAATTTCTTTTCTGCCTTTGCTGGATCAACGATGTACCAGTTTTTACCACTGGTGGTTTCGTAAGTGTACCAGAAGCGGTCAGATTGTTTCAGCCAGTGGGGTGTGACCATCGTGCTGAAGAGCATTTTTTCAATTTTAGATCCGGAGAAACGGGATGCCAGCTGGTAATTAGCCTTTCCTGAAGACTGCTGGGCGGTTGTGATCAATGTGAGATTAAGTAAAGCCAATACAAGGACATACTTACGCATCGGTTAGTAGAATTTGGTGAAGAATAATAAGATTCAGGGATAAAAGGTTGTAATGGGAGCCCCAATATAAGGAAAAATTCACCAGTGTTAACACGATGAAGCACCGGACCAACCGCTCCTGGTCCGGTGCTTATTAATAAACACAGCTTATTATTCTTTGTCCAACATCGTCAGGCCTGCTGGGCAGCAGGTTCTCCTTTTTGTGCGAACGCAGCCATATCCATCCAGAGATATTCCCACTGGTGGCCATCGGGATCGGCAAAACTGCGACTATACATATATCCACTATCATCTGCATCCCTGTAAATGGTTGCACCAGCTGCAACGGCTTTACCTACAATCGCATCAACTTCTTCCCTGCTCTCGCAATCAAGCGCAATGATTACTTCAGTGGTTTTAGTAGCGTCGCTGATCGGTTTTTTGGTAAAATCGGAGAACATGGATTCTGTAAGCAACATCACAAAATGATTTTCACCAAGTATCAGACAGCCTGCCTTCTCATTGGTGAACTTCGGATTAAACTCATATCCCATTGATTCAAAAAACCGACGGGATTTTTTAAGATCCTTCACTGGAAGGTTCACATAAATTTGTTTTGACATAATCGTTGTATTTAAATGTAAAATTAATCCGGCGGCATTTTTTAACGAAGGGTAAAGCAGCCAATCTGGGGGTTGAACAGGCCAAGATTTGCAGATCATTCCAGGGTAGTTGTTGTTATTGCAATCAATGCCGCCAAACGGGGGGAACATTGTAACTTGCGGCGGAAGTAAAGGGTTAAATACCTTGAGCTTCGTTAATATATTTTAATGAAAGAGATCCTGCACCCACGCACGGTAAACGTGACCCGGTATGTGACCCCACTGCGGGAAGGCGGCTCTCTGCCTGCCATCGCCGAGGCTGATGATGGATTCCTGTATGTATTGAAGTTCCAGGGAGCGGGCCAGGGAGTGAAAGCACTGATTGCCGACCTGATCGGCGGAGAACTGGCCAGGGCCGCAGGTTTGAAGATGCCCGAGATTGTATTCGCCACACTCGACAGTGCTTTTGGCCGCACAGAACCGGATGAAGAAATCCAGGAGTTATTACGGAAAAGCGAAGGCCTCAACCTGGGACTGCATTACCTTACCGGTGCCATTACATTTGATCCCACCGTTAGCATACCTGATCCTTTACTGGCTTCAAAAATTGTATGGCTTGATGCCTATCTGACCAATGTAGACCGCACAGCCCGTAATACCAATATGCTCACCTGGCGCAAAGAACTCTGGCTGATTGACCATGGCGCTTCCCTGTATTTCCATCATTCCTGGACCAACTGGAAAGAACAGGCCCTCAAACCATTTGTGATGATCAGGGACCATGTGCTACTACCCTGGGCCACTGAAATGGATGAAGCCGACGAATGGTTCCATTCTATTTTTAACCGGGAGCTGATCACCGCAATTGTGAACCTGGTGCCCGATGAATGGCTGACTGGTCAGGACCAGCAGGAACCGGCAACAGTACTCCGTCAGGTGTATATCGATTTCCTGGAAACCAGATTGAATTCATCCGCTATTTTTGTAAACGAAGCCAAGAATGCCAGAACAGCAATTATTTGAATATGCAGTAATCCGTTTCGTTCCGCGCGTGGAACGGGAGGAGTTTATCAATATCGGAGTGATCCTTTATTGCAAATCCCTGCGTTTCCTGGAGACCCGCTTCACCATTGACCGCAACCGCGTCGATTGTTTTTGCGCAGGCGCCGATTGCGATGAACTGGAAAAACATCTTCGTTCATTTGAAAGTATCAGCAAGGGTACTGCCGACGCGGGACCCATCGGTAAACTTGAACCGGCACTTCGTTTCCGCTGGCTCACCGCCGCGAGGAGTACAATAGTGCAGTCGTCCAAAGTACACCCGGGACTGACTACTGATCCCCTTGCCACACTTGATAAATTACTTATCCAGTTGGTTGGCTGATCAGCCCATCCATTCCCATGCACTTTTATATCCCCCGATATTTTCAGCATAGGAAATAAAGGAAGAATAAAAATCAAGTGAAGAAAGTGTTCCACTATCACCTATGACCACCAGTTTTTTTCGGGCACGGGTCATGGCTACATTCATCCGCCTGGTATCGCTAAGGAATCCGATTTTACTTTCGGTATTACTTCTTGTCATACTTATATACACCACATCGCGTTCCTGTCCCTGGAAACTATCAATGGTATTGATGGAAAGATGTTCCCTGAATTTTTGCAATACAGGGTAATGTTCGGCAAGACTGCGCAACAGCACCACCTGTTCCTTATAGGGTGAGATAATGGCGATTGACAACTTCACATTTCCCGGATGGATCTCTTCCATTTTCTCCAGCAATACAGTCAGGTGTTTACAAAGAAACGCTGCCTCTTCCGGATTACTGGTACTGGAGCCCTCCGATTTTTCATCGAACCCGCAACCCGATGTATCGATAAATAATAAAGGATCATCCCCTTCAAATAAAACGCGGTCGGCCACAGATGGATGGGCCTTAAGCCGATCCTTATAAAATTGAAGCGAAGAAAAACCCATGATGGATTTATTCATCCGGTATTGTTCTTCCAGTAAGGTTACCGAACCCGGATACAGCGTCACCAGTTTTTCCAGGATGGTACGGGAAAGTCCGTCCCTTGCGGCTTCCATAGATTTAACCGTAGGCGGAAGTTGCAGGTGGTCGCCGGCCAGCACCAGTTTTTTTGCTTTCAGTATGGGAATCCAGCACGCGGGCTCCAGTGCCTGTCCGGCTTCATCAATTACAACCGTATGATACTCCAGGTTACGTACGGTGTAATGATTGGAGCCTACCAGTGTGGCGGCCACTACCTGTGCTTTTGAGGTCAGGTCATCCAGAATATATTGTTCGGTTGCACCCACCTGTTTCATGATATCGCGGGCCTCGTCCAGCAATGCCCGGCGCTGGTCGCGTTCGGCCTTTCCAAAATTCCGTTTGTATTTATGTGCCATGTTACGGAATTCATTGGCGCGTTTTTTCAGTTTACCTATTTCTTTCATCCCGGCATGTGCATTCATCCTGCTGTCGAGTGTAAGTGAAGCCAGGCGCTCCGATACCCGGACCGGATTACCCACCCGCAAAACATTCAAGCCCTGTTCCGCCAGTTTTTCACTGAGCAGGTCCACCGCAGTATTACTGGGAGCCACCACCAGTATCCGCCGGTGGTCCTGTTTGAGCATGGCTTTTATCGCTTCTACCAGCGTGGTTGTTTTACCGGTACCGGGTGGTCCGTGAACGATTGCCAGCTCGCTGGATTCCAGGATCTGGTGTACTGCCGCTTCCTGCGATGCGTTCAGTTCGTTAAACGGATAACGATGTAAAACCTGGTCGGGCGATGGAGCCAACTCACCCGTGAGTACGCGGATAAGAGCGGAGCCTTCCTTTTTTTCCAGTCGGGCCACAGCCTGTTTAAGGGCCGACTCCATTTCATCATAACTATTATCATCAAACAGGAGATCGATGCCGAGTTTGCCTTCGCGCGACCAATGGGGTAATTCATCCGTGCGGAGGGTAAGTTTCAGGCGGTTGCCCGACTGCCAGCTGATCACACCTTCCAGCCGGTCGGTCTGGGGATCGTGATTGGAAAAGATGGCGGCCGGTACTCCAAACCGAAGCTGGTGCGGGATATCCTGATGGGTGGTGCGCTCCACTTCTACGGTCAGGTAGTCGCCCCTTCCCAGTTCGGTATCCCTGATAGCGATGGGATACCAGGCCAGTCCGCCCGAACGCCGTTCATTGACGGAGGAGGTTTCGATCTGCCGTTTATAGAGTTCCTCATCTTCTTTTCTTTCGGCTTTGAGGAGATTGGCCAGCTTTTGGAAATATTCCATGCTGCAAAAGTAGGAGGATAAAATTGCGTAATATCGTAGTAGCGATCGATTCATTCACCTTAAATAATTTACTATGCAATGGAGAGGCAGGAGGGCAAGTACCAATGTCGATGACCGTCGCGGTGTATCCGGTGGTGGCATCGCTGCAGGCGGCGGTGTTATCGGCGTGATCATTTATCTTTTATACACTTTCCTGGGTGGTGGTGGTGGGGATGTGTCACAGATTCCCCAGATGTTACCAGGTGGCGGTTCACAGACCGAAATGACTGCTGAAGAAAAAGCAGCCGATGATGAACAGGCAGAATTTGTAAAGGTGGTACTCGCCGATACAGAAGATGTTTGGAGTAAAATATTCGCTGAACAGGGTGAGACCTACCAGAAACCCACACTGGTGCTGTTCAGAGATGGGGTGCAGTCAGCTTGCGGAAGCGCCAGTGCCGCTATGGGACCGTTTTATTGTCCCGGCGACCAGCAGGTGTATATCGACCTTTCCTTTTACCAGGACCTGAAAAACAAACTCAACGCTCCCGGCGATTTCGCAATGGCCTATGTAGTGGCCCACGAAATCGGTCACCATATCCAGAAACTGAATGGCACCTCCGATAAAATGGCCCGCCTCCGCCAAACGATGGACGAAAAGGAATACAATAAATATTCCGTCAAACTGGAACTGCAGGCCGACTTCCTGGCAGGTGTGTGGGCAAATCATGCACAACAGATGAATAATATCCTTGAACCCGGAGATATTGATGAAGCTTTACTGGCGGCGAACCAGATTGGCGACGACCGGCTTCAACAGGAATCACAGGGAAGGATTGTGCCCGACGCCTTTACCCACGGCACTTCTGCTCAACGGGTGTATTGGTTTAAAAAAGGATTTACTACCGGTGATATCCGCCAGGGCGACACATTTAATTCCCCGGAACTTTAAACCGGCATGATATTTTAATTGATTAAATAAAGTGTTTAACCATTTAAACTTATAACCATGTTAAGAGGAAAATTAGGCATCATTGCCGCAGCAGTCGCAGCATACGGAATCTACAAATATTCCAAAATGTCAGCTGAAGAAAAAAATGCATTAAAGGAACGCGGGAAAGAATTCCTGAACAAAAACCTGAGCGGTGTCGGTGATCTTTTTGGTAAAAAAACCACCGCTGCAAATGGAAATGTAAGCTGATTACATTAATCCCGATTCCCGGTATCGTTCCCTATACGAAATTATTTCCATATGACAGCGTGGAAAAAACGGTTTTTTCCCGGTGAAATCACCGGGTGGTTCGGTCAGGCCTTTTCTTAACTTTGAGTGAACCTTGATCATTCCGCCTTATTCTAAAATGGAAATTGAACCAACCCTGCCACGGCGGGGTTTTTTTATTTATAGCGATGGACCAGGACTTTATTGACCAGTCATCCATCCAACACTCCCGTTTTGCAAACGATAAAATGTTATGAAGGCGGTCAAACCTGATTGCCGGGTTACACAGGATAAACCATGAAGCTTCAGAAATAAATTCAGTCAGGATGAAAAAAAGCGCGGGTATACTGGTTTACCGGAAGACTGGCGATGAGCCCGAGTACTTCCTGGTTCATCCGGGTGGTCCATTCTGGAAAAGCAGGGATGCCGGAGTCTGGTCGATCCCCAAAGGAGAATTCACAGACGGGGAGGATGCCGAACAGGCTGCCCGGCGGGAGTTTCAGGAAGAAACAAGCATCTCTGTCACGGGTAAATTGCATCAACTGAAAAGTGTAAAACAAAAATCGGGTAAATGGGTTTTTGCATTTTATGCAAAAAAGGATTTTGATGCCGGCAGTATTAAAAGTAACGAGTTTGAATTGGAATGGCCACCGAAATCGGGGCGTAAAATATTAATTCCTGAAGTGGACAGGGCAGGATGGTTTACCATTGTTGATGCACGCGAAAAAATTCTACCCGGGCAGTTGCCGTTGCTGGATGAATTGGATAGTTTGGTAAATGTCCGGTGACAGAATCCGGATCGCGGAGTTAATACCCTGTCAGGATGCAGGTGGTACCTCGCTTTTTTTATCAGCCAGTTTGTCGATCTTTACTTTTTCTTTTTGCTGGACGGTCTTTTTACCCATCTCCTCTTCCACCTGCCTGGTGGTGACGGCGTAATCGTTCGGGTGAATGGCAGATCCATATTTCACCGCATAAGCCTTGGTGAACTCAGCACCAAAGTAGAGGATCAGGGAAGAATAATAAGTCCACAGGAGCAGCACCACCAGTGATCCCGCTGCACCATAGGTAGAACCCACTTCCATTTTATTTATATAAAAAGAAATAAGAAACTTACCGATCATAAACAGTAACCCGGTTACCAATGCACCAGAAATAACATCGCGCCACTTGATCTTTGCATCGGGCAGTACTTTAAATACAACTGCAAAGATCAGTGAGATTACACTCAGGGTTACCAGTTGGTTGATCACATAAAATATCGTCACTGCCACATCCGGATATGCAGCCTGGAGCCGCTGGCTGAACAAATCGATAATGGATGTAAGTGCAAGAGATACCAGCAATATAAATCCGAGACTGATAATTACGGAGAATGATAAAAACCTGTTCTGTAAAAATTTGAGCCAGCCCTTTTTTGGTTTTGCCTTGATACCCCAAATTGAATTGATAGAGTCCTGGATCTCTGCAAACACCGTGGTGGCACCAATGAGCAGGGTGACCACTCCAATGATGGCTGCAGAGTTGGTCTTACCCTTGAGTGATGCATTTTTTATAATTTCCTGTATCTGTATGGCTGTCTCGGTACCAAGCAAACCTTGTAACTGATAAAATACTTTTCCCTGCGCCGCTTCCTGGCCGAGAAAAATACTGCCGAGGAATATGATCACTATCATGAGAGGTCCCATGGAAAAAACTGTGTAGTACGCAAGTGAACCGCTAAGTTTGGTAAGCTTATCTTCCCCGAATCCTTTTGCTGAATTTTTCAGTACCTCCCAGATACCCCTGCCGCTAATCTTTTCTCTCATAATTCATAATGCTTTTCAATTGCCTTACCAGCAGCCTCGATCAGTGGAACAGGCCGCTCTTCATTAATACTCCATTTGCAGTCATTGAACGACAGGTACCCGAATGACACTCCATTCAGCACCACATGGAAAGAACTTGGTTTACCATTTTTGTCCGTTTTTTCAGAAGGGTTCACCCACCCCTGATAATCTACTCCCCCGGACGTAAACCGTATGTCAAATATTTTGTCTTCCATTTTTTCAGTTTAATAGCCGAACCTTTTTTATTTAAATAACCCACCAGGTTTTGTTATACAGATGCGGTTTTCTATCTGACTTTTGTGGATTTACAAATGATAAATACAGAAACCCTGCCATAGCCCGGGTTCTCGGGGGTATTCCAGGTAACAGGGTTGCACGTTTGAAAGGCGTGACCGATTCCCGACTTTAAAAAATCAGGGAAAATCCTGATGACGAATTATACAAGTAAATATTTGAATTACAATGTTTGGAAACTGTTCCAGTCCCCAATCGCAAATCGTTAAGAATTAATTGTTTAAAATTTCAGATTGCAGATAAATCCAAAAATGGGCATTAGAGAATTTCCGAAAACTGGCCATCATATAAAAGATTTTACGCAGGGCTGACGTTTGCCGGTCATCCGGCAGAAATCAAATTACATCCTTAATTATATCTTTGCGGCATGACTACCAAACCCACCGTTATTATCTATGATGATAACCAGGACCTGCTTGAAATGTGTACGCTGGTACTCTCCACCATCGATGTTGATATTATTACCCGGACAAACTGCGACACTGTGATGAACGATCTGGAAGTTTACCTTCCATCGGCCATCCTGATGGACAATCATATCGGCCCCAAAACCGGGGTTCAGGTGGTACAACAGATCAAGGCTTCACAATTCAAGACTACGTGCACCATCTTGTTTTCCGCCAATTTCCAGGTGAAAGCACTTGCATTGGAGGCTGGAGCCGACTATTACCTCGAAAAACCGTTCAACATACACGATTTGAGAAATATAGTCCTCACATGCATCGGCGTAAATTGCTGATCCTCTTTAAAATTCGCTGGCTCTAAAATTGTTCCCATTGGGAATGGCTACCTATGCAGATAATAACCAATTGACGATCGTGATAGCAGACGATGACAGGGATCTCCTGATGTTGGTCAAGATGCGACTGGAAGCAGAAGGATTTAAGGTGGCTATTTCAATAAATGGAGAGGATATTTCCCGTATAGCCGTGGAGAAACATGCCGATATTATCCTGCTGGATATTTCAATGGATGGTATATCAGGGGAAGATATCTGCAAGCAACTGAAGAATCATAAGAAAACCTCATTTATACCCGTCGTACTGTTTTCTGCAAATGAAGATATCCGCGAAGTAGCGGAAACCTGCGGTGCCGACGATTATGTTCCCAAACCATTCAGCCTCGACCTGATCAAGGAAAAACTGGTTAAATTAATTCCCGCTTACCGGTAACTCCCGGTTATCCTCTGTTCGCTATACTTGTGGCCCAGCCTGTATTACACATTGGGTAACATTATCTACGCTTTCACCTTTTTAAATATAAAAAGCCGGTCCCATATAAAATTTGACCGGCCCTTTCTTTCCTATGCAGGGGTTTCAGCTTTCAGTTGGCGAGAGTGCCTGGGCCTTTGCCCTTGAAAACACGGCACTCACGTGACGGTTATGCGGTTTATATTTTCCTTCAGCATGCATGGTTCTTGTTTTCCTGCCATTGCGGGTCAACAGGTAAGTCGCCACCCCGGCAGCAAGTACCGCCAACCCGGCAAGAATTTTCGCATTTTTAGTCATGATCATGAGGTTTTGATATTTGTTACACCAAAACTTCAACAAAGCCTGTGCCTTTTTATTGGCCTACCATAATTTCCTTCCGCGGTAATAGTCCAGCACCTTGGAGCGGAGTACATAATCGTACCGGGCTACAATGGAATTGATATTGGACTGATCCAGTTTATTCTTGGCGATAAGATAGTCAACCGAAGTGCCAACGCCCTCATTAAACAAAATTTCCGAAGCCCTGAAAAATTCCCTGTAGGCAATGAGTTGTTCACCAAGGGTATGGTAACGGTTGGAAGCCGTAACCAGATTGAGATGGGCCTGCTCCACCGACTGCTGCAATCTTGTTACCGTAGTCTTCTGTATATACTCCGCATTTTTCAATTGGACCTCCGCCAGTTTAATCCGGTTCCTTGTCTGCCAATTGGTAAAAATCGGAATGCGCAGGTTAAGGCTGATGGAATTGGAAAGGTTGTTATTGAGTTGCCTGGTATATCGGATTTTCTGGGCGTCGAAGTTGGACTGCTGTGTATATACTGGTGTCTGGACCCCATTAATGAGCACGTATTCACTGGTTGGCACTTCGGTGTTGTTGACAAAAACATTGTTACGCGCCGCGCTTGAATAGTTGGTGCCCAATGATCCATTCAGCGAAAGAATGGGAAACAGGGTACTCCGGTTTGCGCGGACACCCCGGGCCGCACTTTTAGTTTTAAGATCAACTGATTTAACCAACGCGAATTCTTTAAGGGTCTCAGCATATACTTCCTCTGCTGTACCCTCATATTTTTCTGCAAACTCTGCGTTATCGAGACGCTCCAGTTTCAGGTCAGCACGGTACAATACATTCATCAGTTCGCAAAGCCTGACCTTGGCTGTACCCAACGAGTTGACAGCATTAATAATCGCCAGCTGGTCGTTTGCATACTGACCGCGCAGGTCGTACAGATCGGTGGGCTTTACTGCACCTTCATTATTCAGGATCTCCAGCCGTTCTACCTGTCGAAGTGAAAGTTCGGCCTGCTGGTTCACTTGCCGTAACAGGTCTTCGCTGCGTAACACTTCAAGATAGGCAAGGATCACGCTGATTGTTACGTTGTCCTTGGCCTGTTGCCAGTCCATCCTGGCTGCCTCGAATCCCAGTTCGTTTTGTTTTACTGAATTGCGTAATGCTCCACCGTTGAAAAGGATCACACCACTGTTGACTCCGTAATTGGAGTAGTTGATGGTTTCATTACTGTAGGCATTGGAGAACGGATCGATACTGCGGCCCTGGTTAATACCTGATGTAGTATTGGCAGAAAGATCGGGCAACTGGTTTAGTCTTGCCTGGTTCCAGTTGATTTTCGCAGTCTGCAGCGCAAGCTGGCTTTGTTGTACATCAAGGTTGTTGTTGATAGCAGTCTCCACACACTCCTGCAGCGTAAGCAAACTATCATTAAGTTGGGACTGCTGTGCGTTCATAATCCCCGGCACCACCAGGGCGGAAGAAAGAAGAAAGGTTAAATACTTTTTCATGATTTGATTTATTTCTCGACCATCCCGTCGAGCAAGTGAATTACACGGGATCCGTACTCTGCATTTTTTTCCGAATGGGTGACCTGGATGATGGTCACTCCTTCCCTGTTAAGTTCCCTGAATAACTGCATGATCTCTTCTCCCTGTTTGGAGTTGAGGTTGCCGGTGGGTTCATCGGCCAGTAATAGTTTGGGCTTTGCGATCAATGCCCTTGCAATGCCCACCAGTTGCTGTTGCCCGCCCGATAGTTGTGTAGGAAATAAGTCCTTCTTCCCTACTATCTGGAACCTGTCCAGGATATCGGCCACCATGGCTTTACGTTCTGACGATTTGATGTCCTGGTAAATGAGGGGTGTTTCAATATTTTCATAAACAGTTAGTTCATCAATCAGGTGATAGGCCTGGAATACAAATCCGATGTATTGTTTATACAGGGCAGATTTTTGTTTGTCCTTCAGTTTGTGTACCGACTCATGAAGAAACTGGTATTCCCCTTCATCAAACCCATCGAGCATACCGATGATATTGAGTAAGGTGGATTTGCCCGAGCCCGATGGACCCATGATGGATACAAATTCGCCTTCATTAATGCGGAGGTTTATGTCTTTTAAAAGAAACGTGCGGTTGCTGCCACTATTGTACCATTTGTAGATATGTTTGAGTTCGACCATAATCTGTTTTATTTTTTTTACTATTCAGAACGTAATGAATTAACGGGATTTGCGGTAGCGGCCTTCATGGTCTGCAATACAATCAGCAGGCTTGTGATTATTCCAAGTGCAAGACTGGCTGTAACAAAGGGGCTGGCAGAGATCCGGATGCGGTATGCATAGTCAGCCAGCCACTGATCCATAATGAGCCAGGCAATTGGACAGGCAAGCAGGGCTCCTGCAGTGATAATAAGCAGGAAATCTTTCAGGAACAAACGGATAATCGATGACACAGAGGCCCCTACTATTTTCCTGATGCCGATTTCCTTTACCCTTTTCTGGATATTCAGGGAAACCAGTCCCACCACACCCAGCAGTGCAATTAATATAGCAAGTCCGCTGGCGAGGCCGGCAGCCTGTTTCAGCCGGATCTCATTTGTATAGATTTTTTTAAGGGTATCATCCATGAAAGTATATTCGAACGGGGTTCCAGGCAGAGCGGCCGACCATTCCTTTTGCAAGGCAGCAAGCGAGGCGGCTGTATTGCCCGGTTGGATTTTCAGTGATAAGAAACGATACACCTGAATCATCCGCACATTCATAAATACCGAAGGTTCGATCGGCTGTTGCATCGAAGCGAAATGGAAATCGCGCACAACACCTTTGATGATAAGATCACCCGAACCCTGGTTTACTGTCAGTTTGCGGCCAATAGCATCTGCCGCGTCCTTCCATCCAAAAGCAGCAACTGCTTTTTCATTGATCACTATATCAGACGCATTGTAAGGTGTTTCAAAAAACTTACCCGCCACCAATGGCAGCTTGTAGGTATCTGCATAGTATTGGTCGGTCGACAGTGTCGTTACTGAAATAGCATTCACAGAATCCGTTCCGGGTTGCCGCATCTGGACGGTGTTCAGGTTATTCCCGTTGGGAATCTCATACGATACAGATGCTCCGGCCACCTGTGGTAACCGGGCAAAACGGTCGCGGATGCGCTCCACTTTTTCCACACCCGCCGCGCTCCAGTCGCGCGGAAGCTGCGCCGATACCACAAACTCTTTGTCATAACCCAGGTCCTTTCCGAAAAACAGTTCTATCTGGCGCGAGATAATAATGGCCGATGAAAAAACGATTGCTGCCAGGCAGAACTGGAAACCAATAAGTGAACGGCGCAACCAGCGGTTTTCACCTACTGTACCGAGTTTGCCTTTAAGGGAATTTATTGAATTCAATCCACCAAGTACAAAGGCCGGATAAATCCCTGCAATGAGACCGACAACCAGGGCAAACATTACCGGAATGGCCAGATATGAAACCGGAAAAACAAACAGGGAAGGAATGTTTTTTCCAAGAATAGAATTAAACATGGGCCGGGCCAGGATGTACAGCCCAAGTGCCACGACCGTAGCAAGAAGCACGATCAGCACGGATTCTGTAAGGAACTGGCCAATGAGCTGCGATTTTTTTCCACCCAGTGTTTTCCGTACTCCGATCTCCCGCATACGGCGTCCGGCCTGGCTGATGGACAGGTTTACGAAATTGATAATGGCCATTCCCAGGATAAACAGGGCGATTGCCGAAAGCGTATAAATCATCTTCTGCACAAGGCCGTTCTCCATAACCAGGTAATAATCACTCATGGGTACCAGGTAGGGAGTAAGGTTGGAAGAGATGTCACTGATGGTATTGGCAGTTACAAGTTGTTTCATCGCTTTTTCTGCCAACGCGGGACTGGTTCCCGGCTGGAGTTCCAGGTATTGCACCACATACTGGTTATTCCATCGCTCTATATCGCGGTTAAAAAAAGAGAGGGTATTAAGTGGTATGTAAAACTGGTTGTCATTGGAACTGTTTACTTCCGTCACGCTGTTGCGAACCGGCTTTGCCAGCACGCCTGTGATCTGGAAATCCCTCCTGGTTCCATTAAAGCTTTCGATATTCAGGGTTTCCCCGATAATATCTGTTCTCCCGAAATATTTCCGCGCCATATTTTCACTGATCACCAGTGAGAATGGTTCCCTTAACGCAGTGGATATATTTCCCTGTATCAAATTAAATCCGAACATCTGCAGGAATGTGCTGTCGCCAATCTGTAATCCCTCGCGAAAAGCCTTATCCCCTTTTGACACCGTGGAGGTTACTCCATCCCAACGATAGTAATTTTTTACAAGGTCGGGAAACTGGCGTTTCATTTCCCTGGCAAGCGGACCCACACTAGTGAGAGGCAATCCCATACTTTCCGTCTTCCACTTACTTTCTACTTTATATAATTGCCCAACATTCTTCAGACCCGAATTCACGCTTAGTTCTTCCCTGACATAGGCTGCAATCAGCAGGCTGAAAGCGATGCCGGCAGCGAGTCCCAGGATATTGATCAGCGAAAACAATTTCTGTTTCCGGAGCGAGCGCCAACCTATGATAAAATATTGTTTAAGCATATTTGATATTTAACCGATCCATTCTACAGATGAACTATTCCGTTCTCAGGCTCTTTACAGGATTTGACATGGATGCATTAAGTGCCTGTATACCTACAGTAAGCAGGGCCACCGCTAAAGTAACCAGGCAGGATAACGGAAAAATCCACCAGTAACCCGGCACCTGGTAGGCAAATCCCTGCAACCAGGTATTGGCGGCATACCAGGCCAGAGGCAGTGCAATAAAAAATGCGATCAGCACCAGTAACAGGAAGCTGCCCGATACAAGTCGCGAGATCTGGAATACAGATGCACCCAATACTTTACGGACACCGATCTCTTTAATCCGGCGGCGGATGGAAATGGTGGCCAGTCCAAACAAACCGATACAGGAAATAAAAATGGTAATGACCGCTGCGAAACTGATAATCGATTTCCAGCGTAGTTCATTTTCGTAATTGGCAAAATTGAGATCCTGTTTGTAAGCATAGTCGAACGGATGATAAGGCACGAGTTGTTTAACTATTTTCTCAATAGCAGAGATCGTAGCCACCTGGTTTTCCGGGCGGATCCTTAACATGAACTGACCGAAATGTAATTTGGGATCGGTCGAAAAAACCTGGGGCATGATCTTCGCCTTGAGCGATTCAAAGTGATAGTCCCTGACAACGCCGATTACTTCAAGCTGGTCGGGACCCTGGTTCAGCATGATCTTCTGCCCGATCGGATCCTTCCATCCTGCTGCCTTTACATAACTTTCGTTTACCAGTACCGAATGGGTGGAATCAGCAGGAAAATCGGGTGAGAAATTACGGCCCATCAATACCGGTACCTGTAGTGTTGGCAGATAGGATTCATCTATATGATCATACATGACATCAATATCCTTATTGTTGGCGGTTGAACGGGTAACCCATATTCCGTTCATCCTTGGTGCGGCCATTTCAACTCCGGGCAACTTACTGAATTCCTGTTTGAACAGCGCCATCAGTTTTTTATCACCGTTACGGTTAACGGTTACTTCAAGCAGGTTCTGGTCGTTATATCCAAGTTCTTTATGGGTAAGATAATCGAACTGCGCATATACGAAAAGGGTACCGATAATCAGGAAGGTGGAGAGGGCAAACTGCAGGACAACCAGGCTACGTGATAAATAATTTTTCCCCGCATTTGTTCCGCGGTTGTATAAAGTTTTTACGGGATCAAAGCCCGACAACACCAGTGCCGGATAAAAACCCGCAATGAACGCTGTAACAAGGAACAGTCCGATATAACCCAGTACCAGCGTGGGGTCCATCAGGTACCCCAGGCTCAGGTGTTTGTTGGCCAGTTCGTTGAAAGTAGGAAGGATCAGCAGGGCGATACCAATTGCCAGCAGAAACGCAAGTGCACAAAGCAGGAACGATTCTCCCAGGAACTGGATCATCAGCTGGCGACGTTGTCCGCCCACTACTTTACGGATACCGATCTCTTTTGCACGACGTAACGATTGTGCGATGGTAAGATTGATAAAATTAATACAGGCAATTACCAGGATGAACAAGGCAATCCCCGTCAGGATATACGAGTATACCGGATCGCTTGCATTACTGGTTGCGCGCATAGTTGGATCCAGGTGCATATCGGGAAAGGCCTGCAATCCCCAGGTGAAACTTCCCACACCCATCGCTTTCATTTCTTCGATCTCCTTTGCGTTAGCCCTGGCATAATGCGCCCTCATTTTATGGGTAACCGAAGTGATGTCCGCATTTTTTTCCAGCAACAGGTAGGTGGGATATGACAACCAGCTCCAGGTATAATCAGGTTCTTTCTGTTCACGGTATTTAAAAGGAAGGACCATATCAAACTGGATGGTGGAATTCTGCGGTGCCCGTTTTGCTACTGCGGTAACGGTGAAGGGTTGAAATGTATCACTGATCTCCAGTTCAATGTTTTTACCTGTTGCATCAATACTCCCAAAATATTTTATTGCGGCATCTTCGGATAGAACAACAGAATGCAGGTCGTTCAATGCCACCTGCGGATTCCCGGATCGCAACGGGAAGGAAAACAAGGTAAAAAAGTTGTTGTCAGCCCAGAGCACTTTCTGGCGGTAAGTATCCTGACCCTTCCGTGTAAGTGAATTCGTTTCCTGCACCCGTACAAATTCTTTTATTTCGGGGATCGCGGCTTTAAACGAAGGACCCTGTACCATGGCCGATGCGCCTATTTTATTTTCACGGCCATCCTTTTCGCGGATCTCGCAGGTGATGCGGTATAACTGACCGGCATTTCCCTGGAACCTGTCGAAAGTCATTTCGTCTTTTGCATACAGGAAGATCAGCATACAGCAGGCGAGACCAATACCAAGACCGGTAATATGGATGAAACTGAAAACCTTGTTTTTTGTCAGGGTCCGGAACGCGATTTTGAAATAATTCCTAATCATGGAAATGCTTTTTTTAATATTATTCGTTGCGGAGGCTTTTAACCGGGTTGGCAAGTGCAGCCTGGACGGATTTATATCCCACCGTCATCCAGGCGATGGCCATGGACACAAGGATGGCAATTCCAAAAATGCCGGCACCCACTTCAATCTTATAACTGAAATTCTGGAGCCATTTATTCATGAACAGCCATGCAAGTGGTGCGGCCAGTACAAATGCAATGATCACCAGCAGTGTAAATTCTTTCGAGAATAAAATCACGATCTGTGTAACACTGGCACCAAGTGTTTTCCTGATGCCTACTTCACGGGTACGCTGGATGGCCATGAAGGATACCAGTCCATATAAGCCAAGACAGGAAATGAAGATGGCAATGCCCGCGAAAATCTTGTAGAGTAAGGCCAGCTGGTCTTCCTGGCAATAAAAATCAGCAATCCGTTCATCCATAAAGGCACTGGTATTGGCATATTCGGGGAAGAATTCATTCCATTTGCCCTGGACAAACGTTGTGCTTGTTTTGATATTATTCCCGCTCATCTTGATTCCTGTTGAAGCATAGACCTCTTTCCATGGTGCGATTGCAAGCGGTACCATGTTATCACGCATGGAACCGGTCCGGAAGTCTTTCACCACCCCCAGGATTGGCTTCCATGGCCTTCCTCCTATCCGTAAATCTTTTCCGATAACTGAAGATGCATCCGTAATTCCCAATTTTTTTAACAGGGTTTCATTGACGACTATCCCATTGATCGTATCACTATCCGGATAACCATGACCCGCAAGAAACCCGATACCGTATGTTTTGAAGTAGTCATGGTCGGCGAATTTGAGGAACAGGCTGAAGGTTTCATCATCCTTATGGTCAAAGGCAAAATTGTTCGACCAGTTATTATCGGATGCCGGCACGTCACTGCTGAAGCTGACCATTTTTATATCGGGATTGGAGAGCAGTGAAGCTTTGAAGGCTTTCTGGCGCGACTGTATAAGGCTGTCATTGGTAGCGTTCAGTACCAGCACGGCATCTTTATTAAACCCGATATCTGCACTTTTGATCGCATTCATTTGTGTAATGGCCACGATGGTTCCGATAATCAGTGCCTGCGAAATTGTAAACTGCGTAACCACCAGCACCCGGCGAAGTGATACACCTCCTACCGAAGCGGAACTGAATTTATTTTTTAATGCAAGCAGCGGTTTAAATCCGGAGACCACGAGTGCAGGATAAAATCCGGCAAGAAGAGTGACGATTAATCCAAGCAGCAAGCTGAACAGCATAACCTGTCCATTGAAGATGGAAAGATCTTCGGAAATAGTGGCCACGTATTTGACATAGGGAAGGCATAGTGCGGCAAGCGCCAGCCCGAGTATTATGGAAATAAAGACGATTACCGCTGTCTCTCCCATTATTTGTCCGAAGAGATTGCGGCGTCTTCCCCCAAGTACTTTGCGGATCCCGATCTCTTTTGACCGGTTGATTGCCTGGGCGGTTGACATGTTCACAAAATTGATACAGGCCATGAGGATGATAAACACACCTACCAGGGAAAGCGTCCACAGGGTACCTTTATTAACGGTATGGTCACCGAAATGATCAACCGCTGCATTATAGTGGATATCGGTCAGGGGCTGCAGGCGATTGGTCTTGGTAGGTATTGAACTATTGGAATAATGTTTCCTGCTGAAGGCCTCCAGCTGCTTGTCGACCGTTGCCGCATCTATATTTTCAGGCAACCGCATGAAGATCTGGAAACTGCTGCTGAGGTTACCCCAGTCGTTTTCATACCCATACAGCTCAGGATTGTTTTTACTGGTGATAAGCGATGGAACCACGCTGAGAGGGAAGCTGGTATTGACCGGTACATTTTTGAGAATTCCGGTTACTTTAAGAGTCAGGACATTATCAAGCAGGATATATTGGCCGATTGCTTCTTTCCAGTTACCAAAATATTTGATGGCCATGTCTTCGGTCAGTGCCACTACGTTCGGTTCATTAAGTAATGCCGGGGAACCACTGATCCATTCAAATGGAAATACACTGAAGAACTGCGGGTCGGCAAACATCAGACCCTGGCCTTCGATATATTTTTTTTCGGATGGTTTGTTCGGATCCTTACCAAGTACAGTGACCTGGCCACCACTATGATCCTGCAACGCGCCTGTAGTGATCTGGGGGAAGTCGGTCCGCAGCGCATCAAGTGCCGGCACGGGTGCGCCTGCATGGTCATGTGTGTTTTCGGGTCGTGCAATCCTGGTCACCACATGATAAATATGTTCATTGCCCGGAATAAAACGATCATAACTCATTTCATACTTCACCACCAGGAACAGTATGATACAGGAAGCAATTCCGACGGCCAGGCCTGAGATATTGATAAAGGCAAAGGCGCGGTGCCGGACGAGATTACGAAAGGCCGTGACTATATAGTTCCTGATCATAAAGACTGGTTAGTTGTTGAAGAAAGGTTATACCATAATATTCTGGAGCACCGTCTGGCCATCAAGCATACGGATGATCCGGTGACTGTACCGCGCATCATGTTCACTATGTGTAACCATTACGATGGTTGTGCCCTGTTCGTTAAGTTCGGTAAGCATCTGCATTACTTCATTACCATTACTGGAGTCGAGGTTACCGGTTGGTTCATCCGCAAGGATCAGTTTGGGTTCGTTCACCACGGCCCTGGCCACGGCCACCCGCTGTTGTTGTCCACCTGAAAGCTGCTGTGGGTAATGATTACGGCGATGCATAATCTGCACCTTATTCAACACTTCATCCACCTTCTTTTTCCGTTCAGCTGCTTTTACGCCTGTATAGATCAGTGGCAGCTCCACGTTTTCAAAAACGGTCAGTTCATCAATCAGGTTGAAGCTCTGGAACACGAATCCGATATTGTGTTTGCGCAGGTCGGCCCTTTTACGCTCGTTGAAATTCACTACTTCGATGCCATTGAAAACAAAACTTCCCGTATCGGCATCGTCCAGCAGTCCGAGAATATTAAGCAGTGTTGATTTACCACAACCTGATGGCCCCATTACAGCAACGAACTCGCCTTGTTTAACTTCCAGTGAGAGTTTGTTCAGTGCAATGGTCTCCACTTCTTCAGTGCGGTAGACTTTTTCGAGATTGGTAATTTTGATCATTGTTTCTTATTTAAATACGGGCTTGTTTAGTTGGCAAATTGTAATGGTGAAGGATAAACGGCAATGTTGACAGCAGTAATTTCTTCATCCGGAATAGTTGTGTCGGTCACCGGCGCCTTCCGTAACAGGGGACTTCCCGAGCATTTGACGGAAGACCATTCCATCAGGCAGAAAAAGGTGATGACAAAAATAGATTTTAACAGCATAGTTTTATTTTTTTAGGATAAGTTCTTCCATTGTACCATAGTTCTCGTAACTGCTTGTTACCACACGGTCGCCCGGCTGCAACCCGTTAAGCACTTCATAAAAATCCCGGTTCTGGTTGCCAAGCTGAACATTTACTTTATACGCTGAACTTCCGTCCGCCTTTACCTTGTACACCCAGTTGCCGCCAGTTTGCTGGTAAAACCCACCCTTGGCAAGAAGCAGGGCCTTTCGTTCTTCACTTAGTGCGACCAGGATCTGCAGGGTCTGACCGCGGCGGATACCTGCCGGCACTTCACCATCAAATTCCATATCCACCTGGAAGCGGCCACCGGTTACCTGTGTGTACACTTTGGTGATCTTCAGTTTGTATTCTTTTCCGTTGAGTGGCACGGTAGCAGTAAGACCTGTATAAATGCGCGAAATATAATGTTCATCTATATCGGCCCTTACCTTAAACCCGCCGATCACATCAAGCTGCCCCAGGCGTTCCCCCTTGTTTTTATTCTGGCCTATTTCTGCATCCAGGGAGGTAAGTTGTCCGTCTACCGGGGCACGCACAACCAGGTCACCCACTTTTTTCTGCATTAATCCGAGGGCATTCTGCGCGGCATCGTACGACTGCCGATCCTGTATCAGTTGTTGTTTGTTGGAAACCGAATCGGCCTGGAGAATCCTTTTGGAAAGATTTTCCTTCTCCATGTAATAGTTATAATCATTCTCCGACTTCTTAAATTCCTGCAGGCCGATTGCCTTCTGGTCGTATAACTTTTTATTGAGTAAATAAAGACGCCTTGCTTCAGTAAGCTGGCTTTCCACATCGGCCATGGTATTCAGCTTGCCAACTGTATTCTGTTGCGCCGCATTACGGTTGATCTGCATCTGGGTAAGGGTATTAAAAACCGTCGATTGCTGGGTAACCATGGTCATCAGCAGGTCGGTATTTGAC
This sequence comes from Chitinophagaceae bacterium, assembly GCA_040510375.1. GTDB lineage: Bacteria > Bacteroidota > Bacteroidia > Chitinophagales > Chitinophagaceae > JBEVJC01. The sequence goes on from JBEVJC010000007.1 coordinate 21,053, forward strand.
AACCGCAGTATGGGATCACCTTTTTTCATAACGGCTCCGTCTTCCACGTATTTCTCTTCCACCCGTCCACCTTCCTGCGCATCGAGATAGATACTGGTCAATGGTAATACTACCCCGTTCACCGGGATATTTTCCTGGAATACGCCCTGTTTTACTTCGGAGATGGTGAGGCGGTCGGCCTCTACATTCAGCCGGCTTTTACCTGAGGTGAAATAGATACTTCCTGCGATCAGAACAACAACTGCTGTGATACCCAGGATGGTTAAAATCCTTTTCCTGCTCCATTTCTTTTTTACAATAACTCTGTCCACTGTTGAAAATAGTTTTAATGTTGTACATACCCATTAATGAAGAAACGTGCCAACCGAAATAGTTATTGAGTATCAGCATATTGCGCATCTATTCCTGTTTGATCGAATGCAAAATTGATACAATCTGTGTCCGCTTTCGATACAGTGACTATCGTCCTGAAATAGCCATACATGGTTATTGATAATCCGGGGATTCCCGTACCTCAGGGCGGAGCCCCGGCCGGGTCCTGTACGGTCCGGCCAATGTTTATTCAGGCCCCCTGCCGGATCCACCGTTCGTCTATATTAGATTATCGCTGTTTTGTAAATATGTTTATCATTGCCGGGTAAATATTATTATGAATCTGAAAAATGCCTCCATCCTGATCGTGGATGATGACCAGGACGTACTCACGGCCGTGCGGCTCCTGCTGAAAACGCAGGTAAAGGAAGTGGTCATCGAAAAAAATCCGGAGAACCTGCGTGATCATATAACCAGGACCAACTTCGATCTTATCATGCTCGACATGAATTTCAACAGTTCCATCAATACCGGTAATGAAGGACTGTTCTGGTTAAAGGAAGTCCGCAAAATGAAACCGGATGCTTCGGTGGTAATGATCACTGCTTATGGGGATATTGACCTGGCAGTGCGATCCTTAAAAGAAGGTGCTGCTGATTTTGTGGTGAAGCCCTGGCATAATGAAAAGCTGGTATCGACCCTTTCCGAAATCCTGCAGCGGAAGAATAAAAACAGCAATAATAAAAACGGGGCGGGTGATGCCGGTCTCGACAAAGACCTGCTGGGTGAATCGGAAGTAATGCGGGAGATTTTCCATAAAATCGACAAGATCGCACCTACCGATGCAAACATCCTGATCCTTGGTGAAAATGGTACTGGTAAAGACCTTATCGCCCAGGCCATTCATCGTCGTTCCCTGCGTAGTAAGATGCCGTTTGTAAAAGTTGATGTGGGCGCCCTTACAGAAAGCCTTTTTGAAAGTGAATTGTTCGGTCATAAAAAAGGAGCGTTCACAGATGCAAGGGAAGACCGTGCAGGCAGGTTTGAAGCAGCCGATAAAGGCACCCTGTTTCTCGATGAAATCGGAAACCTTCCCTTACACCTGCAGGTGAAACTGCTCAGTGTATTACAAAACCGGAGGGTGAGCCGGCTGGGTTCAAATGATTCGGTTGCTATCGATATCCGGCTGATCTGTGCCACCAATGTTCCGTTATCGGAGCTGGCCAATGAATCAAGGTTCCGCAAGGACCTGATCTACCGGATCAATACAGTGGAGATCCTGGTTCCGCCCCTGCGGAAACGAAGTACCGATATCCTGTTACTGGCCCGTCATTTCAGCAAGATCTATAGTTCAAAATATCTCAAGAACGAACTGGAGTTTGAACCGAAGTCGCTTGAAAAGCTTTCCCAGCACAACTATCCTGGTAATGTACGCGAATTGCAATACATTATCGAACGGGCAGTGATCATGGCAGACGACCAGGTGCTCAAACCCTCTGATCTTATTTTTTCGCCGATCGAGAATAATGTTGACCTGGAACAACCGGTCGAAACAAAACTCAGTTCGGTGGAGAAAAATACCATCCTGAAAGTAATTGAAAAGCATAACGGTAATATCACCAAGGCTGCCAGGGAACTGGGTCTCACCCGGACTGCCTTGTACCGCAGATTGAACAAGTATGATATTTAAATCCACCAAGACCAGGATTTTACTGCGGATCCTGTTGATGCTGGCTACCCTTTGCGTCTGTTCATGGGTGATCATCAACGGATGGTATATCTATCTTTTACTGCTGTTACCGCTTGTCATTTTTGAATGTGTGGAGATGTTCCGTTTTTTTTACAAAACCCGGAAAGAGCTCGAACATTTTGTGGAGTCGGTCCGCTACCGCGATTTCTCCCGCCACTTTGATGTGAAACATGCACCGGAAGACGTGCAGTTGTTACGCGAAGGATTCAACAGTGTTATTGACACTTTCAAGAATATCAGCCATGAAAAAGAAACACAGTACCAGTATCTCCAGAAAATACTGGAGCTGGTAGATACCGGCATCCTTTCGTACAACGAAGAACAGGGAGAAGTGGTCTGGATGAATGAATCGCTGAAAAAAATGTTGCAGTTGCCCTATCTCAAGACTGTGCATTCGCTGGAAAAAAGGGACGAGGCACTTTACCAGACAATTATTTCATTAAAGCCGGGGATGAGTAAAATCGGACTGGCACATAAAGACAATAATCCGTTTAAGGTGTTATTGTCTGCCACTGTATTCCAGACAGGCGGAAACACATTCAAACTTATAGCCTTCCAGAATGTGAATGAAGCCCTGGAAGAAACCGAATCGCAGGCCTGGCAGAAATTGCTTAGTGTGCTCACACATGAGATCATGAATTCGGTCGCACCCATTTCCTCACTCGCTGAAACCCTTAACAGCAGGCTGCTTGAGGCCATGGGTGAACTGGATAACAGCAGTGCCGCGGTGGACGACCTGAAACTGGGCATCGATACCATCCGCCGCCGCAGTGAGGGGCTTCTCAAATTTGCCGAGACCTATCGCAACCTGAACAAAATAACAACCCTGCACCTGCAGACTGTATATGCGCGTGATATTTTTGAGAATATACTTGTGCTGATGCAACCCACTCTTGAACATAAGAATATTGAGGTGGACACCATTCTCAAAGACCCCGATCTCAAGTTCGATGCAGATCCAAGCCTGATTGAACAGGTACTGATCAACCTGGTAGTAAACGCCATTGAAGCCGTGCGGGAAGCAGAAGAGCCCACACTCAGCCTGAGTGCCTATACCAATGCAGAAAAACAAACTATTATTAAAGTATCCGACAATGGACCGGGTATCCCGCCCGACCTGATGGAACGAATTTTTATACCCTTCTTCAGTACAAAGAAAAACGGAAGCGGGATCGGACTCAGTCTATGTAAACAGATTATGATGTTACACAAGGGAAGGATCCAGGTGCAACTAAACCCGGAACAGGGAAGTTCATTTGTACTGACATTCCCTGTCACGGGTTAAAGCGAAGCGCCGTACCCGAAGTATTAAATCCGGGTGACGATTAATTAATCCTCTACCTCAGTGGTGGTTACCTTCCGCACGTTACCGTAATCATCTTTTACTACGGTGGTCGTGCTGCGTTTGCGGATCCTGCTGCTTCCGCTGAATAAAAGAATCAGGAGGATCAACGCACCAAGGGCAACCCATATCCAGTTTCTCATAAACCAGGATTCTGCTTCTGACTTGTCGATAACAATTTTATCCTGGGCGAAAAGAACCAGATTTAATAACAACAAACCGGCAGTTAAGCCAAAGGCCTTTAATCGTTTGATAATTGATCCATTCATATTGGGAGATTTTGGTATAAATAAGGAATATTTTTCCCCAACGTGGGGGCACTTAATGAGAATTTATAAGCCATCCAGTGGATCATCGTCATCAACCCCCACCCGGTAATGCGTCAGCAGGATAACCGTGTCTTCCACCACCTGGATTGAATGCCGGACCTGCGGATGCAAAACCAGCACTCCACGGGTTACCTGTACCAGTTGCGATTCGATGGTGGCGTCTACCTTCCCTTCCAGCACCTGTAAGGTTAAAAAGCCGGCAAGCTCGTTCTCTCCCATTTCCGCGCCTTTCTTCAGTGTTTGCAGCACGATGGTGAGTCCCGTTGATTTGAAGAGTGTAATCGCATTACGGTCACGTTTCTTCCATGCCTTCTCGTCTTTTAACTGGTCGAGGTAAGCAGGTATATCGGAAAACAGGAAGCGGGCATCCAGAACACGTTCCCCTTCGGGACGGTTATGGGTTGATTCATTATATTTGATGTTCATATTAATAAGTTATCATAACCCGTCACCAAAAATATGCCGCTATTGAGGCAAACGGACTTTTGCCATCTTCAGAAAAATTCTCATTTGTCAAACCATTTCAGGCATAGCAATTGTTTATATACAAGTCTTTATGAAGCCTCCTACCTGTTATTTTCTTATAATTGACGACGATAAGGATTTTTGCCAATTACTCGAAAGTATGTTGGACAGTCAAAAATTCACAACGCTCTCCGTTCACTCATTGCAACAGGCCGAAGAGGCCTTGATGAAAATCCATCCCCAGATTATTTTGCTCGACAATCATCTTCCTGATGGAAGGGGAATCGATTTTATCCGGCATATCCGAAATTTTGACCCGGCTATCAGGATCATCATGATTACTGCTGATGCCAATTCCAATATTGCCGTCACTTCACTTGAACGGGGTGTGCATCATTTTATCGCCAAGCCCTTCAGTTTTAAATCAATCGTGGACCGGCTGGAAAATATGCTGGAAGAAATTTCTGCCGGTTAATCAAATCTCCTTAATTTCCAACCGGGGTTCCCCTCTTCACAACCAATATTTCCATGAACATCGACAAAAAGCAGCTGCTGGTAAAAACCTCTACCATCCCGGGCGCCGGCAAAGGACTATTCACCAAAGTATTTATTCCAAAAGACACCCTGATCATCGAATACGATGGAGATGTGGTGGCCTGGAAAGACATCAGGCACGAAGCAGATAACGATTATATTTATTATGTCAACAGCCAGCACGTAATTAATGCCCGTTACCGCAAAGATGCCATTGCGCGTTATGTGAACGATGCGGAGGGGTTTAAAAAAATCAGGGGACTGAAAAATAATTGTATTTATAAAAAGATCGGTTCCATCGTCTGGGTGCAGGCTACCCGTGACATTCCGCCACGAAGTGAATTATTTGTCAGCTATGGCAGGGACTACTGGGAGCAGGGTCGGAAAAATGCAGCCATTGCTGCGGAGGAAGGGAAGAAAAAGACTGCTATAAAGACATAACCCGCAGCGGGCATATATTTTGTGGCCTGTTACCAAATTTAGTCCCATGTCCACGCTACAAATAACCCCTGCAAGGGAGTTGCTGGAAAGGATGCGCGAATTGGTAGGATCTGCCGATTCCACCCTTTTCACCTGCTCCCTTACCAAGAGACCAGTGCCCGTCCAGCCCTTATCTGTTTCTTATGTGGAGACGGACGGATCAATCTGGTTCTTTACCCAGGGCAAATTGCTGGTACGTACGGAGGACCCTCATCGTGCACAGCTTTTTTATGCAAATACGCGCGACATGGTGTACCTGAGTGTAAGCGGTAAGGGCCAGGTAATTCCCGACAGGGAAGTTGTACGCCAGATTATGGACAAAACAGGTACCATCACCAGTAAGGGTATCGACCAGGTGTTGATCTGTGTTGTTCCAACCAGTGCGTTTTACTGGAACGCCCGCAGCGGGGTTGTAACACCGATCCTGCGCGACAGGCCATACACCAATTAAATAACCCTGCCCCTTTTTTTCGTTTCCAGTTACCCGGTATGTCCTGCCAGTACTGTTAACCATGTGGCAACTCCCTCACAACGATCATAGTTAACTCATCAATTGTTAGCCGGAACCAACTATCTTTACGACGCTTTTGTTCTTACCTGAGAACAAGTAAACTGGTCACTGACTTTTATTAATTTAGTTTCTTTCTGAGTTCCAACTATGATTCTGATTGTAGATGACAAAAAAGAAAACCTCCTCTCCCTTCAATCCCTGCTGACCCTTCATTCCTATGCCGTTGATACAGCTTCAGGAGGGGAAGAAGCATTGAAGAAAGTATTGAAGAATAACTACGCACTTGTTATTCTTGATGTACAGATGCCCGGAATGGACGGGTTTGAAGTGGCCGAAACCATTTCGGGTCACAGCAAAATGCAGGACGTTCCCATCATCTTCCTCAGTGCGGTCAATACCGATAAAAAATTTATAGCACGTGGTTATAATTCAGGAGCAATCGATTATATCGCCAAACCCATTGACCCGGATATATTCCTGCTGAAGGTCAATACCCTTTACAAACTGTACGACCAGAAGCGGCAGCTTAGCCAGATGCAGACAAGCCTGCGTTCGGAAATTGAATTCCGCAAACACGCTCAACAGGAAAGTTACGAGAAGGCAATGGAACTCCGGTTTGTACTGGAATCCATTCCCCAGATTGCCTTTACCACCAAACCGGACGGGGTAATCGAATACCATAACAGCCAGTGGATGGAATACTCCCGTTTCACCGACAAATTCCCCGAAACCCATCCGGATGATGCTGATCTTGCCGTTGAAATGAAACGGATTGTCCAGGGCGACCGGGAAGTGGAACTGGAAGTGAGGATCCACAAGACCAACAGCACTGAATTCCGGTACCATTTGCTACGCATTGTGCCCGTACTGGAAAATAAAGACATTATCAAATGGGTAGGTACTTTCACCGATATTGAAGAGCAGAAAGAGGCCAGCCGGAAAAAAGATGAGTTCCTCAGCGTGGCGAGTCATGAACTCAAAACTCCCCTTACCAGTATTAAAGGTTATGTCCAGTTACTGGAACGGGCCCTGGACCGCGCCGATCCAAATCATCTTTTTATCGACCGGGCCCTGACGCAGGTAACCAAACTCGACAGGCTGATTGTAGACCTGCTCGACGTTTCACGGATCGAAAATGGAAAAATGCGGCTGAATAAGGAACCTTTCCTGTTTGGTGACATGCTGAAGTCGACCGTAGAAATGGCCAGGCAAACCTATCCCAATTACCAGATCCTGCAGGAAGGTGATGGTGGTGTGGAAGTGGTGGGTGATATTATCCGCCTGGAACAGGTGCTGATCAATTTCCTGTCCAATGCAGTCAAGTATTCGCCATCCATCCGCGAAATCCATGTGATTACGCGCGAATTACCTGGTAACCGCCTGCTGGTACAGGTGAAGGATTCGGGTATTGGAATTCCGAAAGAAGACCAGGCCCTGATATTCGACAAGTTTTACCGAACCAGCGAATCGACGAAAAATTTCCAGGGACTCGGACTGGGACTGTATATCTGTGCCGATATCCTCAGCCGTCATAATTGTGAATACGGGGTAGAAAGCAACGAGGGATCAGGTTCTGTTTTCTATTTTATTATTTCATATTCTAAAGCAGTAAAAAGAAAGTAATCAAGCAAATTACCATGGACACGAATTTCAAAAAGAACCTCCAGCGGGGATTTGGTATTTCAATGATCCTACTCCTGTCCACCGCAGTTGCATCCCTGTTCAGTATTTATAAATTGGTTGATACCAGCAAGTGGGTGGATCATACCAACGAGGTAATGCGTGAAACCGAATCCATCATTTCATCTATCAAGGATGCCGAAACCGGGCAACGCGGTTACCTGCTGACCAGGCAGAATGATTTCCTGGAACCTTTTAATGGTGCATATGAACGTACCATGAATGCATTCAGGAAGGTGAAGGATCTGACAATTGATAACCTGGCACAGCAAAATAACCTGGATAGCCTGGAAGTGGTGATCAATAAACGTTATAATATCCTTACCCAATCGATAAGTGATGCAAGAAGGAATGTGGAGACAAGTGTGTTTGTATTAAGGGACGGACAGAAATATATGGATGAGGCAAGGATACTGGTGAAGAAAATCCAGAATGTGGAGGGGGAATTGTTAAAACAACGAACCGTTGAGCAGGAGAAATACTCCGTTTATACGCCGATACTGATTGCATTTGCATCCCTGGTGTCAATTGTACTTACGATCTATTTCTTCCGGAGGATCCTGAACGATTTCAGGGAAAAAAGTTCATTAAGTGAATCGCTTAGCCGTAAGGACCGGGAGATCAGTGACCGGATTACCCTGATCGACCGGATTGCAGGTGAAATTGCGCGGGGTGATTATTCCGTGAGGATCGATTCAAAGGAAAGCGACTCACTGGGAAGCCTTGCAGGCTCATTAAATAAAATGGCCGGCTCACTGGACCAGTCGTTCCGTAAAATTTCAGTACGCGAGTGGTTGCAGAAAGGTGCAGCCCAACTGGGGGAAAGAATGGTGGGCGAAAAAGACGTGCCCGAACTGGCCAAGGACCTGATTGATTTTGTAACAGCATATACCGGTTCGGAAGTGGGTGCCATTTACCTGGCCGACCGTAAGTCCAATCTTTATATTGCCTCGGCACATGCACTTGCTCCCGGTCTTCGTGAACGTACGTTAAAACCGGGCGAAGGTCTTGCGGGAGAAGTGTTCCAGAGTGGCAAACCAATGATCATTACCGATATTCCGGAAGAACTTTATACCCTTACGGGACCAGGTGCAATACGACCATCGCAACTGGCTATTTATCCGATTATGTTTGAGAGCAAGGCCATCGGTGTGCTTGAGCTGGGAAAAATCAATCCTTATAAACCTGAAGAACTTGAACTGATAGCAAATGTTTCGCAATCAACCGGAGTCAGTCTCAACACAGCTTACAGCCGGCAGGTACTGAAAGAGCTTCTGGAAGAAACACAGACCCAGTCGGAAGAATTACAATCGCAGCACCGCGAACTCGAAAACATGAATGCCGAACTGGAAGTGCAGGCAGAAAAACTGCAGACTTCGGAGGAAGAATTAAAAGTTCAACAGGAAGAATTACTGGAGACCAACCAGGAACTGGAAGAACGTTCACGTTCACTGGAAGAGAAAAACCATTTGGTGGTATTACGTAATCTGGAAATCCAGAAGAAGGCCGAAGAACTTACACTCAGCACAAAATATAAATCGGAGTTCCTGGCGAATATGTCGCACGAATTAAGGACCCCGCTGAACTCGGTGTTATTATTATCACGTTTATTGTCCGACAATACATCCGGCAACCTCACCACCGACCAGGTGGAATATGCAAAGGTTATCCAGAGTTCAGGTAATGGACTGCTGGAACTGATTGATGAAATCCTTGATTTATCAAAGATCGAGTCGGGCAAGATTGACCTGGAATATGCAAGGATCAAGGTAGCTGATATTACCACTAATATGCAGGTGATGTTTGGTCCAATGGCAAAGGAAAAAAACCTTGCCTTCCAGGTGAATGTCAGCGATAACGCACCAACATTTATCGAAACAGATAAAATGCGGCTGGAGCAGGTGATCAAAAATTTTATCTCAAACTCACTTAAGTTCACCACCACGGGCTCCATTACACTGGAAGTGATGCCGGCGCCACATAATGATTCCATGATCCAGTTTTCTGTTAAGGATACGGGGATCGGGATCCCGGCCGATAAACACCAGCAGATTTTTGAAGCATTCCAGCAGGCAGATGGTTCCACAAAGAGGAAATATGGAGGAACAGGGTTGGGATTATCCATCAGCCGACAGCTTGCACAATTGTTGTCAGGAAATATAACCCTCGACAGTGAAACTGGCGCTGGTAGCCGTTTTACGCTTACAGTACCGGTTTTTAATCCCGGTAAAAGAGCCGAACCACTTAGTATAGTGCAGATGAACCGCGGTCTTGATATTGAACCCGCTCCGGTAGCGGCTGATAAAGAATTTATTATACCGGCAATCACCGGTAATGTGGACGATGACCGGCTTTCTCTTTCCCACGACGACAAGGTGATCCTCATTGTGGAGGATGATAAAGGTTTCGCCATGGCGCTGCTAGACTTCGCCCGCAGGAAGGGATATAAAGGTGTGGTGCTGGGCCGGGGCGATGAGGTCTTCGATGCGGTCAAAGCCTTCTCTCCGATCGGCATCCTGCTGGATGTACAGTTGCCTGTAAAAGATGGACTGAGTGTTATGGAAGAACTGAAGTCGGATCCCAGGTCAAGGAATATCCCGGTACATATGATGTCTTCTTTCGAGGCAAGGAAGGAAAGCCTGGAAAAAGGGGCGGTCGATTTCATCACCAAACCCATTTCACCTGAACAGCTGGATGTAGTGCTGGAACGGATCGAGAGGGCAATGGAAAGTAATATCCAGAAAGTGGTGATAGTGGAAGATAATACCCAACATGCACGGGCACTGGAGTATTTCCTCACACAAAACGGGATCACGGTTTCCATCGCCAACAGCGTTGCTGCATCAAGGGGACCACTGGAAGATCCATCTGTCAAATGCGTGATCATCGATATGGATGGAGCCGGTGTGAAGGAATATGATACATTGAGAACACTGAAGGAGGATGGCGAACAGTCCGACCTGCCGATTATTATTTTCACGGGAAAAAGTTTATCACGGCCGGAAGAAAAACGCATGCGGCAATATGCCGACTCGATCATTGTAAAAACCGCGCATTCCTACCAGCGTATCCTCAACGAGGTGTCGCTGTTTCTCCACCTGGTAGAAACAGATACGGGTCGCAGGTCGAACAACTCCCGCAAACTAGGATCAAAGGATGAGGTACTGAAGGATAAAACAGTGCTGGTGGCCGATGATGATGTACGGAATATATTTGCGATAACAAAGGCGCTGGAATCGCTCCGGATGAAAGTAATCCCTGCCATGGATGGAAAGGAAGCATTACAGTTGCTGGAAAGTAATCCCGGTACCGATATCGTACTTATGGATATGATGATGCCTGAAATGGATGGATATGAAGCAATCACCAGGATCAGGAGGAACCCCAGCTGGAAACGTTTACCTGTTATTGCTGTTACGGCAAAGGCCGCAGGTGGTGATCGCGACAAATGCATCCAGGCCGGTGCTTCCGACTATATCTCCAAACCCGTGGATACCGACCAGCTGGTTTCACTGATGAGGATCTGGTTATATGAATCGTGGAAATAAATACATGTCATGAACAAAATCCTGATCATTGATGATGATCACAAAAACATTTTTGCACTCACTGCAACACTCCGTTCGCGGGGTTATACAACTGTATCGGCACAAAGCGCGCAGGAAGGACTTGACCTGCTGGAGACTTCATCTGGTATAAGGATTGTATTACTCGATATGATGATGCCCGGCGTGGATGGATATGAAACCCTGAAAAGGATCAGGGGTAATGAAGCCTTCCTGAACCTGCCTGTAATTTCTGTAACTGCTCAGGCAATGCCGGGCGACCGGGAAAAGTGTATTGCCGCCGGTGCGGATGATTATGTTTCAAAACCGGTGGATATCGACCGGCTGAGTAAACTATTGAATCAATATTTAAATCCTTCTTAGTGGATATTGCAAGTCATATTGAAGATCGCGAGATGGAAATGTTACTCGATGATTTCCTGGAGATCTACGGATATGATTTCAGCGGTTACTCAAAAGCATCTTTCAAGAGAAGATTACAGCGTCTGTTCATCATGGATAAAATGGTGAATTTTGAAGAGTTCCGTTACCGGCTGCAACATGATAAGGATTATTTTAACCGGGCAGTGTCGGAGATCAGTGTCAATGTAACCGAGATGTTCCGTGATCCGTTTTTTTTTAAAACGATCAGGGAAAAAGTTATTCCTGTACTGGCCACCTATCCGCTTATCCGCATCTGGCATGCCGGTTGTTCTTCCGGGGAAGAAGTCTATTCCCTTGCCATCATTTTAAAAGAAACGGGACTGCTGCATAAGTCTTTATTGTATGGTACAGATCTAAATCCCAATGTGCTTGAAAAAGCAGCAAGGGGGATTTTCCCCATGACCAATATGCAGCAATATTCGCGAAACTACCTGCTGGCTGGTGGACGGGAGGAATTCTCTTCATATTATTCAGCCAATTATAGTTTTGCCAAGTTTGACGAATCCCTTTCGCAGCGGATGGTATATTCAACGCATAACCTGGTTTCGGACTTTTCATTCAATTCTTTCCAGTTGATCTTTTGCAGGAATGTGTTGATCTATTTCGATAAGGACCTTCAGTCGAAAGTGCTTTCTGTTTTTGATAAAAGCCTTGAACGGTTTGGGTTCCTTGCATTGGGTGCAAAGGAATCACTGAGGTTTTCCGGGATTGAAAATATGTATGATATGTTTGACGGCAAAGAAAAAATCTGGAGGAAATTAAAGTGAGAAGGGAACCGCGACTTATTGTAATCGGAGGTTCGGCCGGCAGCCTGCAGGTCATCCTGAAAATACTGACCTATCTTGATCAATCATTCAGGACCCCTATCCTGCTTGTGCTTCACCGGCATATCAACGCCGACTCACCACTGGAAGAACTGCTTTCATTTCGCAGCAACCTGAAGTCAAGGGAGATTGAAGAGAAAGACCAGATCAAACCCGGATATATCTATATCTGCCCGGCGGATTACCATACATTGGTGGAAAAAGATTTCAGTTTCTCACTCGATTATTCAGAAAAAATAAATTTCAGCCGGCCCAGTATTGATGTGGTATTCCGCTCCGCTGCGGAAGTATACCGTGAAGACCTGGCCTGTATTTTATTGTCGGGAGCAAACAGTGATGGAGCGGCAGCCCTGAAATTTGTAAAAGAATTGGGTGGAATAACCGTGGTCCAGGATCCCGAAGAAGCGCAGGTTCCGCTTATGCCACAGAGTGCACTCCGCCTGATGCAGCCTGACTTCGTAATTAACTCGGACAGGATGGCCCCGCTGCTTAACAGCTTTATGCTTTGAGACTATTGCCTGATCGAGGTTTCCACCAGTTTTTCCAGTCCGGTTATATCAAAGGGCTTTTGCAGGTACAGATCGGCACCGGCTTCCACACTTAATTCCCGCACATTGGTATTTGCACTGAAAAATATCACGGGCACCGACCTGGTGCGGTCGTCATTCTTCAATGCCCGGACCGCAAGGATGCCACCCGTATCGGGAATCTTGTTATCCATCAGGATCACAGAAGGGTTTTTTTCCGCAACCTGCTGCACCACATCATTACAACTGGTTGATGTGTGGACAGTATAACCCTTTTGCATCAGCAGGATCCTGCATAACTCGAGGATATCTGCATCGTCGTCAAAAATAAAGATCGATTTGTCCATAACAGTTTGCGGGGCAAGGGTGGGATTGCCAGCTCCCGAAGATAACCAATTCTGAAGGATCATCAAGGAGTGTCAGGGTTCAGGTCGGGGCCAAGGGGATCCGGGTGTGTTTCATTGGCTCACATACTACAAGGGTATCGGGTCAGGCTTGAGTGACAGTTATGGTCTAAGGTATGGGTCAGACTTCATTGTCGGACATGATACCAGGTGCCAGTTCCCCCGATATAAGTCCGATACTGCGTGAGTGAACAATGGCCTCACTGCTTTCCCGGAAAAAACAGGTATAAACTGAGGTTTCTTCCTCGATTGCCTTCAGTAAACCACGTGTCGATTCGGTCTTTGAGAAATGCACATCGCGGATATAAATGGCGAGAATCCGATGGGGAAGCTTGCGTGCGATCTCCTGGTAGATGACGGGATCACGCTGGGTATTATCACCAAAAAGTATAAATTGCTGGCTGGGAAAACACTCGAGAATCCGCATTACACGAAGCAATTTACCCTGGTGTTTGGTGCGTCCGGTTTTTAAAAGTTCGAACCATCGTTTTGCCTGGCTCAGCAGGAACGCCCCTTCAGGAAGTTTGCCGTTCCGGAATACATCCTGGAGATATTCATACAGGTTCCATTCACTGCTTGATACGTAGAAAAAAGGATTGGGGGCTTCGGCTGTTGTATGGCTTACTGACAACAGGCGATAGTGTTCTGCCACATCGGGAAATAATTTCCTGCTGAGTGGATGAAAGGAAAAGAGTTCCTTTATACGACGTACTACTGTGGCCGAGTAGGAAATCATTATCGTATCATCAATATCAGAGATCACCCCATATTGGGTGATATGGGGCACAAATACACCTCCTTTGCCGGTAACGACCTGGCCGGTGTCGTCCGAGCGTACCTCCACCCCATGCCAGCCGGCAGGCACGGATTCATCGGAGGCCCATTCAAATTTTATAAATCCGTCATACTCGGAACGGCCGTTTAATAACTGCTTATTCCATTGAAGGGTCAGGGGTACATCGGGCAGGGGGCGGATAAAAAACAGTCGCACCAGGTGCACCATATTCCGCAGGCGGTTATTGGTAAATTTTTTTCTGGCGGGGGCTTTGCCTGACATAACGTGTCCATACAGCAGAAGGTCGTGTGTATGCCCGTATCCATGATAGAGCCTGATATGCCGCTCATTGACCTTCTTTAAAAACATTGTTCAGATTTAATTACTTTTCCATCTACCATGAATCTACTTTTTATCATTAATCACGGATCCGGCAGGAAGGAAGTCAACTACCCCGATGAGATACGGAATTATTTTGAGCAGACAGAACACGAAATGGAAATATACGAGCTGCCTGCCAATTTCACTCCGGCGGTGTTAAAGAACAAAATAGATACCAGTAATGCAACCCGTGTGGTGGCGGTCGGGGGCGACGGTACCATCAGGCTGGTGGCGGAGTGTATTCTTGGCAGTGAAAAAAGTATGGCCATCATACCCGGAGGCTCTGCAAACGGCCTTGCCAAGGAACTGGGAGTACCACTTACACTTAACGAGGCCCTTACACTGACCACCATGGAAGAAAGCCATCCTGTCCATTTAACCATGGTCAACGATCATTTATGTATCCACCTGAGTGATATCGGATTTAATGCTTTCGTTGTGAAAAAATTTGAAGATGAAAAAACCCGTGGGATGTGGGGATATATCCGTGCAGCGTTTAAAACATTACTGGATACCCCGCATATGGAAGTCACTATTTCCACCGGTTCCGAAAAGATCCGGCGTAAAGCCGCTATGGTGGTAATCGCAAATGGAACCAGGTATGGAAGCGGGGCATTGATCAATCCGGAAGGGAGGATCGACGATGATCTTTTCGAAATCGTTATTGTTCGAAAAATCTCCTTCTCCGAAATTTTTAAGATGATGGTCACCCACCGTCCATATGATTCTGCCAAAACCGAAATCTTCCAGAGTAATAAAGCAAGCATCAATTCCAGGAAGAAAGTGCATTTCCAGGTAGATGGTGAATACCTGGGGAAAATTAATTCACTAAACGCCAGGTTGCTGAAGAATGCCCTGCGTGTTGTGATACCGGATCAGCGATGAATACTAATATAGCTTCACCCTTCATTGTAACAACTGTATCCCTTCATTTCAGTGTAAAAATACAACGGGTTGATTGCGGACCTCGTCCATCGGTATCTATATCTCTTCGTTCTGGGTATAAAATACACCCAGTTGTTTACGGACCTCATCCATCGCAGATATAATACCAAGGCTTAGCTCGGGAGAATAAAGCTGGTTGTTCCGCATTCCGGCGCTGATATCCTGCAATACAGCTTTCGCTTCAAAATGAAGGCCATGTCCCTGCCAGTCAACCGGCCACCGTTCCACTTCCTTTTCATCATAATGGATTTCGAGTCCGGGTGATTTTTCAAACCAGGGGGATAACAGTTGAATACTACCCTTCTCCCCTGTTATTATTGCAGGCTCATTGGAATTGTACATCAATGAAGATTCAAGTATTGCGTGACGGCCATCCTTATAATTAAAAATAATAACACAGGTATCATCAATGCCCTGGTCGGTCAGGTGACCCGTTGCCTTTATCTCATCCGGTTCACCAAAAAGTAACAGGCTTAAAAAAACAGTATAGATCCCAAGGTCAAGCAATGAACCACCACCAAGTTCCGGATCAAAGTAACGGCTATCGGGATCTTTGGGAGCTTTAAAACACATTGATGCCCTGATCGATAACAGTTTACCCACCGATCCTTTATTAACCTGCTCAAGCAACAGGGTGATATGCGGAAGGAAACGCAACCACATCCCTTCCATCAGGTAACATTTTTTTTGCCGGGCCAGTTCATATAATTCCTCGTACTGTTCGCGGTTGATGGCCATCGGTTTTTCGCAGAGCACATGAAGACCCGCTTCCAGACAGGCTTTTACCTCATCGTAATGTTTTGTGTGCGGAGTGGCGATGTAAACAATCTCTGCCGTGGTTTCACGGATAAACTGCTCCAGGTCGGTATACACTCCCTGGATCCCAAACTCATCAGCAAATTCCCTGGCAGCTTTCTTCCGGTGGTTAAACACACTGACCACCTGCTGCAGGGAGGAAAGCTGTTCAAAATCGCGGACGAAATCGCGGGCGATATTCCCCGGACCAATGATTCCCCATTTCATAGTGTAGTGTTAGGTTATTTAAACAAACGCTTTGAGTAAAATTTTCCACCTTTCCCTTCCTGGTACACATATATCACCTGCAATTGGCTTTATTCGATAAAACAATCAACGGTCAGCCATACAAAAGGAAAATGATCATTTAGTTTTTTCAAAAGAGATGCCAGTAAGGTGCCGGTATAGTCCTTGCATTTAACCGTCAAAAGAAAATACATGAGTACGGCATTCCCGATCATTTCCTGGGCAAATGGCACAAATATTTATGAGGTTAATGTAAGACAATACACCAGGGAAGGATCCATAGAGGCCTTTATCCCGCATATACCACGACTGCATGATATGGGTGTCGGGATTTTGTGGCTGATGCCCATTACACCCATCAGCCTGGAAAAGCGACAGGGTTCCTATGGCAGTTATTACGCAGCCAGTTCCTATACTGATATAGATCCGGCATACGGAACCCCTGATGATTTCCACAAACTCATCCGTGTGGCCCATGACCTGGGCATGAAGGTCATTATTGACTGGGTGGCCAACCATACAGGTTATGATCATCAGTGGACAAAAAAGTACCCCGGATTCTACCGGAAAAATGAAACTGGTGGATTTACCGAACTGTATGGCTGGGTAGATGTGATTGATCTCAACTACGAAGTGCCCGAGCTGCGGGAGGAAATGATCCGTGCTATGAAACATTGGGTCAGTACCTATGATATTGATGGTTTCCGTTGTGATATGGCCCGCACTGTACCGATTGATTTCTGGGTGGAAGCAAGGGGAGAATGTGATGCAGTGAAACCACTGTTCTGGCTGGCGGAATGTGAGATTTTGGAATACCATGAATCATTCGACCTGACCTATGGCTGGGAAGTGATGCGGGGGTTCGACAAGTTTTTTAAAAATGAATTGGAGCTTGCCGCCATTATTCCGTTGCTTAATTCCTATTCCAGGTACCCGGTGGGTTCGGAGAAATTATTGTTCACTTCCAATCATGATGAAAATTCAGATCACGGAACTGAATACGAAAAGTATGGAACGGCCGCAGCAGCAATGGCCGTTTTTTCCTGTACCTGGCCCGGTATTCCGCTGATTTATTCCGGGCAGGAGCTTCCGAATAAACGCAGGTTGAAATTTTTTGATAAAGACTTTATCGATTGGGAAGAAAATTTACCTGCGGGTGGTGATGTAAGGTATCCCGGAATCCAGCTGCACGATTTTTATAAAACGCTTCTTACATTCCGGAAAAAAAATAAGGCCCTGCAGGAAAGTGCTTCGGTCCTGATCCTGCCATCCAACCATCCGGAAACACTGGTGTATCTGTGCCGGCGCCGGCGCGACAAGGTACTGGTGATCCTGAACCTGTCCAAAGTCCCGGCCAGCGTGCATTTCAACCACCCGGCCGTAGCGGGGAATTACATGGAACTCTTTAATGGAAATGTTCATGTGCTGCAGCGGGAAAACAGTTTTGACCTGGCACCAGGTGAATACCGGGTTTTACATGAAACCCATGAGCAGGTTATTGTGTAAGACACCGAAAAAACCTCAGGCAGTGAATGATACAGAATCAGATCGTAAGAAGACTGCAGCCACGGAGATCACTGTTGTCGAGCCGGCCCAGGATTTCAAAACTTCCATCGGGGTAAAGCCTTGCTGCATCATCAGTGGCGATAAACGAAGATGAATAAAGATTGGCGAGATCAATGATGTTTACTGCTCCTGACATTACGGGTCTGGACATACTATCTGCATCGGTAAGTGAAAGCGGGTCTTCCTCATCCCTCAGTACCACCCTCATCCAGGGCGGGGTTATAAATATTCCGTCGCCGGATGAGTAAGCCTGTGAGAGTAATTCGGTCATACCATATTCTGAATGGATGAACTTCAATCCGAATGCTTCTTTCAACAATTGCTGAACTTCCTGGCGTTGCAATTCACGTCGTCTTCCTTTCATTCCGCCTGTCTCCATCACCATTGTATGTTGCAGGGGCATGGGAAAGGAAGCAGCGAAGTCGAGCAGGGCAAATGTTACCCCGATCAGTAAAGTTTTTTGTCCCCTTTGTTCAAGCACCTTCAATTGCGCCGATAACCGGTCGGTATCGTGCAGGTAAAATCCGCTTTCCGGTTTTGCGCTTCGCGCGATAAGTTTATCAACCATGTATACCAGGGACGAATTGGATCGTTCCAGGTACGATGGCAGCAGGCCAATGATCACGAGGTCCTTAACAGGACCATAAGCCGCTTCAAAACCACGGATAAAACTTTCTTCGTATAACCCAGGGTCCCGCACCAGGTGCCGGCTGTTTACTGAACCGGTGGTGCCGCTGCTTTCAAATACGAGCTCAGGATCAAATTCGGTTGTCTTTACCTGCCGGGTTTTAAAAAAACTTACCGGGAGAAAGGGGATGGAAAGCAGGTTGGTTACATTGCCGGGATGGCGGTGAAGCAGGTCGCAATACGCCCGGTAAACCGGGTTATTGGCATACTGAAAGGCAAAAACCTCAAGGGCCATGGTACTAAAACCGGCCCTGTTTACGTTAAAAATTTTATCATTCCATTGACGCTGCATGTCCCTGATGGTCGGCTGAAAAAGGTATATATTTGTTGAAACTCAAAACTGAGGCATGAAAACGATACCGGTAATGCTGTGCTGCTCCCTGATGATCCTTACCCTTGCCTGCGGCAAAGATAAGTTTGAAACAAAGCCGCGGCTTGAAATAAAAGAATACAGTACGAAGGAACTGTTTCCCGGACAGAACCTGGTAATAACTCTCGACTTTTTTGATAAGGAAGGTGATATCAACAAGGATAGTGCAGTTGCTGTGATCAACCGGTTGAACATCCTTCCACTCCCCGCCGGCCAGGATAAAACTGATGTGATTGCCGCTTTATTGCCTGATTTTACTCCAAGGGATAAAGGCGAAATCATCTTTACACTGGATTATGGATTCCTGAAAGAAAGTACCGTGGAAAATGATACCCTTTTGTTTAAGTTCTCCGTAAAAGATAATAAAGGAAACCGTGCCGATACGGTTGTTTCGCAACCCGTAGTGATCGTGAAAGTGCCATAGGCCATGGCTACCGGTGGCAGGATCTTCCGTTTTTTTATATTCAGTAATCTCTTCATTTCCTGCTGTGCTGTGCTCATGGCATGGCAAACTTATTATGTGCTCGGTATAACGGTTCATCCCGATACCCTTTGGTTCATTTTTTTTTCCACTTTAAGCAGTTATAGTTTCCATTGGATGCTTACCACCGACTGGACCCATGATACGAGCAGGTCGCAATGGCAGCAATCAGCCCGGTGGATACATCCATTGCTGCTGGTACTGGCTGCAACCGGGACCTGCTGGTTTGGATGGAAGCTGGTCGCCCACTGGCCGTACCTGCTGACAATTGCCCTGCTGACCTTTCTTTATTCGGCTCCCAAAATCCCCCATCCCCTTTTTAAAAAACTGCGGCAGGTTGCCATTGCAAAGACTTTATTCCTGGCAATCATCTGGACAATGGCCAC
Organism: Chitinophagaceae bacterium; assembly: GCA_040510375.1. Lineage (GTDB taxonomy): Bacteria > Bacteroidota > Bacteroidia > Chitinophagales > Chitinophagaceae > JBEVJC01. The sequence goes on from JBEVJC010000007.1 coordinate 40,832, forward strand.
CACCCTGATTCCCGTGGTGACAAGCGGCAATAACAGTATTACCGGATGGACCGGCCTGCTTACCGGAACCGGTGGTCAAAATCCGGAGATAACATTCCTCCTGTTCCTGTTAAACCGGTTCTTCCTGATATATGCCATCTGTATATTGTTCGACCTGCGTGACCGCGACAACGACCGGAACCATGGAATACGGAGCCTTGTGACCTGGCTTCATCCAACCCAGGTCAGGGTATTATTTCGCCTGTCATTATTTCTGTTTACCCTTAGTGGCTGCCTGATGCTGGCAGTCGGTCAGTCAATCCTGCCGGTCTGCCTTATCCTTATTCCAGGGATATTAACGGGCCTGTTGTACCGGAAAGCATTGTTGAGTTACGGCGACTTATTGTATTATTTTGTACTTGATGGCCTGATGGCGCTATCTGCCGCAATTATGTGGTTGATTTCGCTGGCGGGCCGGTAAATCGCGGCTTCCAGAAGAATCAGCTGAAACTCCTGTTAACAAAGTTTTCTTTTTTTGGTGGAACTCCTAGCATAGAAATTGATAGGATTAGGCACTAATAATCACTTAATGCAGATACATTTCACCAAAGTTGTCCATTTCACCAGACTAATTAAAGCAGGAGGAAGATTGAGGGAGTTCAATTTCAGGAAACTTAAACACCTTGACGAAGATATTTTCTCTGTAGACACGGTTGACGATCGTGGAAACAGGATTCTTTTCCACATGTATAAGACAGGTACTGTTGGCTGGTCAATAAACCATCCAAATCCGTTGCCTGCCTGGATCAGCGAAAACGAAGATAAATTGAGGGAACAAATTGACATGGAGCTTCAGAATCCGACCTCTTAAATTCCCCGGCAAAGATTTTATTTTTAACTTGTGAGGCGTCCTTTATCCGGACGCCTTTTTTTATGTCCAGGATTTTTTTCTTTTTTGCCGCCTGTTTGCTGGTGGCCTGCCATCCACCTGCCCGGATGCCCAGGCAAACATCCGCTTCAAATTCCCTGGTGAATGATGGAAAACTCTGGGCTTCTTTATTCCAGCAACGTGCAGCCGAATACAGGGCTTTGTGCCAGCAGGCTTTCAATATCGCGCGACTCCGGGTAGACCAGGCATCTGCATTAATGACCTTGCGACCCATGGCCGTAGTAACCGATATAGATGAAACCATTCTCGATAACAGCCCATATGCCGTGCACCAGGCATTACTTGGAATGGACTATACAGCATCATCATGGAAAGAATGGACCTCAAAAGCAGCTGCGGATACACTGCAGGGTTCACTAACTTTTTTCAGGTACGCGGCTTCAAAGGGAATGGAGGTTTTTTATATAACCAACCGCGATGAAACGGAACGCACCTCCACACTTGCCAACCTGCGCAGATTCAATTTTCCATTTGCTGATGACCAGCACCTGATTATGCGGGCTGATATTTCAAGTAAGGAGACCAGGCGATCACGTGTAGCTGCCACACATGATATTGTATTGTTGCTGGGTGATAACCTGGCCGACTTCAGCCAGCTGTTTGATAAAAAAACAGAGGCGGAACGGATGCTAAATGAACGTATCTCGGCAGAAGAGTTCGGAAACCGTTTTATAATCCTTCCCAATAGTACGTATGGTGGCTGGGAAGATGCATTCTTTTTATACAACTTAAAACTTACACCTGCTCAAAAGGATTCGCTGATAAGGTCGGCGTTGAAGGGGTTTTAGGAAAGATGCCTTGTCCGCCCTGCATTAAATGGATTTCAGTCCAGTGCCGGTTTACAGTCAGCCCATTGCCGTATTTTATTTTTAACTGCCGCATCGCTGCAGGTCACCGGATAAGTGTGATCGATCCCTTCCTTTCATACCTTTTACCAATATAGTCAACTGCAGCAAGCCGCCAGACATATACACCGGTGGGTTGTGTGATGCCATTAACAGTACCATCCCATTGGCGGTTGCGGTCGCGCGAAGAGAAAATCAATTGTCCCCAGCGGTTATAGATCATGAAGTATTCAATATCCCTGATACCGATATAATAAGGACCCAGTTTGTCATTTATATTATCGTTGTTGGGAGAAAAGCCGGTTGGCACATAAATCTCCGAACCCTTAAACACTTCCAGGCTGATATCATCCCTGTCAACACAGCCTTCTGCGGTGGTGACAGTAAGCCAGTAGGTGATATTATCCTGTGGAGTTACTACAGGACTGGCCGTTGCGGCATCGTTAATCCAGATATCTGGCGACCAGGAATAACTTACCCCGCCAGTACCGTTCAATTGGTACGGATCGTCTTTAATCACAATAGTGTCCCTGCCTGCATTGGCCACGGCCTGGTTTACAAAGACGGGTACAGTACTGGTGGCCGACCTGCAACCGTTATCAGCAGTGGCATATAACTGCACATCATAGTTTCCGGGCTCCCTGAAAATATGTGATACGTTTTGTCGGGGTGATACCCGGTTTTCTTCGAAGGTCCAGTTCCAGGAATTTATTGTGGTAGCATTATCGACCTGTACTGCATTGAACCCGATGGTCTCGTTTACACATCCATCGCTGGCTGATCCACTCACCTGCGGAACAGGAAGCAGTTCAAAAGCCTGTTGTACTGGTGTTGAAACACATCCGTGATTGCTGGTCACCGAGAGATCCAGGTAATGTTGTCCGGGTACAAGGTTTGAAAGATCAGGTGAAGGGGTAGACGGCAGGGCATTACCATCCACCAGCCAGTTCCATTGACTGATGCTGCCCACATTTACCGTGGATCCATTGAGTAATACCGGTTGCTGGCCTGCGCAGGTATCACTTATCGCAAAGCTGGCCACCGGATAATCACCAATGGTGATCGTGCGGTACAAGGTATCACTTTCACAACCATCAAAACCTTTAATGGCCATCTTAACATTATACAAACCGGCACCAGGATAAGTATGCGGAGGGATATTTTGAACATTATAGGTAGTACCGTCACCCAGGTCCCAGTAATAGCTACTCACCGGGGCAAAGGATTCCGAACTGTTGGAAAAAGTAATGGACTCGCCTTCACAGGCAGTATTATCGGGATGATTGGTCGTGAAAAGCGGATTGAGTGCGGTACAGAACTGTTGCAGGTTATATGAGCCGCCGGTTGCCGCACTGAAGCCCCAGTATACCAGGGGGTCGCCGTTGAAAATATTACTAACAAGGTTATATGTACTGGTGACCCGAAGGGTGCCGTCAAAATAAGCACGCAGCGTAAAAGTAGCTGCATCCCATGATATACGAAGTGTATGCCACTGACAGTCTTCGATATTGGAATTGCTGACAGAAGCCTGCACCGGACCACTCAGGTCGGAACCATGTGTGAGATCGCCATTGGTCTGGATGCTGATATGATCATAAGACGGATCCCTGTTATTATCATTCTGCCAGGTATCGAGTGTAACACCCACCGATGGAACCACTCCTTCAAAACCGAGTCCGCCCCCGGAAGCACCCACACTTGTACCCTTTGGCTGCAGCATGAAAACAATACCGTCTGCACCATTATTATCCTGGCATCCCAGATATACATTAAAAATAAAATCGAAGGAACTGGTAAGATCGATCCTCGTTGCATTCCATACGCTGCCGCTGGTGAACGTGTTGGCAGTTGTAAGCCTGTAACAATTGCAGGTGACAGGTAATGCACTCCCATTTGATATATAGGTGCCTGACTGCGCTGAAACAGCAATGCTGTAAACCAGCACCGAAAATAAAAAGAATCCCCGGATCAAAAATTTCATGCTTGACTGGCAAGATAATGTTTTATCCAGTACGGTGGCTGCGATCAGGACAGCATTCCTTCTTTCCGGGAGGTTTCCCAAAGCTTACGTCCGTATCCCTTGAATACATGCTTTTCGCTGTGGTAGGATGACCGGACCAGCGGACCGCTTTCCACATAGTCGACCCCCAGGTTGTATCCGAAATCGCGGTACTCATTAAACTCATCAGGATGGACAAACCGTTTAACAGGCAGGTGTTTCTGTGTTGGCTGCAGGTACTGGCCGATAGTAATCACGTCGCAGCCATTATCATGCAGGTCGCGGATGGTCTGGAATACTTCTTCGCGCGTTTCCCCGAGACCCAGCATGATGCCACTCTTGGTGCGGCGTCCGCCTTCTTTCAGGGTCCGGATTACTTCCATACTTCTCCAGTATTTAGCCTGGATCCGCACCTGGCGGGTAAGACGTTCCACTGTTTCAATATTATGCGAAACCACTTCTGGTGCGGCTTCAATAACCCTTGCGATATCAGGCTTGTTCCCCTTAAAATCACCAATCAGGGTTTCGAGTGTAGTATCGGGATTCAGTGCCTTTACGGCCTTGATTGTATTATACCAGATGGCAGCTCCGCCGTCTTTCAGTTCATCACGGTCAACCGATGTAATAACAGCATGTTTCACCTTCATCAGGTGAATAGCTTCTGCCACCCGCTGTGGCTCATCCCAGTCAACCGGTTCAGGTCTTCCCGTTGCCACTGCACAGAAACCGCAACTCCGGGTACAGATATTTCCGAGGATCATAAATGTGGCGGTGCCGGCACCCCAGCATTCACCCATATTCGGGCAGTTACCACTTTCGCAGATCGTATGGAGTTTATGTGTATCAACCAGGCTCCTTACATGTTTATAACTTTCGCCGATTGGAAGTTTAACCCTAAGCCAGTCCGGCTTTTTGATCCGCTGTGCCGGCGACGGTGTATTTGTGGAAGAAACTATAGGGAGTTCTGTCATAGGACAAAATTACGGGGTAATGATAAATAAATAAAACGGCGACACTACTTCCGTCGCCCGAAAAGAATGGCGAGATGGCCCTGGAAGAACAACTTTTTATCATTCTGGAAAAGCAGGATGGGAATATCATCTGTATAATAATCGGCACTCAACCCGATCTCCATTCCACTCACCGTTTCATTAAAGCGTCCCCAGTCAAATCTCATCGCAAGTTTTGCAAACGCACCTGGTTTAACCTTGATCTCACTCCAGCCTTTTCCGAAACCGCCACGACTAAGGAACGGACCGCCCAGGAATTCTGTACTATCCGATTCAGTAAACCTGATGGTCTTCGGATTCCTGGTAGCATCTTCGATCGTAATATAATATGGTCGCAGTAAACCAAGCGTCAGTCCGGCATTGTAGATGGCCGATACTGCCACTCCGTTTTTATTGCCTTTCTGGCCAAGTATATATTGCTGGCCAAATCCAAGTGATACCGGATAGAAATAATTTATTTTGCCATATACGAATGGAGATCCAAAGGGAAAACTTCCGCCAAATAATTTTTCTTCCCTTGGATGTTTCACTTCTGCAACATCAATTCGAAAGATATTCGTCTTCCTGTTGGTCTTCATAAAACCCAGTTCATAGAAGACACCATACCCGTTTGTGCGCAACTGGATTCCGAAAATGCTCTGGCGTTCAAACACCAGTACACCCTCCTCGGACTGTCTTATCAGCTCACTTATTCGATTTTTCTTGGCTTCTTTTCTTTGAAGCCTGTCCTCACGGGAGCTTTGCGACTGGGCAGCGCTGGCAAGCAACACTACAGAAACAATCAGGCAAAATTTCTTCACAAACTTTCTTTTGAGTTATAAGAGCGATTTCGGTACTTGTATAACGTAAATTTAGGGCAAAAATTGAAATGACCTCTACAGTACTTTATACCGGCGACCTTCGAACTGTCTGTACTCACCTGCAAAGCGGCTCCGATTTCGAAACGGACGCCCCTGTTGATAACAATGGGAAGGGGGAAAGGTTCTCCCCTACAGACCTGCTGGCCACCAGTCTTGGCACCTGCATGGTCACCGTAATGGGCATCAAGGCCCGGACCATGGGGTTCGACCTGGACTTTGTTAAACTGGAAGTGTTAAAAATTATGAAATCCGAACCCCGCCGTGTTGGCGGCATCCGTGTTTTCTTCCATATTCCTGAACATCTGCGTGACCTGGACGAAAAAACTAAGACAATCCTCAAAAATACCGGGCATAACTGTCCGGTGATGCACAGTATCCATCCCGATATTGAAGTTTTCATAGATTGGGGTGCCTGGGGTTAAGAATGGAATATCCAACTGCACAATCAAGGCAACGGCGCTGATCGCAATACTGGCTTTTGAGTTCGATGACAGCCTGGCTGTCAAATGCATTCTCCTGCCCGAACCCGAACGTCTCCAGGGTATCAGTGAGTGAATTGTTTTCCCTTGAAAGTTGTTGTAACCAGCCAATAGCACGCTGGCCATAACGTTCGTCTCCGGTAGCAGTGGAATATTCAAACAATAATGGCACAACGGTATTGATAATAATATTACCTGCCATAAAACTCCCGAGTTTCCCTGAGGCACCAGCCGAACGGATTCCGGGCCGGTAATGATTGTCCCAGTAGTCCGATGCTTTAACCTGCAGTAAATATTTCATGTCGCGGAGAACAGCAGTATCCAGCAGCCGGACCTGCAGGTTATCGAACCGGTGAAGAATCATTGCCAGCTGGGCCAGACGCAGGCTGGGAAAATTACGGGGCCGCATCCGCAAAAAATTTACCTGCACCGGAATTGCTGTAAGTCCATACTTCAGGGAAAGAAGATGATATTCTGCCGCCAGGTGCTGACTGTATTGATCTGTGGCGGGAGGGCCGAGTAACCCTGCCTGCCCCAGCAGTAATGCTTCCAGCCTGATGATATTGTTTTTTTGCCTTGCGATGATCCGTTTGTCGACCGAACGGGCCATTGTTTCAAAAGCATCTGCATTCACCTTGTATCCGAAATTCCGCGCAAGCATCCACCAGCAGGTGGTTTCCCAGTCGTTTCCATTTGCCCTGTTAAACGACCTGATTAACGAAGCCTTCCTTTCCAGTCTTTCAAAGAGCAACCTGTCTTTCCATGACAACCATCCCAATGCCGTGAGATGACTGGTATTACCGTTACATGGTATATAGGCCTGGTTACGCATGAGCTGTTCATATTTTGAAAACAGGAGTCCCGGTATGCGGTCATGCAGTTCCAGTACGGGAATATCATTTACCATACTATCGTGTTTCCATACCACATGCAGGACCACATTGCCATAGTTGCGGTCGTCCTGGTGCTGGTGTTTTCGCCAGTCGGATGTACGCAGGTGAAGCTCCACATTGCCCACCCAGCGAATACCATTGATATGGATCATTGCATTGGCAAAGTCGGGCCCCTGGTCGCGGTTCAGCATTCCCGGATGGACCACCATAATTTTTTCGCCTGTTACAGCCGACAGTTCATTCCGGTTAAAATATTGGAATCGCCAGATAAATTGAAGCAGTTGTTCCGTCATGTCGCCAGGTTTCAGCCGATCCATCGATCCGGTGTCCAATCAATTCAGCAACCGGCATTTCTTTTCGGCTAATCATTCAGTAATGCCAATGATGACTTGTTTAACTGGTTCAGCCCGGGTAAAGATGATGAATGGGAAGGCCGGAACCATGGGAAAAAAACGGGAGGGAATCTGTAAAATCCTGATTGGAATCCGGAAAATAATCAATCAGCCATAAATTCCCGGAGAGATCTCACTACGCGGCTGACGGGGAGACCCATTACATTATAAAAATCGCCGCTCACAGACCGGATACCGGTGACCCCGATCCATTCCTGGATAGCGTATGCACCAGCCTTATCATATGGCTTATACTTATCGACATAAAATTCTATTCCCTCACTGTCCAGTGGATGGAAACTTACTTCGGTGATGTCGGCAAACACCCGTTCTTTCGTTCCCTGCATAATCGCAACGCCGGTGATCACCTGGTGGGTCCGGCCGGAAAGATCATTCAGGATACTGATAGCATCGGTACGGTCGGCTGGTTTACCAATAATCCGGTCGCCCAGCACCACAATCGTATCAGCAGCCAGCACCACCCGCTGCGGATATTGGGGTATAATGGCAAGTGCTTTATTGCGCGCTATATGGATGGCGGTTTCGGATGGGGAAAGACCGGGCGGATAACTTTCATCGGTACATTTAATAATTACTTCAAAGGGAATCTCTGCCCATTCAAGTAATTGTTTGCGACGTGGCGAAGCAGATGCGAGTAAAATCGGATTCATAGGTAAAAATAAAAAAAGATCATGGAGAGAATCCCGGTAAACATCACAAACTTGGTATATTGACTCAGCTGGTGGTAATCACGTATTGTTGATGCATTCTGAAGTTTGCGCCCGATAACAAACAGGGGTATCACAATGGCAACAACACAATAAACCACGGCCCACCACCACTGGAATTGCAGGATATAAACCTGGATAATACAAAGGATACCTACCAGTATAATCAGCCAGATAGCGGTATACACTTTTGTTACATTCACTCCCCATACAATCGGCATGGTACGGCATCCGTACCGTTCATCGCCCTCACGGTCTTCCACGTCCTTGATGGCTTCGCGGATCAGTGTTATGATAAATGCAAAACCCGCATACAGGAAGGCAAACCGGAAAAATTTAGCCTGTCCCGGATGGTGTTCACCCAGTGCATCGTGGATACTTAATTTGGAAAAGAAAATTACGAGGATGGTCCAGGAGGTCAGTACGGCAATGACCAGGTTTCCGATCAGCAGCTTACGTTTGAATGTGGTGGAATAAAACCAGAGGAGGATTACGCAGAATATATTGGCCAGCACCAGGTACCATTTCTGCAGCACCGGTAATGCAAGGGCAGTCAGAATAACCCCGCTTGAACTGAGCATGAAGTGCCAGGCAATGGCCCAACGCCTGCTGATAAACCGGTCAACCACCATTCGCTGGGGTTTGTTGACCTCATCAATATTGATATCAAAATAATCATTGATGATATAACCTGCCGCAGCAATAAACATTGAACCCAGAACCAGCAGGATAAAATTGCGGGTATCGTTCACGGGCAGGTCCTGTTGGTACAGCGGATAAAAAATGCAGATCTGGAACAACACCTGCGTCAGTGCCAGGAAGAACAGATTGGGAAGCCTGATCATTTTAAAAAACGCGGCGATCAGTCTCATTGCATGATAATTTTTCGGAAGATAAGGAGAAACGGCATATCCATCAGCTTGAAGTGATGGACGTATCACCGGTCCAGTGTCCATTTAATTTCAGTACCTGCTCAATCACATCGCGTACGCAACCATTACCACCTGCTACCGGAGAAATATATCCGGCCACGGCCCTGATTTCTTCAATGGCATCAGCGGGACAGCAGAATAAACCGGCCATGCCGGCAACAGGAAGATCGGGCATATCATCTCCCATAAAGAGTAATTGTTCCCTGGGTATTGAGCGGTCGCGGCAATAGTCACGGATAAAACTTCCTTTATCCCTTACTGCCATATAGATTTCCGTTACACCAAGTTTTTGTAACCGGTCGGTCACGGGCGCCGAATCGGCACCTGAAACAATACTTACATGGTAACCTTTTTTTACTGCCAGCTGGATGGCATACCCATCACGGATACTCATGATCCTTGCCTGCAGGCCGTTTTCCAGCACCAGCACTTTGCCATCGGTTAACACACCGTCCATATCAAAAACAAAAGTGGTGATAGGTTTAAAAAGACCGGATTTACTCATTGATATTTTTGTTGACTCTTTAAATAATTGATGAATGGTAACTAGGCAGACTCCCGGATGCTTTCCGACATGATCCGGTAAATCTTTTCCAGTTGTGGAAACGGGCGAAGTAACGCGAGATGTGCATTGATAGTATGTTCATCGCCCCTTGCGGCCGGACCTGTTTGCAGGGATGCGGCACTGGCAACAGATAACCTCGATGCAGTTTCCTGGATCAGCGGGTATAATTGTGTGAAATCGATACCTTCTTTTTTACAATAGTCTTCTGCAAGCGCATACAGGTGGTTGGTGAAATTGCTGGCGATCACGGCAGCGAGATGCAGTTTCACCCGCTGGTCGTCAGATGCAGTTTGTGCATTGTAGGGAGAAAGGGAGCTGGTGAGATCCACCAGTTTTTTCATTGACCGTTCATTTGATGCATCAATATATAAAGGTATGCCAGGTATGGCCCGCATTTCCTTACGGAGACTTTGTAAAGGATACAATACACCATAATCCTCACTAACCTGGCGGAGGATCTCTTTTGAAACAGAAGCGGCGGTATGGACCACCAATGCACCTGGTAAACGGAGGTCGGACACCAGTGATCCGATGGCATCATCCGAAACAGCGATCATGTACAGGTCGGCATCCCGGTTCAGTAAACTCATATAGTTTGCCGATTCGGTATCCCATTCATAGGCGAGTTCACTTGCAGCCTGTGCATTACGACTCATCACCTGCAGGATAGTATGTCCCGCTTTTATGAACATCCTTCCCAATACTGCAGCCACGTTACCCGAACCAATTATTACAATATTCATGTTTACATTTGTAGGGCATGAAATTACTACAAAAAAGCGCCCTTGAACTGATCCGCCTGAAACTAAGACTGCTGGCTGTTTTCTCCCCCAAACTTGCTGCAAGGTCGGCCTTCCGGCTTTTTTGTACACCGCAGGTCCGCAACCTGTCGGAACCCTCCGGAAGTTTCCTCCAGGCAGAGATCATCGATACTGTTTTTGAAAACACGGCCATCCGTGGTTACCGTTGGAACAGGGGTGGACATACCCGTGTACTGATCCTCCATGGATTTGAATCGTCGGTGATCAATTTCGAACATTATGTAGTTCCGCTTACGGCAAAAGGTTATGAAGTCCTTGCCTTTGATGCACCGGCACATGGCAAAAGTGGAGGCAAAAGGATGAATGCAATGCAATACCGCGACTTCGTCCATTTTATCCAGCGGGAATATGGACCGGCTACCAGGTTTATCGCCCATTCATTCGGTGGACTTGCCATCAGCCTGGTACTTGCCGAAACACCGCAGAATGAATTGATGCGGCTGGCACTGGTTGCACCATTGACACGGACCTCCACCACACTTGAACAATACTATCAGCTGGCAGGGATCCGCAACCCGGAAGTGCGCCAGGAAATGGAAAATATTATCAACGAACTGAGTGGTCAGGATATTGAATGGTTTTCCATCAACCGTGCCCTGAAACAGATCCGGTCGTCTGTCCTCTGGGCCCACGACCGGAGCGACATGATCACCCCCTTCCGGGATCTCCAGCCAGTGATTGATGCCAACTATCCGAATGTGGAGTTTCTGATTACCGAGGGACTGGGTCACCGCCGTATTTACCGTGACCCGGAAGTGGTACGGGCCATCACCGGTTTTCTGTGAGAGAATAAATATTACATTGCCGGGCATACAGAACAAACCGGGATGCTTCACTATCCTTTAACTTTACCAAATCAAACCTTCTTTAATTATTATACTTACATGGATCAGTTAAAAAACATCAACATTTATTCCTACCTCGCATTGGGTGACTCTTACACTATTGGTGAAGGTGTGCCCTTTGAGGACAATTTTCCATCACGCACGGTTGAGCTCCTGAAAGAAGAAGGTATCCTTTTTGAGGCTCCCGAAATTGTTGCCAAAACCGGATGGACCACCTCCGAACTTCTTGATGGAATCAGCGATGCTGAACTGAGGGATGAATATGATTTTGTAAGCCTGCTGATCGGTGTCAATAACCAGTACCGCTGCCTCGATATTGCCGACTTCAGCGAGGAGTTTGAAATATTACTTCACGAGGCACTGGAATTTACCGGGGATAGAACCGAAAGGGTTGTCGTATTATCCATTCCCGACTGGAGTGTAACCCCCTTTGCAAAGATCAACCTGCCCGATAAAACCAACCGCGATATAACAATTGCCCGTAAGGAAATTGAAGTATACAATGCAGTGTGCGCGCTCATCTGCAGGAAATACAAGATTGATTTTATTGACATAACACCAGGCACCCAACTGGCCGGTGATAACCCTGATATGCTGGTTGCAGATGGCCTTCATCCCTCGGCAAAAGTGTATGCTTCATGGGCAGAAACGCTGAGCGAACACTTCAAAAGGAAAATCCTGACTCCCTGATTTATTTAAAGATTTTTTCAGGTAAGCCTGAAACCCTTGACAGGCAAGGGTTTCAGGATATGATTTTTCATCATTTGATTCGTCCTGACCTCTCATCAACGGGTGCTCAGAACCGGTTTAGCTGAAAAATTATAATTCTTGTTCTACCTTGCAGTTTTTGTGGGTGATGACAATCTCTATAAATAAGGAGTGAATATGGCGAAAAATCTGTTGATCGTGGAGAGCCCGGCGAAGGCGAAAACCATTGAAAAAATACTTGGGAGCGACTTCCAGGTGAAGAGCTGTTATGGCCATATCCGTGACCTGGAAAAGGCGGGTATGGGCATTGACCTGGAAAATGATTTCAAACCCAGTTATATCGTTCCGGACGACAAGGAGAAGGTGGTGAAAGAACTGCGTTCACTTGCAAAAAAATCCGGCGAAGTATGGCTTGCAACGGATGAGGACCGTGAAGGGGAAGCAATCAGCTGGCATCTCTGTGAAGTGCTGGGCCTGGATCCCGCCACCACCAAACGGATCGTATTCCATGAAATCACCCAGCCTGCCATCAAAGCCGCCGTGGCCAATCCGCGTACGCTTGACATGAATCTGGTGAACGCCCAGCAGGCAAGGCGGATCCTCGACCGTATTGTGGGGTTTGAACTCAGTCCCGTACTGTGGAGAAAGATGAGTATGCGAAACAACCTCAGTGCTGGTCGCGTACAAAGTGTGGCCGTTCGCCTTATCGCCGAACGCGAACGCGAGATCAATGCATTTGCGCCCCAGAGCAGTTTTAAAATTGATGCCTGGTTTACCGCTACTGATGTTACCAATAAGGCCATCGGGTTTAAAGCCGAAGGCAATAAATATAATTCGGCCGATGATGCCGAAAAATTCCTGGAAAGTTGTACCGGTGCCGATTATAAAGTGAAGGATGTGCAGGTTAAACCCGCACGTCGTTCACCCGCTCCGCCTTTTACCACTTCCACCCTTCAGCAGGAAGCATCCAGGAAACTGGGATATGGTGTGAGTCGCACCATGCTCATCGCCCAGAAACTGTATGAGAACGGTCATATTTCCTACATGAGAACCGACAGTGTAAGCCTGAGTGATACAGCCCTTGGCGATATCACCCGCACAGTAAAGGGAATGTATGGCGATAACTATCATCAGTTCCGCAAATACAAGAACAAGAATGAATCGGCCCAGGAAGCGCACGAAGCGATCCGCCCCACGTATATGAATCATATCACGGTGGAGGAACCGGACTGGAAAAGATTATATGAACTGATCTGGAAACGCACCATGGCCAGCCAGATGGCTGATGCAGAACTGGAAAAAACAATTGCAAAGATCAGCATCTCTACCAATAAGGAAGAGCTCACTGCAACGGGGGAAGTCCTGAAGTTTGACGGCTTCCTTAAAGTATACCGCGAAGACCGCGATGATGAGGAGTCGGAAGAAGAAACACAGGAAGGGATGTTGCCCCCGCTTATTCCGGGTCAGGAACTGCCGCTTCGCGAGATGAAGGCAACTGAACGTTTTTCGCGCCCGCTTCCCCGTTACACGGAAGCATCACTGGTTAAAAAACTGGAAGAACTGGGAATCGGCCGGCCATCTACCTATGCTCCTACCATCTCCACCATCCTTAAACGCGGATATGTGGAGAAGCGGGATAAGGAAGGAACCCGTCGCGATTTCAGGGTATTTGTTTTGAAGGATGGAAAAATCGCAAAACAGATGGAACAGGAAAATACCGGTGCGGAAAAATCGAAACTCTTTCCCTCCGATCTGGGACTGGTAGTTACCGACTTCCTCAAACAATATTTCGATGTGATCATGGACTATGGGTTCACCGCAAAAATCGAACACGAGTTCGATGAGGTGGCCGGGGGCCGGATGAAGTGGCCGAAGATGTTACACGAATTCTATGATCCTTTTAAAAAGGATGTTGACAATACCATTGAAACTGCAGAACGGATCAAGGGAGAACGTGTTCTGGGTGTTGATCCCGAATCGGGCAAACCCGTAGTGGCACGTATGGGGCGGTATGGACCAATGGTACAGATTGGCCAGGCTGAAGATGAAGAGAAACCCCGTTTTGCAAAAATCCCTACCGGACAGAGTATCGAGACCATCAGTTTTACAGAAGCAATGGAGCTTTTTTCGATCCAGGGCACCATGGGCACTTACGAAGAAAAAGATATCTCCGTTAATGTAGGCCGGTTTGGACCCTATGTTAAATGGGGCGAAGAATATATCTCCATCCCGCGCGGAACAGATCTGTCCACGGTTGATGTTAACCGTGCCATAGAACTGATAAAGGAAAAACAAACCGCAGATGCACCTGTTGGCACTTATGATGACAAACCCATCACCAAGGGGAAGGGCCGCTTTGGTCCGTTTATAAAATGGGATGGCATGTTTATCAACGTACCCCGCCGATACGATTTTGACCATCTTTCCAAAGCCGATATGGATGAACTCATCGCTGCAAAAGTGAGTAAGGAAGCCAATCGTTTTATCCAGCGTTGGGCCGATGAAAAGATTGCACTGGAGAATGGAAGATGGGGACCATATATCCGGTTTGGCAAGAAGATGGTGAAGATGGGAAGAAAGGAAGATGATACGAAGTATACACCGGAGGAAGCAGCTGTTTTGAGCCTGGACGATGTAAAAAAAATGATCGAGGCAGAAATCCCTGGTGCATTCTCCAAAAAAGAAAAAAAGGCCCCTGCCAAAAAGAAGGCAGCAAAAAAGGCGGCACCTAAAAAAGCCGCTGCAAAAAAGGCAGCCCCTAAAAAGAAACAATAGTGGAACGCAAGTACTGGGAAAAAATAGCGCCATCGTATGAGGAAGAAATCTTCGATGTACTGAAGCAGGATAAAAAAGAACTTATCCGCCACGCTATTCAGTCGCGCGCATCAAAAAACCAGAAGGTGGTAGATGCCGGTTGTGCCGTTGGTAAATGGTTACCCGTGTTGTCGCCACTCTTCAGCCAGGTCACGGCTGTGGACATCTCCTCGCGTAACCTGGCAATTGCACAGAAAAAGTATTCCCATCTCACCAATATTATTTACCAGCGGGCAGATCTTTCTTCGGCAAGGATAACCATGAAGGGTTATGATATGGCGATCTGCATCAACGCAGTGCTGAGTGATTCGCTGATTAAACGCGCACGTTTTTTTAACCAGTTATCCAAAGCAGTGCGCCGCAACGGATATCTGATCCTGGTGGTACCCTCCCTCGAATCATGGTTACTCAGCCGCATCATCCAGAAACAGTACAAGATCGATGCAACGTTGTTTCGCCAGAAGATCAGCGACACGGAAGCCGCAAGCCGGTACCGGAATATACAACAGGGTAATGTTGAGATTGATGAGGTAGCTACCAAACATTACCTGGGACCAGAACTGCAGCTTACACTCTCCAAAGCAGGTTTTGAAATGGAAGAACAACATAAAGTGGAGTACGACTGGCATACAGAGTTCGTAGCACCACCTTCCTGGCTGAAAGAACCGATGCCATTTGACTGGCTTTGTGTTTGCCGCAAAACAATATAACTTCCAACTGCAGCCATTTCCCCAGCGTGTGGAAAAGTTTAACTATTTGCTTTGCCCTGCAATGGAGATATTGTGATTGCATTTAACCATGGAATCAAACAAAGTCATATCTGCACTGCTTCACCTGATCGACGATCCGGACCAGGAAGTATTTGATGTAGTGTCGGATAAAATAGTGGACTTTGGAAAACCAATCATTCCCAACCTGGAACATTTATGGGAAACCACTCCCGATGAACAGACACAGGAACGTATTGAGCTATTGATCCATCGCCTGCATTTCAGGGATCTTACGGAAGATATCCGGCAGTGGAATGTTTCGGGTCATCACGACCTGCTGATCGGAGGTTTACTGGTGGCCAAATTCCAGTATCCGGATCTTACCACCGCTCCCGTTTTAAAAGAGGTGGAAAAAATCCGCCGGAATATCTGGCTGGAGCTGAACAATTACCTCACTCCGCTTGAGCAGATCAATATTGTAACCAGTATCCTGTATAGTTATTACGGGCTAAAGGGTACTGAGATCAATTACAAGGAACCAAACGAATTCATGCTGCACAAGATCATTGAATCCAAAAGAGGCAACCAGATCAGTAATGGCCTGCTTTACCTGCTTCTTTGTGAATTGCTGGACATACCCGTGCGCGCAGTGAATATTCCCAAACAATTTGTTGTTGCCTATTTCAAACCGGGTTATTCGTCAGATAACCTGGCCGACCCGTTTGACCATATAGATTTTTTCATTGACCCTTCAACAGGCCAGGTATTTACGCACCAGGATGCTGAAAATTATTTCCGCAGGATCGGCGTCCAGCCCGTATCCAGCTTCTTCCAGCCAAGGAAAAACAAAGAAGTAATCCGCCAGCTGATTGAAGAATTCAGCAAATGTTTTACTGATAAAGATGTATACAAACAGAAAGAACTGATGGAATTGGCCGGTCTTTTGGATTAACTTCGGATAAGGATTTTCCTGAATAACTCAAACCAAAGTTTAAATTATGAAAGTCAACATCGGCATCACTGAAAAAAACCGCCAGGCCGTTGCCCTGGAACTGAACAAACTGCTGGCAGACGAACACATCCTTTATAATAAAACCCGTAATTACCATTGGAGTGTGGAGGGCCCCAGCTTTATGGAATTCCATAAACTCTATGAACATCAATATACCGACCTGGCCGAAACAATCGACGAGATTGCAGAACGGATCCGGACCATTGGTCATTTTGCGGAAGGAAGGCTTAAAGAAATAATCAAACTGGCTTCCCTGGAAGAACCGGAAGCACCCACTGAACAAAAATTACAGATCGCCAACCTCGAAGGCGACCATGAGATCCTGATCCAGCGCCTGCGTAAATTAATCGTGCAGTTCGATGAGGAGTTTAAGGATATCGGCAGTTCCGATTTCCTTACCGGTTTACTCAAACAGCATGAAAAGATGGCGTGGATGCTGCGCAGTTACCTGCGTTAAACAATACCGGTAATCAAAAAAAAATCACGTGGTGGACCCACGTGATTTTTTTTATTCCGCTCCTTGGTTTTATAAAGGAATACAAACTGAAGAGCTTTCTTTCCTGAATGAATTACAACGCAAGTTTCCAGCCATCCCTGTATGTTGATTTTACATACTGGTTCGCCGGTTCAAAATTGGTGATCTTCATATTCTTTGCATCCCATAACAGTTTTTTCCTGCCGGGCCATCTTCCGTTTGATGTTTTGGTTTCTTTATCTTCCAGCATATAACTGCGGATAGCAAGGTTACCCATCAGGATACCCTCGGTGAGGGGTCCCGCGAATTCAAACGGCGAACTTACTTCACCCTTTCCATGACCTGCAATACATGCGTTCACCCATTGTACATAATGTCCTTCAGGTACACGTTTCAGTGTGGGTTCCGGCATTTTTTCCTGTTGCATCCTTGTAAGTGGCAGCAGGCGCGGGTTTGCGCCATATACATCCAGCAACATTTTTCCCTTTGTTCCTATCAGCAGCAGTCCGCCGTCGGAGTTGCCGAATGCTTCTTCCGGTAATAATTCTTCCGGACGTTCGGGCAGTAATCCACCATCGTACCAGGAGAATTTGATATCCCCTTTATTATCCGTTCTTGGGAAATTGAGGTGGATAATCGACGAGGTTGGACAGCTATCCGTATAATTTTCTGCTTTCCACATCACCTTATAGATATTCGACATGCTGCATTCTGCCGCATCCGGATAATCGATCGGAAGGAGCCGGTACATGGCATCAAGGATATGGCAGGCCATATCACCAAGGGCACCTGTTCCAAAATTCCACCATCCACGCCAGTTGAATGGCAGGTAGGCCGGATTATAATCAATGGCTTTGGCTGGTCCCAGCCAGAGGTTCCAGTCCAGTTCGGAAGGAACGGCAAACTTACCCGATGGCGTTTCAATACCCTGTGGCCATACAGGGCGGTTGGTCCAACCCTTGGCTTCTGTTACCTCACCAATCATACCGGCCATGTACATTTCTTTGGCCTTGCGCACACCGTCGCCCGATGCCCCCTGGTTACCCATCTGGGTCACCACCTTATATTTCCTTGCTGCATCGGCCAGGATCCTTGCTTCATAAATATCATGCGTGAGGGGTTTCTGGGTATACACGTGTTTGCCAAGCTGCATAGCTGCAATTGTGGCTACTGCATGGGTATGATCGGGCGTAGAGATCACACAGGCATCGATTGAGTTTTTGTGTTTGTCCAGCATCTCGCGGAAGTCGCGCTGGTACGTTGCTTTGGGATAACGGGCTCTTGACTTCGCCGCCTGGCGGTCGTCAACATCACAGAGTGCAACGATATTGACATTCGGGCTTTTTGCAATTTCGGTGAGGTCGCTCTCGCCTTTACCACCCACACCAATACCGGCCACATTCAGTTTGTCACTTGGTGCAACAAACCCGCGGCCGAGCACTTCACGGGGTACAATAAAAAAACCGGCTGCTGCAACGCCGGCATTACGGATAAATTTTCTTCGGGACGCGGACATCTTACTTTGATGCGGGACTTTCATACTAAGCATATTTGCGTTAAGGTAGGGAAATTTTTATTTTTACCTGTCAAATGTAAGGCTATGAAGAATACGATCAACTGGAATGATTTCGAAAAAATAGATATACGGCTGGGTACCATTATCGCCGCAGCTGATTTTCCCAAAGCAAAACGCCCCGCCTTTCAGTTATCAATCGATTTCGGTAAAGAGATCGGTGTGTTGCAGTCGAGTGCGCAGATTACTACATTATATTCAAAAGAAGAACTTCCCGGTACGCAGGTTGTTGCGATCATCAATTTCCCGCCAAAACAGATTGCCAACTTTTTCAGTCAGTGCCTGGTCCTCGGTGTTTATGATGAAAACAATAACGTAATTTTATTGCAACCGGGAAAACCGACATCGAACGGGCAACCAATTGGATAAAATTTATACTACATACTACCAGTCGCCGTTGGGCAAACTCCGCATCAACGGTACAACCGGATGTATCACGGGTGTTAATTTCGAGGATGGGGAATCCGCCGTTGAAGCCGATAACGATCTTCCTCCCCTGCTGATCAATTGTGTGGATCAGTTTATCCAGTATTTCAATGGCGACAGGAAAAGATTTGAACTACCCCTTGACCAGGCTGGAACCAGCTTCCAGCAAGCTGTCTGGACGGAACTCCTGGCCATCCCGTTTGGCCGCACCATCAGTTATATCCAGCTGGCCATCCGCCAGGGCGACCCAAAAGCAACCCGCGCAGTAGCCGCTGCCAACGGCCGGAACAATATCGCAATCATCATTCCCTGTCACCGTGTTATTGGCGCTAACCGTGCGCTGACCGGTTATGCAGGCGGAATCTGGCGCAAGAAATGGTTGCTGGACCATGAAGCCAGGATCAGTCACGGCGTGTTATCATTGTTCTGATCCATCTTATTCTTTCTTATTTCCCTGAAAAACGAAATCTTTGCCCACTAACAGGGAGTGTTATTATGGCACCTGTTTGATTTATTTTAACCGGAATAAAAATATGGACCTGAAATACCCTTTAAAGATCGCAAGCAGCCGCATTGCCGGCCAGGGAGCTTTTGCGCTTGTTGCGATCCCCGCAAAACGTAAACTTGGAAATATGGGCGGGGAGATCATCTCTTACCGGGAAGCACAGAAGCGGGTAAAAAAACAACCACATAATGTTCTTTACATGGTGGAATTCGACAATGAAGATATTGCGCTTGATGCCAGTGTGAATGTGAATGCACTCCGTCACATCAACCATTCCTGCGATCCAAATACATTTATGCGGCGGGCTTACCGTAAAGTGGAATTCTATACGTTGCGGCCCATAAAAAAAGGGGAGGAACTCACCTGCGATTATGGCGAAACCCACCATAATGGAAAATTACCCTGCCGGTGCGGATCAGCTAATTGCAGGGGCTTTATTTAATAACTTTGCATCATGACTTCATTATCGGTAAATATAAACAAGATCGCCACGCTGCGGAATTCACGCGGTGGCAATAATCCCGACCTGATAAAGACTGCACTGGATATTGAACGCTTCGGTGCGGATGGGATCACGGTGCATCCAAGACCCGATGAACGCCATATCCGTTATGAAGATGTACGGTTATTAAAAAAGAAGATCAAAACCGAATTCAATATTGAAGGCAATAGCCGTGAACAGAAATTTATTGATCTTGTACTGGAAACAAAACCGCAGCAGGTAACGCTGGTGCCGGATGTACTCGGACAACTCACTTCCGATCATGGTTGGGACACCATTACCCACCAGGATTACCTGAAAGAAATAATCGGCATTTTTAAAGCAGCGGGGATCCGCGTATCGATCTTCACTGATCCCGATATAAAAATGGTGGAGGCCGCCGCCACTACCGGTACTGACCGCATCGAACTGTACACCGAACAGTATGCACGTATTTATGCCGGTGGTGAAAAGGAACGGGCAGTGGCTCCGTATCTTGCAGCGGCCGTGAGGGCACGTGAGCTTGGACTAGGAATTAATGCCGGGCACGACCTGGACCTGCAGAACCTCGGTTTTTTTTCCCGTAATATTCCCTGGATTGATGAGGTAAGTATCGGTCACGCCCTGATCACTGATGCAATCTGGCTCGGACTGGAGAATACGGTGCAGTTGTATAAACGGCAGCTGGAGGCTTCGCGCTGAGCCCCTTTCGTTCATGGTCCGCATACAAACCACGGTTGACGCGAAATTCAGGTGGTGGATGCCGGCGCTTACCGGCCCGATCGCCCTGTGATTGAAATAGGGATTGCAGGATTACATGTATCCCGTGCATCAAGGCGAAATCCGGCCAATACATTAAGAATAGAATAAGTTTCCCGTTATTCACCGGTTTTTCATCCGATTCTTTATCTTCATTGTCCAACCTAAACCTGGAATTATGAGAAAAATTATAATGCTGCTTGCCCTCACTTCAGTGTTCCTGTCAGCACGGAGCCAATCAGTCAATGACATCATGCAAAAATATATTACTGCAGTTGGCGGAGTTTCCAATGCAGATAAGATCAAAACGTTGAAGATGACTGCCAGCATTGCTGTGCAGGGAATGGAGTTTCCCCTCACCCAGGAGATCATCAGCGACAGGGCAGTGAAAACCAATGTAGAAGTAATGGGTACTGCCGTGGTAATGTCATACAAAGATGGAAAGGGATGGAAAATAAACCAGTTTGCCGGTGCACCGGCGCCTACCCTGATGGACTCAGTTGAAATTGCAGGACAGCGGGCCCAGACATCGGTGATCTCTCCCCTGTTCGACAGTAAAAAAAATGGCGACAAACTGGAACTGGTTGGCGAGGAAACTGTTGATGGTGCAAAGGCCTGGAAAATCAAATCGACAGATAAATATGGTCAGGTAGTCAACTATTATATCAATGAAGCAAATAACGATCTGATACGTTCAACCATGACAAAAAACATTAACGGTACCAATATGGAGGAAGAAACCACATACGAGGACTACCGGAACGTGGATGGAGTAAGACTTCCCTTTACGCTCACCAATAAGGTGGGTGGTGCGGTAACCCAGCTGATCAAGGTGGACAAATACGAATTTAATGTTCCTGTTGATGAAAAGATATTTGATATGCCGTCAAACTAAGGGATTTTACCAGTCCATTCAGGAAGGTCCGACAGTTGCACCAGGCTGCCATTTGATTTTTCCCATCCGTAACCGGAGGTTCCATTGGTGATAATAAGATAACCTACCGGAATGCTGATATGATATCGCAGTAACTGATGCAGAACATTTTCATTCAGTGGAACTGTGGGTGCCTTACATTCAATCATCATCCACGGCCGGTGGGCAGCATCATATACGAGGATATCAAACCTTTTTTTAAGTTCGCCCAGTTCCAGCATTTTTTCCTGTGCAATCAATGTTGCAGGATATTTCTTTACCTGTACCAGGTAATTGATAAAATTCTGGCGCACCCATTCTTCCGGTGTCAGCAGCAACCATTTTTTACGAAGTCCGTCAAAAATATACCCTTGGCCGTCCAGCTCGCGCATCCGGAACCGGGGTTCGGGATATTGTATAAACAACATGCTTCAAAAGTAATTGATTAAATTCGCTTCCGATACCAGCTTCTTTTACCGGAAGTAACCGGTGGCGATGATAACTGAAAGTTTACGTTTGTTTTAAACCCTGACGATTAAGGGAGATCAAAAAATAAGATGAAAACAAAAGAAGAAATAGTGAACAACTGGCTTCCCCGTTACACGGGCGAGAAGCTGGAAAATTTCGGGAAGTATATCCTCCTTACCAACTTCAGCAACTATGTATACATGTTTGCCGCTGCAAACAAAGTGCAGGTGGTAGGTGAAGGTCGGCCCATGCAATGTGCAACCGCAGATAATATCACCATCATCAATTTTGGAATGGGCAGCCCCACGGCCGCCACGGTAATGGACCTGCTGAGCGCCATTAAGCCAAAAGCGGTGTTGTTCCTTGGAAAATGCGGCGGATTAAAAAAACGAAACAAGATCGGTGACCTGATCATTCCTATCGCAGCTATCAGGGGCGAAGGTACCTCGAATGATTACTTTCCCGCTGAAGTGCCCGCCCTGCCTGCGTTTGCGCTGCAGAAAGCTGTTTCCACCACGATCCGTGACCATGGAGTGGATTACTGGACCGGAACCGTTTACACCACCAACCGCCGCGTATGGGAACATGATGAAGAGTTCAAGGAATACCTGCAGAAAGTAAGGGCCTACGCCATTGATATGGAAACGGCTACTATTTTTACGGTAGGATTTTTTAACAAGATCCCAACCGGCGCACTGTTACTTGTAAGTGACCAGCCCATGATCCCTGAAGGAGTTAAAACGGAAGAGAGTGATAAATCTGTGACGGCCCAGTATGTGGAACGACACCTGGAGATTGGTATCGACTCACTCAAACAACTCATCAATGATGGCCTGACGGTACGCCATCTTAAATTTTAAAAAAAGATTTCCAAACCCTGAACTATATCAATTTTATGAAACTACTGATCCTCGCCCCTGCCCTTTTCTTCCTTGCTGTTACAGGTGATAAATGTAATAAAAAACAAAAGGCAGTCAGCGGCCCCCTTAAGGCAAGACTGGAGACCAAGGCCATCTGCAGCAATTACACCTTTACTGTTACCAGTGGCGATATCGATACCAGCCTGGTGAATACTACCTGGACAGATGAAACAACCGGCAAGACATATACCAATGCATTTGGCATTGCCAACCCCTGCGATTTCCCCTCAACGATTAACGCAGGCGATGAATTTTATTTCACCATTGAAAAGGATACTAAAACTGACTGTGCCGTTTGCATGGCCTACTATCCCACTCCCGGCAAAAAATTATTCATTAAAGTGATCCCCAAACCCTGATGCATCCACTGCTAAGCATAACAGATCTGTCGGTCGGTTTCAGATCGGCAAATTCTGTTACGAATGCAGTGAAGAATATCAGTTTTTCGGTGACCCGCGGGGAAATCCTGGCGCTGGTAGGTGAATCAGGTTCGGGTAAAACGGTGACAGCCTTATCGATCCTCAGGTTATTACCCGAACCAACTGCTTTTTATCCCACCGGTAATATCTTATTTGCTGAAGCGGGTACGGATCCGGTCGACCTGTTGACAATGGATGCCACTGGTATGAGAAAACTTCGTGGCAACCGGATCTCCATGATCTTCCAGGAACCGATGACTTCACTCAACCCTGTGTTCACCTGTGGCGACCAGGTGATGGAAGCCCTGCGAGCCCATAAAAAAATGAGCCGGGCAGCTGCTCGGGCTGGTACCCTCCACTGGTTTGCCCGTGTGCAACTTCCCGATCCATTGGGCGTATTTAATAAATACCCCCACCAGTTAAGCGGCGGCCAGAAACAACGGGTCATGATTGCAATGGCCATGTGTTGTGAACCCGCGCTCCTGATCTGCGATGAACCTACTACGGCACTTGATGTGACGGTCCAGAAAAATATCCTTCGCACCATCCGTGAACTGCAACAGGAAACTGGCATGGCCGTGATCTTTATTACACATGACCTGGGTGTGGTAGCGGAGATCGCCGACCGCACCGTGGTAATGTACAAGGGCGGGATAGTGGAACAACAAACTACTCCGCATCTTTTTGCCAACCCGGTGCATCCGTATACCAGGGGATTGCTTGCATGCCGGCCCATCCTTCACCAGAAAGGATTCAGGCTTCCGGTAGTAAGCGATTATCTTGAAAATAAACCGATGGTCCGGATGCCCGTCCCCACTGGCTTACAGGCTCCATCATCTCCGGAGGTACTGATCAGGGTGGAGGACCTTACTGTGATGTATCCATCAAGGAAAAATTTTTTCGGCACACCCACTGCGTGGACTAAGGCGGTGGACTCTGTAAGTTTTGAAGTATTCCGGAATGAAACCCTGGGACTTGTTGGTGAAAGCGGTTGCGGAAAGACCACACTTGGCCGTGCGTTGCTCCGGCTGATTAAACCCGGATCGGGCCATATCTATTATAAGGGAAAAGAATATACCGGATTTGACAAAGAAGACCTGGCCGGATTACGCCGGGAGATGCAGATCGTGTTCCAGGATCCCTATTCATCACTCAATCCGCGTATCAGTATTGGCAATGCAATAGCAGAGCCCATCCGTTATCACCGGCTGGTTATTGGTGAACAGGCCATCCGCGAACGGGTATTCAATTTGCTGGAAAAGGTTGGACTAAATCCGGCTTTTTACAATCGTTATCCCCATGAATTTTCAGGTGGCCAGCGGCAACGGATCGTTATTGCAAGGGCACTAGCGATGAACCCTTCCTTTATTGTCTGTGATGAGTCGGTATCTGCATTGGATGTAAGTGTGCAGGCACAGGTACTCAACCTGCTGAATGACCTGCGCGCGGAGTTTGGATTCACGGTTGTATTTATTTCGCACGACTTGTCCGTGGTACGTTATATCAGTGACCGCATTATGGTGATGCAGCGGGGAAGGCTGGTAGAAACAGGTATGGCCGACCAGGTTTATTTCCATCCTGTTTCCCCCTATACCCGTGAACTCATCGAATCAATCCCGAAGGGTTTACCTGCCTGAGTTTGCTGCTATCGGGGACTGCCACCTCAATGAGATCTTCTTCATCAACTTCCCCTTCCTTCTGCCCGTAATAAAACATCCTTCCGCTTTTATGTGTCGAGAACAGGATCTTCTTCAGTTCTTTTTTCAGCTGGTCGTCAATGGGCAACTCCTCGTTGATCCTGGTAGTTCCAAGACGGCTCAGTTCATATGGGTTGGTGCGGTATCCGCTATGACTATCATAATCACCAAAGGATAAAACTGCCGGCGCCTTTTCAGTAAATGCGATCAGGCTTGTATCCGTTGGCAGCAGGCCCACATTTCCAATTGTCCAGGCAATATCATCCTTCGAAGCCTTGTATTTGAAAAACAGGACCATGCCCTCGCGTCCCTTGACTTTTGCCGGAAGTTTGCCAAGATATACAAGCGAATCCGGTGTCCGGCCGGCACCCTGCAGCAGGTAACTTTTTGCAAGTGCAACCTGTGTCTTCTGGGCAGGGGGAAATAAATCGGTCCTGCCGGCATCCACCAGCCAGGAGTACAGATCATATCTCCGTTTATCCTGCGAAGCAAAATGTGTAAGCATGGTGTCAGGATATGGTTTTTGATGGCTGATCATCTTCAGCAGCAATTCATACTTCAGTGATTCGTCGTGCCCGGCAAAAAGCTGCGATATAAAATTCCTTACCGGTTCCTGTTGATCATAGAAGGGCAGCAACACGGTGGCGAAAACCGCGAGTTCATCTGATGCAGGCCCTGCACTGTAATCTTCACTCGTGTACTGGTCCATTTGTTTAACCAGGTCCGGGTCTTTGCTGATTTCAGCCCTGACAATCTGGTTTTGTTTCTCATCGATCTGTTGTTTCTTAAGTTGTTGTTTTGCCTGAAGCATGAACCTCGGGTACCAGGAAGAATAAACTTTTGGTTTTATCAGATTGCTATCCACCAAAACAGCCAGCAGTTTCCTGATCCTTGGCTCGTAATCTTCCAGGTTCATCAATGGCAGCAGGTCGGGCAGGATTTTCACCGACAATTCCAGGCTATCCCCCAGGCCTTTTAAAAAGGACTCATCAAATGTCAGTGAATAGGAAGGCGCCACTTCAATATAATCGTAACCGGACGCTGAACGTTTTTGTTCGGAGATCACCGGCGGATCTGCCACTACGATATCGCGGAATGTGCGGAACGAATAATCCGTTTTTTGTTCCAGCAGGTTTTCAAGAATAGTATACTGCAGGCTGAGTGTATCGGAAGTGGCGTGATAAAGCTGGCGGAGGAAGTCGGTTGACTGCGCTGACTGGAGGTCGGACAGTTTTTCGATCAGTGAATTTTTCAATTCCAGATAGGTCATTTCCTGGTAGCTGAGTGTAGTGATGGCTTTAGAAAGGCTGTCGAGGTCACTGTCGGTAAAGGTCAGCTGGCTTAACCCTTTCACCGCTTTTTTATGCTGTATTGTATCAGCATTAAAAAACTCACGGAAAAAACGTTCGGTCTTGGTAGCATAGGGATCGGGACCCTTCAGCGAGTCGGCCGGCTGGAACGTATCAAAAAACGATTTCACGAAACTGCTGGGTCCCGACAGGGTATCACCTTCATTAAGCAGGAAGAATGCATGGCCACTGACGAACATGATCTTCATATGGATGATACGGCTGCTGCCTGTATCGGATAGAACCACATCCACAAATTTGCCCTTACCCGGAAGGTCGCCGGAGGAACTGGAGCGGACGATCCTTGAGGAGTCGATCATCCAGGCGGACCGGCTGAACTCTTTCAGCATGGCACTATCCTTCAGCGTTTCGTAGTCCGACATACGTGCATAGTTAACCACGATCATTTCGCCGGTACTGTCATTTGCCACCACCCGCATGCGGCTGATGCTTCCATCTTCGGTACCCGGGTCATCGTCGCCTGCGTTAAGATCATATCCCATTACATCTATCTTCTCTTTCAGCGGCCGGTCAATGTAGGTGGTGCGTACAGTGAAAGAAAGGGCTGTGTCTTTTTCCGCTGTTGGCGGTCCGTAAATAAAGGGAGTAACCCTGAATGAATTGATGAACTCCTGCTGGCGGGGTGAGTCCTTATCGGAACGGGCAAGGACCGTATAATAATGGGGCCCCTGGATCAGGAAACGCACCAGGTAGGTAGCGCCGGACTTATCGCGGTATTTTGCATCATAAGCCGGATAGCCATTGGGATAACTGTAGGATCCGGAAATTTTTTTGTCAATAAATTCCGATGAGCCAAAACTTTCATCCATCATTGACAGGTCGAAACTATCCTGGTCGGTGAAATTATAATTATGGATATCGTTTCGGATCACGCGGTAATTACTGTTTGTCTCGGGATCAGTTGCATCAAAAATCCAACGTTCGCGGTCAGCCGCAAAAGGTTCATGGGGAAAATTAACGGTGAAACCGCCATGCCTCGGTGTGAAACTCTTCCACGCCGCTCCGTTCGGATGGGGGAAGTTTTTTAAGCGGATGCTCGAAAAAAAGCGGTTGGCTTCTGTTCCCTGCGTTACATATTCGGCTGTACCACTCATTTTAAACAGCAGGATTTCAAATGGGGTAAAATAAATATTATACCGCTGCATATCGCCACGGCGTGTACGGTTCACGATTTCAATACCCGGATAACCATCACGGGTGATTGCTGTTTTTTTAATGATCCTGCCGGGTATGTTTTCATAGAGCAGGCTGTCGGTAATTTCCCTCACCCGCTGTAATGAATGACCCCACATCCATGAATTGGTTTCGATCCGTGATACAATATAATAACTGCCGTTCGACATATCGGCATATTGCTGGCCGGTGGTATTGGTTCCATCCCCTGCCGGATATAATTTACCGGGGATGTCGGCGCGGAAGAAACTATCCTCTGCATACTGGGTATTGAACTGCACCGGCACGCGTAATTTTTCCACCTGTGTTTTATGGTCGCTGTCGCGCGCGCCAATTTTTACGGGCCGCAGTTTATAACCCATTTTACGAAGCAGTTCAATTACGCCACGGTTTCCCGGCAGGTGTGAAGCCCCTACCCCAACAAATAATGATTGACCGGTCCGGAGAATGGAATCAATAGAGTTTGCCTGGATCTCGTTCCTGCGGTACATGAATTTTTCATCAAATGCGTCGGACTGGCTATTGTATTTGTTGATGGAGTCGAGCCAGTCGAGGTTGCCACTTCTGTAAGCCTCCTGCAAACGTGAACCGGAATAATCATCATCACCATCATATCGCTGGGGACGGCGGTTTTTATCTTTCGATGCATCGCGGTACGCTTCTGCCATCAGGCGCATGCTCTCCCCATACCGCTCCACTCCCGCTACTTTTTTCCCCCATTTTTTACCACATTGGTAGATATACATATCAAGAAATGTGTCTTCTTCAAAATCACTCGATTCATTTCCGTAACTCCGGTATAAAAGATTATTGATCGATGATGGATTGCTGGATAAGGCTGCTTCCAGGGCAGTGATGTAGCGGGAGAACTGCAGTGAACTTTTCTGGAAATACATATTGGGAATTGATCCCGAGTAACGGGGCGAACTATACGAACCTTCCCCCAGGTCGTATTTATTCATGTCTTCCTGCCATGACTCCGGATTGGTTTCCAGTGCCACAATATCGGCACGCTGGATCCCGATATAAAATGAATCGGCCAGGTGGAAGGCGACCTTACTACTCACGTGCATGGTTCCGAAAAGGTAAGAGACTCCTTTAAGTCCCTTTCCGCTTATTTCCCAAAGCAGACTTGGATATTTCTTTTCTTTAATACGAGGCTGGGCAGCGAGTAAAAAAGGGCAAAGGATGGCGCAGATCAGTATGGTTCGCTTCATGACGGTAAAATACTCATTTTTTTTAGCCTGCCCAGCGGGAATTAGCAGTTATTTTGTACCTTCGCCCGCTAATTTCCTGCCCCCGGGCAGGGATGCATGACCCGAACCCGGTGCCGTAAGACCGGGGATTGGCCACGTCTCCTCAGGTATACTTTACCGGTTTGCGTCATGAGCATTTATAATAAACCCCAAATAACTCATGAAGCTTTCCCAATTCCGTTTCGACCTGCCTCTCAACCTTATTGCCCAGACTCCCACCAAGAAACGCGAAGATGCCCGTATGATGGTTGTTCACCGTCACACCGGCCAGATAGAAAACAAACACTTCCGCGATATCCTCGAATATTTTGATGATAAAGATGTGTTTACGGTAAATAATACCAAGGTGTTTCCGGCAAGGATGTATGGCAGAAAGGAAAAGACAGGTGCCAAGATCGAAGTATTCCTGCTTCGCGAGCTCAACAAACCCAATCGTCTCTGGGACGTGATCGTTGACCCGGCCCGGAAAATCCGCGTAGGAAACAAGTTGTATTTCGGCGATCAGGAAGACCTGGTGGCGGAAGTAATTGATAATACTACCAGCCGTGGCCGTACCATCCGTTTTCTTTGGGAAGGCAGTGAAGAAGGTTTCCGTGAGCAACTCGAAAAGCTGGGCGAAACTCCCCTGCCCAAGTATATCAAACGCAAACCCGATGAGGAAGATAAGGAACGTTACCAGACCGTTTATGCAAAACATGAAGGGGCTGTGGCCGCGCCAACTGCCGGTCTGCATTTCAGCCGCGAGCTGATAAAACGCCTTGAGATCAAGGGGATCCGTTTTGCAGAAGTAACCCTTCACACCGGACTGGGAACTTTCCGTCCGATTGAAGTGGAAGACCTGAGCAAACACAAGATGGATGCGGAATACTACCGGATCGAGGAGCCGGCCTGCAAGATCGTGAACCGTGCCAAGGAGTATGGCCACAGGATCTGTTCAATCGGCACCACCACCATGCGTGCGATGGAGTCTTCCTTCACCGCCCAGAAATTACTGAAACCTTCCGAAGGCTGGACCAATATGTTTATCCACCCGCCTTATGAATTTAATATTGCGGATTCACTGGTCACCAATTTCCATCTTCCAAAAACAAGCCTCCTGATCATGACCTGCGCCTTTGCCGGGTACGAACTGACGATGGAAGCTTACAAAAAAGCAATCAAGGATAAATACCGTTTCTTCAGTTATGGTGATGCGCTGCTGATCATCTAACCATCTTACATTTGCTGAACTTAAAACTTAATCAAACCTGAATATGGCAGATATTTTTGAACGTTTGTTGAAACACGCTGGTCCGCTGGGGCAGCATCGTGAAAGGGCACATGGTTATTTTGCATTTCCCAAACTGGAAGGCGAAATCGGAAGCCGGATGAAATTCCGGGGTAAGGAAATGATTGTGTGGAGTCTGAACAACTACCTGGGACTGGCCAACCATCCCGATGTACGTGAAGCAGATGCACAGGGTGCAAAAGATTTTGGAATGGCGTTGCCCATGGGCGCGCGGATGATGAGTGGAAACAGTGACTGGCATGAGCAACTGGAAGCAGAGCTTGCCGCCTTTGAAGGAAAAGAAGATGCCATTCTGGTGAATTTTGGTTACCAGGGAATGGTGAGCCTTATTGATACTCTCTGCGGTCGCCATGATGTGATCGTTTACGATGCGGAAAGCCACGCCTGTATTATCGACGGACTGCGCCTGCATCCCGGTCACCGTTATGTATACAAACACAATGATATTGAAGACTTCGAAAAACAATTACAACGCGCCACTGCATTGGTAGATAAACAGCAGTCGGGCGGAATCCTGGTAATTACCGAAGGCGTGTTTGGTATGGGTGGCGATCAGGGTAAACTGAAAGAGATCGTAGCACTTAAATCAAAATATGAATTCCGTTTGCTGGTAGATGATGCCCATGGTTTTGGTACACTGGGCAAGACCGGTGCCGGCGCCGGTGAAGAGCAGGGCGTTCAGGACCAGATAGACCTATACTTCTCCACCTTTGCCAAATCGATGGCCAGTATCGGTGCGTTTATCGCAGGTGATAAAAACATCATCGATTACGTAAGATATAATATCAGGAGCCAGATCTTCGCCAAGAGCCTGCCGATGCCATTGGTGATCGGTAACCTCAAACGCCTTGAACTGCTACGCACACAGCCCCAGTTGAAGGACAGGCTTTGGGAAAATGCACGCAAACTCCAGGATGGTTTGAAACAGCGTGGATTTGATATCGGCAAGACCGACTCAGTAGTGACCCCGGTATACATGAAGGGCGGTGTGGAAGAAGCAACCGCAATGGTAATGGACCTCCGCGAAAACTATCATATATTCTGTTCTATTGTAGTATATCCCGTTATTCCAAAGGGTAATATCATTTATCGCCTTATTCCTACAGCGGTGCATAACCAGGAGGATATTACGCGAACCCTTGAAGCATTCTCGGCTACCAAACATAAACTGGATGCCGGCGAGTACAAAGTGGAAGCGATTCCTGATATGGCTGAATCAAAATAACCAGGTACATACGCAAAAAGGTCCGCTACAGGTGGACCTTTTTCCATCTATATCCGGCCCGTGCCGTCGTCTGCCAGCCAGAACTCCGCCACCGGCCTTTCTTCAACATTAAAAAATGAAAAACAGACTATGCGCAAACTATTGTTAATGGCACTGGCCTTCCCCCTGTTCGTTTCGGCACAGACCCGGCAGATAACCCTGGAAGACGTTTACAAAAAAGGCACATTCCGCGGCGAATATGTACAGGGATTTACAGAAGTAACTCCCGACAGCCTTCTCCGCAATGAAGAGATCAGGATTAATAACCGGAAGCTTGATGTTTCCGATAACCAGTTCAGCAAGGACAGCAGGCGGGCGCTAATTTTTACTGAGCGCGAAATGATCTACCGGCATTCTTCCAAAGCATATACGTTTGTATATGATGTAACGGGAAAAAAATTACAGCAGATTGATACAGCGAAATTACTTCACGCAAGTTTTTCACCCGATGGATCAAAGGTGGCCTATGTAAAGGATAATAACCTCTATTATTATGATCTCGGCACAGGTACAACCAGGGCCATCACTACGGATGGTAAATGGAACGAGGTGATCAATGGTAACTGTGACTGGGTTTATGAGGAGGAGTTCAGTTTCACGCAGGCATACAACTGGAGTCCGGCAGGCAATTACATTGCCTACTACCGCTTTGACGAGAGTAAAGTGAAAGAGTATTCATTTACCCTGTTTAATAATAATTACAATTCTACCTACTCGTATAAATATCCCAAGGCCGGAGAAGCCAATTCAACCGTACAGATCTATATCTATGATATAACAAAGGGTGTATCGGTACCGGCCCAGTACGAACAGGGTGATATCTATATCCCCCGGATCAAATGGACTTCAAATGATAACCAGCTGGTGGTATATCATCTTAACCGCCACCAGAACGACCTGAAACTTATCCTGACGAATGCTTCTACCGGTGTTGGTTCCTTACTCTATGAAGAGAAGAACAAATACTATGTGGATATCAACGACGACTGGCTGTTTACCGGTGACGGAAAACAGTTCCTGTTTACCAGTGAAAAAAATGGCTATGCTCATATCTGGATGAGAAGTATGGATGGAAAGTCGGAGATACAGATCAGCAAGGGCAATTATGATGTGGCCGCAATTGAAGGAATCGACCTGAAAAATAAAAAGGTGTATTACACCATGGCCTATCCGCGTCCGATGGACCGCAACCTGTTTGTAAGCGATTTCACTGGCGCAAACACAACGCAACTCACAACCGGGGAAGCCTGGCACCGGATCAGTTTTAACGATGATTACAGCCAGTTCTATGATTTCCGTTCTGATATCAACACACCGCAGACGGTAACACTTTACCGCCTCGGTACGGTAAAAAAGAAAACTGTGGCCACCCTGGTGCGGGTTATCAATGAAAGCGAAAAGCTTAAAAAAGTACTCGGCCAGTTTGCATTAAGCCAGGCAAGTTTCCAGCGAATTCCCAACAGCAAGGGCGATACCCTTAACGCCTGGGTTCTGTTGCCTGTGGGTTTCGACAAGACAAAAAAATATCCTGTGCTGTTCTGTAATTACGGCGGACCTGGTTCCCAGCAGGTAGTAAACCGTTATGGAGCCGTGAGTTTGTGGCAACAGCTGCTTGCCGAAAAAGGGTTCATCATTGTCAGCGTGGATAATACCGGAACCGGTTATCGTGGTGAAGAATTTAAAAAGAAAACTTATTTGCAATTAGGCAAATATGAAATAGAAGACCAGGTAGATGCAGCAAAATATCTTGAAAAGAATTTTTCGTACGTTGACAAAAACAATGTGGGCCATTGGGGATGGAGCTATGGTGGGTTTATGAGTTCTCTTGCCATCACTAAAGGCGCTGATGTATTTACAGCTGCTGTTGCTGTGGCTCCCGTTACTT
>JBEVJC010000008.1:0-392682 GCA_040510375.1 Chitinophagaceae bacterium
CCAGGCAATACTGTTTTACCAGTTCCTTGCGCACCTGTCCATCGGGGATATGGATATTTTTTGGATCGATATCCACATGATCAAAGAGGTTGGTCCGCATGAAGCGGTTATAACTTTGCAGGGCATCGTTTTCAATAGGATAATATTCATCGAGATTAAAACTGACCACGTTTTTAAAACTCAGGTTTTCCTCGCGGTGCATCCGGACCAGTTCCGCATATAATGTTTTTGGAGTGGATCCGGTGGCAAGTCCCAGTACACAATACTGATCGCGCGATTGTTTATCACGGATCAGTGATGCGATTTCTTTGGCCACGAAGACCGAACCTTCTGTTGGTGTCTGGTGGATTTTCACCGGGATCTTTTCAAAACTGTCGGTTAAATCAAAAACATTTTTGGTCTTGCTCATGGAAGAAATTTTCTGAATGGATCTTTCAAAGATATAAAACTTACTTTTAGGGCTTAAGTATCAAGTATGCACGACAACAAAACAATTGTTGAACATTTTTATTCATCGTTTGCCCGGCTCGACTACAAAGCAATGCAGGATTGTTACCATGATGATATCCTGTTCAGTGATCCGGTTTTTTTAAATCTTAGTGGTGATCATGTGAAAGCCATGTGGCAGATGTTATGTCTGAGTGCAAAGGACTGGTCGCTCAGCTGGGGTGATATTGAAGAACTGGATGAAGAATATATTACCTGCCGGTGGGTAGCACATTATACTTTCACGGCAACAGGAAATAAAGTGACCAACAAGGTCAAGGCCTATATGCGCATACGTGACGGAAAGATTACCGAACACAGCGATGCTTTCAGGCTGAGTACCTGGATGGGCCAGGCACTTGGTTGGAAGGGGGTGATGTTTGGGTGGACAGGTTTTATGAAAAGAGCCGTTCAGCGCAAAGCGCGTAAACGGCTCGAAAGTTTTATGGAAAAACATTACCAGGTGCACCAGCATTGATTGCTACATTAACAACCCTGGTTGGATAGTTTCGTGTTAAGGGATGAAATGCTCCGGTTACGGGGTTGACCGAACAGTTCAGCCAATTACGTTATCAATCTTCCAGCACACCGAATTTCCCGGTGCTCACATCCCTGATCGCCTCTTCCAGTTCTTCCCATTTATTCATGAGGAATGGACCGTACTGGGCAATTGGTTCATTGATGGGTTCACCCGATAACAGCAAGACCAGTGTATCTTCTGCGGCAGTGATGGTAAATGATTCACCATCGTTGTCCATCAGGATAAAATGGTCGGTTGCAACCGGTTTATCTTCTATAGTAACCGATCCTTCTACCAGCAGCATTCCGGTATTCCATTGTTGCGGGGTATCAAGTGTAAGGCTGGCTCCCGCTTTCAGGCGGATATTGAATACGTTCATGGGAGTGAAGGTATTTGCCGGGCCTTTAACCCCTTTGAATTCGCCGGCAATGATTTCAACTATGCCACCATCCACTGCAACGCGACCAAAATTTGAATGGGTAATTTCCTGGTATTTTGGCGCACTCATTTTATCTTTTGCCGGCAGGTTCACCCATAATTGCACCATCTGGAAAAAGCCACCCTCGCGGCTGAATGTCTCTTCATGGTATTCTTTATGCAGGAGCCCGGAAGCAGCTGTCATCCATTGTACATCTCCCTGACCGATTACACCACTGTTGCCGGCACTGTCGTGGTGAGCGATGCGGCCATGGTAAGCAATGGTCACGGTTTCAAATCCCCTGTGGGGATGTACGCCCACACCCCGCTGATGATCGGAAGGGGAGAAGTCGATTTTTGCATTGTAATCCATCAGGAAAAAAGGGCTCATTCTTTTTTTATCCATCCTGGGGTTACCAGGGAAAAAACTATGAACCCGAAAACCATCTCCTACCATATGAGGTGCAGGCGGATTTATAATCTCCTGCACGGATCTCCTGTTATTATTTGTCATCTTGATTGATTTAATTCTTTATTGTTGACCTCTTCATTTTTCAGGTACTGGCCTTATCCATGTTCTCTTTTCCTGCCAGCTATTCATTATTAACTTTCTTTAATTGCGTATAGCATCATTTTTCAGACCCGGCCTTTTCCTGGTTCACTCTTTCTGCCAGCCACAAAAATTCGGTCAGGAATGTATGGGTTGTTGCATAAAAACTCTGGTCAACCAGGTTCCCCGTTTCATCAAATTTATTGTGGATCGAGGGAATAAGCAGCAGGAATGGGGAAGC
Organism: Chitinophagaceae bacterium; assembly: GCA_040510375.1. Lineage (GTDB taxonomy): Bacteria > Bacteroidota > Bacteroidia > Chitinophagales > Chitinophagaceae > JBEVJC01. Next base: position 2,215 of record JBEVJC010000008.1, read on the forward strand.
GATAGCAAACATTGCAGGTACCAGCAACAGTAATTGCTGGGCTGCCCGCATTCCGCCCAGTGAACCCGGTGACCCGGTTACGATACCAACTGTTTTATGCAGCTGTTTGGGAAAATGATCAAGCATATTTTTCATAACAGGCGAATAACTGCCGTTGTATTCCGGCGTCACCAGGATAAAAGCATCAGCATTAAATATCCGTTCGCTTAAGGGCTTAAATTCATCTGGTGTCTGTTCCACGGAAGTAAAAGTGCTTATCACGGGAGGCAGGTTCCAGTCGCGCATATCGATCAGCCCCGTTTGGTGGCTGCTGTTTCCATTCAACCAGTTTTGCAGGTAAATGGCTGCCCGGCGGGTCTGGCTGGCGGTTCTGGGGCTTCCTGAAATCACTTCTATATTCATCTCAATTACGTTTCGTCTATTATCAATGGTTAAACGTCAAATTGCGGGCCGAATTGCCAGACTTGGCGTTCTGACAGGTTACAGGCAGAGGTGACAGGTTTTTCAGGATGTAAACTAGATCAATTTCGGGGCTTCGTTTCAAAAAGTATAAACTCTGTTGGTACGAAATATCACCCCTCCGGTTTACCCCAAAAAAATAAGCCCCACTGTAGAAACAGCGGGACTTAGTAATGGTTATGATTAGACTCTTAAATTATTTGTAGACAGCCGTCGTGTTGGAAGCGAGCGGCTTTTGTTTCACTTCATTGATTCCGATTTTCCTTTCGGCCGTCGAAGATACAACATCTTTTCTTGCCATTTGTGCAAGTGTAGGTGCAATTACCAAAGAAACAATCGACATCAGTTTGATGAGGATGTTCATCGATGGACCGGAAGTATCTTTAAATGGATCACCAACGGTATCACCGGTAACTGATGCTTTATGCGGCTCTGATTTTTTATAATACATCTGGCCGTTGATTTCCACACCTTTCTCGAAAGATTTTTTCGCATTATCCCATGCACCACCTGCATTATTCTGGAACATTCCCATCAGTACACCACTCACCGTTGCACCTGCAAGGAAACCACCCAGCGCTTCAGCACCGAGTCCTGGCATAAAACCAATTATCAGCGGAGAAACAATAGTGATAGCACCAGGCAACATCATTTTTTTAAGCGATGCCTGTGTAGAGATGGCCACGCATTTATCGTATTCAGGTTTACCTGTTCCTTCCATTATACCCGGAATGGTCTTAAACTGGCGGCGTACTTCTTCCACCATTGCCATGGCCGCTTCTCCCACAGCACGGATGGCCAGGGACGAGAAGATGAAGGGAATCATTGCACCAACAAATAAACAGGCCAGTACATTGGCTTTATAAATATTGATACCGTCAATTTCAGCTACTCCCACAAAGGCCGCAAATAAAGCAAGGGCGGTAAGCGCAGCAGAAGCAATGGCAAATCCTTTTCCGGAAGCAGCGGTAGTATTACCCACGGCATCTAGTACATCCGTTTTTTCCCGCACATCGGCAGGCAGTTCGCTCATTTCAGCGATTCCGCCTGCGTTATCTGCAATAGGTCCGAATGCGTCGATAGCGAGCTGCATGGCAGTGGTGGCCATCATACCGGCTGCAGCGATGGCTACACCATAAAGACCTGCACATTCATACGAACCCCAGATTCCGCCTGCAAGCACGAGGATAGGGAGAAAGGTTGATTCCATACCCACTGCCAGTCCGCCGATAACATTGGTAGCGTGACCGGTGGATGACTGCCTGATGATACTTAACACGGGTCGTTTACCCATGGCTGTATAATATTCGGTGATGATACTCATTAAAGCACCCACCAGTAAACCCACACCAATTGCACCCATTACACCCCACTTGGTAAAGATCACACCACGAAGTAACATGTCTTCCGGAAGCAACCAGTAAACCAGTCCGAATGCAGCAATTGCTGTTAAAATCATGGAACCCCAGTTACCCATGTTGAGGGCCTTCTGGACCGTATGTGTATTGATACCTGCCTTGTCGCCAATACGGACAAACAGGGTGGCAATGATTGAAAAGATAATCCCGATACCGGCAATCAGCATGGGAAGGATAACAGGGGAGAAGCCGCCGAGTGTATCCGGACTGAGGACTTCTGTTTGTTGTCCCAGTACAATAGTAGCAAGGACAGTGGCAACATATGAACCGAAAAGATCAGCGCCCATACCTGCAACGTCACCAACATTATCACCCACATTATCGGCAATGGTGGCAGGATTGCGGGGATCATCTTCCGGGATACCGGCTTCAACCTTACCTACCAGGTCGGCACCTACATCGGCGGCCTTGGTATAGATCCCTCCACCCACACGGGCAAACAGGGCGATCGACTCAGCACCAAGAGAGAAACCGGTGAGGATTTCAATAGTGCGGATCATCTCTTCGGAGTTGATGGCGGCATCAGGCGCGAAAATCTGTTTTAATACAATATATAAACCACCAAGTCCGAGTACAGCGAGACCGGCAACACCAACACCCATCACAGCACCGCCCGTAAAGGAAACATTAAGGGCTTTACTTAAAGAGGTTCTTGCTGCCTGTGCAGTGCGCACATTCGCCTTGGTAGCGGCTTTCATTCCAATGAATCCGGCCGTGGCGCTAAGTACAGCACCGATAACAAACGCAATGGCAATGGACCAGTGTGAATGTGGGTTTGCCTGGGCCATAACAGCCAGCAGGATGGCAACAATCACCACAAAATAACCCAGCACCTTCCATTCTGCCTTGAGAAAGGCCATGGCTCCCTCGGCAATATAATTACTGATCTCCTTCATCCGATCAGTGCCGGCATCCTGCTTGGATACCCATTGAAACTTGATAAGCGTGTAGATTAGGCCAATTACCCCCATCACAGGTACCAGATAGATCAGTTTTTCCATACAGTGTTTTGATAAAATTATAAGGTGGGCAAAGATAGGGGGCAGTCCCAGCAGCAAAAGAAAAAGTTAAAGAATATTTTGCTAAATCGATTTATGTTAAATGGTTGGAAGAATAATTTTATCGTCAGGAGTGGGTGGGCCTGAATCGTGGTATCAGAATTATAAACAATTCCGTTTTTTTGTCCCGCCAGTTCCTTTATTTTGCTAAACCGATTTATTCAAACCGTGCACCAGGTGAGTGAGGTTCCGGATAAAACAGGAGGGACTAACAGTACCGCTGTTCCCTATTCGATCAGTACGATAAAAGCTATCAGTGAGGACCCGGCAGACATTAAAACCTTATCCAACTTGAAGAAAAAACTTTCGATAAAGGATCTCGCGCGCGAGCTGAATATTTCTGCTACTTCCGTGTCGTTTATCCTGAATGGAAAGGCCAGGGAAAAAAGGATCAGTGAGGAACTGGTCAGGAAGGTGGAGTTGTATGCGGAAAAAACAGGTTATAAACCAAATTCCCTTGCACGAAGTCTCCGTACAGGAAAAAGTAATATAATCGTGCTGATGGTGGAGAATATTTCGAACCCGTTCTTTGCCAATATTGCCCGTTGTATCGAGGATAAAGCTTACCGCAGCGGTTACAAGATCATTTATTGCAGCACCGATAATAACGCTGAAAAAACGCGCGACCTGATACGCATGTACCAGGACCGCCATGTGGATGGTTATATAATTACCCCGCCTGAAGGTATTGAGGAAGAAGTGAATGGGTTGATTGCAGCGGGATCGCCCGTGGTGCTTTTTGACCGGCATTTACCTGGTGTGAAGGAAGATTTTGTATCAATTAATAACGAAGAAAGCACCTATACTGCCACGAAACACTTGCTGGATCGGGGTTACAGGCAGGTGGCTCTGATAACGCTGAACTCATTACAATCGCAGATGCAGGATCGCCTGAATGGGTATGAACGTGCATTGAAAGAAATGAAATTACCCCGGCATATCAAGGAACTGGCTTATACTGCTGATTCATCGGTACTGACCCGGCATATCACTGCATTCCTGAAACGTCATACTGAACTGGATGCTGTGATTTTTTCAACCAATTACCTGGGTGTAAGTGGTATCAAGGCCATCAATGCAACAGGTCGCCGTATCCCTGATGAACTTGCTGTGATTTCTTTTGATGACCATGATGTGTTTGAACTAAATACTCCATCAATAACAGCTATTGCGCAGCCAATAGAAGAGATTGCAGAAAAACTGATCACTACATTGCTGGGTAAACTGGACGGAAAGAACCAGGCACATAAACCGCAGGACATCGTCCTGCCAGCCTTACTACTGGTGCGTAATTCAACAGGTTTTAAAAAAGCGATGACGAAAAAACGTGTCAGGTAAGACATTCCCACCCTTACAGCTGGTGAGTAATTCAACAGGTTCTGAAAAAGCGATGTCGAAGAAACGTGTCAGGTAAGACAAGCTCTACAAACGTTTCAGGTAAGATTGGATGTTTGTGATAAACCAGAAGGGGAGAGGGCCTTGAAAGCCTGTCCCAGTCCATCGATAAGGTCAGTCGCGAGTAAAGTCTCCTTCGACTGTAAACCCTTTACCACAAGATCAGCCGATAAGCCATGCAGGTAGACTGCAAGAATCGCCGCATCGTCCGGAGCATATCCCTGGCATAAAAATGCGGTGATGATCCCTGTTAATGTATCACCTGTGCCACCCTTTGCAAGTCCGCCGTTACCGGTATTATTAAAATAAATCCGTCCCTCTGGCGTAACGATTATAGTATGATGTCCTTTTAATACGATGACACTTTTTAGTTGTCTTGCCTTGTGGACAGCCAGTTGCATCCGTTCAAAATCAGATCCGGTCCCGCCAAACAACCGCTCAAATTCTTTTGGGTGTGGAGTGAGGATACTTCCTGCCGGGATCAGTGCAAACAGGTTTGAATCACGACCGATCATATTCAATGCATCGGCATCGATCACCATGGGTTTGCTGAAGCGGGTCATGATCTCCTTTAACAAAGTAACTGTTTCGGATGCCGTGCCCAGACCCGGTCCGATACCAATTACCTTATAAATAGAAAGGTCTCCATCAAACCGGGTATTAAACGACGAGTTATAATCCGTCACCACCATTGCTTCTGGAAGTGAAGTCTGCAATACCTGGTAGCCTGATGCGGGGATATGACAGGTAACCAGTCCCGCCCCGGAACGCAGGCAGGCGCTGGCCGCCAGCACCGCCGCTCCCATTTTACCATAACTACCTGCTACCATAAGGGCATGCCCGTAAATCCCTTTATGGGAGTTGTCGGTTCTTGGTTTATAAATTGAATGTATGGTTGTTTGATCCACCAGTTCATAAACACTCTCTGTTGCCTGGCTGAATGAATTATCCAGGCCAATATCCAGCACTATAAGTTCCCCGGCCCGCCCTGCATTGGAGGGCATCAGTAACGCGATCTTGGGAACCTGGAACGTTAGTGTCACTGAAGCATTGATTACAGTGTTGCTGGTAGAATCCCTGTCGGCAAACATCCCACTGGGCAAATCAACAGCGACGATCAATGCCCCTGATTGGTTAATAAAATTAATAACATCTGCATGGATACCTGCGGGTGGTTTGTTCAATCCGGAACCAAAGACGGCATCAATAATTATGGGTTGGTGTTGGTTTACTTCATTGGCATGCAGAGGTTGAAAGTCCACTCCAGGGTCATTTTCAAAGTTTTTTGTTTTTGTTACTCGGGGATTAACGAAAGATTTTTTTAGTGCGGTAATATCTGAATCTGCCAGGACTGTTGTTACTCCGGTATTGGTTGTTGATTTCAGTCGTGCGAGGTTTACCCTAAAATCATCAGAGCCCTTTTCCGGATCGCCGATGAGATAAACAGCGGGAGTACAACCCGCACCGGCAAGCATGCGCGCGAGTGCCAGACCATCGCCGCCATTATTTCCGGTGCCGCAAAAAATAAAGAAGTGATGACCCAGCAGGTCCTGTTCCCTGATCCATCCGAAAAGTTTCCGTGTTGCACGCTCCATCAGGTCGATTGAACTGATGGGTTCCCGGCTGATGGTGTATTGATCCCAGCCGTGGATCTGTTCGGCACTGAAAAGTTTCATATCACCGTTTTTTTATTTTGGCAGGAGCGGGTTGTTTTTTTACAGGAGATTGTTTTTCCTGCACGTTCTCCGTCTCTTCCCCATCGTTTTCATCCTGCATATAATTGCCAAATATATCGTAGGCCTTATGTGCGGAATTGTAAATATTGCGGTTGTATTTATTGCCAAGGATGATGATGGTTGCTTTTTCATCAATTAGCCGCGCGAAGGCTGGAGTAAAGCCATGCCATTTGCCAAAATGGTAAACAACTTTTTTGCCATTGGGGATCATGAGCAGCCGCCATCCCAATCCGTAGTTGTGTATCGACCGGGTTTCATTACTGTATGGCGTAAAAGCCGTATCCAGCAGGCTTTGGCGGATGAACTTACCAGTATAAAGTGCCTGGTCCCACTTGAGCATATCACGCGGGGTGCTGTAAACATTTTTGTCACCAACAGTGCCTTCAAGGAAATCGTCTTTCCAGTATCCGCCCCTTCCGTCAAAAGAAGGAGTAACATTGGTTGAGTCATGATGTGTGTATACAAACGTGTGGTTCATCTTTAACGGCACAAACAGGTTTTCTTTAAGGAAGTCGGGAAATGTTTTACCCGTTACTTTTTCAATGATCTCTGCAAGCAGTACATAGTTGGTATTGCTATAACTGAACCTGGTGTCGGGTTTGAAACTCCTGGGTGGTTTATGTTGGTAGATAAATGCCAGCACGTCGGGATTGGTAACGGTTTTTTTCGGATCCCATAATTTTTTATCGTCCATAAAATAGACATAATTGGGAATTCCGCTCCGGTGGTTAAGCAGCGTTTTTACCGTCACGCCGGGATAGGGAAGGGCAGGGAAAAACTTCTGTACGGAATCATCCAGGCTCAGTTTGCCCTGTTGTACCAGCCAGAGTGTGGCCATGGCAGTGAATGGTTTGCTGGTAGAGGCCAGATGGAAGGAGGTAGTATCGGTAAGTGAATCTTTCCTGCGGAGATCGCGGTAACCCACATACTTTTCATACAGGATATTTCCTTCTTTGGCAACCAGGATACTTCCGTTGAAACCGTGGTTTACCAGGCGTTCCCCGAAAAATTTGTCCAGCCGGTTACTCAGTTCCTTCTTTTCATTTTCCTTAAGGATTCCGGGCGCGGGGGCGGCATATTGTAATGAGTCGGATGAAATCTGCACCTTCGTAGTGGAACTCTTACAGGAGATCGCAGCTCCTGCCAGCAGGAGGCAGTAAAAAAAATGTTTCAATAGAGAATATTTGCGCAAAAATAGAGCATACAAACGTTAGGCCATGGACGTAACTTTTCCCCAGACCATTAATTTATCTTAGTAAAGGCTGGGTTATATTTGCAATATGGCAAATCCCGAATTAACCAGTTATCCGAAGGAAAAAATCCGGATACTTTTTTTAGAGAATATCAGCGATCAGGCAGTAAAAAATTTCCAGTCGCAGGGTTACACCCAGGTTGAAAAAATCAGTAAGGCCCTTACCGAAGATGAGTTGATCCGTGAGATCAAGGATGTTCATATCCTTGGTATCCGGTCAAAAACCCAGATCACATCAAAAGTACTGGAAGCCGCCAAAAAGCTGCAGGCAATCGGTTGTTTCTGTATCGGGGTTAACCAGGTTGACCTGAAGAGCGCCACAAAAAACGGGGTCGTTGTTTTTAACGCGCCCTACAGTAATACCCGTTCGGTGGCGGAGCTCGTAATCGGTCTGGCCATCATGCTGATCCGCCGGATCCCTGATAAAAATAAGGCTGCCCATGAAGGATTGTGGATGAAGGATGCCAGGGGAAGTTTTGAATTGCGGGGAAAAACGCTTGGTATTATCGGATATGGAAATATCGGAAGCCAGGTCAGCGTACTTGCAGAAGCACTTGGAATGAAAGTGTTGTTTTATGATGTGGAAACAAAATTGCCACTGGGCAATGCCACCGATGGTAAATCCTTAAAGGAAGTGTTATCGAAGGCAGACGTGGTGACAATGCATGTACCGGAGACCAGCCAGACTAAAAATATCCTGAATAAAAATACGATCAGGTGGATCAAAAAGGGTGCAATTGTGATCAACTATGCAAGGGGAGAGGTGGTTGACCTGGACGAGTTACGCAAGGCACTTGTTGAAGAACGTGTGGGTGGTGCAGCTATTGATGTGTTCCCGGTAGAACCGGAAAAAAATGGCGACAGGTTCCAGAGTCCCTTGCAGGACCTGCCGAATGTTATCCTGACTCCGCATATCGGCGGCTCTACCGAAGAGGCGCAACAGAATATCGGGGAAGATGTTAGTATCAAGCTGTTTAATTATCTTGAAAAAGGGATGACTTTCGGATCCCATACGGTGCCTGCCCTGGCGCTCCCTCCGCAGGAAGGATCGCATCGTATCCTGCATATTCACAATAATGTTCCTGGTGTATTATCAGCAATTAACACGGAATTGTCGAAATACGATATTAATATTGTCGGCCAGTACCTGAAGACCAATGACGATATCGGATATGTGGTACTGGATGTGGATAAACGTTTATCATCTAAAGCGATCACCCTTTTGAAGGAGGTCAATCAGACCATCAAGGTTCGGTTGCTTTATTAATTCTGCCTAATGTCAAACGAAATTATTAAGAATTTACTCGACGCACTAAGCGTATCACCGACCAACGTGCCCTTACGGCTCCAGGTTGCAGCAATGCTGGTGGACCAGAAAGATTATGAGGAGGCTGCCGGGCAATACAATGAAGTATTGCGACTGAGTTATGGAAATATCCAGGCGCAGGCGGGGCTTGCACGTTGTTATTTCCATACCGCTAAATACAGTGCGGCCATTATTATTTATGAACAGTTGCAGGACAGGCTCGACATCCCTGATAAGATCCTTTACATCAAAGCACTGATAAAAGAGAATTCACAACAACTGGCAATTGAAGAATACCAGAAGATCATTGCCCTTAATCCGGGATTCCGGGATGAGGAGTTGGACAATGCGCTTCGGATAAGTTCAACAACTGGTGAAATGGAGGAAGACGACTGGCGCGAGGATGAACAGTGGTTCATGGAAAAACCTGCTCTCCGGTTCAGTGATGTAGGTGGAATGGAACGGGTGAAAGAAGAGATCTCTATAAAAATTATCCAGCCCATGAAAAACCCGGAGCTCTTCAAAGCTTTCGGGAAAAAATCGGGCGGCGGGATCTTGTTGTATGGTCCTCCCGGTTGCGGCAAGACCTTTGTGGCACGCGCCACGGCGGGTGAGATCAATGCAAAATTTATTAATATCGGGCTGCACGATATTCTCGATATGTGGATCGGGAACAGTGAAAAAAATCTTCACGAGATCTTCGAAATGGCGCGTCGTAATACGCCCTGCGTGTTGTTCTTCGATGAAGTGGATGCCATGGGCGCGAGCCGCAATGACCTGAAACAATCCGCCCTGAAACATGTGATCAATCAGTTCCTGGCTGAAATGGACGGGGCTGATTCCAATAATGAAGGAGTGTTGATCCTTGCTGCAACCAATGCGCCATGGAGCGTGGATCCTGCATTCCGCCGGCCTGGCCGGTTTGACCGGATTATATTCGTACAACCTCCTGATGAAGCAGCGAGGATCGAGATCCTGCAAGGGGTACTTGAAGGGAAACCGGTGGGGGAGATCGATCTGAAAAAGATCGCATCAATCACTGCGGAGTATTCCGGTGCCGACCTGAAAGCCATTGTTGATATTGCTGTTGAAGAAAAACTTCGCGAGTCAATGAAGGCAGGAACTATCCAGCCGCTGTTTACAAAAGACCTGCAGAAAGCAGTTAAGCAGCACCGGGCTACCACCACTGAATGGTTTGCATCGGCACGCAACTATGCACTTTATGCAAATGAAGCTGGTCATTATGATGATATCCTGAAATATTTGAAACTGCAACGCTAACGCATGGATACCCGGGTGATGTTTGAAAGGGCGAGTCTGCTGCATGGACAAGGCAGAATTGCTGAAGCGATCAATGAACTGAAACAGGTGCTTGAGCTCGATCCCAATAACGTGGAAGCGCTCGGCCTGTATGGTCGTTGCCTGCTCGATAAAGGGGAATACGACGAAGGTCTCCGGCTGCTTGACCTGGCGATAAGCCTGGATCCATATAATGCATATTATTTTTACCTGAAGGGCTTTGCCTTCTACAGGAAGAATGAAAACTCAACGGCCATCCGCTGGCTGGATGAATCTATTTCCATAGAACCATATCGTTCTTCACCGTATGGCCTGCTTGCGATAATTTATATCGAAGAGAAGGAATTTAAAAAGGCGCTCGCGAAGGCTGATGAAGGGCTGGCCATTCATGCCGGGGATGTTACCTGTCTCAATGCGCGGGCCATGGCATTGAATAAACTGAAACAGACAGATGCTGCAATTGAAACGATGAAGGAGGCGCTGGCACAGGATCCTGACAATGAATTCACCCATTCTACATTCGGGTGGAACATGCTGGAAAAGGGCCGTCACCGGGAAGCGCGGGAACATTTCCGCGAAGCCCTCCGGCTTGATCCGAACTACGCCAATGCGCGTGCAGGATTAAAAGAATCACTCAAATCACAAATCCCTCCGTACAGATGGTTACTGCAGTATAGTTTCTGGGTCACCAATAAAGGAAAGCGTGCAGGCTGGATCATTCCGTTGGTGATCTATGCATTGGTGCGTATACTGGCCTCCAGTTTCCAGTCGAGCGAATCCACCGCCATCATCGGAGTGCTCATCGTGCTTGCTTATTTTATTTTCGTTGTTGCTACCTGGATCATCAACCCCGTCGCCAATTTTTTCCTTCTTTTCCATAAGGATGGCAAGTATGCCCTCACTGACACGGAAAAGTGGACATCAATAACCGTTATGGGTTCATTACTCTCCGGTGTACTATTGCTGGTAATCGGATGGATGGCTGGCGTTAGGGATGAACTTTCTCCCGTATTTATAATTGCCTTCAGTCTTTTGCTGATGGCGGTGCCTCTGGGTGATTTTCAGTATCCACTTAATATCAGGCGTTCGACGGCTACAGTTAAAATAGCGATGGTACTGGTGGCACTTGGTTTAATTACAATCCTTACTGCGCTTGTTCTTCCGGAATATGCCGTGATGGTGGGAATGGCGTTCCTGTTATTATTTATTCTCAACAACTGGCTGGGATTGTTCCGTGCCATGCGGCGTTAATTAATTCGAACTGGTCCTGGTGATTTCTTTATAGATTGTTTACCGGTCACATGCTGCCCGGGCTTTTACAGATTACCTGTTGGTAACGAAAAAACGCGGTCCGCATTTACAGATTATCTGGCAGCCGGAAGATTTGATTAAATAACTTTATTGGAAAAGCTGCGACATGAACCGACTTCTTATTTTTATAATAGCGCTGGTAATCTGGTCATGCGAATCCGTTAAGAACAAATCCATGATTGTCTTCCAGACTGATTTCGGTTTGAAGGATGGAGCTGTTTCCGCCATGAAGGGGGTAGCAAAAACGGTTGATCCTGATTTGGGTTTGTATGATTTGTCGCACGAAATTCCGCCATACGATATCTGGGAAGCCGCATACCGCCTGCATCAGACAATAAATTACTGGCCATCGGGCACCGTGTTTGTGTCCGTGGTTGATCCGGGTGTGGGGACTGATCGCAAATCGGTGGTGGTACTGTTGAAATCCGGTCAGTATATCGTGACTCCTGATAATGGAGTGCTGACGCTGGTCGCCAGGAACCCGGGAATTATTACAGCAAGGGAAATCGATGAAAAGACCAATCGTCGGGAAGGATCGGCAGGGTCCTATACATTTCATGGTCGTGATGTGTATGCGTATGTTGCTGCGCGACTGGCTTCCGGTAAAATCAGCTTTGAAGAAGTCGGACCCATTTTACAATCGGATCCGGTATTGCTGAGCTTCCAGGAACCGGAACTTATCCGAAACCCAACATCAGTCCAGCTTACAGGCGGGATACCTGCACTTGATCCCGCATATGGAAACGTCTGGACCAATATCCCGGATTCAATGGTCAGCCGGGCCGGTTTAAAAACCGGCGATTCGCTGGCCGTACAGATTTTGCATGATAAAAAGCCGGTGTACCAGGGTCAGATGCCGTTCGTTTCAACATTTGGTTCGGTACCGGCCGGACAGCCGCTGGGTTACCTGAACAGCATGATGGAACTTTCCTTCGCCCTGAATATGGAAAATTTTGCTGAGGTTTATCAGATTGGTAAAGGAGTTGGCTGGACGGTTATCTGCGTAAAAAAATAACTGAGGTGATTGGTAAATGGATCTCTACAGGTGGTTGAATTGTGTTGGCAAGGCAGTTATCTGCGTTCAGAAATAACTCTGCTGACCAGGTAAGCGCCGAATCAATTATTTTCCTATAATTTATATTATGTTAAATGACTGTATGGGGCTTTGGGGCCATAAACAAAAATCCCCGCCATTTTACTGACGGGGATTTAAACTTTATCCTGAAGGAATTATTTGATTGATGCGTACAGATCATTCCACTTTCTCTCCTCTTCCACGTACTTCGCATTATCTGGTTTTCCCTTGGTCTTGCTTACTTTGTAGGTGTAGATATCTCCCAGGTAACCGGCTGCTTTTTTATACTGTTGTTTTTCTGATCCGGTGAGCGTTGCTTTTTTTGCGTAGATCGCAGCGGCGGCCTTGTATGGCTCAATAGCACCTTCCAGTGCGTCCCCGTAGGTTTTATCAAGCGCATCACGTTTGGCTGCATCTTCCTTGCTCGGCATTTTACCAGCCGGCACACGTTTCTTCATATCAGCCATGAACTTATCCTTTTCTTCGCCTGCGCGGATCGATTTGTTCATGTATGCATCACCCAGAAACAGGTATGGTAATACGGTATCAGGTTTTGCTTCAGATGCCTTTTTAAATGCAGCAAACATCCTTGTTTCCAGTTCGGCAGCATTTGCTGGTTGTACAGCGCCTTCGTCGGTTGAATACAAGGTATCGTAAATGATCTGTCCCAGTGAAAGATTAGCTTTAAAATTGCCTGGATCACCTGCCAGCACCTGTTCCAGCGATTTGATTTTTGAATCGAAATTATCTTCCAGTCCTACTGCAAAATCAGTTTTATCAAATGTAAAGAAATCACTTGTCGGATATAACTCCTTTCCGATCGCTTTATATTTTTCAAAAGCAGCAAGATCTTTTTTATTGAAGTTATAGGTTACCAGGAAACGGTAAACACCTTCATAACCTGCGCCACCTACTTTTGCATCAGCCAGCCGGGTATAATATTTGGCTGCATCTTCCTTGTTACCGCTGTTTTCTGCGGTATAGGCAGCCAGGATCATCACATTGGTATCAAGTGGTGATGTCAGGATTTTCATCTGCTCCAGCAGGTCTGAATATTCGGCTACTTTTTTAAAATTGGTATAGGCTTCGGCCCATTTCTTTGCCTCATAATCCTTATAACCCTTTGAGAAATAGTAAGAGTAAATAGAGATTGGTCCGTTTTTATACGAAGGATCTTTAGCCAGTTCGAGTGAAGGTTCCAGTTCCTTGTATTTGTTCCAGGCTGCTTCAGCATCAGCATTCAGCTGCTCGCCTTGTGCTGTTCCTGCAGTTGCAGAATCGCCGGCAAGCACACCATATATATTCGCTTTCAGGAGATACGCTTCCGGTTTCGATGCAAACTTTGCGTTGGTCATCCTTTTATCGATGTCCTCCTTTGCGCTCTTGTACTGCCCCAGCAGGATCTTGTTTTTTATTTCTTCGTAAGTCTGCGCGCTGACAGCGAGAACAAACGAGGACAATAGTAGAACCAATGAGATCTTTTTCATCAGAATTGTTGATTTGTATAAAAAAATATGGACTTAGCTCTCTTCCGTTATGCGGGATCCGTTTCGTCTGGTAAAGATGGCTTTTCCCCTTCATCGGTTGCGTCATCTTCTTCAGTTTGTCCGTCAACTGACAGGTCCTGTCCCAGTTCCGTACCGGTTTCGTCCGAAACGATCAGGTCCGCGATCCCTGTTTCTATCAGCTGCACATCTTCGGCATTAACTTCAGGCTGTTCTTCGTTGAGGCGGGTAATCGCCGCAATTTCGTCGCCCTCATCCAGCCTGATTAATTTAACCCCTTGTGTAGCCCGGCCCTGGTTACTGATCCGGCTTACATTCATCCGGATGGTAACCCCACTCCTGCAGGTAATCATCAAATCGTGCGATTCATTTACATCCAGGATTCCGACAAGGTCGCCCGTTTTATCCGTAACACTGATTGTTTTCACTCCTTTTCCCCCACGGTTTGTAAACCGGTATTCATCCATCGGCGTACGTTTTCCGTATCCCTTTTCACTTACCACCAGTACCGTCTTTGATGCATCGGTTTCTGGATTTACACAAATCATACCAACCACCTCATCAGTAGCGTCGTCCACTTCAATTCCTCCAACCCCGATGGCTCCGCGGCCTGTTGTCCGTACTTTTTCCTCAGAAAAACGGATTGCTCGCCCACTCTTTACTGCCATCATGATCTCCGAGTTACCATCGGTCATTTTCGCTTCCAGCAATTCGTCGCCCTCATTGATCGTGATAGCATTGACACCGGTCAGGCGCGGGCGGCTGAAGTCCTTGAGGGAAGTCTTCTTGATCACCCCCTTCTTGGTACATAGAACAATATAATGGGAAGAAACGAATTCTTCGTCTTTCAGGTCTTTGACGTCAATGATCGCACGGACCTTGTCGTCCGGAGGAATCTGGATCATGTTCTGCAACGCACGTCCCTTACCGGTCTTTTCACCTTCGGGAATCTCGTATACGTTCAGCCAGTAACATCTTCCCTTCTCGGTAAAGAATAACATGGTATGGTGGGTCGATGCCACAAACAGGTGAACAATATAATCTTCTTCCCTGGTCTTTCCTCCCAGCACCCCGCGGCCACCTCTGCGCTGTGCACGGTATTCATCGGCCGGTGTGCGTTTGATATAACCCAGGTTGGAGATAGTGATCACCACATCTTCTTCCTTGATCAGGTCCTTGATACGGAATTCATTTTCCAGGTAAGTGATCTCGGTTCTCCGTTCATCACCGAATTTATCCCTGATTTCAATCAGTTCTTTTTTAATCAGGTCGAAACGCATTCCTTCATTGGATAATAATTCCTTCAATGAAAAAATGAGCTTCATCAACTCATCATGCTCTTCACGGATTTTTTCGCGTTCCATACCCGTAAGCCTTTGCAAACGCAGTTCCAGTATGGCTTTGGCCTGGATCTCATCCAGCCCCCAACCCGCATTCACCAGGCTGTCTTTCGCTATATCAGGCGTTGCCGAAGAACGGATCAGGCGGATCACTTCGTCCAGGTGGTCAAGTGCAATAAGGTATCCGATTAAGATATGGGCTCTTTTTTCCGCTTCCCTTAATTCAAATTTTGCACGACGGACAACAACCTCATGCCTGAATTCAATGAACTCACTGATCATGTCTTTGAGGTTCAGTGTACGCGGACGGCCTTTCACGATCGCCACGTTATTGATCCCGTAAGAAGTCTGGAGTTCAGTTAGTTTATAAAGCTGGTTGATAATAAGGTTCGGAACACCATCCCGTTTCAGGTCGATCACAATCCGGGTTCCTTCCTTGTTATTCGATTCGTTGTTTACATGGGCCACACCTTCGATGATCTTTTCGATCACCAGTTCACCAATCCGGTTGGTCAGTGAATCGCGGTTGACCTGGTACGGTACCTCGGTGATGATGATCTGTTCCCTTCCGCTGGGTTTGGCGTCCAGGTGCAGTTTACCACGGAGTACTACTTTACCCCGACCGGTATGTGCTGCATTCTTCACGCCTTCCATACCGTAGATGATTCCCCCGGTCGGGAAATCGGGAGCCTTCACAAACGTCATCAGTTCATCGATGGTGATCTCCCGGTTGTCGATATAGGCAACGCAGCCATCAATAACTTCGGTCAGGTTATGAGGCAGGATATTGGTTGCCATACCCACCGCAATACCGCTGCTGCCGTTGATGAGCAGTTGTGGAATCCGGCTTGGCAGGATTGAAGGTTCTTTTTCAGAATCATCAAAGTTCAGCTGGAAATCGACAGTGTCTTTTTCGATATCGTCCAGCATATGTTCCCCGAGGCGATGTAAACGTACCTCGGTATAACGCATGGCAGCAGGATCATCCCCATCCTGGTTACCGAAGTTACCCTGGCCATCCACCAACATATACCTCATATTCCATTCCTGAGCAAGACGGGCCATCGCGAAATACACGGATGAATCACCGTGCGGGTGATACTTACCCAGCACCTCCCCTACGATCCTCGCGGATTTCTTGAAAGGCTTATTGTGGTTAAGTCCGAGTTCATTCATGGCAAACAACACCCGCCGATGCACGGGTTTGAAGCCATCCCGTACATCGGGTAATGCACGGCCAACGATTACCGACATCGAATAATCGATGTATGCGGTCTTCATCTGCTCCTCAATATTGACGGGAATGATGCGGTTTTCGTCCTGGGTTTCCTGGGGTTCTAAATTTTCTTCCATGTTGAGCGTCAGTTACGCTGATTTTTATTTTTATTGCTGATGGCAAAACTTTCAGCGATGCATCGAAGCCCTGAATCAGCAAACATTTTAAGTGCCGGTAAACCCGTTTGAATGGCGTTTCGGCAAGGCTGGCAAATTTACTTTTTTTGACCCTCATAACCTGATGTGGGAGGTTGTTTTTTGACCTAGTTTTCCACCCCCTGTGGATTATTGTCGGGGTACCAAACCTTGGCCTTTTTATAACACCACTTTTGCACTTGGCGGCATGTTATTTTCGTTCTTTGCATCGTAAACCGGGAATAATGAATAGCTACTTACTTTTACGAAACAACAGGGAAACGGGGCCCTATTCGCTGGAGGATCTCCTTCGCGCGGGTTTGAAACCGTATGATCTGGTTTGGGTGAAGGATCGCAGCGCAGCCTGGCGATATCCCAGTGAAATAGAAGAACTGAAAGCATTTGCCCCGGTGATCGAGGAGCAGCCTTACGATCGTTTTTATAAGCGAAAGGCAGACCAGGCGCCGGTTTCACAGGCATTGCCGCCGAACGAAAGTCCCTATGCTCCCAAACTCCCCGATAATAATCCATCTCCCAAAAGTTCCCGTTCTGTTTTTGTAACCCTTCCGGGAGGAAGCTACGAACGGCCGGTACAACCAAGGGCGGTTCAGTCACAAAGTGAACAGATGTCACAATCTCCGGTACAACCAGGGGTGGTCCGGGCATCTGGTGAACAACAAATTCAACCAGGTGTGGTTCAGTCATCAGGTGAACCAATACAATCCACAATTCAGTCAGGTTTGGTTAAACCATCAGGTGAACAGCCAATACAATCCACAATTCAGTCAGGTTTGGTTCAGCCATCAGTGGAACAGCCAATAAAGTCTCGTGTACAATCCGGGGTTGATCAATCGCCCCGTGAACAGTCCTTTCAGCCCCCGGTACAGCCTTCAGCCCGGCCCGTCGTTGAAACGACGACACCAACAGCTGACCTGGTTACATCACTTTATGGCGAAACGCCTGCTGTCAGGAAGGAAGTCACTGAAGAAACCAGGACCCGCTTTTCACAGCCACTTGATGAAATCAAGGAACGGTATCTGCAAACACTCCAGGAACGTAAGACTAAACTGACGAAAAATAACAGGTGGCAGGGAATTGCTAAAAAAGCGGCCGTTATCACGGGTTTGCTCGGAGTCGGATTACTTGCCGGTTTCCTCATGCGATCTGCCGGTCCCGATACCCGACAGGTAGCAAGTGCCAACCTGCCTGCCGTGATTATTCCCGACAGTGTAGTCCTGGAAGCCGAACGTAATGCAGTTGTGACTGAACCAGTGAATCCACAACCAGCCGGGGATGAGGTCGCACCGGTTTCAACTGATCAGGATAAGGAGATCCGGGAAGCGGTTCAACAGGTTCCCGTAACTGATCAGCCAGAGGAACGGTCAACTCCAAAAAAAAGCACGCCACCTGCGACTGATAAATCGCGCAGGCAGGTGCTTTTTGATGAAAATAAATTTGCCAAAAACAACAGCATCATAAATCAGGAGACCGGCGAGCGTACCAAACAGACCCGCGAAGAAAACATCGATCCCGCTACAACCACAACCCAGGTTTCTCCAGGTAACACTGGCCGGGTTAATACTGCCACAAGGGTTGCGAAAAATGATTGGGGCGGACAGGTAACAGTTGCCAGCAATGAGTACAAACGTGTTGCATTCGGTGGTATCCGCAATCTCCAGTTAACTGTAACCAATCATGGAAAAAAGTTGCTGGAAAATGTAGTGGTTGAACTCACCTATCTCAAACCAAGTGAGGAACCACTACGAAGTGAACAGATCCGTTTTAAGAACGTTGAAGCCAATTCATCAGTTACTGTTCGTGTGCCCGATACCAACCGCGGTATTAAAGTAACGTACAAAATTATCCAGGTTGTTGGTGCAGGTAACGAAGCCGTTGCTGGAAACTGACGCAACTTACAACTTCAATGAAAGACCAAGCTGGATTACACTGTTCTTGAAATCAGGGTCGATATTATTACCATCAAAATCGCCCACCTTCGATAAGCCAACCAGGTAACGGCCACCGATACCAACAGGCCCGAGTTTAAATCCAATCCCCGCACCGGCAGAAAGATCCAGGTCCTTTGCAAAATTATCAATGGTCTCATCTCCCACCTTCTCATGGATTTTAAATCCTACCTGTGGTCCAAGTTCAAAATAAACCCCTCCTGGTGAAGTAAGTTTTGCCATCACCGGAACAGTGATATAAGTAAGTTTAAAGTCCCTCTTTTCACCTGAGAGATCATCAAACTTTGCACCGGCTGTAGATACAAGAGCTTCGGGTTGTATGGACAATGGTCCGATAAGTTTAAAATTCAGGTAACCACCAGCATGAAATCCAACCAATGCTTCCTTATCAACGTTATCAAAATCTCCATTCGTGAAATTGGAAATATTTACCCCGGCTTTTATTCCACCGGAAATCCTTTGCGCTGAAGCAGCCGAGCAGGCTACCAGCAGACATGCAACCAGTAATTTTTTCATGTGATTTGTTGAGATTAATTAATAATTAAAAAGTTACAATAGGTTAAACAAAAGGAATGCCAACAGGAAGTTGTGTTTTAAATAATTGAACATCATCAATATTGAATCGGGATATTTGGGGTATGAAAGAATTACTCCTTTTCGGCGCAGGAAAATCCGCCACGGTGCTGATTGATTATTTACTGGGCCTTGCGGTTTCAGAAAAATGGCGACTCATCCTTGTTGATGCAGATTATGAACTTGCAAAAGCGAAACTGGGAGATTCGCTTCATGGTGAAGCCCGCAGTTTTGACATCACACAACCTGATAAACGATCTGCTGCGGTTCTTCATGCAGATCTTGTAATCTCGATGCTTCCTCCTGCATTGCACCGGCTGGTGGCATCTTCCTGCCTTGAACATTCCCGTCACCTTTTAACTGCATCGTATATTGATGAAAGCATGCGATCCATGGAGCAGGAGATCAGTAAAAAAGGAATACTTTTTTTATGCGAGATGGGACTTGATCCCGGTATAGATCATATGAGTGCCATGCAACTCATTCATGGCATCCAGGGACGCGGGGGTCATATCAGTTCCTTTACTTCACATTGCGGGGGACTGATTGCACCGGAGAGTGATAATAATCCCTGGCATTACAAGATCAGCTGGAATCCGCGCAATATTGTGATGGCCGGAAATTCGGGAGCAGTTTATAAAAGAAACAATGAAATTTTTACTATTCCGTATTCGGGTTTGTTTGAAGCCGATAACCGGGTAATTGTTCCGGGTCACGGTGATTTTGCCTGGTATGCAAACCGCGATTCACTTTCCTATATACCCCTGTATGGAATGGAAGAGACGGCCGATTTTCTTCGCACTACATTGCGGCATCCTGATTTTATGAAGGGTTGGAATTATGTTGTTAAACTTGGTCTTACCAGTGAAGAGCCGTTTACTCCTGGCGGTTTACCTCTTACATATAAGGACTGGATGAATCATCAGGCCCGCACCCATACGGGGGAATCAAACTTTGAAAATTTTATGGAAAACAAGGTGGATAAACAATTCCTTACCCTTGTCAGTAATCTATTCAACTGGCTTGGCTTTACAAGTAAGGAACTTCTTCCAACCTCCGCCAAAAATCCGGCAGATGTTCTGCAATCGGTACTAGAAAGTAAACTGCAGCTGATGCCAGGTGATAAGGATATGATCGTAATGCTTCACGAATTTTCTTACGCTATCGGAAGAAGTCAACATGAAATCAGGAGCTCACTTGTTGTAAAAGGTGATGATACCAGGCATACGGCTATGGCAAAAACGGTGGGTCTGCCACTGGGTATTGCCGCGCGTTTACTTCTCAATGGGACGATTACACGGAGGGGACTTTGCATTCCTGTTTATCCGGATCTCTATCAACCGGTACTTGGTGAACTGGCTACCCTCGGCATTTCCTTTGTTGAAGAACACCGGTCGTTCGGATTATAAACCGATCTCCTTTTTTATCAGCAGGGTCAGTTCTTCAATTCCTTCGGTAGCCGGCTTTTCAATCTGCACCAGGTTTTGCAGCCTGACCGATGGCAGTTTTTTATCAACAATGTATAGAGGAATACCTGATCTTGTCTGATTGATCAGTCCCGCTGCGGGATACACCACCAGCGAGGTGCCTACAATTGCAAAAAGGTCGGCGTCGGCAACAAGATCAGCTGCCACACCGATCATGGGCACAGGCTCTTCAAACCATACAATCGCAGGGCGCAGGTAGGATCCGTCGGTTGCTTTCTCCCCTACCTTCATATCAGTCCGGATCTCATAAAGATTATCCTCATCGAGTTCGCTTCGCATCTGGAAGATGCTACCATGAAGATGAACCACATTGGTAGAACCGGCCCGTTCATGCAGGTCGTCGATGTTCTGGGTGATAACCGTTACGTCCAGCCATTCTTCCAATGAAGCAAGTCCGAAGTGCGCGGCATTTGGCAATGCAGCTGATACATCCTGCCTGCGTTTATTATAAAAGTCGAGCACCAGTGCCGGGTTTTTTTTCCAGGCACGTGGCGTTGCTACTTCCGTAACTTCATACCCTTCCCAGAGACCATCGCTGTCGCGAAAAGTCCTCAGGCCACTTTCGGCGCTGATGCCTGCACCAGTCAACACGACCAGTTTTTTCTTCATCTTCCAAAATTAATCTATCGGAATTATCAAAAGAATGGATACTCCCAGGAAAAAACATGTTTTTTCAGCGCCAACGGGCAGTTATTTCTTTGTGTCCAGGTCCCTGTATTCCCGTAAGGGACATTGTTATCGGTGGCGGATATTATTTTGATTCAGAAAGTCCAATGATATGATCCCATTCTGCAGGCGTGATAGAACCTACGGATAAACGGCTGAGGCGGATAAGCGACATCTGCGTGAGGGCTTTGTCTGATTTCATCTGTGCCAGTGTTACCGGTTTTTTCAATTTTTTATAAGGCGCCACATCCACTGCCACCCAGGCCGGATCGGTGGTGCCCGGATCCTGGTATGCTTCTTTGACCACTTTCGCAATACCTACGATCTCCAGGCCTTCGTTACTATGATAAAAAAAAACGAGATCACCTTTTTTCATATCGCGAAGGTTATTCCTTGCGGCATAATTCCTCACTCCATCCCAGGTGGTTTTTTTATCTTTTTCAAATTGCGTCCAGCTATACACGGAAGGCTCCGACTTGATCAACCAATAGGCCATAAAATGGGTTTAAGATTCCACGAAATTAAAACTTAATGGGATTATGTTTATTACCAGCCCTGTGCAAGTACATCTGCAAGATGCATTGTTTTGATCGGGTATTGTTTGTGGTTGATATATCCCTGCAGGTGCATCAGGCAGGAAAGATCCGTGGAGATTATATATTCGGCACCGGTGGCCACAGCGTTTTCTACTTTTTGTTCGGCCATGGCAATGGAGATCGGTTCAAATTTGACGGCGAATGTACCTCCGAATCCGCAGCAGGTTTCTACGTCCTGCATTTCCAGAAGTTCCAGTCCCCTGACATTGGCCAGCAGTTTTCTTGGTTCACCCTTGATCTTACACTCGCGCAGTCCGGCGCAACTGTCGTGATAGGTTGCCTTTCCATTCAGGGTTGCGTCAAACTGGCTCCGCCCCAGGACGTTCACCAGGAATTCTGAAAACTCATAGAGACGTTTACCGGTACCGATTACCTCGTGGTACATCGATGAATCGGCAAATTGTTTGGGATAATAATTACGGACAAATCCCACGCAGCTGGCGCTGGGTGATACGATGATGTCATCCCCCTTGAAATCTTCGAGGAACTTGTTACAAACAACCTTGCTTTGTTCCTGGAAGCCGGCATTATATGCGGGCTGGCCACAGCAGGTCTGGTTGGGATTATAACCAACATTACAACCCGCCTTTTCCAATACCCTGATCATGTTGAATGCGGTATCGGGATAAAGCTGGTCTACAAAACAGGGTATGAATAACTGGATGTCCATGGCCGGTATCAGTTAATGGAACGGTTTAGTGCAATCATTTTCAGGGCTGTAATGGCGGCTTCTTCCCCTTTGTGTCCATGGATACCGCCAATCCTTTCAATGGCCTGCTGTTCCTCGTTCACAGTGAGTACTCCGAAAATTACCGGTACCGGCAGGGAAAGATTTAACTGGAGTATTCCATTGGTCACGCTTTCGCATACATATTCAAAATGGGGCGTATCACCGCGGACCACACATCCAAGGGCAATAAAGGCATCCGGCCTGGGATTACCTGTTTTTTCCCTGAAATAACGCTGGATAATAAACGGGATCTCTACCGCACCGGGCACCGTGATGGTGACTGTTTTAACCCTTATATCCCCTGCGAATACCAGCAGACATCCCCTTTCTAGTTCGTCCACAATGGGCGCATTCCATTCGGTCTTGACCAGAACAACACAGGCATCCCGGTTAAGAATGCCTGTACCTGTTTGTAGTAAATGACCTTTACTTACGTCTGCCATATCAGTCTACATTATATACACCCAGCTGAGCCAGATAATTATCCGCGTCAGCAGCTTGTGTTGTTGTTGGATATTTTTCCTTGATTTCCTTGTACAGTTTTATTGCTTCGTCATTGTCCTTCATTACACGCTGTGCAAGATAGGCAGCACGGAAAAGTGATTCGGCAGAAGCTGCTATATCGGAGTCGAAATGATGTCCTGCTTTTTTATAGTACTCCAGTGCGTCCTTTGTTTTTCCCTGGTCTGCATAGGCATCTCCAAGAAGTGACCAGGCGCGTTGCTGGATCTGTTTGGCATCGGTATCAAAATCTTTCAGGTATTTAACGGCATTGGCATTATCGTCCAGTTTGATATAACAACTGCCTGCATAAAACTTTGCCAGGTTTCCAGCCCTGGTGCCACCATAACTGCTGATAATCCGGAGGAATCCCTGGTTCTGTCCGTCACCATTAAGTGCCAGTTGTAATGAATCATTCCTGTAATAATATTCTGCCTTGAACATTGCTTCTGCTGCCTTATCCTCTTTGGGCGCCTGGATAAAATGTTTGTATACATAAAACCCGCCAACAGCCAGCAAAAGGATCAGTCCGACCCCAAGGATCACTTTACTGTTACGTGTCCAGAAGTCCTTTGCTTTTACTACCGGATCATGTTTTACATCCTGCGCAATTATTGTCTCTGCCATTTCAATGTGTTATTTGTGTTTTTCTATACCGCGGTATACGGTAGGTGGTTGTCTTGGTTATTTAATCAACGATAAACGGATAGTCTTTATCGACGTATACATCTTTCAATACTTCATCATCATCGGGCCATGGACTTTCTTCGGCAAATTTGACTGACTGAACCACGATGTCTTCCACCCGTTTATCAGTAGCGGCCAGTTCTTCCTCTGTCGCGAATTTATTGTCCAGGATTGTTTTCCTGATCACAATCAGCGGATCCTTTCCTTTGTACTCGTCCACTTCTTCCTTGGTGCGGTATTTCTGCGGATCACTGATGGAATGTCCTTTATACCGGTAGGTTTTAATTTCCAGCAGGGTTGGACCATCACCTTCCCTTGCTCTTTTTACCGCGCGGGCAACTCCTTCGTGAACGGTTTCAGGTAACATCCCGTCGATCACATCGGAAGGCATTTCATAACCATCAGCCAGTTTATAGATATCCGTTACATTGGAAGTACGCTCAACCGAGGTACCCATTGCGTAATGGTTGTTCTCACAAATAAAGATCACCGGAAGTTTCCAGAGCATGGCCAGGTTAAAGGTCTCATGCAGGATCCCCTGGCGGGCAGCCCCGTCACCGAAGTAACAAAGCACCACATTATCGGTGCCGCGGTATTTTTCTGCAAAAGCCAGTCCGGCACCTGTACCGATCTGTGCTCCCACGATCCCGTGACCACCAAAGAAATTTTCTTTTTTACCGAAGAAGTGCATACTTCCGCCCTTACCCTTTGCACAGCCGGTAGCCTTTCCATACAGTTCGGCCATACAACTGTCGACCGACACCCCTTTTGCAATGGCCAGGCCATGATCGCGGTAAGCGGTGATGAATTTATCCTCCGGTTTGGTAGCGGTCATACAACCCGCGGCAATCGCTTCCTGGCCGATATAGGCGTGAAAGAAGCCGCGGATTTTGCCCTCCATTTTATATTTCTCTTCGGACATCAGTTCGAACTGGCGGATCAGCTGCATCAGTTCGTACCAGTACAGGTATGTTTCTTTAGAAAATTTTGTTGCCAAGACAGAGTATTTGAGATTAATCCCGTTCAAACGGGAGGCAAAAATAAGGGAAAGAAAGGGAAACGTCAAAGCATGGTTCTTAGGGATTTTGGGCCATTCTGCCGTTCTCTGCCCCCCAGCGGTTAACTTGCAAACCGAATGCTGCAGATCCGCAATATATCACTGTTCCAGTTTAAGAATTATACCAACCGCAACGTGCCTGTGGGTGCCCGGATCGTGGGTATCTGCGGCAATAACGGGGTGGGTAAGACCAACCTGCTGGATGCCATTCACTACCTCTGTTTTACAAAAAGTTATTTTTCCCGTTCCGATGCTTCCAATGTGCAGCAGGGCCGGAATGGATTCCGGATTGAGGGCGGGTTGGAACTGAACGGTCACCTGGAAAAAGTAACCTGTATCCTCCGGGAAACGGGGAAAAAGGAATTCCTGGTCGATGACCAGGCATACCACCGCTTTTCACAGCATATCGGCCGTTATCCCTGTGTGGTTATTGCCCCCGATGATGCCGAGCTTATAACCGGTGGTTCGGAGGAGCGCCGTAAATTCCTGGATTCACTGCTGTCGCAACTGGATCCGCTGTACCTCCAGCAGCTGATCGTGTACACCCGGGTATTACAACAGCGTAATTCCCTGCTTAAGTCGTTTGTGGAAACTGGTGTCCGTAATTTGGCCCTGCTGGATGTACTCGATTCGCAACTGGCCGGACCGGGCGATTTCCTCTTCCGCAAAAGAAAGGATTTCCTGGTGTCCTTCCTGCCGGCTGTTAAACATATCTATATCGATATCGCCCGGCGCCAGGAAGACCTCAGCCTGATATACGAAAGCCAGCTGCTGGATGTTTCACTTCCCGAATTGCTGGATCGGTCGCGCCCAAAGGACCTTCCCGCACAACGTACTTTGGCCGGTGTTCACCGCGACGACCTGGACATCCGCCTTGGTACGATGCCCTTCCGCCAGATTGCCTCACAGGGCCAGCGCAAGAGCCTGCTGTTTGCACTCAAACTCGCCGAAATGGAAGTGCTCCGGAAAGAAAAAGGCTTTGCCCCCCTCCTGCTGCTCGATGATGTGTTTGAGAAACTCGATTCCGAACGGATCGGCAGCCTGCTGGCGCGGGTCTGCCATGCAAACGAGGGACAGGTATTTATTACCGATACCAGTGAAGAACGGTTGCGGGCCAAACTGGAGGAAATAGCGGTGCCATTTGAAATGATCCTGCTTTAACTTTTGTTTTATCTGCCACCGAAGATTCTATCTTTGCGGCATGGGTGAATTTTCATTGGGTGATGCGATCCAGCAATTCCTTAACAAAAGCAGGCTGAAGGGTGATATCCAGGCGCTGCAGATTGAAGATGTATGGGAACAGGTGATGGGAAAGACGGTTGCCCGTTACACCGAAAAACTCCAGCTCTATGGCGATAAACTTATTGTCACCACCCATGTTGCGCCACTCAAACAGGAACTCTCTTACCAGAAAGAAAAGATAATCCAGCGTATCAACGAAGCACTTGGTAACCTTGTGGTCCGTGAAGTGATCATCCAGTAACCTGTTATATCCGGTCATTACTGCAGTTACACCGCTAATAACCCGATTCGGCTTTTTAACCGATAATTTTCAATATTCGCCTTTTTAGCCGATAATTCTCAATATTCGGCTTTTTAACCGATAATCTTAAATATTCGCCTTTTTAGCCGATAATTGGAAATATTCGTCTTTTTAGCCGAATATCGTATATTTGGCCAGACACCGGATTTACTGATCCCGGTCAGCAAAAACATTATGCCAGACGCAGCCGTTATAACAGCCGATATCGTCAACTCCACACAACTCACAAAGACGCAGGAGAAAAAATTATTCCAGCAACTTGAAACAGTTATCAATCCGAATAAGTTTGAGTTTTACCGTGGCGATAGCTTCCAGGTGTATATGAAAGAACCGGACGAAACGCTGAAGTTGTTGTTGAAGCTGCGGCTGGAGGCACGCAAGCTGGGATCTGCATTTGATATACGGGCATCGATCGGCATTGGTGAAGTGAATTTGCCCGTAAAAAAATTAAGTGTGGCCACCGGTGAAGCGTTCGTATTGTCCGGGCGCGGAATGGATGAACTTGCAAAAGGAAGTGAGCGGAAAATGTTAATACATTCTTCGGGTAAAAATGATTCATCCATACTGGAAGTCACCAGCCTGTTCATCGATTATATATTCCGGGAGATGACCAGCAAACAGGCAAGGGTACTTTCTTTATTACTGGATGGCGCCACACAGATGGCAGTTGCTAAAAAAATCCGTAAATCACAATCTACCATCCATCAGCATGTACAGTCGTCCGGCTGGTCGGAATTGACTAAATTACTGGCGATCTACCAGCAACTGTATAAATGAACTGCGTTTTATGGAATTTATCTGGCTTACCAAAATCATCCTGGCCCACCTGCTTACCGACTTTATCCTACAACCCACTTCGTGGATCGTTCAGCGTAAACAAAAACATTTCCGGTCATGGGCGCTGTACCTGCATACCATCCTCACCGCAGCGGTGGCCTGGTTGCTTATCGGATGGCAATACTGGTATGTGGCACTGATCATCTTCGTTACGCATACGCTGATTGACGGATGGAAATCTTACCAGAGGGATAGACTGGGATATTTCCTGGCCGACCAGTTATTCCATTTCCTGGTGATCATTGGCTGCTGGTACTTTATTTTTTTCAACCGCAGTGACCTGGTTGCTGTATGGTCTTCCATAGCTACAAACACCAACTGGTGGATCAAACTTACGGCCTTTGTATTCCTTACCTGGCCGGCAGGCATCCTTATCGGTCAGCTTACAATGAGATGGCGCGAAAAACTGGAAAACCCGGAAGCATTAAGCCAGGCAGGGAAATGGATTGGTATTATTGAACGGATGATCATCCTCATCTTTGTTTTAAACCAGCAGTACTTTGTACTGGGATTACTGGTTGCTGCCAAGGCATTATTGCGGTTTAATGAAAAGGATCGTGCAGAGCAGAAAACCGAATACCTGCTGATCGGAACGCTGATCAGTATTGGCCTGGCCCTGACGACCGGCCTGATGGTGATTGAACTTACCCGTTAAGGGATATGGCCACACTACCGGATACGTACCCGCGGGTCGATCAAACCATACAGGATATCCGCAAGGATATTTACGAGGATAAAAAAACTGGCGGCTATCAGAACGGATCCCATCACCACGGGATAATCGAGTTTCTCCAGGGCATCGACGGTGACCTTGCCAATTCCCTGCCATCCAAAAATATATTCTACAAAAAAAGCACCAGCCAGGAGTTCTGCGAACCATCCTGTAATAGCGGTGATCACAGGATTGAGTGCGTTACGCAGTGCATGCTTCCAGATGATCCTTGCCCTACCCAGCCCTTTTGCATAACCGGTGCGGATATAATCCTGGTCAAGCACATCCAGCATGGCAGTCCGCGTAAGCTGTGTAATAATGGCCAGGGGCCGGATACCCAGGGTGATGGCTGGCAGGACCAGGTTTCGTAAACTCAGCCTTCTGGCACCGGTAAGATCATCCACCTCGAACCAGCTTCCCGATATATGCAGGCCCGTATATTCATGTAATGCAAATCCAAAAACATAGGCGATCACGATACCCATAAAAAAAGAAGGCGCAGAAATGCCGAGAATGCTGGAAAAAACAGCAGAGGTATCAATCCAGGTATTTTGTTTTACCGCTGCAGCCACACCAAGCGGGATGCCCAGCACCACTGCTATGAACATGGCCGCAAACGCAAGTATCAGCGTACCGGGAAGTGCCTGCATAAGTATGGCACCCACTTCACGTTTACTCTGGTATGACCGGCGCAGGTAGGGTACTTTAATCCCGATCCTGTTCCTGCCACCGGCAAAATAGCCCCGCAGTTTTTTGCTGCTGATTTCTTCTGTGGTATAAACAGAAACAGGGGAAACATCATTCAGGTAATACAGGAATTGTTTCCACCTGGGCTGATCCAGGTAAAGGTCCTTACGGATATTTGATTGTGTGGTGGAATCGCCCGACTGCCCCATCACCAGTCTTGAAGGATCACCGAATCCCTGGAACAAAAAGAAAACAAGCATGACCACACCAAGAAGTACCAGGATGCCATACATCATTTTCTTCAGGATGAATCCGGCCATTATTCTATCAGTTTACCAATACGATCCATTTGTTTACTTCCGGCTTTGCGGACCACAGTCCCGTTTTCTATCAGGTAAAGGCAGGGATTGGTGCGGGCAGCTGTGCGGATTGCCGTATTATCACAGCTAAACACCTGGATATTGCGGAATACATAGGGCTGGAACAACCGGGTTGCCAGCTCCCTGGTATTACTGATCGCGTAGACCGGGATATTTTTTTCAAGGGCTTTTTTATATATCTCACCGAAGGCATCACTCCACTCTCCCACCGGTTTATTAAAATTTTCGCAGAATAAAAGAATGACACGAGGGGCCGACAGGATCTTGGCGGTGGAATCTTCCCCGCTCACTGAAGTCAATGCAAATCCCCTGATCGCCGGCATGGCATTTCCCTGGCGGATCATCTTGTCCCTGCGGCTTACATAAGTATACGTGTTTAAATCAGCAGGCAGCGCAGCAGGGGCAAATTCAAATTGTTTGCCGGCTTTTTCATAAACAAATACAATGGCGAAACTATCGGTTACCGAACCTGCCGGTGGTTTCATCTGCTGCGGGATATTATTTCCCTTTTTAAAGGGCAGGCAATCGACCAGGGGCAGGTAGGTCAGCGTATACCATTGGAACAGGAACGCAAAGGCAGTGACCAGCAACATCAGTATCCCCGATAATCTTTTTCCGGCCAGCGGTTTGATGGTAAACCATCTTACAAAAATTAAAACAATGAGGATGGTCAGCACCACATCTTTCACAAAGGAGGCACCGGATGAAATCAGCAGGCAATCGCCGAAACAACCACAATTCACCGGTTTACCGGTAACATAGGTATATCCGGTGAGGAAGGTAAAGAACAGGATAAGCAGTAACAGCAACCAGCTGATGAGCCTTATGCGCCATCCAATAAGTAATGCGAAACCCGCAATAATCTCAAACGCATTCATGGCCACTGATAACCCAAGAGTATACGGATCAAACCGGGTGAAACCCCAGATCTCGAAAAACTCCTGCATTTTATAACTCAGTCCCAGAGGGTCATTGGCTTTAACCAGTCCGGAGAAAATGAACAGGACCGCTACCAGGATCCTTGCAATGGTTGTAGTTATTTTCATGTATGATATTTATCGCGGGACCGGTTAATCCGGACTGCCCGGCAAAGCTTTTTCATTCATCAGGATCAGTGCAAATACTGCATAGTTGAGAATGTCGGCGTAATTGGCATCAATACCTTCGCTGATCAGCGTCCGGCCTTCATTGGAAATGATCTGCCTGATACGTTGCAGCTTCATAAGGATGAGATCAACAAAACTTTCCTGGCTCATACTTCTCCATGCCTCACCGTAATCATGATTTTTGTTTTCCATGAGTTCGCGTGTAAGTTGCACCTGCCCTTCATACAATGCAGCTACACGGTCTGCAGGCAACTCTTCGGGATCGTTACTTCCAAGTTTGAGTTGCATCATACCTATAACCGCATAATTAATAATCCCGATAAACTCGTCACCGATATTATCCTGGATCTTCTGTTGTTTTTTTTCCTGGATCGTACGGATCCGCTGCGCTTTTATGTAGATCTGGTCCACAATGGAGATATTGCGGAGCACCCGCCATGCGGTACCGTAATCGTTTGTCTTTTTAAGGAAAATCTCACGGCTGTTGCCGATGACCCTGTCGTACTGTGAATTTGTTTCACTCATGGAGGTTCTTTCTATCTTTAACTCCAAAAATAGCAAACTCAAAGCAATGTTCACCCTGAATTGTAAAGGACGACTACTCCTGCCGGAGCGACCACTGGTCATGGGCATTATCAATATAACGCCGGATTCTTTTTTCAAGGGAAGCCGGAGCCAGTCAAATGATAAACTGCTGCGACTGGCCGACAAAATGATCGGACATGGAGCCGACCTGATCGACCTTGGCGGACAGAGTACCCGACCCGGCAGCAAGCCGGTGAGCGCTGATGATGAATTAAGAAGGGTGATCGATCCTGTAAACCTGCTGGCTGAACGGTTCCCCGAACTGATCCTTTCAATCGATACATTTTATGCAAGGGTAGCATCCGAAGCAGTGGCAGCGGGAGCAGCTGTTATCAATGATATCAGCGGCGGAACCCTGGACCCCGACATGTTCACTGCTGCAGGAGCACTCGGTGTTCCGTATGTACTCACCCATACCAGGGGCACACCCGAAAACATGCAGCAACATACGGATTACAAAAATATCATCGCAGAAATGCTGGATTATTTCACCGGTAAAATTTCATTACTTGAAAAGGCGGGCGTTAAAGACATTATTATTGATCCCGGATTCGGGTTTGCAAAAACGATTGCCCAGAATTTCCATGTGCTTCGCGAACTAAACCAGTTTTCACTTTTCGGTTTACCCATACTCGCAGGTCTTTCGCGAAAAGGTACGGTTTATAAAACATTGGGCATCGATCCTTCAGAAGCACTTAACGGATCAACAGTATTACATACCCTGGCACTGCAACAGGGCGCACAGATCCTGCGGGTACATGATGTAAAAGAAGCTGTTGAAGTTGTAAAACTTTATGAAGCTTTCTGTAAGAGTTAAAGTACCAGCACCATAGCGTAAGAAAAATTTCTGATACTATACCCCGGAAAATATAAAGGCACCGGAATTAACCGATGCCTTCAATAATGTAATCAGGCCAAAAGGGCTGTTTACGGTGCCTTTCAATGAATTGGATTCAATATCAGTTCAGTAACGTTAGGTAAGGTCTGCTGGTGCTTAGTTTTGTGGGGGACGAACTTCGGATGTTGGACTAAAAACGGGACATGCTGCATTATCCGTAAAAAAAAACCGCCTTGCGCGATAGCAAGACGGTGTAAAGGTGCAACATTATTTTCATTATTCAATCAATGCCGCTGAACAATAAACCCTTAAATTTCTTTAACGTTGTTGTTGCATTTGTTGGGCACTGGCGGCAGCACTCATGGTATCTGCAACACTTTTCAATATGATTTCGAACTTCAGCGGTTCAAATGGTTTGAATCCTGACTGAGGATTGGGATTTGCGCCGTAAGCACGGAATCCCGGCACATATAATGTTCCCTTTCCACCTTCTTTAAAGGAAGCCAGGCCTTCTTCCATACCACCAATCAGTTCTCCCTGGCCAAGCCTGCGGGTAAATTCTCCACTTTCAAACAGTGAATCATTGGAAATAAGTTTGCCGGCATACTGCACGGTTACATATTTTCCGTCTGCTGCCTGTGGGCCGTTACCGGTTTCTTTCACAACTACATAGGTTCCCTTACCAACCTTCGTTGCGGTGATATTATGGCTTTTCAGGTAAGACTCCATCTCCCGGATTCCTTTGGCGGCTTCGCCCGACTTTTCCATCTGCGCTTCGTCGGCGAGTTTCCTTTCCATTACCTGCTGCCTCATTTTAGCCATTTCTTCTGCCTCAGCTTTTTCGCGGCGTGGGGCATCTTTTTCAGCCTCCACTTTCTGATCAGCCAGATACAGGCTGTCAGTAGGTAATACCGCAAGTACTTTAAATGTCCAGTTCATCTTATCACCCTTTTTCATAAAAGGTGGAAGTTGCTGGATAAGTCCTCTCTGAACCAGTGAGTCGATCATCATTACGGAGACAACACTGTCACCGGCCCTGAGCAATGGAAAAATTTCCATCGGACTGTAATCTTCAGGCACTGTAGCAGGGATTTTTACATACACCGGCGTTTTGCCATAACTGGTTTGCATTACAGAATCGTTCAGCTTCTGGGTAAAATTCAGTTTCAGCCACTGGTCGGCTTTCACAACAGAATCTTTACTGTTGGACGGGATGATCTTGTACAGAAGACCCGACTTGGTTTTTTTATAACTGACATTGTTGCACGATACAGTCAGTGCAACCAGGGCAAGCATCGCGAACGCGTAAAAAAGGATCCTTTTCATATTTGATTATTGTAATAAATGTTTATTTGCTTTCATTGCTTCGATAAATTTCTGAACGGTTACTTCCAGTGAATCACTGCTGCGTCCGCCAGATGCATTGTAATGACCGCCGCCATCAAAATAGTTCCGTGCAAAAGTGTTGGTATCAAAATCGCCCTTGCTGCGGAAACTCCATTTACGTTCTTCATCGCGGTCGATTACCAGTCCCACCAGTTTGATCCCCTGTATGGATTGAGGGAAATTTACCAAACCTTCCGTATCACCGGTCTTGACATAAAACTTCAGCAGGTCCGATTTGGGGATGGCGATAAGTGCCGTATTGTATTCATAAAAAATTTCCATCCGGTTAAGCAGCACATGGCCGGTAAAACGGACTTTATTTTCCAGGAAATTATCAAACAGGTTTTCGTGCACTTTGGAGTGCTGCAGTCCCTTCGTTTTAAGATCAGCTACCAGTGAATGTACCGAAGCCCTTGCAGAAGGGAAACGGAAGGAGCCGGTATCTGACACCACACCGGCATAGATACATTCGGCAATACTTTCGGTGATATCATCTCCATGTCCCGACTGGATGATAAAATCATATACCATCTCAGAAGTGGAACTTTTGTTTATATCACTGATGCCGTAATTAAAGGAGGGTGTGTCGGGCTCGCGGTGATGGTCGATCAGCACTTTCACACAATCGGCCGACTTTAATTTTTCTGCCAGGTGTTTGGTGCGGTGGAAAGTGTTAAAATCCAGGCAAAACAGCCAGTCCGTTTCGGCAAGTGCGGTTTCCGATTTCTGACGGGAAGTCTCATAATCGAGCACTTCTTTGCAGCCGGGCATCCAGTCCAGCCATTTGGCCCAGTTTGTCGGGGAAATAACAGTCACGGCATGCCCCAGACCCTTCAGGAATCCGGCCAAAGCCAGTGAAGAACCCATTGCATCTGCGTCAGGTTTCTGGTGCATGGTAATCACTACCTTCACAGGAGTGGCCAGCAGGGGAAATATTTCTTGTATTGGTTTCATCAGGCGGCAGCGAAGGTAAGTGATCTTTCCCCTATTTTTGCCCCGCAAAAATAATATTATGACTAACAGAACATTTACGATGATCAAGCCGGATGCCTTTAAAAACGGACATTCCGGAGTGATCGTGGACCGCTTCCTGAAAGAAGGATTTCGTGTGGTAGCCCTGAAAATGACCAAACTTTCGCCTGAAAAAGCGGGTGAGTTTTACGCCGTTCATAAAGAAAGGCCATTTTATGGGGAACTGGTTGAGTTCATGAGCAGCGGTCCGATCATTGCCGCCATTCTTGAAAAGGATAACGCAGTAGCTTCCTTCCGCGAACTGATCGGGGCTACAAACCCTGCCCAGGCAGCTGAAGGTACCATCCGGAAGCTTTATGCAACCTCATTGGGTGAAAATGCCGTACATGGCAGCGACAGCGATGAAAACGCAGCGATAGAAGGTGATTTCTTCTTCTCGGGTCTGGAAAGAAACTGAGTTGATTCCTGAAAATTATAGATCCCGCGGGTTGATGCCTGCGGGATTTTTTTATGCCGGTGAATCACCCGTCAGATACTGCGAAGATTGTTGTTGACTACCGGAGTAACCGTGAAACCGGCTTCGCGCAGCAGGTTAATGATTCCTTTTTTACCCGGAAGGTGCCCCGCTCCCACCGCGATCAGGAGTTTATTATCCGGCAACAGTTTTTTCATTTTTTCAATCCAGTTATAATTACGTTTATATAAAAGGATATCTGTATAGTCCCCAATTCCAAGATCACTTTTCATCATTACCGCTTCCAGTTTATCAATATCCTGTTGCCGGTAAGCGTCCATCATTTCATTGAACTCCGCGTCAGAATCTGAAACCGTACTGTCGGCAGTACCTTTGTTTTCATCCCTGATATAACTGAGCAGTTGTTCCGCCTGGACCCGGTATGGGATCTCATCCAGTACCGATGCCTGGTAACTCATGGTCTCCAGGCCAAGGATTTTTTTGTTATGTTTTTTTGCTTCAGTCATGATCACCTGTTCCATTGCAGTTGCATCACATTTGAATGAGCCCTGCTGTAATACAGAAGCTGCAAGGATGGGCTTATAGGTTTCCAGCAACGGGAACGGCAATATACCGGAATGTTTGGTGAAGTATTCTTTCACTGCGGCATAATCATCGGCCGGAAGCAGGTCCTTCAGGGTGGTATCCCCTTTCATTTTCATCTCCTTCATCATTCCCACCATTTCCATCATATTGTCCATGTCAACTTCCAGGTATACTTCATCCGCCTCACCGATGATCTTCTTCATACTGTCACTTAACCTGGCATCTTCCTTACAGATCATATGGATGGTGCCAAAAAGATACGAGGGCCGGGTAATGCCATTACCGCTTACTTTCCAAAGCAGGGATTTATCGGAGGCCTTCTGCGAAAAACTAAAAATGGATACCAGGCTTAAAACTAACGCTGCACTGATCTTTTTCATGACAACAATTTAATCATTTTTGACGACAAGTATCTATCCCGCCACCACGGCTTCTTCACCATAGATCTGGTTTTTGAACTTAAGGGAAGGCGATGGAATGAAACTGCCCAGCCCAAGTGTATTCCATTTCTGGTCGACCACTTCAATGGTGTTGTCATCGGCTACGATAATATTCGGCCAGTCGCGCTGGAAACCATCAAATTCCTTTGTCTTCCTTGTGCCATCAAAACCCATACAGGATACATAACCGGTACGCTCAACCGGGAGGCTGTCGCGTTTTGGATCAAGGTTATTGCAGAACCTCCAGAGCGAAACGGCAAGATCGTTTGCATCAACCGTATGCTCCACGTACAGGATCATCTTTACATCACCCATTTCAGGGAGTGCACACAAAGCCCGGTGGAGTTCGCGGATATGACCCGGCCTGTTTTTTTCAACAGATACCAGCACGCAACCAATACCATCGTTCAGCAAAGAGAGATTGATGGAACGGATTTCGTTGAATTTTACTTTGAAAAAATCTTCAGCGGGTACAGGACTGCCGGAGGCCAATGGTGGACGGTCAACCAGTTCTTCTTCCATCTTCCTGGTGCCGTCAATACTCATCTTGCCACCGAATCCAAGTTTACTGCAACTATGGTCCAGCACATCCATCGGGCCCTGTGAAAAATAAATATCTGTTGTAGCATCGAGGTTTTTAAAAACATAACGTGCCAGTTCGCGGTAATTGGTAATACTTACCGCTTCATCAGCAATCACCAGGATTTTGTTGAACATCATCTGACCCGCACCCCACATGGCATTCATTACCTTCTGTGCCTGTCCTGCATATTCTTTCCGGATCTTGGTAATAACAAGATTGTGAAAGACGCCTTCTACCGGCATCTCCATATCAATAATCTCGGGCACCATGGTCATCTTGATCGGTGCAAGGAAAATACGTTCTGTTGCCTTACCCAGCCAGGCATCTTCCTGCGGAGGGATGCCCACAATTGTTGCGGGGTACACCGGATTTTTTTTATGCGTGATGGCGGTGATATGAAAACGCGGATACCAGTCGGGCAGGGAATAATAACCCGTATGGTCACCAAAGGGTCCTTCCCAGATCAGTTCATCATTCGGGTCAACATATCCTTCAATGACGAAGTCGGCATCTGCAGGCACTTCGATTTCCGGTTGTGTGATACATTTAACCAGCTCTACTTTTTTCTTACGAAGGAAACCGGCGAGCATATATTCATCCACGTTCTCGGGCAACGGTGCAGTTGCGGAATAGGCATAGGCGGGATCACCACCAAGTGCCACTGCAACGGGCATCCGTTTATTGAGCTTTTTATATTCCGAAAAATGTTTTGCCGATACCTTGTGTTTGTGCCAGTGCATACCGGTAAGATCGGGACCAAACACCTGCATACGATACATTCCCACATTCCTTGAATTGGTCAGCGGATCCTTTGTATGGATGATCGGGAGTGTAACAAAGGGCCCACCATCTTTTGGCCAGCAGGTGATCACTGGTAGTTTACCGATATCAGGTTTATCCGTAATGATTACATCCTGGCATTCACCCCGGCCCGATTTAACTTTAGGCATCCATGAGGCAAACTGGCCAAGTTTGGGTAGCAGTTTCAGTTTGTCGAGTATTCCTTCTTTTGGCGAAGCCAGCAGCTTAAAAAGGCCCTCGATCTCGGCTGCAACATCGTTGAGGTGGTTGACTCCAAGTGCCAGGCACATGCGGCGTTCGCTACCATATGCATTCATCAGCACAGGGAATTCATAACCGGTGTTTTCAAACAGTAATGCCTTTCCGCCACCGGGTTGTTTGCTGATTCGGTCGGTGATCTCGGCAATCTCCAGGTGGGGGTCCACAAATTGCCTGATGCGGATAAGCTCGTTCTCTTTTTCGAGGAGGTCTATAAATGCCTGCTGGTTCTTGAATGCCATGGGTAATTTAAATGCTGCAAATGTACAACAAGGCAGTCAGGGGAATGTTTGTGTTACCGATTAATAATGGGTTGGGCGATTAATTTACGCTTGGCGGGCAACCAAGGCGATCATTCTTGCCTGGTGGCCTGTTACCGGACTTATTCCGGAAAACAATCCGGTAAGTGAGATGAATACCGGCGAAATAATAAAAATCATTGTATTTGGGACTGCCGCGGGTTGCGCCCTTTGCGGGATAAGTAGGATCCCCGCCTGCCAGTTCATCGCCCCGGTAGGCATATTGTACTGACGTGGAGTTAACACCAGTCAACAGGTCATTCTGGTCTGCATAATTACCACTTACATCATCGAGGTAATCGGTAAATAATTTCCGGAGACCCAGTTCCGCACCAACGTGGATTTTATCGGTGAGTGCATACTTTACGCCCCCTCCAAATGGGATGGCCCACTGGAAATTACTTTCAATTGAAGTACCCGGATAACCAGGAAGGCCCTGCCCTTCTGTTTTAAGGGGGCGGAGATAAACTTTCTGGTTGGCAGAAGAATACGTATACGGATTATGATGATAGAATGCCAGGCCTGCAAAAACATACGGTGTGAACCGGTTGTCGTACAGGTTCAGCAGGTAATATTCACCAACAAGGATTGCTTCATAAATCCTGCTTTCAAAACTAAGATTCCTCGCACGCAGGTCTGCCTTTTCACTGTATCTGTCTGCCCCTCCTACTATTGTATAGGACAATTGGCCACGAAGTATAATATTATCCGTTAATTCATAATTGAGTGAACCGCCCAGCACACCATTGGTCAGTTTTTTTGGAAAGATTTTATCTGTAAGGTCTCCGTTATACGCAGACAAACCACCGAATACACCAATATGTAAGCGTTGGGAAAAACAGGAGGATGAGATAGTAAGGAGTGCAGCCGCAAGGAATATTCTTGACATAGAGTTATGTTCTTTTCATATGCTTGCAAAATCCAGGCCGGATGTTCCACATCCTGTCAGCGTTGGAAGGCTGACTGAAGATAAGAAATCAGTCGTTTATTTTCTCAAAAAGTCCCCGGTATTCTATCCCCAGCCCGGGAGTATCTGAATATCCGATCCTGCCCTCGTGGAAAGATATACCGGTGGCAAGGTCTTCGGCCAGCAACAGGGGCCCGTCCATATCAACATAATCGACGAATGGCAACAGGTGGGCAATGGCAGCGGTACCAACCGTCGATTCGTTCATACTTCCCAGCATCACTTTAATTTCCAGTCGCCTGGCATCCTCAATCATCCGGCGTGCGGGAGTAATACCACTGCACTTGGTAAGTTTTATATTCACCCCGTGAAAATAATGCTGGCACCTGGCTACATCCTGTTCGCTCACGCAGGATTCGTCGGCAATCAGCGGAAGTACCGATTCGTTAAACAGCACACGCATTCCGTCCCAGTTATCTTTTGCCAGTGGCTGTTCCACGAGCTCCACACCAAGTTCCTTCAGTGCAGGAATGAGGCGGAGTGCGGTTTCCAGGTCCCACCCAGCATTTGCATCAACGCGGAGTATTGAATTGGTATGCCTGCGCAGGTTTTCAACCAGCGAAAGGTCATCTGCCGTGCCTACCTTCACCTTATAAATGGGCCAAGGCTTCTCCTGCATTTTTTGCAACATCATTTCCGGGGTATCGATACCAATGGTGAAATCGGTCAGCGGGTTCCTGCTGATATCACCGTTCCACAATTCATACAGTTTTTTATTCCTCAGTTTACCGAAGAGATCCCAGGAAGCGATATCAATAGCGCATACAAGGAATGGATTGGCCGGAAGAAGATGATGCAGGTAATGCCAGTATCGACCCGGATCGGTGAACGCAAATTTTTCGATAAACATTTTTTTGCGTTCAAGGTCGGCAATCATTTTATCGACCGTGATATCGTAGTAGGAAATGGCAGGCGCTTCCCCATAACCTTTTACCCCCATGAATTCGAGCTCCACCACAAGTGTCGGCTGTTCTGTTTTGGTGCCTTTCGAAATGGTGAACGGATGTTTGAAACGGAGACTATGCGCGTGGTAAGAAATTTTCATGAAATACCTGTAAATTTTTTTCAGTGTTAACGGCCTGAATTTGTAACATAACCTTTCAGTTCCTCATTGAATTCATCCTGGCGGATAAGTTCCTCAATGGTCAGATGCATACGGTAACGCCAGTAATGTTTGGGATTGGATGGATCGTTGATCCGTTCCGCATGTGGATCCTGGCGACGTAATGTTTCAGACATACCCAGGAGATCCTGCAACTGGAAAATACTCCACATGGCCGGTGAATAAAGATGTTGCATTACGATGGCACGGCTTACCCATGGTTCACAGAAATAAGGAGCCCCGCCCCACTGGCCAAGGATCTGGTTAAAGAAACGCTGCGTTTTATCGCGGTTCTCTTCCCACCATCCGCGAACGGTGCTCATGTCGTGGGTAGCGGGCGTAATAACCGACAGGTACGGCGCATCATCCGGATTGAAAAATTCTTTCGACGGATCTTTCGGCATGCGCTGGATTTCCAGGCTGAGGATGCCCAGTTCTTTCATTACCTCGGGAACCGTGTCGGGCACCATTCCCAGGTCCTCGCCACAGATCAGCATATTGGTTGCTTCCTTCAGTTGTGGCAATTTTTTCATGGCTTCCCTTTTCCAGAACTGATCCTGGCGACGGAAGAAATAATTTATATACAGGGCCCTTAATTTTTCCTGCAGATGGGGTATCAGGTTGCGGAAAGAGGAGGTTTGTTCCATCGCGATACGGAAGTGGAATTCCTGTCCCTGCGACTCCCCCACCTTGAACATAATCACATTGGAGATGAGATCGTATAATCCCAGGTTGATCATGGCATTTGATGCCGTGTTTTCCAGCCGGGCAAAATGTTCTTCCACTTTACGCTGGGTATCAAATTCGGGACGAAGGTCGTAGCCGTTAAATGCATTCGGCACCAGGTAAAGTTCCTTTACCTCCTGCATCGAATTGCCAAAACTATCCCACAGTACCTGGTCGTTTATAAACGGGTGGCAGAAACGTTGTTCATCAAACCAGATCCCGTTCTCGCCAAACTCGACATAGTGAACCGGGATGCAGGGTGAAAAATGACCCATGATCCCCTGCACGGATGAAAGAGGAATCGTCCAGATCCGGAAAAATCCGAGGATATGGTCAATGCGGAATGCATCGAAGTACTCACTCATCTGTTCAAAACGTTTTTTCCACCAGGCGAATCCATCTTCCTGCATTTTTTTCCAGTTGTAGGTCGGAAAGCCCCAGTTCTGGCCATTCACAGCGAAATCGTCTGGTGGTGCGCCCGCCTGTTCTTCCATATTATACAGGGATGGTTCCACCCATGCATCAGAACCATACCGGTAAATGCCGATGGGAATATCGCCCTTCAGTACAATGCCTTTTTTATTTGCATAATCTGAAGCGTCTTTCAACTGCAGGTGCAGATGGAACTGCACGTAACAATTAAATAAAATTTCTTTTTGTACGGCACCGGATGTGGTAAATAATTTACGGACCTCGGTCTCGTTATAAACCTTATTGGTCTTCCAGGATTCGTAATGTGAGGTTTTATATTTGTCGCGGAAGTAACAGAAAACTGCGTAGGGCTCCAGCCAGTGTTTATTCCTTTCAAAGAATTTTTTATAAGTGGGATCGCCCAGCACTTCCTTTCCATCTGCGCTATACAGTTCGCGCAACATCGCCATTTTAAATTTCAGCGTTTCTTCATAGTCGATGCCGTCCAGTTCATTCAGCTGTTTTTGTTTTTTCTTCAGTGACTTGATTTTGTCAGCATGTTTGTCCCCTGCTACTTTGGCAAGGTTTATATAAAGCGGATGAAGTGCAAATGCAGAGATGGCTGCGTAAGGATAGGAATCAGCCCAGGTGCCGGTTGCGGTGGTATCATTTACAGGAAGTATCTGAACCAGTCGCAGTTCGGTTTTACGGGCCCAGTCGACCAGGAGTTTCAGGTCAGTAAACTCGCCTACACCAAAACTATTTTTTGAGCGGAGACTGAATACCGGTATTGAAACACCTGCGCCCTTCCATGTAGTATTCGGAAGATGGATAAATCCATCCTGGAGGATGGTAGTCCGCGCTGTGCCTGCTTCGGCAATGAACAAACGGTTCTCTCCATTTTCGAAATGGACCAGGCGTTCTTCCTTTTCGTTCCACACACCGTATTTATAGGCAATAGCAAGATGGCGTTTGGTGAGATCAATATAACCAACCCACCAGTCGTCTTCACGGGAAAGTATAACCGGTGCCGTGTTTGACCAGCTGGCCAGCGACGGATCACCGCCCGACAGGCAAACCACTTCGTGTTTTTTCAGTTGTGGCGCCTTCACCCGAAAGATATGCGTATAGGTATGCGGGATTTTTGATTTGGAACCGGAACGGTTTTCTTTTAATAAAACCTTCCTGAAGGCAGTAGTAAATAAAGCGTTTTCAAATTCACCGGCATGGTTCCAGGTGTCGATCATGAATATTTCGGTAATGTGTTTGCCGGAGGCGATAGCTGAACGGTCGTGGCCGTGTTCAGCGATCATCTCCCCTTCTGCATTACGCAGGAAATATTTATAGGAGATGCCTTTTTTCTCCGGGTGTTTTTTTTCAAGGTCGAT
Source organism: Chitinophagaceae bacterium (assembly GCA_040510375.1). Taxonomy (GTDB): domain Bacteria; phylum Bacteroidota; class Bacteroidia; order Chitinophagales; family Chitinophagaceae; genus JBEVJC01. Next base: position 44,124 of record JBEVJC010000008.1, read on the forward strand.
TGATAGAAACCAGTATTCGTTATTCAGGTATTGCATCGGTACCGCCCTGGCGGGATCACTGTCGCCGAGTTCAGCGGGATCGCCGGAAATCCAAAGTGTTTGTCCGAATTCTGTATGGAAACGCAGGTAAAACTGAAGGTTCATGTAGGAAAAATATGCAGGCCCAGAAAATATTTGGCAACGTGTCGTTAGCACACATTACGAATATATAAAGAATTCCTGCAAGGTTCGTGCATTTTCTCAAAACAGGAAAGGAAAATTTGATGGAAAGATGGGGTTTATATGGGGGTTAATCCGCTGGACTTAAATCGATTTTGTCCTTTAAAGCCGGCCGCTTACATTTGCAAAAATACCATCGATATGGAGCAAACAAAAAAATACAAAGGTTTATACTGGTTATTGTTTTTCGCTTCGACTGCTGCCCTGGTCATTGCCATTATTACCCATTGGGAATGGCTGACACTGATCCTTCCGTTTGTAACTACTTCCTTCGTGAAAGCGATGGATCTGATGTAATACATCGAATTCAGATTTTTTAAGCCCTGGCATCTTGCCGGGGCTTTCTTTTGGAGGCCGGCGCAGGAAATATTTGATTGAACCGGGAATGGCAAATGATATGTACGTTCAGACCTGAATCGTCAAATTGCCGGATTGTCAAATTATACGAAGGGCAATTTGCAGGACCGGTTAATATACCCGGAAGACTATAACCGGCAAGACATAAAAAAACCGGTTCCTTACATGGACCCGGTTAATAAAAGCTTTATCCGATTAGTTGATTCTTCTCAACATTCTTGTCGCAGATTTTGCGTTTCTCCGGATCTTCCACATGTCGATTCTGGTGAAAGACGTTTTACCGGGCGCTGGCATATCAAATGTAGTTGCAACGGTCTCTTTGATTTCTGTTAAGAGGCTTTTTAATACTTCTGGTTCCATCCGGACAATAGATGGCATTACATCACTGTTCATGATCTTTTATTTAGGGTTTAATGATTACTAAATCTTAGTATACACTTGAGCTTCGGGGAGAATGGAACACTAAGAATCGTTAGAAGTAAGAAAGTGTGAATTCTATCGCCTGTTTTTCGTTGAGTACTACAACTGTTGCTCAGTTTGATGATGCAAAAGTAGATCGATTTTTTTTCAAATCAAAGCGGTCCGGCATGGAAAAGCCCGTTTTGCATGAAATATACAAGTATTTGTGGTGAAGGTGGTAATCCTTCGAAATGATTCAAGTATATCGTTTATTTATGCTAATACTTTCAGTTAAACCATTAATGTATGGATAATCACGAATACGGAGCTTTTATTGTAAAAGTGGTGAAGTATTGCCTGCTGATCTTTGCAGTTGTCACAATACCGGTGAAACCTCTCCTGCTGCAGCTATCAGCAGATCACTGTACGACACGCTCACCAGGTCTTCTGCGCTGATCCCGAGTTCACCCATATAAAAATCACATTGCTGTTGCAGGGTAACGGGATCAAATTCGCCGTCATTATTGAACGCTTCTATCTCTGTAAAACTACCCAGACCTTTCACCTCGTCAATATGGAACTTTACATTACCGAGATAAAAAATCAGGCGTTGTTTACTAACGATTGTTTTGATACCATTGGAAAGTGTCAGCATTTCCTTCAGGCCACTTGCATCCGGAATACGGACAAGACGGAAAGAGGATTGTTTTGGACCTTCCTGGTCGTTTCTGAGGTAAAAGATCAGGTTGTTTTCAATGATACCTTCCCGGAGTTTAAGCCTCCCGATTGGTACGTTAAAATACGTGTCAGTCTGTTCATCGGTACCGGCAAACCTCGCTCCTTTTAACTCAAGGTATTCCCTGATTTTTTCCGGATGGTTACATCTTGCTTTTATCTCAATATTCAGCGTTGCCATTATGTTGGGTTATGGGTAATAAAAAAGGTTTGTTGTAAAAACAACAAACCTAAAAAAAGTTTAAACAATAATGTAGTCTACTCAGCGACGGCTTCTGCCATTCGCTTGCGAAGAACGGGACCTTCACTGATTCCATCACATTTTACAAATCGCATCGCGCTCCATACATGGTCCAGCTCTACCCTGTCGGTACTTTCGTACCCCTCACAGGTCAGACGGTTCCAGCTGCATTCGCGATTCAGGTCTGTAACAATTTTAGAAGTAGTCTTGGGGTAAGCAATCCAAAACTTCGATTCACCTTTCAGCGAAGGCATTACATCTTTCAAAATGCCATTCAACTGGTTTTCATTTACTGCGAAAACCAGGGCAAAATCGATCTTCCGGTTCCTTAGAAGCGGAGTCATGTTTTTGGCGAAAGATAGCTTGCTGAATTGTTTCTCGATGGATGACGGCAAACCCTGAATTAAAAGATTCTTCTCGTCTGCCAGTTGTAATTTTTCAAAAACTGTTAATAACATACTTTGAAGGAATTTTAGGGGTTTACTGGCAACAGCTCCTGTCTTGGAGATGGGCTATTGTCCAGCGTTCTCATTTGCAGGGATGGCGAAGGTACGCAAAAATGCCGGGTTTCCGCCGGTTTGACCAAACAAAAATCCCGTCCAGCTTGTATTTGAACGGGATTAAAAAAATTGTAATATAATTTATTTGCCAACCGGCTTATAAACTGCCATTGCTTCGGGCATATATTTTTCAAGTTGGGCGATCCGATTGCCTTCGGCCGGGTGCGTACTGAGGAATTCCGGTGGTTTCTCGCCGGAGGAGGCTTTTGCCATTCTCTGCCATAATGCAATGGCTTCCTGTGGATTATATCCGGCCATTGCTGCCCAGATCAAACCGTAACGATCAGCCTCCAGTTCGTGCTTCCGGGAAAACGGTAAAAGTACACCTACCTGGGTCCCGATCCCGAAGGCGCTCATGAACAGGTTTTGTGTGGCTGCAGGTTTGCTGGAAAGCGCTACCTGGAGACCGGTTTGTACCGCTTCGGCTCCCATACTCTGGCTCATCCGTTCGTTACCATGGTTAAAAATGGCGTGTGAAACCTCATGTCCCATGACGGCTGCCAGCGCAGCTTCGTTCTGGGTAATGGGCAGCAGTCCGGTATATACCACAATTTTACCACCGGGCATACACCATGCGTTTACCTCGTTACTTTGCACAAGTTTATACTCCCACTGGTAGCCAGCGAGTTCGCTGGATAATCCCCTTGAGGCATAGTAATCATTTACTGCTTTTGTAATCCGCTGGCCAACGCGGGTAACCATTTCAGCATCCCGGCTGCCGGATGAGGCAACGACTTTATTCTGGGTGAGGAATTGCTGATACTCGGTGACAGCCATGGATTGCAGCTGGGATTCAGGCAGCAGCTTGAGCTGGCTTCTTCCGGTGACTGCATTTTGTGAACAGGAAATAAGCAGCGCAGAAGCCAGGAATACGGTTAGGATTTTTGAGATCATGTGAAAATGTTTTATATAAAAAACCAATCATTGTACCAAAATGACGTAAGTTCTTGTATTGAGGGTAACAGGTGACCGGCAGGACAAGAGCTCAGCGCCGGAAATCCGGTAGTTAACATTTATCCGGTAAGTTTTCCGGTTGCAAATATAATTGGGAACAGGTGAGCCGGGAAATTTTGCCGGTGAAGTTATCCGGCCTGTGAAATAATGGAAGTGTCAGTCATTAAAAGTTCCGTTCTCTTCCCTCCTGCGCTGACGGCGCCGGTCACGATGTTTCAGGATGGGCACCTTACTCTCACTGCCGCGCAGCAGGCGGCCAATATTCTTCTGGTGTGTCAGGATCACCATCAGAGCAACAGCTATCGCAAATACACGATAGATATGATTGTCCATATTGAACACAATAAGAATAAATATGGGAAAGGTAACACTGGCCAGGATCGAACTTAAAGACACGAAACGCGTAAGGAATAACACCAGCAGGAACACACCGGAACATCCCAGTGCCGACCAGGGGGAGATGCCCACCACCAGTCCGAACAATGTAGCCACGCCCTTGCCACCGCGGAAATCAGCCCAGATGGGGAATATATGCCCAACCACAGCTGCCAGGCCGAGGCCGATCTGCAGGTTGGTAAACTGGATTTCGTTACTCATATAATCCGGAAACAACAGGGAAAGTTTGACAGCGAGCATACCTTTCAGCATGTCTGTCAGCATTACAACGGTACCCCACTTGGGTCCGAGCACACGGAAAGTATTGGTAGCACCGGCATTGCCGCTACCATATTCACGGATATCAATATTAAAAAAATACCGGCTGACCCAAACGGAGGTAGGTACACTCCCGATAAGATAAGCCAGAACCAGCATCAATAGTTCGTTCATAGAACCTTGGTTTCACCAACCCGACGATGGGAAGATCGATTACGAAAATACAAAAAAAAACGCGTTGAACGATAACAATAATTTAATGGCGCGCTCCCTTTTTTATATATCTGATAACTTCAGGCACAGCCAGTTAGCACGAATTAACTTATCCTTTACCTGTAACCCCTGACTGTTCGCTGCTTTTACTATATCCTCTTCATCTTCGCAGAGCAATCCACTTATTAAAAGTGTTCCGCCAACAGCCATACTTTTACGGAGAGCTGTCAGTTGCGCAAGGATCACGTTTTTATTTATGTTGGCAAGGATAATATCAAAGACTTTGCCCGGCACTTCATCTGCCAGTATAAGCGTTATACCGGACGAATTATTGCGTTCAAAATTTTCCCTGGCATTATTTATACTCCAGCTATCGTTATCAATTGCTGTCACCGACGCAGCTCCCATTTTATTTGCGAGTATTGCAAGGATCCCGGTGCCGGTGCCGAAGTCGAAAACTTTTTTACCGGTAAATCCGATCGAACGCATCAGGCTGATCATCGACCAGGTAGTAGCATGGTGACCGGTACCGAAACTCATTTTTGGAGTGATTACAATCTCTGTCTCCACTCCTTCTGTCGGCGGATGGAAGTCGGCCCGGATTGATACAAAATCATCAACCCTTACCGGTTCAAAATTCGATTCCCAAAGGCTGTTCCAGTTCTGGTCGTCCATCATGGAACGGGTGAGTACTGCGCCGGTGATTTCAGCGATCTGTTCCATTGCTTCATCATTACCTTCCTTCTCTTCAAAAAAAACAGTGAGCGAATTTTCTGTTTCTTCCACCCCCGTAAACGAATACTGTGATAATAAACCGGAGATGATTTCCGATTGCTGTGTTTCAGTGGTCGCGAAAATATATTGCTGGTATCGTTTCATTATACTTTGTCTTTCCATTTACGATATAAAAAAAACCCTGGTGTTTCCAGGGTTTTGTTATTCTTTTATCCTTCCTGAGGATTCTGTTCCTGTCTGGGGTTCCGGTCATGATCGCCGTTTGACTGAGACCCGCGATCTCCGCGGTCTCCACCACGATCACCGCGATCTCCACGATCACCACGATCACCACGATCTCCGCCACCACGGGGACCACGATCTCCGCCGCCACGAGGACCGCGGTCACCACCACGATCATCCCGGTCGTCACTTCCTTCGGGTTTCGGGATCAGGATCTTCCTTGATAATTTAAACTTACCAGTCTTGGGATCAGTACCGATGAGTTTCACTTTGAAAGTATCTCCTTCACGAACAATTCCTTCAAGTGTTTCCAGTCGCTTGTGGCTGATTTCGCTGATATGCACCAGGCCTTGTTTGCCAGGCATAAATTCAACAAATGCACCAAACGGCATAACGGTTTTGACTACTGAATCATAAACATCACCGACACTTGGAACCGCCGTGATACCCTTGATCCAGGCCATCGCCCTTTCAACACCTTCTTTTTCCACACCGAAGATGCTTACCTCGCCCTGGTTATTAATTTCTTCAATATTGATAGTAGTTCCGGTTTCACGCTGCATTTCCTGTATAACCTTACCACCTGGTCCGATCACTGCACCTATGAACTCGCGGTCGATCACGATCTTCACCATTCTCGGAGCATGCGCCTTCACTTCTACCCTTGCTTCCGGCATACATTCGTACATCGCATCGAGGATATGTAAACGTCCGCGGCGAGCCTGGTCAAGTGCCTGCTGCATCACTTCCATTTTCAATCCGTCAACCTTGATATCCATCTGTACACCAGTGATACCATCACGGGTTCCGGTTACTTTAAAGTCCATATCACCCAGATGATCTTCATCACCCAGGATATCGGTGAGTACAGCAAACTTATCACCCTTGGTGATCAGTCCCATGGCCACACCCGATACGTGTTTTGGAATAGGTACACCCGCATCCATCAGTGCAAGTGAACCCGCACAGACAGTTGCCATGGATGAGGAACCGTTTGATTCAAGGATGTCACTTACTACACGCACGGTGTAAGCAAAATCACCTGTTGGCATCATCTGCTTCAGTGAACGCATTGCAAGGTTACCATGACCCACTTCACGACGGCTTTGTCCGCGCATCATTTTCACCTCACCTGTTGAGAAGGGAGGGAAATTGTAATGCAGGAAAAATTTGGAATCATATGATTTGGCGGCACTCTCAACAAGTAATTCATCGAGGGCTGTACCGAATGTAACAGTTGTAAGGGATTGTGTTTCGCCACGTGTGAAAAGCGCTGCACCATGTGGTGAAGGCAGTACATCTACTTCCATATCCAGCGGACGCACATCTTCCAGGCCACGGCCATCCAGGCGTACGCGTTCGTCGAGGATCATATCACGTACCACATAATACTGCAGGTCGCTGTAATAAGTGGATGCGAGTTTTTTTGTAAGATCAGGCAGTGTTTCATTTTCTGCCAGTTCCGATTTCAGATAAGTAATCAGCTCTTCCTTGATCGCTGCAAAACGATCGGTGCGTTCATGTTTTGGAAGTGCAGCCTTGGCTACTTCATAAACTTTCTGCCTTGCGAAAGCATTTACTTTTTCTTCCAGTGCTGGATCAGTAACGGGTTTTGTATAATCCCTTTTACCTTTCACACCTTTCAGGTCGCGGAGTTCTTCCTGTGCCCTGATCTGCAGACGGATGGCTTCATGCGCCACCTGTAAAACCTTTACCAGGTCAGCTTCACTGCATTCTTTTGCCTCACCTTCCACCATCATCAGGTTCTTGTCAGTTGCGGCAACCAGGAATTCAAAATCCGACTCCTCCAGTTCACTGCGGGTCGGGTTGATAATATATTCACCATTTACACGGCCAACGCGTACTTCCGAAATAACTTCCTTGATGGGAATATCGGATACAGCCAGTGCAGCTGAAGCAGCCAGGCAGGCCATTGCATCCGGCATGATCTCCGCATCGCTGGAAATCAGCGATACCAGTACCTGCACTTCGCATAAATAATCATCGGGGAATAAGGGACGCAGCGCGCGATCAATCAGGCGGCTGGTGAGGATTTCGTAATCATTGAGACGGGCTTCCCTTTTGAAGAAGGAGCCGGGGATACGGCCAGCAGAAGCAAACTTTTCCTGGTAATCAACCGTCAGCGGGAAAAAGCTCTGGCCTTCTTTAGGCTCTTTGTTGGCTACCACGGTAGCCAGGATCATGCAATTTCCGATAGAAACCGTAACGGCTCCATCGGCCTGGCGGGCGAGGCGACCGGTTTCGATGGTCACCATCCGTCCACCGCCTATATCGAAGGTCTTGCGAATTGGTTGTTGTAACATAAAATTTCAGGTTTGGTTCCGGGGAATGACAAGCAACACCCTGGAATATTTTGTGAGTATTAACCCGATAAAAACAGTTATTCCCAACATTTATTAAAAGTTGGGAATAATCGTTTATATAAGTTCAAGCTTTCGGATCGCTGTAACTACTGAAATAAAGGACATTCCCATGAAAGGCCGGGGCCTCCATGATTACTTCCTTAATCCGAGTGTCTGGATCAGCTGGCGATAACCGGTAAGGTTAGTTTTTTGAAGATAGTTCAGTAATGATTTACGGTTACCTACCAGTTTAATCAGGCCACGGTTGCTTGAGAAATCTTTTTTGTTCTGCTGGATATGTCCGCTGATCATTGTGATCCGTTCAGTCAGCTGAGCGATCTGGCCTTCAATCGATCCGGTGTTGGTTGCCTTGCCACCGAATTCGGTGAAAATGCTTGCTGTTTTTTCTTTTGTAAGAGGCATCTTTGTTTTTTTTAAGGAGTCTTCCGATTTTACCCTATTATAATTTTGTGGCGGCAAAAGTACGTAACCTGCCCCGTATAGCAAAAAAACCGGCTGGTAAAATCCGGATTTGCCTGCAATTTACCCCATTTTACTGTACCAGCCCCTAATTTTGGGCGATGGAACTCTCCCAGGATACAAAAAACATACTTGGCCTGCAATTACCAACCGATCCGAGATGGGTCGACCTGGCCGGAATTTCCCTCGAGGGAATCCTGACCGACCATGCCTATTGCGAACAGAAAGCGGCGACAACCTGTATCACCCTGATCCAGCGTTATAGTGATAAAGTGGAACTGGTTACAGCACTTGCACCCATTGTTACCGAAGAATGGGGGCATTTCCGGCTGGTCCTGGCTGAATTGCATAAACGCGGACTCACACTTGGCAAACAACGGAAAGACCAGTACGTGAATAAACTGATGGAGTTTCAACGCAAAGGCGGTCATTACGACGACCGTTTTCTGGACCACCTGCTCCTGATGGCATTGATTGAAGCAAGAAGTTGTGAACGGTTCAAACGTTTGAGCGAGGGACTGGATGACGATTACCTCCGCAATTTTTACCGGCGTTTTATGGAAAGTGAGGCCGGACATTATACCCTGTTCCTTGAACTTGCCGAAACCTATATGGATAAAAACAAGGTCCGGGATCGCTGGAAAGAATGGCTGGACCATGAATCGGAAATCATGGCAAGCCAGGAAGTACGTGGCGACCGCATCCACTAGTGCTGTTAATAATTTATGTTTGCCGGGACTGACCGGATTTTTTTTACCGCTTCTGCGAAACCACCAATACACAATCATGCCTATCAACAAGGAACTGCAACTCCAGCACCAGGATAAGGATGTATTTATGTTCACCCTGACCAATGCAAAGGGAACACAACTGAAGATCACCAACTACGGGGCAATCGTTATGGCACTGGAGATTACTTTACATGATGGCACCAGCACCGACCTTATACTCGGACTCGATACCGCATCTGATTATATTTCCGGTCCATACCGAGATCTGAAAGCCAATCCTTTCTTTGGAGCATTCATCGGTCGCTTTGCCAACCGTATTGCCGGGGGCCGGTTCTCTATTGACGGAAAAGAATACCAGCTGGCACAGAACCTTTCGCCTGAACATCTTCATGGTGGCAACGAAGGATTTGACCAGAAGGTATGGGATCTGCAGTATTTTATTGATTCGCCGTATCCGCAACTTGGACTGCAGTATATCAGCCAGGATATGGAAGAAGGTTATCCCGGTAACCTGGTGGCACAGGTCCGTTATGGCCTGACCAACGATAATGAATTTATTATTGAGTATGGTGCTACAACCGACAGCCCTACCCTTTTTAATCCGACCAACCATTGTTATTTTAATCTCAATGGAGTCAACGGCAGTATCGCCGATCATGTACTGATGATCCCTTCTCCGGTTATACTTGAACAGGATGAATATTCCACTCCAACCGGTAACCTGCTTGAGGTGGAAGACACGGTATATGATTTCAGGATACCGAAGACTGTCGGGCGCGACTGGAATCCTTTAAACGGATACGACCAGAGTTTTGTAGTTGGCCAGGATTTCCAGTCAGCCGCAGCTGAAATTTATTCACCATCAAGTGGTGTGCGTATGGAAGTTTTTTCCACTGCACCGGTGGTACATTTTTACAGTGGTTCAGGTATTGAAAATATCAAAGGAAAAAATGGATTGGTGTATGAAGCATTCGCAGGGTTCAGTCTGGAAACACAGATTCATCCCAACGGCATCAACATTTCCAATTTCCCGGATTCTGTACTGAGACCGGGTGAACAATTTACCAGCAGGACCATGTACCGGTTTACACAGGATCCTGCCTCCTGATAAAATTCCAGATAGGTTCGCATCACTGGCACTAAGAAGCGGAAACCGTTCGCCATTATTAAAAGTGAGCAGCTTTATGGCATCATTAAATAAATCATAACTGCTGCAATCCAGAAGCGTCCATATTCCCGGCCGCTTCAAAATAACTGATCTCCTCGGAAAGATTGATCAGCGGGAAACGCGACTGCAGTTCTTTTGTTTTTTCAAGATGGGATAAAAGGAACTGCCGGTGCGCACTGGTTGCGGGTTGCAGCGCCCGGTGTTTGCGGGCAATGAGAATCTTTTTTACTTCTGCCATTATTTTTTGTGAAGGCGCATCAATGCAATGGGCGGCAAATTTTTCCAGCACAAACGTGGTTGCCGCATAATTGGGATGTGCAAAATCGGTATCGTAAAAACGATAGTCGCGTAAAATATCGATCACCAGTTCGTAAGCAGGAAAATAATACAGGTTATCAAATTTCCCTGTCATATGATGAACAGCTTCAATCAGCCTGGCCTTGCTCCGGTTATTCTCCACCACCCCATCGCGCAGGTGCCGGACCGGACTAACAGTAAACAGGATTTTTATATCCGGGTTGATAATTTTCAGCCGGTAATAACAGGTATCCAGTAAAGTAATGGTCTCTCCGATATCCATCAGGTGTTTGTTAAACCAGCCGGCCGGCGCACGATGGCAGTTGGCAACAGGGAACGAACCTTTTACAGCACTTGTATAAGTTGCCTCATCAACCATGTCCTGCTTCAACCGGTATGAAAAAGATGAACCAAGTGTAATAATGATCCAGTCGGCCTTTTTCAAAAATTCATGTGTTCGCCGGATTGATTCGTTGGCGCCAGCCACCGCATTTTCCAGGTTAATATCTGAATACCTGGAATGATATGCCCAGCTGTTCCAGACCTCGTTCAACTGAAAAAAATCAGTCGTTGTCAACGGTTTGTTTTCGATATAGGAAATCAGCGCGGAACAAACACTGGCGGGATCAAACAGGATGCCGTTGGGATTCTGCATCACATCAAACTTAAGGTCGGCGAGGCTGTTGCCAATATGTTCGGTGAAACAGGAACCGATTAGTAATACCTTATTTCCATACCGGATGGGTTCAGGAAGGTTCTTTATATCAATGGGGGCCATGAACTCCATTTACAATAATGCTTTTATTTTTTATACGGTATGAAAAATCTGTGCAGCCATACGCAGGCTTTGATCAAGGGCTTCTTTATTCAATCCATGAATCAGTTTGCGGTCATCCAGATAACCAATCATCAGTTCCATATCCATATTGCCCACCAGGTCATCACCGGCCATGGGGCAACCACCGATCCCTTTCAAAGCGCCATCAATACGCCGGCATCCGGCAATCAGGGCCGCGTCGAGTTTCGCTTTCCAGTTCGACGGTGATGAGTGAAGATGCACACCGATCTCTGTGTCGGGTAAAACACGGATAAGGTCAGCTGTGCTTTGCAATACCTGTTGTTCGGTTGCAAGCCCAACGGTATCGGCAAGCGAAATTGTTTTAACACCCAGTGAAACCAGTTTATGAGCCCAGTCAATTACAATGGTTGGAGAATATGGATCATCATACGGATTTCCAAAGCCCATTGAAATATATACCACCAGTTCTTTACCTGTGGCCTGGCAGATATCAGCTATTTTTTGCAGACGGATAAACGATTCCGCGATGGATGAGTTGGTATTCCGCATCTGGAATGTTTCCGAAATACTGAAGGGGAAACCGATGGAGTGGACCGCTTCAAAACCGGTAGCTTCTTTCGCTCCGCGTTCGTTGGCAACAATACAGAGAAGTTTTGTTTTTGTTTCCGAAAGATCAAGCGAGCGGAACACCGTGGCAGTGTCGGCCATTTGCGGAATGGCCGAATGGGAAACGAAACTTCCGGCGTCAAGTGTGTCAAAGCCTACATTCAGCAGGCCCTGGAGATAGCTGATCTTGGTATGGGTGGGAATAAATTCCTTCCAGCCCTGCATTGCATCCCTTGGACATTCCACCAATTTTACGAACTCTGTCATGATGCAAAATTAAATGGAATATCGATCATCCGATTTCGGTAGGCAGAAAGGCAAAGGGTAAAAGATCGGTAGCCGTGTCAACTATAATGATTTCTCCTTCCTGTCCGCCCAGGATCAGCCGCATCGGTTTTCCGCCCCGGATCTCTGATTCCTGCAATGCCTGGCGGCACATACCGCAGGGTGAAATGGGATGGTCGCTTTTCACGAGGTCACTTTCATAACTGATGGCAAGTGTATCAATCGCCACACCCGGGAACAATACCGAAGCGCTACCCAGGAGCACCCGCTCTGCACAGATCCCCACCGGGAAACTGGCGTTTTCCTGGTTGGTGCCTGCAACGATCTCTCCGTTTGCAAGCCTTGCTGCTGCACCTACCCTGAATTTTGAATAAGGGGCATAGGCGTCAACTGTTACAGCGCGCGCACGGGCCAGCAACGCTGCATCAGCTGATTCAAGGTCGCGGATATCCTGGACGATCCCGTAGGTGAATTCAATTTTCTTCTTTTCCATACAATCAATTGTCGACAAAAATGCCCCTCGGGAGGGGCATCTAAAGTTAAGTTATTTTATTTCACGATCTTAAATAAACGATTCCATCGGGGGCCATGGTCATAACTGAACCAGATCATCCAGGCTTTTCCCACAATCCGGTCTTCCGGCACAAAACCCCAGAACCGGCTGTCCTGCGAACCCTGGCGGTTGTCTCCCATCATCCAGTAATATTCCAGGCCGAATGTATAACTGGTCACTTCCTTACCATTCAATATAAACTTACCGTTGACCATATTAAAGTCATTGTGTTCATATACACGGATGGCACGCACGTATTCTGAATAATTCTGTGGAGTAAGCTGGATGGTCCCACCCTTTTTGGGGATCACAATCGGACCATAATTATCCACTGTCCATTTATGCAGCGTATCAAACGGGAAAATAGAATTTGCATCGATATTATCGTTGTAATAAGGTTCCACCTTATCCACGAATTCGGATTTTTTTAAAATAGCTTCTTCGTTCTGGGTCAGGTTGACAATATAAGTGGGAGGTCCGCCATCAAGGTCGGAACCACCATCGGCCGACTCATTCACCATGATTCCCAGATCACGCAGGTACTCCACACTCAACATACGTCCGGGTTTCACCGTTACATTGTAATGGCGTTCGGAAAATGGAGGGAATGGTTGTTGTTTACCATTGAGGAATACCACTCCGTTAATGATCTGCAGGGTATCACCCCCGACCGCGATACATCTTTTGATATAGTTGTCGGTCTTGTCCACCGGATGGGTGACCACAGGTTTCAGGTTTTCACTCGACTCCACGGCCTGGCGCCCATAACGGCGCACCAGTGCTGAGAAAGGTTCGCGTGATTCGAATTCCGGACGGTGTACCACCGTATCCCCTTCCGGGAAATTGAAGACCACCACATCACCTCGTTTGGGAGAAGTAGCGAACCAGCGGATATAGGGCAGTTGCACAAGGGTTGTGTAAGATTTGCCGTTGGTTACCGGAAGATAATTATGAACGAAGGGTACCGATAATGGTGTGTTGGGAATCCTTGGGCCATAACTGAGTTTACTTACAAACAGGAAGTCCTGCACCAGTAATGTTTTCTCCATTGACCCGGAGGGGATCACATAGGCTTCAAAAATAAATGTGCGGATAAGTGTTGCTGCAACAATCGCAAAAACAGCTGCATCCACCCATTCACGCCATCCTGCTTTTTTATGTTTAAGTACTCCTTCAGGTCCGATATAACGTGGGATATGATCCTTCGAATATTTTTTTCCGCTGCTTTTTTCCGATTCTGCTTTTTTAACTTTATTGGCCAGCCAGGGAAAATAGGCAAAGGCAAAAAGCGCGGCCATGGTATGATCACGTAATGAAAAACGGTTGAAAGCCTTGGCGAATTCAATAAAAATGCCGGGCGTAATAAACCAGCCGACCACCGGGATAAATTGCCAGAATACCCAGTGTTTGGGCCTGCCGGCAATTTCCTGCATCACCCAGGTATTATAAAATGGAATGTAGGCAGCGGAAGCGGGTTTGCCAGCTTTTACAAAAAGCCGGGCCAGTCCGAATGAAGGCAGGAACACAAGCAGGGTACCGATCAGGTAAATAACAAATAAATGGTATAAAGGCATGTACCGAATGTTTTAGTATAACGATCAAAAATAACATTATAATCTTCCCTTGCCGATTCCCCCGATGAAAACTTCTGATAAAAACGGTGGCCGGGGGAACGATGCGGGTGAACTGCAAATAAACGCCGGTCAGCGGTAAATCCAGCGGGGATTTAACAGTTGCAGGAACGTTTTATCTGGGCATAACATAACTGTGTACATCATCTGCGCTGATGGTTTTCGCAGAAAGGATAACCAGTCGCTCCACCACGTTACGCAGTTCGCGGATATTACCAGTCCAGTCGTAATCCTGCAGCAACCTGATAGCATCCTCATCCATTGTTTTTTTGGAGATTCCGTAGTCAGTGCAGATATCTTCCAGGAACTGGTCCACCAGCACTGGTATATCATCCCTTCTTTCATTAAGGGAGGGAACATGGATCAGGATTACACTGAGGCGATGGTAAAGATCGAGACGGAAAGTTTTTGCATCAACTTCCTGCAGCAGGTCCTTATTGGTGGCGGCGATCACACGCACATCAACGCTGATATCTTTATCGGCACCCACGCGGGTGATCTTACCTTCCTGTAATGCGCGAAGCACTTTGGCCTGTGCACTGAGACTCATATCGCCGATTTCATCCAGGAAGAGTGTACCTCCGTTTGCCTGTTCAAATTTGCCGATACGTTGTTTGATGGCAGATGTGAAGGATCCTTTTTCGTGACCAAATAATTCGCTTTCGATCAGTTCAGTCGGGATCGCAGCGCAATTGACTTCAACCAGTGGTCCGGTAACGCGGTTACTTTTCTCATGAACCCAGCGGGCCACCAGTTCTTTACCAACACCATTCTCACCGGTGATGAGTATACGGGCATCGGTTGGTGCTACTTTATCAATCGTATCTTTTATTTTCTGGATGGGTGCTGAGCCGCCGATCATTTCCTGTACACGGCTCACTTTTCGTTTCAGTGTTTTGGTCTCGGTCACCAGGCTGTTGCGCTCCATTGCATTACGGATGGTAATCAGCAGGCGGTTAAGGTCGGGTGGTTTGGAGATGAAGTCATATGCACCTTTTTTTACAGCTTCCACCGCTGTTTCAATATTACCGTGACCGGAGATCATCACAATCGGGATATCCGGATTACTTTCCCCCGCTTTCTGGAGAAATTCAAGTCCGTCGATCTTCGGCATTTTGATATCACATAATACAAGGTCGTAAGTCTTTTCACGGAATTTCTTCAGGCCTTCTTCACCATCAGAAGCTTCATCGATTTTATATCCTTCAAACGAAAGGATTTCGGAAAGTGTTTTACGGATTGCTTTTTCGTCGTCAATGATCAGGATTTCAGCCATTAAAAAAAGATTTTGCGCAAAAGTAACTGAAAGTCCGGTGAGTTGGACAGGATCCGTTAAGAGGGGAATGAGCTTATTAACAGGCCGGGACTCCTGATCCCGGAACTTGCGCGACACGGACGTTTTAAAAAAAATTGAGGCCGGATAGAAATCCAGCCTCGCTTTTAAAATCCAATATCCTATGAAAAACCAATACAAAGATGCACATAAGCGGTCAAAACGCTGCATTGACGCTAAAATAAAATTGATCGTACTTGTACGCACCATTTTACAGCCGGGCACAAAAAAAAGCCGGCAACTGCCGGCTTTTCAAAGTATTATGTCTTGACTACTTCTTAAGATACATCACTTCCTTCACCAGTTTGACTGTTCTTGGAACATCAGGTAAGGCTGCGGCTACCAGGTTTGGCGCATAGTGTAATGGTGCGTCTGCGGCTGTGATCCGGCGGATGGGTGCGTCCAGGTAATCGAATCCTTCTTTCTGGATGCGATAGGTAATTTCAGAGGAAATAGAAGCGAACGGCCACTGTTCTTCCACAATCACCAGGCGATTTGTTTTTTTAACACTTTCAAGGATGGTCATCCAGTCGAGCGGGCGGATCGTCCGCAGGTCGATCACTTCTGCACTGATGCCTTCCTTTTCCAGTTCAGCAGCAGCACCCAGTGCAACCTTCATCATCTTGTTAAACGACACGATGGTAACATCAGTGCCTTCTTTTTTTACATCAGCTTTTCCCAGCGGGATATAATATTCTTCTTCCGGAACTTCTGATTTATCACCATACATCTGTTCACTTTCCATAAACATTACGGGATCTTCCTCATAACGGATCGCCTGTTTCAGCAAACCTTTTGCATCGTAACCTGTGCTGGGTGAAACAACCTTAAGACCCGGAATATTCGCGTATAATGCTTCAAAAGCAGTTGAATGCTGTGCACCCAGTTGTCCTGCCGAGCCGTTACCGCCCCTGAAAACAATGGGACAGGAAATCTGGCCACCGCTCATGGCAAGCATTTTGGAAGCTGTGTTCAGGATCTGGTCGAGGGCAAGCACCGCAAAGTTCCATGTCATGAATTCAACGATAGGGCGAAGTCCGTTCTGGGCGGCTCCTACACCAACTGCTGTAAATCCAAGTTCTGCAATGGGAGTATCAATGATCCGTTTTGGACCAAATTCTGCCAGCATACCCTGGCTTACCTTGTAAGCTCCGTTGTATTCTGCCACTTCCTCTCCCATCAGGAAAACCCTGTCATCTCTTCTCATTTCTTCAGCCATTGCTTCACGCAGGGCTTCACGGAACGCGATTGATCTTGCCATTTTCGATATACTGTTTTAAAGTGGGGCAAATTTACGTGAGTGGGGGGATAAAACCTAAAATCACTGTTGCTCCAACTTATCTTTGCCACATGTCCCAAACGAAAATTCCCCTGATCATAATCGGTGCCGGTCCTATTGGTCTGGCCTGTGCCATCGAAGCAAAAAAGGCAGGCATAGAGTATCTCATCCTGGAAAAAGGCAACCTGGTTAATTCATTATTTAATTATCCGGCAAACATGACCTTTTTCTCCACTTCTGAACGACTGGAGATCGGTGGTATTCCCTTTGTGTCGATCCATCCAAAACCTACCCGCCCCGAAGCGCTGGAATATTACCGGCGGGTGAAGCTGGCTTATGATCTTCGGGTTAATCTGTATGAAGAAGTAACGGAGGTCCGGAATCTCCGGTCGGGCGATGGTCCAACCGCTTTCACTGTAATAACCGGCAAGGCGGTATACCGATGTTCCAAAATCATTGTGTGCACCGGCTTTTATGACCTTCCCTATCTGCTCGATGTGCCTGGCGAGAACCTGCCCAAGGTAACCCATTATTATAAGGAGCCCCACCCCTATGCTTTCCAGAAAGTAATTGTTATCGGGTCGCAGAACTCGTCGGTGGATGCGGCCCTTGAAACATGGCGTAAGGGAGCTGAAGTAACCATGGTGATCCGTAAACCCGGGATCGGTGAAAGGGTTAAATACTGGGTGCGGCCCGATATACTTAACCGGATTGAAGAGGGATCAATCAGGGCCCTGTATAATTCATCGGTTACAGCTATCCGTGATGGGGAAGTTGATGTGCAGACACCTGATGGACTGATCACCATTCCCAACGACTGGGTTATTGCCACCACCGGATACCAGCCGGACCTGGCGTTCCTGAAAAAGATGGGGATTAATCTTTCTGACGATGAGGTGTTCTGCCCTTATATAAATGAGCAGACACATGAAACCAATGTACGCGGTATTTACCTGGCAGGTGTTATCTGCGGAGGCATGAACACCCACCGGCTTTTTATTGAGAACAGCCGTGTACATGCGACCACCATTTTATCCCATATAAAAGAAGAATATTTTAATAACGATCCATCATTCATTCATTAAAGATCACGCTTCATCAACCAGTCGGTTTGTATATCATCCCCCAGGATGAACTCGTGTTGGGAGAAACGGGTGAATCCCCATTTTTTATAAAAAGCAATTGCATGATCATTCTTTTCCCAGACACCAAGCCATACCAGTTCTTTCTGAAGTGATTTCCCAAGACTGATACTTTCCTCCATCAGCAACCGGCCGACTCCTTTACCGATGGCTTCTTTCACTACATAGATCCTGGCAATCTCGATGGTTTGCCGGCCATCAAGTTCGGGTGGATTGTTATTTTCCCGGATCCTGACATAACCCGCGGGTTGCCCATCACTGTATGCCAGCAGGAAATAATTTAATGGCATTCCCACTTCGCTGATCAGTTGTTCGTGACTGAAACTTTCCCTCATGAATTTTTCCATATTAACCGCGGAGTTGAAGGGAGCGAATGTATCCGTAAAAGTTTTACGGCTCAGTTCAGCGATCAGTGGCGCATCTGTAATCAAGGCGTTTTTAATTGTTATCATGACCGGAAGTATTTTTTATACAAACCGTTCAATTACCATTGCACTGGCACCCCCACCTCCATTACAAATACCGGCTGCTCCATACCGGGCATTGTTTTGACGGAGTACATTCAACAGGGTAACCAGGATCCTTGATCCGCTGGAACCCAGGGGATGGCCGATGGCTACAGCTCCACCATTTACATTTACCCTGGCGGGATCGAGTTTCAGGCGTCTTGTATTTTCGATACCCACCACACTGAATGCTTCGTTGAGTTCCCAGTATTCAATGTCTTCCATTTTTAATCCGGCCTTACGCACTGCAATGGGAATTGCAATGCTGGGTGTGGTGGTAAACCATTCCGGTGCCTGTTCTGCATCAGCATAGGAAAGAATCCGGGCAACTGGTGTAAATCCGAGTTCGCGTGCCTTATCTGCACTCATGAGTAATAGTGCGGATGCACCATCGTTCATGGTGGATGCATTGGCTGCTGTTACGGTGCCGTCTTTGGTGAATGCAGGATTCAACGTGGCGATCTTGTCAAACTTAACATTAAAAGGTTCTTCATCCTTACTGAATACAAGCGGATCCCCTTTGCGTTGGGGGATTTCAACCGGTACAATTTCATTATCAAAATTTCCTTTCTCCCAGGCCGCCTGTGCGCGCTTGTAACTCTCTGTAGCAAATTCATCCTGCTGTGCCCTTGTAATTCCACAGGTGCTGGCGCAGAGTTCCGCTGCATTACCCATAGCCTTACCGTCATATACATCGGTCAGTCCATCCTTCGCCAATCCATCAATAAGTGTTGTATTCCCGTACTTATTTCCCCAACGCATACTGTCTGCATAAAAGGGAACATTACTCATACTTTCCATACCACCGGCGACCACGATATCTGCATCGCCAAGTGCGATGCTTTGTGTTGCCAGGGCCACGGCCTTCATACCGCTGGCGCAGACTTTATTAACGGTAGTGCAATTGGTTTCATCCGGAAGTCCCGCGAATTTGGCAGCCTGTCGCGCCGGTGCCTGCCCAAGATTCGCCTGAAGAACACAACCCATCAGCACATCCTGTACCCGGGAATGTTCCAGTCCTGCCTTGTCAAGTACTCCCCTGATAGCTACAGCGCCCAGCTGTGTCGCTGAAAGTGATTTTAATGAACCTCCGAAACTTCCGATAGGTGTACGGACCGCAGAAACAATAACAACTTCTTTCATTTAATGGATATTTGGTCGTAAAGATAACATTTGTTAGTACAGGATATTTTGGGGCGACTTTGCCATCTTCCAAAAAAAAACACCCGGTTATTACCGGGTGGTTCTATTAAATGGGAAAAATTTACTTCACAACGTCTTCCAGTTCCACATCTCCATTGAAATCGTCTTCCTGTTCCAGGAGCGTGTCCTGGATAACACTGGCATCGGCCTGACGGCGATTTACAATTTTATCTTTCGATTTTTTGATCATCTGTGTAAGTACGTCTACACATTCACTGGTGGCTGTTTCAAAATGAGCTCCATTCTTTTTTACGAAATGGTCGTTGCCCGGTACTTCAAGCCTGATCTCACAATAATCATTTTCGGGATTACCGGCCGCGCCTTTATACAGGGTTACATTTGCCCTGACAATATCATCCGATTTTAAAGCGCTTACCTTTTCCCTGATAAACTTTTCGAGCGAGTCATGAGCTTTGAAACCCAACGACTGTATGATTATATCCATATGTATTGATTTGGGATGGAGGTCCCACAATTATGCCAGAATCAAAGACCGGATGTTAATAAGCATCAGCCTCAGATGGACCTTCTTACCAGTCATACCGTCGTTTTCCCCCATATTTCAAACAAAGATCCTCACCAAGCAATACCATAGTCTTCTCCATGATTGCTGGAACCACCCCAGAAGCTTCCATGTTTCCAGTCAAAATAAATGGCATTGATGGGACCACTGGTACGATCATCAAAGCTGAGAATATAACCCATCTTTTTCAGTTCATCACGAACGGCTTCTGTAGTCGTTATATTCAGCAGTATACTTCCGGGTTTTGGTTTGCGGTCTTCTGTTTTTGTTCCACCCAGCGATAACCATAGCTGGTTGGTATTGATATTTGCAGCTTCAACCGATTGTTGTACGGTCATATTGAACTCAACCATGTTGAGAAAAAACTGGAGCAGGTTTTGTTCCTGCGTATCGCCTCCCTGCACGGCAAATGAAAGATATGGTTTGCCATCCTTCATTGCGAGTGTGGGGGTTAATGTAACACGCGGACGTTTGCCCGGCGCTACCACATTAAACGGATCGAGTGTGGAGTCCATCACAAAACTTTGCATACGCTGACTCATACCAATACCGGTATTCCCCGCAATGCAGGCGGGGAGCCATCCTCCGCTTGGAGTGATGGATACCACCCAACCATCTTTGTCTGCTGCTTCCACACTGGTGGTTCCACGCCAGAGCCGGTCATGCCATGCTTCCTGTTCTGCCGCGTTTGCCCAGATAGCTGAGTTCTGCCGGAAAAAATCTTCAGCTGAACCAGTGCGCTGATCATGCATTGGCATAAACTGCATAGGACTGCTGCTACCGGTATCGTTGCCTGTTGCGCGCGATTTTAACAATGCCAGGTAGGGATTGGTTTTTCCTTCAAACGGATAAGGATCACCCGGTGCGATATTGGGAATATTACGGTTGAGGGTAATAAGTGCTGCCCGTTGCCTGGCGTATTCTTTACTTAATAAACCCTTTGTTGGTTCTGCCGGAGGAAAGTAGGGATCGCCATAATAAAAATCACGATCAGCAAAAGCCAGGTTCATTGTCTGGTAAATAGTATGGATGTATTTGCTGCTGTTATATCCCATCGACCGGAGATCAAAGTTCTCCAGGATATTGAGCGATTGCAGCATCATGGGTCCCTGTGTCCAGGTGTCCAGTTTGTATACATCAATGCCTTTATAATTTACGCTTAACGGGGTTTCCTCCACAGGCTTCCACCTGGCAAGGTCTTCCATGGTAATCAGGCCACCCTGTTCCTGGCAACCCCTTACAAATTCTTTTGCAATATCGCCTTTATAGAAACGGTCGTACGCAGCCATGATCGCCTGTTTACGCGTCATCTTTTTTTTGAGAGCCTGTTCCTCTGCTTCAATAAGTTTGGTAAGCGTGGCCAACAGGTCCTTCTGCACAAAGATCTCTCCGGCTTCCGGTGCTTCCCTTTTTTCGCCTTCATGGATAATAAAGGTCTTCTTACTATAGGGCCATTCAATGATCCGTTTTTTACCACGTTCCATGGCATTGGCTGTCTGTGCATCAATGGGATAACCGGCCGCGAGTTCCATGGCGGGCTTCAGGACCTGTTTGAGCGACATACTTCCATACTCAGACAGCATATAACAAATGCCACCAACTGTACCGGGAGTGGTAGCGGCCAGCGGACCATATTCCGGTGGAAAATTATATCCCTTGCTTTTAAAAAATTCAACCGTTGCACCGGTCGGAGCAACTCCCATTGCATTGATTGCAATTACCTTTTTTGTCTTGGGATTATAGATCAGGGCCTGTGTCTCCCCTCCCCAACTCAATACATCCCACATGGTGCAGGTGGACGCCAGCATGGCGCAGGCCGCATCCACTGCGTTGCCGCCCTGCTGGAAAATAATGGACCCAGCTGTTGCCGCCAGTGGTTTACCCGTGATGGCCATCCAGTTTTTTCCATGTAGTGGTGGCTTCTGGGTTTGCTGGGCGGTTGAACGCAAACTGATAAAAAAAATAAAGAGTAAAAGATAACGCATAGCAGTTTTGTTTCGGAGTAGTGATCCCATTACGGGTAGTTTTTTTTTAAATATAAAAAAACATCACTGATCCTACGCAAAAAACAAATACGCGATCATGATAGCTGTAATGATCCCCGCGAGATCCGCCAGCAGCATGGTTCCGATGGCATAACGCGAATTTTTGATCCCGATAGCTCCGAAATAAACTGCCAGGATATAAAAGGTGGTATCGGCCGAACCACGGAAAACCGATGCAAGGTTTCCGGCAAAGGAATCAACACCCTGGGTTTTCATGGTATCAATCATCAGGGCACGGGCACCCTGTCCGCTTAATGGTTTGATCAGCGATGTGGGCAATGCATCAACAATGCGCGTATCTCCGTTGAACAGAAGAAAAATATGTTTGATCCCGTCGAGCACAAACTCAAAGGCACCGCTGTTGCGCAGCAGGCTGATGGCAACCAGCAATCCCACCAGGTATGGAATGATCTTTACCGCTGTTTCGAAACCATGTTTAGCTCCTTCCACAAACGCATCGAAAATGTTTGTTTTTTTATACACCGCGCCAAGTATGATAAGCAGGAACACCAGTAATATGATTCCGTTGCTGAGGCTGCTGGAAAAAAACTGCACGCCCGATGTATCGAGTGTTTTTATATACAGGATAAGTGCACTGATAGCCGTAGTAATCCCGAGGATCCAGAGCAGGACAACAGAATTGAAAATATTTATGCGTTGTTTGTAAGCAACAATCGACATGGCAGCAATGGTAGCCACAAATGTGGCAATCATACAGGGAATGAAAATATCGGTCGGATGCCGGGAACCCAGTGTCACCCGGTCGGCAATAATTGAAGTGGGGATCAGTGTGAGTCCGGACGCATGCAGGCACATAAACATGATCTGTGAATTGGACGCTCTTTCTTTATCCGGATTAAGTTCCTGCAGGCTTTCCATTGCGCGGATCCCGAAAGGGGTGGCAGCATTATCGAGACCCATCAGGTTAGCAGAGAAATTCATGATCATATGGCCATGTGCAGGATGACCCTTGGGTACTTCGGGAAAGATGCGGGAAAAAAACGGAGCGATAATCCTTGACAGGAACCGGACACCCCCTGCCCTTTCCGCAATATTGACAAATCCGAGAAACAGGGCCATGATACCGATCAGTCCGATACAAAGATTTACCGCATCGCGGCAGGTTTCGAAAATGCCATTAGCCGGGAGCAACCGGAACACAGTATAGGTTCCATCTGCATTCCTTGCCACCTTGTTCTTCTCCCAGACCGCCAATTTATCGGTTTTTAGTTGGGTCAGCACCTGTGTTGGAACCGCAGCAGAATCCATTCGCTGAACATAACTGGTATCGGTGTTCTTTCCGGTGACCAGGTTGCTGAAGATGGCTTCCTGTCCGGGCTGGAAGAAGAATTTGCCTGCGGCCAGGGTTAAGGCGATGATGATAAATGCGGTCCAGATCCTGCTTAGCGCCATGAAATCAATGTTTTATTACTGCGTTGGTTTTTATAGAACGAAGAGCGATGAAGTTAATTGTTCCATTTCAAACAGCCATAAACGGGTAAACCTGTATCTTCGCGCCCCGAAAAGATCATTAATTCCGCGGTCGTGACACCATAAAATCCGGTCGCTGGTAAAATAACAAACAATGGCATTACAGGCAGGCATCGTAGGATTACCCAATGTTGGAAAATCGACCTTATTCAATGCGGTGAGCAATAGTGCGAAGGCGCAGGCTAGTAATTACCGGTTCTGTACCATCGATCCCAACGTTGGACTGGTTGATGTTCCGGATCCCCGGATTGACAAACTGGCCGAACTGGTAGTGCCCGACCGCACCGTGCCCACCCAGATCGAAATCGTGGATATCGCCGGACTGGTACGCGGTGCCAGCAAGGGTGAAGGCCTGGGCAATAAATTCCTGGGTAATATCCGGGAAGTGGATGCAATCATCCATGTGATCCGTTGTTTTGAAGACGAAAATATCCTGCGTGATGAAGGTGGTATCAATCCCGTAAGTGATAAGGAAATTATCGATACGGAACTGCAGTTAAAAGATCTTGATAGTGTGGAACGTAAAATTTCCAAGACGGAAAAACTGGCGAAGACCGATCCCAAAATGAAGGCAGAACTGGAAGTCCTGAATACATGTAAAGCCCAGCTTGAAAAAGGACTTAGTATTCGCGGTCTTGGCCTTTCAAAGGAAGATAAGGTTGCCATTGCCGACCTGTTCCTGCTGACCGACAAACCTGTTTTGTATGTTGCCAATGTAGACGAAGCAAGCATGCATACCGGTAACAAATTTTCCGAAGCGCTGAAGGAAGCTGTCCGTTCGGAGAATGCAGAAGTGATCGTGATGAATAATAATATTGAAGCACAGATTGCAGAACTGGACAACGATGAAGACCGCGCCCTGTTCATGGAAGAATATAAAATGACAGAACCCGCGCTTGATCGCCTGATCCATTCTGCCTATAAACTGCTGAAACTTTTTACCTACTTCACCGCCGGTGTACAGGAAGTCCGGGCATGGACCATCCAGGACGGCTGGAAGGCACCACAGGCCGCAGGGGTGATCCATACCGATTTTGAAAAAGGATTTATCAAAGCGGAAGTGATCAGTTACGATGATTTTGTGAAATACGGATCAGAAGCCGCTGCGCGGGATGCAGGCAGGTTAAGGATTGAAGGAAAGGAATATATAGTGAAGGATGGGGATGTTATGCATTTCCGGTTCAACGTTTAACTGATCAGTATTGCTGACATAATTTTTTAACGGCCTGGATTTATATTCAGGCCGTTGTTGTGTAGTGTATTGTTCACCTCTTTTAAAATAAAGCGGTGATGAAGGAAGCCCAGTATGGTATTCAGTTGGAGCAGTGACGGAAGCAATTCTGGAGATTCCGGAATCGAATTTGAGTATTGCAAGAATTCAGGAATATATTGATCTAGCGAAAAATAAATATGATATTGAGCTTCGTTTTAATCCTGAATAATTTAGTTTATGCAAATTGATAAAGAACTGATCCCGGCTTTAAGTGAAATTGATTTCATAAATAGGTATAAAAAGCTTTCGATGGACCAT
Source organism: Chitinophagaceae bacterium (assembly GCA_040510375.1). GTDB lineage: Bacteria > Bacteroidota > Bacteroidia > Chitinophagales > Chitinophagaceae > JBEVJC01. The sequence continues at coordinate 69,379 of JBEVJC010000008.1, forward strand.
CGATTTGGGGATGATGAAGCTTTCGAGCAGTATTCTAACGATATAATTTTAGAAATTGTTTCTTCTTTCGGATTTAAACCGAAATATTATAAAAGAGAAAATTTCTTTGGGATACAGGAATACAATGGCGACTATACATTTGAGTTTAATTTAAGTTTTAAATATGGATACGTGGAATGTATTTGGGGTATACAGAAAAAAGGTGAGAGGTTAACAATTGGAGGACCTTGGGGAATGATAGCTCAATTATTAACCCAGAACTATGACGAATCTATAAAGAGGCCGATGTTTCGCAATTACGAGGAATTGAAAGATATATTAAGCTATTCGTTTGAATTATTCAAAGATTTTAAGAATGAGATTATTAAAAATTCCATTGAAGATAATTCAATTTGATTATGCGATCGATTTAAATCGTATACCTATTTTGCATGGTTTTAATTGCATGCAGAAAGGAAATATGATATTGAGCTTCGTTTTAAACCTGAATAATTAGTTTATGCAAATAGATCCAGAGTTAGTCTCTGCTTTGAATAAAATTGACTTCTTAAGAAGATATAAGGAATTATCGATGGAATTCCGATTTGATTCAAAGGAAAACTTCGAGAAATATTCCAACGAAATGGTTTCCGCTATTATTTCCTCGTTTGGAATGAACCCAAAGTATGATAAAAAAGAGAATTTTTTTAAAATCATTGAATATCATGGTGAATATTCGTTTCAATTCAATTTGAGTTTTAAGTTTGGGTATGTCACTTGTATCTGGGATATCAAGAAAAAAGCCGAGAGGATAGGTGGAGGGCCATGGGGAGTGATAGGGCAACTGTTATCGGGAAACTATTATGATCTTGTTCCAACGCCTGCCTTTCGTAATTATGATGAATTGAAGATTATATTAAACCGTTCGTTTTTAATATTTAAGAATTTTAAAGATGAGGTTCTGAGAAGTTCTGCTGAGAATAATTCATATTGAATTAGCCTCCTATTTTTATAATAGGCCTGCTGATTGACAGCGCAGCACATACCGACTTGAGCGCAGAGGCTGAATTCAATAATTTTAGTGCCAGTAACTTTATTACCAGTAGCCGGGCAACATGCTAAATAGGAAACAAACAGTGACCCTCACACTAACCTTTACAGTGAAACCCAACAGCGGACTAAGAACAATAATAGATCTCATGCAAGGGATCAATACCGCCCAGGCCCCATATGTATTAAAATAAAGCAGTGATCGAAGCACGACCGATATGTATGGTTTTTGTTTCCGCGGGTTTACGGCCATCATATTGGAAATTCAGCTCCAGGTTATTCAGTAAACGTTTTGTCAACGTGATATTCCATAAATAGTTTTTACCGGGTAGTAACCCGTCGAGCATAATATAACTCACGGTTGTAGTAGATGAGGTGCCGGTGTACTGCAGCAAATTATATGTGAAACGCCCACTGATAGAACTGTTCTGGAGAACATTGTATTTTGTTTCAACATTCACCGAATGGGAAGTACTTTTTTCTCCGCCATGGACCGGCTGGTTTTGTTTCTCTTCGTATTTATATCCTCCACTGATACGGAAACTGGTTCCCCTGATAAAAGAGAGATTGGGTTCAGCACTTGCGATATCTAGTTTATAATTCCGGTTTTCAAATTGCGTGCTGGCCGTATATAAGGCATTGATCCCTTTACGGCCAACAAGTTGCAGGGAAAGTGCGCGGCTTAAATTGAACCGTAACTTACCGTTCCATTCCCTGATAGAGCGGCTTTCATATCCATAGGTCAGCAATGCCTTGCCACTGCTCCTGCGGTTGCTCAGGTCAACTCCCCATACACTGCTGATCCGGTTAAAGGAAACCGTATTGAGCAGGTCGGTATTGAGTGTAACCAGATTGGTATCTGTAACATTATATTTAAAAGGATCAAATTCAAAACTTCCCCTGGCGATTGATTTTTTTGCTACCTGTAACGAAGATGAAATATTCATTTTGGCGATAAACGCCCTGATCCCTTCAATGTCCTGCTTATTAAGTATTGCGCGCGGATTGATCGTGAAATTGTAATTGAACGTTGTATAGTTTGCTTTGATAAATTCATTGGTGGGTGTAAAAATCCGCAGGAACCTTGCCTGGTCAGGGAAAGCGGCGAGTTCAAATTCATTCAGCTGCTGGATGCCGTCGTTATTGTAATCGATCCATGCATACTGACCCGTACCGGCAGGTACTTCAAAATAAGCAAGATCACGTCGTTGCTCCTGCCCCGCTCCCACTTCATACAATACATTACCACTGACGAGTCCCTTGAATTCATTCATCCGGTATTCAACCCGGCCAAGGATCGTTTCATCTGCCACCTGGTTGGAAATACTGGTATCATAAATATGCAAACGCCGGAAGCTGGTATTAAAGTAGAACCGGTGCCGTTCATTTTTCAGTAATTCTGTTTGCAGGTTCAAGTTGTAACTGCGATCGCCTTTTACCAGCGACTTTCCATAGGGGTATTTGTCGGCCCGTGTATAAAAAGTGATGGACGACCTGTTCAGTTTTGTTTCATCTGTTTTCAGGTAGGCGGTATAGGTATCGAATGAAAAAGCCACACCGGTGAGCGTATCAGTTGGCCGATTACGGACATCATTCCGTTCCTGTGCGTAACGCACACCCAGGCGGATGTTTTTCAGGTCTTTTAATTGTTTGCTGAGATCAAGTGTGGGACGGAAAAAAACACCCTGGTCAAGCGGAGTACTGAAATTGGTCAGCACCACCTCGTTGTTGAACAGCCAGCCCTTCCAGTCGCTGAAGTGCCGGATGCTGTTCTGGTAACCTCTATAGTCAGTACCCCTTGTATAATTGGTGAACTGATAGGTAAGGTTATGATCCTTTTCCGTTTTAATACCCAGGGTGGCGCGGATAATTTTTTCGGTGGCCGGGCTTACGATGATGGGCAGTCCCCAGTCGCGCGTGAACTCCACTGTACGCAGACGTTCAAGCGGCCTGAACTTCGCCTGGACATATTCATAGTCGAGACCGGTGAGCAGTTGCAACTTGTGTCTGGTACCCAATGGTGTTGCACGGCTGACCTGCAGTTTTGTGGCGAACCCGCGATCATCGCCGTTGTTGACTTTGGAAAAGGTATTGGGATCATAATTACTCATTGCTACCTCACTTTTCACAATGGTGTACTTGTCGAGCAAATAATCCGCTCCCAGATTGATCAGTTGTTGTTTTTTGGGAGTGACCAGTATGGTCACTGGTTCGTAGTTACCCTGGCGGACAAGGCCAACAGGCGCTATATAACGGAACACTTTTCCGTTTGCACCATTGGCATAATCGGGGACATAATTACCGTTACCCTGTCCCACTTCCAGGAAGGAAAGATTATACTTTGCAAGCAATGCATCATTGGAATACTGGTAGAAGCTATCGGTTCCGGTATAAATTTTTTCGTAGAGGATTTTACCAACGACAAAGGTATCGAGTGTGGCAGAGGGATAGAATGCGCGCTGGATACTGTCTCCCAACTGACCAAGGAATTGTTTCTGCTGCGGATCAAGTACCTGGTTGATGGACGAATTTTTCGAATCAGTATTGGTAAACGCACCGAGCCTGATCTTTAATTTTTCATTGACCTCTACTTCTTCTGAAAGATAAAAGTTGGCATTGAGGAAATTGCGGTCGGCATATTCAAATTCGATCTGGATCCTGCTGTCCTTGGTGATCATCCTCCTTGGGGTGAACGTAACTTCTGCTGTGTTGTAGTTGATCACATAGTCCTGGTCCTCCCCGCGTTGCAACAACTGTCCGTCAATGAATACCCTTTCAGTATTGGCAAGCACGATAAAAAAGATCTCGTTATTGGCTCCCTGTAACCGGTACGGGCCCTGGTTTCCTTCCAGTGCAACGATGATGTTGCGGGTGAACTTTCCCTTCGCAATTGAGCCACTGGCAAGGGTTCTGGAGACCATATTCTCCCCGATATTATTGACGGTCTGGAAGGAAATCCCCTGTAAACGTTTATAGAAGTTCAGGAAGTAACTGGAGTTTTGCCGGATATCAATATCACCGAGATTCAGCTGCCAGTTCTTTTTACGGAACTGCAGGAATACCTGGTCAAATTCATTCAGTTGTTGTGTGGTACCGTCGGGCTGGATGGGAATATTATTATCAGTGATTGCTGCCTGTACCTCGATGCTATCGCCCAGCATACCACTCAACTGGAGATTGAGGGTTGAATTAAGGACCGCATCCTGGCTGTTCCCAAAAGAAATCTGCCGGCCAAAACTACCCTCAGCCCTCATGGTACCGAAGTTGAAAATTCCCTTCTGTACATTGCTGAGCTCATTATTGAATTCATATGGTACGAGCGACATATTATTCATGATGCTGTCGTACTTCATACGTTGCGAAACCGGATTGAGCCGGGTAAAAAATACCCGGTAGCTGACGCGGACTGTATCGGTGGCCGGTCGCCTGTTCCAGTAAACCATCCCGTTTACAAAATCGAGATAGTAACTTTCAGGTGATACACCATCTATTGTAAATGTTGCGGGGATAATGCTGCTGGTATCGATGCGGGTGCTGTCGGACCGCACAACAATCAGTTTTGAGCGGAGGTTGCTGTTGGGCACAGGAACCTGGGCCCTGATCACTGAAGTAAGACATAGAAGGAAAACAATGACCAATATTCCACGTAAGGCACTCAAAAGCAGCGAGTTTAATCAACACAAATCGTAAAATCAGGGCTTTTTATTGTCCTTGCCCCGTTAACTGTTAGTAATTAACAGAAAAAGCGGCAATTTTGAAGGAAGACTATGCTTAAAACATTGACAGTACTGGTTTTTCCGGTGTTCCTTACTACAAATGCCAATGCGGGAACAACCGATTCACTTCCTTCCGGAGCGAGCCAGCAGGTTTCCCTGGTAATCCATAAAACCGTTGGAGATTTTGAACGATCACATGACCTGGGGTTCGGCGTTGAATATGCCATCAGCCGCAAACGGTTCGGTCGACATATTACCGTTCCTCATCAGGTAAGCTGGATCGGAAAGGGCGGAGCAGATTATTTTATCGGCCGGAGTAAACCCACTGAAGGATATGCGTTCCGTTACAATAATTATTTATACCTGCATCTGATGGGGGGAGCGGTTTATAATCCCGTTTCGTTTATCAACAGTAGTCTTACAGCTGGACCCGGAGCCGGATTTTATAACGGATCTGTAACTGTGGGTTTTAATGCAGCCCTTGCTGTAAATGTATTTGTGGAAGAAAGATTTTCTGTGGGACCTGCAGTTACTTTTCGTAAACACCGGGAGGCAGAAGGCTTGTGGACCGGCGCTGTCAGGCTTGGTTATACTTTTTGAAATGTAACAGATTTTTAAAGGTTGGGGCAAAACATATATTCCCTGTAACAATAAAAAAACCTCCTGAAAGATCAGGAGGTAGATTGCAGGTTAAACAGTTTATTCAGATCGAAGGGCTTTGAATTATTTATAATTTTTGTCGGCAGTAAGTCCGGCTACCAGGTAATCCGCATTCAATCGAGCAATATTGGTAATTGAGATTTCTTTTGGACAAACCGCCTCGCATGCACCGGTATTGGTACAGGCACCGAAACCTTCCTTATCCATCTGTGCCACCATGTTGATAGCGCGGTTGTCTTTTTCCGGTTTACCCTGTGGCAGGAGTCCGAGGTGGGTAACCTTGGCAGAAAGGAATAATAATGCGGATGAATTCTTGCAGGCTGCAACGCAGGCCCCGCAACCGATACAGGCCGCAGCAGCAAATGCTTTGTCGGCATGTCCTTTTTCAATAGGCATGGAATTACCATCAATCGTAACCCCTGTATTTACCGAGATATAACCCCCGGCCTGGATAATGCGGTCGAAAGCAGAACGGTCAACCACCAGGTCCTTGATCACCGGGAAGGCATTCGCTCTCCAGGGTTCCACCACAATGGTATCACCATCTTTAAAGGCGCGCATATGCAGCTGGCAGACAGTAGTTCCTTTCCATGGACCATGCGGACGGCCATTGATATACATAGAGCAGCTTCCGCAGATACCTTCGCGGCAATCATGGTCGAACGCAATCGGGTCGCGGTCTTCCTGGATCAACTGTTCATTCAGCACATCAAACATTTCGAGGAAAGACATTTCCGAAGAAATATCCTTTACGGAATAAGTTTCGAAGTCACCCGCGCTCTTGCTGTTTTTCTGCTTCCAGACCTTTAAGGTCAGATTCATCATATAATGTTCCATCTGCTAAATTGACTATTGATAGATAATCGTCTTTTTGATAACAACCCGTATTCAAACAGGTTCAGCCTATTTATAATTCCGCTGGCTTGGTTTGATCACATCGTAAATCAGTTGTTCCTTATGCAGGTCCCACTGGCTTTCGCCCTTTAACTCCCAGGCCGAAACATACATATAGAGATCATCCTTACGTTCTGCCTCGCCATCGGGTGTCTGGCTTTCTTCCCTGAAATGTCCGCCACAGCTCTCATTACGTTCGAGGGCATCACGGCACATCAGTTCCCCCAGTTCGATAAAGTCTGCCACACGTCCCGCCTTATCGAGTTCGTTATTCAGTTCGGCAATTTCGCCTGGGATCCGCAGGTCGGACCAGAATTCTTTTTTCAAAGCCTGGATCTCGCTGATCGCTTCTGTGAGTCCCTGTGCATTACGGGCCATCCCACATTTTTCCCACATAATCTTACCAAGGCGTTTATGGAAACTCTCTACACTTTGTTTTCCTTTAATATTCATCAGGGTCTGCAAACGGGATTTCACCTTTTCTTCCGTGCGGTCAAATGCTTCGTGTGAAGTGGGGATCGGTGCCACCGCTATCTCGTCGGCAAGGTAGTTTCCAATGGTATAGGGTAACACAAAGTAACCATCGGCCAGCCCCTGCATCAGTGCAGAAGCACCAAGCCTGTTTGCACCGTGGTCGCTGAAGTTTGCTTCGCCAAGGGCATAGAGGCCCTTGATATTGGTCATCAGTTCATAGTCAACCCAAAGTCCACCCATGGTATAATGTACCGCAGGATAGATCCGCATCGGCACTTCGTAGGGATTCTCGCCGGTGATCTTTTCATACATGTCAAAAAGATTACCGTATTCTTCTTTCACTACTTCCTTACCAAGCCGGATAAGTGTTTCTTCATCGGGTTTGAGGATTCCCAGTTTACTGGCTTCTGTTTTACCGTATTTGTTGATGAGGTTATGTTTGAAATCAAGATACACCGCCTGTTTGGTGGTACCTACACCATAACCCGCATCGCAACGTTCTTTGGCTGCGCGTGAGGCAACGTCACGTGGTACCAGGTTACCAAAGGCAGGATACCTTCTTTCCAGGTAATAATCACGTTCGTCTTCCGGTATTTCATTCGCTTTTCGCGGATCGTCTTTTTTCTTTGGAACCCAGATCCGGCCATCGTTTCGTAACGATTCCGACATCAGGGTGAGTTTGCTCTGGTGATCACCGGTTACCGGGATACAGGTTGGGTGAATCTGCGTAAAACAGGGATTGGCAAAGTAAGCCCCTTGTTTATGTGCCTTCCATGCAGCAGTTACATTACTTCCCATTGCATTGGTGGAAAGATAGAATACATTACCATAACCACCGGAGGCAAGCAGTACTGCATGACCGAAATGACGTTCAAGCGTTCCGCTGACCAGGTCACGTGCAATGATGCCACGTGCTTTATCATCGATCATTACAATGTCCAGCATTTCGTGGCGGCTGTACATTTTTACATTGCCCAGTGCCACCTGGCGTTCCAGTGCCTGGTATGCTCCCAGCAACAGTTGCTGTCCGGTTTGTCCGGCTGCATAGAAAGTACGCTGCACCTGGGTACCGCCAAAGGAGCGGTTATTCAGTAATCCGCCATATTCGCGGGCAAAGGGAACACCCTGTGCCACGCACTGGTCAATAATATTCACACTAACCTCGGCGAGGCGATGGACATTTGCTTCGCGGGCACGGTAGTCACCACCCTTGATCGTATCATAAAATAACCGGAACACTGAGTCTCCGTCATTCTGGTAGTTCTTGGCGGCATTGATCCCACCCTGTGCAGCGATGGAGTGGGCGCGGCGCGGTGAATCCTGGAAACAAAACGCCTTGACCTTATAACCAAGTTCACCCAGCGAAGCAGCAGCAGATGCTCCTGCCAGACCGGTTCCGATCACAATGATCTCCAGCTTCCGTTTGTTGGCAGGGTTCACCAGTTTGCAATGGCCTTTGTAGTCGACCCATTTATCTTCCAGTTTTCCCTCCGGTATTCTTGAATCAATCATAGAACAATGATTATTTGAAATTTCTTCTTTTAATTTTTTGGTGGTCCTGCAGTGATATATCAGTTATGAACCCAGCCCAGGTACATAGCAACCGGGATCAGCGCGAATAAAAGGGGTACAAGAATAGAAAACCCTGCACCGGTAGCCTTGATGCTGTCGATATAACGGTGATTGGAAAGACCGAGTGTACGTAAAGCACTCTGGAAACCGTGCAGCAGGTGCCATGCAAGTGAAATACAACCCAACACATATAATAAAACAATCCATGGGTTCTGGAATACGGCAACCATCCTAGCAAAAAGATTATGTGTTTCCATATCGCCATATTCAACCGGCGCCAGGTCCTGGGTAATCCTTGAAGGAACCCAGAACTGACCAACGTGCATTACCAGGAATAACAGCAGCAGGGTACCCAGCAGGCCCATTGATTTACTATACCAGGTGGTACCTTTTGTTCCCATCGGGATCTTGTAACCGATCTTCCTTTTGGCCTGGTTCTGTGCAGTAAGCACATAACCCTGGATGATATGAAGGAAGAAAACAAGAAACAGCCCGATTTCCAGGATGCGGATCACAACTGTAGATCCCATGAAGTGAGCGGCCTTATTGAACATACGGCCGTCATCGGTGGGGTCGAAGATGGGAAGATCATTAAATACTGTGAGATTGAGGCCAACGTGCACCACCAGGAAGCTGATCAGAAACAAGCCTGAAAGACTCATTATAATTTTTTTGCCGACAGAGGAAGTGAAGAATTCAGACCATTTCATATTTAATCAGTGGATGGTGATAAAATTTGGGCAAATTTACTATTGAATGACGAAAGAGTACAAAAAATATTAACTCAGGCGCATGCGCTGTTCCTCATCGATTTTTTTGAACAAATGGTAAGGCCGGTAGGTTCTCCAGTTGTCCAGCTCAACCAGTTCAACATAACGGGTCAGCTTTGCTTTTTTAAAATCGTATTGTGTCTGCGAAGGCATGTTCACTGCAACTATCCAACCTTCCTGGTCCGACAATTCCTCGTATAATTCCGCGTAGTATTCGCTGTCGCTGCTGTGGAAATTGAGTACGTTCTCGGTAATCAGGATGAATTTGTAAATGCCTTCATACATAAATTTTTCCAGCACATCCCGTTTAAGGGTCATCATGTCATTTTCAATAGCATCGTTCCATTCACCGATCATTTCAATTACCGCATACTTTTCTTCATAATCGGCGATCAGGACTTTTAAATAAAGTGTACGGCTGCCAAAGTCATCCCACTGCGGATGGATATAATAATTGTAGACGGTCTGTGAAAATTCAAATTCAGAGTACTGCCGGCCATAGAAGGGCGAGAGCCGGTCTTCCTCACTTTCATAAATATGGCGCCAGTTATAAAAAGGTTCGATCGTATGCATACTAAAACTCCTGTGGCAAAGATATGCCAGGATGTTTTAAAAGCGAATTCCCGTTACGATACCGACCGGGATGAATGACAGTTTTTAAACAAGTAAAAAATCTTTCAGGTGGCTGAATGAAACCTTCATCCGGGTTGAGTTTTTTGTCATCAACATGATGGACCGGACGGATTCGGGGATCTCTACCTGTTTTCCGGTGGCCTGCAGGATTGCGTCAGGAAACTTGACCGGATGGGCCGTCTCCAGGAATATTCCCCGCGTGCCGGGATGTTCAATTGCATAGGACTCCAGCGCACTGAATGCAACTGCACCATGCGGATCGGTGATATAGCCATAACTATCAGAAACCGACCTGATGGTTTTCAGGGTTTGTTCATCCGTCACCCGGTATGAACTTAAGATGGAACCAAGATCCGGAAAACGGTGACCAAATATCTCCAGGATCCGGACAAAATTACTGGGCTCTCCCACATCCATTGCATTGGACAAGGTGGGAATGGCCAGGTAGGGTTCGTATTTTTCAGTGGCCAGGTAACGGGTCACCACATCATTTACATTACAGGCCGCAATAAATCGACTTACCGGAAGTCCGCCTGCATAGGCCATCAGTCCCGCACAGATATTCCCGAAGTTGCCACTTGGTACACTTATCACTGGCGGATGATCCTTATCCGGCCATTGTTTGTAAGCCAGCAGGTAATAGAACTGCTGCGGCAGCCAGCGGGCCACATTGATCGAATTGGCGGATGTGAGAAACAGGGTCTCATTCAGCACCGGATCCATGAATGCCTGTTTAACGAGCGACTGACAATCATCAAAACTTCCATCGATCTCGATGGCCCTGATATTTCCACCAGGAGTGGTGAGTTGTTTCTCCTGTACCGGACTGACTTTACCCGAAGGATAAAGGATCACGACCTCCACTCCTTCCACACCGGCAAATCCGTTGGCGACCGCACCGCCTGTATCACCTGATGTTGCCACCAGTACCGTAACTTTCTTTTTACTGTCTTTGAGAAAGTATCCCAGGCAACGACTCATAAACCTTGCACCCACATCCTTAAATGCAAGTGTGGGACCATGGAACAATTCGAGCGAATAAAAATCACCGGTCACTTTTACCAATGGTATTTTAAAATCAATCGACTCCTTCACGATCCGGTACAAAACTTCTTCAGGAATTGTATCAGCAACAAAGGGCCGGATGATACGGAATGCAAGCTCCTCATCGGGGAAGTTTTGTATATTCTCAAACAATGTTGTTTCCATTCGTGGAATGGAAGCAGGAAAATACAATCCTTTATCAGGTGCCTGCCCCTTGATAGCCGCCTCCCTGAAATTTACTTCGGGCGATGAACGGTTGGTACTATAGTATAACAAATCAGTAGATTTTGCAGCCGGTTTTTTTTATCACCAGCCAGATACAGAATGATGTTCAGGTTTCGTTTAATCCGGAAGTTTTACTCCACCACCGTTACTCCCTTTTTACTGATGGTGGTGACATAGGTGTTGTAGTCAATCCCGATCCGGTCGTATACTTTTTTCATGGCTGATTCCACTTCTATGGCATCAGACTCGTTGCGGCTTAACATAAAAATGGATGGGCCGGAACCAGAGATTCCCCCTCCCAGAGCACCTGCTTCGCGACAGTTTTTTTTCACCGCATCAAACCCCGGGATCAGGATACTTCTTACCGGTTCTATAATTACATCTTCCAGTGAACGTCCGATCAGGTCAAGGTCGTTTTTAAAAAATCCGGTAACCAGTCCGGCGATATTCCCCCACTGCCTGATGGCATCTTTCAGCAGCACCTGCTGACGAAGGATCTGGCGTGAGTCGGATGTACGCACTTCAATCTGTGGATGTACAACGGTAACATGGAGATCGGGTGAAGGAATGCTGATAACATCCAGCGGATGGATGGAGCGGACAAGGCTGACGCCTCCCGAAATACAGGGCGCAATATTATCAGCGTGTTTAACACCGGAAGCAAGTTTTTCACCAAACATGGCAAACTGGATTACTTCATCCTGTGTAAATGGATTCCCCAGCAAGTGATTGGCCGCCACTGCTGCGCCGGCCGCGCTGGCAGCACTTGATCCGATACCACTTCCTGGTTTGATTTTTTTTTCGATGTTTACTTCAAAACCAATATTTCCACCTACCTGTTCCATGATTGCCATAAAAACCACTCCTGCCACATTCCGTGAAGGATCGGTTGGGAGACCGTAGTCGTCGATATTATGGATGATCACCGCTGGTTCATTGAGCAGGGTGATCTCCATTATATCAAACGGATCACTGAGCGCCAGGCCGAGAATATCAAAACCGCAGACCAGGTTGGCAACTGTGCCTGGCGCATGGACTTTTACTTTTTTCATCAATTACATTTTAACTGCGCGAAGGATATCGGCAAACACACCACTTGCAGTTACTTCTGCACCGGCGCCGGCTCCCTTCACCACCATGGGTTGTTCTTTATAACGATCGGTATAAAATAAAACGATATTGTCTTTTCCATAAAGATGATAGAGATCATGCGAAGGACCAATATGCTGTAATCCCACCGAAGCCCTGCCTTCATTGAAACTGGCTACAAACTTCAGGATACTGCCCTTGTCCCTTGCTTCCTTAAGCAGGGCTTTAAAGTGTTCTTCCTCCTTCGCCATCTCCCGGTAAAAATCGTCCACCGAACCCTTCATACAGGATTCAGGCATGAAGGAACTGTTACTGATCTCATCCATTTCAATTGGGTTGCCTGATTCACGAGCCAGGATCATGATCTTGCGCATTACATCGGTGCCGCTGAGATCCAGTCTTGGATCAGGTTCGGTGTAACCCTCGTCCTGCGCCTGTTTCACCACATCGGCAAACTTTTTTTCACCGTTATAATTGTTGAATACAAAATTGAGTGTGCCACTTAACACTGCATCGATCCGATGGATGCGGTCGCCACTCCTTAACAGGTCGTTCAATGTACCGATGATGGGAAGACCTGCCCCTACATTTGTTTCAAATAAAAACTGGCTGTTAAACTCTTCCGCCAGGTCTTTAAGATTTTTATAGTTGCGGTAGGCAGACGATGCGGCAATTTTATTGCAGGCAACAACGGAAATACTTTTTTGCAGCAGCTGGTTGTAGGAAGACGCCACTATTTCATTGGCTGTTACATCCACAAAAATCGAGTTCCGGAGATTGCGTTGCAGGATCTCGTGGATGAATTGTCCGAGATCTGCACTGACCGAGTGGCTGAGTTGCTGTTTCCAGTTCACCAGGTCCACTCCTTCTTCCTTAAACAACATTTTCCGGCTGTTTGACAACCCGATCACCCGCACCTGGATCCGCATTCTTTGCTGCAGAAATGCGATTTGTTGCTGGAGTTGCGCCAGCAGTTTGGCTCCTACATTACCGGTGCCAACGATGAACAGGTTTACCTGTTTGTAACTGGTTTCAAAAAATTCCTCGTGTAAAACATTAATAGCTTTTCGAACATCGTCGGTAGAAATTACGCTTGAAATATTTTTTTCGGAAGAGCCCTGGGCAATGGCACGGATATTAACACCATTTCGTCCCATGGCACTGAACATGCGGCCACTGATACCCGGATGACTTTTCATATTTTCCCCCACCAGGGCCACTACCGAGAGCCCGGTTTCAACCAGCAGTGGTTCCACCTTGTTCAATGTTATTTCATTGGCAAAAGCATGGTCAACCGATAGTTTCGCTTTGCTGATATCTTTTGCATCGATGGCTACTGAAATGGAATGTTCAGAAGAACTCTGGGTGATCAGGATAACATTTATTTTTTCGTCACTCAGCGCTTCAAAAAGACGTTTGGAAAATCCGGGGATGCCGATCATACCACTGCCCTCCAGGCTGATCAGTGTTATATTGTTAATGCTGGAAATTCCACGAACGATATTCCCGTTTTTTTCACACACGGCCTGGATTAAGGTGCCGGCATCTGTAGGAATAAAAGTGTTTTTTATCCTCACCGGTATTCCCTTACTCATCACAGGCTGGATGGTGGGCGGGTAAATAACCTTTGCACCAAAATGGGAAAGCTCCATGGCCTCCTGGTAGGAAATCTGTGGAATGATCCGGGCGTTTGCTGTGAGACGGGGATCAGCGGTCATCATGCCGCTCACATCGGTCCATACTTCAAGCTGGTCGGCACCCAGGACCGACGCAAAAATTGATGCTGTATAATCCGAGCCGCCGCGACCCAGCGTAGTGGAAACGCCATTGGCATCGGAGGAAATAAATCCGGGTACAATAAACAACCGTTCATCGCGTCCGTAGAAATAGCTGCTGATCTTTTCGCTGGTTAATTCAAAATTTACTTCTGCATGGGTAAAGCTGGAGTTGGTGATAATCAGTTTCCGGGCGTCGATCCATTCGTTTTCGATTCCGTCTGACCTGAATTTTGCGGAGATGATCTGTGAAGAAAGCCATTCGCCATAACTGGCGATGCGGTCGCGTGAACGTGCAGTCAGTTCACCCAGCAGGAAGATGCCACTGCAGATATCTTCTATTTCATTACAGGCTTTTTTTACGAGGCTAAGCAACTGGCTTTGGAAAGTAACCGGGATAAGTGCTTTGACTGTATCCAGGTGGCGCTTCTCCAGGCTTGCAAGTTTTTCTTTATAAACTTCATCACCCGAAGCAGCCATCACTGCGGCGTTGAGTAATACATCCGTGATACCGCCAAGTGCCGATACCACCACCACATATTTATCGAGAGCGCTGCCTTTTTCTATTTTGTCGCGGACAATTGCCACCACTTTATTGATATTATCTGCATTGGCTACTGAAGTGCCGCCAAATTTTAAAACCTCCATGTTCCGAATATTATTGAATGAGTGAAAGAAAACTGAAGCGGGAATTATTATTTTCCCGTAAATACCAGCCCTGTGGCCCATTGATGATATGGAAATATACAACCCTTAACGGGTTGTAATAATAGTTGTAGTGGTAATGGCCGATGTCAGGCTGATGCCTGTTGCCATGAAGGAGATGATATGGGAAAAATTTCTTACCACTGAGATACACAAGATAACGATCCTTCTCACATGGTCAAAATAAAGGTTGGACCCGTATTACCGATCGTTAGCAGGAAAAGAATCGGTGGCTTTTTTTACGCTGCCAAACCGCAGCAGCAGGGCTTTTGCGGTATCATGATCGTCCAGTTTCAGCCGTTCCATCAGGATCCGGGTGCCCCGTTCGATCAGTTTGTCGTTGGTCAGCTGCATATTCACCATCTTGTTATCCTCTACCCTTCCGAGCTGGATCATGACGGTTGTGGAGATCATGTTGAGGACAAGTTTCTGGACCGTGCCGGCCTTCATCCGGGTGCTGCCGGTGAGGAACTCGGGTCCCACCACCACTTCAACCGGAAAATCAGCAACATCACTCAGTGGTGAACCGGGGTTGCAAGAAAGGCTTCCGGTAAGGATTCCGTTGCTGCGGCATTCCATCAGGGCACCGATTACATAGGGAGTGGTACCACTGGCGGTAATACCGATGACAAAATCTTTATCGTTTACCTGGTGTAACTGCAGATCAAGCCAGCCCTGTTCTTCATCGTCCTCTGCAAACTCAACCGCCTTTGTAATGGCCTCGTTGCCCCCGGCAATAATCGCATTTACCAAACCATAAGGCACACCAAATGTAGGCGGACACTCACTTGCATCAACCACGGCCAGGCGGCCGCTGGTGCCGGCACCAATATAAAACAACCTACCACCGGTCAGCATTTTATCCGTTACCGCTTCTATCAGGCGGCTAATTGCAGGAATCGCTTTTTGTACTGCAGTTGCCACCCCTTGGTCTTCGCGGTTAATATTGGCTAAAAGTTCGGGGATGGGCATCTGTTCCAGATGCCTGTAAAAACTGTCTGATTCAGTGATATTCTCAAACGCCATGGATGTTCTTTTAACGATGGTATTCGATCAGGCCGCTCATCGGTTTCTTCAGCACTTTTCCCAGTTCAAACTCATAACTGTTGCAGAGGTTAGCCAGCACATCACGAAACCCGTAAGCTACACTGCCGGCGAAGTTGATCGGTGTATTCCAGGATTCGCCGAATTTGCAGAGATGGGTAAAGAAAAAATCGTTGAGCCCGTCTTCAATTATGTTTTCGATCATATAATGTCCGCGATTCTCGACAAGAAAACCGGTAAAGCCCGCCAGGTAACGGTTTGGTAAGGGTTGTTTATAGACATTATCCAGGATCTCGGAAGCATTGGTCAGATAGGTCAGGTCGAACCGGCCACGAAGTTCCTCATCAAAGGTGCGGTACAGGTAGTATTGGATCACCTTCCTGCCCAGATAGGCGCCGCTCCCCTCATCACCCAGCACATAACCGAGACCCGGAGAATTTTTTACAATTTTTTTGCCATTGTAAAACGCCGAATTGGATCCGGTTCCCAGGATACAGGCAATGCCCCTGTTATTTCCGCAAAGAGCCCTGGCAGCGGCCAGCAGGTCGTGATTAACCTCTATAGTTGCTTCGGGAAAAAGTTGTTTGAGCGTTTTTTTAACAACCCGTACATTTTCGGGATTCCCAAGTCCGGTTCCGTAGAAATAAACCTCATCTATACCGGTATTTTTGATCTTTGGAAGCAATTCTTTCAGGAGTAGTTCGCGGATCTGTTCGCCGCTGAGGAAGTATGGACTGATGCCCTGTGTAATGATCGTTTTTACCTTGCCTTTCCCTACTACACTCCATTCGGATTTGGTGGAGCCGCAATCGGCTATCAGTTTAATAGAAGCCATTCAAATTGAAGATTTATGAAACCCTGACAAAATCACTGTGCCTTTTTTATCTAATTTGCACCAAATTAAGGCAAAGTTAATGATGGTAAATAAGAAATTACAGGTTTGGTTACCACTTCTTTTCTCTGTGGTACTCATCGCGGGAATGTTTTTGGGATATAAATTGAACAAGGGCGGACAAGCCGGCAATTTTTTCAGGATCAACAATACCACTACCCTTCAGGAAGCAGTGGACATAATCCGCCTTCGATATGTAGATAAGGTCAATATTGATTCCATCCAGTCGGGTGCTATCAGGGACATGATGGGCGAACTGGATCCGCATTCTGTTTACTTCCCTCCTGTTGAACTGAAACAGGCGAATGAAGAACTGGAAGGCAATTTTGATGGTATTGGTGTGGAGTATAATATTTTCTTCGACACCGTCAATGTTATCTATGTAATGCCTGGCGGACCGAGTGATAAAGCTGGCCTGCTGATCGGTGATAAATTACTTAGTGTGAATGATTCTTCACTTACCGGCAGGAATACCGCCAATACAAAAATCCGTGAATTCATCCAGGGAAAGAGTGGTTCGGTGGCACATATCCGTATACTTCGCGGTAATTCGGTTATGAATATTGATGTGACAAGGGGAAGTATACCCCTGCAGGCAATCGATGCGGCATACATGATTGATAAGACAACCGGTTATATCAAACTCAACAAATTTACCGACCGTAGTTACGAGGAGTTTATGGCTGCGATGGAAGGTTTGCAGAAAGAAGGCATGACATCGCTCATTTATGATCTTCGCGGCAATGGCGGTGGTTTTATGACAGAAGCAGTTGATATGGCTGATGAATTCCTGGGCGGCAATAAACTGATCGTTTATACCCAGGGAGCAAACAGCAAAAAGGCAGAATACCGTTGCAAACGTCCGGGTTTATTTGAAGAAGGGAAACTGGTGGTGCTGATTGATGAATTATCGGCAAGTGCAAGTGAGGTACTGGCGGGTGCATTGCAGGACTGGGACCGGGCGCTGATCGTGGGACGCCGCAGTTTTGGCAAGGGCCTGGTGCAGGAACAATTCCCGTTGAGTGATGGTTCTGCCATCCGGCTCACTATCGCGAGATATTATACACCACTTGGCCGCAGTATCCAGCGACCATACGATCATGGTAAAAAACAATATATGGATGAAATCCTCGACCGCCTTTCAAACGGGCAGTCGATGTATGCCGATTCCAATAAAATCAACAATGGAAAGGAGTACCTCACCGCGGCAGGTCATAAATTATTTGGTGGTGGCGGTATAATGCCGGATGTATTTGTACCCATTGATACGGCTACTTTCCCGGATCGGGTAAACCGTCTTTTTATCAATGGAAGTTTTAATCGTTTCGTGTATAGCTGGTACCTGAAAAACCAGGGTGAGATTAAAAAATATACTTCAGCATCACAATATGCCACACAATTCAACCGCCAGGAGGAAATATGGCAGGATTTCAAAAAGTTCAGCGCCACCAATGATTCAACAGATCTCTCCGGATTGACCCAGTTTCAGCAGGACCGGCTGAAAGAGCGGCTGGAAGCATATCTTGGAAGATTCCGCTGGAGAAACAATGGTTATTTCCTTGTACTTAACCAGGACGATCCGGTGGTTAAAAAAGCAATTGAACAGATTAACGTGAAATAAAAAAGAGGCGCCTCATTAGTGAGGCACCTCTTGGGGTACAATGTCAAAGTTGGTCTGGTGCTTTTTATTTATCCCACAATACGGGAAGCCTTGTTATCGTCCCACCATTTTTTCTCAATCCGGTAGGATCCCAGGAGTCCAAGTCCGCCACCAACTGCAAGCAGGGCGAAATAAACAGCGGCTGGTTCAACGCGGTAAGGTATCAGGTTGATATCAATAAGGAATGCTGCAAGGAGTCCGCAACCGGCACCGATCAGCAATAGGGCCCATTTAAGGTTTTTATAGGGGGCCGGGCGGCTGATTACTTCTTTAGGGTTCATTCCTTTTTCGATCATGGCAAGGTTCCGGCGGGTATGGAGATAGTAGATCCCGAAAATGCAACCGAAAAAGCTAAGCATCATGATGATCAGGAATAGGGCAACTGTAGCTGGCATAAAAGTGTTTTATTGTTTTAGTAATATTATTCGGTGTTCCATTTGACTACAACCGGAAGGATCAGGTTACAGTCGCCCGGAACATTTTTTCTACCCGGTATACAAACTAAGACAACACAGGTAGCGGTCAGGTTACAGGTTAATAGTAAATAATGAACCACCCACCCTCCCATTCTACATCTCTATATAATTAGTAAATTACGGTAACCTGTAGAGCCCATGGATAGTCTAAGTAATGTATGTTAACCGGACTGAATGATAATGACATCATTAGCAACGTATTAGCTGGTGACCAGCAAGCTTATGCCCTGATTGTTGAGCGGTATCAGAATTACGTTTTTACCCTTGTACTCCGGTTTACCCGGTCAAGGGAAGATGCCGAAGAACTTTCCCAGGATATTTTTGTCAAGGCTTATCGGGCCCTGGCTGGATTCAAGGGGGAGTCAAGGTTCAGTACCTGGTTGTACACGATCGTCAATACCACCTGTATCACCTTCCTTCGAAAGAAAAAGCTGGAGGTGTTATCGCTCGACAATGAAAATGTTTTTGCGTCGGCCGATAATATTGATTCAGGTGCCAGTGCCAACCAGGTGGAACAAAAGTCGAGGCTGGCCATGGTAACCAACGCCATCAACCGGCTGGGTGCTGATGATGCGGAAGTGCTGACATTATTTTATAAAGCAGAGCAAAGCCTCGAGGAGATTGCAGGGATCCTGGGCATTGAAACAAATACAGCTAAAGTACGGCTGCACCGTGCGCGTACAAGGCTGAAGACGGTGATGGAAACGTTTTATGCGGATGAGGTCAGGGACCTGCGGTAAAATGGATAACTTAATTAAAAATGAAGCAGGAGGATTTTTTATGAAAAATGAATTTCAACCATCGCCCGGCGATGCAGAAATGGAAAGCCGTCTGTGGGAATATATTGATGGCATCGCATCAGCCGAAGAATCGACCGTGATCAGTAAACTTATTACTGACCAGCGCGAATGGAAAGAGAAGTATGAGGAACTGATGACGGTTAATGACCTGATGCTTTCCGCTGAGCTGGAACATCCATCCATGAGGTTTGCCAAAAATGTAATGGAAGAAATTGGCCGTTTACAGATCAGTCCCGCCGCAGGAACCTATATCAACAAACGCGTGATCTGGGGAATTGCCGGATTCTTTATCGCAAGTATTGTAGCCTTCCTGATCTATAGTGTGGGACTGATCGACTGGGGTTCCTCCACACCGGTTGATCCCCGTTATTCTATTGATATCAAACAACCGGATTATGCCAGGTATTTCAATTCCACCTATACGTCGGTATTCCTGATGATCAATATAATCCTGGGACTGTTCCTGCTTGATCGTTTCCTGGCCAACAAGAGAAAGAAATTCAGGGAAGAATTATAAATGGTGTGGCAAACATCCCGGAAATGATTGTATTTGCCGCAGGCTTGTAAAGGTTAAAATGATCAGGTGAACTATTTGCCAGAATAAAAATGCCCCCGGAGTTTAACACTTTCGGGGGCATTTATATTTAGTGCTTCAGGTTCAACCCTTGGTAGACCCTTCGAACCAGGACTTTGTTATTGCCAGGCGAGCTCAACCTTGGTGCCATTCTTAAACAGGAGTGTGGCGGTATTGTTGCCATGGAATGTGATAGTAGCGCCATAATTAAATTCCCTGCCAGAGCTCACCTTACCGGTGAACTCAACTGCTGCTGTTCCGGAACTTATCTTCTGGGATATTTTATCCACTACGATCGCTGTTGAATTAAACTTAAGGGTTGAAGTGAAGGAACGTTTGCGGCCGATTTTGGTCTGCTGGGTTCCGGTCCTTTCATACGACTGGTTCAGGATAAACCCGGGCGCTGTTGGCATCAGGCCCGTAATATTAAAGGCCGCTGTTGTTTTATCATCCGATGACATTCTTGGACCATCATAGGTATTCGAACCCTTATAACTGAATGAATACATTTCAGGAAGAAAACCAATGCAGGTAAGTTCGCGTGCAACTTCAATCCGGTAGCTGAAACTGATTGCTGCACCGGGAAGACTTTGTCCGCCGATCAGGGTATCACTCCGCTGGCCGCAGGGAACATATGTTTTTGATGCAATAACTGTAGCTCCTACAGTTTGTTCAGCAAAACCACCACTGGGATTGGAAACGCCCTCCGAAATTACTTCTGCTGCTTCTTCTTCCGTGATCGCGGTGTCGTCGGAATTGTTGTCGTCTTTTTTACAGGAGCTGAATAATACTGCGGTGAGTAATAACGCTGCGGTACAGGATTTTACTGAACGGAAAATGTTTTTTGTCATCTTTAGGGAGTTTGGATTATGGGTTTTTAATTGTCGGTCAACAATTGTTGCCGGCCGCAAGTTAATAGATTGATAAACTTAATCAGGGTTTAATCCCCGGATTTAATTTATTTTTTCTGTCCATATAACAAGGTCGGGTTAAGCCCTCTATCTATCTGTAAATCCGTATCTTTAGTACAATTACGATGATTATGGATATCAAGAATAATATTCTCGAAACAATTGGAAATACACCACTGATAAGATTGAATAAAGTCAGCCGCGACCTCCCCTGCACGGTACTTGCAAAGGTTGATTATTTTAATCCCGGTAATTCAATAAAGGACCGCATGGCATTGAAGATGGTAGAAGTTGCCGAGCAGGAAGGCAAGTTGAAACCCGGCGGCACAATTATCGAAGGTACCAGCGGAAACACCGGAATGGGTCTGGCGCTTGCTGCCATTGTGAAAGGCTACAAATGCATATTTGTTACCACCGATAAACAATCGAAGGAAAAAGCAGATATCCTGAAGGCAGTAGGTGCAGACGTGATTGTTTGCCCAACCAATGTAATGCCGGAGGACCCGAAAAGTTACTACAGTGTGGCAAAAAGGCTGGCAGCAGAGATTCCCAACTCCTATCACATGAATCAATATGATAACCTGGCAAACCGCCTGGCTCATTATGAAACAACTGGTCCCGAGATCTGGAAACAGACAGATGGGAAAATCACGCACCTGGTATGTACAGCGGGTACCGGTGGCACAATCACCGGTGTGGCCATGTACCTGAAAGAAAAAAATCCGGATATCAAAATCTGGGCGATTGATGTTTATGGTTCATTACTTACAAAATATTTCCGGACAGGTGAGATTGATATGAATGAAGTGCATCCCTATATCAGTGAAGGTTTCGGGGAAGATTTTATCCCGGCCAACTATGATATGTCTGTCATCGACCATTTTGAACAGGTTACAGATAAGGATGGCGCAGTGGTGGCGCGCCGGCTGGCGAAGGAAGAAGGGTTGTTCTGCGGATATAGCGCCGGCAGTTGTTTCCAGGGACTGATACAAACAGCAGCAGCCAAAAAAGGCGCCGATGCGTTGAAAAAAGACGACCTGGTGGTCTGTATTTTTCACGATCATGGCAGTCGTTATGTAGGGAAAATCTACAATGATCAGTGGATGATTGAACGGGGATTCCTGGATGTGAAAACGTTTAAGGACGTTGTTGCATCGCGTGGTACGCAAAAGCTGATCACGGTTAATTCGGACCAGAGTGTGGCCGAAGCGGTAGAACTGATGCAGAAATATGATATTGAACAGATCCCGGTGATGAACGGAAGCGGACCGGTTGGTGCCATCAGCGAAGGCGGCTTGTTCCAGAAAGTTTTTAAAAATCCTGATATAAAAAATTCAATGATTGCTGAAGTACTGGAGCCGCAACTCCCCCTGGTTGGTTTTGATACACCAGTTGAAAAACTCAGCTCACTCATCAATAAAGGAAACGGAGCCGTCCTTGCGAAGGACGATGCCGGAAGTTATCACATCGTTACCAAGTACGATGTGCTGCAGGCCCTCGGTAAATAAGCGGCAATAATAATCAGGGGTCAGCGTTAGCGGGCCCTTATGCCCGTTTATTCGTATAAATACTACACTTAGTCCGGGGATTCTTACATCTCTAAGGTGAAACCTTTACTACTGTAACAGGAAATACCGATGCAGGATAATTGAGCGTAAATGCTCTATAATGTTAATGTTCCACCAATTATTTTTGTTAGAGAAGTTGATTGATCACCATTCAATCAAAGTTTGACAAATCCATTCCTTCGAAAAAACCGTCCAGTAACCTAGTTTTTAAAATCTCATCCTTAGAAAGACCAGATTTGAAATCCAGTATCAGTCAACTTCTATTTTTTCGTTTTTAGTATACATAATTATAGAGATCCAATCCTGCCCGCCCTGGTTTAACCGGAGTTAAAAACGGAAACCCGGCATTCGAAAGACCTGTCTTTTACCCTTGAAAAACCAACCCCTTTGTTCTTTTCTGATCCTGTTGTAAAACAGGCTGGTGAAGCGACGAAGAAAATCCAGCCCTGCTATCCCTGAAAAACCAATGACCGTCCAAGTCCATTTTTGAGAAGAACAGAATCGAGTCACCGAGTCCAATCCGATGAAATTTATCCATCCGGACCCCTCCTGCTAAACCAGAACTGGCGGGAGGGGCGGTGATTGATCCCTTCTTGCCTTATTCGTAACTTTCCGCCATGAGCCTGGAGATAACGAATAAAGACCACACCGAAGCAGACAAACCTTCCCGCAAAAAACCGATGTTCCCGGTTAACCAGCAACTAAGGAGTTACCTGAAAAAACATGGCCGCGAAGTACGGCTTCCTGTGGGGTATAAAGAACTGCTTAATTATACCTACTCCGTACCTATCAGGGATAAAAACGGGAAGGATACACTTTGGGAGAAAACGATCTATGATAAACGCGACTGGGATTTTATCCGCGACGGGCTGGTTAAGATTTATGCCATACTAAAAACGGAAGGCGATTTCAGTTTTACCACTCACCTGGATGTAGCCCGTATCGATTATTGTACATTCGGAAATTCACATCCCTTCCGCATCCGTATCGTTAACAAGTACAACGATAACTATGATCACTATTATATCAAGGTAGCAGATGCATCGCGTGTTTACGGACTCGAGCTGGAACATATCCTTTCTCCCAACCGCATCACTTTTTTTACCGAAAAAGATACACTGGTAGAGGAACATATTCCGGGAATACCGGGCGACCTGTTCATTAACCAGATGATGACCGATCCGAACATTAACAAAATCCGGCTGGCAAAGGAATTCGTCAAATTCAACGAACGGTGTTTTGTGAGGTTGCTGGGTGATATGCGGAGTTATAATTTTGTGGTGGATATAACGCCGGATATTGAGGACTATCAATTCCGGATCCGCGCAATAGATTTTGACCAGCAATCGTACGAAGGCCGTAAGAACCTATACCTCCCCCAGTTTTTTAAAGAAAACTATCCCTTTGTAAAACTTTGCCTCGATTATCTCAACAAAGAATCAATTGAACAGTACCAGGCAGAAGAAAGGACGCTGATAACATTCCGCCTTGCGTCTTCCCGGTACCGGATAAAAGAACTGCTGGACATTATGAGCAGCGATAATATTTCCACAAAGGAAAAAACCGACCAGCTTAAACAGGAACTGAATGCGTACCTGCATACAAAGGTTTTTTCAAAATCAGTTTCAATGGGACAGGTTGTCAAACGCAACCTTAAACAAACACTCCAGAAAAACCTGATGCTGGTGCAGCGGAATGTGGGAAAAACGAACGACTGATAGTCCCGGGCCCGACCTGATCTGTTACATATCCGGCCAAAACAATAAATGAAGTATCTTAGCAACTCGTTTGAATAATTCTGGAATCTATTTTTTATAAAATTTGCAAAAAAAATGAGTAAGTACAAAGCAGGCGTGCTTTTCGGTGAGGAGTTAAGGGCTCTTTACAATGATGCCAAGGAAAATCAATTTGCGATCCCCGCTGTGAATACGATCGGGACCAACACCATCAACGCCACACTGGAAGCAGCAGCAAATGTCAAATCACCTGTAATTGTCCAGTTCTCCAACGGTGGTGCACAGTTCATTGCCGGGAAAGGCATGCCCAACGATAAATTACAGGGGAATATATCCGGCGCAATTTCCGGTGCCCTGCATATTCACAATGTTGCAAAGTACTATGGCGTGCCGGTTGTATTACATACAGACCACGCCGCAAGGAAATGGCTTCCATGGGTGAGCGCGCTGGTAGATGCCGGGGAAGTTTATAAAAAAGAAAAGGGTCAGCCCCTGTTCAGTTCCCATATGCTCGACCTCAGCGAGGAACCGATCAAGGAAAATATTTCCACCTCTGTTGAGTTTTTCAAACGGATGGCTCCGCTTGGTATGAGTATTGAAATTGAACTCGGTGTTACCGGTGGTGAAGAAGATGGTGTTGATCACAGTGATATTGAAAACTCCAAACTATATTCCCAGCCGGAAGATGTAGCCTATGCTTATACAGAACTCGGTAAAGTTGGTGACCTGTTCACTGTTGCCGCAGCCTTTGGTAATGTGCATGGCGTTTACAAACCAGGTAATGTGGAACTTCGTCCGGAGATCCTGCACAATAGCCAGGTTTATATCCAGACCGAATTAAAAACAAAAGATAAACCCGTTTACTTCGTATTCCACGGTGGAAGCGGGTCTCCGCAAAACCAGATTCGCGAAGCAATCAGTTATGGTGCCATCAAGATGAATATCGATACGGACCTGCAGTGGGCATTCTGGGAAGGGATCCTTGCCAATTATAAAAAGAGTGAAGCATATCTGCAAGGCCAGTTGGGCAATCCGGAAGGGGAAGACAAACCAAATAAAAAGTATTATGACCCACGTGTCTGGTTACGTAAGGGAGAGGAAACATTCATCAAACGCCTGGAAACAGCTTTTGATGACCTCAACTGTATCAACCGTAACGTATAGTTGAATATGACTAATACAGGAAGCCCCGCTGGTTCAAACCCGCGGGGTTTTTATTTTGCCGGGGCGGGATTAAACATGCTGTCAAGAATGGCATACAATTCAGGGTGATTGTGCTGCAGGAGATCCGGGCGTTCGAAAAAATATTCAGCTACCACGGCAAGGAACTCCGACTGGTTTGATGCACCATATGGATTAATATCAGATTTGCCTTTGCGGATTTCGAGGATCTGATCGTGCATCATCCGGATCCAGGGACCTGTCATCTGATGATTCACCAGGACTTCCGGAACACCATCTACCGTACCATCCGTCTTGTCGACCAGGTGTACAAATTCATGGATCCCTGTATTACTTTTATCCCTGTTGTTACGGAAACCTTCGCGCAGGGCCGATTTAGACAGCACCATCTCATACTGCATATTCCCGCTGCCTACCATACCAAGCACTGAACGTCCTTCTCCTTTCTGCCGGAAGTCCTCATCAAATGTATCAGGGTAAAGTAATACTTCGTTTACGTTAATGTATTGCCAGCCGGGAAAATGGAAGATCGGAATAATAGCACTGGCACCGATCATCACGCGGTCTGTCTCCTCCACAGTGGTGCCCACACCGGTGATGCGGATAGTATTCAGGAATTTTTCAACCCTTGATAAAAAAAGTTTTTTGGAATCTGCATCCAGGTTTTGGTAAAACAGGATTTCCTTTGAAAGGATGTTGCGGATGGTATCGGTGGATAGAATATTCTTTGGCCGGCGACGCATGGGACTGGAACGACGGATCAGGTAAGCGACCAAAATTATAAGTAAGAGAAGTGCCCAGGCTCCCAGCGGCATAAAAAGCAAAATGATGAACCACAAAGATAATCGCTTCGGAATTAAGCGGCATCCTGGTGATAGGGGAAACTAAGTGCAATGGTCTTTTCTCCCTGACGCATACCAGCTACCGCCAGCGTGCCTCCCAGTTTTGCAGCAACCGACTGGATGTACTGTAGTCCCGATGGATTTGAATAACTGTTGAAGCGGTTATAATCCCGCAGGTTAACCATTACCATATTACTTTTAAGTGAAGCAGAAATACGGATGCAGCTGTCTTTCGCATGCACGATGGCGATACCCAGCATTCCCCCCAGGACAGTCGACAAGAAGTCGAAGTTGGTTTTAACCAACAGGTCTTCCGGGATATCGTTAACCACGCAGCTATGGCTTTTATCAATTGATTGCTGGGATGATCGGACTAATTTTTCAACGATCTGAAAAAGCTGTAAGGAATTTTGTTTTTCGGTGATGATGGGGTTCATGGAATGGTTTTTTTGTCAGACAGATCAGGATAGGATATGAATTCTTTTGTTCACCAGTAAGAAAACCGGTAATGGTCATCCAGACATTTTCACACCGGTTCACATTCGGAACCGGGTGAAAAGGCGGATTGGTTTTGGTTGTTCATTACTTTAAAGCCGGGTAAAAGCGGGAAACAGATCTTTAACTTGGACGGTAAAATTATCTGGTGATTTATCGCTTTTGTTCCACAAAGAAACGACCCGGCGGGCAGCAGAAAAATAGAATGCTTTATAATTAGGCGGTAATAAAACTTAAGTTTGACCTGTAGATTTAATACTACATCGCAGGGGCCGCTGTTTTTAACCCCCGGATGGCTATTTTTGGTAAAAGAAAGAATAAATGGTTTCCTATAATCCGAAAGATTGGTTCACCTATATTTTCAGGATCCATAAAGCAGACACATTCCGGGCCCTGGCCCCGCTCCTGCTGGGCATGTCTATCTATTCCGCAATCATTGCCTACCTGGAACTCGAATACTGGAAACTGGCTGCCAACAGTTATATTAAAGGGGTTCCCGCCATGCATTCCCTGCTGGGTTTCGCCATCTCCATGATCCTGGTATTCCGTACCAATACGGCATACGACCGGTGGTGGGAAGGTCGCAAACTCTGGGGTAGCCTGGTCAACAATAGCCGCAACCTGGCACTGAAACTCCATGCGATTCTTCCGGCAGGGGAACAATCCCAGCGATCTTTTTTCCGCAAGGCCATTCCCAATTATGCCCTTGCCCTTCATAAACACCTTCACAGCGAAGAGACAAGACTGGAGCTGGCGCCGGACGATGAACACTCCCATCTCTGGAATAAAATAGATCACGAGAAACACGTGCCCAACCAGCTTGCCCTGCTGATGTTCCAGCATATCAATGAACTTTACCGGAAAGGAACCATTTCGGGGGAACAACTTTTATTCATTAACGGAGAACTGCAGTCGTTCACCGAAATCTGCGGAGCCTGCGAGCGGATCAAAAACACACCCATCCCCTTTTCCTATAGTGTATTCATCAAGAAATTTATTTTTATATATGTGATGACATTACCGTTTGGCTTTGTGTTTACCCTGGGATACTATGTGATTCCGGTAGTGGCGTTTATTACATACGTACTGGCCAGCCTTGAACTGATTGCAGAAGAGATTGAAGATCCTTTTGGCGGTGATCCAAATGATGTTCCGTCGGAAAAACTGTCCAGTAATATAAAACGCAACGTGGAAGAAATTCTTTAATCCGGAAGAAAACCAATTGATCCCGGGCCGAAAAAGGGGCAATAGCTACCGGTTTCTTATATTTGCAACATAATAAATATAGGTTATGGCAAAACAGGAAGAGGATTTTGACGCTAACCTGGCCGGCGAGGAAGGAAAGACAGAAGAGACGAAGACTAGCTGGTTCAAGCGGATGAAGACTGGTATCAACACAAAAACTTCGGAAAAGAAAGAGACACCAGAGGGATTGTGGACCAAGTGTCCCGAGTGTAACTATATCTGTACAATGACGGAGCTGCGCGAACATCTTTTTGTTTGCCCCAAATGCAGTTACCATCATCGGATCAACAGCCATGAATATTATGAGATCCTGTTTGATAACGGGGCCTTTGAGGAATTGTTTGACAATATCCGGAGTAAGGATTACCTGGAATTTACCGATCTGAAGCCGTATAAAAAACGGTTGGAGGAAACATGGGCCAAGACTGACCTGAAGGATTCGATGCGGGTGGCAGTAGGCAAAGTGAACGGTGAAGACCTGGTGATTGCCTGTATGGATTTTGAGTTTATCGGCGGATCACTCGGCAGTGTAATGGGTGAAAAATTTTCACGTGCGGTGGACTATTGTATCGAACACC
The DNA here is from genome assembly GCA_040510375.1 of Chitinophagaceae bacterium. Classification (GTDB taxonomy): domain Bacteria; phylum Bacteroidota; class Bacteroidia; order Chitinophagales; family Chitinophagaceae; genus JBEVJC01. Next base: position 97,968 of record JBEVJC010000008.1, read on the forward strand.
GCATACCGTATATGGTGATCAGCAAAAGCGGCGGCGCAAGGATGATGGAAAGCGCATTTTCGCTGATGCAGCTGGCGAAAACCAGTGGTAAACTCTCACAGCTCAGTGACGCCCGGCTCCCCTATATTTCTTTACTAACCGACCCTACGTTTGGGGGAATCTCTGCTTCCTTCGGGATGCTGGGCGACCTGAATATTGCTGAACCCGGCGCACTGATCGGGTTTGCCGGACCAAGGGTTATCAAGGAAACAATCAAACGCGACCTGCCCGAAGGGTTCCAGCGTAGCGAATTCCTGCTGGATCATGGTTTCCTCGATTTCATTGTACCAAGGACAAACCTTAAAGAAAAACTTGCCAAAGTATTAAGTTTATTCCGGAACTGACCGGTTACCCCACATGCCTGAAATAAAAAACAGATCAGCCTTTCACGATTTTTTCATCGATGCTACCTACGATGCAGGTATTGTTTTGTCCGGCACTGAGGTTAAATCAATCCGGGGAGGAAAGGTCAGTTTTAATGATAGCTACTGCCAGGTACACCAGGGGGAAATCTGGGTAAAGTCGCTTCATATTGCCGAATACTCCCATGGCAATCTCAATAACCATGAGTCGGTGCAGGATCGCAAACTCCTTCTTCACAAAAAGGAAATCCGCAAGATAGAAGGGAAACTGAAGGAAAAAGGTTATACGCTGGTGCCATTAAAGATCTATTTTACAGATAAGAACCTGGTCAAAATGGAGATCGGGCTGGCAAAAGGTAAAAAGCTGCACGATAAGCGCGACACTATCCGGAAAAAAGATGTGGAGCGGGAGATCAAACGTTTCCTGAAATAGCCAGTCCGCCCGGTTTTGCGCATGGTTTTTGAACACTCCCCGCATGAAAAAAGCCTGTCTGATCGCTTTATTGTTCCTGTGCCTGCAGTCCGGGGCCCAGACGGTCTTTGGTTACTGGTATGGAACGGCCACCGTGAAGACAGCCGGGATGGCCAATAATTACCTTCTTGAACTGATCCTCAAATCCGATAAAGGTTATGTGTCGGGCGTACTGAATTATTATTTCAAGAATAATTTTCGCAGTATGATGGTTAAGGGTAACTATGATGTTGCCAACCGCCTGCTAAGTCTTTATAATATTCCTCTTCCCTACCACAATTCAAATGCTGATATGGAGATTGAGTGTAAGATGAATCTGCGTGGCAGCCTTCGTGTGGCCAAGGCAGGATCGAGTCTTATCGGTGTGATGACCAGCCTCCCCGAATACAGGTATACCTGTTCCGACCTGAACTTTAACCTGGCTTTGAATACTGATATCAGCAAACAGGACTCTGTTCTAAAAGCCATCCGTGAATTCAAGGAAGAAAACCAGGTTTGGAGACCAGCAAAGGACGATACACTTACAACAGTCAGGATCATCCAGCGCAAAGTCACCAATTACTATGTAGAGAACCTGTACAAACAACGGGAGAAAGATGCAGGCCAGGAGATCGCGGTGAATTCAAAGAAGATCTCGATCGATTTTTATGATAACGGTGAGATAGATGGTGATTCGGTATCGGTATTTTTTAATGACCAGCTACTCGCTTTTTCCCAGCGGCTGAGTTCCAGTTCCATTCATTTTGATCTTGAACTGGACAGCACCAGGGCCGTTAACGAGCTCACCATGTTCGCGGATAACCTTGGTTCCATACCACCGAATACGGCTCTTATGATTGTAACAGATGGCGACAAACAATATGAGATAAGATTGTCGAGTTCGCTTCAGAAAAGTGCAACGCTGAGGATCAAACGGAAGCCTGATTAACAGTAATCAATTATAATGAAAATGAATGAACCATTGAATTTCCCAGCAGGTAGTCCTGCACCCATCGTATATCCCTGATCCTGATAACAGCTTCAACCGAGAGGATCACTACAGATCCGGTGTCCTCGATCCTTTTTTCTTCAATGCCAACTCCCTTTGCTTTCAGGCCGTCGAGTACCAGGTGTCTCAGTAAGGAATTCTCTTTATTCATCACAATCACCATGTTGCGGATCTGCTTGCGTGGCTTGAATACCATGTTGATCCAGGGGCTGGCAAATACAATCAGCAGGGAAGTTACCATGAAGGTTCCTGCAAGGAAAAACTCGCCGAAACCAATCGATGTGCCCACGGCTGCTGCCAGCCAGATAATACCGGCGGTGGTTAGTCCCGACACATTCAACCCATCTTTAAAAATTACCCCGGCTCCGATAAAACCAACCCCACTTACAATATAGGAAGCAATCCTGGTGGGTTCACCGTAAGGAGCACCTACTTTATAAGAGAGGATGGCAAATAGTGCCGATCCAAGACTGATCACGCTGATAGTCTTTAATCCTGCCGATTTATCCTTCAACTCACGTTCGAGCCCGAGGATGGCGCCAGCAATCAATGCCAGCACGGCTTTCAGAAGATCTACCAACTCCCAGTGATCGGCCATATTGTGTTTTTAAAATAATTCAGGTTGTTTGCCATCCTTTTTTTCGCTCACCCACTCCATGCTGATACTCTTGTTATAATCAAGCAATTTCGTGCCAACAGTTTTCCAGCCGGTGATCTCGGTTGTTTTTGCAATCTTGAATTTTGCCTTGCGCACCTGTTCACCCCTGCCACTCTGCACTGCCAGTACAGGTTCTTCTGCAGTGGATACCGCAGCCAGGAAATTACCATCGCCTTCCTTTATAAACAGGAATTTATTCTTTAGCGTGGTTGTTTCTATATGGAACCGTTTGATATTATACTGGAGATTTTTTTTGTCGAGGTAAACCGCCGAAATAGTTTTCTCCGGATCAAATTTTTCAATCAGCAGGATGCTTTCGCTGTCGAGACGTTGTGTCATTTCCTGATCGGTGATCTCATAAAATCCGTCTTTATAGATCAGCAGGATACGGTCGTCCGGTTCAAAGCTGCCGAGTAACAGGCCTTTCCCGTCTGCATTCAGTCGGCCGAACTTATCGTCGAACCAAAGTTTTCGTCCGCTTAGTGTGGCTCTTCCGGCCTCCTTGAATTTAACCGAACGGATGGGATATTTTGTAACCTGGTTACCCATGCTGTTGCGGTTCTTGATATCCATTTCCTCGAAGTAGAAATCGAATTCCTTGTTCCGCGCCGAACTGCCTGGCGTGAGTGTGATCTTAACCACTTCGGCCTCACCGTTAGGGTTGGCACTTAGATAGAGTACTTTTGATTTTTCATCACCGCGCGTAAGATCATATTCCTTGTCGCGCGTTATGCCCGTTACATTAAAACGTTTGGCATAACTCATTCCACCCTTCCCATCGGCATAGATCATATTGTAGGTAGTGCGTTCATCGTTTTTCTGGAACACGGCTGCATGAAGAATGTCCTTGCCGATAAATACCTTGTCCTGCACCCGCACCACTTTCATAATGCCCCGTTTGGCAAATACAATCAGGTCGTCCAGGTCGGAACATTCCAGCAGGAATTCATCTTTTTTCAGGCCGGTGCCGATAAAACCTTCTTCGCGGTTAATGTAGATCTTGGTGTTGGCGATTGCTACATGTTTCGCTTCGATTACTTCAAACTGTTTGATCTCCGTTTTGCGTTCGCGGCCCTTGCCATATTTTTTCAACAGGTTATTGTAATAAGCCACGGCAAAGTCGATCAGGTTGGCCAGATCATGTTTCACCTGTTTGATTTCTGCTTCAAGCCCCTTGATCTGTGCATTGAGCTCATCGATATCCAGCCGGTAAATACGGCGTACCGGTTTCTCCGTGAGTTTGATCACGTCTTCCCGGGTGATATCCCGTTTTAATTGTTTACGGAATGGTCCGAATGCCTTGGCAATTGCTTCCAGCACCTTCTCCCAGCTATCGTGTTTCTTTTCGAGTTCCTTGTAGATCTTTTCTTCAAAGAAGATTTTTTCAAGAGAAGTGTAATGCCATTTTTCCTGCAGTTCTGCCAACCGGATTTTCAGTTCCTGTTCCAGTAGGTCCCTGGTATTGTCCGTAGAAATTTTCAGGAGTTCCTGCACACCCAGGAACTGGGGTTTCATATCTACGATCACACAGGCATTGGGTGAAATGGAAACCTCACAATCGGTAAATTTATACAGTGCATCAATTGTAATATCCGGAGAGATGCCGGGAGCAAGATCAACCAGGATTTCAACCAATGCAGCCGTGGTATCCGTTACCTTGCGGATGCGGATCTTTCCGTTATCATTCGCTTTCACGATCGACTCCATCAGTTGCGTGGTGGTAACACCGTAGGGCACGGTGCGGATTGCCAGTGTTTTTTTGTCCACTTCTTCGATATGGGCGCGGACCTTCACCTTGCCACCACGTTTACCCTGGTTATAGTCTGCTATATCGATCATTCCGCCGGTCTGGAAGTCGGGGAAGAGTTCAAATTTTTTACCGCGCAAATATTTAATGGAAGCATCAATCAGTTCGCAGAAGTTATGCGGAAGGATCTTGGTGGAAAGTCCCACAGCGATCCCGTCGGCACCCTGTGCCAGCAGTAAAGGAAATTTCATGGGCAGGGCCACGGGCTCGTTCTTGCGGCCATCGTAACTGAGTTGCCAGTTGGTGGTCTTCGCGTTGAAAGCCACTTCCAGCGCGAATTTGCTCAGCCTTGCCTCAATATACCTGGCAGCAGCTGCATCATCGCCGGTGCGGACATCACCCCAGTTTCCCTGGGTATCAATCAGCAGGTCCTTCTGACCCATATTCACCAATGCATCGCCGATACTTGCATCACCATGCGGATGGTACTGCATTGCCTGCCCGATAATATTCGCCACCTTGTTGTAACGTCCGTCGTCCATTTCTTTCATGGCATGAAGGATCCGGCGCTGCACAGGTTTGAGTCCATCCTCAATGGCTGGTACCGCACGTTCCAGGATAACATACGATGCATAGTCAAGGAACCAGGTTTTATACTGACCATGCAGACCGCTGTCGTTGTTCTGAATCTCTGTTAATTTATTCTTTGAAAGGCTCATGTGTTTGTTATTAAACCGGTTCCGGACTTGTTCTCTGCAACCCGCGGTTTGTTATTTACTGTGAAGGAAGTTTTACATCAAAATCCTTCCATCCCTTTTCCGGTTCACCCGTTACTTCAATCTTTCCTGCATTTATCAGCGCTTTCATCCGCCACATAATAAACACATCTCCTGTTTTGATCTTCATGCGGTGAAGGGTGTTGGACAAAACGCGCCATGATTTCTGCCATTCACCAGTGAGGTTCTTCAGGATTTCAGCGTCATAAAAATCAGCTTCCTTGCCTGCCAGTTTTTTTCCGCCTTCCAGCATCCTTACCATCGCATTTTCGGCCGATAACCGTTTCCATTCATCCGGGTCGATCTCAAACTCACTCAATGTAACCGGGCGGCAAAGTTTTTTTGCCTTGAGAAATTCCACCGGCTGGATCTCAAACAGCCAGGAGGGATAAAACAGCTGGCCCTTTTCATTGATGAACGGAAGGTTATTCATATACAGTACCATTACCCTGCCCTGGTATTCTTTCAATTGCGACACCAGCCAGTAGTAGCCACTAACATCGTGCTGGTTCTGGGCCATCCAGATCCAGAGTTGTTCTTCCGGATTTTCATCAAGAGTGGTACAGATTTCTTTCAGGGTTACCCGGTCATCAAAACTGCCAGCCAGTTGCTGGCCATAAGGCGAACCCGTCAACAGATCCCGCCACCATTCTATACGTTCATTCCAGCCTTCTTCAGTGTCCAGTGCGGCAAGCGGACCCACCGCAAAGTCATCGCGTATCAGCCTGACATCACCGCTCAGGGTTTCATCAAGTTCAATGACCTTTTTCATCAGGCCCACTTCGGCTTCATTAAAAACAATATGTATCATACTTCTTCTTCATCTGCCCGGGATGATTTATGGTAACTCGTGCACCGCTCCTCCGGGAAGGGAACGGTTATTTTATTTTTTGATTTTCACTGCCAGGAATAAATAGTTATTTGCCGCAGCTATTACTTCATACTTCACATAAAAACTTTCTGTAAAAATTTTCCATGCCATAAACTCGTGTTTCGGTACGGCGAATTCATCAAACAGGATAATATCCCCTTCATTCAGGAACCGGTAAAGCTGCGATAAACTGAAAAGTGTGGCGCTGAAAATATCTGCATCCAGATGGATCACTTTACGGTTGGAACTTTGGTACTGTTGCAGGAAGGGCACCAGGGTATCCTGGAACAATCCTTTATAAAAACGGGCTCTCTTATCATGTACATCGAGCGATTCCATGGGAAATGCCATCGAACCTTTTCCGAAGGAACCATATGCTTCGGGTAGTCCTTCAAACGTATCAAAACCATGAAACGAAGACCGGGTATTTTCATTATGTGCCAGCCACCACTTGAACGAATGGCCGCCACAAACACCAAATTCAAAATAGTCGATCGGGGCTGTTTGCAGGTTTTCCTGGCTGATCACCGCTTCGTATAATTTGAGCCGGCGGTTATAGTCCCAGGTACCCTGGTACCAGTCGTTATAACCATTCACCGGTGTTTCCTTCCGCCATTTACTCAGCTTCGACATATACAGGGTATTGAGAAATAGTCCTGCAAATGGCTCGGTAATCCTGTCCATCCTCCATCGCATAAACAGCGATTTCGTCTTTCGTATTATATCAAGTTTAGTCAAAATAGTGGTTTAATTCTTCCTGAAATCCTTTGCCCTCCCTGGTTTCCGCTGATCGTCGTTTTAAGTCCCGGATGAGTTGGCTGTTTCATTACGGGTCGGACCCAATCAGGTGATCGGTCCGGCTTCTTCTACCCTGTCAACCTCAACCTTCAGGTTGTTGATGATGAATTCCTGCCGGTCCATCGTATTCTTGCCCATATAATATTCGAGCAGGTACTGGATATGATCGCCTTCCTCCACCCTCATCAGTTGTTTGCGCATATCACTGCCGATGAACTGGGCAAATTCGTCGGGACTGATTTCACCCAATCCTTTAAACCGGGTGATTTCCGGTTTGTTACCCAGTTTGCGCATGGCATTCTGTTTTTCCTGTTCGTCGAAACAATAAATGGTTTCCGATTTATTTCTCACGCGGAACAGCGGTGTTTCCAATACATAAACCTTTTCGTGTTTTACCAGGTCGGGGAAGAACTGCAGGAAGAAGGTCATCAGCAATAAACGGATATGCATTCCATCCACATCGGCATCGGTGGCAATTACGATATTGTTGAATCGTAATCCCTCCAGCCCTTCTTCAATATTCAATGCGTGCTGCAGCAGGTTGAACTCTTCATTTTCATACACCACTTTTTTGGTCAGTCCGAAACAGTTAAGCGGTTTACCGCGCAGGCTGAATACAGCTTGTGTGTCTACCTGCCTTGCCTTGGTGATCGAACCACTGGCACTGTCGCCTTCCGTAATAAATATGGTTGTCTCATTCTGTTTGGCAATAAATTCCTCCTTACCCTTTGCAGGTGGTTCTTCATTAAGGTGAAAGCGGCAGTCGCGCAATTTTTTATTATGCAGGTTGGCTTTTTTGGCCCGCTCATTCGCGAGCTTTTTGATACCGGCCATTTCCTTGCGTTCCCTTTCACTTTGTTCAATCCTTTTTTTCAATGCGTCGGCAATGGTTGGATTGCGGTGCAGGAAATTATCCAGGGCCTTTGAAACAAAGTCGTTGAAGAACTGTTTCATGCTGGGTCCTTCGTGGTCCACATTGATAGAACCCAGTTTGGTCTTGGTCTGCGACTCAAACACCGGTTCCACCACCCTCACCGATACTGCCGCCACAATACCCGTGCGGATATCGGAAGCATCATAGTCTTTCTTGAAAAATTCGCGGATTGTTTTTACATAGGCTTCCCGGAAGGCCTGCTGGTGCGTACCGCCCTGGGTAGTATGCTGTCCGTTTACGAAACTATAGATATCTTCCCCGTAATCATTATTGTGGGTGATGGCCAGTTCAATATCATCGCCGGTAAGATGGATGATGGGATACCTGATCTCATCGGCGTTGGTCTTCCTTTGAAGGAGATCCAGTAAACCGTTCTTACTCAGGAAGGTTTTTCCATTGAACTGGATCTTCAATCCTGCGTTGAGGAAACAATAATTCCAGACCTGGTTTTCGAGGAACTCGGGGTGGAACTTATAATTTTTAAAAACGGTTTCGTCGGGAGTGAACACCACCAGGGTACCATTGCCTTCGCTGGTCTTCACTTCCTTATGTTCCTTTACCAGTACACCGCGTTCAAATTCAGCTGTCTTTTCCTTTCCTTCGCGGATTGCAGTGACGCGGAAAAAATGGCTGAGGGCATTTACGGCCTTGGTACCAACACCATTCAAACCAACTGATTTCTGGAATGCTTTGCTATCGTATTTGGCACCGGTATTGATTTTACTCACCACATCAACCACCTTACCCAGTGGGATACCACGGCCATAGTCACGGATGGTTACTTCTTTCTGGTTGATGGTCAGTTCTACGGTCTTCCCATACCCCATCGTGTATTCATCAATACAGTTGTCGAGTACCTCTTTCACCAGTACATAAATACCATCATCGGGTGAGGAGCCATCGCCCAGCTTGCCGATATACATCCCTGGCCGCAGGCGGATATGTTCTTTCCAGTCGAGCGACTTGATACTGTCTTCCGTATATTCAAAAAGGTTCGGGTCTTTTTCTTTTGCCATGGATAGCGGGTTGTGTTTGAAAGCCCATCCTTCCTAAGGGTTCACAGGGCGCAGCAAATATACCAAATCGCTATTCTCTGGCCGGATTCATAGTTATTCACGTTTGTGGAAAAAAGATGCTTGATAATCCGAATCAGGTTATTCGTAGTTTTGAACCCGATTTACGCTAATAATGAATGGTTTAGGATATGGACAGGAAAATATTGGAAGTGATTGGTCTGACCCAGAAATTAAATAATAAAACCGTACTTGACCACCTCAGTTTTTCGGTCCGGCCCGGCGAATGCTGGGCAATAACGGGTGCTTCGGGAAGCGGGAAAACGGCGCTGGCCCGGGCACTGGCAGGTCAGAATTTTGTGCAGGGGCATATTTCATACGATCTTCCGGAACGTTTTGGCCCGCATCCATCCATTGCCTTTGTAGAACAGCAACACCAGTTTCGCGACCGTTCAGGTACCGCCAACTTTTATTACCAGCAGCGGTACAATTCTTTCGATGCCGAGGATAGCCTGACCGTGGGAGAATATCTGGAAACTGTAGTCGGGAGTGCTGATATTACAGCGCTGCTGGAGCCATGGGGACTGATCTGCATGTCCGGCAAACCACTGATCCAGCTTTCCAATGGGGAGAACAAACGTCTCCAGCTGGCCATCGCACTCTCCGGTCAGCCGGCAGTGATCATCCTTGATAACCCGTTTACGGGTCTGGATACCGCGGGTCGCGATCAGCTTGATTCACTTCTGGCGAGGATTATCGCAACGGGAGTGCTGGTGATCATTACAACAAGGACCAGCGATTTACCGGCAGTGGTTACCCACCTGCTTGTACTGGACAGGGGCAGGATGATCTACCAGGGAGAACGATCAGGGTATACTCCCGCGCCCATCGTGGGTGTGGCGCTGCCCCACCTGGCAGTACCTGACTTGCCGGACCTGCCCGATTCCATTATTTCCATGAAAAATGTATCGGTGCGATATGGCGATAAAACCATTCTTGAAAATATCAATTGGGAAGTGCGGAAAGGAGAAATGTGGAGTGTGAGCGGACCAAATGGAGCAGGGAAATCTACCCTGCTGAGCTTGATCACCGGCGATAATCCACAGGTTTATGCCAATGATGTCAGTTTGTTCGGCCGCAAGCGGGGCACCGGCGAAACGATCTGGGAAATAAAAAAAAGAATCGGTTACGTTTCACCGGAACTGCATCTTTCCTTTGACCTGTCCAACACGGCGTTGGAAGTAACGGCATCGGGATTGTTTGATACCATTGGATTGTTCAGGCAATTGAATGAGGAAGAGTTACGTACTGTTAAACAAACATTGGAATGGATGGGACTTTCAGGAGTTGAAAGAATCCCGATGAATCAGCTGTCGTCGGGTCAGCAGCGACTGGTCCTGCTGGCACGTGCAATTGTCAAACACCCGCCATTACTGATCCTTGATGAACCATGCCAGGGACTTGATGATGAACAATCTTTTTATATCCGGCAAATAGTAGAAAAATTATGCGAGTCCGGTAATACAACACTGATTTATATCAGTCATTACCTGGCCGACCTGCCCCGCGGTATCAGCCATTACCTGCGATTGGACAGGGGGCATATCCAGGATAATTAAACTGGTATAAACACGGATCGCGTTCTTTCGTGAACCGCATTTCTATATAATAAATAATTTAAAATTGATTTGGATCCCGTTCCACCGGATCGTTCTCAATCCGTATATCGGAGAACATGGCACCGGCCAGCATCAGTACGGAACAAATCAATACCAGGTACATACCCGTTAATTTTACCGGGCATTCGCCGCCGCGGCAAAGAGTAATCAGGAAATAATTACGCAGGGCCCATCCGAGGTTAAGGGCCACCACGGCAAGGTTCCATCGCTTGGCCCAGAGTCGTGGAATAAAGGTGAAGACCAGGAAAAAGGCGGTGAGTAAAAGATGCATATAACCCGGCTTGCCAAAACTGGTTCCACTTGCATCCACTCCCGAAATAACGATGCCTCTTGATTTCACCAGCACCCAATCCATAAAACAGGCAATAATCAATAACAATGCAGCTAAAACAGAGGTCCATTTGATAAAACGCATCCGGATTTTTTTATTAAAGGACCTGCAAGATAGAGCAAAAAAAACGTCCCGTTACCGGGACGCTTTTTTCACAATGTCAAATTGGGAAAGGATTAAAATTTGAAACCGAGGGTAACACTAAACACACGGTGTTTATTGTTGTCGTTTTCACCCGAGTCTTCTCCGGACCGGATTTTGGCAAGGCCAAGACCATAGTTGGCAGAGATCACCATGCTGCTGGCTTCAATACCCACAAGGCCATTAAAACCATAGTCAAAACGTTTTACCCTGAATGCACCTGCGTCTTCTTCTTCCTGAGTCAGCGGGTCATCATCAGAGAATTCAATCTTGTTACTGAAATCAACTAATCCCTCACCTTTAAATTTACCACCAACACCAACGGCCGCATAGGGACCTGCACCGACAAAAAATTTGGCTTTACCGGTTGGTGTTTTAAATACGAGATTCACTGGTACTTCGATGTACTGTGGATTAAACGTCAGTTTTTGATAAAAGGCACTGCCCTCATCACCAGTTTCAGTCTTCACACCTTTTGATGTATAAAGAATACCGGGCTGGATTGCCAGGAACTCGGTAATGTTCAGGTCACCAATAATACCTGCCTGCCACGTGGTAAACATTTTCGAATCACTGGTGCTTCCGTCATTAGCGTTTGAAATGTTTGCGAAGTTGACACCACCGCGGAGTATAGCCGCGGATTTCTGTGCAATAACCGATGTAGCTGATAGCAGGATCGACATACAGCCGATCGCGAGTCGTTTAAGTTCCATAGTGTATAATTTAGGCTGAGTTAGGCAAACGGCTTGCCAGAGGGATTTATTGGTATTAAAACACAGTACCGGGAACGATGGGATAAAAAGTGTGGACTCTTACACCTTAATAAAGGAGAATACTCTACATATGTGTAACAGATAAACCAGGTAATACAAATAATTGCCCTTTATAAGAGGCATTAATTTACATTTTCACGGGGTAATCCTATTAAAACAGGGCACCGTCTGCCTTATCGTGAAAGTACGATAACCGTTTAAAAAGCTATATACGTTTCCCCGTGAGGTAAATTACAGGTTGGCGGATTTTCTCTGCAGCTTCACCGGAATACCAGGAAATTACCTGGGCGATCTGTTCTGCTTTTACCCAGGTTGATGGATCAGCATCGGGCATGGCGGCGCGGTTTTGTTTAGTGTCAATGGTAGAAGGTACCACTATTGAAGTAACCACATTTGTATCACCCGCTTCTGCATTGAGCATGGAGGCAAGGCTGAACAGCATTGACTTACTCATTCCGTATGCAATGGTAGACTTACTTTGCGCAGGGTGTGCGCCTGCCAGTGAACCAATAAGGAAAATACGGCCGCGACCCCTTGCCTTCATGGCAGTAAATACAGGCCGGGCGATATTATATGCCGTATAAAAATTAAGGGAAATTTGTTTCGTCAGATCGGAAGCAGTGGTGCTGTCGATATTACCCATGGTAAAACCACCCACCGTAAGCACGGCAACATCTACCTGTTGCTCATCAGCCAGGTATTGCTGTACAAATTTTTGTGCGGCATCTTCGTTGGTAAGATCTACGGAATATAATTTACAGGAAGTCCCGTCAAAACCATCCGGTTTATTACCTGTATAGGTACCGGTCACTTTTGCGCCTTCATTTAAAAACTGTTTCGCAACTGCACTTCCGAGATTGCCTGAAATACCTGTAATGATTACGCTTGCCATGGGGAAACCATTTAGGCAGTAAAGTTACGCGGTTTTATACATCTCCTCTTTCAGGTTCCTGACACGTTCGTCGGCCAGGTACTCATCAAAGGTCATTAACCGGTCGATGATTCCACGCGGGGTAAGTTCAATCACACGATTGGCAACTGTCTGCATAAATGTATGGTCATGACTCGTCAGCAGCACGATACCTTTATATTCGGTACACTGTTCGTTGAAACTTTGGATACTTTCCAGGTCAAGGTGATTGGTTGGCTGGTCAAGCAGGATCACATTAGGATTCTGCAGCATCATACGGCTAAGCATACAACGCACTTTTTCACCCCCACTCAGCACATTTGTTTTCTTCATCACATCATCGCCGCTGAACAACATCTTGCCCAGGAAGCCACGAAGGAATGGTTCATCCACATCCGTTACATGCGGTGGAACAAACTGGCGGAGCCAGTCCATCAGGTTCAGGTCACTGCTGAAATATTCGTTGTTTTCCTGAGGTAAGTATGCGTGTGTAACAGTAGTGCCCCACTCATACGCACCGGTATCTGTTGGAATATTACCTGTGATTATATTGAAAAAACTGGTGACTGCAAGCGGATCGCGGCTGAGCAGCGCAATCTTGTCTCCTTTGTTAACGGTAAAACTGGCGTCTTTAAACAGCACACGGCCTTCTACCGACTTACCCATTTTATCTACATTGAGGATCTGGTTTCCTACCTCGCGGAGAGGCTGGAAAATGATGCCTGGGTATTTACGGTAGCTGGGTTCGATTTCATCAATGGTCAGTTTCTCCAGGGCCTTTTTACGGGAAGTAGCCTGTTTACTTTTAGAGGCATTGGCACTGAACCGTGCGATGAAGTCAATCAGGGCCTGGCGTTTCTCTTCTGTTTTTTTATTCTTGTCATTTACCTGGCGCGCCATAAGTTGCGATGATTCGTACCAGAATGTATAGTTACCCGTAAACACTTTTACTTTCTGACGGTCCACGTCGGCCACATGTGTACACACCGCATCCAGGAAGTGACGGTCATGGCTCACTACCAGTACTACATTTTCATAATCAGCCAGGAAGTTTTCCAGCCAGCCAATGGTTTCGATATCCAGGCCGTTGGTAGGTTCATCCAGCAGCAGGATATCCGGGTTGCCGAACAATGCCTGCGCAAGTAATACCCGGAGTTTAAGAATGGAAGGGATATCCTTCATCAGTGCCTGGTGGTATTCTTCCCCCACTCCCAGTTCACTCAGGAATGTTGCCGCATCACTATCGGCTGTATATCCGCCCATTTCGCCGAACTCGCCTTCGAGTTCACCCGCACGCATACCATCTTCTTCAGTAAAATTATCGAGGGCATAAATCTTTTCCCGTTCTTTCATAACGGACCAGAGGGTACTATGTCCCATCATAACCGTATTGAGAACGGTCTCTTCATCAAATTCAAACTGGTTTTGTTTAAGGATCGCCATCCGCTCGCCGGGGGTAATGATCACTGAACCCTTGTTTGGTTCAATTTCCCCGCTGAGGATTTTAAGGAACGTACTTTTTCCGGCGCCATTTGCACCGATAACCCCATAACAGTTACCCTTGGTGAAATTTACATTTACTTCCTCGAACAATACCCGCTTGCCATAAGCAAGCTTGAGGTCTTTTACACTGATCATTATTTGATGAATTGAGTCCGCAAAGGTAAGGATTCCGTAACAGCCTGCCAATGCCGGAGAACCGGAATATGGAGTAAATAAAAATCCCGTTGCCAACTGGTAGCAACGGGATTTTTATTGTGGTTCCCTTTAATGAACGATTATCCGGGAATCTGCGAGTTTTTTACCGCCACTGTCGCCAATGACTACATAATATACGCCCTTGCTGAAACCAGTTATATTGATTGTGCTGAGGGAATACGGACCAGCTACATTCAGCACACGCTTAAACACCCGGCTGCCCCTGGAATCATAAATGACTACCTCCTGCCGCGTGGATGACCGTGACGAATTGAAATAAGATATGGTGAATTGTCCGTTGTTTGGATTGGGGAAAACGAATAACCGGCTGCTGGCGGTGGTTGTGATTGCAACTACGGGTGATTCGTTACTGCAACCGGTTACCGGATTGTCTATCCTGACCTTGTATTCGCCAACAGCAACCGAATCCACCAAATAGGTAGTTCCGGTAGCATCCGGCAACAATAAACTATCCCTGTACCAGCTGATGCTGAAACCTTCCGAAGGTTCAGCGATCGCCGCGGTGAGAGTGGTTGACTGGCCTGGCAGGATCGAGGTCAGCGGTGCGGCCTGAAGGGTAACAAGTGGCCTTGGATTTACTGTCAGTGATGCCGGAGTGGAATAAATCCGGTCGGTGCAGGTGCTGTTATATATGGCAACACGGTACTGATTATTGTTCATCGCAAAGGGCGTGTTGGTTATGCCCAGCGTACTGGTGTTTGTTCCTGAATAATTACTTCCTGCGGCCAGATCGGTGAATGTGGTTCCCTGGTTGTTGCTGACCTGCCATTGATACAAGATACCGTCACCACTGGCACCTGCCGAAAAACTGGTGGTACCTGTTTCACAGGTAACCTGTGACTGCGGATTACCGGAGGTGGCGAATGAGGGTGGAACAACCACTGTAAGCAGGACGGGTACCGATGTGATTGTTGGCAGGCATCCGCCACTTACAATCACCCTGTAGCGGGTATTGTTTAAAACTGTCTGCACATTTGTGATGTTGTAGGTGGAACCGGTATTGGCTCCCGGGGCATTGACATAATTTACACCGTCGGTACTCACTTGCCAGGTATAACCAAGACTACTGCCCGAAGCATCCACCGTGAAGGCTGCGGAAGAACCGGTGCATCGCGTTAATGCTACCGGTGCGCTGGTGATCTGTGGTGCACAGGGCGGTACCTTTATCGTGAAATTCGCGTCATTGATATCGAAAAATATATTTCCAACTGCCTGGATTTTAATTCTTGCCGTGGTGGTAACTCCTGCGGGTATAACCACCTGTTCACTTCCATCATTTGCCGTTGCTGAAATAAGGGTTACAGGGAATGTCTGACCTCCATCACGGGAAAGCAGGATGTTTACCAACGCACAGTTTACCACACCGGCATTACTTCCTGCAACGTTCCAGGTGATCGTCTGTGTTGACAGTTCATCAATTGTTGTAGCCGTGTTGGCGGTGGTTACGCGGAAGGGTCCGATGGAGCTTACAAACTGGACGGTTACGTCATCAAAACTATTTCCTCCTCCGCCTGCATGGTTATCACGCACTGTCAGTCGGAAGTTGAGAATCCGAGATACAGAGGGAAGTTTCTCCCAGGTATTGGTATTGGTTCCACCCAGGATACTTGCCAGTCCTGGAAAATTGCGAAAGGCTGTTGTGGTGGGCGGGAAGGAACGGAACACGGCACCGGGTGATGTTGTTGTAGGGAATTTGGGTGTGGTGCCGGTAGCCTTGTCAAGCTGCTCCCAGGTATATGTCAGTGCATCGTTGTTGGCATCTGTGGCAGATCCGGTAAGGGTGAATGGTGTTGAATGCGGGATAATATAATTCGCTCCCCCACTCACTACCGGCGCAGCGTTGCCTGTACTTGTTTCCTGGGCGCAGAAACTTCCGACACCTGTTTTGATATAGTCTGTTACCTGCTGGATGCTCATTGCGCTGAAATAATCGTCGCTATGTTGTTGTACATCCGCATCGGTAATACCGGCATAACCCATGATAGTTGATCCGCTTCCGGGTTCAACCTGGGCGATGGTCGATTCAAAGAGAACAGAGAATGTATGGTTGGCACCCAGCTGGTGTCCCATCTCATGGGTAAGGAAATCAACCACCAGGTGTTCTGTTTCACCAGGGTCTGAATAACTGGTAAAAGCGCTGCCTTTTGTTCCGCTGACGCAAACTGATCCGATTGCCCCGGCATTTCCATTATCCTCGTCAAGGTTGAGGAGATGTCCGATATCATAATTTGCATCACCGATGCGGCTGTCGCAGATTTGCTGGGTTTTAGCATTGAGATCACCTGTGGCCCATGGATTATCGGCTGCTGAGACAGAGATAAGCTGGTCGTTATTTGCTACAAGGCTTAAACGCAGGCTGAAGTCGCGTTCAAAGATGGCATTGGACCTGGTCATAATAGTTACCAGTGCCGCAAGTACTTTTGCCTTTCGCTGTGCATCGGTTGTTTCGGTCCCATTCAGGAAAAACTGTGAAAACTCCAGGGATGAGCAGAGGGCCAGCCTGTAGGTCCGTAGTTTACCATCATCGGCGCTTCCCGGTTTTGCCACAACCGCTGATGTTGTAACATCTGTCAGGGGTGTGGTGCAATTGAAAAGGGAACGTTCTCCTGTTGCCGATCTTGGCACCACTTTATATAATGCTTCGCTGCGGTTACCAACGGGATCGATATAAGTGGTCTGTTCTTTGGGCGACAGGATCATGGCATGTATACCTTCGGGTGTAACATCAAAACGCACGGTGACTGCCGGATTGCGGACACTGGTGCCTGCATATGAATTTATACCGGGGTATTTTGCGGCCAGTGCCGGGTCCATCACGGAAGCTTCAACGATCCTGAATAAATCCGTTTCACCGTTTTTTAAAGGGAAGCTTATGGTGAAACCGGAACTGGTAGCCTTAACGCGTTTTTCTGAAGGAGCGGTACTCACCTGCTGGCGAAAGCTTTTTTCATCTAGGTGGAAAATGGCAAATGTGTCGGGCCGCTGGCGGTTGGCAAATACCCCCTGATTGTTAGCCGGTTCTGCCACCCTTGTCCACAGTGGATTTCCCTGACCCAGGGAGGCCGTTGTGGTAAGCAGCAAAACGATAAGAGTGGTCAAAGGGTGGATTTTTCTCATGCCTCAATCGCGGTTTTTAGTGTTATTAAATGTATAGATAATTAAAACTTCGGCAAATTAAAAATGGGGTATAAATGGAGCCTTTTGTCTGAAAGGATAATATTTACCTGTCAGGACCCGCCCGGGCACAAAAAATCCCGTTCCTGCCAGGCGGGAACGGGATCTTGTTATTTCAGGGAAGCGCTTAGTAGCCCATGCCACCCATATCAGGTGCGCCATGGGAATGGGGAGCTTCTTCTTTTTTAGGTTTGTCAGCGATCACGCATTCGGTAGTAAGCAACATACCGGCAATTGAAGCAGCGTTTTCGAGAGCTACACGGCTAACCTTGGTTGGATCGATAACACCAGCCTTGAAGAGGTTTTCATACACTTCAGTGCGTGCGTTGAATCCAAAATCACCTTTTCCTTCCTTGATGCGCTGAACCACGATTGAACCGTCGATTCCTGCATTGGCAGTCAATGTGCGCATTGGCTCTTCAAGTGCGCGACGAACGATCTGCATACCGGTTTGCTCATCAGCGATCTGGCCTTTTACCTTTGCATCGAGACTTTCGATAGCGCGGATATAGGCTACGCCACCACCAGGTACGATACCTTCTTCAACAGCGGCGCGGGTTGCGTGTAATGCATCGTCAACACGATCCTTCTTTTCTTTCATTTCCACTTCAGTAGCGGCACCTACATACAATACAGCTACACCACCGGCAAGTTTGGCGAGGCGTTCCTGTAATTTTTCCTTGTCGTAATCGGAGGTTGTATTTTCAACCTGCGCCTTGATCTGGTTAACGCGGGCGAGGATATCTTTCTTCTGACCCTTACCACCAACAACAGTGGTATTGTCCTTATCGATAGTAACAGAAGAAGCCTGACCAAGTGAGCTGAGGTCAGCACCTTCCAGTTTGTGACCAAGTTCTTCGCTGATCACGGTACCTGCAGTGAGGATCGCGATATCAGTAAGCATTTCCTTACGGCGATCACCAAAGCCAGGAGCTTTTACAGCAGCAACCTTGATGGTACCACGTAATTTGTTTACAACCAGTGTAGCCAGTGCCTCACCTTCGAGATCTTCGGCGATGATAAGCAGGGGGCGTCCGCTTTGTGCAACTTTCTCCAGGATGTGGAGGATATCCTTCATCGCAGAGATCTTCTTATCATAGATAAGGATATACGGGTTCTGCAATTCGGCTTCCATTTTTTCGCTGTTGGTAACGAAATAAGGAGAGATATAACCGCGATCAAACTGCATACCTTCCACTACATCAACTGTGGTATCGGTACCTTTTGCTTCTTCAACGGTGATCACACCTTCTTTACCAACTTTTGCAAATGCTTCGGCGATCAGTTTACCGATCGTTTCGTCATTGTTTGCAGAGATCGTAGCCACCTGCTGGATTTTCTTTGCATCGCTTCCAACAGTCTGGCTCTGGCCTCTCAGGTTCTCAACAACCAGCGTAACCGCCTTGTCGATACCACGTTTCAGGTCCATCGGGTTTGCACCTGCAGCAACCATTTTCAGTCCTTCAGAGATAATGCTCTGCGCAAGTACAGTAGCGGTAGTTGTACCATCACCTGCGATATCTGCAGTTTTTGATGCTACTTCCTTAACCATCTGTGCGCCCATATTTTCAATCGGGTCTTCCAGTTCGATTTCCTTAGCAACGGTAACACCATCCTTTGTTACGGCCGGTGCACCAAATTTCTTTTCGATAACCACGTTACGGCCTTTTGGTCCGAGTGTTACCTTAACGGCGTTTGACAGGATGTCAACACCTCTCTTCATTTTATTTCTTGCTTCAATGTCGAAGAAGATCTGCTTTGCCATGTTATTTGTATTTGAAAAATTTAAGTAATGGATATTCCTGTTGATTCAATGTCAGCAGACATTGGTTATACGATCGCGAGAATATCTGATTCGCGCATGATCAGGTATTCCTGTCCTTCGATCTGGATCTCCGTACCGGCATATTTGCCATACAATACAGTATCACCGCTTTTCACGGTAACGGGTTCGTCTTTTTTGCCTGGACCTGCCGCAACTACAATACCACGCTGTGGTTTTTCTTTTGCTGTATCAGGAATGATGATCCCACCAGCGGTTTTCTCTTCAGCAGCTGCAGCCTTGATGATAACCCTGTCGTGCAATGGGGTAACACTGACTTTCTGCGCAGTGCTCTTTGAACTAGCCATAATTGTATAAATTTTTGTTGGTGAATTTGATTGTCCGGCCGTTTTGACGGCCCAAAATCAGGACGGCAAAGCTACACGAATAATATGCCACGTGAACAAAGCCGGAAAAATTTTCAGGTTCTGGCAGTCATTTAAGGGTTTACATGTGTTAGTCTGGCTTTTTTGTGGCAAGTTGTCAATATTTCAGTCTGTCAGCCGGTTGTGCTATATTACAGGGAATCCAAACCCTGAATAACCCCGATCCATGCCCAGAACAATACTGCCTGTTTTTATTTTCTCCCTTTTCTTTTTTTCCGCTGTCCGCTCCCAGGGTCTGTATGAAGTCCCGATGACCGAAAAAATCAGTCACTCCCCGTTGATTTTTGAGGGGCAGGTAATTTCGGCCAGCTCATTCTGGAACCCGGATCATACCATGATTTATACCAGTAACCTGGTCCGGATCACCAAGGTCTTCCAGGGAACAGCCCGCAGTACCGAAGTGGAAGTGCTGACATCGGGCGGAATAGTAGATAATAAAGTGATTACGGTTTCGGAGTTACTGACCCTTGAGCCCGGAACGATGGGAATCTTTTTCAGTTATCCCAGTGTTTCCGGATTAAAATCGCCGGTTACAGGCCGGCAATTGCTGGATATTTATGCCAGTGCCCAGGGAGTCCTGAAATATGATCTTGCCAGCCAGCGGGCTTCTTCACCCTTTGAAAATTTCGATGATATAACAGGTAAACTATACCCCAGACTGGAAAAACTTACCGGACGGAAAAGAATAAATCTTGACCCGGCATTCCGGGTAGAGTCTATGCGCGCAGGTATGGCATCCAAAGAAATGGCCCCGGGAATCACCTCCTTCAGCCCGGCCATGGTGGCGGCTGGAAAGTTTTCCGACCCGGCAAATAATAACCTCACCATTACTGGTTCCGGGTTTGGTACTCCAACGGGAATGGCCCGTATAGCTTTTGATAATGCCGATAATGGAACCGGTGGTACACCCCTGGATATTGCAGCCACCAGCGACCTTATAGTTTCATGGACCGATGTCCAGATTGTAGTGAAAGTTCCTGGAAAAGCCGGTACCGGAAATTTCACGGTATACGACGCTGCAAATGTAGCTGCGGTATCACCGGTTCCGCTGCAAATCTCTTATGCAATCCTGAACGCTGTGATACCAGGTTACAGCCCCAGCAACCTGATGTTTACCCCTTATAATCAAAACGGCAGTGGCGGATATTCTTATTATTATTCAACCAACACAGCCAATTCAGGGGTCAACTTTGCTACTTCACCACAGGAAGCGGCTTTCGACCGGGCACTTAAAACCTGGCAGCAGTCGACCGGAGTCAATTTTACATCCGGGGGCAATTCCACTGCACAAATTAATGATCCCTACGACGGGATCAACCTGATTGTGATGGACAATACCGCAATTGCCCCAGCTGATAACCTGCCTGCCGGAACGCTTGCTGTTTGTGTTTCCGGAGGATATATATGTAACGGAAGCCTCTGGGTAGTCATGTCCGGTTTTGATATCATCATCCGCAACCCGGGTGTATCTGCTGGTTCAACTACTTTCAATAACGGACCCTGCGCAACCGTTGGTGCACCGATTGATATGGAATCGGTGATGCTTCATGAGCTGGGTCATGCCATGAACCTGGGCCATATCAACGATGGGTTTAAAGGAAGTTTCCTGCCGAATATAGATCCACAGAAAGTAATGAATTTTGCAATTGTAAATGGAACAGACCGGCGGAGCCCGGACTGGTCGGCACTTACAGGCGGGCGTTATACTGTTAATCCCAAGGGCCTTACTTATTGTTTTGCTATTACTGAAATGACACCACTCAATACAGTTATTACTGAAGCAAGGGATGATTGTCCATTGGTTTTCCCCGGCGCTCCTACTCCATTGAATACCGTTGTGAATTTTGATCTTGAACATTCCGGCAGTAACAGGTTTGTTGACCCGCAATACACGGCCGTATTGACAAGCGGACTGGGAACGGCTGTGACAAATAATGCATGGTATGTAATCAGGACCAACGGTGCCGGTGGTGCATTAAACCTCACAGTATCCAATTACACCACCAGCCCCGTTGCGCAGTCGGCCTGCTCCGGAGCAGGTGTGGAACTGGCATTTTACCAGGTCAGCAGTTGCCCGGCAGGTCAGGCCTTCCCTGCACCGGTAGCCTACCGGAGTTTTAATGCAAACGGATCCATCGCTGCGCTGAACGGGCTCACGCCGAATACCAGTTACCTGATGATGGCTGACGGGCTCAGTAATACAAAAGCAAATTTTACACTTACCATGGTTGGAACGGCACTTCCCCTTCAGTTCCTGGATTTCACGGCGATAAAAAAAGGAAGTTCCGTACAACTCGACTGGCTTACCGTTGCTGAAATAAACAATGAATTTTTTGAGATTGAAACCAGTAAGGATGGTTCATCTTTTTATAAAATCGGAATGGTTGTTTCAAATGGTGATAATAACAATCAGCAGTCGTATACATTTTCAGATCCTGCTCCAACAACAGGTCAGAATTATTACCGCATACGGCAGGTGGATCGCGATGGGCGTTTTACGTACAGTAAAATAGTCTCGGTGGACTGGTCACCAGCTTCTTCAATAATGCTTTATCCCAATCCTGCTACTGATAAAATTTTCCTTTTATTATCAAAACCAACAGGCTCTTTAATAGTGTCCGTATATTCAGTGAATGGTATTTTATTACACAGAGAATCAGCGGCTTCCGTTACAAGGCAATACAGTATTGACTTACGGGCCTATGCAAGCGGTGTGTACCTGATCGAAATGAAAACAGATACGTCGGTTGAACGAAGCCGTTTTATAAAACGCTAACACTTCCGGCCCTTCATTTTCCTTACATTTGCGGTTCAAACAGTTCTTATAGTATGATCAGCAGAAGAAATATCCGGGTTAAGGTGATGCAGACGCTCTACACAATGGATTCCCTCGAGAATATGACTAAACCCGGAGAGCCTCAGAAAATATTACAGAATCATTTCAACCAGACACGTGGCCTGCTGGTGTACCTTACCTGGTTCCTTATCCAGGTAGCAAGACAGGTAGAAAAAGAAGCACATAAAAGGGCAAGCAAACATCTCCCCTCGGTGGAGGATCTCAACGTGAATATCAAGATCGCGGGAAATGAATTGTTGTGGAAGATGATGGAAGATCCCGAGCTGGTTGACCAGTTTGCAAAGGAAAAACCGGAACATAAGAGCGACCCTGACCTGATCCGCCGGATTTATCTTGAACTGGTGACAAGACCGGAATACCAGTCGTATATCCTCAGCAACAGCCGCGAGAAACAGGAAGAAAAAAAGATCCTGGAATTCATCTTCAATGACCTGATGCTGGCGAACGAAACGTTTGTTTCGCACCTGGAAGAAAATTTCACCAACTGGAATGATGATGGTGAAATGATTGTCCAGCTCCTGGCAGGATACCTGGGCAAACCACATTCCTTTAAGTTCAATGAAATGTTATCGGCCGACAAGGCACTTTTTGCCCGTCAGCTGCTGCAGACCGTGCTGGACAAGGATGCACATCTCCACGAGATTATAATCCCCAAACTGAAAAACTGGGATCCCGAGCGGATCGCCCTGCTCGATATGATCCTGATGAAAATGGGCGTGGCCGAATTCCTTTATTTTGAAACCATTCCGCCAAAGGTGACGATCAACGAATATATCGACCTGGCAAAGGAATACAGTACCGAACAGAGTGGTCAGTTCATCAACGGAATCCTCGACAATATCCATAAGGAAATGGTCCGGGACGGAAAAATGGAAAAAACGGAGTACCGGAAAAACGGGTAACCCCGTTAAAAACATCAGTCCTTTCCATTAACTTCGCGAATCTCAATTTCAACCGATGAAAAAAATACTCTTTGTTTGTTTGACAGCCGGATTGTTTGCCTGCGGTGCCGCCGATAAAAAAGCCGGCCAGACAGTGCTTACTCCCGAACAGCAGACCAATGCCGCCACCGACACTGCCAATTTTACCACCATCCAGTGGCTGGATAGCACCAATTCCAACCTGGGTACTATCAAGGAAGGCCAGGTAGTGGAAGTTTCTTACCGTTTCCGGAATTCGGGAACAAAAAATCTGATCTTTGCCAGTGTAAATGCCAGTTGCGGATGTACGGTGCCCGAAAAACCGGAGAAGCCCTATGCACCGGGCGAAGAGGGTGTGATCAAGGCTAAATTCGACAGCAAGGGCCGTCCTCATGGAGAAGCCCAGAAGATGGTATATGTGCAGGCCAACACAGATCCGTCCACAACTACATTAAGTTTTAAGGTTAACATAACTGAATAATTACTGGTACATTTAACGAGGGTCCGTCAAGGATCCAAAAAACTCACTCATGAATACAATTTATTTTTTACAAGCCGCCGGTAAAGGAATGGGCTACACGCAATTTATTTTCCTTGGTGGTATGATCATCGTTTTCTGGCTGTTCTTTATCCGCCCACAGGCGAAGAGAGCCAAGAACCAGAAAAAATTTATCGAAGAACTGGATAAGGGAGCGAAGATCGTTACTATCGCAGGTATTCACGGAACGATCAATAAGGTGAATGATGATGGTACACTCAGCATCGAAGTGAGTCCAGGCAGTTATATCAAGATCGAAAAGTCAGCAATCAGTATGGACTGGACAGCAGCCCTCAACAAACCGGTTACTGAAAAGAAATAACTTCCAGAAAATTATCGAATCCCGGCCCTGCCGGGATTCTTCATTTAGAAAAGGTTTATGATCAGGGTTGGACTGACAGGCGGCATCGGAACAGGCAAAAGCACTGTGGCCAGGATCTTTGGCACACTGGGGATACCTGTTTATTATGCCGACAAGGAGACTAAAAAACTAATGAATGAAAATGCGGAGCTCCGCCAACAGATCATCCGGCATTTTGGTGCCGGTTCCTACCAGGATGGAAAACTGAACAGGGCTTATCTCGCATCAAAGGTTTTCAACGATCCCGATCAGCTGTTACTTCTCAATTCGATCACCCACCCTCCCTCCATCGAACATGCCAACCAATGGGCCGGACAGTTTGATCCGGACAAAACAGCTTTTACCATTAAGGAAGCTGCGTTATTATTTGAATCGGGTTCTGTCAGGAACCTCGACTTTGTAATCGGTGTGTTTTCTCCTATGGCACTCAGAATTAAACGGATCATGGACCGCGATGGTATTACTGCAGAAGAAATCCAACAGCGGATTGACCGGCAAATGGACGAAAACATAAAAATGAAACTCTGCGATGCGGTAATTATCAATGATGAAGTGCAGATGATCATTCCGCAGGTGCTGGATCTTTATGAACTCCTGAAAAATAAAAAACCTGCCGGTAAAAACTGACAGGTTTGTAAATTATTTTCAGCAGTACTGATCAATGCAGTTTTGCAAGTGCCACCCTGATCCGCTGCCAGGCTTCTTCAATCCTTGGAAGGCTGTTGGCAAAAGAGAACCTCACGCAATCAGGATTGCCAAATGCTTCACCCATTACGGAAGAAACATGTGCTGTGTTCAGCAGGTACATACAGAAGTCGCCGGATGTGTGAATGGTATGTTCACCATCGGTCTTTCCAAAATAATAGCTGATATCCGGAAAAATATAAAATGCCCCTTCCGGTGCGGTGCAGTCCATTCCGGGAATATCGGCCACCAGTTCCATTACCTTTTTGCGGCGGTTGGTAAACTCCTCCACCATCTGCATGGTTGGACGAAGATCGGTGGTAAGCGCCACCACAGCGGCTTTCTGCGTGATTGAACTGGTACCACTGGTAAACTGGCCCTGGATTTTTTCCATCGCTTTGGCGATCTCGGTATTGGAGGCAGTATAACCAAGTCTCCATCCGGTCATGGCAAATCCCTTACTCAATCCGTTTACTATGATAACGCGGTCCTTAATATCTTCAAACTGTGCAATGCTTTCATGTGTGCCAACAAAATTGATGTATTCATAAATCTCGTCGGAGATAATATTGATGTTCGGGTATTTGCGGAACACGTTAACCAGTGCTTCAAGTTCACCCTGACTGTAAACGGCACCACTTGGATTACATGGTGAGGAGAAAAGGAACAGGTTGGTATGCGGCGTAATGGCTGCTTCCAGTTGTTCAGGAGTGATCTTGAATTGTTCCTTCGCAGTAGTTTTGATTTCCACCACGCGTCCGCGTGCAATCTTTACCAGCTCACTGTAAGTAACCCAGTAAGGGGTTGGAATGATTACCTCATCGTTTTCATCCACCAGTGAAAGGATCACATTGGCCAGGCTTTGTTTGGCACCGGTTGATACCACAATATTTTCTGGTTTATAATCTAGGTTGTTATCACGTTTGAGTTTGGTGCAGATTGCTTCCCGGAGATCGGGGAAACCGGCAACCGGCGTATAGTGGCTCCAGTTGTCACGGATAGCCTGGATCGCTCCTTCCTTGATATGCTCCGGTGTGTCGAAGTCGGGCTCGCCCAAACTGAGGTCGATCACATCTTTACCCTTGGCCCGGAGTTCACGTCCGAGTTTAGCCATTTTCAGTGTTTCCGGTTCATTGAAGCGCTGTAGGAGCGATGATAACTGCATGTTTTTGTTTATTTATAACTGGGATTAATAAAAAATCAACGTGAAGGGTTCGCCAGAATTGACGGGGCCGTAAAAACGAGTGCAAATGTATGAATTGAATCATAACCGGAGGGATCCTTGTGCCTCTTACCACATAAATTTTTGAATTAAGTAACAGGCAGAACAAACATTCGTGCCCGGGACTACCAAAAGCCCTTCAATTCAGATAGTGGTGAAATGCCGGGCGGAATGCCCGACCAGTACAGGTTTGGGCCCTGTTTTTCCGCCATTAAATCCAATTTAGTTTTCTTCCTGAAAACCCTATCTTTGCGATCCTTTAAAAATCTGAAAGTCTGCCCGGTAGGTCCGAATCTCCGTAAGGCTTAAAACGTAAATACTAACAACGTATGCAACTGAAAGGTTTGGTCCGGTTTTTTACCATCTTCGTGATCATTTATTCCATTTACCAGCTTTCCTTTACCTGGTTTGTCCGCAATCATGAGAACAAGATGGAGGCTTCCGCAAGAGGCTTTATAAAGGCCCGGTACCCCTCTGCCGCTGAAAAATTCCCGTCTAACAAAGACTCCCAGGCTATTTACCAGGAATACCTGGACAAGCTTGTGTCCGACACACTGGTCAAATTATTAAAGGACAGTGACGATGAAACCATCACTTATGGGATCACCGGACCTATCAGCTATAAAAAAGCCAAATCCGAAGAGCTGAACCTTGGTCTTGACCTGCAGGGCGGGATGAACGTAACCATGGAAGTGGAAATGACCGGTCTGGTAAAGGCGCTTGCCAATAACAGCAAGGATCCCCAGTTCCTCCAGGCTATCGAAAAGGCAAACCTGCGCAAAGCCAACAGCGACGCCAATTTTATCCGCCTTTTTGCAGATGAATACCAGAAGATCGCCGGTCCCAATAAATTATCCGGTCTGTTTGCGGCCAATAACAAGGGCCTGATCAAACCAGGGGATTCAGATGCATCAGTAATCCGGGTGCTTGAAGGGCAGTCGGTTCTTGCGTTTGACAATACCTTCAAAGTACTTACTACCCGGATCGACCAGTTTGGTGTTGCCCAGCCGAATATCAACCCTGACCGCGAAAAAGGAATTATATCTGTTGAACTTCCGGGCGTACAGGATAAGGACCGTGTCCGTGCTTTCCTGCAATCAACTGCCAACCTCCAGTTCTGGGAAGTGTATAATATCGCTGAACTGAATGATAGTTACTCCAAGGCCGATGAAATTTTTTATGCCCTAAACGGTGGCAAGGCAGCAAAGGATACCACGGCTGTTAAAACACCGGTCCGCGATTCGGCTGGTGTTGGTAAGGATTCAATGGGTACTACCCTGGATTCACTCGGCAGCCCTGATACCAACGGACAGTTAAGCCAGCTTGGCGGCGACAGTTTACCCGCAACAGCGGCCGTGGTTGATGAAGCAGCCGATGCCAAAAAACATTTATACGGATGGTTCGCACCAATTCCTCCACAGCAGGATCCGAAAACCGGTAAACCTGTTTACAGCGCAGCAATTGGTGCTGTACTGATCAAGGATACAGCCCGTGTGCGTGAGATCCTCAATATTCCCGCTGTCCGCGCAGCATTCCCTTCACAGCTTGTCTGGATGTATGGCAAACCGGAGCGTGACAAGGACGGAAAACAAAGCAAGTACCTTTCCCTTTACGGTATCAAGACCTTCGGTCGTGATAAAGCTAAACTCGAAGGTGATGTGATCACCAGCGCGCGGGCTGATTTCAACCAGACCAACCGTGCTGAAGTGAATATGGATATGAACGAGCTGGGAAGACGCGAATGGGCAAAACTTACAGAAGCAAATATTGGAAAACCCATTGCCATTGTTCTTGATAATATCGTTTACTCTGCTCCGAATGTTAACCAGAAAATTGACGGCGGTACTTCGCAAATCAGTGGTGGATTTACCATTGAAGAAGCGCAGGACCTTGCGAAAATCCTGGAAGCGGGTAAATTACCAGCACCTGCCAAGATTGTGCAGGAGCAAACAGTAGGGCCAACACTGGGTAGCGAAGCTATCCGTGGTGGAGCCATGGCATTCGGTATCTCCTTCCTTGTGATCTTTATCCTGATGCTGGTTTATTATAATACCAGCGGATGGGTAGCCAATATCGCACTTATCCTGAACCTGCTGTTTACTGTGGGGATCCTTGCCGGACTGGGTGCCACACTGACGGCTCCTGGTATCGCAGGTCTGGTTCTTACAATCGGTATGGCTGTGGATACCAACGTAATTATTTACGAGCGGATCAAGGAGGAACTGGAAAAAGGTAAAAGTTATCTTACAGCGGTTAATGAAGGTTACAAGCGTTCATTACCACCGGTACTCGATGGTCACATCACTACCCTGCTTACTGCAATAATCCTGTTTTACTTCGGACTGGGACCTGTGAAAGGTTTCGCCACCACGCAGATTATTGGTATCCTCCTGTCTTTATTCTGCGGTATCCTGGTGAGCCGCTGGATCACGGATATTTTTATCGGAAGGAAAGTACAGCTGAAATACTTTACCACAGTATCACGCAAGATTTTTAAACATGCGAAATACAAATTCATTGAATTCCGCAAGGTTGCCTATATTATTTCTTTTGTAGTACTCGGACTGGGTATCGCGTCCTTCTTCTATGGTTTCGACTATGGTGTGGAGTTCGATGGTGGCCGCAGTTATACCGTACGTTTCGACAAGTCGGTTGCAAAGGATATTGAGAATATGCGCGAGGAACTGAAAGGAGTATTTGACGGGGAGAATGCACAGATCAAAACGGTTGGTGATGCGGCTACGCTTGATATTACCACTGCCTACCTGATCGAAGACACAAAACCCCAGACCGATAAAGTGGTCTCCCAGAAGATGTATGGCGGCCTGA
Organism: Chitinophagaceae bacterium; assembly: GCA_040510375.1. GTDB lineage: Bacteria > Bacteroidota > Bacteroidia > Chitinophagales > Chitinophagaceae > JBEVJC01. The sequence continues at coordinate 126,972 of JBEVJC010000008.1, forward strand.
AGAAATACCTGCCGGCCAATATGACCTTTGAAGCATTTGATGCAGGTCAGGGTAATCTCGGAAAGGTTGGTTCAAAGACCGTACTTCCCACTATCTCTGATGACCTTAAACAAGGCGCGGTAAAAGCGATCGTGTTTGCAATGTTCGTGATCTTCCTGTATATCTTTATCCGTTTCCGCGACTGGAGATATTCACTTGGAACCATCGTCGCATTGTTGCATGACGTATTGGTAACCCTTATCGTATTCTCGTTCGCACGCAATATTGTAAACTTCCCGCTGGAGATCGATCAGCACTTCATCGCAGCCATCCTGACCGTTATAGGGTTTTCGATGAATGATACGGTGATCATCTTTGACCGGATCCGGGAAGACCGCAGGTTGTATCCAACAGCGCCGCTGTCAGAGACAATCAACCGCGCGATCAATGAAACACTTAGCCGGACCGTAATGACATCGTTGACTGTATTCCTTACTATCCTGATCCTGTTCCTGGTGGGTGGTGAAGTAACAAGGGGCTTCGCATTCGCGATGCTGATCGGTGTAATTACCGGTATTTATTCTTCCGTATTTGTGGCTGCTCCGATCCTCCTGGATCTTACCAGTAAGAAAAAACCTAAAAGTGCGGCAAGTTCAGCCAGCTCCACTCTGGTGAAGCCCGTTGTTAACCCACGTTAAGCAACTGATATTTATTAAAAAAAAGGCCCGTCGTTTGACGGGCTTTTTTTATTTCAGGGCGAAATTCAAATCGTTGTTATACTGCAAAACTGGTCCCGCAACCGCAGGTATTACTGGCGTTGGGATTCTGGAAGGTAAAACCACGGTTGTTCAGTCCATCCTGCCAATCGATCTCCATTCCATGAAGATACAACCCGTGCGAACGGTTCATGATACAGGGAATACCTTCGATTTCAAAGGTCTGGTCCTCTTCCTTCGGATCGTCAAAACCCAGGATATAACTCATTCCCGAGCAGCCACCTCCTTTTACACCCACACGTAATTTCTGTGTATGGTTGAAATCCTCTTTCTCCATCAGTTTCCTGATTTCTTTCACGGCGCCCACGGTAAATGTTACCGGTGTCATTAATGCTGTTTCCATATGGTAAAACTACAAAAAAGATAAGGATTAGTTCATTGAGCTCCGATCTCCCTATTTTTGCTCCAATAAATACTGAGTATGGATCAGCAATCGATCGGTCTTATCATTTCAATTCTCGCATTCATTGTAGCTACGTTTGGCATTTACCTGGTAAACGATCTTCGCAAAAGAACCGAACTGGCCAGCTCAAAGGCCGAAAACCATTCAACCCGCCCACTGCAGTTACAGGCTTATGAGCGACTTGTAGTCCTGGCTGAAAGGATCTCCATGCCAAATCTTATCAGCCGTGTCAATACCTCAGGCCTCAGCGCCCGCGAAATGCAATCACTTCTGACAGAAAGTATCAGGCAGGAATATGAATACAATACCTCACAGCAAATCTATGTAAGCCCTGTAGCCTGGGAAGCAGTGAGCAACCTGAAGGAACAGAATATGCTGATCATTAACCAGGTTGCCGGAGTCCTTGCAGCCGAAGCTACCGGCACTGATCTCAACAGGGCCCTGCTGGAATTTGTAATGACACAACGCAAGGGCACATTACATAGCATTGTCCTTGAAGCCCTGAACTATGAGGCAAAAAAAATAATGAGATAGCGGAGCTCCGGTCCTTTATTTCGTCCGCTGAAAACTGACTGCCATGAATGAAAAGAAATACCTGACCGACAGCGGCATCGAAATAAACGAGATTTATAAAACTATCCGCGCTTCGCAGGGAGAATATCCAATTGGCGAGCCAGGTGAATATCCGTTTACACGCGGCATCCAGCCGGATATGTACCGGGGCAAACCCTGGACCATGCGGCAATACGCAGGTTTTTCCACCGCAGAAGAAAGTAATAAACGCTATCACTACCTGCTTTCACAGGGAGTAATGGGATTGAGTGTGGCATTTGATCTTCCCACCCAGATCGGATACGATAGCGATCATGCCCTGGCAGAAGGCGAAGTGGGAAAGGTAGGTGTTGCGATCGACAGCCTGGACGATATGGAAGCATTGTTCAAAGGAATTCCGCTGGCAGAGGTCAGTACCTCAATGACGATCAATGCCACCGGGTTCATACTGCTGTCGCTTTATGTGGCACTTGCCAAACGGCAGGGTGCCGACCTGTCCCGCCTCACGGGCACCATACAGAATGATATCCTGAAAGAATATGCAGCGCGTGGCACATATATCTATCCGCCCAAACCTTCGATGCGGATCATCACCGATATTTTTGAATATTGTGCAACCGACCTGCCCAGATGGAATACCATTTCTATCAGTGGTTATCATATCCGTGAAGCAGGATCAACGGCGGTACAGGAAATTGCGTTTACGCTCAGTAATGGTAAGGCTTATGTACAGGCAGCACTGGAAAAGGGGCTGGATATAAATGTATTTGGTAAACGGCTTTCCTTTTTTTTCAACGCACATAACGACCTGTTTGAAGAAGTGGCCAAGTTCCGCGCTGCGCGCCGCATGTGGGCGAAGATCATGAAGGGTCTTGGTGCCACCGACCCCAAAGCAATGATGCTTCGTTTCCATTCGCAAACAGGAGGCAGCACCCTTACCGCACAACAACCATTGAATAATATAACAAGGGTAACCGTGCAGACACTGGCTGCCGTGCTTGGCGGCACGCAGTCGCTCCATACCAATGGGTATGATGAAGCATTGAGCCTGCCAACAGAAGAGGCTGCCCGCATTGCCTTGAGAACCCAGCAGATTGTTGCATTTGAAAGTGGGGTACCTTCTACAGTTGATCCGCTGGCCGGATCCTATTTCGTGGAAACACTGACCAATGAAGTGGAAGCCGCGGCATGGGATATTATTGCCCGGATTGATGCGATGGGTGGCAGTGTATCAGCAATTGAACAGGGGTATATCCAGGATGAGATAGCGCGGAGTGCGTACGATTTCCAGCGAAAAGTGGAACGCGGGGAGAAGATCATTGTAGGAGTAAACAAATTCCAGGTTACAGATGATACAAAGATCCCCGGCTTCCGGATAGACGATTCGATCAGACAGGTGCAATCAGAAAAATTACAGGCACTCAGGAGCAACCGCAATCACGGAAAATGCGAACAGCTACTCCAGACCCTCAATGATAAAGCAGCAGGTACGGAGAATATTATCCCTGCTGTAATTGAAGCGGTGGAAAATAAATGTACACTTGGGGAAATAGCAGATACCCTGCGCGAAGTGTATGGTGAATACCGCTAAACGAATATTAGTGTAGTTTATTTACCCCAGTTAAAGGGGTTATGACGGAAAGCTTTCTTACCGGATCAACGGAATCCGCCCCTGTAACGGATCGGCTTGTGTTTTGTATGCACTGCGTAAACAAAAACTATAAATATGAAAACAGCCGGTATCATCCTGATCATTGCGGGGATCGCCATGCTTATCTTCCGTGGATTCAGTGTACAGACCGAAAAAACTGTTGTTGACGCAGGACCGATCGAAATCAACAAAAAGGAAAATAAGTGGGTAGGCTGGCCTGTATATGCAGGTGCTATTGCCGTTGTTGCCGGTGTTGCGCTGGTTCTGGGTAGCCGCAAAAAAGCCGGAGCGTAGGGCATCCCTCGACAAAATATGAAGTTAAAGTCCGTCAAATGACACAGCGGCAGGAACGGTAACAGCAGGAACAACTGAAGATTTAGCTCCTGCCGATACCGTTTATTTCTTTTGTCCCGGTTTCACATCTGGTTTCCAGCCGTCTTTAAGCCCAACCGTACGGTTGAATACCATTCCACTGGTGCTGCTGTCCTTGTCCAGCGTAAAATATCCTTTCCGGATAAACTGGAAGGGCTGTTCAAAGGAGGCAGTTTTGAGTGTCGGTTCCATAAAGGCGGCCTTGACTGTTACCAGTGAAGCCGGATTGATATAATCCTGGAACTCCCCTTCCTCAGATGAAGGATCTTCCACTTTAAATAACCGGTCGTACAAACGCACTTCAGCCGTGATCGCGTGTTTGACACTCACCCAGTGCAGTGTACCCTTTACATTGATACCTGAACTGTCAGCACCGCTTTTGCTTTCGGGAATATATGTACAATGTAATTCAGTAACTAATCCATTGCTGTCCTTCACCACTTCATCACAACGGATAATATAGGCAGATTTCAGCCGCACCATCTGCCCGGGAGCAAGACGGAAATATTTTTTTGGCGGGTTTTCCATAAAGTCTTCCCGCTCTATATAAAGCTCGCCGGAGAATGGTATCTCGCGTTCACCGGTCGTTGGATCTTCAGGATTGTTTTCACTCAACAGCATTTCCTCCCCGGCAGTATAATTGGTAAGCACAATCTTTAGTGGGTCAAATACCACCATACGCCTCAACGCTTTTTTATTGAGGTCTTCCCGCACAAAAAATTCAAGCAGGCCTACGTCAACAATATTGTCGCGTTTGGCGATCCCTACCCTGTCGCAGAACTCACGGATAGCTGCTGCGGTATACCCTCTTCTTCTCATGCCACTGATTGTCGGCATACGTGGATCATCCCATCCATCAACATATTTTTCAGTAACCAGTTGTTTTAATTTACGTTTACTCATCACCGTATAGGTGAGGTTGCGGCGCGCAAACTCATACTGGTGTGATGGATAGATGTCCAGTTTTTCAATCAGCCAGTCGTATAACTCGCGGTGGGGAACAAATTCAAGCGTGCAGATAGAATGGGTGATATGTTCAATGGAATCTGATTGGCCATGAGCAAAATCATACATGGGATAAATGCACCATTTATCACCCGTACGATGGTGATGGGCATGTTTGATCCGGTACAGGATCGGATCCCGCATCAGCATATTGGGATGGGCCATATCTATTTTGGCCCGGAGGGTGCGGCTGCCGTCGGCGAACACACCGGCTTTCATCTGTTCAAACAATTCCAGGTTTTCTTCGATATTGCGGTTGCGGGAAGAACTGGCGCGTCCGGGTTCGGTAGGTGTGCCCTTCATTTCTGCAATTTCTTCGGAACTGCTGTCGTCCACATATGCCAGCCCTGCCTTAATAAGTTTTACGGCAAACTGGTACAGGGTATCAAAATAATCAGAGGCATATAATTCGTTCTTCCATTCAAATCCAAGCCAGCGCACATCCCCCTTGATACTTTCCACATATTCTGTTTCTTCAGTAACGGGGTTGGTATCGTCAAAACGCAGGTTGGTATATCCGCCGTAACGGGCGGTGAGACCGAAATTCAGGCAGATGCTGGTGGCATGCCCGATATGCAGGTATCCATTGGGCTCGGGGGGAAAGCGGGTAACAATCGATTTGTATTTACCACTCTTCAGATCGTCCTCAATAATTTCTTCCAGGAAATTCAGGCTTCTTTCTTCTTTTTTAACTTCTTCTGACATGTGGCAAAGATAAGAAACGGCAGGGCTGGCGGGGACCTCATACTGCAAAAAAAAACCCGCCATTGGGGCAGGTTGGAATAATAAGACGTTTAACTGTTCAGTTATCGTTCTCGTTGCTGTAGAATCCAAGTTCCGACATGATTACGGTTGGACTCGTGTAGTTGAACAAGGTGTTGCTGATCAGGTCCTGCAGCTCCTGGCGGCTCGCAAAAAACGACTCATCCTGCTGCGAAATCTTAAAAGAATTGATCTTGAAGAAAGCCAATAATGATGTTTGTAACAAGTGGTCTTCAGTCATTTGGTACTCCTCGGCAATATGTGCCTGGTCGTTGTAGAAAAGCTGGTTCATTCGTTCGGATTTTGGTTTTAAAGGATTGGATTCGGGTGATAAACGATATGAAATAAGTGAAAATTGTGCAGGATGCGAATTCAACTTACATAAGCGGTGGTTAAAACGTAGAAAACCGGCGTATAATACGGCCGGTTTTCTGTATAACTACGATTATTGACTGCAATACGCGTTTGTTAACACTTTAAACTTGCAGATTCAGTTCTGTTTACTGTTGGTAACATCCGGGATGAATTCATCCATGGCGAACGCAAACACATTCGCATCCGGGATTAACTCATCTGAGGCGGACGCAAACACATTCAATCCGGGCTGCCACTGGCTATATCGGCGTGGTTTAATTCCATAATGGCTTTTTACCTGAGGGTTTGAGACCACCCTTAGGTTTTGAACTGGCCTTCAGTTTTTGTTCCCTGTTTCCTTTCGGAACAAACTTTTCAAATGCCGCTGAACTGGATGAACCATTGCCGGAATCGCGGTCTTCGGTATCTGTTGATGCCCGGTTCCCTTCATGGCCAGTGGTGCCATTGGTCATTTTTGGATCAGATGTATCATTAACCGCAGCTTCATTATCTTCATAAGCCTGCCGGGCGGGTCCCATATCAGCATCCACCTGTACAGCTTCAGCCGTGTTGCCTGTTCCTTTTTCAGTATCGATCCTGGCCGTACTTTCCTCCTTCGGATTTTTCGGACGTTTTACCGGTGGAATACCCGAACGATGATTGTCCTTTACCACGTTTCCACCTGCTTCATGTGGTGAATCCGGTTGTTCAGGAGGACGCCTGAATGTTTTTTTCTGATCAGTCTTGCCATTACCAACGATGCCCGATGGTTTTTTACCGGCTACAGACTGCTGAGTTATCTTCCGGGTGGTAGCTGGCTTCGCTGCATTTCCGGATTTTCCGGTGCGTTTAGCGGCGGTATTTTTTAAACCTTGGCCGGTTGCCGACCTTGATGGAGCTGGTTTGTCAGCTACTTTTCCGGCCGCGGTTTTTTTTGCCGCTACCCTGCCTGACTTTTTTTTCGGTGTGATTTTTTTCCTTCCGGCGATCCGGTTTTTTGCACCCGAAGCAATTTTTTTAGCGGGTGATTTCTTCGCCTTTCGTGTTGGGACTTTCTTTTTAGCAGTTGATTTTTTGGCTAGCTTCCAGGCGGTTTTTTTAGAGGTGGATTTTTTTTTCGCCGTACTTGACTTTGCCATAAGTGTTGTTTTAATGGATTGGAGAATATTTCATATCAGCAAGAGATAACAAGATTTGCCAAAAACCATACCACCTACCGTATCAGAATGCCTTCTTTGCAGGCTGCACCCCTCCTGCCCCGATTACCGAAGAACCATAAACACGGATGGTTGATTTAATAAAATCGGTAGAATCCGCCTTATAAATATTCCCCACATATTTCTGCGGGTTACGGTCGATATACGGAAACCAGGTACTATGGATCTGGATCATAATGCGATGCCCGGGTTTAAAAGTGTGCAGCACATCCTGCAAACGTACGTTGACATCGGTTTCCTGTCCAGGCACAAAGGGCTCGGGTTTTTCAAAGCTGTTGCGGAACCTTCCCCGGAATACTTCACTCCTCACCAGCTGCTGGTACGAGCCCATGGTAATATTCTTCGGGTTATGCGGATAATTGGGGTGATTGTCGGGGTACACATCAATCAGTTTAACCACAAAGTCGGCATCAGTACCACTCATGGCCACTTTCAGTTTTGCCAGGATCTCACCGGCAATCGTGACGGGATCAGTCAGTACTTCTGTTTCGAATGTCAGCACATCAGGGCGGCGGGAAGCATCGCGCTGATCGTCCGACATAAAATTACGTGGCGTAAAAGTCAGCCCCTCTGTTTGCGAAGTATATGGCACCGGTTTATCGGGATCGCTGACATATTCAAAGACTGCTTTATCATTTAATGGTTTATTCATGGAAAGCCGGCCATTTTCACCGAAATAAAACTGCACTGCCGGTATATCAACGGGTGGCCATTTGTCAAACTGTTTCCATTCTTTAATACCTGTATCAAACATGTATGCTTCAGGAAGTTTATTAACGCCACTATCTTTCAGGTAAAATTCAAAAAATGTGAGTTCAATATTTTTCTGGAAAAATGTACTGATACTATCGCCAAAATAAATATGGTTATGGGTGGACTTTCCCCATTCCCGGGCCCAATCGCCATGACCCCAGGGGCCCATTACAATGCTGTTCTTTGCATCCGGTGTGCTGGCTTCTATTTTTTTATAGATGTTGAGCGGGCCATACAGGTCCTCCGCATCAAACCAGCCACCAACCGTAAGTACAGCCGGTTTGATATTTTTCAGGTGTGGCAGGATATTTCTTTTTTGCCAGAACGTATCATAGTTTGGATGATCAATAATCTGGTTCCAGAAAAAATTGTCCTTGTGATATGATTCGGTTAAATTTTTTAACGGTCCTGCCTGCCGGTAGAACTCAAAGGCATCTTTAATTTTTTTATTGTATAACCTCATCAGCTCTTCTTCAAACCAGTCTTCGCGTGTGGTATCTTTTTTCTGGTATCCGAATACGGCAAATGCAGGTGTGTAACTTTCAAGGTAGGCGCCATTATGGTGGAAATCATCAAAGAAAAAATCTGCAACCGGTGCCTGTGGCGATACGGCCCTGAGGGCCGGATGAGCATCGGGCAAGGAAGCGGCTGAATAAAAACCGGGATATGAAATCCCGTAGATCCCCACCCTTCCATTATTGCCCTTCAGGTTTTTGACCAGCCAGTCGATCGAGTCCCAGGTATCCGAGCTTTCATCAATCTCCTTTTTGTTCTTACGGTCATTACCCGGGATGTTTGGTGTCATATTGTTGAACACGCCATCACTCATGTACCGTCCGCGCACATCCTGGAATACCAGGATATAACCCGACCGCACCAGGAAATCGGATGGATGGCCGTACAGGTCATAGTTTCCGTAACTGGAAGCATTGTAACAGGTCCTGTTCATCAGGATGGGATAGGATTTGGAATGGTCTTTCGGGATATACACCAATGTGAAGAGTTTGGCTCCATCGCGCATCGGGATCCTGTACTCGAATTTATCGTAATGCTGCAACACATATAATGAGTCGCGCGCTTCCGCCTTATTGGATAAAATTGCAAAAAATGAAAAAAGCAGTAATAACAATGTTGAACGCATATAAAATGGTTTTGTAACGGGGCACTTGATTTATGAGCGACGCAGATTCTTTTCGTACACACTGATCCATTCAGACGGTGTAACTTTTTCCAGCAGCCGGGAAAGCAGATCCACCGGGATCTGACCGGGCTTCTTAAAACGTATACAACTTTTGCCCATATCCAGTTTCGGCCCACCGGTGCCTGCATACTCGTTCTGGAACCATTCCATCAGTCCGGGCATGGAATACAGACCCATATGGTAGAATGAAATATAATTTTTCTGTGAAGCCAGCGATACAAAAGGGAGTTGTTGTTTCGGATCACAATGATAACCGGCAGGATAAGTTTCGAAAGGTATCACCCATGTTAGCATCCCGTAACTCATGGTTTCCTTAAAACCTGCCGGCAGGTTTTTGTTTATGGCAGTGCGCAGTTCCGACACGGGGACTACCCTGTCTGGCGGAAGGCTTTTAATGTATTCGTCAGGATCGGTAAAACTGGATGTCATAAATCCTTTTGTCCAAATGTAAATAAATTTAACCAGCCCTGCCCCCGTTTGCTTTGCATTGATTTAAGCATAAACACGTAGAATGCTGAAACCATAACCTGCGATTTGTTTCACCTGTCATCCGTTTGCTGGTATTTTAACCGAAGCAGGAACTGTACCCTATTTTTCCCCTTAAAATGTTGCCAGATTAACGAAGTCGTATTACATTGTAGCACAAACCAAAACCGGAATACCGTTCACAAGGACGGTGAACCCTTATTCTAACTGCAAAAACGCCACTCACCAATGAAATGTTTGCTCCTTCCGGCAGCTCTCCTGCTGCTTTCTGTAAACCTTTTCGCCCAAAAAATAAAAGATCCTGAATTACCTGCTTTCGGTAAGATTGAAAAAGCTGATCTGGAAATGAAAAAATGTGAATTCGACGACAATGCCGAGGCGTTGGTACTGGTCGATAATGCAGAGCTTACATTTCTCTGGGGTACCGGGATGGAAATGAAAAGCCGTGTCCGGATCAAGATCCTCAATGATAAGGGACTTGAATGGGCCAATATCAAGTTACGGTACATGAGCGACAGGAATGCACAGGATATTACGGGGATCGATGCACAGACCTATAACCTGGATGAGTCGGGAAACATCGTTATATCAAAACTGGAAAAGAAACTGGTTTATGAAAAAAAGATCGATAAACGTTTCAGCGAAAAAGTGTTCAGTTTTCCCTCGGTGAAAGTGGGATCGATCATTGAATACAAATTCAAACAGACGGGAATGGGTTTGATTGACTGGTATTTCCAGCGTTCGATCCCTGTAAAATACAGCCGCTTCAGCATTGATTTACCACAGGAAATCGAAGTGGGCATAACTCCAATCTGCTCACGCGAATTCTCCCGCAAAGAAAAGGCCAGCGGTACCAGGGTAGAAAAGGTTTACTCTATGTCGGATGTGCCGGGATTCCGCGATGAACCGTTTATCATAAATGAAAATTATTATCGCGACAGGCTCGAGACCAAGGTGATTGCCTACCAGCAGAACGGACTGCGGAAAAATAACCTGGTTAACTGGGTGCAGGTGATCAGGAAACTGATGGAAGACGAAGACTTTGGTGTTCAGATCAGGAAGAATGTGCCGCGTACGGCCGACCTTGACCTGAAACTTAAAACGATTACCAACCCGTACGACCGGATGAAGACGGTGTTCCAATATGTACAGTCCAATATGCAATGGAATGAATATTATGGGATCTGGGCACTTGATGGAATCAAATCAGCATGGAAAGATAAAAAAGGAACTGCCGGTGAAATTAATCTCATCCTGGTAAACCTTCTGAAGGATGCGGACCTTAAGGTACATCCCATCCTGGTGAGTACTCATGCGAATGGCGTGGTAAATCCCACCGATGCGGGAACCTATGATTATCCGGGTTACTACCAGTTCAATAAAGTAATGGCCTACGTGGAGCTGGATGGAAAAGTTTATGTGCTTGATGCAACGGATAAGACAACACCAGTGCACCTGATCCCTGAAAGTATCCTGATGACGCAGGGCCTGGTTATTGAAAAAGTGGATACCTATGAATGGGGCTGGAAAACTTTATGGGACGAAGGGATAACGTCGAAGAATGTGATTATGATACGGGGACTGATCAACGAAGCAGGTAAGATGACAGGTGAGGCAAATATAGCCAGCTATGATTATGCCCGGCTGGACAAAGGTGAAGTTGCAAAGGCAGGAAAAGAAAAATATCTTGAACGTTTTGTGACCGCCTCCAATCCGGGAATCAATATTGATGAGATCAGTTTCGAAAACCTGAACAACGATAGTTTGCCATTAATCCAGAACCTGAAATTTAACCAGGACCTGAACAGTTCCGGGGAGTACCAGTATTTCTCGGCGAATATCCTGTCTGGCCTTGAAAAAAATCCTTTTGTGGCCGACAATCGTTTTTCGGATATTTTTTTCGGAACCAAACAGAGTTATACAATCCTTGGAAACTTCACCCTGCCGGAAGGTTACGAACTGGACGCTGTTCCGAAAAATGTGAGGATGATTATGCCGGATACCAGTATTTCGATTTCGAGAATGTCGCAGGTGAACCAGAACGTGCTGATGACCCGGATCCAGCTTGATTTCAAAAAACCGGTGTTTCCCGTCGACCAGTATATGGAACTGCAGGAGTTTTATATCCAGCTGCAGCAATTGCTGAACGAGCAGTTTGTCATCCGTAAAAAAGTTAAAGCCTGATCATGCAAAATTATTTACTACGGCATGCGATAAACAATTTGGTGCTTCCATTGCTGGCATCTGCACTTACGCTTCCGGCTGTGGCCCAAAGCAGCATGTATTCACTCGCCTCGGTTCCGGATGTGGTGAAGACCAATGCCGATGTAATCCTTCATTCCGAAAAAATTAATCTTGAAATTGAAAGCCTGGATAAACTCGTTTATACAGTGCACAAGGTGTACACAATATTAAATGAATCGGGAAAGCAGGCATTGACTTTTTACGAATTCTCCTCATCACTTCAAACCCTGAGTGATGCGCAGATCCGGGTATATGATGCAAACGGAAAACAGACTGCGAGGTACAAGAAAAAAGATATGACCACGGAGAGTTACGGGGAAGGACTTATAAACGATGGATACGTTACCTGGATGAAAGTGCTTGCATCAAACTATCCGGTAACTATCGAAGTAGAATATGAAAAGAAGATAAAGGGTACATTTTTCATTCCTGATTATTACTTTATGTCGTCCAGGATGGGGATTGTTGCATCTGACTACACCATTAAAGCCCCCGCCGATTTACAGTTACGTTTTAAAAACGTCCTTACCGGCATCGAGCCCGTTGTCAGTACTGAAGGCAATTCAAAATTATACCGCTGGGCGGTGAACAGCCTGCCCCCTTTCGAATATGAAGAGGGAAGTGCTGCTACAGAATATATTCCCCACGTGAAAGTAACGGCCAACCAGATTTCACTGGATGGATATAAAGGTGATTTCAGCAGTTGGCTTAATTTCGGTAGATGGTATTTTGATCTGTGTGCCGGTCTGGACAAACTGTCACCAGAGCGGGAAGAATTTTTTCGCAACCTGGTAAAGGATGTTACGGATAACCGTGAAAAAGTGCGGCTGATTTACAAATACCTCCAGGATAATTTCAGGTATGTCGATATTCAGCTGGGCGTGGGTGGATATCGTCCTCTCCCGGCGAGTTTCACTGACAAACAGAAGTATGGCGATTGCAAGGGACTCAGCAATTTTATGAAAGCTGCGTTGAACGCAGTGGGTATCCAGAGTAATCTTTGTATCATCAACCGGAATAGCAATGGCGTACCGGCCGATCCAGCCTACCCAAAAAATTCCTTTAACCATGTGATCCTTTGTGTTCCGCTAGTCAAGGATTCGGTGTGGCTTGAATGTACCAGCACGACAGCCGAATTTGGCCACCTCGATATTTCCACAGAAAACAGGAATGCATTAGTAGTCAACAACAATGGCGGTTATCTTATACCAACTCCCTTAAGTTCCTATACTTCCAATTACCTGGGCAGTTATACCAGGATCACGATGGACGATGATCTTTCTGCCCTGCTTGAAACTAAATACAGCACCTACGGAGAGTATTCAGAAATAATGTCGGACATCAGTAAGAATAATCGCGACGACCAGAAAAAAATACTGGTGAGTTATCTTGGGTATAAACAGCCTGATGATTTTGTTTTTGAACGTTCGGGAAAACAGGAAAGTTCCCTGAAAATGGCAATCGGAAAAGTTCACGAATTCACTTCCGGAGATAAATCGTTCATAAACCACCGGCTGCAAAAAATGTTGCAGGGAAAACTTCCGAAAGCAGAAAACAGGAAACAGGATTTTTATTTTAGTTTTCCATTTGAGAAGAGGGATACCACTCTTTTTGTACTGCCCGCCGGTTATAGTGTGGAAGTGTTACCAAAAACAAAAAAACTGGTTTCACCCTATTCGTCTTACGAGGTGAGTTACCGGTCTGACACAACTACGGGTTCCATTGAAGTAGTTACCAGATTGATCCTCCGGCAGCACCGGATACCAGCAGCTGATTATCCGCTTGTTAAAAAATTCTTTGATGATGTGGTCGCTGATCAGACCCAGAAACTGGTTATCAGGAAAACAGATACAGGGAAAAAAGCGTTCTGAGAAAAACATCAGGGAATATCGGCATATCTGTTACACGGTTTAGCGAATTGTCGCAATATTCATTGCCGAACAGCGACCATTCGTTACAGGTTAAGTCCTGCGCGTAATCCCCAGAACCTGGTTCCGGCTACATCATACCAACGTTCATATTTACCCTGGATATCGATACCCAGCACACGGATACCAATTCCGGGTGACAGCAAAAAGGCCGATTGTTTTGAATACTTTGCCACACCTGCTTCCATTTTTATATAGATCAATGGCAGGGGACGAAACTTGATTCCACCCCGCAGCGGAAAGGCATTTATAGCAGGATGCCTGACCTCGCCAGACTCCGTTTGAGACTTCCTGCCCGCGAAATGAAGGAACCCGGCAGAGCCCGTCAGGCCGAGGTTTCCGGGGATTTTTATGTCCGCCGACAAACCCGCACCAAGTCCATTTTTCAATTGATCCCCGCTACTGCCGGCAGTCCACGCACGTTCCACATAAGGACCGATACTGAAACCTTTTAACTGCGCATTTGCGACAGTACCAACCAGTAAAAACGACAGGAAAAAAATTATAACAGTTATACGCATAGGTTTTCTTTAACAAATACAATGATCGTTCCCGAGTTTGCTTTGGTAAGAAATTCCCCTGGTAAGATTTTGCTAATTGACCTGTTTACGTTGTCGTTTTGAAAACCAACCGGTGGTGTGGCACATTTTGTGACCCGTTCGAAAAAAACAAACTCATGTCAAAAGCAATAATATTCTCACTGGTCGCCGTCCTGGCAATCGTTAACATCAGTAGTGCGCAATCGATTTATCCCGAAGAAAACAGACGAATCCTCGCAGAGAAAAATTTTATTTTCATTGCCCAGCAGGTTAGTCCGCAACGCGGTGCAATCAGACAGCTGGGGTCACAATATGACCTGGCGGTGAATCCTGACAGTGTTACCTCTTTTCTTCCCTATTTCGGCAGGGCATATGCAGCTCCGTTTGATCCTACAGATGGCGGGATAAAATTTACTTCTGTAAAATTCCGGTATGAACTGGCCATTGCCAAAAACAGAAGGTACGAAATTGTTATAACTCCCAAGGATGCACGTGGTGTGGAGTCACTCCGCCTTATTGCTTATGATAATGGCCGTGCTACCTTGCTGGTCAACCAGCGCGACAAAGACCCTATTACCTTTCATGGTTACCTCATTCCGGGCAGGGAGCGGTGAATATAATCTGATAAGGCCTATCTTTGGACCAACTAAAAATTGATCCTATGTCACTGCTGAATCAGCAAAACAAAAAAGGGAAGAAGAAAGACAATAAAAAAGCTGCAGCCCCAACGGGTGCAGGTGGTTCGAAATTTATCCAGAAGCCCAAATCTTCCGGCTTCGTGAGCAAACAATCGAACACCGGTTCTCAACGTGGTAGCTAGACCTGATGAACAGACAGCAGCTGCTTGCAGAACTTTCTGATGAAACCCTGGTGGCCCTCCAACCTTCCCCGGTTCATGGCATCGGGGTTTTTGCCATCGCGGATATTCCTGCCGGTTTCCGACAGATCTTCTCCCGTTCGGTGGGTGAATGGATCCGTATTCCGATTGCCGAAATTGAAAGACTGCCTGAACATTCCCGATCACTCGTGGAAACCTATTGCCTTTTCGATGAGAAGGATTATTTCGTGCCGGATTATGGATTTAAGGTAATGGACCTGGTGAATTACCTCAATCATTCATCTGCTCCCAATGTGGTTTCAAGGAATGACGGAGAATACTTTGAAGCCTTGAGGGACATAAAAAAAGGGGAAGAGTTATTTGTTGACTATGGTATTATAGTCAACGTTGAAGGGTACGAATGACCATTAGTGTTCCTGATCGCGGGAAATAATCAATCGTCCGCCCCACTTTATTTTTTTGCCCTTGCACCGAAAAGCAGGCTGCCGATGCGCACCATATTACTTCCGTTGGCGATGGCCAGCTGGTAATCATCACTCATTCCCATTGACAATATGGGGGCACCGGTAAACTTATCCCGGTAGGTATCAAAAAGGGATTTTAAAAACCTGAATTCCTTTTCCACTTTTTCCTTATCATCCGAGAAGGAGGCCATGCCCATCAAACCCCTGATATTGATATGCTGCAATGTTTTCAATTCTTCACCAAGCAGGATCGTTTGCAGCTCCTGGCTGTCGAGACCAAATTTTGTTTCCTCGCCTGAAATAAATACCTGTAACAGGCAGTCTGTTTTACGCCCCGCTTTACCAGCCTGTTTATCGATCTCTTTCAGCAGCCGGAAGCTGTCCACTCCCTGTATAAGATACGAAAATGGTATTACCTGCCTTACTTTATTCGACTGCAGGTGACCGATAAAATGCCAGCGAATATCATCGGGTAGTTGCGCTGCTTTATCCACCAGTTCCTGTACATAGTTTTCGCCAAAATCACGATGGCCAATCGCATATAGTTCCCTGATTTTTTCCAGGGGCTGTATTTTGGAAACAGCAACCAGGGTCACTGCTTTTGCACTGAGACTGTTCATCAATTCCTGGTAAAAATTCATCCGTTCGTCCATATAATCTTTAATAATCCGGATGCAATTTACAAGGTTTAATTTTTAAGGATCGAACGACTGATAACGATGCGTTGTACTTCGCTTGTGCCTTCATAAATCTGGGTGATCTTGGCATCGCGCATAAGCCGCTCCACATGGTATTCTTTCACAAAACCATACCCTCCATGAATCTGCACGGCTTCAACGGTGGTCCACATCGCCGTTTCCGATGCAAATACTTTTGCCATGGAAGAGCTCACTGTATAATCCTGCTGGTTATCTTTTTCCCATGCGGCTTTGAGGCAAAGAAGCCGCGAAGCATCAATACGGGTGGCCATATCGGCCAGTTTAAAAGCAATTGCCTGGTGGTTCATGATCTCGGTGCCGAATGCTTTGCGGGTCTGGCTGTATTTCAACGCCAGTTCATACGCGCCTGAAGCAATACCCAGTGCCTGCGATGCGATACCAATGCGGCCTCCGGCAAGGGTCCTCATGGCAAATTTAAAACCGAATCCATTTTCACCAATCCGGTTTTCCTTTGGCACTTTCACATCGGTAAACATCACGGTATGGGTATCGCTACCGCGGATGCCGAGTTTATTTTCTTTAGCGGCCACAGTCACCCCCGGCCAGTTCTTTTCCACAATCAGCACATTAATTCCCCTTGAGCCCAGGGAAGGGTCAGTTTGGGCGATGACCAGGTAAACGCTGGCGGTTCCTCCATTGGTAATCCAGTTCTTGGTTCCGTTAAGCAGGTAATGGTCGCCCATGTCTTCGGCGGAAGTCCGCTGTGAAGTAGCATCACTTCCAGCCTCCGGTTCGCTCAGCATAAAGGCGCCGATATAGAGTTCCCCGTCTTTTTTGCCCTGGGCCAACGGGGTGAGGTAGGTCTTTTTCTGGTATTCTGAACCAAATTCCTGCAGTCCATAACATACGAGGCTGTTATTGACACTCATACAAACGCTGACACTGGCGTCTATTTTGGAGATTTCCTCCATCGCCAGCACATAACTGACGGTATCCAGTCCGCTGCCGCCATATTCCGGATTAACCATCATACCCATAAATCCCAGATCGGCCAGTTGCATTACCTGTTCGCGCGGAAATTTCTGCAGTTCATCACGTTCAATAACTCCTGGAAGGCAGGATTGCCGGGCAAAATCCCTTGCAGCCTGTCGGATCATAATTTGTTCTTCGGTCAGTTCAAGCATCATATGGCAGCTGGTTTATATTCTTCCAAAGATAAGGGCAAAGTTTTCCGTTCAAACAATCGTACGTATTTGCAACTATCCGGTGCGCTGCCGTTCAACCCTCCACCGGGAAGAGTTTACACTTTTTTTTAACATTGGTGAACCCTTCGCGGCATTTCCCGTTAATACAATCTGGTGACAGAACGCTTTTTGGATTAACTTTGCCACGCATTCGGGTACCCATCCCGCCCATAATAAACCATGAAGAAAATACACATTATCGGCCTTGTTTTTATTGCCGCATCGATTGCCGTGCTGATCAGCTTCCTCCAGAACACCACGACTTACGATACGGTGGATACAGCCGTGTCCAAACAGGGTAAGTTTGTACACCTGATGGCCCGCTGGGATAAATCAGCCCCACTGCAGTACGATGCCATCAAGGATCCCAATTTTCTCAGTTTTACTGCGGTAGATACTTTAGGCAAATCCATCCGCGTAATCTACCACAATCCGAAGCCGGAAAACTTCGAGATGAGTGAACGCCTGGTATTAAAGGGCAAATACAATGGTGATTTCTTCGATTGCCAGAGTATCCAGACCAAGTGCCCTTCCAAATACAAGGAAGACATGAAGGTTACCGAAGAAAAAGTCAGCCAGACCACGTCATTATAATTTAAATCCGTGGCTGATGCTGCGGTAAACCGCCTGTTCACCGGACGGTCCATTCACGATTTTTAAAAACAGGAATCAGCGATGAAGTATTTTGGGGAGAATCTTATTCCGGGGCAACTTGGACAATTTTTTATCATACTGTCACTGATTGCATCACTGGTGGCCAGCTTTGCTTATTATAAGTCAACCCGTGCTGCCATGGGTCCTGACAGCCTGCAATGGAAACGGCTTGCGCGTTATGCCTTCATTACTGAAACCCTTTCGGTACTTGCCATCTTCAGTATCCTTTTCTTTATTATTTACAATCACCTGTTCGAATACAAATATGCCTGGCAGCATAGCAGCAAGACCCTTGAGTTCAAATACCTGCTCGCCTGTTTCTGGGAAGGCCAGGAAGGAAGTTTTTTATTATGGAGTCTCTGGCATTGTATCCTGGGACTTGTCCTGATGCGTACCGCCGGCAAATGGGAAGCGCCGGTGATGACTGTCATCAGTATTACACAGGTATGTATTGCCACCATGGTAATGGGACTTTATTTCGGTGATTTCCGGTTGGGTTCAAACCCGTTTATCCTGCTGCGCGAATCGGGTGTGTATGATAACGCACCGTTCATGCATATCAATGGCGACCTGACCCAGGCCATCCGCCAGGATTACCTTTCATATATAAAGGACGGCAACGACCTGAATCCCTTATTGCAGAACAGGTGGATGGTGATCCACCCTCCTGTACTCTTCCTTGGTTTCGCTTCAACCATCGTCCCCTTTGCCTTCGCTATCGCGGGACTCTGGCTGAAAAAATTCAGTGAATGGACAAAACCCGCGCTGCCCTGGGCTCTTTTCTCCACGGCTATCTTTGGAGTCGGGATTATGATGGGTGCCTGGTGGGCATATGAATCCCTCACCTTCGGTGGATACTGGGCGTGGGATCCGGTGGAGAATGCTTCACTGGTGCCATGGCTGATCCTGGTTTCCGGCATCCATACATTACTGATTTATAAACATACGGGCCATTCACTCCGGGCTACCCACCTGTTCCTGATCCTTGGCTTCTGCTTTGTTTTATATTCCACCTATCTCACCCGCAGTGGTGTATTGGGAGAATCTTCCGTACATTCTTTCACAGGTGATGGCATGGGTTTACAATTATTATTTTTCCTTTTAGTACTGGTAGTTCCTTCACTTATTTTATTCGGCACCCGTTATAAAGAGATCCCTGCAATCAGGAAGGAAGAACAGACTTCCTCCAGGGAGTTCTGGATGTTCATTGGCTCGCTGATCTTCTTTTTCTCCGCGCTGATCATCATCGGCAAAACATCATTGCCTGTTTTCAATAAAATATTCGGCACACAGATCGCTGCACCGGAAGATGCTGAGTTTGCCTACAACCAGATCCAGATTTTTGTAGCCATATTTATCGGTTTGCTTACCGCAATAACCCAGTACCTGAAGTACAAATCAACATCAGGTGCGTATTTCTTTAAAAAGATCTGGATCCCCACTATCCTGTCGGCTGTTGCCGCCACACTTGTATTGATGTATGGAGATATCAACTACAACCGTCAGTCATTTGGTTTCCTGATCCAGATCTGGGTAGCAGTAACCTGCGCCATTTACGCGATCATCGCCAACGCGGCCTATATTTTTCTTGGGGTGAAAGGAAAGCTGGGCCTGTCGGGAGGTTCGGTATCGCACGTTGGATTTGGAATGGTGCTGCTTGGCATCCTGCTCTCCTCTTCCAAAAAGGAAATCATGTCGTACAATACGAGTGGCATACCAAAAGATTTTTTTGGAAAGAACAGTAAAGAAAAACCAGGCGAGAACCTGACGCTGGTAAAAGGCATACCTATGAAAATGGGTAAGTTTGACGTGACCTACCTGGGCGATTCGGCACATCCGAAAAAACAGCAATGGTATTACAGGATCCATTTTAAAAGCAGGACCGACAACGAAGAATTTACCCTGCGGCCCAATGCCTTTGTCAACTATAAAGGCAATGAAGGTTTAATGGCCAATCCGGATTCCAAACATTATCCCGATCATGATATTTTCACCTATGTGTCGGCCCTTCCCAACAGGGAAAAGATAACAGACACTGCTACTTTTTCCACCAACAGGATCAAGGTGGGTGACAGTATATTTTATTCGCAGGGAGTATTGGTGCTTGAAAGCCTGACCAGCCGGACCAACCTTCCCATCGAAGGTTTCAAACCGGGCGATGAAGGCACGGTAGCAAGGATCAAGGCATTCTCCTTTAATAATAGCTCATATATGGCGCAACCCCTGCTGATCAATGCAGGCGGGCAACAGCTTTCTGTGCCGGACACCATTATGTCGCAAAGCCTGATTGTAAAGATCAACAGTGTTGACGGCCAGACCGCCGATATCGGTGTGAAGGAATCGGATAATATCCTGGAGTTTGTTACGCTGAAGGCTTATAAGTTCCCCTGGATCAACCTGCTTTGGGCAGGGATTGTGATCACAGCAATCGGGATATTTATGAGTATGGCGAGGCGCATCCGGCTGAACCGACTGACAAAGGAAAGTTAAATTACCGCCTCAACCAGGGTCCTGACCGGCAAAAAATAACTATTTTACAAGGTCATCCGGAACAAACCGGTGTTTATAGTATATCAGCCAGATGGTCCGTCCATTCAAATATTTTCCCCTTGTCTTTTTACTGGTTCTGCTGGCCTGGAAACCTGCCTGCATGCAGGCGCAGGTTACTCCGGTAGTTGCCGGCACCGATACCATTCCTCCGATGCCTTCTTTTGAAGAAAGATCAAAGAAATGGGGACCCAATGATACCATCATTACACCGGCCACCTGGATTAATGGTGAAATGATGTCGTCGCGCGAAGACGGAATGGTCTGGATTTCCAAACTTGATCCCAAAAAACTGGAAAAGTATAAAAAGGAATGGAACAGGCTGCGTAATGCAGTGTATGTTACCTATCCCTATGCGCGGGTGGCCGGTGCTACCATTAATGATATGAATGAAAAAATGAAGACCATGCATTCCAAAAAAGAACGCAAGGCCTACATAAAAACCCGCGAGAAAGAACTGCGTAAACAATTTTCTGATCCCCTTACCAACCTGTCCGTATACCAGGGTAAGGTGCTGATGAAACTGATCAACCGTCAGACGGGTAACGACTGTTACGCCATTATCAAAGAATACAAGGGCGGACTGAATGCACGCATGTACCAGACTGTTGCTTTTTTTGTGGGCGGCGACCTTAAACAGGAGTACGACCTGGAAGATAAGACCGATCGCCAGATCGAGAGCTTTGTACGGGAGATCGACGGTAACTGGTATGGCAATCCCAACCGCCAGTAATGGATAATCCTTCGCGGCTTATCTTTGCGTTCAAATTCTTTACATGAAATTAGATATACTGGCCATTGGCGTCCATCCTGATGATATTGAACTGGGATGTTCCGGAACGCTTATCCAGGAAATTAAAAGAGGCAAACAGGTAGGTATCGTTGACCTCACCCAGGGTGAACTTGGTTCACGCGGAACCATCGAAACCCGCATGCAGGAAGCTGCCGACGCAGCCCTGATCATGGGCGCCGTGGTTCGTGAAAACCTCAAAATGCGGGATGGTTTTTTTGCCAATGATGAAACACACCAGCTCCAGCTCATCCGCATTATCCGCAAATACCAGCCCGAGATCATTATCGGAAATATCCTGAACGACCGGCATCCGGATCATGGCCGTGCCGGCCGGTTAATCAGTGATGCCTGTTTCCTCTCCGGTTTACTGAAAATTGAAACGGTGGATGAACAAGGTAAACCGCAGCCGAAATGGCGTCCGAAGTACCTGTTCCAATACCTGCAGGACTGGTACCATGAGCCCGACTTACTGATCGATATCAGCGACTCTTTCGACCAGCGCATGGAGGCCATCAGGGCCTATACCACACAATTCCATACAGCAAAAGAAGGAAGTAATGAAGGACCGGTGACCTATATCTCCACTCCGGATTTCCTCGACAGCGTTACCGCAAGGGCAAGGATCCTGGGACGGAGAATCGGCGTGAGGTATGCTGAAGGCTTTGTTTCAGACAAACAAATCGGATTACGAAGTTTTGAATCGCTGGTAATGAACGAGACCTAAACAGCTCCGGTTAAACCCTTTAAGTGGCTGTTATTTGTTATCCTTCTGTCATATTATGCACTACATGATTTAGGAAGGTCCTTTGTGAGTAATTTATGAACTAATAGATTAACTTCGCCTTCAATCTCAACCTATTACGATATGTCAACTCCTAAGTTCCCTAAACTGCCCCTTTCCTTTCACAGTGAATTAAAAAAGAGGATCGGTGATTATTTTACCGAAAAGGGCAAGTCCATGACAGGGAATTTCAAATTGTACCTTAAGGCATCCATCCTTGTGCTGGGTTTCCTTGGTGTATATGTTCACCTGGTTTTTTTCACACCCTCTACCCTGTGGGCGGTGCTGGAATGTGTGTTGCTTGGATGCCTTATTGCATCCATCGGTTTTAATGTAATGCACGATGGTGCACACGGAAGTTTCAGCCGGTACAAATGGATCAATAACGTGGCCTCCAACTTTGCAAATTTCCTTGGTGCGAGCCAGCACATGTGGAAGTCAAAACATAATGTGATCCATCATACCTATACCAATATACATGGTGTGGATGATGATATCGAAGCCCGCCCGCTTCTTCGTTTATGCGATGAGCAGGCACATTACAAGATTCACAAGTACCAGCATTTTTATTTCTGGGCAGCTTATTCGTTGCTGTATATCTGGTGGATCTTCGTAACGGATTATAAAAAATATTTCTCCGGAAAAATCGGAAGCATTACCCTTCGCAAGATGACAACCAGGGAACACTTCGAATTCTGGTTTTATAAAGTTGCACATGCATTCCTGTTTGTTGCCTTACCAATCTACATGGTCGGTTTCCTTCCATGGCTGGTTGGATTCCTGAGCATGGCACTGGTTGCGGGTTTTGTACTCAGCATCGTATTCCAGCTGGCACATACAGTAGAACATACCCATTTTCCACAGGTTGATGATGCCACCGGAAAAATGGAGGATGAGTGGGCGATTCACCAGATCAAGACCACGGCTAATTTCGCTACCCGTAACAGGGTGGTAAGCTGGCTGGTTGGCGGATTGAATTTCCAGGTTGAACATCACCTGTTCCCCAAGATTTCCCACGTTCACTACCCTGCTATCAGTAAGATCATCAGGAAGGCTTGCCAGGACTATGGCATCCAGTACATCGAGTATCCGAAAGTACGCATGGCAGTTGCCTCGCACGTTGCATTCCTCCGTCAGATGAGCCGGCCCAATGGCGAATCACACCAGCATTGATAATACTTAAATGTAACTATAAGCTGAAGCTGTATCTGAAAAGATGCAGCTTTTTTTTTACTCTTAACGGGAAGGTTTCCCGTAGCGATTTTCATCAGGACCTATATTTGTTGTCACGTAAACCAGTTGAATCCCGGTGTCCGATCTTCTCCGCGACATTCTCTTTGTTGCCCGGCAAAGAAGATGAACCCCCGTGTACGATTTTTCCGTGGACCTCTCTTTGTTGCCCGGTTCACCGGATTATTTCCGGTAAACTATTTTCTCCAATACTTCCTTTTTATTAACCGGAATTTTTAAGGGATGCTTAAGAGCCAACTGTTATACAGTTGCTGCTGATGCCCCGATAATTTGTATTTTTGCGACTCAAATTTTAAAATGGCAAAAGTTAAAGTAGGGTTGGTCCAGATGAGTTGTTCAGCTGATAAACAGCAGAACCTTGATAAAGCGATCGCCAAAGTACGGGAAGTGGCGGCAGCAGGCGCGCAGATCATCTGCCTGCAGGAACTTTTCACCTCCCTTTATTTTTGCGACACGGAGGATTACACGCATTTCAAACTTGCTGAACCTGTTCCCGGCCTGTCCACCGACGCACTAAGTGCTGTCGCAGGAGAACTCGGTGTGGTGATCATTGCCTCACTTTTTGAAAAACGTACTGAGGGCCTGTATCACAATACCACAGCCGTTCTTGATGCAGATGGGTCGTATCTGGGTAAGTACCGCAAAATGCATATCCCCGACGATCCCGCCTACTACGAAAAATTTTATTTTACGCCCGGCGATCTTGGGTATAAGGTCTTCAAGACAAAATTCGCCAGTATCGGAATACTTATCTGCTGGGATCAATGGTATCCTGAAGCTGCACGGATCACTTCACTCATGGGTGCGCAGATTCTGTTTTATCCAACTGCCATTGGTTGGGCAACTGACCAGGACAATAAGACCAATGAAGAGCAATACAATGCCTGGCAAACCATCCAGCGCAGTCACGCCGTTGCCAACGGTATTCATGTGGTAAGCGTTAACCGGGTGGGCCTTGAACAGGAAGGAAGGATGAAATTCTGGGGCGGATCCTTTGTGGCCAATCCCTTTGGCAGCCTGCTTTACAAAGCTTCGCACGACCAGGAAGAAAACCATGTGGAAGAGATCGACCTGTCCGCAACAGACAGATACCGCACACACTGGCCATTCCTTCGCGACCGGCGTATTGATTCTTACCAGCCAATTACCAGGCGTTATATCGATGAAGACTAACCTGTAATTTTCAACAACAAGTTCGAGTAAATATTTTTAATACCCGCACATCCGGGTCTGATTGAGTGCAGTTGATAACTGCTGACCAACTTACCAATATGGCTACATCCATCCATACGCTGACTCCCGCTGCTGCCGGATATTATTTTCCTGCAGAATTTGAAAAACATGAAGCCATGTGGCTGAGCTGGCCACATAAGGAAGCGAGCTGGCCAGACAGGATTGATTCCATTTTTCCAGGATATTGCCAGTTCATTAAAGAGGTGGCAAAGTCAGAATCAGTGCGGATCAATGTAGCTGATGAAGCCATGAAATCCTTTGCCCTGGGGCATCTCAGGGCCGCAGGTGCCGACCTGTCGCGAATTGAATTTTATTTCCATCCAAGTAATGATGCCTGGTGCCGCGATCATGGGCCTGCATTTTTGATCAACCCGGCTGCAGAGCAAAAAAAGATTGTAGTCGACTGGGGTTATAATGCCTGGGGTGGCAAGTATCCCCCATACGACCTGGACGATGTGATCCCTACCCTGATTGCAAAGGAATTCAATCTTCCTGTATATCATCCCGGGATTGTTATGGAAGGAGGCTCGGTGGAATTCAACGGCGATGGTACAATCCTTACCTCTGCAGCCTGCCTGCTGAATAAAAACCGCAACCCACATCTTAACCAGGCTCAGATTGAACAGTACCTCCATGATTATTATGGTGCCCGACAGGTGTTATGGGTAAACGAAGGAATTGTTGGCGATGATACGGACGGACATATTGATGATACGGTCCGTTTTGTTAATCGTGATACAGTACTGGCAGTAATTGAAGAAAATAAAAATGATGAAAACTACCAGATACTGCAGGATAACCTGCGACAGTTAAAATCGATGCGATTGATGGATGGAAAACAATTAAATGTAGTTGAATTGCCCATGCCTGATGCTGTGATCTGGGAAGACCAGCGGCTGCCGGCATCATATGCAAACTTTTACATTTCAAATGGATCGGTAATCGTGCCCACTTTTCAATGTGTTAAAGATGAAAAGGCGTTACAGATCATTCAGGATCAATTCCCTGGGCGTGAAGTGGTGGGAATAGATTCGACCTCCATTATCTGGGGACTGGGTAGTTTCCATTGCCTGAGCCAGCAGGAACCAGCAGTCTGACTTACACGTAGGGTTTTTCCGTTAAAAGAAGTAACTTGCACCGTTTTTCCAACATAATCACATGGTAGATTTAGCAAATTACGACCCCAGCCTGGTAAGCAATCCGAACAATAATATATTCGGACTTCCAACCTCCGAAGACGATGCAAGGCTCGTTATACTTCCTGTTCCCTGGGAAGTTTCGGTTAGTTACGGTGCCGGTACATCCCGTGCACCCGAAGCCATTTTTAAAGCAGCACTGCAGGTGGATCTTTTTGATCCGGAAGTCCCTGAAGGATGGAAGCAGGGTTATTACATGCGACCGACCGACAGGAAGGTGTTGATGAAGAGTGATTACCTGCGTAAAGAAGCCGAGCTGTTCATTGATTATATTTCAAAGGGAGATGAAGTAGCAGCCAACCAATTCATGTGTAAAACATTGATTGACGTAAACCAGGGCGGTGACTTTATTAACCGCTGGGTATATGACCAGACCAGGGTATTGCTGGAAAAAGGCAAACTGGTGGGCTTGCTTGGTGGTGACCATAGTGTGGCACTTGGATTTTTTAAAGCCATTGGTGAAAAACATGGCGACTTTGGAATTCTCCAGATAGATGCCCATTGTGATCTTCGCGAGGCATATGAAGGATTCAACTACTCACATGCAAGTATCATGTACAATGCACTGAATGAAGTGCCGCAATTAAATAAACTGGTACAGGTTGGTGTGAGGGATTATAGCCAGGATGAATATAATTATATACGCGCGCACAGTGAGCGCGTATGCACCTATTTTGATAAGGATATCAAGACACGTCAGTTTGAAGGTGAAACCTGGAAAACAATTACAGAAGAAATTGTGAGCCAGCTTCCACAGAAAGTTTATATAAGTTTTGATATTGATGGGCTGGACCGGAAATTATGTCCTCATACCGGAACCCCCGTCCCCGGCGGGTTTGAAACCGAAGAGTTGTATTATCTCTTCCGCAAGATCATCGAATCGGGTCGTAAACTCGTTGGCTTTGATCTGTGTGAAGTTGGCATCGGGGAAACAGACTGGAACGCCAATGTAGGTGCCCGGGTTTTATTCAAATTATGTAACCTGCTGGTTGCAAGTAATTCTTAATCCCGGTTGGCTTAGCAATGGTTACATACCGTCTTATATTGAAAAATGAAAAACGGAAGTTCTACAAAAGCTTTTCGGTTTTTATCCTCGTCATGAATGCCCTTGCCATTTGCCTGTTCCTGTATTACCTGCCGCAGACAACAGCGCAACAGGTCACCGGTATCATTGCGGCGGTGCTTGCAATCTCGGTAATCGTTTACCGGGAAAAAATGGTGGGCCGGCGTCATACAGATACGGGTATTTATGAAGTGATGGTTGCCCTTGCCGTTTACTGGGCATTTATCGGATACTGGTGGGTGGCAGCCGGGGTAATTGCACTGGCCATCCTGTACCGCATCGCCAACCGCGCGCCTGAAGTGAAAATTACGGATCATCATATTATTTATCCATCGTTTCCCGGTCGCACAATCCAATGGGATACCCTGAATAATGTAGTGTTGAAAGACGGGTTGCTGACTATCGATTTCCGGGATAACAAACTTATCCAGCAATTGCTGGACCCCTCAGCAATCGTTTCAAATGAGCACGAAATAAACGAGTTTTGCAGGGAGCGGCTTAAGAAGGATTGACGTCACCCCTACTACCTTATAGAAACAGAATTATGGTTTTTGAACATTCGCCTTTTCTACTTTACTCAGACAGCAAAGGAAACATCTTTGAAGATGAAACCCTCTTCGCCACTGGCCGGAGCGGATGGGACGCCTTGCTGGTACCGGAAGACGAATGGATCGAGTTGCCGGAAGGCGGATCAATGTATGAACTACCCGGCCGCCGGGGAATTGGCATTGATGTGGAAACCGGCGAAATGCGTTTATGTGATAAAGGTTGGGCCGTTGCCGCATTCATACCACCTGCCCATACCGGATTTTATCTTGCAGCATATGAAACAGCGCCGGATGCACCCGTGCTTCCGCTGTTTTGTTATACCGCCACAGGCTGGTACAATGGAAAATTTTATGTTCCCGCAACCAGGATCGAACCGGATATCCGGCAGGAAAGTGTTGGGTACGACCAGTCACTTGTTGAAGCAGGTGTAAAAAAACTGCGCGAAGCTTATCCTCATAACCGCCTTGTTGAACATCTGGCCAGTAATTGCGCACTGACCTACCATTGTCCCGCAGCAAGGAATTTTTTCCTGGCCCGCTGGGAATGCCCGATTCCTGTATCACCAGCCTGCAATGCCAATTGCGTGGGATGTATTTCACTTCAACCGGATGAGGAGACCATTGTATCAACGCAGGACCGCCTTCGTTTCAAACCGACAGCAGAAGAAATTGTAGAATATACCGTACCCCATCTGGAACAGGCCCCATACCCTATCGTGAGTTTTGGCCAGGGTTGCGAGGGCGAGCCATTACTGATGTGGGAGACCATCCGTTCTTCGATTCTCGAGATCCGCAAACATACCAGTAAGGGAAGTATCAATATAAATACGAACGGTTCCAAACCAGATGCTGTCCGCCAGCTCTGCGAGGCCGGTCTTGATTCAATCCGGGTGTCGACCAACTCAGCCCGCAGTGAGATCTATATGCCCTACTACCGCCCCAACAACTACGTATTTGAAGATATCCTGGAAAGTCTTCGTGTAGTAAATGAATTCGGGGGATGGACATCTATCAATTATTTCGTTTTTCCAGGTATGACGGATAGTGTTGCAGAATATGAAGCATTGCGCAAACTGATCCGCAGCACCGGTTTGAAAATGATCCAGTGGCGGAATTTTAATATTGATCCCGATTGGTACCTCGGAAAAATCGGTGTTACTGAAACGGGTGAATGCCTGGGTGTTAAACAATTGCAGGAGTTACTGAAAGAAGAATTTCCATCACTCAGATACGGTTATTTCAATCCACCGATGGAACGGATCAGGGGAAATTTCGAACTTGACTTCGCCCACAGGTAAATGGTTTCAATTCACCGACGTTATTTCAACATCTGTCAGGAAGGTGTTAATCTCTTTCCCCCCAAGCTTTAACATAATTTAGGCCTGCTTCTGTACAAGTTGGACCGTCCTTGGTTCGTTAATACACAGGTGTGTACAATAAGCACTTCCGCTCCTGTTCCCCAAAATGTAAGTTTGTATGAATAACGCACACACTATGACCGCAAATTTCGAATCTCGCAAGAATACGCAGGCATCGGTAATCACCCTGGGTGTGGCTGCCTTCTTGTTATTGCTCATGGTATTCCTGAAATGGACGGTTCCGGTGATAGAACATCCTCCGGTTGACCAGGGCATCCTGGTAGACCTGAACATACCCGAGGAGGAACCCGAACCTCCCACCAGGGCAACTGGTGGTGGTGGCGGTGGTAATCCGGTACAGGCTGCCGGACCGGCAGGAGTAGCGCCTCCCGCACCTCCCCAGCCAGGAACGGAAGACGATGCAAAGGATGTGGAAGAAGATCCGACCGATAAGGTTAGTCCGGCCATTCTTAAACCAGACAATCCCAAACCCACAGCTACCAAAATCAATGAGAATAAATCACCCATAAAAACGGAACCCAAACCAGATCCTAAACCTCCTGCACCTCCGCAACCAAAGGCTGTACTTGGGCGGACTACTACAGGTAATGGAAAGGGTGGCGGCGCAGCAGAAGATTATGATCGCAGTGGTGGCAAGGGTACCGGCACCGGTGTTGGCAAAGGTTCCGGATATGGTGGCGGATCCGGTACCGGTTCAGGTGGTGGTAATGGATCGGGAACCGGTCGTGGTAACGGCCCCCGTGTTTCCAGTGGTGATCGGTCAGTAGTTGGAAGTTATTCATTCACGGCCGATCTTGAAAAGGCCACAGTATATGCGTTTGTAAAAGTATCTCCCTCTGGTGAAGGCGAGTTTGTTGGTATTGCCAGGGGATCCACGGCTACCAGCACAGCTTATAAAAACGAAATTATCCGATACCTGCGTTCAATGCGGTTTAATAAGTCTGACCATGAATCGATGGTCACCGTTGAATTCAAATTCAGGGTGGAAGGATAATGACTATACTTCTTCCGTCGTCGATGTGAAAGGGATAGTGATAATCTTCGGGCAACTGAATTCAAATTCAAAATGGAAGGATAACGGTTACTCTTTAATTTTGTGTGCATATGTCACACACCGTTTCCTGTTTAAAGGGCGATATCACTCTCATTCCTGCCGATGCAATTGTTAACGCGGCAAATACTTCATTACTTGGTGGTGGCGGAGTGGACGGTGCGATCCATCGTGCCGGCGGCCCCGCTATCCTGGAAGAATGCCGGGCGATCGTTGCGCGTCAGGGCGGTTGTAAAACAGGTGATGCGGTGATTACCACGGCGGGCCGCTTACCCGCAAAGTTTGTAATCCATACGGTTGGTCCTGTCTGGAACGGCGGTGGTAATAAAGAGGCAGACAATCTCCGCTCCTGTTATGAAAAGAGCCTGGCATTGGCTGTGGAGCACCAGGTGCAAAAAATCCTTTTCCCGAATATCAGCACCGGCATTTATCATTTCCCTAAACTTCCTGCCGCGGAAATAGCAATCAGTGCGGTCAGCAATTTTATTTCCACCCATCCGGCAATGGAAATCGTTTTTGTTTGTTTTGACGATGAAAACCTGCTCATCTACCAGGACCTGCTGGAAAAAACATTCAGCAATGATTAATATAATCTCCTTCAGGGTGCCGTTGACTATTGCTATTGGCGGTCTGATCGTCCGGACCATTGGGTCTCTTATGAAGGTTTTGCATTGGCCGCTAAGCCACCTGTTTATTATTGCTGGAACGATCCTGATTGTGACTGGCCTTGTATGGCTGATCTTCACGATCTGGAATATGAAACTAAAAAAATGAATTATTCCGAAACACTTGAATATCTCTTCGCACGCCTGCCGATGTACAGCCGCATCGGTGCAGCTGCTTATAAGGCAGACCTCAATAATATCCGTGCACTATGTAATTCTCTGGGTAATCCACAGGATCAATTTCCTTCGATCCATGTAGCCGGTACCAATGGTAAGGGATCCAGCAGTCATATGCTTGCATCGGTGTTGCAGTCGGCCGGTTACAAGGTTGGTCTCCATACTTCTCCCCACCTGCACGATTTCAGGGAGCGTATCAGGGTCAATGGAAAAATGGTCAGCGAAAGTTTTGTTACAGGTTTTACAGAAAGGATCATTCCTGAAATTGATAAACTTGATCCGAGTTTTTTTGAGATCAGCGTAGCAATGGCCTTTGAGTATTTCCGGCTGGAAGAGGTGGATATAGCAATTATTGAAACGGGTCTGGGTGGCCGGCTCGACAGTACCAATATATTAACACCCATCCTGTCCATCATTACCAATATTGGTTGGGATCATATGAACCTGCTGGGTGATACCCTTCAGAAAATAGCAACCGAAAAAGCGGGGATCATCAAACCTGGTGTACCTGTAGTGATCGGAGAATTCATTCCCGAAACTATTGATGTTTTTGTGAATAAAGCCAGGGAGGTTTCATCGCCCATTATGTTTGCCTCACGCGAAAGGGAAGTGATGGATTGGAAATGGGTTTCAAAAAAACTCCAGGTCCAGGTTGCGGAACGGAATAAAACGGATCACCGGAATTATGAGTTGGACCTGCCCGGGATTTATCAGTTAAAAAACCTGCTGACTGTTCTCAGTGCAGTATCGGTGCTTCGTGAATTGAAGTGGCGGATAACTGAGGATGACCTCCGGCATGGGTTGGCTGATGTAAAGAAAAATACCGGGTTGTCCGGGCGTTGGGATATAATCGGCCAGGATCCGCTACTGGTGCTGGATGTGGCCCATAATGCCGACGGATTGAAGCAAGTGTTGGAACAGGTAGAGGTAACAGACCATCATGCACTGCATATTGTTACCGGTATGGTTAACGATAAGGAAATAACCAAAATGCTGGACCTGTTTCCCCGTGAAGCGACTTATTATTTCACGCAGGCTCATATACCCAGGGCAAAAAATGCAGAAGAACTGCAGTCCGAAGCGGCGGCACAGGGATTACACGGAGCATGTTACCCCGATGTGAATGAAGCCATCCGCGTTGCAAAAATCAACGCATCGCCGAATGATATGATCCTTGTATGCGGAAGTATTTTCCTTATAGCGGAAGTGTTGTGATTAATGATGAACAGATCGAATTCAGTTCAGGTGTAAACGGGACGCTTCAGTAGTATGAACAAAGCGGTTCGTTAATCCGATGTTTTAAACCGATCAGTATTTTAATTCCCCCAGACGTTCCAGTGCGTATAGAATACAGGTTACATGCATGGACTGTACGATCTTGTTGGACCTCACCAGTTCTTTCAGCTCATCAATGCTGATCAGTTCAACAGTAATTTCTTCATTTGGATCCAGTTGCTGTTGTGATACTTTTTTTCCACCTCTTGCAAGGAACATATACATCAGGTTGGAATTGGTAGAGGGATTGGCTGAAGTTAAACCCAATGCTTCAACTGAATCAAATGTATATCCCGTTTCCTCCAGTAATTCGCGACGGATCGCGGCTTCGTAATCCACATCATCATCATCCACGCAACCTCCCGGAATTTCAATTCCGGTTTGTCCCAACCCATGCCTGTATTGAACCTCCATGATCACTTTGTTATCTTCTGTCAATGCAACTGCAGTTACCCATTGCGGAAATTCATACACATAATACGGATCAACGATTTTACCGGAAGGGGTTAAACATCGGTCCTTCCGCACTTTAAACCACAGGTCATGGAAGAGGTATTCTGAAGAAAGTATTTTCCAGTTCATCATAAAAATTTAAGGGAGGCTGCGGTACAGCTCACCATCCCTTTTGTTCGCGCAATTTCCGGATATGCGCCACATGGTGTTTGCCATGCCAGGCATAGGAACCCAGCAGGTTCCAGAGGCGGAGTGTTTTTTTCTGGCCCGGATGGAAGACCGTCCGGTTGTTCCAGTCATCATCGCTTACATACTTCAGTGCTTCATACCAACGGGCATGCAGCGCATATAATAAAGTCAGGGAAACGTTAACCGGTAACTTCTGTACATCGTTCATTTCGGCCCAAAGCTTTTCTTCATACGTCTTGATGGTTGGATTGTCTTCCGTAAGGGCCAGTTTAAATCTTATATAGGCATTCATATGACTGTCGGCCACATGATGCACCAGCTGGTGGATGGTCCATCCCCCATCCCGGTAAGGCGTCTGGAGCTGATCCTCATCCAGGTTAAGAATGGAATCTTCCAATGCCCTTGGCAGGAATTTGAGATCGGCCAGCCATTCCACTTTCATTGGAATAGAAAACGGCTGCGGTTCATACAAACCAATCGGATAACGTGGGTCGGCAGATGACATCGCTTTTTATTTACAGTATTTCCAGCAGTTCCACTTCAAACATCAGGGTTGCTCCACCGGGAATATCGGCACCCGCACCCCTGTCGCCATAAGCAAGTTCGGACGGGATCCACAGACGCCAGTGACTACCGGTGTTCATCAACGGTATGGCAACCTGCCAACCTTTAATAAGCGCTGTCAGTGGTGCGCTGAATGGCTGGTTGCGTTTAAATGAGCTATCAAATTCCTTACCGTCGAGCAATTCGCCTTTGTAATGGGCCTTGATTTTATCGGTAATCTGAGGCTTTGGACCGGTTCCTTCTTTTACCACTTCATACTGGATCCCTTCAGGCAGTACCTGTACACCAGGTTTCTCTTTATTGAGATTGAGGAATGCGGCACCTGCGCTTTTTTGTGCTTCGATCTTGTTATTCATAAAGTCTTTTAATTTATTCTGAACACTCATGTTTGAACTTATTTTTTTGATATTGAATTAATCTTCCCGCAGCGAATGGCCGGTCAGGTTAATGAACACATCTTCTAGATTTGCTTTTTTTACTTCCCTGGGTCGTTCAAAACCGGTAGCCACCAGTTTATCGATCATCTGGTCTGGTGTATCCAGTGCCACGATCTTCCCTGCGTCAATAATGGCGATATGATCACACAGGTACTCTGCTTCATCCATATAATGGGTGGTGATAATAATGGTGGTGCCGCTGCTGCGGATATTTCGGATCAGTTCCCAGAGGCTACGCCGGGCCTGCGGATCCAGTCCGGTGGTTGGTTCATCCAGGAAGATAATCCTTGGCTGGTTGATCAGTGTGGTAGCAACGGAGAACCGTTGTTTCTGACCCCCACTTAAATCCTTGAATTTAGCCTTTGCCTTGTCCTTGAGGTTCACCATCTCCAGCAATTCAACTGCATCCACCGTACGGTTATACAAACCGCAGAAGAGTTCGATCAGCTGGAGGAGATTGAGTCCCGGATAATAACCACTCGACTGTAACTGCACACCAATGATCTTTTTGATCTCACCAGGTTGTTTGTCGAGGTCGAACCCATCTACCATTACGGTGCCGCTGGTTTTTTCCCGGAGTGTTTCAATTATTTCAAGGGTTGAAGATTTTCCTGCACCATTAGGACCAAGCAGTCCAAAGATCTCGCCTTCCTCCACATCAAAGGAAATACCCTTTACGGCATTAAAGCTGCCATAATTTTTTACGAGGTCGCGTACTGTAATGATTTTAGAACGTTCCATAAAGCGGCAATTTACGCTAAAATCAATAAATGACTTGGGTGGAATGTTGGACCCCGAAGTAACAGAGTCCCTTAATTATTCCTTGCAGAAAACCTGCGTGAAGTAATAAACACCGTTTTTGTCAACACCCACACCGATGCCGATACTGGTGTAATCGCCCAGGATATTATCCCGGTGGTGCGGTGAATTCATCCAGCCTTCTACGGCTTCCTTTCCGTTGTGCGGACCAAAACTTACATTCTCCGCAAAACCATATACACTTTTCAATTCAGTCCTTGCCTTTTTATAACGGTCAGTGAACCCATCGTGACTGAATGGTACTTTTCCGGAAGCCATATTATCACTGTGGGAGCGGGCAATCCCGTTCAGGTTTTCCCTCATCACCAGTGGCTTCAGGCCTTTTTTCTGCCGGGCCTGGTTGGTATAGGTGAGCACATCATTTACAATGGGATCATTGATTTCCGCATGTCCGGAAATGAATATGATAAGCGCAAGGGCAAGAAATGTAATTGAAAAAAATCGCGTCTTCATTCAGGTAAAAGTTACCCGGTAAAGTTAGCGGCTGAAGTGTAGTCAATTTGTTAAAGATGGGCCAGAATGCTCGTCATGACTGGTTTTTAGCCAGGCAATCTTCAAGATCATTCATCATATTGCGACTTCCTATATACATGGGTGAACGCTGGTGCAGTTCAGTTGGCTCGATATCCAGGATCCTCCGTTTGCCATCTGTTGCACGGCCACCGGCTACTTCCAGAATAAAGGCAAACGGATTACATTCATACATCAGCCGGAGTTTACCATTTGGTTTTCCCGTAGTGGGTGGATACATGAATATGCCACCCTTGATCAGGTTGCGGTGCACATCAGATACCATGCTGCCGATATAACGCTGGGTATAGGGCCCGCCACTATCCTTGTCTTTCCGCTGGCAGAATGTTATATAATCCTGGATACCCATCGGGTAACGATAATAATTGCCATGGTTTACTGAATAGATCATACCATCGGGCGGGCATTTGATATCGGGATTACTCATGGTGAACTCACCAATAGAAGGATCAAGCGTGAAGCCGTTAACTCCCCTCCTGGTGGCATATACGAGCATGGTGGAAGAACCATAAACAATATAACCGGCTGCCACCTGTTTTAACCCCTTCTGTAAAAAATCTTCCTTTGTAGCAGCGCTGCCCTTTGATGATACCCTGCGGTAAACACCGAAGATGGTGCCGATTGAAACGTTGACATCGATATTGCCGCTTCCATCCAGCGGATCGAACAGGCAAACGTATTTGGACTGGTTACTCACCACATCGTCGAAAGCCACAAAATCTTCCAGTTCTTCACTGGCAATACCCGCACAACTGATGCCATGTTGCAACACACCCATAAACTGGTCGTTGGCAAACAGGTCGAGTTTTTTTACATCCTCACCCTGTACGTTGATACTGCCAGCATCGCCAAGGATATCAACAAGGCCGGCCTTATTGACTTCAACATTAACCCGCTTGGCAGCAAGACCGAGGTCGCGCAGAAGATTACTGAGTTCACCAGTTGCATGCGGGATCTCACGGAGTTGCTGGATCGTGAATTCGTCCAGTGTCAGGATCTTGCGATTGTAGTTCATAACGGTAATATTGCGTACTAACAAATGTAAGCCTAAAGAATAATCTGAAATCGTATTTGTGTCTGGCTAACACGTAACCAGCCCCTTATCTTTGCCCCTTAAATAAATAGAATGAAGGTTTTCAAGTTTGGTGGTGCATCTGTCAGTAGCCTTGAACGTATAAAAAATACCGGCGAAATCCTGGGATCATTCGGGGATGAAAAATTACTGGTGGTTATTTCTGCCATGGGTAAAACCACCCATGCATTGGAGAAAGTGGTGGAAGCCTTCTTCGCCGGCCGGCGTGATGATGCGCTGGCGCTTTTTGAACAGGTGAAACAGGAACATCTTAAAACTGCAAAGTACCTACTGGTAACGGAATACCTCGCATGCGAAACGCAACTGAAAGATTTTTTTACAGAAGTGGAATGGATGCTGTTTGATAAACCGGTGCGTGAGTTTGATTATTATTACGACCAGGTGGTATGCGCAGGCGAATTGTTATCAACAGCTATCATGAGTCACTACCTGACCGAAACGGGTACCGGCAATACCTGGGTTGATGTGCGTGATATTTTCCGCACGGATAATAATTTCCGGGATGCGGCTATCGACTGGGATTATAGCCTGGGCCAGGTAAGAACGGTTATCGCCCCGGCACTTGAAAAACAATTACTGATTACCCAGGGATTTATCGGATCAACCGATGAAAATGAAAGTACCACACTTGGCCGTGAAGGAAGTGATTATACCGCCGCCGTTTTTGCAAGTATGCTGGATGCGGAAAGCCTGACCATCTGGAAAGATGTACCCAGTGTGATGAATGCAGATCCCCGCAAATTCCCCGATGCTGTTGCTATCCATGAATTGAATTACAGGGAAGTCATTGAGATGGCCTATTACGGGGCACAGGTGATCCATCCAAAAACAATCAAACCCTTACAGAACAAAGGAATTCCTTTATACGTAAAATGTTTTCTGGATGCTGCCCTGCCTGGAACGGTCATCAACGACCAGCACCTGAAATCATTACCACCGATTATTGTTTTAAAGGAAGACCAGGTGCTGATAGAACTGAGCACGCTCGATTATTCATTCGCCGGTGATGAACATCTTTCGCAGTTGTACCGTTTGTTTGATGGGCTCAAACTCCGTCCGAACATTACACAGAATGGAGCCATAGGTATTCTTTGTGTGCTGGATGATCATCCCGAAAAAATTGAAAAGCTGGCACTTGATGCTTCTGCAATATTTGATGTGGCAGTAACGAAAGGATTGTCGCTGGTGACTATCCGCCATTATGATGAGCATACTGTTCAACAGCTTACTTCAGGTAAAAAAATCTGGCTTAAACAACAGACACCTGAAACCCTGCAGGCCCTGATAGGATAGTTATACCAATATGGACGGAGGCAGGGCAGGTCAGTTCTGTACTTCCTTCCTGCGTTCAATGGTGACGGTCTGGACCATCTTTTTGGGAACAGGTTTATCATGAAGAATGGCAGGCGACCATACCGGCATCTTTTCCAGCCGGGTGATCAGTTCGTCATTAAATTCTTCATCCTTCATTCCGCGCAGTACCTTGAAATTGGTGGGCACTCCATCCTTGTCCACGATGAACTCCAGTTGTACAAATACTTTTTTTATCCCTTCGGGAAGAAGGTTTTCCATACTCTCGCCCAGTTCATCCAGATAGGTCATGAAGGCAGTACCGCCACCGGGGAATACGGGCCACTGGTGTACCGCGTCTGCCAGTCCGGTGATATTCCTGGTCCGGTGTTCGGCCACAGGTCGTTTCACCGGTTTTTCCACTTCTTTTTTCACCAATGCATCATTGATCAGGTAGTCGCCCTTTTCATTAATCATAACTACAGGAAGCTGATGGTATTTTTCAAAGTAGTCAAATCCATCCTGCAGTCTTGTGGTGAATTGTTTTAACTGCGCGTCGTCCTTCGTCATATTATTGAGGTAGGCGAGGCTACGTGGTTTATTGAACCGCACGGGGAATACATGAACGGGAATAAATTCCTGTCCCTGGTTGCGGGCATGGGCAGCCAGGATATACAGTTCATCAATCTGCTGGTCGGTGATCGGTATACATCCCACGGTCACACAACTGCCGTGAATATAGATAGCGCCGCCGGGGCGCAATGAATCGCTTAAGAGCCGGTCCGACAGGTTTGGATAATTGAGTCCGAGTGACAGGTAATACTGGCTGTTTGGATTAAACTCATTGATATAGTAATAACCTTCGGGAACCTGGTAATCGCCTTCCATTCTTTTTGGACCAAGTGTACCGGCCAGGGCGCAGACCTTATAGGTTTTAAATAATTTGAATGGTTCATCCAGCTGGTCTTTTACCCATACTTCCAACTGGCTGTCATATTTGAAAGACCGGATATAGATATAGTTGGCGGGCCACTTCAGTTTCTTCTCCGCAAACTGTTTTTGAAGCGTGTCTTCCTTCCGGCGGAATGATTCATCGGGACGGGAAAAGGTCTTCTGGTAATCGATAAAGGTGGAAGGCAACGGAACACTGACTGCACGGAAAGCGGTCGGCTGGGCGCTGCCGCTAACGAAGGCCAGGACGAAAATCAGGGAGAACAGGGTCTTCATACCAGTCATGATGGATCTGTAACGGATTGATCAGGAGATTATTGTTTTCAGCACAGGCACGAAGATACGACTCCTCTCAAGGTGCTGGCTGTCAGTTAACTGTTTTCTGTTAAAGTCGGTGTTCCGGGCCTGCCGGTTTACAGGTTACCCCTTGATTCCTGCTCGCGTTCAATTGCTTCAAACAACGCTTTGAAATTGCCCTTACCAAAACTCTGGGCGCCTTTACGCTGTATGATTTCAAAGAACACGGTAGGCCGGTCCTGCACGGGTTTTGAAAATAACTGCAGCAGGTAACCTTCATTATCACGGTCCACCAGGATGCCCAGTTCCTTCAATGGTTCAAGGTCTTCATCGATGGTGCCAACCCGTTGCAACAGGTCATCGTAATAACTGGTGGGTACTTTAAGGAACTCCACTCCCCTGCTCATCAGGTCCCTGACAGTTTTGACGATATCAGCCGTAGCCAGGGCCACATGTTGTACACCTTCACCCTTGTAGAATTCAAGGTATTCTTCCACCTGCGATTTTTTCTTTCCCTCTGCCGGTTCATTGATGGGGAACTTGACAAACCCGTTACCGCTGCTCATTACCTTACTCATGAGTGCCGAATATTCAGTTGAAATATCTTCATCATCAAATGTGAGGATATTGCGGAAGCCCATAACATCCTGGTAAAAACTGACCCAGGGATTCATCTGGTTCCAGTCTACATTACCCACGCAATGATCAACGTACAGGAGGCCGGTATCTGTGGGACTGAAATGCGGGTTGGACCATTTGCGGAAGCCAGGAAGGAAATCGCCCTGGTAATTTTTCCGTTCAATAAAAAGGTGTACGGTATCACCGTAAGTATGGATGCCACTCATCACCACTTCACCCTGTTCGTCGCGAAGGGTTCGGGGTTCCATATAAGATTTTGCACCGCGCGACGTGGTTTCTTCCCAGGCACTGGTAGCATCCTGCACCCGGAGTGATATGGCAAACACACCATCACCATGTTCAGCCACATGTGCTGCTATAACACCTTCGGGCCTGAGTGCGGTTGTCAGCAGGAAGGTCAGTTTGTTCTGGCGTACCGCGTAACTCACCTGGTCGCGTAAACCCGTCTCAGGTCCTGCGTAGGCAACGGCCTGGAATCCGAACGCACTCATATAATAATGCGCAGCCTGTTTGGCATTGCCAACGTAAAATTCAATGTAGTCAGTACCTTCAAGCGGAAGGAAATCCGTGATTGTATTGTTTTGTTTCTCGGTTAAGGAAACTCCCATATGTAAATTTTTAAGATAGATAAATGTATTGCCTGGAGAAGATCAGGACATACTATCCATTGCGAGAGCCTCCATCAGCAGGTTAAAGCTGATACGCTGGTCGGAGAAAATTTTATGGGCGAAGTCGGGACGCATTGACACAAAGATAACAATTATGGGATCAGGTTCACATTATTCAGCGAAACGGATTCATTGTCGATAACCCAGGCGAGAACCAGGTTGTCGAACAGGCCATACCGGATACGCAGATGCGTTTGTGTTTTTGTGAAATAACACCCGATGTTTTTTTCTGACTTATCAATACTGGTCAGGCAGATCTGTTCACTGAAATCTACCTGTCCTTCCCCGTACCATTTATACACGGCTTCCTTGGCCGACCATAACACGGTCAGCAGCTGAAGGTCATCCGCCGAGTTGCCCTCCACCCGGAAAAGTGCCACTTCGCGGGGTGACAGGAATTTTGTACGGATCCGGGCAATTTTATCGATCGGGATTTCCACATCGATCCCTACGCGTATGGTCCGGCTGACAATGGCTGCGGCATAATCGCCGCAATGGGAGATGGAAAAATGGAACTGTTCTTCCGGCAGGAATGGCTTGCGTGTTTCGGCGAGCTGGATCAGCTGGTAAGGAAAAGAGGGAAACAGGAACTGGAGCAGGAAGCGGCCGGCCAGGTGTTGCAGCCGTTTGTGCGGATGAGTAACGTCGCGGTGCAGGGGAACATTGTCCCTGAAAAAAGATTCGCCTTCTTCTATTTTCCAGATGCCCAGCCTGGTGTCGGGATTGATTTGTTGTTGAAAAAAAATCGGCATTAGTTATTCTTTCGGCTTTATTTTGCCGGTCGTTGGCAGACATGCGGCGAACCAGTCATAAAATTAATGGATAATAATGATCTTATCAGACTTACGCATAGCAGAGGAAATTGAAAAAGGAACAATCAAACTCGTTCCTTTCGATCGTGAATGTTTGGGAAGCAACAGTTATGATGTGCATCTGGGCAAATGGCTGGCCACTTACCGGGAACATATCCTGGATGCCAAAAAACATAATGAGATTGAAAATTTCGAAATCCCCGACGATGGATTCGTTCTTTATCCCCATATATTTTACCTGGGTGTGACCCAGGAATACACCGAAACCCATGCACATGTGCCATTCCTCGAAGGCAAATCATCAACAGGCCGGCTGGGCATCGATATCCATGCCACCGCTGGTAAGGGAGATGTGGGTTTCTGTGGTCACTGGACACTGGAGATCTCGGTTAAACAACCGGTGAAAGTATATGCCGGTATGCCTATCGGCCAGCTGATTTATTTTCCGGTAGATGGAGAGATCGGTACAAAATACAACCAGAAGAAGAATGCAAAATACAGCGGCCAGCCGGACCGGCCCGTGGAAAGTATGATGTGGAAAAACGCGTTCTGATGGGGAACTGCATTTAATTCCGCAGGTAAAGAAGAAGCGGATCCGGAACAGTACCGGTGTGAACCTTATCCAGGGGCATTGCCTGGATTGATCGAACCCCGTATTTTTTATAATAG
This sequence comes from Chitinophagaceae bacterium, assembly GCA_040510375.1. Lineage (GTDB taxonomy): Bacteria > Bacteroidota > Bacteroidia > Chitinophagales > Chitinophagaceae > JBEVJC01. Next base: position 168,424 of record JBEVJC010000008.1, read on the forward strand.
GCGATCATCCAGCCTACCACTTCATTGTAGGTCATCTTTCCCGCAGGCTGGTTATTTGCCTTCAGGTAATTGCCATAACCCCACATCACAAAACTTTCCACCGGATTGCGGTGGCGCCGCTGGAAAGAGCGCAGGGTTTTAATATCGGCCGTTACACGGGGATGCAGGGTGGCGGCATACAATCGCAGGCGGGCTGTATCCCGGCGGGCGATCTCCCCCATGGCATAATTATACATATCAAAATACATGGAATACAACATCACGGGTGAATCTGAATGCAGGCAGGCGAGAAAGCCTACAAAATTTGCTTCATTTTCCTTGGCATAACCCAGCTGGTGTGCAATTTCATGGGTGGTGGTAAATGGCTCGAGGAAACGTGGAATGGTGGTGTTCACCTGGGCTTCACCGGAAAAAGGATTGTAATATCCCTGGAAGCCGAGATAATTACCCGCATAACTGAACATGGAAGGTTTAACCGAAGAGCCTTTGTATTTCAGGAACGGATATTTAACCGTGCTGATGGTATAGGCCAGTTTTGCCTGGTGGAACAATTGTTTTTTACGGGTGAAGGAATCCCGCTGTGCTTCACTTGCAACAGCAGCATAAATATTCAGCTGGCCCTGGAGTGCGGAAGCCAGGGTATCAAGATCAGACATGGTATACAAACGCACGCGGAGACCCAGCTGGCGGGCAATGCCAACCCGGTTATAATTCAATCCCCAGAGCAGGTTGAAAAAAACATATACCGCCAGGATCAGGAAGATGGAACGTTGCATGGCCGAAAGGAAATAACTCCTGCTTAATTCTTTTTTAAAAAGAAGCCGGAAGAATTTAACCACGCGGTAAATAATTACGATTACCACAAATCCGTAAAAAAGATCGCCGACGCTGAACGGAATCCAGCCCAATAAAAATCTTAACACGCGGGCGATTACCGGATAAATACCATAAGTGTAGTACCTTTCAACGGTTTCGGGGTACAGTGCCATCCATTTGATGAGGATCACCAGCACGATCAGCAGGATCCAGCTCCAGCTCTTCATGATCATAGGGAATAGCCTGCTCAGAAACTTTTGCAAATCAATGATTTTAATACGTTGTAGGAGCTAAATTAGCAAAAGATCGGGGCTTAAAAATAAAGCAGGAAATTTTCCGGGATTTTGCTACCTTTGCCTCCCGAAATTTCGACCTTTCGGAAAAGGAAAAAAGCAGCCATGGGGTACCGTCGCGAATTTGAAATACCGTTTGTTGGGCTAAAGGAGGGGATCCATGAGTACAGCTACCAGATCACCGATAAGTTTTTTGAAACATTCCAGGAGCAGGACTTCAGTGGAGTGAATGCACAGGTGAAAGTGAGTCTCGATAAAAAAAGCAGTTTTATGCTGCTGAAGTTCGAGATCGGTGGTACACTCATGGTGAATTGTGATCGTTGCGGCAATGAGTTGCCACTGGATCTTTGGGACGAATTCCGCATCACCGTAAAGATGGTGGAAGAACCGGAACTGATGAACGACCAGGAGGAAGACCCGGATGTGTATTATATCGGACGTGGTGAAAGCCACCTGGATATTGCCGCATGGATCTATGAGTTCATCAATCTGAGTATACCGATGCAGAAGAGTTGCGGGTACGATAATGCAGACGGACCGCGATGTAATCCTGCAGCAATGGATATTTTGAAGAAATTGGAAGTAAAGGACCAGGAAGAATCAGCAAATCCGATCTGGAAAGGATTGGAAAAGTTTAAGGACCTGGGTAAAGAATAAACGCAGTGGTGACACTGATTTGATCACAAATTTTATATCAAAGATTAATAGTTAGGTTATGCCAAATCCCAAACGCAGACATAGTCAGCAGAGAAGCGCGAAACGCAGAACTCATTACAAGGCTACTCCACAGACATTATCAACCGACAGCACTACCGGAGAATTGCATGTGCGTCATCGTGCCCATGTAAGTGAAGGTAAACTTTACTATAAAGGAAAGGTGGTTGCAGAGATTTCTCCAGTTAAGAAATAAGGTAACGATCCTCTTTTCAAGACCTCGATTCCAAATTCATCGGGCCCACCTGGTGTAATTTGGAATTTGTATTTATAGAATCATTACATTCCGGTTGTTATGAATATAGGACTTGATATGATGGGTGGCGACTTCGCTCCGCTTGAAGCCGTAAAGGGCGTGATCCGGTACCTGGAACAGGAAAAATCTCCTGCGCAGCTTACCCTGCTGGGTGATAAGGCGGCATTGGATATCATTTTTGCCGAACACCCCCTGCCCCTGCCCTGTACTATCGTGGATGCTCCACAGGTTATTGGTATGCACGAGCATCCTACAAAGGCGCTGAAGGAAAAACCGCAATCCTCCATCGCGGTCGGCTTCCAGTTACTGGCAAGCGGCCAAACCGATGCGTTCATCAGTGCCGGAAATACCGGTGCGATGCTGGTGGGTGCCCTGTTCAGTATTAAAACAATTGAGGGGGTGATCCGGCCTACCATTTCCTCCGTGATCCCTCGTGAAAACGGCGGCCAGGGTTTACTGCTTGATGTGGGACTGAACGCCGACTGCAAACCCGAACAGCTTAATCAGTTTGCTGTTATGGGTTCGGTGTATGCACAGCATGTACTTGGCATCAGTAATCCGAGAGTGGGCCTGCTCAATGTAGGAGAAGAAGAAGGCAAGGGCAACCTGCTTGCACAGGCAACCTATCCCCTTCTGAAGGGAAATTCCCATATAAATTTTATTGGTAATATTGAAGGGCGTGATATGTTGTCGGACAAAGCCGACGTGATGGTCTGTGAGGGATTTACGGGTAATATCATGTTGAAATTCGCAGAGTCACTTTACGATATAAGTCGCCGGCACCAGCTGGGATCTGACTATTTTGACCGGTTCAATTTTGAAGTTTACGGAGGTACTCCCGTTCTTGGTGTGTCCAAACCCGTAATCATCGGTCATGGCATTTCAACGGCGCTTGCCTTCAGCAACATGATCAAAGTTGCCCAGAAAATGATCGGCACTCATGTACTGGATAAAATGAAGGAAGAACTGGCCTGATTGTCGTTATTTTAGTTATCTTTAACCGATCGTTACCGGACGTTATACCGGGTTCTTAAAATCCTACCTATTCGATTTTCTGCACAATTATTGCATGTCCACCCGTAGGCAGCCCTGCCAGGGTAAAGTATGGAAGTATTCTTTTTATCCAAATTCCGCTGACAGACCGACTGACCGTTTTAACTTACGAGAGTACAACCTATTTTAACAACAAATCATGAACCAGCGCCTGGCTAACCTTCTCCGATTGGGATTCATCGTATTGGATCTGCTGGTACTTAATATAATCTTCCTGGTTAACTGGTACATCTTTGGCGACTCCATTTCGCCTGATTCAGACCAGGAGTATACCTATCTTTCTTTTTTCTCAAATACAATCTGGGTAGCTGTCAGCTGGTTTGTTGGCATCTATCTCAACCGTAATATTTTTTCCTTTGAAAAATTTTCGAGGGAAACGGTAAAAGCATTTGTTTACTTCTGCGTGCTGGAAGTTGCGTACCTGTACTTTTTTAAGGAAACCGTAATTTCAAGATTGTTTTTCTTCAGCGTATTGTGCTGCTTTGGTATGACCCTGCTGATTAACCGGTTTTTCCACCTGGGATTATATTATTTTTTCGAAAGCAGGAATTACATTGTAAAGAAGGTTATGATCATCGGCTACAATGACAGGGCCAGGAAACTGGCTGAGTACCTGGAATCTGCACCCATCAAGACCAAGATCGTCGGGTTTTGTGAAGAGCCCGGTAATGTTACCGAATTGTCAAATTATCCGATCATCAGCGGAGTGAAAGATGCAGTGGCTGTTTCAAGGGAACATGATGTAACTGAAATTTTTTCTACCATCGCACCCGAGCAGCAGGAAGGTATTTACCAGCTGATGAATGAGGCTGACCAGGCCTGTATCCGGTTTCGTATTATTCCCGACCTCAGCCATTTTATCCGCAAGCCGGTTTACATCAATTACTTCAATGATATTCCGGTGTTATCCCTGCGTAAGGAACCACTGGACGACGTAGGCAACAGGATCCGTAAACGTCTTTTCGATCTTGGTATCAGTGTGATGGTAATACTTTTTATCCTCTCCTGGCTGGTGCCCATCCTTGCTTTGCTGATCTGGCTGGATTCAAGGGGTCCCGTATTTTTTATCCAGGAACGCAGCGGGGTAAATGGCAGGCCATTCAAATGTATCAAGTTCCGCAGTATGAGGGTCAATGGTGATGCCAATGCGAAACAGGCTACAAAGGGCGATGCCCGGGTTACCAGGCTTGGACGTTTTCTCCGCAAGAGCAACCTTGATGAAATGCCACAGTTTTTTAATGTACTCAAAAGTAATATGAGTGTGGTAGGCCCGCGGCCACATATGATCCAGCATACCGACGATTATTCCAAGATTGTAGGTGATTATATGATCCGGCACTTTGTGAAGCCAGGTATTACAGGCTGGGCACAGGTGAGCGGGTTCCGGGGTGAAGTAAAAGAAGATGAAGATATCCAGCGCCGGATTGAACATGATATCTGGTATCTTGAAAACTGGAGCCTGTGGCTCGATACCCGGATTATGTTCCTTACTGCATTTAATATGGTAAGGGGGGATAAAAATGCATACTAGTAATATATTTGCCTCACATTAATCAGTAAACCCGGAAAATACAGGCAGGAATGACCCAGCGAACAAGAAAAATCATTGCAATTTGTTTTATCCTGACTTCTACTGCCCTGCTATCATTGCTGCCTGATGCCAAACTGGAAACATTCACCCATTCATCGTATAACTATTACAGTGATCTGGCACAACACTCACTTTATTATCTCTTTCTTTCGTTGATTACCAGCTGGATCTTTCACTCAACATCACCCTGGAAGTTAGGTTTGTGGCTGTTTGGTCTTTCCTTACTGCTGGAAATAAGCCAGCATTTTTCACCACGGAGGTCTTTCTCCATCCATGATATCATGAGCAATTTCACCGGCATCCTGGTGGGAGTAGCTATCGTATCAGCGTTCCGTTATTTCCGGCGAATTGATAAGGTGCCCCAGGGTTAATATTACTGTTCCAATCAAATAAAAAAGAGGCTGTCATTATTTTGTAATGACAGCCTCTTTACTTTTTTGTTGTGGCGGATACCGCCTTATTTATTGCAAGAGCAGTGTGTTACCAGAGATATTACTGCCAGCCACATTGCTGATCAGGTTGGTGGTAATCCAGTTTGTTGGTGCCTGCGGGATATATAATTTATTTCCCGTGATGGTTGAAGGAAGGCTGTTGTTGTTATAAGCCCCGATCCGGACAGCACCCCGTTTCTGTGGATTCCTGATGGTATTATTGGTGACCTGGATTTGTTGTTTGGCAAACGTTTCAGGTCCTGCAATCCGGTCATCTGCATAGATCGATTCCGATCCTGTTCCGATGCCGGTCGCGCCAACATTTGAAATAGTATTGTTGTAGATCTTCATAAGACCATAACCCATTGCGTTTACTCCCCAGCCTGTACCATTGGTGATACTGTTATTGTAAATATCACCGGTAGCAGCGCTGCCGATTGCAATACCGGTACGTTGTGCTTCGAAATTTGACGTACCGAAGTTGTTTACATTGTTGTCATGGATACTGTTGGTACCAATTGTGCAGGACATCTGGATTCCGTCCCAGCCGATCCTTTCCAGTTTGTTACTATAGATTTCTACATTCTCCAGGCGGATTGGAATACCCGCAGCAGAACCTGAAGGACTGGTATTACCAATATACATCCCTTCATTGGTAATATCATGGAGGTAGTTATTATGGATTTTGATATTGGAAATCCTGTAATAACCGTATTGTGTTGTAGGATCGCCGGCAACCGGATTCTTTTTAACCATGATACCGGTAGCAGCTTTCGCAACCTCAATATAGGCTACTTCCATATTGCTGACCAGGCCTGCGGCAAATGCGATATTTGCGTCAAGATTGGTAATTTTAATACCGTAGGTAATTCCCGAAACGCCATTACCAAGGATTTTGAAGTTCTCCATTTTATTACCCAATCTTATTTGTCCAACGTTGACCAGTCCACCTTTGTTGGTGATGATGATTGGTTTGGAAGCACTTCCTCTTACATTCCCAAGATCGATCAGGTGATAGGAACCAGCAGGAATATATACCGTGTCACCAGGTCCCCAGCCCAGTCCGGTTCCGTTTGGATAATAGGCATCACCATTTGAAGCGAACTTAAGGGTGTAGGATTTACCGCCTGAAGCTACCGGGTTAACCAGTATGTTGACATCATCGGTAGCAGTTGCCCCGATATTGTCCTTAACTGTGAGACGGAAAGTATAGGTTCCGGCAACAAGGTTGCTTAAGGTCGGATTTGCAGCAGTTGCATTACTCAGGGTGAACTGTGAAGGACCCGCTGTCCTGGTCCACGCATAGGATACGATAGTTCCATCAGTGTCGGTGCCTGAACCTTTTAATGCGTAACTATTGGTTGGAAGGGTAATAGTCGCGTCAGTGCCTGCATTTGCCGTTGGCGGAATGTTTGTTGGTTTGCCATCAGGTGCGGAAGTTGGAAGTTCAGTAATGTCAATGACACTGATATATCCGTAGTTACTGCCTGACTTCACACGGATATCAAACTCCAGGTTGGTCTTTCCTGTGAAAGTGAATTTGGCAGACTTGCTTGTGTCGGTATTCAGCGAAGAATTGAATTCCTGCCATGCGGTTTGGTCGGCCCTTTTTATTTGTACAAAACGATTGCCCGGACCTTTATAGGTGCCCCAGAATTTAATGGTGTAAGTTGAACTGACGGTCAGTCCCCCGATCTTCCATTTTCCATTCGCGGTATTAATATGGGCAAAAGCATTATCGCCCGTTGCAGTGGCGGGGTAATAATTGTTGATGTTTCCAACGTCGCCTTCGCTTTTACGAAGACCATTATCGGTAGTTGAAGTAGTTCCCGTGGGACTAATTACCTCCAGTTTAATGGTAGTTGGTACATTCAGCGTGTTCACTGCATTTAAAACCCGAACTCCCTTGCGGGCGTCGGCCATGGTGTTCCAGTACTTGCCCCACTGGTCCTTTGATGTGGGTGTAGCTCCGGCATCGATCAGGATATGGCTTAATGCCGGTGCAGCGCCGGCGGTTGGTGGGATCTGGCTGCTGTCGCTTATGCCAGTTAGCGAGGAATCCACGGGTGAAGAATCTGATGATGGATAACCTAATAAATCATTTTTTTTCTGGCAGCCAATCAGGATGCTCAGGGCAAACGTTACTCCTAGTAACATTTTGTGGTTTTTCATAGTAAATTTTTGTTTTTGAAGACGTGATCTCCCGTAACCAAATACAATACCAATGAGTAATAAAGTCTGCTTCATTTACTAACTTTTTTATGTTTAGTGTGGATATTAATCTCGATCAACTGAAAAAAGTTAAAAACCTTAACTAAACCCAAAAAAAACTCCGCCAGCTTGTAGTCCTGGCGGAGTTGGATGTAGCCGATTGGTTACAACCTGGTTATTTTTCTCGTCTCAATCCATTTATCAACCTGGATCCGTATCAGGTATTGTCCGGGTTTCAGATCTGAAAGTGACAGATAACTTTGCGTTGATTCCTGGTCTTTACGAAGACTATATTCTTTCAGGGTATGACCACTCATGTCAATGACCTGTACCTTCATATTGCCACGTTCGGGATTGTTTAGTTGCAGGACTATCCGGTCAGTCGTTGGGTTAGGGTACAGTGCTAAACCAGCACTCAGTTCCTGCTGTTTTTCTTCCGCCTGAACTGCCATGGTTTCCGGAGTTCCTGATTTTGCAGTCCCTGAAGAGGTCTTTTCAGTAAGAGTGAAACCATTGATATAATTAAATGTAGCAGTGCGCTCTATTTTGACCTGTAGCTTACCCTGGGCATCTGGCTGAAGGGATGTAAAAAGGGCCTTATCTTTCGAATTGCCGGAGCTTGATACCGTATAGGTCTTTGTTCCGGTTGTGAATTTTGTCTTGTTACCGGTATTGTTCCTGCTGGAATATAATTCCAGGTCATATGTTTTACCGGTTGCAAGTCCAGTGATGGTTAGTGTACGGTTGGTGGTTGCATAACTGCTATACCGCAATACCTCGGCAGGAGCAACTCCACCTGGGAAACTTGCAGAGTTATCAGAAATAGCTTCACTGTAACTCAGCGACGATTTGATTGTTGAACTTGTTCCATCGCTGTATTTCAGGTCCGGGCTTGTTTTTACAGGGGTGGAACCTGTAGCAGCATTCCAGTTGTTCCACTGGGAATTATTATATGGATTTGTACCACCGTAAATTCTTACCCTGATGGATTTAGCCACGGGTACAGGAGGAGGTGCAGGTGCTGCAAGTACAGTAAGGACGAAAGCGTCGTTGGCTGTGGCGTTATCATCATCTGTCACGGTGAGACGGAAAGTATATTTACCAGGAACCAGGCCCGTGACTTTTGGATTTAACGAATTGTGATTATCAAACTTGAACGCCGATGGTCCTTCTGTTTTGTGCCACATATACTTGGTAATCTTTCCATCCTCGTCAGCCGCAGTAGCTGCGAACTGCAATGAATTGACCGGCATCGTAATTGTTTTGTCACTACCTGCACCAACAGTTGGTTTTTTGTTTGCTGTTGGCGTGGGAATAACTACTATAGGTTTAACGATTACATTAATGTTGTCTGTTGCCGTTGCTCCTTTATTATCGGTGACAGTAACACTGAACTGGTAGGTGCCCGCTACCAGTGCGCTAAGTATCGGGTTGAAAATGGTCGTGCTGCTTAAAGTAAACTGTGATGGTCCGCCGACCTTTTTCCAGGCGTAGGAAGTAATGCTGCCATCAGCATCACTGGCCGTTGCGGACAGACCAACAATGATTGCCGGAAGGGTAATGGTTTTGTCGGCGCCTGCATTTACAACCGGCGCTACATTAGCAGGTGGTGTTACAACCCCGCCCCTTTTATATCCCAACATCCACTCATAAACGTTTTTGCCGTTTTCTTTATAGGCCGGATCGTAAGCTTTTGTCCATGAGTCATGTCCGCCTACAGGGAAGATAGTTTTCCTTGGCAAGGGATTAATGGTGGGAACAATAGCACTGATGTATTTAATAAAATCATTGGTATACGAAACGGGAACCTGCGGGTCATCCTGATTGTGAAATGCCCAGACTGGCAGGTTAGCATTGGCAATTCCCTTCGATTTGTATGTATTTGGATATGCAGCACCACAAACCGGCGCAATTGCAGCCAGTCGTTTTGGATATTCAGTATGGGTCTGGCTTCCGGCATATTCCCAGGTAGCTCCACCTCCCATACTTAATCCGGTAAGGTAAATCCTGCTGGCATCTGCTTTATATTTAGACAGGACATAATCTATGATTTTATTGATCTGGTCTGGCTGCGGCCAGGCAGTAAACTGCGGGGCAATAACGATGAATTTGAAGGTCTGGCCGTTGACCGTAAAAGAGGTTGGAAACTTCCCCTGGTTGATTGTCCGGATCGGACCATTGTTCAGCAGTTTACTTAACGAAGATGAATTTCCTGGTCCCATTTCACCGGTTCCGTGCATGGTAATTATCACGGGATAGGTAGTTGATGCTGATGGATTGTACCCCTGCGGAAGATACTCATAGTATCCATTTGTATTGGCCGTCATCGACACATATTTCGGGGTAAGTACCTGCGCCTTCGCGGAAAATGGGATTACAATTTGAATTATAGCCAGGACACTAAAAAGGAAGAACAGTTTTGAGTTTCTCATACTATACGTTTTGGTTTTCTGGTTGATAAGGACCGATGATATGTTAAAATTCCTACTCTGCTCATTCTTGAGCGCGAGTGAACGAAAACAGTGCCAGACTGTACCACTTTTAGGTATAGTTTTACACAGTTTCAAACAATGTCAAACCATCGACCAGAGCGTTTGATTGGTTTTCAGCCAAATGTAAATCTGAGAAATTATAATGTGTTTTTAAAGTATAATCGGGCCATTATTTGGCATAGATTTCAATTAGCCCCTGGGTATCTCCCCTGCGTGGCGCAGCAAATGAATCAATTTTCTGGTAATGCAGTTGAAGAGAATCGCGAACCCTGAATGGATAAAAATTATTGAGGTTGGGAATATATTCGAAGAGCACCAGATCGTAGTATTTATCAGAAATACGTTTTTCATACTTTTCTGCCTGTTTATTGAACATGGCAACTCCCAGATGGTACCATAACGGGACTTCAGGTCCCTTCTCCAGGTTAAAAGGAACTTCTTTTGCAAGTGGTGTCAGTTCGCTCATATTCAGCACACGGAGTTCCGGCTTGTTTGTTAAAATTGGATTTTTTAACAACCGGTGAATTCCCTCGACCGTGTTTTTCGGCATATAAATCCTGTCGAATGACTCTAGCCCGGAATAAGTCCAGTCCGCATCTGTTACTTCAGGCGCTTCATGGCTGATCATATAAGTCTGGCGGTTAACTACATTTTCCCCAGAGCCAGCTGATGCAACAGCAGGTGGCAATGCCCGCTCTGCAATCCGGGAGATGTATTTCCAGAATATTCCGCTCCACCAGAGCAGTAGACCGGCCAGTGTAACAACAAGTGGCCGCAGCCGGGTGTAATCAATTTTGAGAAACCAGGCGAGCATCGAAAGGATGAATGCAAAAGCAAAACTGTGATAAAATATATTATTGTCAGGTGGTGTGTAACTGGTCACCTGCAATATTGCGGCCTCGGCAAGAATCCCCAGCGTAAGCAGCAGGAACACTGCTTTCCGGCGATCAGCAAGCAATTGCTTCCAGTGGCCGAACCAGGCGATTGATAGCAGTACAATGATCAGGAGATAGAATTTGATCCATTGCGAATAAAGGAAAAAGTCGTTAAGAATTTCAAAGAGGGAAAACCTGGAATTATGTGGTGGCTGGCCGTGGTTGAACCAGTAACCGAAACTGAAACCTGTCAGTGGAGCGATCATGGCGATTCCGATCAGTGCCAGGCTTCCGGTGAACTGTAACAAGCCCTTCCAGTTCTTTCCTGCAAAACTGAAGTAAACCATCAGGCTAAGGCAAAGTAGTATTGCCAGTGCACCGCTGTCCTGTTTCGTCAGGAATGAACAGATGGCAAAAAATGCGGAAACCGGTAACCAGTACCACCTCCTTGGCATACCAAACATATATTTTAACAGGAAGGCCAGTGCGATCATTTCAAAAACAATCACTGTGTGATTGTACCAGGGCCAGAAATTGAAGAAGGAGAAAGAGATACAGTAAAGAACGACCGACAGGAAACGCACGCCCGGATTGACTTCCAGGCTCTTCAGGATACTGCGGAATGCCAGTCCCGAAAGAATATTGATCAGGACCTGGGCTTTCACCAGTGTGATCATTTGTGCGCCAAAGATTTTGAAGAACAGGCCCGGGATAACCCAATACATTCCACCGAGCGGAAGACCAAAATCCCTGAAGGGGATCTCGCCCCTGCTCATACGGTAGGCTCCCTCCCATGACAGGAAAATATTGACCCGATAGGGAAAACTCATAAAAAGCGGAACACAGGCAAGCCCGACAATAAGCAGTATTTCACCAAGAGTTAAATAGTTCTTTTTCAGGCCGTTCCTTAAATCCATTAATTCGTCGTTTTAAGGTAAACATAAAAAAATGTTGCTAACAAAAGCACTATATAGTGTGCGGTTTATGTTGTACTTTGGCTCCCAATTCATTATAAAGTGGAGTATATCAAGTTATTAAGACCAAAAGACTGGGCTAAGAATTTCTTTCTTTTTATTCCCCTGTTTTTTGCCGGCGACATTTTTGACACCGAAAAACTCATCAACCTGTTTTTCGGGTTCCTGGCATTTTCCGCCGTTGCCAGCAGTATTTATATCCTGAACGATTATCGCGATATTGAAGACGACCGTAAACACCCCAGTAAATGTAAACGTCCACTTGCCAGCGGAGCAGTAACCAGGCCAGCTGCCCTTGTTCTGGCTGCCACCCTGATCATACTTGGTTTTGGTGCTGCATGGCTGATCCGCGATAAATTCATGTTTGTACTCGCCATTTATTTTGTTATAAACTTCGCTTATTCATTCGGCCTGAAAAATGTATCTGTGCTCGATATAATCATATTGGCCACTGGTTTTGTGTTGAGGGTAAAGGCAGGGTCTGTCATTTCATATACATCGCTTTCGGAGTGGATTATAATTATGGTCTTCCTGCTTGCACTGTTTATGGCAATTGGTAAACGACGGGATGATGTAATCCTCAAGATCAGTTCAGGTGTGGATATGCGCAAGTCGATCAAGGGTTATAATCTTGAACTTCTGAACACCCTGCTGGCGCTGATCTGTGCAATTATTATAGTCGCATACCTCATGTATACGGTAGCACCGGAGACTATGTCAAGGCTCGGTACCAACCGCCTCTATTACACCTGCCTCTTTGTAATTGCCGGAATAATGCGATATTTACAAATCATCTTTGTGCTGGCCGACTCCGGCTCACCTACAAAAATCCTTTATAAAGACCGCTTCATTCAGATTGTTTTACTACTGTGGATCGCAAGTTTCATAACAATTATTTACGTGAAAGACATAACACTCTTTAAATGATCAGGAAATCAATTGCCAACTGGGGAAACTATCCCGTGATGGTGAGTAATGAAACGGTTTTTTCATCCACTGATGAGGCAAAAAAATATATAAGTGAAGGTATTGGCTTCATTCCACGCGGTAATGGGCGTTGTTACGGTGATGCATCACTTGCCCCCAATACCCTGTTGACACTTAAATTTGACAAGATTCTTGCTTTTGATAAGATAAATGGAATATTTGAATGCCAGTCGGGCCTGACCCTCGACCGCATCCTTGAAGTGATCGTTCCCAAAGGCTGGTTCCTTCCCGTAACACCCGGTACCAAATTCATTACAGTTGGTGGTGCTGTAGCAAGCGATGTCCATGGCAAGAACCATCATGTCGATGGTTCGTTCTCTTCGCATGTAATTGAGATGAATATACTGACCGGCCAGGATCAGCTGGTAACCTGTTCACCCCGTATCAATACCGATCTGTTCCGCGCCACCTGCGGTGGTATGGGGCTGACCGGCCTGATCACTACGGTCAGGTTCAAACTTAAAAAAATTGAAAGCTCCTATATCCGGCAAAAACAAATCAAGGCTTCCAATCTTGAGGAGCTCCTCAGTCATTTTGAAAAATATAAGGACTACACTTACTCCATGGCCTGGATCGACTGCCTGAAAAAGGGAAAAGGATTTGGAAGGAGCATACTTATCGTGGGTGAACATGCCAGGGTTGATGAACTGGACGATGTAAAAAGAAAAAACCCGTTGAAACTGCCCAATAAAAAGAAAATAAACTTTCCATTCAATCTTCCGTCATGGGTACTAAATCCGGTTACGGTAAAAATGTTCAATTTCCTGTATTACGGAAAGAATTTCAAAAAAGAGATAAATAATATTGTTCCCTACGAACCATTCTTTTATCCGCTTGATGTTATTCATCACTGGAACAGGGGTTACGGGAAAAAAGGATTTGTGCAATACCAGTTTGTCCTGCCACTGGAGAGTAAACAGGGATTGATTGAAATCCTTAAAAAGATCAGCGACCGGGGTATGGGTTCCTTCCTTGCCGTGCTGAAAGTTTTTGGAAAACAGGATGATCTCATTTCCTTTCCGATGGAAGGATTTACACTCGCACTTGATTTTCCGGTCCGGGAAAACCTGTTCCCGTTCCTTGATGAGCTTGACCAGATAGTGCTTGCCTATGGTGGCCGCCTGTACATGTCGAAAGATGCCCGGATGCAACCGGCTACCTTGTTATCGGGTTACAGCAGATTACCGGAATTCATCAGCATCGTTAAAAAATACGATCCGGAAAACAGGATCCATTCTAAACAATCGGACCGCTTATTTCTAACAAAGCCTTAAGTATTACATATGCAGACTGTCCTGATCCTGGGCGCCACTTCAGACATCGGATTCGCCATCGCTAAAAAATTTGCCTCAGCCGGTTATGCTGTACAGCTTGCTGGTCGCCGGACTGACCAGCTCGAAAGCCTGAAATCTGATCTTGAAATCCGATATGAAATACCAGTTGGTATTTACAGGTTTGATGTGGCAGATTCCGCATCACATGATTTATTCTATCGGTCGCTTCCTGTAAGGCCTGATATTACCGTCTGTGTGGTAGGTTATATGAGTGACAATGAGATTGTGATTAAAGACGCTGCTGAAACCGAAAAAACAATCATCACCAATTTCAGCGGCCCCGTATCTATCCTGAATATAATTGCAGCAGATTATGCTTCACATAAAAGCGGAACTATTGTGGGAATAAGTTCGGTGGCTGGTCTCCGGGGCAGACAGAGTAATTACATTTATGGAAGTGCAAAGGCTGGATTCACTGCGTACCTGAGTGGATTGCGAAATCGCATGTATGCTGAAAAAGTTCATGTGGTAACCGTATTACCCGGTTTCGTTAATACAAAAATGACAGCACACCTGTCTCTTCCAAAACTACTAACCGCCCAGCCAGATGAAGTGGGTACAGCCGTTTACAAAGCAGTTATTAATAAAAAGAACAGCATCTACGTAAAATGGTTCTGGCGCTGGATCATGGTTATCATCACATCCATTCCTGAATCCATGTTCAAAAAGAAAAAATTGTGAACAGGAGTATTGCTTTCTTCGACTTTGATGGTACAATTACCAGGAAGGATACAATGTTAGAGCTGATCCGATTTCATTGCGGCACCCTGAAATTTTATACCGGGTTTATTGTTCTTGCACCATACCTCCTGATGATGAAGGCCGGACTGGTCACTAACCAGTTTGCCAAGGAAAAAATGCTGGCTTATTTTTTTGGCGGGATGACACTTGACGTATTTAATGATGTCTGCCATCAGTTTTCTAAAACAATTATTCCGACTCTCATCAGGCCCCTGGCCCTTGACAAAATAAGAGAACTCCAGGAGACAGGAACAGAAGTGGTGCTGGTGTCGGCCTCTGCTGAAAACTGGTTAAGGGACTGGTGTGTAACCATGAATATTACGCTTCTTGCAACTATCCTGGAAGTGAAGGATGGAAAAATAACAGGTAATCTTGTTGGCCTGAATTGCCATGGAAAGGAAAAAGTAGTCAGGATACAACAACGGTACGATCTGAAGGATTATACAGATATCAGTTGTTTCGGTGATACAGGTGGTGATAAACCCATGCTTGCACTTGCGCAGCATTCATATTATAAGCCATTCCGGTAATAAATCTCCCTCTTCAAAAACCCGGGTTTTATAATCGAGGATAGTTAATTGCGGATCAGCTTACAGGATACTGTTGTGTTAATGTCAACCTCCACTTCCACAAGATAAGTTCCTGGCGGTAAGCCGGCAATATCAAGTTGTTTAACAATAATCCCCTGCGTTCGCATAAATGTTTCGCTGTAGACGATCTTACCCGTAAGGTCAATAATCCGCAGAGGGCAACGGTGGGAAATTGTCTGTCCCGAAATCTGCAGGTTAACAGTATTACTTCCCGAAGAAGGATTGGGGAATACCACAACTGTTGATCTGTTGCTGAGTTGTCGTACGGTTATCCTGACAGTATCTTTTCCCTTTGCTCCTATATTATCTGTCACCTCAAATTCAAAATCATATTCGCCTTCTTCCAGTCCCCGCAGTTCTGTATTAAAAGAATCATCATTGACAAGTGTCGAGTGGGAAGGACCACTGATCTGTTTCCATTTTTGTGAAACGATCCATCCATCGGGGTCAATGCCGGTTCCCGTCAGTACGGTTATATGCGGAAGCATAATCATTTCCTTTTCGCTCCAGGCAAATGCGACAGGTGGTTCATTCGGTTTACTGTTAACCGTGACTTTGACGATTGCCGAACCTGTTGCACCATCATTGTCCCGGACTTCAAGCCGGAACTGGTAGATACCCTGTACCAGACCGGTCACCACGGTTTGTCCCCCACCGAGACTGGAGATGAAAAATGAATCGGGACCAGAAATCTTCACCCAGTTGGAACTCACCACTACCCCATCTTCATCTGTTCCACTGCTGGTCAGGATAACGCTGTTTTCGGGCAGTGTTATAAACAGATCATTCCCTGTGATAGCAACAGGAGGTTTGTTTGGTGCGGGGCTTACGGTGACTGATACAGTGTCTGCACCTGTTGCCCCATTATTATCACGAACCTCGAGCCTGAATTTGTAAAATCCTTCTACCAGGCCCGTAACATCTGTCTTTATCAGGGTTGGTTTCGTTATATTAAATTGTCCGGGACCAGCAATCTTAGTCCACCTGTACGAAGAAATTACACCGTCCGCGTCACTGCCGCTTCCGCTGAGGGTGGCGACACTAACAGGTAAGGTTATAACCTGGTCATTGCCCGCAAATACAGACGGGGGGCTGTTTTGAGAAGGTCTGGATGCCAGTACCGTTATCACAATATCGTCATCATCCTTTGCACCGGAATCATCCCATACTTCAAGCCGGAACTTATATTCTCCGGCCACAATGCCTGTAATATCAGTGCTTGCTTTATCCGGGCTGATGATCTGGTACTCCTTCGGCCCGGAGATCCAGGTCCAACGGTATCGATCAATACTGCCGTCCTCATCTTTACCGGTCCCGTTTAGTTTCAGTGCATCACCGGCATTGATTTGCTGGTCTTCCCCCGCATTGGCAACAGGTAGTTTGTTTGGCGGCGGAGGTGGAGGCGGCGGAGGTGGAGGCGGCGGCGGAGGTGGTTGTGTTGGTGGTACTGATGAAGCCGGGTAAACTGTTACCCGTACAGTATCTGCGTCCCGGGCACCTGAGTTATCTGTAACCAGGTAACGGAACAGGTAGCTTCCTTCAGAAAGATTGGTGACCATTGTCTGGCCTGCATTTGTATTCGCAATATTGAATTGCTCAGGACCTGAAATCCGGGACCAGGACTGCGCAGCAACAACGCCATCTTCGTCAGTGGCGGTGCCGGTCAGCTGTACATTTTTTGTAGGAAGCGTTATCGACTGGTCGTTACCTGCAAATGCAACAGGTGGTTTATTCGGGGTAAAAACAGGATCACGTACCTGTTTGAGCATCCACTGATAAATATTCTCACCATTCTCTGTATAACCTGGATCATACCAGGTGTTCCAGCAACAATGACCTCCATTGTATCGCGTGTATTTTGCCGAACCAGGTACAACAGTATTCATTACATCCCTGATCCGGCTCATCTGGCGGTTATCCTGAGTTCCTTCAAATCCCCACCATTTGCCTCCACCAAGTGCATAAACGGCAAAATTAATAACCGGACTGGCGGGTGGTGGGGCCGACATAATTACCATTGATACCGGTCGCAACGCATATTGTGCGGATTTGGTTACGTAGCTGTCCCATGAACAGCCTCCCATCGATAATCCGGTAAGGGAAATGCGGTTGGGGTTGACACGCCATGTTTTTTCGATGGCATCAATCTGTTTGTCCAGTGCTGCTGCTGTGGGCCAGGCTGCGGGCGGCTGCATCGAGATTACTATGGGTTTTTCGAGAATGCCATTGACCATGAACTGCATATTGTGACCCTGCTGCACAAACTGGCTGGGACCATAGGCCAGAAGTTTTTCAATATCATCTCCCACCTCACCGATACCTGGTAGAAAAATGATTACCGGGTAACGGAGATTACCGGAATTATAGTCATCCGGAAGATGCACGTATGCATTCCAGCCATTGATCCTGGTTTCAAACTGTTGCGCATCCAACCTGTTTATCGAAACCAATAACAGGAAGGATGCTAAGAGCCATATCCGGTAAGCATAATTTTGCGCTGCCATAGAAGCTTTCGCTTTGATAGTTCATTTTGCCCATAGAACACATGTATCCACTTCAGGGCAAATTCAATAAGTCCATTAAATAATTAAATCCAGTAGGCAAGTAATCCGGATTAGAACATCACTGCCGATGCCGCAACCGGTTGGAATTAACAGTTTAAAAGGGAGGGGGAAGAAGGTCGGTTCATGGTATTGGACAAATCAACAGAATTGTCGTGTCAACTGATGTAAATCTGTATAAGCATTATAAAAGAGTACTTATTCAAGGGATTATGCTTAAAATTCATCTTTCAGGTATTAGTTTTTAACAAAAACTATACCGCAAACACAGGACGCGAATATATCGGATTTGCTGTTTGATTTGTGCCAGGTTTGTTAAAGACTTATTCACAGTATTCTGTGAATGATCTGGAAAAATCCAAAAACAATGTCCAAACATTGTCATTGGAATTGTAAAGCGGTAATTCGAAATAAGTAGTTTTATTTAATAATTGTTTAAGACACAATTTGTTAGGCGGGGGAAATCAGGGAAGAATCAGAACCTTTTTTTTTGAGGTTTCTACAAGATTTTCTTTAAAAGTTAAAAAGTTTCAATATTTTTAAACTCGCTTTCTCCCCTTTTACTCCCCATATCCTTACAAAGACATTTAATCTAACCCCACGTAATTCCACCACTTAGCGGAAATCCAAGGCCTGTTTACCTATACGGATTCTAAACATAACTTCTGCCAGTCAAAAATTTTCTTCAATGAAATTTAAATCTACCTGCGTGGCATTGCTTGTCGCACTCCTCTTCATGTCCCCTTCGCTGTATGCCCAGCCTAATGTCGGGGACTATCAATCTGTTTCAACTGGTCTCTGGGCAACAACATCCAACTGGGAACGTTGGGACGGAGAAAGCTGGATAACCCCTTCACCTGCACCAACCTCGGCAGATGGAGTGATCACCATCCTTGCCACCCATGTAATAACAGTTGGTACTGCCACCAATGCAGATCAATTGGTAGTTGATGGTACACTCCAGGTTAATTCGACATTTACCATCAACGATGGTACGGACACTGATCTCTCGGTTAATGGTTTGCTGGTTCTGCAGGGAACATTAACGGCGGGTACCGGTACACCGGCAGGTACACTTTCTGGTTCAATGAACTGGACTGGTGGCACACTGGCGTTACCCCTTACAGTTGCTGTTGGTGGTACTTTGGATATCAACACCAATAACAAGACACTAGCCACTACGCTTACCAATAACGGAACCATTACCTGGTCAGCATCGACGATTGCCTTCAATAATGGCACCCTTACCAACAATGCAACTTTTTCTGCGACCGGCGCCACTGCATTCAATACCACAGCCGGTACCAATCTGTTCAACAACAGCGCAACCGGAACATTTACCAAGTCGGCTTCGGCGCTTAATATCGCATTTAATATCCCTGTTGATAATGCAGGAACCATCGATATAGAAGCGGGTGGAGTCACGAGTGCCACCGCAAATGGCGCATTCACCAATTCTGGTTCGATCAATGTAGACGCCGGTACAACCCTTACACTTTCCGGTACGCTGGCAGGTGGTAATAACTTTAATGCGGGCACTGTCTTAAGCGGAACGGGTACCATAACCAGCAACTCGAACACGAATGTCAATCTAACACTGGCCATACCCGCGGGATTGACCTTTGTCGCTTCAGGTACACAAATCCTGGCTGGGTCGGGTAATTTATCAGTAACGGGAATCCTTCAGCTGGGAACAGGAACGGTTTCGGTTCCTGTGACGATCAATGCAGCCGGAAACCTCAATTTCGTAACGGGACTCAGGAATTTTACAAATGCAAACCTCACCAATAATGGGACGGTGACCTGGACGGCCGGAAGTATAAACCTGAATACCGCCGTTATTACCAACAACGGTCTCTTTACGGTTGCCGGTACAGGTGATCTTACCATCGCGACAAGTACCATCAATGCTTTTGATAATGAAGGACAATTTGTAAAAACAAGTGCTACTACAACCAATATTACCAGCGTACCATTCACCAATGCCGGAACCATCCAGATTGATGCCGGGATTTTGAATAAAAACGGAATCAATACAGTTGGATTTACAAATTCAGGTACATTCAATATTGCAAGCGGTGCAAGTTTTACTTATTCAGTTGGAGGAGTATCCGGACTATTGGTGCTGAACACCGGTACGGTCCTGACCGGGGCTGGAACCTTCCGTACCATCTCCACTACCCAGATCAATCTTGCCCTGACAGTTCCCTCAACCTTACTTTTTGAAGTTGGGATCGGAGTCACTGTACAGACTGTTTCAGGTACAGGGTCACTTACAATTGGTGGCATCATGAACTGGGGAGGAGGTACTTTTGCCATACCGCTGACGATTGCCACCGGTGCTACCTTGAATTCATCGGCCGGAAAAAATTTGAACTCAACATTAACCATTAATGGTACCGTCAATCTTACGGATCCTACAAACGGAAGTATTGCATTACTGAATGCTACCATTACGAATAATGGAACGATCAATGATAATTTTTTAGCCGACAGGGCATTTACCAATTCAGGTGGTACCAACATAATTACAAATAACGGAACCTATTATAAAGCAAATGCAGGTACAACCACCACTTTCAATAGCCTGATCGCAGTTACCAACAGCGCGTCGGGTGTATTTTCCGGACAGGGTACCATCACCTTTGCCGGTACTATTTCAAATGCGGGAATAATAGCTCCGGGTGAAGGCACTACTCCTGCCCTGCTGAATACTACATTGAATGCAGTCAATAACCAGGCAACAACACTCCGCTTCAGGATCAAGGACGCAGGTGGTGAAGGTGTTGGGCATGATAAATTAAACCTGACCGGTTCTGTTAATATAAACTCGGCAAGTCTTGTAATCGTTGACTTCCCTCCTGCACCATTCCCGGCCAGTTATACTATTATTGAAGTACCCGGGGGAAGCACCATAACAGGAGAATTCGCCGGTATTTCTATGCCGCCCCAGTATACGATTACGTACAATCCAACAACGGTTGTTGTAAACAAGATTGCTTCTACATTACCCGTGGTCTGGGGAATATTCAATGCGGAAGTCAATAACACCAGGGTGGATCTCAAATGGAGTACATTACAGGAAGAAAACACCTCTCATTTCCTTGTTCAGCATTCAGTCGATGGTGCTAATTATTCTACAATTGCAACACTGCCTGCACAAGGCTTCAGCGGCTCGGAAGTATTTTACAAGGCTACCCATAATTCACCTGATCTGAAACGTACTAATTTTTATCGTATAAGCCAGGTTGATATTGACGGGAAATCAAAATATTCAGTAGTACGGCCAGTCAGGTTCGAAGGTGGAAAGGCAGTAGCGGTAATCGCCACACCAAATCCGGTTGTTACAAAAATGCAGTTATTCATCCAGGCAGATAACCTGAAACTGGTATTGAGCGGACCAACAGGAACTATACTGAATATATACCAGTTCCAGAAAGGAACTCACCAGGTTTCACTCGAGCACCTGCCAGCTGGTAACTATCACCTGGGTGTATATGATAAGAAAGAACGGATCGATGTGCTGAAGATTATCAAACTTTAATAAATACCTGTTGAACTAACAGATTCATTTAATAAAAAATGCTCCCTGATCTGGCTTTCAGGGAGCATTTTTTTGGCATATTTTTTATCAGTGTTTAACGAGTCTCGATGTATACCGGTGGTTGAGATCGACGGTGGTTACCACGATGTACAATCCGGCAGGCAGCGAAGAAACATCAAGATTCCTCGTCACCGATGGTTGGTCGCGTAGAAATTTTTCTTCGTGAACAATTCTTAAGGCAAGGTCATAGATCACAATACTGGTAGCACTCATCATTGTATTGGCATCGATCTGAAGGGTTACGTTGCCTGTTGTCGGGTTCGGGAAAAGTGATGTGGTAGAAGCTTTAGCTCCCCTTACTTTTATTTCCACTGTATCTGCAACACTCGCTCCCAGGTTGTCCCATACTTTTAATTCCAGCAGGTAAGTTCCTTCCTGCAGTCCGATCAGGGATGCATTCAGCGATGACGCCCCCATCAGGTCAATATATTCCTTTGTTCCGACAATTGTCCACTCTGACCGCACAATCCTTCCGTCGGCATCAGTAGCAGAACCTTTAAGTTCAGCCATTGATGTTGGTAACAGTATTACCTGGTCATCTCCTGCATCTGCCACTGGTGGTATATTGGGTACTGCTGGTACAGCGTGAACTGTAACTCTGATAGTATCCACATCATTCGCAGCATCATTGTCTTCCACACGCAACTCAAATTCATATATTCCTTCAGCAAGTCCTGAAACCACAGTCTGCACTGAAGATGGTGATGTAATGCTGAAACCGGCAGGACCACTTACATTTCTCCATCCATACCGGGTGATGGTTCCATCGGAGTCGGTACTGCCGGATCCTGAAAGCAAAACCATATTGATCGGAAGTGTTACCGTTTTATCAGCACCAGCTGCGGCGGTTGGCCGGTTATTGGCAGGTTCTGCAGCGTTATTAACAAGGACGGATATCGTATCAGCACTGCTTGCTCCGTTATTATCAGTGACCAGTAACCGGAACCGGTAAGTACCCGCCACAAGATTTTCAACATTGGTAGAAACCTGTGCCGGAGTAGTGAAGCGGTACGAACCCGGGCCTTCGATCTTGCTCCATTGATAGGCTACAATCTCTCCATCAGCATCACTGCTTGCGATTCCGCTCAGGGCGAAGCTGTTGACGGGTATTGTAATCTGGCCATCTTTCCCGGCATTGGCCACCGGCGATTTATTTGGAACCGCAGGTGGTGATTGCACGGTTACCTTTACTGTATCGGCATCTATAAGATTGCCGTTATCGCGAACTTCGAGACGGAATAAATAAATTCCGGTCGTCAGATCCGTAACAGTGGTTTGCTTCGCAGCAGGCTGCCCGATCCTGAAACCTGCAGGACCTTCAACTTTAGACCAGCTGTATGATATAATTTCTCCATCCGGATCCGTACTGGCTGAACCGTCCAGTTCACTGGCAGATACGGGTAGTGTTATGTACTTGTCATTCCCTGCGTGTGCTGTAGGTGGAATATTCGCAGGTGGGACTGCAGCTTTTACCAGGATTGAAAGGGTATCACTGCCTGTTGCTCCGTCATCATCGGTCACAAGTATACGGAACCGGTAGGTGCCGGCTTCCAGGTCACCGATAGTGGTCTGTATAGCCCCTGGAGAGGCAATGGTATAGCTGGCAGGACCATCTACCTTAAACCAGCTGTAAGATGCGATCTGTCCGTCGTTGTCGGTACTGCCCGAGGCAGATACTGTTACCGACTTTACCGGTAACGTTATCACCTGGTCGGCTCCAGCTTTGGCAACCGGTGCAATATTCGGGGTTGCTGTTGGATTAAGCCTGCTGAACAACCAGTCCAGTGCTTCTTTTGAAGTTGTAAATGTATCAATTGCCGCTCCCTGTTTTACTTCTATCCGGAAACCTGTTTGTGGAGCACCAATATTACGCACTTCCACCGGGAATGAGGTCCTGAGCTGGTTACCGGTAATTGCATCACCCGCATTGGTGACGATTGTCTGGGCAAGGGTCTTGCTGGGCTCAATCACATAGTTGTCCCTGATCACCCCCGGAAGGGCACGCTTATCATTATTCGCATGGAATATGGCGCGGTTGCCAAATGCTGCCAGGATATTATCACGGACATTAAGTTTCATCGGAGGAAGCATACCTGGTGTCCCTGCTTCGAGGATATTGGTAGTGATACCATTGACATAAATTCCTGTTGCGGTAGTTTCTCCCACAAAATTGTGATAGATATCAGTCTGGCCATAACCAAGCACACCAATGGCCGCAGAGGTTCCTTTATATAAAAGGTTATTAAAAATCTTACCAGTGCAGTTACCACCCAGTAAAAGCCCCCAGTCCTGTGAGGATGCCGCAACCGTAGCCGAGTTCATTATTACGTTATCATGCATTTCCACATACCGCGCCGAGGAAGTCTGCATCGGATCCCAGCCCGTGCTGTCGATAAAGTTGTTATAAATGAATACTGAATCCATCCGTAAAGTCGGACCATCATTACCAGCCTGTGAGGTTCCGCTTTGTGATGTATGGCCAATATACATTCCTTCTGTACCGGTGATATTGTGGAAATAGTTGTCGTGGATACTGATGTTTTTCATGATGAAGTTATCATATACGGTCCACGCATAACTTGAATCGGAATAGACCTTCATCTGCATTCCGAGTGAATTATTTTCAAACAGGCAACCCTTGATCTCCAGGTCGGTGACCATACTGGTGGAAAGTCCCCAGGCAGTACCGGTCGATTGAAATCCGTACCTGATACCTTTATTTTGCAGGTATGTACCATCAATCACGGCATGGTTTACTACATTGCTGTCACTTGTGTTGTTTACATTTTTTCCGATATGCCAGCGGTGACCCGCTCCACCTATTTCAACTACCTGCCCATTTGGAACCACAACCACCGGACAGCCTGCATCTCCACCGAAATCGCCAAGGTATAAGTACCGGTATTTCCCGCCATTGTTGGGGTTACGGTTAATTTTGATGGTATCTCCACCCTGGATATCCATTCCATCGCGGCGCAGGTATGGTTTCATAAGATCTGTCGTATTTGTAGCAGACAAAACCCATACTTTGGGAGCACCGGTTCGACATGGCACCCGGTTCTTCTGCTGGTAGTCCACCACGGTTATATTGATCAGGTCGCTCAGTATACTTACACCCAAAACATCAAGTATATCACACCTGAAAGAATAGAACCCCGCGGTCAGACCCGTAATCGTTGTTGTTGCTACTGTTGGACTGGCTATCGAAATATTATTGGCGCCCGTGACCTTTGTCCACTTTATTGCTACTGGATTACCAACGATCTTTGCAGTCAGTGTAATGCTGGTGGGACTACTCTGTTTTAAAGGGAGAAGCGTGTCTTTTCCGATATTGATACTGACGGGAAGGGCTGACTGCGCATTCAACTGGTTTTGCAGGCTGAACATTATTATGCAAAGCATGGCAATGACGACAGGTTTTCGTAGAGGTAGTTTCATAGAGATTGAATTTGTAGGAACAATGCTAAATTATAAGGGAAGGCCGTGCCGTGCAAGAGTATTTTCGGGTTAATATTATCGGGAATCGACGATTGTCCGGACCCGGCTCCTAAGGATAATTTACCCGTGGTTTTACGATTTCCCTGTTGTGATTAAGTGTTTACTCTAATCTATTATTAGTCAAAATGTTAATAAGTGCAGATCTGGTTGTGAACAATGGTTTCAACCGTTGGAACCTGTCCATACCGGGACGCATTCCCAAACGTGTTTAGTGTTCAGTTAAAGGCCGTATAATTCACCGTTTTTATCCGCTAATGCTACTGGTAAAACTTCATTTTGTCAACAGTATATAGCCCATTCCAACATATTTTCTATTATCTTTCGTTCTGTATGTTTTTACTCAAATTGCTTTTTTTTATAGGTGTCTTCACTATATTTTACAGCTACGCAGGCTATGGCCTGTTATTATATCTGCTGGTCCGTATTAAAAAAATATTCAGTTCCGCAAAGGCTCCCTCCGGCGAAACATTTTTACCCCCGGTGACACTGGTAATAGCGGCATACAATGAAGAAGATTTCATATTAAAGAAAATTAAAAACAGCCTGGAACTTGATTATCCTTCCGAGCTTTTCCAGATAATCTTTATATCTGACGGGTCAACGGATCAGACAGCAGAAATTATCCGTCAGTATCCGGTGATCAGGCATCTTCACGAGGAAGGGAGAAATGGAAAAGTGGCTGCAATGCACCGTGCTGTGGGCTTTGTCAATACACCATATATTATTTTTTCCGATGCGAATACATTACTAAATACCCAAAGCATCCGTAATATCGTCAGGCATTATGAAGACGAACGGGTGGGTGGTGTTGCGGGAGAAAAAAAGATCCTTAGTTCCGGAACCGCAGAAGCAGCGGAAGCCGGCGAAGGACTTTACTGGAAGTATGAGTCATTCCTGAAAAAACTGGATTCTGATTTTTATACGGTTGTAGGTGCTGCGGGTGAATTATTTTCTGTCCGGGCCGACCTGTATGAAAACCCCGGCAGGAATATCATCCTTGACGATTTTGTAATCTCACTGCGGATCTGCCAGAAAGGTTACCGCGTAGCCTATGAGCCCGATGCGTACGCCATGGAAAGTTCATCAACTTCTATTGCCGAAGAAAGTAAAAGGAAGATCCGGATCAGTGCCGGGGCATTCCAGTCAATGGTATTACTCTCGCCACTATTGAATGTATTTCGTTTCCCCGTGCTGTCCTTCCAGTACATCTCACACCGGGTGTTGAGATGGACTTTATGCCCGTTGTTCCTTCCGCTGGTATTTATTACCAATGCATGGCTGGTTATCCTTTCGGCGGGAATGTTCTATCAGTTATTCATGGCTGGACAACTGGTTTTTTACTCACTTGTATTCGCCGGCTGGTTAATGCAGAACAGTAAAAGGAAAATCAGTATCCTTCATTTTCCCTATTATTTCTTTTTTATCAACTATTCAATCTATCTCGGATTTATCAGGTATCTCAAGGGTAAACAAACGGTGCTCTGGGAAAAAGCAGCCCGTTCCAAACATATCGACCCGGCTGTCTGAAAGTATAAACTGCAACTTATCTATTATTTCTGACCAATGAATGTTATCATCATCATCCTTCTTTCAATATTGTTTTTTTTCCAGGTTATTGTTGCGGTTTACCTGCTGATCCCGCCTTTTTTTACGGTAACCTACCTTATCCAGCGACTCTTCCGGATCCGGGGTTATGGGGAAAGAAAGCCGGTTCTGACGGATAAGAATTTTGAGTTTGGCCTCATCATCACCGCGCACGAAGAAACGGAATTCATTGCTCCGCTGGTAGACTCCATCCTTCGTCAGCATTATGGCAACTTCAGGGTGTATGTGGTTGCAGATAACTGTGATATCTCAGGACTACATTTCGCCGATCAGCGTGTGAGGGTAATGGTACCTGAGACCCCGCTTAATTCCAAGATCAGGTCCATCAATTATGGTATCGATCATTTTATAAGGGAACATGATGCCATGATCATACTGGATGCCGATAACCTGCTCCACCCCTTGTTCCTCCAGGTGATGAATGAATATTTCCAGAAAGGTTACCGCGCTGTGCAATCAGATTTCAAGCCCAAGAACACGGACTCCCATTTTGCAAGGATGGATGCTATCGGGGATATATTCAACTTTTTTGTGGAGAGGGAAATGCGGATGGAACTTGGATTGTCCGCGGCTATCTGGGGTTCGGGGATTGCAATAGACCTTTCACTCTACCGGGAGGTCAAATACAGCAGTTTCCTCGGAGGATTTGACAAAAAACTCCAGGCCCACCTGCTGCAGCGGGTTCCCCAGATTGCTTTTGCGAGGGAAGCTATCCTGTACGATGAAAAAATTGACAGTGGTGCATCCCTGGAGACGCAGCGTACACGATGGATCAACGCACAGTTCAAATACATGCGGCTTGGTATTAAACTTCTGTTTGATGGAATAGGAAAGGGAAGTTTTAATCAGGCATATGTTGCTTTCGTGACTATCAGGCCTCCCCTGTTCCTGTTGCTCCTAATCTCTTTCCTGTTTACAGGGATCTCCTTCTTTATCGATACACGGCTCTTCCTGGCATGGATGATACTGCTGGTACTCTTCGGTATTTCGTTTGCCGGCATCGTTTTCATCAAAGGCAAACGCCTGGCAGGAACACTTTTCCTGATGCCCCTGTTCATGATACGGCAGGTATTTGCATTTTCAAAAATGGGCCGCGCCAACAAATCGTTCATGAAAACCAAACATAGCAAAGTACTGTTCATTGATGAGGTACTGGAAAAACAAAAGGCAACCTGATCAGGCTGCCTCAATAGATATTTTGTTGACTGACGATGTTCCGGAAATAGAGGCGGCGGTCTGCAGCCTTACAACCAATGCCGCTGATTAAGAGGTTACCGGAAAAAAATACCGCCGTCAGGCAGCCCCGGCTTTATGAGCTCTGAAACGATTATTTCTTTTTCCGTCTCAGTTGTGCAATCGCGTCTTCCAGTTTCATGCCTATCAGTGATTCAACCTGGTATTTGGCAACATTCATATTGCGGAGTATGGTTATACGCTGAATTAGGGTTTCATTCAGCCTGCGTGAAGCCGACGTGAATATCTCCATGGTCACAGTATTATTCTTGAACTTCTGCTGCACCGCATCAAAGGATTCAGACTCATCCCGGATGATCTCTTCCTGGATCACCAGCAGGTTCTTATACATGCTGTAGTCCTGGTATGCCGTAAGGATACTCTCCCTCAGGTCCCTGCCTACAGCTTCTTTCTGCAGTATAATTTCTTCATACTGGGCCTTTGCTTTCTTTGTCTGCGCAGGTTTGGTTATAATATTACCAAGCGGAAGGGTGAGGCCAAAGTTGTATCGCGGAAAGAAAATATTTGTCTCCGGGTTATTATTCGTTTTTATATTTCGTTCGTTCAGGTTGAAATTGGCACTGATATTATTCAACAGGGAAGCCCTGTTTGTCTTCCATTCATACCTGGCTGCTTCAATCTGTTTGTCGATCACTTTCAGGTCAACATTTGAGGTAGCAAGTTCGGCCAGTCTTTTGCCGATTGAATCCTCCAGGGTGAATCGCGGATTTGCGAGGGAATCCAGCAGGTTCTGTGAACTGGCATTAAGAGAAACAATCAAAAAAAGAATTCCAGTCAATTTTTTCATACAAATTTTATTATTCAGTTAAGAGATGGTCTGGCATTTTTCCCAGCCGGACAATAATGGCCAACAGGGAGTAAAAAAGGAAACAGTCCGGTATCTGACCGATGGAAACCTGGCCGTACTGTGAGATTACAAAACCAAAAATGGTGACAAGTGCTGCAAGGCAATAAACCCTTACAATCCTTGTCTGGGCCCGGTAAAAGACCCTGACTCCGGAGAGCAAAATAATGCAATAAAGCAAACATTGCAAGAAAAACCCGATCCACCCTGACTCGATTGCCGTCTTGACGAAACCACTGTCCGGCGGAAAGCCGGCAAGCAAATGTTCGGGGTTATAATTAAGCCCCTGCACTCCACTACTGGCAAGACCCCCGCCCAGTGGATGAGCATGGATATAGGGCTGGATAAGGGCGCGGTTAACATCACGGACATTTAACGATGCATCGTTGGTGTCAAATGCCGTACGGATCCGGTTGATGGTAACATTTCCATAGATAGGTCCCCACATCACCACCACAAAACCCATGAAGAAGAGACTAGCAATGATAAGGGTTGAACGGTTGGTGATGGTCATAAGAACATAAAGGACAATTCCGGCAGTGAATATCAGATAGGCTGTCCTTGTTCCTGCATAGGCCATCCCCAGCAATGAAAAAGTGGCTGCAATAAACCACGCTATCTTGTTACCCCATTTTTTCTCACGGGTGCCCAGTACAGCCGTAAGTAATGCCGATGCTCCGCAGAGTATGCCATAAGCTGCAGGGCCCGACAGGGTACCAAATTTTCGGAAGTCGCCATTGTCAAGTGCATAGAGACCCGACCTTCCCGGCACCGCCCAGATCCAATCCATTTCAAAGCCCATAAAACCGAACCATTGCTGGTAACATCCATACAATCCCGAAAGGAATGCACAGACACCCCAGAAAACAAGGAAATACCTGATCTTTTTCAGATCAGTGAACATGTTCAGGGCAATCAGGTAGATCATCAGGAACTGCAGGAATTTCCGCAACACAAAGAACCAGCCTTCGACCGATTGCATTTCGGGATTAAAAACCTGCAGTATGAGAAAAAAGGTATAAAACAGGTATGCAAAAGTGATTGTATGGTTCGCATTTTTTAAAAAAGACTCATGCCGCACCACTTTATGAACCAGGAGGCCGATGAATGTAGCATTGATCTGCAGGTCTACCAGCAATGCAGTTGGTAAGACATCGGGCATCAACCTGTCCGCAAAAAATATAATATGACCAAGTACTACGGCTACATAAAAACCAAACTCATAGTTGATAATCGTATAGACAGTAATGGCCAGGCCTACCAGTCCCATCGCGACTACTATCCCTTTTTCGGCACCCAGGCCCGTGATAAACCAGGTACTGATTATCACCATCATTGCCACCGCGCTCATAAGTAATAATGAACGCAGGTTTCCGTTTACACCCGTATTCATATTAAAAAAATAAGACTTTTAGAAACAATACCAGCATCACGAAAATAATGAAGATCACCACGATAATCTCCAGGATCTTATTGTCTGAAAACTGTTTATTTGATTCTTCCATATCACAATTTACTATTTAAGCGGGGTTGCAATGTTGATTCCAGCGATTCAATTATTCCGGAAAGCTGATCCACGCGGTTCTCCCAGGTATTGCTGCTTGCAGTGACCTGTCGGGAACGTCTTCTTTCAGCGGAATCGATTAACATTTCCTGTAATAACTGATCCCTGAATTGCTCATGGTTTTCCGCCACAGAAATCTGTCCGGTAAAATCATCAAGATAACTGAAATGGGTTGAAACCACTGGTATACCCGCCGACAGGTATTCATTTATTTTAAGGGGATAGATCCCCCTGGTAAATTCGTTTAATACAAACGGGATCAGGCCCGCTGAAAAATTTGAAAGAAAGGCTGGAAGTTCTTCCAGGTTTTTTGGCCCCGTCAATTCTACATTCGTAAACTGCCTGATCCTTTCCGTCCCGGTTTTGTCGACAATCCTGCCAATGAACTGAAACCTGACTGCTGGCATCGACCGGGCCAGGAATACCAGCAGGTCGTAGTCGATCCGGTTGTCAAGGCTCCCTATATATCCCACCACTGCAACCGCAGGTTTGCCGGGCCGGAACGCAGTGGTAAAAAGTTTTATATCTGCTGCATTTTTTACCAGGAAACACCTGCTGGCCAGCTGCTGTTTTTTTTCCAGAAGTCCCTGCGATGTAACGATCGTTGCATCTGCCAGTTTCATAAATTTCCGTTCAAATGCTGCCCCATGTTTTTTCATCCACATTGCCTCACCGATCTCATCATAACAATGGTATAATAAAAGTGTTTCATTAAACCGCCTTGCGGTGGATACACCAAGGATCGGGTTAAAAGCAACTATCTGGATCAGGTCTTTTTCCATACCTAGCCTGCGCAATGCTCGTTTTACGGCAATCCTCAGTAACCATCCGTTAAATGCGGCCAGCCGCTGATGGATCTTACCGGCCGGTAAAAAATTAATGGTTAACAGTACCGGCGGAATCATTATAAAGACTTTACCGGAACCATGGTCAGTTTCGGTAATCCGTGAAGAAAATCCAAGTGCCTTGCCGAACGGAAATTTCTTGCGGCGTATCAAGGCAGTCAGAAAATCCTTGACGGTAAATGGGTTTTGAACATACAATACTTTATTGCACCGGCCCAATACCTTCATCAGTTCAACAATCGTTGCTGCATATTCACCTTTCCAGGGTGGAACAGAGATACATAGTATGTTACGGTCGGTCAGCATAAATAATTCTTATAATCCCGGCATGTTTTTTTTATTCAGTTCCACCTTGTATCGTCAGACTTTTCCCGTCTTTTTCTTTTTTCCCCCTTCCGATCATACCGAGTGCGATGGAAAGGAATATCGGGTAAAATGAAATAACATTTTTACAGATATTGATCCGGCTTACACCCAGGATCCTGGTTAGTATTATCTGTGTTACCACGAATAGCAGGAAATAAGAAAACAATGTTGCGAACGCAGGTCCGTATAATCCAAACATCCGGATGCCCAGGAAATTCAGCCCGATATTCAGCGAAGCGAATACCAGCATCAGGATCGAGTTGGTCTGTGGTTTGTTCAATACGTCCATGATATTACCGAATTGTTTTATGAACGGAAGGAAGAAGCCGTAAAAAACAACGATCTGCAGGATTGGTGCAGCTTTCAGGTATTCCGGACCTGCCAGTATATTTAAGGTGAAACGGGGAATCAGCAGGATGAGAAGGATGGCCGGCAATGTGAATGTGAGTGTTGCGGCTACCGTTTTTTCATACATGCGTTTCAGGCCCGGAAGATCATTGGACTTCATCACCTGTGCAGCCCGGGGAAACATAATATCGGCAAAGACCTGAGAAGGTACATCTACCAGGTTGGTGATACGGGCGCAGGTCGAATAAAAAGCCGACGCGGTGGAAGAGATAAATGATGCTGTGGTAAAACTGTCAACGCTGCGGAAAATAAGTGAGAAAAGATTATTGGCAAAAACGTACTTTCCAAATGCAATGAATCCGGGGAGCATGCGGTAGTCGCGGGTTACAGGCATCCGCTCGTGGCGGCGACTCATTATGAGACCCATGATCAGGCCGGCAGTCGCCGTCAGACCATAAACGGTGATGAGGACCTGCAGTGTCAACTGGACAATACCGCCAAGGAAGATAATCGCAAGCGCAGCCAGCAATATGCCATTGCGGACGAGATACATAAAAAACACAGCCCTGAAATCCATCTTTGTCACAAAGAAAACCTCGAGGTAGGAAAACGGAATGAGGACCACAAGGATAATACAATAATACCGCAGGATGCTGCCCAGACCGGGTGCATTGAATATAGAATCGATATATGGATTAATGAAAAGAAACAGCAGTACGAAAACCGCGGTGTAGATGATATTGGTGAGGATTGCGGCATATTCGATGCCGGAATGATCGGATTTTTCTTTCGTATGCATAAATAACACATAGCCGTTCCGGATAAGTGCATTACGAAGGGTTTCCACAATGGAGGAAATGATCAGGAATAGTCCCCATACCCCCAGCGACTCAGGCTTCAATGCCCGGGCAAGGACCATGAACGACAAAATGCCGAACAGCATTACAAAGGCTTTCTGAAGAAGTGAATACTTCCCCGACTGCAACCAGTATGAGTATTTTTTAGCCATTGGCAGTCTGCTTTTTTTCAAGGGAAAAAAGATAATGGATTCCCCGCCACTTTAGCGAAAGCCGGTAAATCAGATAGGGTCCGGTAATCCCTGCAACAAGGCTGCCCAGGATTATAACATATACATTTTCGATATGGAATATGTTGAGACAAATAATCCGGAAAGAAGAAATGAACAACAGGTGCAGGATATATATATACAGGGAGGCCTTTCCCAATACGCTGATTGATCTTAATATTCCCGCATTATACAACAGGCGGCAAACTGCGTAGAAGGTAACACAGGCAACCAGTATTATAAAAAAGAAAGGGATGATATACCAGTTGTTGTCAGGTTCATAGTTGGGACCAATATTGTGCAGCCAGAACAGCTGGCCGGCGATAAAGAATGGCAGAACTGTAATCAACAGGCCAGCCAGCCATTTATTGCTTTTTTTATCAAGAGGCAGGATCCAGGAAGAAGCATGTACGCCGATACACAGGAAGATATAGTAGTAACAGAAATAAAACAGGATGCTGTAGTCGACCAGGAAATAATGCATCAGGTAAAGAACAAAGGCGATGGCCAGGTGCAGTACCGGCCGTTTCAGTAATACCGGGGCTACAATGATCAGTATGCAACTGGTGGTAAACAAAGCCACCAGGTACCACATATGATCCAGTTCGCGCGGATCGGTGATGATATAAAGGTAGTCGTGCCAGGTCCGCTTTGAATTGGTGTACGTTGATAAAAAGATCTGGATCGTTATAAAAATCAGAGTCCAGACGAAATAAGGATACAGCAGTGATGAAACCTTTGAAGTGATTTGCTGGCGGGTCGATTTTCTAAGCAGGGACCGTCCGAGAAACATCCCTGACAGTATAACAAACACAGGCATCCGTACATTGTAAAGAAACTCCTGGATATTATAAAGGAACGATGGGACATGGAGTCCCGAGCGGTTGAGTCCAACCATGGTATGGCGGTAAACCACAAGTGTTATTGCCAGCGCACGAGCGTAATCAACCCAGGCCAGTCGCGGATTGCTTGCAGTTTTCAGGGACTCAACAGAACCTGCCACATCACTTTCAACATTAATTTTGGTCAAGCTGATTTTTTTTACCCCTAGAGGTTCATGTCAGATTTACCCACCTTATTAAGGATGGCGCCAATGAATTTTCCTTCGATTTCATGAAAGAAGCGGATTGAATCCTTGTCAGCCTGTTTAACCTCAGCAGTCGCTGCAAAAATTGCGATTACGCCATCGGCATACTGCACCAGTTCCTTTGTATCGGTAAATCCATTTAAAGGCGCCGACTCCATAAAAATATAGTCATAATCTTTCAGCAGATCGGGCAGGTAATTAAGCAGGTGATTTTTTGGAAGGATTTCCGTTGGTGTATAGTCACCGCCTTTACAACCGATAATATCCACGTACTCCACTCCTGTTTTCGTCACCAATTTTTCATAATCACTTCTTTTCAACTCCCCGTTGCCTGAAAATTCTTCCAGCGTCGGATGGGCAGCATTAAGTTGGGTGATATCATTATTACAGAAGTTGGTATCAATGATCAGAACTTTTTTCTTGCTCAGGTGCAGACTAAATGCAAGGGCCTGGGTCAGGGTGGTCTTACCCTGCTGCGGTTCGGTACTGGTGAAAAGAATCACCCGTTTTCCGGTACGCTCTATTTCATACCGAAGCTTGCGAAGCAGTTCGCGGAATGAGTTATCACGTTTCGCATCCTCTTCTTCGATCTGGGTGACCTGTTCGGCCAGGTGACCGTGTTTCAGGTCGATCATACTTACCGTTCCAATAAGTTTGAGATCTGTTTGTCGCTGGAACTGTGAGGGGGTCTTGATTGACTGGTCAATATAGGTTATCAGTATGAACACCAGACTCGACAGTATGACAGCGGTCAGTGCCGCCAGGGCCATCACCATAATTCGTTTGGATGGTTCGGGATCTACAGACGGCTGGCCAAACAATGTTTGCCTGAATGTATTTCCCAACTCGCTGAGATCAGCTGCAATGGTTTGTTTATCCTTTGCGTTGGTATATTCAAGTTGTGCTACTTCAATTTCCTTATCATATTTATCCAGGTTCGAAGTGGATGTTGGTGAAGCATTCCTTAATTTGGCATTCAGCTCACCAAGTTTACTCCGGTATCCGTTTATCTTAAAGTTCGATGATCTCAGTTGCCCTTCCAGCATGATTTTGCGGTCGTTCAGTGAATTGGCCTGTGAATAAGCACCGGAAGGATCAACCGAACCTGTACCTGTTGGTGCGGCCGCATTCATCCTTGCCTGCAGGTCATCAAGCCTTCTTTTCATATCTTCATCAGTTGAACCGCCATTCTGGTACTGGGTCTTAAGATCATAAAATTCCCTTCTTAACCGGAGATATTCGCCCCCGTTACCCTGGCTGGAGTTATCAGTACCAACCGGTTTGCCTCCTGCCTGGATCTGTTGAAGAACCTGTTGCAGCTGGTAACCCAGGTCCTGCACACGGGCTTCTTCATCGGCAAGTCCGGCTTCGATCTGGCTGATCTGGCCAAGCACATTGGCACCCACAAGGCTTGGATCGAGGGAAGAAGATACAGAATCGGTCATGTAGCGGGCTTTGGCCGCGATTCGCTCATCCACCTCCTGCTTCTTCCGGCGCACCAGTGAATCAAGGGCAACAGCAGATTCCATTGACCTTTCTCGACGGCTGGTTTCGCTGTAACGCTGGAATTCCCTGCAATAAATATTAACCGCATATGCCGACAGGTCCGGATTCTCAGAACGGAAGATTACGTTCATATAATCGGTACGCTGGTGCCGGGCGATTGTCAGCTTTTCCCTAACATGCGCCTGATCGTAACCCAGGGTCTCCAGATAGTCCATCAGTTTCCTGTCGTACGGTATACCCGGATTCAGAATAAGTATGGAATCGCTTTTATTGGCAAAAGCTTTTATCAGGTCGGCCTTGTTCAGGTTTGCAAGCGAGGGATATTTCGCCAGCAGGTCCGGATCGGGCTGGCGAAATGGTTTTGGCGCGGTCAAATCGTTCAGAACCAATTTATAAGACAATAAACTGATCATTTTAGCCGACAGCATATCGGCTATGGCATTATTGAATTTTACGTCAATTTGTGAAAGGTTGAAGGTCTCATCCTGCATACGCAGGTCCTGAGCCACTGTATAACCGGTTGCGAGCTGGGCGTTCGATTTGTAGACTCTTTTCTCATTCATAGTGAAGAAAAATGCTGCAATCAGTGCCACCAGACCGAATCCAAGGATGATCCATTTTTTACGGTACAGGATTCTGAAAATGTATATGAGTTTCATGGAAAATGCTTGAACGGTAAATTTAATAAGAAAAGTCCGGCTAGATCCGGACTTTTCTTATCGTTTATTCTGTTTTTATAAGTTTGAAAATGACTGGTGGTTTTGTTCGGTCGGCCCCATCTACCTGTAGTATATAAACCCCAGGTTTGAGTGATTTGCCCGACAGGTCTATCTGTTGGTTCCAGACTCCCCTCTGGACGTTTCCAAAGCTTTGGAGATAAATTGTCCTTCCGGTAAGATCAGAGATGCGGATACTGACATTTTCCTGTGTCTGTTCGAAGGTCGCTGATACTGTCACACGGTTCGTGAATGGATTTGGATAAACCCCTGCATTGGTGATAAGTGCAGGTCCGTTTTCCGTTCCGCGGGCAACATCAGTTAAGCCGTTTGGCGTAGAGCTTGCTTTGCCGGTCAGATTTGCAACCTGTACACCTGCCTCAACCGGTTCGTCCGGATCGCCAGTTGTTTGTCCGATAGTATAACCGCTGATGACCATCGAGTTCAGGTAAGCGAACATTGCATATTGGGCAAGAGATACGGTTACATATACTTCGCCATTCTCATTGGGCCGGACCTTATCGATCTGAACCGTCTGGGTTGTATTGAACGATGCATTGAGTGAAACGCTCTTGGATCCGATTGTATAAACGCTGGTCCTGTCACCGGAACCATTCCGGCTTCCCAGGAATACAAACGTATAATGCATATTCTGGTTCAGGTTGGAGATTTTGAGCTGGGCTGTAAAGCCTGCGTCTACCCACCATGAACTGCGCAGTACCGCATCGGGATACACACCACTGTTGTTACCTGTGTTCATACCATCAGGGTTGTCGCCACTGAAATTATCAACGACAGTCATATTAACACCGGAAGAGTTATTGAGATCGTTCCTCAGGTTACTGAATACCCTTCCTTCCTCAGGAGCACGTGCGGTGTTGTTCCATGGAGCAGCGGCATTGTTTGAACGGTTAAAGTTGATCATAACCGAGTAATGGAACGGTGAAGAACTCGCCACGTTGCTGTAGGCCGAATAAACCGGACCATCTTTCTTTGCCCTGACCTTATAATAATAGGTAGTATTATTCGACAGGCCACTTGCATCTGAATAGGTGGTGATATTTGTTGCCGTTGTTCCAATCACTGTGTAAGGTCCTTCAAATGAAGTTGCCCTTTCCACATCAAATCCTGTTTCATCACTTGATTTATCAGACCAGGTCAGCTTGATCGCTGTCTTGGAAGTTGCAAGTGCAGTGAGATTGGCCGGAGCAGGTGGTGTTCCATCATCCACATATGACTGGATCACCAGGGCACCAAGATAAGCATATGGTGATGTTCCGCCCTTGGTACAACTGAATTCAATATTACCGCCTGCATCTGGTACCAGTCCATTGATCTGGACGGTATTGGTGGTATTGTTTGCTGCGTTTAAAGTAACTGACTGTCCATTTGCAGTATATACCGTACTTCTGTTATCACCCGCAAGACGGCTGGCAAAGAATACCAGGTTATACTTGGTGTTCGGTGCGGTCAGACCCGAGATCCGTAAGCGCATCGGTGTATTATTACTCTGGTAGTATACCGTCTTCATCACGTTATCCGGGAACACTCCGGTATTATTTCCGGTTGTTGCGCCCTGGTCGTTACCACCTTCAAACGTGGTGAGCTGGGTGATACTGATTCCACTTGGTGTCTCGTTGTCCGAGATCATATTGGTAAGTGCCTTGTTGGTGAACGGTGCACTTGTAAAACTATTCCACGGAATCGGTGCCGGATAACTGGTGTTATGTGAGAAATTCACATATACCGAGTTGAACACATCCCTTACAACAATCCGGAAGGTGCGTACAATGTACGCTCCCGCAGCATCAGTAGCACGAACCGTCACATTATTGAAAATGCCGATGGTATTACCAGGTGTAAGACGGATCACCGCAGTTCCATTTCCATTGTCAATCAGTGTGGCAAACGCAGGAAGGTTGGCTGTAGTGAATGTAATCTGGTCACCGATATCATCGGTTACATTTATCGGAACATTGAATGTTTCCTGGATCCTCATCGATACGTTAGGTATAACCGGCAGTACCGGTGTGCCGTTTCCGGTGGTGATGCTGACCGTGTCGCTGTAGCTCGAGCCACTTGCATTGATTGCTTTCACCGTATAGAAATAAGTACTGTTACCTGCGATGCTGGTATCCGTATAGACTTCCAGGTTCGGGTTGATTGTGTTCAGCAGGTCGTAGGTACCATCCAGTTGTTTTGAACGGTAGATCTGGTAGTTGCTTTCATTGAATGCTGCATCGATCCAGGTCAGTTTCGCTGCATTACCCGTCAGTGCAACTTCTATATTCCTTGCAGGTGCAGGAGCTGTAGCA
Organism: Chitinophagaceae bacterium; assembly: GCA_040510375.1. GTDB lineage: Bacteria > Bacteroidota > Bacteroidia > Chitinophagales > Chitinophagaceae > JBEVJC01. The sequence goes on from JBEVJC010000008.1 coordinate 206,961, forward strand.
TCATCAACGGTGCTTTCAATGATCATGGCATTAAGGTAACCATAGGATGAGCCTACTTCTTTTTCAAGACGCAATTCAAACGTATCTGCTCCGGGATACACATTCTGGATGAACGCCAGGTTCTGGCTGTTACCAGAAGCCTGCAGGGTGGTACTGTTCTCTTCCACACCTGTGAGTGTGTATTTCGTTGTCCGGTTGTCAACTACGTTGGCACGGCTTCCGAAAAATGTGAACGTATATTTCAAAGTCGGATTGAGGCCATAGAATTTGATGCGTTGCACCTTTGTAGCATCGGTCCACCATGCACTCTGCATAACCGCATCAGGGAATACTCCCGAATTGTTACCGGTGCTGACACCAAGGAGGTTTGATCCGTTACCGATACTTCCCCAACTTGACATAACACGCAGTGAAACGGTTGTTGGTGAACCATTCTGGTCGAGAAGATTTGCCTTCACCACGTTCAGGTTCGGCATCACATTGGTGCTGTTCCATGGCGCAGGTGCTACAGGACTGCCCGGTCCTGAGAAGTTGATATAAACCCTGCTTCCCGGAGTTACATTTATAACGGTGATCACGAAGGAGCGGACAATGCTTCCATTGTTACCATCATTTACCACCGCGCTGACAGGATATGTTCCATGATCAGCATAACCCGGTGCGATGTTCAGTTGTGCACTGCCTCCATTTACAACCGGAGTTACAAACGATGGAAGTCCCACAAAATTCCAGCTCAATACGTCTGACGGGTTCTGATCGGTAGCGGTAAGGCTGAGCGGAGTTATCTGGCCTTCATTTACACTAATCGGATTGATAACGGCCAGCTCAGGGTTGTAGTTATCATTTACAACCAGGTTGAATGACGCTGTTCCGGTACCAAAAGGATCTGTTGCAGTAACCGTAATGCCTGAATAGGTAGCAAAGGCAGGCGGGTTGTTGAAGGTGATCGTACCATTACCTCCATTTGACGTAAAGGTTGCAAAGGCAGGAAGGTTTGACACCGACAGTGTGATAGGTCCGTTAAGCGGACTGACTGCTGCCACGTTTACCTGCAACTGTGAACCAACCCTCATGTATTTATCGGAGATACCTGTTACTACAGGAATATAAGCCCAGGTCTTTGCACTATCCTCATTGCTGAAGCCATTGTCACCGCCGAGGTTGACAGACCTTACCTTATAATACCGGACCGAATTGGCATAAAGATTATTATCTGTGTACGAGGTAGAGTTTGCAGTCAGGCTTGCCAGTAATATGAAATTGGTATTGTTGTTATCTGATTTGTACAGCTCAAAACCACTTTCGTTGTTTGAATTGTCCGACCAGCTTATATGCGTTGTTGAACTACTCAGCGCCGAAGCCGTAAGGTTCGTTGCCTGTGCCGGTTTGGCCGGAACAAGACCTGTGGTGGCAGCTATAGCAATATCCTTATACAGATTGTTGACCTGCTGCACACTCAATGCAATGGTATGGATGGAAACATCATCAAGTAATCCGGCAAAACGGGCCGTACCACCATTAAAGGCTGTAGTACCATTGAAGAATCCCATACGGGAAGCGTTTGAGGTAGCTCCAACTGAATTGAATCCAAGGTTCAGGTCGGAAGCAACCAGCGCCCCGTTCATATAAAGCTGGAGGGTATTGGTAGAATACACAACCGTGATATAGTTCCAGTCCGTGCTGGTATAAGGAATGGAAATACTTTTGCGGACATTGTTACTCGCAACTCCTGCATAAAGGGTGTTGACGTCGAGTCGGACAGCAAGACCATTGTCTGAACCGCCCAGATCAAATACCACCCTGTTACCGGTGTTATTGGTCGACTTCATCCAGAACGAAAGGGATTTCGCAGTGAACGCCCCACGTATATAGTCATTGGTCGCGGTGTTGATTTCCACATACTGGGTGGTTCCGTTGAAGCTCAGTGCATGTGTTCCTTCTTTCTTGTCGCTTGCATTGAACACAGGACTGCCCGAGGCACTAAGTGTGCGGCTATTACCACTGGCATCACCATAACCGTTGTCCAGTTTCCAGTTTGCTCCCGGCAGACCCGCATAACCGGTTGAACCAAATTTGTAAGTAGCGTTAAGGCGATAATAGTACTTGGTATTTGGCAGCAATGAGAAGCTGTCAAGCCATGTGTTTACATTCGGGGCGGTCAGGGCAATCGGAGCAAATCCCGTTGCGATATTGGTCGACCGCAGGATCTGGAATCCTGTTTCGTCACTACTGTTGTCTGTCCACGCCAGGTTGATCTGTTTTGAGGATACCGAAGTAGCAGTAAAGTTAGTCGGGGAAGTTGGTCCGGCAGGTATCACAGCCGGCTGCATGAAGTATACGATATTGCTGGCGGCAGAAGAATTATTTGAAACATCCCTTGCTCTTACATAGAAGTTGTATCCGCCGGCAGATGAATTCAGGTTGTAGATCGCAAACGATGTACCTGTGGTTACATACGACTTGATATCATTTATATAAATATCATAAACCTGTATACCGATATTATCAGTTGAACTGTTCCACGAAACATTGGCAGAGTTGGATGTACTTGATGTTATACGGAAATTAGACGGAGTGGTCGGAGGCTGGTTATCAGCTATTGTTGTACCAGTGATCTCGGCTGTTGTGGCTGAGGCACCGGTGTTATTAATAGCTCGTACAATATAATAATATTTTGTACCCTCAACCAGTCCGGTGATTGTATCAGAAGTCTGGTCAGCACCTGTGATTCCCGCCATTTTATATGGACCACCGGCCTGTGTTGCCTGGAACACTTCGAAATTTGTTTCGTTATTATCAGGATGTGGATTTTGCGTCCAGTCAATCTTCATCGTATTAAGATTGATTGATGTGGCAATCACCTGGGTTGGCATATCCGGTTTATTGGGACCATTTGCATTGATAACAGTAAACAGTTGGGAATAATCACTCACGCAACCAAACTGTTCGGTAACTTTCACCTTATAACTACCCGTAGTATTGACCGTAAGGGTATTGGTGGTACTGAGTACCGTTCCGCTTCCTTCTTTCACCCATGAATAGCTGGTATAACCAGTTGGCTGTGCCATCGTAACCGAAGTATTTCCATCCGGTGACGGTAATGCACGGCTTAAAAGGCCAAGTGTTGTAATGTTGGGAGTTACTGTAGCAGCTTTCAATTTTACTACAACCGGTGCTGGCGACCAGGGCGACCAGTTGGCTGGTATATTGGAGCCACGCAACAGGCGGCACTCGTATGTACCGAATGTAGCTGCCTGTGTACCGGATATTGCAAGAGTATTGGAAGTTGCGCCGGAAATTACAACACCATTCTTCCTCCACTGATAAGCATTGAAGCCCGCACTTACACCAAGAGTTAAACTTACATTCTCTCCTTCACAGAATTCGTACTTACCGAATAACGGGATTGGGTTTGCTTTATGGGCGCGAAGCATGAATGGATAGAAATCAGGTTCGCTCCAGGCATTATTCCAGCAACCATGACCCAGGCCTTCATACTTGGTATAACGATAATCTCCACCCACTGCAAGTATGGAATTACCAACCGTTTCACTCACACTCGGGTTAGGGTTTTTATCCAGTGCACCCTGGAAATGCCAGATCCTGATAAATTTCAGGATATTGGCTGAACTGGCAAATGAGTTCAACGCTGCACTGATGGGTAAGGCAGCGGCGATAAGTGTTGGATGGCGAATTGACATCTCCCAGCAAGCCTGGCCACCACCTGAAAGGCCATTGACCATGACGCGGTTGACATCAACTTTATTTTGGGGAACAAGGAAGTTCCGGATTATCTCGTTAAGCGCATCAAAATGTGTGTTGCCATAGAATCCATACTGGTTCTGCATGTAAAGCAGGTAACCATCGAATGTTCCTGCATTTACGGCATTCTTGTGCCGTTCTCCACCGTGGTACAACTGGTATTCATTGTCGTACATGTTTTCATCTGCAGCTTCCCCGATACCATGAAAGAAAATCATGATCGGATAGGTCTTGCCATCCGCCACATTGTGCTGGTACGTCTTGGGGAATTTCAGACGGAAAATGTTACCCTTATAGATGTAACACTTGTAGTCACTGGTATTCCAGTTAAGACGGGTTGTCTTAACCCAGTCACCTACCTGACCACTTGCAGGTTGTGTAACTGTGCCTCCGGAGTATTCTACTACCGGATCACTGGGATCCATTACCTGTCCGAACGAGAGTTGCACAAACAGGGAAAATACCGCTAAGGCAATGAAGTGTTTGTAAAGCAGTTTCATAAAGTTTTAATTGATGCTGATGGATGGCTTGTTGACCACACAAGTTTAAATAATTCGAACAACGGGGTTCTCTTGCGGATAATTGGTCAGGTAGATCAACAGGAAATGAGGAGTAAAATAGTTGCTTCGGTAGGAGGTTGGAATTAATACAAAATGCCTTGGTTGGAAGCGAAAGGCACCGCAATATAGAAAATGTATTGGATACTTGCAAACGGGAAGGGGGTGTATTTTTGCAGGTCAGGTAATTTACACCTTAAAGTCTGGTTATTAGCCCCTTTTTAGGCGTCCAGTACCCACTTCAGGTACTATTTTAGAGGATTTCCTGCTCCTTTTTCCATGAAGGTATTCCCCCAGGATGCTATGTCGCACGAAAAACTGATAACTGAAAAGCGATGCCAGCACCGTTATAATCAGGACCAGCGGAAACCGCAGTACCGGAATAACCCCCAGGTAAATAAATAAAACCTGTAAACCCGCTATCAATCCCAGGTGAACCAGGTACATCCAGTATGATGCATCCGAAATATATCTCCACTTCTCCCCTGCCGATGCAAAATATTTCAGGAAAAATCCGATTACCCCATATACCATGAATACGATCTGGATGGCAGCAATGCCCTTGACCCAGCCAAGTATTTCCGTTTGGTGCAGGTAACCGCCATATTCAAGAACAAACAAGAGTATCGCAAGGCAGATCCCTGTGAGCAGGAATCCGTTCATATACTTAACGAACACTGAAAATGGTTCCGGCATTTTCTGCAACAGCCATCCGATTCCAAAAAACACTGCATAAAAAACAAGGAACACCGGCGCAGGCAGGATCCCAGTAGCAACATGCAGGTATAGTTCGGGCGACCAGAGCAACAGCAGCCAAACGGCCAGGATGGCGATCACGGTCATAACCGTATGATGACGCATAAAACCTGCGATACGTTTGATAAAACTTCCTGCAAAAACTGTCCGGTTCAACCTTGCACCACCAATAGCCAGCACATAATAAATAATCAGGTAATAAAGGAACCAGAGATGCGCCATTCCGTTCCAGTGGAATAATTGTCGCCAGGCAAGTTGAAGCGAATTATTCCAGTCGCCCTGATTACCCTGGCTATACTTAAACACGAGGAACGGAAAAAGGGTAAATGGAAGGATCAGTACCAGGCTCACTACAAAGGGAACCAGGATACGTTTGATACGGTGATTGATGAATGCCCGTTCACCTGTTTTATATAATAACAAACGGCAGAAATATCCACCAATCAGGAAAAATAACGGCATCCGGAATGAATGGATGAACAGGTATACGAAATCGAACGACCAGTGATGAAACTGATCGTCATATGGCCATGTGGGTAACGGATTCACACGGTATGCAATGAGCGAATGAAAAAGTATTCCAAGCAACATGGCCACGGCACGTAATGCATCGATGCCTGAAAGTCGCGCCCCGCCCGTGGTTGCGCCGGTTTCCGCAACAATTGTATTCACCGGTTGTGTTGGATTGGACATACCGGTTATTTTTTCTGCCACACGGTTACAAAACCTCCCGTAAAACTATACGGAAGTTTTTCCGCCAGTGCACAGTCCCACTTTTGCAGGATCCTGAATTTTTTCGTAAAGAATGAAAAAGGAAAAACATCTTCAATGAAATTGGTTTTTCCGAACTTGACAATGCGGAACTGGTTATCGGAAGCAAGGGTTTCCAATGCCGGCCTTGTAAAAAACTGGATATGGGTCAGGTCGTCTGCATCTGACTGTGCCGTGGTGCCCTTGTATCCAAACATACCTTTCATTTTTTTCACAAACTTCCAGACCCAGTTATTCTTTTGCTGCATACGGATCACCGGACGGGTAACAAACAGTTCACGCGGACCATTCCCGTTGGGTACCGTTACAATCAGGATCCCGTTATCGTGGATCGACTCATGCAGGACCTTTAATAATTTTTCCGGATGGTTAAGATGTTCGAGTACTTCACTGCAAATGACAGCATGATATTTTTGTCCGTCTGCTACCAGTTTCTCCGCACTTACCACTTCAAAACTGACATTGGGAAGCGTATTGAGCGACCGGGCTTTTTCAATTGTTTTTTCGCTGATGTCTACACCTTTTACCTTAAAACCGCGGGCACCAAGGCTGCGTGAAATAACGCCATTGCCACAGCCCACATCCAGCACTTCCGCATTTTTGGGAAGGTTGTCGTTCAGGACCTGTGTTATAAAGTCCAGGCGTTTGATATCTGCTATACGTGTAAATTCCATAATTAAAATTGACTGGTCAGCGTTTGTTGGTTAGCACATCCCGATAGATCCCTTCTATTTCCCTTGTCATATTTGCGGCGTTATAAGTTGAATCAACCGTGGCCATTGCCCTTTTCTGCAATTGCTCCCTCAACGGCGCATTATTACTGAGATCTACAATTGCGGTGGCCAGGTCCTGTACCAGGTTTTCAGTATTTACCAGCCACCCGTTTTCACCATGTGTTACTACTTCCCTGGAACCATCCACGCGGGTAGCGATTACTGTTTTACCCATCGACATTGCCTCCAGAAGCCCGATGGGCAGGCCTTCCCAAAGGGATGGCAGCACAAATATATCGGCCGCAGCCAGTACATCGGGAACATCCTGCCGGAATGTTTCCAGTGTAACCTGTTTTTCCAGGCCGGCACTGCGGATTAATTGTATTGCCTCCTGCTTCTGATCGCCGTCGCCCACCATCAGCAGGTGAAGTCCGGGCCTTTGAACCAGCGCTTTCTGAAATGCACTGATCAGGGCAAGCGGTTGTTTATGTGAAGTAAACCGGGCGATAAACAGCAGCAGCATTACATCAGGTGAAATGCCAAGTTCTTTCCTGATATCCCTGAATTGCCGGGAAGGATTAAATTTTTTCTGGTCGATCCCATTATTGACGATTACTGAGCGGAAAGATGGAATGAATTCCCTGCCCGATTGCTGGTTGGATGCAGAAACCGATATATTCAGTGTTGAGCGACCTGTCAGGTATTTTTCCCCCAGTATCCGGACACGGCGAACCAGCGGTTGCTGATCCTGGTGGAACGACCAGCCATGTACCGTGTAGATCACCGGCAGACCGAGCGATCTTGCTGCCCAGAGTACATTGGAATTAGCCCTTGTGCCATGTGCATGCAGGAGATCGATCTGCCTGCTTTTTATAAAACGTTTTACCTCCCGCCATTTGCTGATATCGAATGGCCGGGTGGTATGGATTATATGGTTTTCAATTCCCAGACTATTCAGCCGGTCGATCATGGGTCCGTCTGTAAACGAAAGTACCACCGGTTCAAATAATGAACGGTTAAGGTTTTCTACCAGGCTCAGCAGGTGCGACTCGCCACCGCCGATTTGTCCCTGGCGGATGCATTCAAGTACCCTGACAGGTTTTTCCTTTGTTACTGCAACGGGAACTGTTGGGTTATATGGTGCCGGCTGGTTCATTAATTATAACCACCATCGATGGCTATATCAGTTTTATTCAGGTTTACGTTATTGATCACCATGTCGATCACTTCAGTTACATTTTCGGCCTTGATAAATTCACCGTTCTGCATGTGCGATGCATGCCGGGCACGGAAATCATCCGTCATACCGTTGAACACCGGCGATCCTTCCACCAACCCGAGTGATATCATATTGAATCGGTGTTGGGGATATCCATTTGCAAGACTGAACATTAATCCGGTAAGTCCGGATTTTGCAGCAGCATAGGATGGATCATAACTTCCTTTACGTTTGGCAACAGATGAAATAAATACAACCGACGCTCCTGCCGATAGCCTGTTATTCAGTGCGGCAAGCAGCAGGACGGGCGTAACAAGGTTTACCTTCATCATTTTCAGGAAATGTTCTTCCGTGATATCTTTCACACCCATGGATGGATTTATTCCCTGGAGAAATACAATCCCGTCGATCTTTATATCGATCGAAGAAACAAAGGTTGTAATGGAACTGGTATCGTTGAAATCCAGTCCCGGTACGGTTTCCGTGGCATTGCGATAAACCGGGATAAGATTATACCTGTTCTGGTAATCCCTGATAAAGGCTTTTGCCACAAAACTGTTGGCTCCAAAAAGAAGAATGTTTTTTTTCATGCAGATCAATTAAACCGACATGATAAATCGTTTCTTAAGCTTACGTCCCTGAATAATATGTTTGATCTCCAGTGCTACCTGGATACAGGTGGTTACTTTACCGGAAAGGATCGTAAAATAATTTTTCAGTCCATCGTATGTATACAGTTCAGTGATGCGGGCATCATCATCATTTTCATAAACACTTCTTGTTACCTGGTTATATCCTGCCGGCTGGATGTTTTTAAGAAAGGGCATAAAATAAGATGACTTGTCATAAATGCCACCAGGTGCCACGAGGTCTTCACGCGTAAACTTTGTAGCAGGGAAGGCTGGTTTATCCAGGCTGATCTCAGTATGCAGCAACGATTCCTTTACATGATACAGAAGGAATTCATTTCGCTGCATTCCTCTTGGCATCACACTGCAGAACGGACCGTCCATCACGGTCAGTCCGAACGCAGGCGAAGGATATTTAAAAACGGGGATCATCACATCCTCATATAACAACCGCTTACGCGGAATGTCGAGGAAAGTATTTATCTGGTTGATGTTCGAATAAGTGCAGTTGAGCACCACATCATATTGTTTGGTACCGGTAGATAATTTTGCTTCAAATGTTTCGTCGGCCAGTTTGCGGAGGCCAATACATTTTGTGTTCAGGTATACGTTGATATTTGGATTATTGAGTTTCTTTTTCATGATCTTTTTGAGAAGCAGGTGATCATAAACCGGTTCGGGAACACGGAAGCAGGATTCCAGTGCAGACGGATTGAAAAGATTATCCGGCGGCATTTCTTCATCAAATCCGATACCCACCCTTTCGCAGAACGCAAGGAACTGGCCGGTATTGGTTTTACTGCCTTCTTTTGCAATTGCATAATAATTGGGAAACTGGTATACAACTGCACTGCCGAAATGGAACAGGAAAGAAAGTAATCCTTCAATGCTTTGTTCGGCAGTTTCAATACTACGCAGGTAGTGATAACCCAGGTGTATGCGGTTATGGTTGACCCGGGACGCCATTTTAAGGATGTCATTTTCCGATTCTACCAGGTCGACCTGGACGTCTTTATCGGCCAGGAGTGCTGCGGCGGAGCTTCCGAAAATGCCACCGCCGATTATTAATACCTTCATTTTAGTTATTTGGTTTACAATCGATCCGGAATCCTGTTTATACCGGAGAATATTTGGACGCAGTCAGGTTCCAGGTCACACCTTTAATAAAGGATTTCAGGTGCTGGAATTGCTTTTTTGCTGCAAATGTGATAATTGACTTGGGCGCCGTAAAGAAAGTGAAAAAGCTGATGAATACGAAGAACTGGAGGAAATTAGTATTCCGCCGCATATACAGGATGCGGTTGCGGGTATGGAAATATACCTTGATCGCGCTTTTTTTTCCCATGGTGATGGACTCTTTATGGAATATAAGGCCTTTTGCCTGGTAGTAAATTTTATAACCCGCCCTGATGATCCGGCTGCTCCAGTCCCACTCTTCGTAGTAAATAAAAAATTTCTCGGGAAACATTCCCACTTTTTCGATCACTTCCCGTTTAACCAGCATGGCACAGGCATGGGCTCCGTGGGTGAAACCGGACTGGTCGTGCTGGCCCTTGTCTTCTTCCAGGGTACCCACAGCAGTTGTGCGGCCCGTAAATACATTGATCGGGTGAAAACCGGCATACTGGATCACTTCCGGGTTGTGGTGGAACCTGATCTTGGGACAGGTTACCCCGATGGTCGGATCCTGGGAGAAAGGTTCCAGCAGGTCCTCCAGCAAGGAAGGAGTTACTTCCGTGTCATTATTGACGATAAAGATATAATCGCCCTTGAGGTGCCTCATTCCCCAGTTGTTGCCCCCACTGAAACCTAGATTGGTCTCGCTGCGGAGCACACGCGTATTGGGATAATTTCCACTATTGATCCGGTTGGTAGGGTCAACAGCTGATCCCATATCACATACGAGGATCTCATAATTTTTGTAAGTAAAATTCCGGGTAGATTCCAGGAACTCGCAGGTGATGTCCACCTGGTTCCAATTGAGTGTAACAATGGAAATCAATGGTTGCTCAGTCAACATTGCAAAGGTTTAAGATTGGTACGAATTAGGTCGAAGCGGGTCAGGCGTCAGATTTCTGTAACAGGGCACCGGGTGTATTGGCCATTATCCAGAAATCGTAGGCAACGCTATGTTTACGGGCATAAGTAATATCAAGTTTGATCCTTTCTTCTGCAGACATATTTTCACGTCCCCTTTTTTTAATCTGCCAGAGACCGGTAATACCAGCAGGTGCCATAAAACGTTCAACCGATTCATTGGTGGTGAGCGTTGATGCTTCATAAAGGGGTAAAGGCCGGTTTCCTACAAAAGACATATCACCCTTTAATACATTAAAGAACTGGGGGATTTCGTCGAGACTTGTCTTGCGCAAAATCCTGCCGATGCGTGTCACCCTTGGATCATTGCTGATTTTCAGGAACTGTGCGCCAAAGGTATTGTCTTGTGTATACTGGTTAAGATGTGCCACTTCCTGGATCCTGGTGTCTGCATCTGCCACCATGGTACGGAACTTGTAAAATTTGAAAACGCGGAAACCCTTTCCGGCCCTTGGGGCTGCATAAATGATCGGTCCTCTTGATTCAAGCCTGATTGCCAGGGAAACGAGAAGGAACAGGGGGCTCAGGCAGATGATGGCACCGGTTGCCAGCACAATATCAATTGTTCTTTTAATCGGAGCGAAATCCCTGATCTGTTGGGGAAAATTTTTATTCAGTCCGTTCCAGCTTACGGTCAGTTTGTGCTGGCGGCTCTTGATTTTTTTCAGGAACTCCACCTTGCGGGCATAATCGATCCGGGAACTCTGGATACTTACCACTTCGTCCACCAACTGGTTCTGTTTAAGGAAAATGATGGCTGATGCATCCAGTTTCAGTTCATTATAAATGATCACCGTTTTGGCGAGGGAGGCCTGGTCTTTCAGGAACAGGCAAAACTTGCTGGCGCCGGAACGGTTCCAGGGCATATCAATAAAGATGACATCCGGTGCATCGTTCTTCCTGAAATTCATAATCAGCCTTCTTGCCTCTTCAAAAGTGTCGGTAAAAATGCCGTCGGGAAAAAAACGATGCAGGGCTTCACTGGAAGTGGAGTCGGAACTTATATAGAAGTATTTATGTTCTGCCTTCCGGTTTTCGAACGACTGCGCCTCAGACCTGCCATACTGGACGGCAGGAATGGAAGTGGTGGTCGGGTAAGAGTCTACAAACATTGCAAAAGTGTTAAGTTACGGTTCGGTTTAAATCAGTGTTTTAGCAAACAACTCTTCGGCTTTTCTTAATATGTCCAATGGACTGAAAGGCTTGTGGATCAATGTTAAAGCCGGTCCTCCGGATTTTGAATTTTGCAATGAGCTTTCCTTGTCGCTCGTCAGAATATAGATTGGCAAGTCCTGGTAAAGACCACTCGTTTGTACGTGTTGAATGAAATCCCAGTTTTCCTGGGTGTGGTAGTCAACATCGATGATGATCAGGTCGATCCGGACCCTTTTCAGTTCTATCATTCCCTGATAAATATCACCCACCGGAACAACTTTGTAACTCCGGGAGAGAACCGTATCAAGAAGATAGTTCATCGATCGATTGCCACTGATGGTCAAAATGCTACTTCGCATACTTACAATGATTACGTTTGAAAAATAACTAAACAGTCTCCTGTTTTGTAATCAAGGAAAATTGGAGTAAGTACTGAACTGGTGGCAACTCCACGATTAGCACTCTGATTTCGTTCAAGGGATGTGGAAGAAAAACTGAATCGTGTAGATTTAGGTGGGCTTCACAGGAATGACTTTGTATTCCAGATAGTGGATCAATCTTTCAATTGATGCTCTAAAGTATACAAATAAATCGAAAGAAGAAAAATTTGCGAAAGTATTTTTAAAAATACCACGAACAGGGGACACTTATATTAACTGTTTAAGGCTTATACAACTATAAGGGTATTTTTACGGTTCTCCTAAATGCAGATCGGCAATGAGCGGATAATGGTCAGAGTAAATTACATCCGGTATATTGAACTGATCAACTGCAAATTTTTTATCTGCGAAAATGTAGTCAACCCGGACGGTGGGCGACAGGAAACGGAATGTCCGGCCAAACCCCGCTCCCTTTTTCAGGAATGCATCCTGAAGGTTTTCCCCGACCTTGAAGTAGGCATATGAATTTGGCAGGTCGCCCAGGTTACCGCAAACCACCACCGGGTGCGGGCTCTGATCAATTGTTTTTCTTACCAGTAACGCCTGGGTTGTCCGGTAGCTGTAGGCAAGTTTTAAACGGGAGACCACGTTTTTTGCTTTCCCTACCGCACTGGCTGCTCCCCTTCCCCCTGTCCTTGAAGATTCGAGGTGAGTGGAAAATACACGGATCACCTGATCATTAACCCGTATATCAGCGGAGATCAGTCCTTCGGAATGTGGCGTATTTTCAAACTTTACAGTTGAAGAATCAACGATCGGGAATTTGGATAATATGATCATGCCAACCAGGCGTCGTCCGCTATAGGTAACCGATTTTGGATAAAAATGATGATACAGGTAACCTTTTTCTTTCAGCACTGCAATATTACTGCTGAAGTGTCTGGAATTATTAGGTTCAAAAAATTCCTGCAGGCACAATACATCTGCCTGTAACTGATCAACAACTTCCATCATCTGGTTCCGGTAACTCAGGGTATCCTTTCCTGATACCGGAACCTGGTCCCAGGCAGACACATTCCATAACATTACCCTTAATGTACCGGCGGGTTTTGAACTGGCAAATGATTTTGTAAAAAAATGAAAGGCAAATACTGCCCGGATCTGTTGCCATCCCAGCAATAATACCAGTACAGGCACAATCACCCATCGGGACCGGCGAATGGCGAGAACCAGGATAATAAAGAATATAACCAGCAGCAGGAAGGGAAACACATAACCCAGCAAGGCAATCGGCCAGAATTTACCTGCGGGCAGATACGGAACCAGACAGACCAGCCCGTATAAAAGAAAACAGAAAAGGGCCACCAGGTTACCCAGTTTTTTCCAGTTAACCCATTTTTTCTTTTTAGCCTGTATCGGGTAACCGGCGGTGGGGCTGTTTGAAATATCAGTCATACAAATAAGCAGTTAAGGAAGGGTAAGATAAAGTTTATTTACCTGGATTCCCCTCCCCGCATTCAAGCACCACAAAAGTAGCATTGAGCCCAGGTGAGTTGCGGTGTAACTGACGGATAAAAGGCATACCCCATCTGGTATAGTAAGTCAGGAAACTTTCGGTCCGTTCCTGGAGGTTACCTGATGGGAACAGCGATTGTTTTACCGACCTGATCTGCCGCTCCTGGTCAGTAAATTTTCGTTTTTCAGCGCGGAGCATTTTTTTCCGGAGTTGTTCCAGCCGGTACACGGTTTTCGCTTTCAGCGATTCAACGTGACCGGCAAGGGTGGGATCAATCAATCCGGCCTGCCGGCCAAGATCATCATACAGCCGGCTGGTGGCTTCCAGTGACTGCGTTATGGACAGATCCTTTCCCGTTTCCCTTTTCACAAAAATATTCAGGAGATCATCTGCCGGTTTAAAAAATTCAGGTATTGAAAATCCGAGCTGTTTTATTTTATCAGCCTGGCGTTTACCGGTTATCAGGAAGGAGTTACGAAGCAACAATACCGGCATCGGGACCTTATAAAGTTCAAAAAGATCTTTCAGTTCAAGCCAGTAGGCAAGTTCCCCGCCCCCTCCAACGAAAATAATATTCGGCAGGATCGTTTCCTGAAACAATCCGCGGAGGATTACATTCGGACTGAACCTCTCCGGGTGACTGCCCAGTTCTTCCAGCAGTTCCGGCTCTGTGAAAGTTTTGCCAATCCGTTTTACCTCCCAGCCACCGGCGGTTTTCTCTATCCGCTCCCGCACCTGTTCTTCCAGGTAAAATAAATTGATTTCCCTTGGGTGGGCCTGTACCTTATAGTGTGCACCCAGTGCTGTTGCCGATTTACTTACGGTGGAAGATGCGTTCTGGTGTAACAGGTCGTCTTCAAAGACGGGTAACATCAGTTTTTTTAACCGCGCATGGTCCGGTATCAATACCACCACCCCGAATTCACCGAGCAGGTGGTTGACAAAACGGAAAGTAGCGCGCTGGATGGTTTCGCCTTCGGTATAACAGGACCTGATCAGGTTCATTATTTCACGGCCTTCCGGCGAAATGGAAAGCTGCCCTTCCATCAGGTCCATAAGGGATACCAGTGTTGCATCAACCTTCATCCGGCCCACTGCTCCTGTCTGGCCGGTTTTCCAGCTTAACTTTTCGCCATTGAGATAAATATGGTTCAGTTCTTCCAGGTCGGCATCTTCCGAACCCATATAATATACCGGTACAAAATGATCGGCCGGATAAAGCTCATTTAGTTCCTCCGCAATCTTCACCACATGAAGGATCTTGTAAATAAAATAAAGCGGTCCGGTAAACAGGTTATTCTGGTGGGCAGTTGTAACCGTAAATGTATTGGAAGCGCCAAGCGCCTGAAGGTTTTTTTCGACAGCAGCAGAAACCTGTGTGCCTTCGTACTGTTCCCGGAGTACACTCACCAGGAGCCCGCGGTTATCGGCGAATTTCCGGCGGTCATCGATTGCGGTGAGAATGCCTTCTTTATCCGGAGCATGTTTATAAAATGGCCGGAGCGCTTCAGCCCGGGCTAAATAGTCCATTGCTATCTGGGAAAAAGCGCCCGTATCGCTGAATGCCAGGGCTGTTGAATTACAATCCATAATCAGTATAAAAATAACCGCTGCCGGTCAATTCCGGCGTCTGTCCAACAAATTCCCTGAGAAATCGTTCAATACAGGGTGTTTAAAGGCCGGCAAGATACGCCCATGTACGGAGATCAGAAAAATACCCGAAATTAGCAGCAGTAACTGATTATGGAAACCTACGGTAAGATATTATTGGTGGCAATGCCAGCCTTCTTTGTGCTCGTGCTTTTTGAAAAATGGTATGGATGGAAGAAAGGCAGGGAAACAGTAAGGAGCATGGATATGATCTCCAGCCTTGCATCCGGTGCCACCAATGTGACCAAGGATGTACTGGGCCTTGCCGTGATTATTATCTCTTATCCCTTCCTGCTGCGTAATCTCGCACTGACACAGATTCCATCTACCCCACTGGTGTATATTATTGCCTTCATTTCGCTTGACCTTGCCGGTTACTGCGTTCACCGGTTGCAACACGTGGTAAATTTTTTCTGGAATGGTCACCTGGTCCATCATAGTTCGGAGGACTTCAACCTTGCCTGCGCATTACGCCAGAGTATTTCTTCAATCGTTCGTACATTCATCATCTTCCTGCTTCCTGCTGCACTGCTTGGTGTGCCGCGAGAAGTGATTGAGGTAGTGGCGCCGCTCCATCTGTTTGCCCAGTTCTGGTATCATACCGAACATATCCGGAAAATGGGTTTCCTTGAAAAAATTATTGTAACACCCTCCCATCATCGGGTTCATCATGCCATTAACCCGGAATACATAGATAAAAATTACGGACAGATTTTAATCTGCTGGGATAAATGGTTTGGCACATTTTGCCAGGAACGGGATGATGTTCCACCGGTGTATGGTATCACCCGCCCCGTCCGTACATGGAATCCTGTCCGCATCAATTTCCAGCACGTATTTCTCCTGGCACGTGATGCATGGTATACGGCCAGCTGGAAAGATAAATTCCTTTTATGGTTTAAACCAACCGGATACCGGCCCGCTGATATGATTGAAAAATTTCCCGTTATAAAAATTGATGATGTTTACGGGTATAAAAAATATGATCCGGTTACACCTGTTTATTTAAAATACTGGTCGTCGGCACAATTGTTCTTCCTGTTATTGTTTGTGAGTTACCTTTTTGGAAATATCGGAATGATCAACCAGATGGATCCCGCAGCTATTTATATCTATGGATTATTTATTTTTATTTCTGTTTATGCAATGACCGAACTGATGGATCAGCATCCGTGGTCCTGGATCTGGGAACTGGCAAGGGCGGGACTTGCATTGGGAATTATTTTTGATAGTGGCGACTGGTTTGGATCCGCTGCTTATTCGCCTTTCATCTCCCTTGTGCTTGTAGCCTATTTTATAATTTCACTGGTAGTAGCTGTTTCATTTTCACTTCATCCGGCCCGGCCCGAAACAGAAAATGTTTCCGTTGTACGGTCAGATAATCCATAATGTTATTTAACTCCTGACTATTTCATCTGCGGATTATTAACACTATAAAAGTAATGGTCTGTTGCATCCGTAAATAAACCGGACCGGAAATTTTTATAAAGAATCTTTTGTTTTTTTATTATTGACTGTCCTCCACAGACCACCTGCGTTTTCGTTCCGTAATTCTGCCGGTAACAGATGATCGGGCCAGTTCTGGAAGGTAATCGGTCTCACAAATCTTTTGATGCCATCTGCCCCCACTGAAGTAAATCTTGAATCCGTTGTTGCGGGAAAAGGTCCTCCATGTTGCATGGACAGGCAAACTTCTACGCCGGTAGGCACACCGTTTAATATGAACCTTCCGCAATTGAACTGCAGGGTTTCGGCAAGTACCTGGTGCCGGATTATCTCTTCCTCTGTTGCTATCAATGTCATGGTCAGCTGGCCTTCCAGGCTTCGCGCGACCTCCAGCATTTCATTTTCATCAGAACATTTTACCACTAATGTATAGGGACCAAAAACTTCCGAATGAAGCAGCGGATTGGCCATGAAAACCTGTGCCGTGGTGACAGCAAGCGTAGGCGCTCCCTGATTTAACCCCGGTGCATCGGCTGATACAGCTGACATTTCCACTTCCGGCTGTGCCAGGGCATTCGCCCTTTTCTCCACATAATTTTTAAAGATGCCCGGATTGAGCATCACCCCCGGCATGGTCTGGTTGATTCTCTGACCAAGATCCAGGATAAACTTGCTGGCATCATCATTATCAATTACCACCAGTAATCCCGGGTTGGTACAAAACTGTCCAACACCCAGTACTACCGATGCTGCAATTTTTTCAGCTGTTTCCGCTGAATCAAGGGATAGTTTGGCCGGCAGTATAAACACAGGATTGATACTGCTCATTTCTGCAAAAACGGGAACAGGGACCTTACGCTGTGCAGCCCATTGTGCCAGCTGTGTACCACCAGCAAATGATCCGGTGAAACCCACTGCAGTAACAACAGGATGTTCAACAAGTGCCTGTCCAACACTGTTGGATGCGCCATGCAGATGGATAAACAAACCTTGCGGCAGATGAAAAAGTTCAACGGCACGATGAATGGCGCGGGCTACCAGTTCACTTGTATTGGAATGGGCCGGATGGGCTTTAACTATAACGGGACAACCAGCGGCCAATGCACAGGCCGTATCACCACCAGCTGTCGAATACGCAAAAGGGAAATTGGCAGCGCCGAAAACAAGAACGGGTCCAAGGGGGAACATCATTTTACGCAGATCCGGTTTCCCGGTTTTGGAATGATCGATCCGTATATCCAGGTGATCGCCGTGTTCACATGCATCTGCATAGGAACGCAACTGGAAAAGTGTTCTTGTCCTTTCGCCGGCGAGTCTTTCCAGTGAAAGATTTGTTTCTGCTGCCGCAATGTGCAGGAGCTCGTCACCAAGGCTTTCTATTTCCACAGCAATTGCACGCAAAAAATTTGCGCGTTGTTTCAGGGAAAGCCTCCGGTAAATAATGAATGCCTTCGCAGATTCCTGCATGGCAGCTTCAATATCCGCTGCACCTGCATCCTCAAACTTTATTAATCCGGGGGACGTAACTGTATCCATTTATTAAGAGGTTTTTCAACGGGCTATACGGACACGTGACGGAGTGGATGTTTTAACACTACCACCACGGATCAGCCACATCAGGGTGAAACTGGGAATGAAGTCGGTACCAGGTAAAATTTCTTCAAGGAAGTTAAAAATCCCGCCAGCTGCTCCTTTCCAGCCTCCGAATGCTGCAAAAAAAATTGCACCGGAAACGGGCGCCCAGATCAGGTCGGCAAACTCGCCGAGCAGCGGGACAGTATAGGTTGCGTAACCAAGAAGGTCCATGATCACACAAAACACCAGGGAGGGTCGTTTGTTCATGTTGCCGTTTAATGGTGGAATTGCAAATATGCGGCCGTTTTTTTCCTGTTTAGTTAAAATTTTTACTCCATTCTTCCCTGCCCCTGGAGTCATAGATAGTCAGCTGGATCAACTTACCTTTTATATTGTATTGTTTCCATTCTTTATCACGTTTGCCATGCGAGTAACTACCTTCTTCCCTTTGTCCATCGGGCTGCCGGTGGATCCATAAACCTTCACGCAGACCGTTTCTGTAAAAACCGGAATCGATGGCCAGTCCGTGTTCATCGAGATTCAGGTATAACCCGTGATGCAGACTCCGGTGAAAAACCGGATGGTAGGTATCCTCCCCGGATGTATTCTGCAGCACATGATCTTCCAGGCTTTCCTGGCGTATGGCCGGTTGACCGGGAAACGAATAATCCGCATGGAGATAATGAAGCGCAACGGCAGGATCGCGGCGATAAATCCTGGATACAGGATACAAAATCGCTTTTGGATTGGCATGCGCCATTTCATAAGTGATACGTTCGTATTTGACAGCACTATAGGTACGGACGGATACCAGTTTACCATCGGGCGACCAACGCTTCCATTCACCATCGGGTAAACCCTTCACAAACCTTCCTGAATCGCAGGTAATTCTTCCTTCATACCAGCTGATCCAGATACCATCCAGCTTTCGCCCCCTCGATGATGCCTGGTAAAGAATCCTGTCGTCAGATATTCCCGCGAATTTGCCTTTTTTCGGGATGGTTTTGTATAATGGATTATTCAGGTGCAATTCGGTTACCCTTGGATACAAACGGGTTTTTAATCCAGGTCTTTTGCGCGCAGATGTTTGTGCGGTTAGGGACTGAGCCAGCATCATGATGCTGGTCAGGAGGATGATGATTTTCATTTGCAATCGGTTATAAAAGCGCAGGAAACAGGTTAAAAGCAGGTTTATAAATTTACGCAAACAAAACTTACAAACAGTCGTTTGGGGAAAAAATAATCAGCTGGAAAGCCTTTGGAATGGTACATTGACAACGAATAACCTGTTTTGGCATTATCCCACTACTTCACCTTCAATATCATAATCATAAGCCTTTGTGATCTTCACCTGGTAAAATTCTCCTATCTGTAATTTTTGTGAACCGGAAATGACTACTTCATTATCTACTTCCACCGAGTCAAATTCGGTTCTTCCCAGATACCGTCCTGCTTCTTTTTTATCGATCAGCACTTTGTAGGTCTTCCCGATTTTTTCCTGGTTTTTCTCCAGTGAAATTTCCTGTTGCACGTCCATTATTTCCTGAGCCCTGCGTTCCTTTTCTTCCTGGGGAATATTATCTGCCAGTCCGTATGCAGAAGTACCTTCCTCGTGTGAGTAAGAAAAAATACCCACCCTGTCGAACCGCTGGCGTTCAAGGAAACCTTTCAATTCCTCCACGTCATCCAGGGTCTCACCGGGGAAACCTGCGATAAGTGTAGTGCGCAAACAGATACCCGGGACTTTTTCGCGGATAGCAGCAGTAAGGTCTTCCATTTCTTCGCGGGTGATCTGGCGTTTCATTGCCCTGAGCATATTATTGGCAGCATGCTGTAAAGGCATATCGAGATAGTTGCAGATATTGTCCCGCTGTCTCATTACGTCCAGGATCTCCAGCGGGAATTTTGATGGATAGGCATAGTGAAGCCTGATCCATTCAAGACCCGGGATATCCGCCAGCCTGTGCAGCAGGTCGGGTAACATTCTTTTTTTATAAATATCCAGGCCATAATAGGTAAGCTCCTGGGCAATAAGCATTACTTCTTTTACCCCACGTCGTACAAGACCTTCTGCTTCTTTAACCAGGTCGTCCATTGTCCGGCTGGTATGATTTCCGCGCATCAGCGGAATGGCGCAAAAGGAACAGGTGCGGTTGCAACCTTCTGAAATCTTCAGGTAGGCATAGTGTTGCGGAGTGGCAAGCAGTCGTTCCCCGATCAGTTCCGATTTGTAATCAGCTTCAAACTGTTTGAGGATCAGGGGCAGTTCCATGGTACCGAAAAATGCGTCGACTTCCGGGATCTCTGCCTCCAGGTTATTCCGGTACCGTTCGCTGAGGCAACCTGTCACATACACCTTATCCAGTTTACCGCGGCGTTTGAGCTCCACCTGGTCGAGAATTGTATTGATACTTTCTTCTTTTGCCTTGTCGATAAACCCACAGGTATTTACCACCACGATATTATGGTCCGACTTCCGGTTTTCATGTACCACATCAATCTGGTTGGCGAGCAATTGTCCGCTGAGGACTTCACTGTCAACCATATTCTTGCTGCAACCCAGCGTGATGATATTTACTTTATCTTTCTTGAGTGTCTTTGTCTTCATAAAAATGGGTGCAAAGGTAATCAACCCCGGTGAAACTCGTCTTTCAGTTTGTCGTACAGCCTGCAGTACACTTCGTAGTTGGGTTTGTATACATCCGGACCGTTTACCGGATCAAGGACCTGACTGGTTTCCAGATTGCCGGCGGCCTGTTCCCATGACTCCGTCAAGCCCTTCACTTTCATCCCAAGGAAGATGGCCCCCATGGCCGATGCGTCCGCGTCCTGGGTGAGCCTGATCTTTTTACGGAGAATATCACCCAGAATGCCAAGCCAGATGGGTGAACTGATAAAACCTCCGCTTGCAAATACCGTATCAATGGTCTCTCCATTTTCCTCCAGGGCTTCCAGAACCTGTTTCAGGGAGAAAGAAATGCCTTCGAGCACTGCCCTCAGGAAATGCGCGCGATTGTGCACGGAACGGATGCCAAAAAATACACCCTGTGCCCCTGCATCCCAGATGGGCGCCCGTTCACCATAGATATACGGAAGGAAGATTAATCCCTCCGACCCCGCTTTTATCCCTTCTGCTTCCGCGAGTACCGTATTAAAATCAGTAATCCCTTCACCGTAAAATGAATCAATAAACCAGCGCAAGGTGATACCACCGTTGTTGATTGCCCCACCGCAAAGGAAGAAACCATCATCCACCACATAATTGAACAACCTGCCCCGGTAATCGGCCAGCGGTTTTTTATTCAGGATCCGCACTGCGCCACTGGTCCCGATGGTCAGCGCCACTTCCCCTGCATGTATGGCACCGGTCCCGATATTTGCCAGCGCCCCATCGCTTGCACCGATTATATAGTCGATCCCATCACGGCTGGTCAAATGTGACACGGGTACAGGAGTCGACAATTTATCCCCCGTAATCCCAGCAAAAAACAATGATTCCGGATTCCAGGTCAGTTCACGGATATTGAACAAACCTGTTGCGGATGCAATGGAATAATCGATCAGAAATTCACCCGTAAGGTGAAACCACACATATTCTTTTATGGAAATAAATTTAAAAGCGGCAGCATATAATTCCGGCTGGGATTCACGCAGCCAGGTTATTTTACATAAGGGCGACATCGGGTGGACCGGAGTACCGGTTGCCAGGTAGATCCTTTGCCCCTGCTCTGTACCTTTCAGTGATTCAGCGATGAGCCTGCTTCTTGTATCGGCCCAGGTCATCATGGGTGAAAGGGCAGTTCCCGATTGGTCAACCACAATCAGGCTATGCATTGCCGAGCTGAGTGTTATACAGGAAAGATCTTTTTTAACCACCTGCAAAAAAGCAAGTGTAAGGAGTTTGTTGACGGCCGCAAGGATCTCTGCGGGGTCCTGTTCATGATAACCATCCCGGGGTTGCGAGAATGGATACGACTTTTTTTCAGACCAGACTGCCCTGCCCGCCCCATCTGCGATCACTGCCTTTGTACTGGTAGTGCCGATATCCAGACCAATGGTGAATGTCATGTTTAGTTTTTAGCAGCCGGTTTTTTCAGACCGGCTTTTCCAGGTTGAACAGGCTATCCACGAATTCATGTTTATCAAAGACCAGCAGGTCCTCCATCTTTTCACCCACACCTATGAATTTTACGGGAATCTTAAACTGATTGGCGATCGCCAGCACCACACCTCCCTTTGCTGTTCCGTCCAGTTTTGTAATGGCGAGTGCCGTTACATCTGTTGCAGCCGTAAACTGCCTGGCCTGCTCCAGCGCGTTCTGGCCGGTAGATCCATCCAGTACCAGCAGTACCTCATGCGGAGCATCGGGGATCGTTTTCTGTATCACCCTTTTGATCTTGCTGAGTTCCTCCATCAGGTGGGCCTTGTTATGCAGCCTGCCCGCGGTATCTATCAACACTACATCACTCTGGCGGGACACGGCACTTTGAACGGTATCAAATGCCACCGCAGCCGGATCCGAACCCATCGCCTGTTTTACAATGGGCACCCCGGTGCGTTCACTCCAGATTGTCAACTGATCCACGGCTGCGGCCCTGAATGTATCGGCGGCTCCCAGTAAAACCTGTTTGCCCGCCTTTTTGAAATTATAGGCCAGCTTACCAATGGTAGTAGTCTTTCCCACACCGTTCACTCCCACCACCAGGATGATATATGGCCGGGCAGGAAGGTCAGAATCGAATGCATAACTGTTTGATTCAGGTGCATCCACAAGGATCTCCTCAATTTCTTCCTGTAATATTTTATTCAGCCCCGAGCTGTCCATGTATTTGTCTTTCGACACACGTTTCTCAATGCGTTCGATAATGCGGATGGTTGTTTCGATCCCCACATCGGCGCCTACCAGCGCTTCTTCCAGGTTGTCCAGCACTTCTTCATCCACCGTGCTCTTACCGGCAATTGCCTTGGTAATACGGGCCAGGAAACCTTCCTTGGTCTTCTGAAGTCCCTGGTCCAGGCTTTCTTTTTCTTTTTTGCCGAATAATTTATTAAAAAATCCCATATCGTAAAATTAAGTGATGCGGACCAGTAGCCGGCGGATATTCCTGAAACCCGCAGCCTGTCCGTTAAACGACAAAAGCCATCCGTAACCTACGAATAGCTTTTTATAATATAACAAAGGAACCTGCTTATTTCTGGGCCAGGAAATCCTTGATCTTGTCCTTGTGAACGATTTGCTCCTTAAAGGTATAAGCGCCGGTTTTGGGACTGCGTACAGCCTTGATTACCTTGGTATAGTTCTTTGCTTCTGCAGAAGATTTAAGGTCTTTAACTTTCGCGTTCTTTGATGCTGCCTTTGCCATGATGCGGAATTGTTGTTGTAAATGATCTCACCGTAGTTAAACAGGTGATTACTTGATTTCTTTGTGAACAGTCACTTTCTTAAGGATCGGGTTGAATTTCTTCAGCTCAAGCCTTTCAGGATTGTTCTTTTTATTTTTTACCGTGATGTAACGGCTGGTGCCCGGCTGACCGCTGGTCTTATGCTCGGTGCATTCCAGGATCACTTGTACACGGTTTCCTTTCTTTGCCATTGTAATTTATTTGAAAATTGTAGATGCTTGTTTATGATACCTGATTCACTAAGAAGATGGTCAGACTTTTTCGCCTTTAGCACGCAGCTCCTTAATAACACTGTACAAACCATTCTTGTTGATCGTACGGATTGCTTCAGTTGAAACTTTCAGGGTAATCCATTTGTCTTCTTCTACCAGGTAGAATCTCTTCTTCTGCAGATTAGGCAGAAAACGACGTTTTGTTTTGATATTGGAGTGGGAAACTTTGTTTCCACCAATAGGAACTTTACCTGTAACCTGACATACTCTTGCCATGATATTAACTGTTTATTCCCGAAAATTTCGGGATGCAAAAGTAAGTAAAAAGTTGAGATATTCCCGAAAAAAGACAAAAAATCTGCTGATTTATAAAGAGTTTTTTTCCCAGCTGTGGAAAGAAACGGTTTGGAAAAGGCAGGATCACGGTTTCGGGGGGAGTTTTCCCCTTTTTTACTTCGCTATTGCCTTACCTGCGCTTTCCGTCTGGTCATTCTGGTTTTTACTCCGGGATTTGATCCGGCTGCGTTTTTTTGGATTGACCATGGACAGGTCGTCACCCAGGAGCAGTCCCCAGGGTTTAAGTCCTTCCACACGTTCAAAAACCACTTTAATAATTGCAACACCCGGGATGGACAGGAACATTCCCCCTACCCCTGCCAGGGCTCCGCCAACCAGTACACCCACGATATTTGCAAGGGCATTGATCCTGACCTTGGAGCTGACAATATATGGCATCAGCAGGTTATTGTCGAGAAATTGCACAATCACCAGGATAAGGCCAACCCATAACACGTCCGTCATACTATCAGAGGTAGTCAGTGTAATGATCATACAGATTACAGATGCCACCAGCATTCCGATATACGGGATCATATTAAGGATTGCCGCCAGCAGGGCCAGGAAAAAAGCATACTGGATGCCGATGATAAAAAATCCGGCTGCATTGAGACCCGTCACCACGGCCATTTCGATAAGGAGTCCGACCATATAACCCTGGATAATTGTCTTTGATTCTTCAATAACCTCCAGTACACTTCCTTTGTTTTTTTCGCCAAAGCTGTCGAGAAAAAACTTGCGGATCAGCCGCCGGTAGTACATGATCAGGAAGGTATAGATGGGCAGCAGGATCACTGCCAGCAGCGAACCAACAGCCGAAACCAGTGTTGTTCCAACCACGCCGCTTCCCGAACTTTTCATATCACTTGACGCTTCCTTCAGTGCATCTTCCTGTTGTTTGTAACTGATATTGAATTTATCGCTTACCCAGTTGCGGACTGTCTGCAGGTGATCCTGCAGGTGTTGTTTGATGGATGGCCAGTCATTTGCAAAATTTGCAATCTGGGAAGAAAGGAAATAGATAATCCCTGCAATGAAAAATAAGGCCAGCAGGATAGAAAGTAACATTGCCAGTACCTCGGGCAGGCCGCGTCGTACCAGCCAGTTACTGACCGGCAGCAGTAACATTGCCAGGATGATCGCAAAGAAAAGAGGAAGCAGGATATCA
This sequence comes from Chitinophagaceae bacterium, assembly GCA_040510375.1. Taxonomy (GTDB): domain Bacteria; phylum Bacteroidota; class Bacteroidia; order Chitinophagales; family Chitinophagaceae; genus JBEVJC01. The sequence continues at coordinate 232,306 of JBEVJC010000008.1, forward strand.
CCGCCAATGACCAGTAAAAATCCGATCATAAAAACCGAAAGCAGGTTCAGGCTGAATTTTGCATAATAAGGCAGGGTGGATTGACCGGGTGTGGTGCTCATGGGTATTGCAGGTATTTAGGTATTGTGGCGATGCGGTTTTTTTTGCAATCGTTGGCGGTTTGACCGACAGGATTGATCCTGCCATTACATCAATAATTCTGCCAATGGCCGGAAACGATTTGGAACGGCGGGAAGTACCATTCGGGGCAGTTATTGTACGTGGTTGATGATCGGTTTCCCATTTTTGCCTGATTGGCTGTTTTCAAATAACTTTGCGGCTCGTAAATGAAAACTGCCTACGGCGGAATTCCTATTCTTAATAAATCAATCATTACAATGGCGTACGATGTAGTTGTTCTTGGTAGCGGACCTGGCGGTTATGTTGCCGCAATCCGTGCTTCTCAGCTGGGCTTTAAAACAGCCATTATTGAAAAAGAAAGCCTCGGTGGCATTTGCCTGAACTGGGGTTGTATTCCCACCAAGGCGCTGCTACGGTCGGCCCAGGTAGTCAACGATATCAAACATGCCGAGTCGTACGGGATTGAAGCGACCGGTACCCCCAACTTCGATGCAATTATAAAAAGAAGCCGCGGTGTGGCTGACAAAATGAGCAAGGGTGTAACCTTTCTCATGAAAAAGAACAAGATTGATGTGGTAATGGGTTTCGGGAAGCTGGTTGCAAACGGTAAGATCGAAGTAGAAAAAGATGGTCAGAAAACAACCGTTGAAGGTAAACATATCATTATTGCAACAGGTGGCCGTAGCCGGGAACTTCCTTCACTTAAACAGGATGGAAAAAAGATCATCGGATACCGCGAAGCAATGTCGCTGCCCAAACAACCAAAGAGTATTATAGTAGTGGGAAGCGGCGCTATCGGCGTTGAATTCGGCTATTTCTACAATAGTATCGGCACCAAGGTGACGATTGTTGAATTCCTTCCAAAAGTGGTACCCGTGGAAGACGAAGAAATCTCAAAGGAACTGGAAAAGAACCTGAAGAAACAGGGAATCGATATACTTACCAACAGTGAAGTGACTTCCGTGGATACTTCAGGTGAGGGTGTGGTAGCTACAGTTAAGACAGCCAATGGTGAGATCAAACTGGAAGCCGATGTTGTACTGAGTGCTGTAGGGGTATCTGCAAATATTGAAGGGATCGGACTGGAAACACTTGGAGTGAAGACCGACAAAGGCCGAATCACCGTTGATAAGAATTACCTGACAAATGTGCCCGGTATTTATGCAATCGGTGACTGCGTTCCTGGCCAGGCCCTGGCACACGTGGCCAGTAAAGAAGCAATTATCTGTGTAGAGGCAATTGCTTTTGGTGAAAAGAAATTTCAGCATGCACCCGAAGCGCTCGACTATAACAATGTACCCGGATGTACCTATTGTTATCCCGAAATTGCTTCTGTTGGATATACCGAAAAGCAGGCCCGCGATGCAGGATTTGAGATCAAGGTTGGCAAATTCCCGTTGAGTGCTTCCGGTAAGGCTTCAGCTGCCGGTCACGCAGAAGGATTTATAAAAGTAATCTTCGACGCCAAGTACGGCGAGTGGCTGGGAACGCATGCAATTGGTTATAATGTAACAGAGATCATTGCAGAAACCGTTACCGCACGCAAACTTGAAACTACACATCATGAAGTGCTGAACAGTATCCACCCCCACCCGACCATCAGCGAAAGTGTGAAGGACGCGATTGAAGTGGCTTTTGGTGAAGCAATCCATCTTTAAGGATATAACACAACAGATGTGGTTATAACAACACAACAGTTGAACCAGAAGAAAGATTTAAAGGAACATAGATCCGGCTGATATCAGTACCAGACTGGTCAGCATCGGAAAGAAATAAAAAAGGTGCCGGAGTTTTAATTCCGGCACCTTTCTTTTATCTACCTGTAAAATGTGCCCGTTTATCTGTTTAAGGTTAACCGGCACCAATCTTTAATTTGATTTACCCACCAGCATCGGCACAAACGAGAATGAATCAAAACGCTCTTCTTTAAGACTGCCGTCCTGCATCTTGGTAATTCTTGTCATCTGCTGGTCTTTATCATGATCTCCCAGCGGGATGATCATCATACCTCCGGGTTTTAACTGGCTGATCAGTTTTGGCGGAACAATATTCGCCGCTGCCGTGATGATCACCCTGTCAAATGGCCCATAGGTTGGCAGGCCCTCAAAACCATCTCCATAAAAGAACTTAATGGAATGGTACTTTTTCAGGAATAAAAACTGTTTGTTTATATCAAAGAGTTTCTTCTGCCGCTCAATTGTATACACCTGCGCACCCAGTTCGGCCAGGATCACAGCCTGATATGCACTGCCCGTGCCTATTTCCAGCACTTTCATAAAGGGTTTCAGTTCCAGTAACTGCGTTTGATATGCTACCGTATAGGGTTGTGAGATCGTTTGTCCCTCACCTATCGGAAATGCCTTATCCTCATACGATGCCTCTTCAAATGCAGAGTCCAGGAAAAAATGCCTTGGCACCGATCCGATAGCCTGCAGCACTTTTTCATTGCTGATCCCTTTTGACCTGACAATGTCGACCATTTTTTTTCTCAGTCCCTGTTGGCGATATCCATCTTCCGTTGATCTCATAAGGGCTGCAAGATATTACTACAACTTCATATCAGCGATGATCGCTTTTATCTTTTGATCAAGTTCTTTATTCACACGGTCAAAGTCTTCCGGCTTCTCCAGTTTCTCACTCGTGCTGAAATAAAATTTGATCTTCGGTTCGGTACCACTCGGCCTTGCCGAAATAATACTGCCATCTTCAAGAATGAACTGGAGTACATTGGATTGCGGCAGTTCGATCTTCCGGGTTTTGCCGGTCGACAGATCCGTTGCCACCTGCAATTCGTAATCAAGCAATTCCTTTACCGGTGAACCATTGATTGTTTTTGGCGGATTGCTGCGATAGGATTCCATCATCGCTGCAATCTGGGCCTGGCCATCCATTCCTTTTTTGGTGATGGAGATCAGGTCTTCTTTATAAAAACCATAACGTACATAAAGATCGATCAGTTTCTGGAACAGGGTGCGACCCTTATCTTTTTCATAAGCCGCCATTTCACAGAGTAATGCCACGGCACTGATAGCATCCTTGTCGCGGATTTTATCGCCGATCATCAGTCCGAAACTTTCTTCCCCGCCAACAATATAATTTTCTTTGCCTTCTTTTTTCCGGATCATTTCAGCGATCCATTTAAAACCGGTCAGCACACGGTAACAGGCCACATCGTTGGCCTTTGCCAGTCCGTCGATCATACCAGTGGTAACGATCGTGGTAATGACCATATCATTAGACTGGTTGATACCCTTTGCCTTCCTTGCCTCCAGCAGGTAATTAAAAGCCAGCACAGCAGTCTGGTTTCCGTTCATCAGCACCCATTCTCCATGATTGTCCTTCACGCCAATACCCACACGGTCAGCATCCGGATCGGTACCAAGCAGGATATCGGCATCCAGCTCGCGTGCCTTGTTCAGTCCGATACTCATGGTTTCTTTCTCTTCAGGGTTTGGATAATGAACAGTCGGGAAATCACCATTTGGCTCGCTCTGTTCTTTTACAATATTTACATTGGTGAACCCAAATTCTTCCAGCACAGCAGGTACAAGTTTTATGCCCGTGCCGTGGATGGGTGTATAGACAATTTTCAGGTCATGATGTTTTTTAATAACCTCGGGATACACACTTAATCCCTTCACCATTTTTATGTAGGCATTATCCACTTCCTGGCCGATAATGGTGATATTTTTTTCACCTCCGGTAAACTTTACATCATCTACCGAACCGATTTTTTCCACTTCGCTGATCACATTGGTATCATGCGGTGGTACCAGCTGTGCTCCATCGTCCCAATAGGCTTTGTATCCGTTATATTCTTTTGGATTATGCGAGGCGGTACAGACCACTCCCCCTTTGCACTTGAAATGACGGATGGCAAATGATAGTTCCGGTGTTGGCCGCAGGCTATCGAACAGGTACACTTTAATACCATTTGCTCCAAAAACATTTGCTGCAGTTTCTGCAAAGAACCGGCTGTTATTACGGCTGTCGTGCGCAATGGCCACACTGATGTCCCCGCCGGGAAATGAATTCAGCAGGTAGTTGGAAAAACCCTGCGTTGCCATGCCCACTGTGTATTTATTCATCCTGTTGGTCCCAACTCCCATCACGCCCCGCAGACCACCTGTCCCGAATTCAAGACTCCGGTAAAAAGCATCCGCCAGTTCGTCCGGATTGGAAGATTGTAATTTCCTGATCTCATCCTTTGTTGACTGGTCGAAGCTTCCATTTAACCAGGTATTCACTTTGTCAAGGATCACTGCATCCATATTGTATAATTTTTATTCGTTGGTTTGAGGGTTTACTGATCCGGATCTGGCTTATAATCTGGTATAAAAACGTCATTATCCGGGGGTTGAAGTTATAGATTTTTGTGTTTTAAATCTTAAAAGGAAGCGGAAACGTATTTTTGCCCGTATGGACTTTCCTTTTTTTACCGGCTGCTTATCGCGACTCAACGCTGCAATACAACAAAGCAGATGGGTAACGTCCTTACTGATTATAACCAGCATTATTTTACCGGCAGCTGAAAGTACCGCCCAGCAACCGTTTTCACCACCTGCTAACATTGACAGCAATAGCCGTAAATGGCTGGTTGGTGGTTCCACTGCAGCAATATATGCAGGCACATTGCTGGTATTGGACCGGAGTTGGTATAACAAGGAAGACCGTAGTTCTTTCCATACTTTTAACGACAGCCGGGAGTGGCTCCAGGTTGATAAATTCGGACATGCATGGACAGCCTACACAGCAGGTAAGGTGAATGCCGCCATGTGGCAATGGGCCGGACTTCCACGAAAGCAGGCTGTATTACTCGGCGGGCTGACCGGCGCCGCATTCCTTACAGGAGTTGAATTTCTCGATGCCTATTCTTCCAAATGGGGATGGAGCTGGACGGATATCGGCGCCAATGTATTTGGCACCGGGTTATTTATCGGGCAGGAACTGGGTTGGCAGGAGCAAAGGATCCAGTATAAATTTTCTTTTCATGGTAATAGTTATAATGATCCCCAGCTCCAGAGCCGCGCCGATGATCTTTATGGAGCGGGCTGGAGTGAAAGAATGCTGAAGGATTATAACGCGCAGACTTACTGGTTAAGTTTTAACCTGAAATCATTCGTTAAAGGATCTTCGCTTCCGGCCTGGTTGAATATAGCCGCTGGTTATGGAGCTTCAGGAATGTTCGGAGGTTTTGAAAACAGGTGGACCAGCCGGGAAACGGGTACTGTGACCGACCGGAGTGAGATCCCAAGAAACAGGCAATACTATCTTTCCCCCGATATTGATTTTACAAAAATCCCAACACGCAGCAGGTTTTTGAAATCGGCGTTTTTTGTACTCAATTCATTCAAATGCCCCGCTCCCGCACTGATGCTCGACAGCCGGGGAAAGTTAAAGGGATACCTTCTTTATTTTTAAAATCTCAAAACGCCGCAAACTGAAAAATGTCTGTAATGTTTTAGAAGCATAAACCTCTGCATGCTGAAACCAAACCTGTTCCTGGATCAGGAGCCAAAATTCTTCAATTGAAGAATTTGCAATCACTATGCCAGGTACGCACCCTTCACTTTTGCCCCTTCCACCTCCACATAGATATGTTCCTGGAGGGTTGAAGCAATGGAAAGGCCGGTATAGTCGGGCCGCACCGGAAAAGAATTATGGCTGCGTTCCACCAGGATCAGCGTCTGGATTTTTTTGGGATGATACTCCAGGAACGGCTTTAATGCATATAATAAAGTCTTGCCGCTGTTGGCCACATCATCTACGATAATAACCACTTTGTCATTAAAACCCGGATCAGCACTGAGTTTTATATCTCCCGGAACCCGTTTGTCCAGGGATATAGTGATCAGGGATGTACGGATAGATGAAAGTTCAGAAATCAGTTTTTCAATGATCCTGGCAATCACACTTCCGTTATCGTCGACTCCGGCCAGCACGATCTCCTGTTCACTGTCGTTGTTTTCGATGATCTCAAGTGCCATCCGTCTCAGCTTTTTGGCTGCGATCACTTCATCCAGGATATAATTTTTCGATGCCGGCATATTGAAGTAGTATTGAGGCGTAAATTAGCACTTGTAACTGATTGCTTATGCAAATTGCGCAACAAATATTATTCGTTCTTGTCAGTGGATTGGCGATCGGCCTCTTTATAAAAGAAGCGGGGAAAATCCTGCGTAATATCCGGCTTGGCCGGCCACAGGATCTGAGTGATCACCCCGCTGAACGATGGAAGAACCTGCTGCTGCTGGCATTCGGCCAGAAAAAAATGTTCCGTAATCCTCTGGTGGCCGTGCTTCATTTGTTTGTATATGCGGGTTTCATTATTATCAATATCGAAGTGCTGGAAATAGTACTCGACGGAGTACTTGGCACCCATCGGCTTTTTGCGCCAATACTGGGGGGCGCCTATAATTTCCTGATCGATACATTTGAGGTACTGGCCGTATTGGTCATTGTTGCCTGTGCAATCTTCCTGGTACGCCGTAATATTATCCGGCTTCCGAGGTTCAGAAGCCGCGACCTTAATGGCTGGCCGCGCAGTGATGCCAACTATATCCTCATTACCGAGATTGTACTGATGACATTGTTCCTGACGCTGGATGCAAGTGACACCTTACTACAGACCCGCGGTGTGGAACATTATGCGGCACATCCAACCGGGAACTTTTTAATTTCCCGGTATATACAACCCTTGCTGGCCGGACTCCCCGATACTTCACTCATTGTATTGGAACGTGTGTGCTGGTGGTTACATATCCTGGGGATCTTTGCATTCCTTAACTACCTTCCCTATTCCAAACACCTGCATATCATTCTCGCTTTCCCGAATGCCTATTTTACCAAACTGGTTCCAAAAGGAAAGATGGACAATATGCCCGCCATCCAGAACGAAGTATTGTACGCCATGCAACCCGAACTGGCACCGGCTGCAGGCGAAGCACCGCCCAAGTTCGGTGCAAGGGACGTGAACGATCTCACCTGGAAAAATTTGCTGGATGCATTCAGTTGTACAGAATGCGGCCGTTGCTCAGCAGCCTGCCCTGCCACCATTACCGGAAAAAAGTTATCACCCCGCAAGATCATGATGGATACCCGCGACCGGGCAGAAGCCATGGGTAAAAACATAGATCAATCCGGAACTTTCCAGGACGATGGTAAATCGTTGTTGCATGATTATATCACGGTGGAGGAACTGAGGGCATGTACGACCTGTAATGCCTGTGTGCAGGAATGTCCGGTCAGTATCAACCCGCTTGATATCATCCTGCAGTTAAGACGTTACCTGGTGATGGAAGAAAGTAATGCGCCAGCTGAATGGACAGCCATGTTTGGTAATATCGAAAATAATTTCGCTCCCTGGAAGTTCAGTCCTGATGAACGCGATAAATGGACCCAGGAGGTTTAATCATCCTTTTTCTCCGACATCTTTTCAAACCGACCGGCCTGCTCCCCGAATTTATCACTTAGTTCCTCCGGATGTTCCAGCTGGTGTGCTGCGTCTTTTTTTTTATACATCCGCCATAACTGGATGATGGCGGTAACGGTAAAAATTCCGCCGATGATCCAGTTGAGGATCGACTGATTATTGTTGATCCGGCTTGCTATAAGTAATCCACCGAAGATAAAAACACAGTTGCCTGCCAATGTGCCCAGGCCGATACCGATAATGTACCAGTTGTAATGATCACTTCTCGGTAACAAAACTTTTTTGGTAAACAATACGGTACTCCAACCAAACCAGAAAGGAATCTGCACGGGGTTCACTGCACACATAACTGCCCCGAGTACAAAACGCGGTAAGGTATTACTGAGAATTGGATTTGCTGTATGTGTTGGATGGGAAGCCGACCAGAAGCTGGCCACCGCCAGTGCCAGTACAATGCCCAGTGTTACCCATTCAAGAATCCTGAAAAGTTTTTCCTGCCGGCGAACCCAATCCATCGCTACAAGCGACAATCGTACATAAATTACTTCCACCAGTAAAGAGCCGAAAGCAAAATAAACAGCCGGTAAAACACCATCCGAAATGGAAATCTGCATCGCGGCGATATTCAAAGTTCCCAACGGGAGCGATCCAAGGAAACTGACCAGCATACCGGTCAGGAATATTTTCATTAGTGGATGCATAAAACGAAAATACGTGATAAGATTTAGCTTGCAAAAGACCTGCATGATACAGGCAACTCAATTGAATGATCAGTCAAACTTTTCCAGTAACCGGAAATGGCGGTTGGATGCACGGAGATGTTCACGGCCTTTTTTGAACGACCAGTATGGTACTCCATGTCTGTTATTGTAACGGCTGATCTGGTATAAAGCTTTCCAGTGGGTGAGGATAACCTTATAAGCCTGCCAGATACTCATTCCGCAATCGTAGATATGGTTGGGCTCTGCCCCGCAACCGTTGAATTCAATGATCTGGAAATTGCGGCCCTCCTTCAGGTCCTCAATTGAATTGGTTTTAATATCATACCGTCCATAATAAAACTGCGTTTTTAAACTCAGTTCATCAAAGACCTCATGCATACGCTGGTTGATCTCCCGGTGCAGGTTGGTGAATTGTGCACCGCGGTTATGGTTTCCGGCATATGAAAGATAGAAGATTTCCCCTTCCGGAAGAATCCGCTCAAAGCGGTGTCCATGGCGATGTTCCATTTCCTCCATCCGGAACCGGGCACGCGGGTGTTTTTCTGTAAGCTCCCGTAATGTATGTAAACCATCACCTGAAACCTGCAAAAGTTCCTTGTGGATGAAGCCGCTTACCGTTCCCTTTTGTGAGGAAGGGTGACGATAATAAAACACACTCACTTCCACAGGCATTTCTATAAGATCCTGAACAATGTACTCCACCGGAATGCGTTCGTGATAACGTATCAGCTGTTCGGCACTTTCGATCTTGCGGAACAGGATTCCCTTCATTCCCACATCCGGTTTTACAATAAATGGAAAAGTAAAACCGGCAGAGGTAACTTTTTCCAGCATGGCCGATACGGGCAAATCGTTCGGGATATAAATTGTACGGGGTACCAGTTCAGGTGGTAGCTGGTCATACATTTCTTTTTTACCTTCTCCTTCAAAACCGCCAAAAGTAATTGTTGGGTTCGATGAACTGAAGTACCAGAACGAACCGCTTCGAAGACAATACCAGAACCAGGCAAAACCGATGGGGAAGTACAGGACATAAAAATTCCACAATTCCCAATTGAAGATCCGATGAATAATTTTCTTGATAGCCATGCAGGGGACAAAAATAATGGAAACGTTTTCTTATCAGTTAATTAATGCCTTTTTAGTTTAGATTTGAGAAAATTTCACCGGATGCAGATTCCAACAGTTGCCGAGTTATTTGCCAATGGAAAGTCGCCCGAAGTTTTATTCTGGGTAGGTTGTGCCGGAAGCTTCGACCAGCGAGCACAAAAAATAACAAAAGCATTCGCCACTATCCTGGACAAACTGAAGATCGATTACGCGATCCTAGGCAAAGAAGAAATGTGTACCGGTGATCCGGCCCGCCGTGCAGGGAATGAATTTATGTTCCAGATGATGGCCTACCAGAATATCCAGGTACTGAATAACTATGGTATCCAGAAAATCGTGACCACCTGTCCCCATTGTTTTAATATTTTCCGGAATGAATATCCTGAACTCGGTGGTACTTACGAAGTGATCCATCATACTGTGTTCCTCCAGCAGCTTATTGATGATGGAAAAATCAGATTGAAGGAATCAGGTATGTATAAGGGTAAGAAGATTACCTACCACGACAGCTGTTATCTGGGCCGCGCCAACGGGATCTATGAAGCACCCCGCAAAGTACTGGAAGGACTGGATGCTGAACTGGTGGAAATGAAACGTTGCAGGAGTAAGGGCCTGTGTTGCGGAGCCGGTGGTGCACAGATGTTCAAGGAAGAAGAAAAAGGTAATATCCGGATCAACCTCGACCGGAGTAATGAAGCCATCGGTACCGGTTCATCAGTGATTGCAGCTGCCTGCCCCTTCTGTAATACCATGCTGACCGATGGAGTTAAACTGGCCGACAGGGAAGACGGTGTACAGGTTCTCGATATTGCTGAAATGGTAGCCGCAAGTATGGAATAGTGCCGTAAATTTGCAGCCTATGAACCTCGAATACAAACATCTTATCGATAAAGGATTCCATCCTTCCTCCCGGGTCTGGATTTACCAGTCCAGCCGGCTCTTTTCACTCTCCGAAGCGCTTTCGCTTGAACAACAACTGGAAGTTTTTGCAGGTGAATGGAAGACCCATGGTACCCCGGTAAAAGCAGCAGGATATCTGTTCTTCGGACAGTTTATCGTGCTCATGGCTGATGAAACCGCCACCGGCGTCAGCGGCTGCAGCACCGATAGTTCCGTCCGTTTTATAAAAGAACTGGAACAAACCTATGGAGTGCATCTGTTCGACCGGACCATGCTCGCATTTGTGGTAAAGGACCGTGTGCAATTACTCCCCCTGGCCCAGCTGGGGTATAGTTTCGAAAATAATTTTATCAGTCCCGATACCCTTTATTTCAATAATACTGTACTTAACAAGGCTGAACTGGAAGAGAACTGGATCATCCCGCTGAAAGACAGCTGGCTGGCCCGGAAACTTCCTTCCGTCGGCACGAGTTGATTTTTGCTGACATCCTGTCATAAATTGCCCTATTACCGTATATTTGCATCCCGGATTTTTCGGAACAAACCCAATTTGATGGCAGAAATCGTGAAGGAAATAGCAGCGGCCGGATTTCCGGTTAAACATAACGAGGCCCGGCAGGGTGAACCGTTTGCCCCCGAGGGCGATATACAGCGCCGGTATACCCGGAAATTCTACATAGAAAGTTATGGCTGCGCGATGAATTTCGCCGACAGCGAAGTGGTGGCTTCCATTCTCAATGGTGAAGGATACGGAGCTACGCGCGACGTGGAAGAAGCGGACCTCATTTTTATCAATACCTGTTCTATCCGTGAAAAAGCGGAGCAGACGGTGCGTAAACGGCTGACAGAATTCCGCCGGCTCAAGAAGCAGAAAAAATCATTGCTGGTAGGTGTGCTGGGTTGTATGGCGGAACGCCTGAAATCAAAATTCCTTGAAGAAGAAAAACTGGTAGACCTTGTTGTAGGTCCCGATTCTTACAGGAGCCTGCCTTCCCTGGTTAATGAAGCTGATCTTGGACAAAAAGGAGTCAATGTACTACTGAGCCGGGAAGAGACCTATGCAGATATTACACCCGTGCGTCTTAACAGCAACGGCATCTCTGCCTTTGTAAGTATCATGCGGGGTTGCAATAATATGTGTTCGTTTTGTGTGGTGCCATTTACGCGGGGTCGGGAAAGAAGCCGCGAAACCTCCAGTATCCTTGCGGAGTGCCGTGATTTATTTGAAAAGGGATACCGGGAAGTAACCTTGCTGGGACAAAATGTAGACAGCTATTACTTTACTTCCGAAAACCAGCCAACGGTTACATTTGCCGGCCTGCTTGCTTCCGTAGCGGAGATCTCCCCCCTCCTTCGTGTGCGTTTCTCCACTTCGCATCCCAAAGATATTACCGACGACGTATTACATACAATTGCCCGGTATGAAAATATCTGCGATTATATTCATCTGCCGGTGCAGAGCGGTAGTACCAGGGTGCTTCAGCTGATGAACCGCACCTATACGCGCGAATGGTATATGGCAAAGATCGACCGCATCCGTGAAATCATACCTGGTTGCGGTATCAGTTCCGATCTTATTTCCGGTTTTTGTACCGAAACAGAAGAAGACCACCAGGATACTTTGAGGATCATGGAATATGCGAGGTATGATTATTCTTATATGTACTTCTACAGCGAACGCCCTGGAACCCTTGCCCAGCGCAGGTATCAGGATGATGTACCGCTGGAGGTAAAAAAACGCCGGCTGCATGAAATAGTGCAGTTGCAGAACAGGTTGTCCCTGGAGAATAACCAGGCCGACCTTGGCCGGACATTCCGCGTATTGATTGAAGGAGAGAGTAAAAAAAGTGCGGACGACTGGATGGGAAGAAGTTCGCAGGGTAAGGTGATTGTATTTTCAAAGGCAGAAGCGGGTCTCCGGCCAGGTGACTACGCCGATGTACTGATCACTTCCTGTTCGCAGGGAACCCTGCTTGGTACCGTGTTGCAAACCGAACAACTGCAAAAAGCAGTTTAATTAAGGAAACAAGTTATGGACATACAAACGATCAAGAACCGGTTTGGCATTATCGGGAATTCGCCACAATTGAATTATGCATTGCAGGTTGCTGCCCAGGTGGCCAATACGGATCTTACTGTGTTGATCAACGGGGAAAGCGGAGTGGGTAAAGAAGCATTTTCACTGATCATCCATTCGCTGTCAAACAGGAAACACAATCCCTTTATTGCGGTGAACTGCGGAGCGATACCGGAAGGTACCATCGACTCCGAATTGTTCGGACATGAAAAAGGTTCGTTTACCGGTGCGGTGGATTCCCGCAAAGGATACTTCGAAACGGTGAATGGTGGAACGATCTTCCTGGATGAAATTGGAGAACTTCCGCTCGGCACACAGGCGCGCCTGTTGAGGGTGCTGGAAGCCGGCGAATATATCCGGGTGGGTTCAAGTAAGGTGCAGAAGACCGATGTGCGGGTAATTGCAGCTACCAACAAGGACCTCCTTCAACTGGTGCAACAAGGTAAGTTCCGGGAAGACCTCTATTACCGGCTGAGCACGGTACCGATCCGCGTTCCGTCCCTGCACGATCGTACAGAAGACATCCACATACTTTTCCGGAAATTTGCGGCCGACTTTGCAGATAAATACAAAACTGCCCCGGTACAACTGGATGAGGAAGCAAAAGCCCTGTTAATTAACTATCCCTGGCCCGGCAATGTGCGTGAATTAAAGAATATTGCGGAACAGATCTCGGTGCTTTCGGAGGACAAAAATGTTACAGCAAAACAGTTAAGTAAATTCCTCCAGCCTTATTCCAGTAACCGTTTGCCTGCAGTGACCGGACATAATGCAGCAGCCGGTCACGATTTTGCAAATGAACGGGAGATCCTTTACAAATTATTCTTCGATATGAAGAAGGACGTAACAGAATTGAAAAGGATGTTCCTGGATATGTTGCAGAATCCGAATGGTGTAACGCAGGATCCGGCATTCATCAACGGACTGAAGGAACTGAAAACAGCGGAAAATTTACATCCGTTATATGTTCCGGCTGCTGTGGCTCCGCCGCAGGCATTGCAACCGGTGCTAATGCATAACGATGATATCCATGATCATGAAGAGGTGGAAGAAAGCCTTAATATTATGGACAAGGAAAAAGAACTGATTATAAAAGCGCTGAAGAAACATAAGGGCAAAAGAAAAGATGCAGCGCTGGACCTTGGAATCAGTGAACGTACCTTATACAGGAAATTAAAAGAATACGATATTGATGAATAAATTAACTGACTTTTTCCATACCCTCAGAAGGGGGAAAAGTTTACTGGGAGTGGCTGCCATCGGCATCCTTTTGTTTCTTACCTCAGTGGGTAATTCGGGTTGCGGAGTATACCGGTTCGCTGATATTTCCATACCTGACTCCATTAAAACTGTCAAGGTTAACTTCTTTGAGAACAGGGCTCCGTATGTAAATCCCCAATTGAGTCCGCAGCTGACTGATGCCGTACGGCAGAAGATTGTTGCCCAGACCAAACTTGGCCAGACCAATGACGACAATGCCGACTGGCTGCTCAATGGAACCATTATCAATTACTCGGTGAGCACCGCCGGTGTTTCAAATGGAGTGTCATCACAAAACAGGCTTACAGTTACGGTGCATATTGTCCGGATTGACCAGAAAGGTAACGACACAAAGGAATACGATATCAGCCGGAACTACGATTTCGATTCCCAGCAATCTATTACCGAAGCAGAATTGGCATTGTTTCCGAGGATTATCAAAGATGTTACCGATGATATTTTTAACCGGATATTTTCGGATTGGTAGCAGTCTAACCATTTCATTGAACAATTAACTATTTTTTTAATGCGCGTTGCCGTTACTGATTTCACACGATCAATTTTACAGAAGGATAACCTTCAGGAGACCTCTGTGCCTGAGTTGCAGCAACTGGTGGAACGATATCCCTTCTTCGTGGCGGGTCGCCTCCTGTACCTGAAAAAACTGCAATCGGAGCAGTCGCCCCTGCTGGATCAGGAACTGCAGAAAGCAGAGATCTGGATGCCTGATACCTCCTGGCTCGCCCATCTTATTTTTGATACGGGTGATGTGGTTATTAGCGAGCATTCAACTATAACGGAAGAAGATTTATCCGGATCTGAAACAGCGGAAGATCATGAAACTTCCACTCCCCCATTGGAATCTGATAAAGCTGGTGAATCCAGTGATGACCTGCCTGATAAAGGGCGTGATGAAAATATTGATACAGACCAGCCCGACACTATAACAGCGTTGGAGAATTCGGAAACCGGGCATTCGGACATTCAAACTGAAGAGCCTTCTTCCTCAGACCTGAAACAAAAATCATGGACCGGTGAAGAGGTAGCCTTTGACCAGCTGACGGGACTGGTAGCTGCTGTTACCGAAGAAGGAAACGAGAAAGGCAGGTTGCCTGTTTACCAGGAGTCTGAACATGATGTTTTTGACGAAATGAACCGTTATGCGGTGGAAGAGCCGGAAGAATTACCCGCTGCAGCCAATTCTGAAGAATCCCTGACAGAGATCACTGATCCGGAAACTGAACTGATACCTGGTGAACCAGAGATTATAATTGAGGAGGAAGAGGATCTGCCCCCCGAAGAATCGGGACAGGATCTTCCAACGCTCAGGATTGCCCCTTACCGGGAAGAACCGGTATCGGAAAACCAGGAACTGACCTTTGAACCTCTCCATACCGTCGATTATTTTGCATCCCAGGGCATCCAGGCCAGGGAGGAGGATAAACCGGTTGACAGGCTCAGCCAGCAATTGAAGAGTTTTACCCAATGGCTCAAGACCATGAAACGGATTCCCGCTACAGCAGCTACGGGCGGCATTCCGGAGGAAAAACAGATCGAGGAAATGGCGGAACATTCCATCAAAGGACGTGATGTGTGGACGGAAGCCATGGCTGAAGTTTGGGTTAAACAGGGAAATCCGGAGAAGGCCAGGCTGGTGTATGAAAAATTAAGTTTGCTCGATCCCGCTAAATCCGTTTATTTTGCAGCCAAAATCGAACAATTAAAGTTTTTGTGAAATGATTATTTTATTCCTTATCCTGATCATCCTCTCTTCTGTTATTTTGGGTATGATCGTATTGGTCCAGAATCCAAAAGGCGGCGGTCTCGCCGGTAGTATTGCCGGTCTGAGTAATCAGTTCATGGGAGTGAAACAAACTACCGATGTTCTTGAAAAAGGTACCTGGGTATTTGCAGCTATCATCGGGGTACTCTGCGTCTGTTCTGCTTTTTTCATCAGGGGCGGTTCCGTCGATTCAGGTTCCAACCCCGGCCAGAAAGTTAAAGATGCTACCTTACCAGCCCAGTCAGCCCCTGCTGCTCCTGTTAATCCCGTTCCAGGTAATACTATCAATCTTAACGATACGAACAAATAAGATATCCCTTACTTAATTATAAACCCTGTCCTTTAAATGGCAGGGTTTTTTATTTACTTTGGTTCCCGCAAACGTTGATAAAGATCGTAAGATGAATAAAAAGAAAATATTTCTTGTCCTGCTGACCCTGGTCCTCCTTGTTGGAATCTTTGTTGCCTACAAATTTTTTGGTGCAACTGTCCGCCAGCCCGCGGATAAATATCTGTACGTGCCCACAGGAACCGATTACCCCGCACTTAAAAAAATATTACTGGAGAACAAGGTTATTGGTAGTGAAACCTGGTTCGACTGGACTTCCCGTATGGTCGGGTATAAAAATGTGAAAGCCGGCCGTTATGAAATCCCGAAGGGTATGAGCCTTTTGTACCTGGTAAGAATGCTTCGAAACGGATCGCAGAAACCGGTCGACTTTATTATTACCAAACTTCGTACAAAGGAATCACTGGCGGGAAAGATCGGCAGGGCCTTCGAATGTGATTCCACCGAAATGATCAGTTTCCTTAATAGTCCCGATTCCCTTTCCAGGTACGGACTCGATACCAATACCGTTATGGCAGCTGTGATGCCACTGACCTATACGGTCCGCTGGAATTCCGGAGCATCCGCCATCTTCCAGCATTTTTACCAGGCCTACAAAACATTCTGGAATACTACCCGAAAACAAAAGGCGACAGCACTTGGCCTCGATCCGCAGCAGGTAGTGACCCTGGCTTCGATCATCGATGAAGAGACCAATGCACCGTCCGACAAACCGCAGATCGCCAGTACCTATCTCAACCGGATCAGTACAGGAATGCCATTGCAGGCCGATCCCACCGTGAAATTTGCATTGAAAAATTTCGCACTCACCAGGATCCGGAGCGGACATACTTCAACCATTTCGCCATACAATACCTATATCAACCGCGGACTTCCGCCCGGACCTATCTGCACCCCGCAGGAATCTACAATTGATTCGGTTCTTAATGCACCAAAAACCAACTACCTGTACTTTGTAGCGAACAGTGATCTTAAAGCAAAGACCCATATTTTCACTACCAACTATGCCGACCATCTTCGTTATGCGCGGTTATACCAGGAAGAACTCAACAAAAGAAATATCAAATGAGTTTTCACTTCCTTACACAGCTGAAGAGATTGTTCCTTGTATCGGCACCGGTAAAATTTATCATCCGCCGCAGCAAACACATCCGTATTCCCGGTTTCAGGGGCATCCCCCTGTTTGATGTTACAAGGTTTTTCTTTCTCAATGCAAGTAAGGTGGGTTTTGCAGAACGCGCCTCTGCCATTGCATTTAATTTTACGATGGCAATCCCTCCTGCCATTATTTTTATGTTCACACTGGTGCCCTACCTGCCAATATCGCGACCGTTTATCAACCAGGTTTTTTCACTGATCCGTGATGTGGTACCAGGTAAGGAAAACAATGAAGGCATTATAGGATTTCTGGTGGATATTCTCGATAAACCAAGAACAGGATTATTGTCGACCGGTTTTATACTTGCCCTCTTCTTCTCTTCCAATGCCGTAATGGGGATTATGCGTTCATTTGATAAAAATTATATCGGTTTTGTCAGGCGCCGCGGCTTTCGGCGCCGCTTCATGGCACTCAGGCTGACCTTTATCCTGTTCATCCTGTTCTTCCTTAGTATGGTTGCACTTATAGCGCAGGGAGCTGTGCTTCGCTGGCTAGGTATCACCAATACAACACTGATCATGATCATTCACAATTTCCGCTGGCTGCTGATTGTACTGATGTTCTTCCTGTCAATATCGTTCATTTACCGCTATGCCACTTCCATGCAGAAAAGATGGCGGCTGATCAACCCGGGATCCATTTTTGCCACATTCCTGATGATCGTTTTCACTGCCGGGTTTTCTTACTACGTAAGTAATTTCTCCAACTACAACGAACTTTATGGCTCAATCAGCACCATCCTGATCCTGATGCTGCTGATCTATTTCAATTCACTGGTACTTCTTATTGGCTTTGAACTTAACGTGAGTATCAACTCATTAAGACACGAAGTAGACGAGCGAAACAAAATCCATCCCATCCAGGCCCCTCCCGCATGATTTTTGTGGAAATTTGGTTCTCACCAAAACTCAGGATCATGAAAAAATCATTAACCGGGTTTTTACCCCTGTTCCTCCTTATAATATTTGCCTTTACCGGAATAAATGACCCCCTGCCAATCGGATCTGCCATACCCAATGCTGATGCGAAACTAAAGGACGTTACCGGTAAAGAGGTAAGCCTTCGGGGTTCCTTAAAACCGAACGGATTACTGGTGATGTTCAGTTGCAATACCTGCCCGGTGGTGAAAAAATACCAGTCGCGCACGTTGGAAGCCGCTAAGGACGCAACCTCCAGGCAAATTGGTGTTATACTGCTGAATTCTAATGAAGCATACCGGGATAAGGGAGACGGGTTCGCTGATATGCAGGCTTACGCCAAACAACAAGGTTATGATTTCAGTTATGTACTGGATCAGAACTCAGCAATGGCCGATCTTTTCGGGGCTCTCCGCACACCGGAGGTTTTCCTTTTTGATGGAAAGGGTTTGCTGGTATACCATGGAGCCATTGACGATAATTCAAATGCGGCGGGAGACGTCACCCGTAAACACCTGGCACTGGCGATGCAGGAACTGGTTTCCGGCAAGGAGATCAGTACCCGGGTTACCCGCTCGGTTGGATGTAGTATAAAACGGCCAGAATAACCCCTCGTCGTTGAAAAAACCGGTGTTTATAATTTACTACCTGCGCTTGCCGCAGGTTTTTTTTAATTTCCCTGTGGAATCCGGAAGTGATTGCATCAAATTGTCAAACCACAACACTCACCAAAATCCAGCTTATGTCACGCAAATTAATCAACCGGGCAATCCTGCTTTGTTTCCTGGCACTGGTAAGCTATGCGATTACCTGGAGTATCCAGTCGAGAAGTACCTCCGGGTTAATCCTTTCCATCCTCAGTCTTGCCGCAGGTATCCATTTCTGTTATCTTCTTGGTCAGTTAAAAAAACAGACTGACTCAGATCCCGACATGTAACAATTCGCTGATTGCCGTTGTCAGTTGTTTTTCGGTAAGCTGCTGTTCGTAAAAACGGCGGTAACCGGTGCGTGGATTCACCATCAGCGTTGCGGGGATAGAACCCGACCATCTGGGATCTATACGCGGGCAGAAGTAATCCGCATCCGATTCATCCAGCCACAACACGCGGTTGGTGATGTTCCGTCTTATAATGAAGTTTTCAATCACCGAGGGGTAATCATCTTTCATGTCAAGGCTGACAAGGATCAGTTCCAGGGAGTCTTTTTTATTTGCAAGCACAGCTTTCTGAAAATAAGGGATCTCTTCAATACATGGCATACACCAGGTGGCCCAGAAGTTTACAATCAGCGGGTGATTGCTGTCCCTGATAAGCTGCTCCAGTTCGGTGATCTTCACCTTCCGTGGCTGTGCATTCAGGATGGCTGCAAACAGCAATGTGGCCCCCAGTAATAACTTGCGCATAGATTGATATTTACTCTTTTTTGCGATATGCCGTCCACTCCCGTAACAGTTCCTGTTTGCCTGGCTGGTCAAGATCGGTGCGGTTATAATGACCCAATTTTTTCTTCTGTCGGAATGCTTCATAAAGTGTGACCGCACAGGCCACACTGATATTGAGTGAACGGATAATTCCAACCTGTGGTATCAGTATACTGCCATCGCAATTGGAAAGGCATTCATCACTTACCCCGTCGATCTCATTACCAAATACAATGGCATTACTACCTGAAAAGTCAGTGGCATACAAATCAGCGGCTCCGTCATCCAGGTGGGCGCAAAGGATTTTATCGTATCGCGATCTCAATGTGGTAAAACATTCATCAACCGAATCGAAATGATGAACCGTCAGCCATTTCGAAGCGCTGGATGAACTCTTGAATCCCCATTTTTTAAAATGGGGTACACGTGTATTTAACACGTAAACATCCTGTACACCCACCGCATCGCAGGTACGCATTACCGCCGATACATTGTGCGGGTCAAAAACATTTTCCAGCACCACAGTCAGGTCCGGCTGCCTTCTTCTCAGCACTTCCATCATTTTTTCCACTCTTTCCGGTGTCATAATCAAATATGTCCTGCAAATATACTCAACCAATTTACTTGGAGCTTTGGCACCATATTCGCAACTTTGTCCGGATTCGGCCCCGAGCGTGTATGCCGGGTTACCGACCCAGAAAAATTCAAACTATGAAGAAATTCCTCAAGATTACCGGTATAACCGTACTGGTGATCCTCGCACTCCTTTTCCTGATCCCTGTTTTATTCAGTAAACAGATCACCAGCCTGGTGAAAAAAGAAATCAACAAAACGCTGACCGCAAAGGTTGAATTCGGTGATGTCAGCCTTTCGGTGTTCAGGCATTTCCCAAAAGTTTCCATCAGTATGGATAATCTTTCAGTGGTAGGTTCTCCCGCCTTCCCGAACGACACACTTATCAGCGCGAAGTCGATTGACGTTTCTGCCAACCTGATCAGTGTTATCAAGGGCGACGATATCCAGGTATCGGGTATATTCCTCGAATCACCAAGGATCCATGCACTGGTGAATAAGGAAGGCCAGCCCAACTGGGATATTATGAAGCCATCAACAGATACTTCTTCTTCCACAGATACCTCGGCCTCTGCGTTCAGGATGACCCTTAAGAAATATAAAATCAGCGATGGTTATATTTATTACAACGATGAGGCCAGTGCAATGAGTGCAGAAATCAAGGGACTCAATCATGAAGGAAGTGGCGATTTTACACAGGATGTTTTTACCCTCAATACAACTACCAGTTCGGATGGGGTAAACTTCACTTATGCAGCCATCCCCTACCTGGTTAATACCCGTACCGATATCGGTGCAGATATCGAGATCGATAACAGGACCGGTAAATACAGTTTTAAAACGGATGATATCAGCCTTAACAACCTGAAGTTGTCGGCCAATGGTTTTTTCCAGCTGGTTAATGACAGCACCTACAATATGGATATCAGTTTCAAAACCCCTTCGAATGATTTCAAGGATATCCTCTCCATGATACCGGCCATTTACAAAACTGATTTTGACAAGATCAAAACCAGTGGTAAAGCGGCTTTTGAAGGATTTGTAAAAGGTACTTACAGCCCGCAGCAGATCCCTGCCTACGATGTTAAACTCCAGGTCGACAACGGCTCGTTCCAATATCCGGAACTTCCACAGCCGGTAAAAAATATCAATATCAGCCTGCAGGCAAGTAATCCCGATGGCAAATTTGATAATACCAATATCAACCTTTCAAAGGGGCATCTGGAAATGGGTAATGAACCTTTTGATTTCCGGTTTATTTTCCAGAAACCGGAATCGGCCCGTTACATTGATGCAGCAGCGAAAGGAAAGATTGACCTGGCACAGGTTTCCCGTTTTATTAAACTGGAGAATGGTATGAAGCTGGCCGGACTGGTTAATGCCGATATCACGGCCAAGGGAAACATGTTATCCGCCAACGGCGGGATCGACCAGCAATTCATTGCAGGTGGTTTCCTCGACATTACCAACCTGTTGTTCCAATCGAACGATTTCCCGCAACCTATCCGTAACGGAAACATGAAGATCCAGCTTAACAATACAGGAGGGGTAGCTGATAATACCACGGTCAATATCAGCGAAGGCCATGTGGAAGTGGGTGCGGATCCGGTCGACTTCACCCTGCTTTTATCCAAACCCATGAGTGATATCAATTTTGATGGAACTGCCAGGGGACGTTTTACGCTCGACAATGTAAAACAGTTTGTGGTATTGGAACCCGGCACCACCCTCTCCGGATTATTAAATGCCAACCTGGCCTTTGCCGGAAACAAACGTGACATTGACAGAAGTGAATACGATAAAATCCGGATCAGTGGCACTGCAGCAATGACAAATATGAAATATGTGGCAAAGGATTATCCGGGTGGCATCAGTATCCCGGTAGTGAATGCTTCGTTTAGTCCGCAGACAGTTACCATTGATAACTTTGATGGTTCCTACCTTAATTCACGTTTTTCCGGTAGCGGGTTTCTGAACAACCTGATCGGTTACGCGATGAAGGACGAGCCACTGAAGGGTACATTGAATGTTGCGGTGGACAAAATGAACCTGAACGACTGGATGGGCACTGAAGAAACAACTCCAGCGGGTACTACCCCGGCAAGCACAGAACCATTCCTTGTGCCAGCCAATCTTGATCTCACCCTGAATGCAAAAGCAGGCCAGGTGACATATGATAAAGTGGTCTACAGTAATATAAATGGTTCGGTGGCTATAGCGGATGAAACCGTCCGCTTGCAGAATGTCAAAACCGATGCACTGGACGGAACCATCCTGCTGAACGGATCGTATTCCACAAAGGTCCATGAAAAAGAACCTGATATTTCCCTGACGTATGATGTTAAGGATATCAGTGTTCAAAAAGCATTCAATTCCTTCGTTACCGTACAGAAGCTCATGCCGATCGGTCAGTTCCTGGATGGAAAACTCAGCTCTTCACTTGCCATGCATGGCAACCTTCTTTCCAACATGATGCCTGATCTTACCAGTCTTACCGGCAATGGCAGCATCCTGATCTTACAGGGTGTGCTCAGGAAGTTTGGTCCGCTGGAAAAGCTCGCCAATACATTGCAGATAGATGATCTCAGGACTATCAATATAAAAGATGTCAAAAATTATATAGAGTTCGCCAATGGTAAGGTTCTGGTCAAGCCGTTTACCATCAAGGTGAAAGATATTGAGATGGAGATCGGTGGTGTGCACGGATTTGATCAGTCGATCGATTACGCGATAGGAATGAAAGTGCCAAGGAAATACCTGGGTACGCAGGGAAATAACCTTGTAAACGGACTGGTGAACCAGGCAGCCAATAAGGGCATTCCGGTTAAACTGAGTGATATGATTGATCTGAATGTAAAGATGAAAGGAACGCTCACCAACCCATCCATCGGTACGGATCTTAAACAGGTAGCCGGTGATGCTGTGGGTGACCTGAAAGACCAGGCAAAGGATTTTGCACAGGCTAAACTGGACAGCGCAAAGGTCAGGGCGAAAGATTCGTTACAGGTGGTTAAAGAAAAAATTACAAACGAAGTAAAGGATAAACTGAAAGATAAAATATTCGGTACAGATACAAGCAAGGGCACCAGTACCGACACTACCCGTGTTAATAGCGGAAAGGCTATTAAAAATACCCTGAAGGACCTGTTGAACAAGAAGAAAAAGCCGGCTACAAATTAGGATTGTATATATTATTCAGATCCCTTCCTGGTTTGGCATTAAGCCCCCAGGGAGGGTTTTTTAAATATGCAATTCGAATTCTTTCATGGAGTTTAACCGGTGATCCTCCTTATTAAACAGGTTCAGATTGAAATTGACTGTGATCCGTGTACCATAGTTATTATCAAAGTTTACACTTGCGTTGATCTCCTGGCTTAGCCCCTTTATCAGCTGCAGGCCCAGGGTTTCAGGCGATATCTTGATTAACGAACTGTCGATCCCGATACCATCGTCAGCGATTACCAGTGTAATCTGATCAGCTACCCGGTGCATACTTATTGAAATAGTCCCGTCCCTTTGCCCGGGGAAAGCATACTTGATGGAATTGGTAACGGCCTCATTGATGATGAGGGCTACCGGTATCGCCTGGGAAATATCGAGGTTCAGCGGATCAACATCCACTTCGAAATGTATCTGTCTTGTGTTTCCAAAACTGTCGTCAAGATAATTGACCAGTTCGGGAAGATATTCTGCCATGTCGAGCGTTTTTATATCATCCGACTGATAAATTTTCTGGTGGATCAGTGACATCGCATGGATCCGTTGCTGGCTTACTTCGTTTGCTCTCCGGGCATCGTTTTCCAGGTAGGCTGCCTGCGACTCCAGTAAACAAACAACGGTATGCAGGTTGTTTTTGACGCGATGGTGTACCTCTTTCAACAGCCATTCCTTTTCACTGAGCAGGTGTTGCAACTGTGTGTTCTTTTCGCTGATCAATTTGTTTGAACGTTGTTTATGGATGTACTGATTATAGAGTAACGCACCAACTATAAGCAGTATCCCCAGCAACGCAATGGTTATATTCCGTATAAGATGCGCCTGTTTGAGGTTTGCCTGTCGCAGTAAATCGTTCTGGGTTAATGACTGAATCTGCTGGTCCCTTGTTTTTATATCCGTTTCCTTTTTTTCCATATCGTATTTTACCTGGAGCTGCAGCAGCTGATTGCTCCTCTTGGCATTAAATATGGAATCTTTAAGTGCCGTGTAATTTTCATAACTCTGTATGGCGGAAATATAATTACCAGCGGCGGAATCAACTTTAAATTTCAGCAACCAGATTTTAAGCATAAGATGTGAGGTATAAAAATGATTGCCCGTAAAGGTGTTGAATTGCAGGGCACGATTGGTATAGATTGCCGCAATACTATGCCGGTTCTGGCTTTCATAAAACTTTGCGATTTTGTAATAAGCTTCCGACCCCGACAGTCCGGGAAGGAATGTAATGATCTGTCGTGATTTAATTTCCTGGGCTGCTTTGTCCAGCTGGATCATTTTGAGGTAGAACCTTTCCGCAAGGGAAGGATTATTCATCGCTGCATAAATATCACCTTTAATGGCAGCAAGGGTTTCCCGGTCATGTGGTCGGATTGCCGGATTTTCCTTCTCTGCCTTGTTGATATACAATAATGCTTTTTGCGGATTCTTCAGCCGGATAAATTGTTCCACGACCCTGGCATAAAGCATATACCTCCAGGTATCATGGGCCTCTGTAATTTCAAGCAGGTATTGCAGACTTTTTTCGGCTTGTCCATCGTCGCCATAGATCATTCCAAGTAACATGTTGATTGCCTCGTTGGGCCTTACATCCAGTTGTTTCATGTTTTTCTCTGCTTCCAGTGCCCAGTAAAGCGCATCGTCAAGGTTACCCGTAGCATGACTGATCCGGGACACCGTTATCTGGCAATTATATAATTTTTTAATGCCCGCTGCCTTGCGTAGTTGAATTGCATAAAGCATCTGTGATCTGGCCAACTCAAAATTGGAGTGATACATATTGACCGCGGACATATCTCCCAGTACCTGAACGGCATTACCTGTATCTTTTAAATCCATGTAGATTTCGAATGCAGTGCCATGGGCTGCCAACTCATCGTTTACTGTGCTGTCCGTGTCGGGCATATAAATCCCCAGTTCAGACCAGATATGCGCCTCCGAAGAACGGTCACCGGTTCTTTGAAAATCAGAGATGATCTCCAGGAAACATCCCTTACCCCTGATAAATTGACCTGCAGAAAAATAATATTTTCCCAACGCGATCAGGCATTCATGTTTCATCCTTACATGACCGATTGACCTGGCCAATGCCAGGGCCCTGCTAAAATAATGGAATGCCGTATCAAGATTGGACTTTTCCTGTTCAGGAAGAAAAAGGTATAGCTCACCAACTGCCAGCAGAAAACGCGCCTGCTGGTCTTTTGACATTTCAGGAATGAGACTCAGGGCTTGCCGTACCTGAAGATTGTGCAGAAAATTTTTGCATAAAACGAAACTGGCCTCATTAAATCCGGGGTTATACTTTAAAGTCTGGCTCAACTTCCGGGCCTTTCCGGCATAATAGGTAATGCTGTCACTCAGGTGATTGTTATACCAGTGATAACTGCAAAGGAAGAGGTATAACCGGACCTTGCTGGTATCTTCCTTCGCATTTTGGAGCTGGTGATGTAATTCGGGTTGTTTTATCTCCGTTCTCATAACGGCAAGGCTGGTGTTTGTCAGCTCCTGCGATGTTCCGGATAAACAGACAAATAATATTACTACTAGTAAAAATAGGATCTTACTCATGTGGCATGTTTTTATCAGAACCTGCAATACCTGTTAAGTCATCCCTCCGTTACCTGGTGGGATGTTTGAAGAAAATAGAAATCCCGGATGAGATTTGGATAGCCGGGGTGTTTTTGACAGGTACGATCTTAATGCCGTTTTGAGAAGTCTGGTCTGGTCTGATAATCGGGTCAGATGGTTAATTAAATATACAAAAGTTCAAAACAATTCTGGAAAATCGTCCCTTTTTTTTAAAATGTGTGTTGATCTTTATTGTGTAAATAAACAGGCCGGCGGGTCCGGTTTCCGGTGCATTTTTACCCACTTGTACGCTGAAGCTTTATTGATGTACATCAACTAACATTTAAACATTTTTGTATCCTTCAATGCTTTCAGCAACTGGTCATCTCCATTGATAACATAATCAAACACAATGCTGATCTGCGTACCTCCACGGTTTTCTATATTTACTGTTGCCTTCAGGTCCTGACCAAGGCCCTTTATCAGTTGCAGCCCCAATGAATTTGACGAGGCGTTTATCAGTTCACTGCTGATGCCGATTCCATTGTCGGCTATCACCAGGTTGATTTTGTTTCCCTGCCGTTCCAGTTTGATCTCAATTGTTCCACGTCTGTCACGGGGGAACGCATATTTAAACGAGTTGGTTACCGCTTCATTAATAATCAGTGCAACGGGGACTGCCTGTGATATATCGAGCTGCACAGGGTCGATCGCAATTTGTAAATCAATTCGCCGGTCATTTCCAAAGCTGTCATCGAGGTACCGGATAAATTCCGGAAGATATTGAGCCGTGTCAATTGTTTTTATGTCATCGGTCTGGTAAATTTTTTGATGGATCAGCGACATCGCATAAATTCTTTGCTGGCTGATCTCATTTGCACTCCTGGCATCGTCTTTCAGGAAGGCCGACTGTGATTCCAGCAGGCAGATAACAGTATGTAATGTATTTTTAACCCGGTGATGCACTTCCTTCAGGAGCCACTCCTTTTCTGCCAGCAGGTTTTGCAGTAAATCATTTTTCTGTGAAATGACCAGGTTACTTTGCTGTTTATGACGGAATTGATTAAAAAGAAGTCCGGTGATCACAAACAATAATACAATACCACAGAAGGTGACGTTTTTTACCAGGTTGACCTGCCGCAGGTGGGTTTTCTGCAGTTGGTTATCCTGGTTCAGCACAAGGATATCTTTATCTTTCATCTTCAGCGCATTCTCCTTTTTTTCGCTTTCATATTCAACCTCCAGTTGCTGAATCTGCCTTAGCCTGGTAACATTGTGTATGGAGTCGTTTAGCCTTTTATATTCCAGGAGGCTGTTCATGGCAGATTTATAATTTCCACTGGCAGAATCGAGCTGGAACCAGACGTACAGGTCTTTCGACCTTCGTAAGGGGCTGTCCGTCCGGACCCCTTCCCTGTTTTTATTGAGGTAGTAATGCGCCTGCCGGAACTGGCGGATCCCGATATTATATTTTGCCATTAAACGGTAGGCCATATTTAATTCCATTTCTGCGGGAAATCCGGTTTTTAAACCCTTTAAGAG
Source organism: Chitinophagaceae bacterium (assembly GCA_040510375.1). Lineage (GTDB taxonomy): Bacteria > Bacteroidota > Bacteroidia > Chitinophagales > Chitinophagaceae > JBEVJC01. The sequence goes on from JBEVJC010000008.1 coordinate 259,451, forward strand.
CTGATCATAAAAGGGTTTGCACTGACTGTATTGATTCAGGGAGATATAGGTAAGAAGGTATGCCATGGGGATAATACAGGGCTTCTCAGTAGATTTTATTTTTGACCGCTGGAGTGAATTGAGAAATGAAAGCGCTTCCGCAGGCCTGTCCGCATTCACGTTGGTAATGGTAATGCTCAGCGCAATCTGGACAGTAGCCCGGTTATCATTATACCTTTGCGAAATAGCGATGGCTTTTTTATAATACCTGAGTGCGAGTTCCGGATTTTCCCCTGCGCCGTAAAGATGACCCACAATATTATATATTTCGCAAAGCTGCATGGTCGAATCTCCCATCGCATTGCAGATCCGGATTGCTTCCATTTCACAATGAAGGGCCTGCCTGTAATCGGGGTCGGGCCGGATTCCATAGATCCTTCCCATAACGGCGTATACACTCTGAAGTCTTTTGCAGTTTATCGACCCGTATGTTTCGAGTGCAAGTTTGATAGTGACCATTGCCCTGGCAAACTCCCCTTTTATAGTATAAAGGTCTGCCAGCATCTTAAGGCTGTTGGCCCTCCATTCGGTTTCACCCGCCAGGCGGAATGCCATTTCGGCCTGTTCCACCAGTGTTATCTTTTTTGCCAGTTGTTCCGGGACCTCGTAGTTATAATAGCTTGCCGCTTCAAAACATGCCCGCCCGGAATAAAAACAAGGTTTACTGTTACCCAGGTCACGCACGGCTTTTTCAACCATTTCCCTTGCTTCATATTTTTGTCCCCTTTCCCTGAGCAGGCAGGATTCCACAACTGCGATAGATGCAAGCGCGTCACTTGAATTTAATTCAGCAGCAAGACCTTTTGCGTCGGCGATCAGTACTGCTGCACTATCCAGGTCTTCTTTTTCCTCGCGGGGTTTAAAATTGTGGAACTCAGCCAGCCGCAACAGTGTATTCAATCGTTCGTTGACAGGTTTGTCGCCGGCCAGTGAGGCAAGCAATATGTTGGCCCTTATCCTTTCTTCGTCCTGCCCATGCGAATCTAACACAAGGCACAGTGACAGTATTACAACGCTGATTCTTTTCATTATTCACGGCAGTTTTCTTAATCACTCGGTATTGGCAGGTGTAAATCTGTCCATAGGGTAACGGTCAATCTGGAATGTATGAATCCGGCATTATCCGTACAGGATATACAGGGTTTGAATATTACAAGCGGACTGCCTGATCCAGCTTTTACCTGTCATTTTACAAAACCAATAGAAAGAAAGCACCATTAAAGGCTCAGATAAACCAAACGTGCACAACTAAAGTTAGCAAACCCGTGCCAACAATGAACAATCACCACTTACTCATCTCCGCCTTCCTGTGGCAGTAATTCCGGAACCAGTTAGTTTTATGTGCTGGCCGAAACCTGCTACAGCAGGGCGTTTGATGATTTTTTATTCAGGTCAGGATGATGGTGGTGCGCCAAGCGTCCTCCGTTAACGGGCTGTACTTTTCAGTATTTAACCAATTGATGAATGCGATTGTACAAATCAACGGCGTTCGATCCGGCTACTGAAACACGATACTATGAGAACCTTCCCTACATATCAATAGGGAATTAGTATAATTTGTCGTATAAAAATCCATCATTTCCATAAAAAAAACCATTTCCCGGATATAACATCAGCGTGAAATTTGCGAACGCCAGGAAACCATTGTTTATAATGGAACGCCATATGGATGGTTACCTGAAGAGCGAAGTCTGAGAAATATATATGCCTGTACGTTAACCTTTGCGTTAAATGTTTGTTTTAATTTGCGCATTATTTTTCCGGTACCTGTTGTATTCGTTTCACAGACCGATAAAACCCTGAATAAAACTATATGCCTACAACGATTGCAATGAAGAAAATCTTTCTCTTTTCATTTTCCTTCCTACTAACGTTCATAAACATCCAGGCACAGACGCGGCTGCTGAAAGGCAAGGTGACAGACGCAGAAACCTCGTCTCCGCTTGTCAGTGCTTCGGTTAGTCCACTTGGTGGAAGCACCCCACAGATAACGGCTGCCGATGGTGGTTTCTCCCTTACTGTTGAGGGAAAGCTTATCCTGGTGATCAGTCACATTGGATATAAAACAGAAACCCTGAATATCTCCGCGGCCGACACGGTGATCATGGTCCGGATGCAAAAAGCAGACGAGTCGCTTGGCGAAGTGGTGGTGATTGGATATGGCAAGCAGCAAAGAAAGGATGTAACCAGTGCCATTTCCAGTATTTCGGGTAAGGAACTTAAGGAATTACCGGTTACCAATATTAACCAGGCCTTACAAGCGAGGATCCCGGGTATGCAGGTTACCAACGCAGGGCATCAGCCTGGTGCAGGTACCAGCGTAAGAATCCGTGGTATTAATGCTATCATGTCGGGCGCCGGCCCTATTTATGTTGTGGATGGTATCGTTGTGACCTATGACCTGAAGGAACTCAATCCCAACGACGTGGAATCAATCGACGTGCTGAAAGACGCTTCTGCCGCCGCTATCTACGGTTCGCGGGCATCCGAAGGTGTAGTGATCATTACAACCAAACGCGCCAGCAGCGGGCGGACCAGCGTAAATTATGATGCCTATTATGGTGTCCAGAAAATGATCAATACCTATGACTTTGTGGACGATATCGACTCCTATGTTAAACTGCGCCGTGCAGGTTTAAGTGATGAGGATCCTGTAGCCTGGCCAAATGGACCTGGTATCGACACGTTGTTATTTAACGGGGATGAGCGCAGGAATATGGCAGCGGGAAGATGGACAGACTGGGTTGACGCTGTTACCCAGGTGGCTCCCCAGCAAAGTCACTCACTAAGCCTGTCAAATGGTGTTGGTAAAAACAAATTTTATCTCAGTGGAAATTACCTCAACCAGGATGGGATTATCAAAGGTTCCAATTTCATCCGGTATTCGGTGAAAGCAAATATGGAATCGGAAATCAATACCAAACTGCGGATTGGTGTGAATACGAACTTCTCGCATATCAAAAACGATGTGGTAAGTAATGAAGCATTTTATAATGCTCTCACCATTAGCCCGCTCATGTCCATTTATGATTCACTGGGTAAACCTTCTGCCAATATTGACCCTACCAGTGGAAATCTTTTATTCAATAATCCGGTAACACTTACACAAACACCCATACAAAAAGTAGATGACCGTTTCCTGGGTAACCTTTTTGGTGAATATAAAATCATCAGGAACCTGACCCTGCGTTCCAGCCTGGGACTGGATGTATACAAGAATCAGCAGTTTGAATATTATCCACGAACCACCAGTACCGGGTTTGCTAAGAAAGGTATTGCCAAAGTACAGAATTTTGGATGGCGCGACATGCTTTGGGAAAATACACTCGCTTATCATTACTCCCCTTCCAAACAACATGTATTTGATTTCCTGGGCGGCGCTACCTACCAGGTAAGGAGACAGGAGTGGAATTATGAAGAAGCTTCCGGTTTTCCAACAGATGACCTGACTTATAAAAACATGGGTCTGGCCAGTAACCGTGATGCTATTTCAAGCGATTATTTTAACTGGTCGGTTTCTTCCCTGCTTGGACGGGTGATCTATAAATTTAAAGAACGTTACATCCTGAACGGTACCATCCGCCGTGACGGGTCATCGAGATTCGGTGCCAATAACAGGTATGGTTATTTTCCATCTGTAAGCGGCGCCTGGCGCCTGATTGACGAGCCTTTCGTCGGTCTGAAAACAAGATCCGTGATCAGCGATGCCAAAATAAGGATCGGATATGGTGTTGTAGGTAACCAGGATATTGACATTCCCGCCATTTATACTCAAATGAATCCTTCTGCCTATCCCTTTAATGGCAACAACCAGAATTCCGGATTTCAGCTGGGCACAGGAACCGAGGGAAATCAGGATCTGAAATGGGAACGGCAGCTACAGTTCAACACCGGTTTTGACTTCGCTATGCTGAATTCACGTATCCGTCTGACATTTGATTATTATAACAAAAATATCAGGGACCTGCTGATGCCCAATCCGCTGGCGCCGTCGCAGGGATTTGACAGAAAATGGATCAATATCTCTGAAATGAATACCAGTGGTGTTGACCTCGGTTTAAAAGCAACGATTATCCAGACTACAAAATTTGACTGGCAGATCGACCTGAACTGGTCAAAATTCAAATCGAAGATTACCAAATTGCTTCCTGGTGTAGATTCTCTCAGTCCTACCCTGAAAGTAGGTGAAGCGCCGAACAGCCTGATCGTAGATTATGTATATGATGGACTTTACCAGGCTGGAGATAATTTCTCATTGAATCCTGATGCGCGCCCTGGCGATGTAAGGGTAAAAGACCTGGATAAAAACGGCAAGATCAACCAGTACGATCAAACAATAATTGGACGGACGGTGCCAAAGGGCTGGGGTGGGATCTGGAACTATGTTCGCTACAACCGTTTCTCCATGACTGTTTTTGCCAACTATACCTATGGCCACATGATCAGTAATAAGGCATACCAGGACTACCTGTATTTGTCGAGTAAAACGTCCACACGTACAATCAAGGAAGCATTGAATTACTGGACACCTGAAAACACCAATACGGATATTCCAAGACCCAATCAGTTTGGCCGGTCAGTGAAGGCTTTACAAACGGGTACTTCCAGCTTCATGGTACAAAAAGGAGATTTTATAAGGATCAGGAATATCACACTTGCCTACGATGTGCCCGCAGCTGTACTGGCTAAAGCAAAAATCAATTCGCTCAGGGTATATGTACAGGCAATCGAGCCCTTCCTGTTCACTGATTACAAAGGAGTGGATCCTGAAATTGGTGTAGGACAATATGATGTTTATCCCCGCTACCGCAGCTTCCTGTTTGGTTTACAATTAAGTCTATAACTCAAAAATCTATTCATGCTTACCATAGTTAATATAAAAAAACTGAGACTATTACTCACGCTTCCGCTGATAGCATTGCTGATTTCTGGCTGTTCCAAGAAACTCGAGATCACACCTGAAACCTTTGTTTCCCCGGAAGAACTTTACAAAGATGGGCAAGGCGCAACAGCTGGCGTTACCGGGATTTACCGCAGGATGATGGAGTTTTACAATGGGGACTATTATTTCTTCGGTATCGTTGGTACCGATGAAGGAAAAACAACTTCCTTCGTACCCACATGGGGAGGATACTGGCAACACTATGATGGCGTAAATAGTTATAACAGCCTGTTGGGAGCGCAGAACCAATTGGTGCAGGGTGTGTGGAATGCATTGTATAAGGGAGTTATTAATACAAACATTGCTATTAAATATATTCCGCGTTCCACTGCATCACAGGACTTAAAAGATCGCCTGCTCGGTGAATCAAAATTCTTTCGCGCGGTATTTTATTTCAAGCTGGTCCAGTTCTTCGGTGCCATACCCTTACCTACCGAGGTTGAAGATCCCGCCGCTGATGCCAATGGTGGTAAACCACGCAGCAGTGTGGAGGAAGTATATGCACTGATTACCGATGACCTGAAATTTGCAGCAGAACATCTTCAGCCCAAGGGCGTGGCTGAGGTTGGAAGAATAAACAGGGAAGCGGCTATCGCCTTACTCGGTAAGGTATACCTGACCACAAAGGATTATGCAAATGCCAAATTAACTCTCCAGCCATTGATGTCGGCTTCCAATGTGGCATTGATGCCTGACTATGCAGATCTTTTTAAAGAAGCAAATGAGAATAATATTGAATCACTGTTCGAGGTTCAGTACAGCAATGAAAACGGGAACACCAATGGCCAGGCCAATACCCTGGGCGGATGGCATATTTCAAATACCGATTCAGGTGGCGGCGGACACGTGGTAATCCCCACCGACTACTATGCCAATAGTTTTGAAACAGGTGACGAACGTAAAAATGCATCAATCCGATATGCATTCTTTGATGCAAATGGCAACCCGGTCGATAATTCCTGGTGGGCTGATGTGGGTAAACCTCACGTTAAAAAATATGATATCACCAAGGGGAAATCACTGAACGGTGGTCTTTCTTCCCGTAATCTTTACTACCTGCGTTATGCTGATGCTGTGTTGATGTATGCAGAAACATTGAACGAATTGAATGAAACCGGTGATGCCCTCACCTACCTGAACAGGATCCGCACCCGGGCGAAACTGGCAAACTGGGAAACAGTTCTGGGACATACGCCTTCGCAACAGGAATTGCGCGATGAACTTTTAAAGGAGAGAATGAGGGAATTAGGATTTGAAGGATGGCGCTGGGATGACCTGAAGAGGACAGGCAAACTCATCGATCAGACAAAGACATACAATCCGGACGCGACAAACTATATTTCGGAGAAAAATCTCCTGTTCCCGATATCATCTGTAGAGTTTGAACGTAATCGTTCCTTAAAACCAACCGACCAGAATCCCGGATTCTAACGGTATCTGGGATTATAAAAGTGTAAATCCACTATTCAACACGACCACTAATTTATTATGACTAAATTATTCCGTCCCTTTTTTTTACATCGTGGGTTTACACTTTTTACTCCTGCCCTGCTATTGCTTATTGTAGCCTGTATAACTTTTTCATCGTGGGTAACCGCGCAGGACAAAATCCTTGCAGGCGATAGCCTGGTGGTGGGTAATGTCTATCTCAAAGTGGTGATTGACCTGGGTACGGGAACAGTTAATTGCAGGTTCAATAGCGGTACCCGTTTTGAGAACGCTACAGCATATGTAGAGGATCTGAATAAAGGACTTTATTCCTCTGCCGATTTTACCCGCCATAGTTTTACAACCGACGATGTAAATGACCCAATGGGAAAGGGAATCTGCATTAATTTTAAACACGAGGATGCTGGTAAGCCGGTAAAGCTTGTCCAATACATTACGGTTTATGAAAAGCAGCCTTTTATTTTACTCTCTGCGGAAGCAACGGCGACCGATAAAGAAGCATTTATTGAAACAAGGAATATTTCACCCCTTACCATCCAGCCCGCAAGGCAGGGACGGGTGATCATTCCGGGAAAAAACGGTCTTTTGACCGACTACCCTTTTGATAACGATAGCTGGGTGGATGTGGTCTCGCGACCATGGCCAGCCGGTCAGTCCACCGTTTCCGGTATCAGTTATGAGTTATTGTCGGCCTACGATGAAAAAACAAGGAATGGTTTTGCAATTGGCAGCCTGGTCCATGATTTCTGGAAAACGGGGATTCGGTATGGTACCGGTAGTATCTCCAATCAAATTGATTCCCTGATTATTTTTGGAGGTATTGCCACCAAAGATGATCCTTCTTTACCTGATTCATATGGTGGAAAGGACGGAACGCATGATTATGTACCGCATGGCACACAGAAAGGCCGGTCCGTCTTTTCACCATTGATTTATTTATCCGCATCTGCTGATATCAGGAACGACCTGCTCGGTTTTGGTAAAACAATAAAAAAAATTTCCGGCAGCCTTGAGTGGAAAAAATCCGCGCCATTCTACTGGAACAGCTTCGGAGTGGAAGGAGTACTGGGTTACGAGAAAGTCCTGATGCCAAAAGATATGGCCAGGATCTCGGATTTTATCAAATCACTCCCCAATTTCAATAAAACAACCAAACCGGTATTAAGTATCGATTCATACGACCAGGGAATTTATTCAACCGAGGTATTAAAATCGGTGAGCCGTTATGGCAAGAAAAACAACCAGCAGATGGGATTTTATTTTATCCCCTTTGCACTGTGGACCTGGAAGAATAATATCCGGGATGCCAAACTGATCAACACCGATCATCCGTTGAAAGACGTGATCCTGCTGGATGGGAATGGCGACTATGTTCCCTATAAAGATGGCGACTGGGGTGCTTTCCCCATTGATCCTACCCACCCCTACACGCGCGAATTTATCATCGGGCAACTGAAAAAAGCAAAATCAATCGATGCGAAATTTATCAAAATAGATTTTTTATCTGCCGGAGCACTCGAATCAACCCGCCGATATGACCCAGAGGTCCGTTCCGGTATACAGGCATACAATTACGGGATGAAAATGCTGAAACACCTGATTGATTCTATAATGGGTCCCGATGTGTTTATTACGCAGGCCATCTCTCCCCTATTCCCCAGCCAGTATGCGCATACCCGTTTTTTATCAACCGATGTTTATTCGCATCTCAGGAATGACCTGCCGGGCTTTCCCCATTATGGAAGTACAGCTGCATCCATGATCAGCGCCACCCATTTCTGGTGGACGCAGGGCACCCTGTGGCCATATACCAATATGGATGTGGTAGTGATGAAAAATTTCCAGAAGAACAAGGATCTTACTGAACAGGATGTTAAAGTGCGGATTATATCGATGATAACTTTGGGAAGTATTTTCGGTGATGGTACCGATTTCCGGAATGAGGAAGCAGCGAAGAGAGCCAGGGAATTCCTGGACAATGCCGCGATCTGTAATCTTTTCAGTAAACCAAGAGCGTTTAAGCCCCTGCGGTTCCCTGTTGGTACCGGTCAGCAGCAACAACTCAGTTATTATCTGCCGGGTGATACCATACTGATCTCTGTTTTTAATTTCGATAAGGAAATGCCTTATTCAGAAACATTCACAAGGGCTGAAATTGGATGGGATAACAGGGCTTATATCCTGAAGAATCTTTTAACCGGGAAGGAAGTCGGAAAACTGGCAGCAGGCCAGGCATCGTTTACTGTGGATTTGAATAGCCGGGATGCGATCCTGTTGCAGTTGGTTCCGGAAGGCAAACATTGAGGTTAATTTTATGTCAAACAAAGCTCCCGTAACAGTGGTATAAAAATCCTGTTATAATTAAATATGCGCTTGAGGTGGGCATCCCCTCACCATGACGAATGGGTTCAGGTTGTAAAGGAGGTGAAAACTGCGCCTGATAATGCTTTATGTTGCATATTTCATTACTTCTCCTTACCGGGAAATTAATTTTTATGCAATAACCATAACTTGTAGTCGACTTGGATCCACCTGAAAATTCTAAATTTCAAAAAGTGAGTTCGGCGATATATTTTTTGAGAAACCTTACCCTGTTGCTATTGGCAACCCTTGCCACCTGTTCTTCTTTCCACGCGCAGGACTACAAATTTGCATCTTCAATTGATAGTATACTGAACATCTGGTCCGGTCTTGAAAAACCAGGCATAACCATCGCCATTGTTAGAAACGGGAAGCTGATATATGAAAATAATGTCGGAATGGCGAATATTGGTAAAAACAGACCGAATGATTCAACAACAACTTTCTGGATTGCATCTACGAGTAAACAATTTACAGCAGCAGGTATCTACCTGCTGGCCAATAATAATAAATTGTCATTGCAAAAATCTGTCAGAACCTATCTGACAGACCTTCCGCTCCTGTTCAATGATGTTACCATTGACCATCTGGTACATCATACAAGTGGTATTCGCGATGGATTTGTATTAACAGCATTATCCAAAAAACCGGAAGCCCTCTATACAAATGAAAATGTACTGGCCTATCTGAAACAGCAACGCGACTTTAGTTTTCGTCCAGGATCAGCTTTTGAATATAACAACTCAGGGTATGTATTACTTGCCAGAGTGATTGAAAAAGTGTCGGGTGTACCGTATCCTGAATTCATGAAAGTTAATTTCTTTCAGCCGCTTGGTATGTTACATACGTATATTTCAGGATCGTTTCCGGCTACGGAGCAAATGGCGGAAGGTTACAAGGAACAGTCGGACAAAAATCCCAGCAGTTATGCCGAAACGCATTTCAAGGGAAATACTTATGGCTCCACCGGTGTTATTACAACGATAAAGGATCTGGTAACCTGGTCCACAGTTATCCAGTCAGGCGGCGTTGGTACGCCCTTTCAAAAAATAATCAGTCAGTTGCTTACCTCAGGTAAATTGGACAATGGTAAGGCGGTCGCCTACGGCGGAGGACTGGAAAAAGTAAATTATAAGGGAAAAACAGCGTATGAACATTTTGGAGCTGATGAAGGCTTTAAAGCCAACATGATCTATTTCCCGGAACAAAACATTACCGTTATTGGCCTGACGAATAATGGAAGCCAATACAAACTCCAGGAAATTTTATATGGTATTGCCGACCTGGTATTAGGCATAACAACGCCTCATTCAATTCCATTAGAACAGCCAGATGAGGAATTATTATTAACCACCCATTATTATGATCCGGTGTCTCCAAAGTTCCTGATCGTTAATGACTATAAAAGTTTCGCGAAAATTGGTACGTCGGCTAATGGATACGCGGCACCATTCGGAAAATCCGGACAAACACTGGTTAGCGGCGATCCATTACCGGTTAAGTACCGAGTATCGCCTGAAAAGTTAAAAGCCCAGGATCAAAGCCAGCTGGAACTAACCAGGATCATTCCCGATACCAGCACCGGCGACCTCAACCGCTTTTTAGGTGAATACTATTCAGATGAGTTGCAGACATCCTATAAAATCACCAATTCTGATAAGGGAATTGCTTTTGAATTGTTACCTGGCGTAACTCTTGACCTGTACAGGATTACCCCTACAGATTTTATGTTCGAATATCTGGGGCCCAATTATCTGCAATTTGATGGAAACGCGTTTTTTTTCTCGCGCGAGGGTTGTCGCCGGCTCCGGTTTGAGCGTAAATAACAAATCGGGCTCTCGTTTTTGGTCTTCCTGCCGTAACTTGGAAATCCGACCAAACTACAACCCAACGGCAAAGCAGATGAACAATTCCAGCACACAAAATCAGCGAATCGCTAAAATGACCTTCTCTTCGGTCTATCCCATGTATGTGGCAAAAGTGGGGAAGAAAGGCAGGACAAAAGAAGAACTACATCAGGTCATACAATGGTTAACCAGTTTCGATGATAAACGACTGCGGGAACTTATAAAGGAGAAAGTAACATTTGAAACATTCTTCCAATTGGCGTCCCTCAATCCCAATGTACACCTGATCACAGGAGTGATCTGCGGATATCGTGTGGAAGAAATCGAAGACCAGTTGACAAAGCAGGTTCGGTATCTTGATAAACTCGTGGATGAGCTGGCAAAGGGCAGGAAGATGGAGAAGATTTTACGCAGTTCCTAGCCTGTTATCCCGGGACAGGGCATCTTTATAAAAACAACTCCCCTTATTGGCATCCCATGTGAAGTTTCTTTAATGAGATTTCTGAACAGGAAGCCAATTGCTATTCATAAATGCTTATTACCGTTAAAACCAAACTCTGAACATTCCTCATGTTTTTTGGATATATTCGGTCAGACCAGACTACCTATGTACAAACTCCTTTTACCATGCCTGCTGATTTGTCTTTACCCATGTCTCCGTGCCCAGGCACAGGGAACGCGTAGCATCCATGTTACCGTACTGGATGAAAAGAAAAACACCTCACCAGGTTCCTCCGTTTATTTATTAACGTCAGATTCTGTAATCATCCGGTCTGGTGCTGCCAGCGCTACTGGTAATTTTGAATTTAATAATCTTGGAGTTGGGAGATACCTGGTCCGGGTTAACCAGTCCGAATATGAAACTGGTTATAGCCACCTGATTGACCTGGAGAAAAACACCCGGTTCCCGATCGTAATTACACTCAAACCCAGGGGCAGTACATTAGAGGAGCTGACGGTTGTTTCAATGAAGCCACTAATCCAGTTCCTGCCCGATAAAACAGTAATAAATCCAGATGCCAATATTACAAATGCCGGTGCAACAGTTATGGATATCCTGGAAAAATCTCCGGGAATAACCGTCGGCAAAGACGGGTCTATTATCATGAAAGGGAAACCTGCGGTAACCGTGTTGATTGATGGCAAACCAACACAACTCAGTGGGGCAGACCTGCAGGCATACCTGTCGGGCATCAGTGGTTCACAGGTCGAATCCATTGAACTGATAGAAAACCCGGGAGCCCGGTACGATGCGTCGGGAAACGCAGGGATTATCAATATAAAGACAAAGTCCAACCGGCAAAAAGGGTTTAATGGTTCATTGAACCTAAGTCTAGGACAGGGCATTTACTCCAAAACAGGTAATTCCATTAATCTCAATTACCGGAATGGAAAGACCAACTGGTTCCTGAATTATGGTGTACGCGTAAACAAGGAAATGCAGGACCTATACACTTTGCGGAAATATTTTGATAGAAACGGGGAAGATTCCCTCTTGCTGGAACAACCAAATATTTCCAGGAACAAAAATGTAGGCCACAATATAAAAACGGGATTTGATTATTTTATCAGTAGCCGGACTACTGCGGGACTGGTCTTCACTGGTGGTATATTTGAGAAAAGGGCGAGGAGTTCGAATACGATCGACTGGATGGATCCGGAGTATAAAATCGATTCATCTATTAATACGCGGGGCGAAAATAACCTGCGGTTCAGGCGTGGTGGAGTTAACCTCAATTTAAGGCATAAGATCAATGAAAACAGTGACCTGACTGCCGACCTGGACTATGTTAAGTTTGCCATTGACGGCGATCAGAATTATGAGACGCAGCTGGTGGCGCCAGGCAGTATCGTGTCGGCCACGAAAGGAAATATCCCGTCCAGACTGGACATTATTACCGCAAAGATTGATTACACCAGGCGATTCAAACAGGTGGTGATGGAATCCGGCTTAAAAACAGCCATCAACAAAACTGATAATCTTGCGGAATATTATTATGCAGACAATAACAACTGGCAGCCGGACCTGAGCCGGAGTAACCATTTCCTGTATGATGAAAGAATAAGTGCAGCCTATACCAGTATCGATGCAGAGCAGGGAAAATGGCATTGGCAGGCGGGGCTTCGTTATGAAATTACTTCATATAAGGCCCATCAGTTAGGCAATGCAATTGCGAAGGATTCTGCATTTAATAGAAATTATAGCAGCCTCTTCCCTACTGCTTTTATTTCCTACCAGGCCGACAGCAATCATATGTTTACTTTCAGAACGGGCAGAAGGATCGACAGGCCGGCGTTCCAGAATCTCAATCCTTTTCTTACCACGCTCAACAAGTATACATATGAGGGCGGCAATCCGTTTATCAAGCCGCAATACACCTGGAATTTTGCCATTGCCCATACCTACAAACAAATGCTGACCACGGAGGTTTCCTATAGCTATCTCAGCGATTATTTTTCGCAGATCTTTATAATAGACTCAAACAGCAGTAATGTAAATAAGAATATAATCATTTACACCAGGGGTAATGTGGGATCTTTCCAGAATTTCGGGATTACCGAAACATTTCAGTTGCCTGTCAAGCCCTGGTGGAACCTGACCGCCGTTGCGGTATTCAATTATAAAATTATAAAGGGGGTGATCTGGGCACCTCTCAAAGCGGAAATAGGTCAGTTGAATGTAAGCCTGAACAACCAGTTCCGGCTGAGTAAAGGATGGGGCTTTGAGGTGAGTGGTTATTACCAGACAAGGAGCCAGATTGACCTGCAGGAATGGCTGACACCGCAGGGCGAACTGAACCTGGGTATTTCCAAACAGGTATTAAAGGAAAAAGGATCACTTAAGTTGAATGTCCGCGATCTTACCTATTTCCAGAATTATTCGGGTCAGTCTACTTTCCAGAATGCATATGAACCATTTGTGGTAAAATGGGATTCAAGGGTTGTGAGGTTAAGTTTCAGCTGGCGGTTTGGCAAAGCTTTTAAACAGGTAAAGAGATCGGAAGGTGGTGCTACTGATGAGATTGACCGGGCGGGGAATGGGAATTAGAAGCTTCGCGAATTATGGACGTAATATCGTGATAATCTCACCCTTGTCCGAGGCCGTACCGTAATCCCAATCATGTCTTAAGTCTTCTTTCGCTGCGAAGGCACTGGCAGATTTTACACTGCTGTCGCCTCAAATCCAAACTTTATTGCAGATTTAAGTATTTCAAGGTCTATATCTTTTAAAGTTTTGAACTTTATGCAATACCCGGTTACGCTTGCCTTGCCCAGGTTCTTTCCAAAAACCTGGGCCAGGTATTTCTTATCCTTGATACCAAGAATATAAACAGAAATTCCCGTTGTGTTTGCGCTTATGCCAATTTGGAAAAACTCCCTGGTCTTTCCATCAGCATAGGTTATCGTGTGCTGACCATATCCAATCGTGGGATTACTAACAGTTTTGTTTTCACTGTTTTTGCCATCATCAAACCAGAGTTTACATTTTGGTGAAAGTTTAGGAATGGTTTGGTGCAAAACCTGCAGGTCACTACGTTTTTGATCAGGTTGACTGGTTATATACTTTTTGATTTTTTCTTGAACATCCATAGAAATTACACATGGGTTATTATCTCTTGTTTCAAATCTGTTTTTTTGTCAAAATTTCCAGCACTTTCCAGGTCATTCACACAAGATCTTTCCGGTCACCCTGAAACCCGGGCCAACGCCCTCAATATATACCGACATCTCCTTCACGATAACATCAATGGTAATTTGATCTGCAGTCCTGTTGATGGATCCACTTACGGCAATATAAATTTTTGAATCGGTCAGATCCTGAAGGTTAACTAAAAGGCAATCCTTACACTCTTTGGCATAAAAATCGTCGTTGACAGAAAAGTTTCCACTGCCGCCAAGGTTGCTTATCATCAGTAACGTGGATTCGTCGTTACTAACCAGGGATGCTGTAGATTCTATGCACTCACCTACAGCATCCATTATTCTTCCATCAAAAGTAAGAGTTTCTTGTTCTGTTGCAGAAAGAGGTTCCTCTGCAGTGGTTGCGACCTGTGGTTTCAGCAATTTCGTTTCTATTAATTTAACCTGTGCAGGATATACCAGGTTGGTGATTTTGAGTATCCGCGCCTTGATCAATTCAGCCTTTTCATTTTCATTTTTCTGAATCAGGGAATTGTGCTCTCTTATCATTCCTCCTATTTGAGGATCTACATCATTACCTGGTTTTTGGGGCGGTGTCGAAGGCGGCTGAAAACCACCAGGTTTCTGGCCAGGTTTTGCAGAAGTTGCTGAACCAGCGATGGAAGCACAAGTGATCAGGGCCTGGAAATATTTTGGATCAAGCAGTAAATCGTCGTTGTCCTTCGGCAAACACCATGTAAAATCTGTCTCCGAAGAATAAAACTGCTTTTTCTCACCTGGCTTTAACACCAAATATATATTCTCCGGTATATAGGGGGTTACCAGGGAAACCAGGGAAGATGCGTCGAACTTTCTACCCATGTTATCAACCGGACAAACAGCTTTGAATGCCCAGTCATAGACCGCTACATCTTTGCTACTCACATTCTGAACTACGAAAAACAATGCGAACTTCTTTTTAAAATAGAATTTCGGAACATCGCCCGATAACATTGCTTCATTCATTTTTTCCAATGAATTGGCAAGGGGGACAATAGTGGCGGAAACTTTCAGGCCTACCGGATGAGAAATCCCTTTTCCGTCGGTAGTTCCGTTCCAGTAACGCAGCTTGACCAGATTTTCACCCTGGGCGAGGCATGTTAGGGTAAGTAGACAACAACAAGTAAATGCCAGGTAACGTATCATAAAGTGATGGTTTAATTTGCCGGAATTCGTTGCTTTCAAATTCTGTAAATACCGTCACTATAACCTATCCGCGTCAACTCCCCTTTATTTGCAATACCACCTCACGCAACATTTTACTTCAATATATGCAAAATTCTGCTTGATCATAACGTTGCGGCCTGTTGTTGCAGGCCCTGCAGCGTTTTAATTACCATATTTTAACCTGCTTATCATTGTCGAGGTACATCATCTGCCCAGGTTTCACATCAAATGCCTGGTAAAAAGCCGGGTTGTTCATGAGTGGACCATTCACCCGCCACATGGGTGGTGAATGCGGATCGTTATTTATCCAGTAACGCAGGTATTCGTCTTTCATTTTTACCCGCCAGATCCTGGCAACTGAAATGAAAAATCGCTGAAGGGGTGTAAACCCACCGATCCTGGTGGTATCCTGTCCCTCTTTGGTCATTTTAAAAGCGTCAAGAGCCACAGCAACGCCACTTATATCCGCTGTATTTTCTCCTACGGTAAGAGCGCCTTTCACATGTACGCTGTCGAGCACAGTGAATTGATTGTATTGATCAATGACCTGTTGGGTTCTGGCTTTAAACTTTTCGTAATCCTGAGGTGTCCACCAGTTTTTTACATTACCGTCTTTATCAAACTGGGCTCCCTGGTCATCAAATGTATGTGTCATTTCATGACCGATGACCATTCCGATTCCGCCATAATTAAGGGCGTCATCGGCATTATTGTCGAAATAAGGAGGTTGCAGAATTGCTGCGGGGAAAACAATTTCGTTTGCCTGGGGATTATTATAAGCGGTAACGGTGGAAGGGGTAGTGAACCACTCGGTTTTGTCGACAGGTTTCCCAAGTTTGGCCAGGTTATACTGGAAGTTGTTTGAAGCAGCTGACACTACATTTTCAAAATATTTATCCTTTACAATAGTTACATGGCTGTAATCCCGCCACTTATCAGGGTACCCGATTTTCTTTGTAATGGCAAATAATTTTTCCTTCGCTTTTTCCTTAGTGCTGTCACTCATCCAGTCCAGGTGGTCAACCCGGTTTGCAAAAGCTTTCTGCAGGTTATTTACCAGTTCCAGTATCCTTGCTTTAGCCGACTCGGAAAAATATAATTTCACATACAATTGTCCCAGTGCCTGTCCGAGATAATTATCCACCGCGCTGGCCATGATCTCGCCGCGTGTTTTTTGAATGGCCTGTCCCGTTAAAGACTTGTTATACTCAAAAGAAGCATCCACAAAAGGCTTGCTCAGATAATCGGCATAACTATTAATATAATTTGCTTTCAGGTATATTTTCCAATCCCCGAGTGGAATCGATTTAAGGAGCGTGTTTAATTTTTCATAAAACAGCGGTTGCGCCACATCCAGGGAATCCATAGTGGCGCCCAGGTTTTTGAAATAGGTTGTCCAGCCAATATTGCCTTGTTGTTTATTTAAATCAGCCAGGGCTATTTTATGGAAATTGCCCTTAACGTCCCGCATTTCAATATTGGTTTTGTGGGCAGCAGCCAGTTGTTTTTCTATAACGTAGACAAGTGCTGCGTTTTTTTTCGCCGTCATTGAATCGCTTCCGGTCAGCGAAAAAAGTTCCGCGAGATATTTTTTATAGGCCTGTTGGATAGCACCTGAAGCAGAATCATTATTGAAATAATAGTCCCTGTCCGGCATACCGATACCGGTTTGATAAATATGACCCATATTCATTTTGCTGTTATCCTGATCGGGTGAAACCTGGAACGCAATGAGGGACACATTGGACAACCTGGCCTCTTTTGCCATTAATGTAAACATATCGGGAATACTGGTGATCCCACTGATCCGGTCCAACCCGTCTTTGATAGGCTCATAGCCGCGTTTGTTGATGGTATTGGTATCCATACCGGAAGCGAAAAAATCACCGATCTTTTGTTCCAGGCTACCTGGAGCATTGTTACTTTTTGACACACTATCCAGTATGCTTTGCAACTTGAGCCGTTGCTGATAATTCATAAACCGGTAGGCACCTACGCCCGACTGGCTCGCCGGTATCTGGGCCGTATCATACCATTTGGCATTTACATAATTAAAAAAATTATCGCCCGGCTGTCGGGTCGAGTCGATCCCTTCAATTGCTACGAAAGATTTTTCGCTGGTTCCTGTTTTGCAGGCAACAAAAAAAACCAGGATGACAGATAGTAAAAACCAATTTTTCATATCGAATTAGTTAGAGACGAAAAAATGTTGAATTAATGATAAAGATATCATTTTAGGCCTGTATTTATGAAGCTCTGGGTGGCCACCTGTTTTTTTGCATTTGGCCTGGTTAATCCCCGACTCTCAAAATTGCATCCAGCGGGTTCACTGCTCAATTTGTCCATTTAAGCCTGTTCGTAAATCCAACACAATAACCAATTGGTAGTTTACAGCATTAAATACCCAGGTATGAAGGCAATAGAACTGAATGTATTATTTCATCATATTAAAATTATTGCCGTTCTCAGTGTATTGTTGCTATTATCCGTATCACTGACTGCCCAAAACGGAAAATCAGTAAAAGGGGCCATAACAGACAGCACAAATAATGCGATTCCCGATGTTACAGTAAGCCTGGTCGAATTAAACGCACAGCGGGATACGTTAAGGACAATCAGCAATGAACACGGGGAATTTAGATTTAAAAATGTAAAAGGTGGAGATTTTAAGATCCAGGTTACAAGTGTGGGTTATGCCGCTTTTCTAAAAATCTATCATTACTCCGACTCCCTCAATGACATAACCATTCCGGGTATCCAGGTAAGTAATCAAACAAAGGTCCTGGAAGAAGTAATTGTAACGGTGGACAGGACTATCACCATAAAAGAAGATACAATCGAATTTAAAGCAGATAGCTTTAAACTGCGACCCGATTCAGACGTAGAGGCATTGCTTAAAAAAATACCAGGAATTCAGGTGGACGCAAATGGCAATATCACCGCCTATGGGAAGAGTGTCAACAAAATCAGGGTAAATGGAAAAGATTTTTTCAGCGGCGACATCAAAACTGCTACTAAAGAACTCCCGGCAAATATTGTGGACATGGTACAGGTAATAGATAATTATGGCGATCAGGCAGCATTTACCGGTGTAAAAGATGGAGATCCGGAGAAAATCATAAATCTTCAAATTAAAAAAGACAAGAACCGGGGTTATTTCGGGAGAGGCCAGGCAGGCTATGGTACGGATCAGCGATATACAGTGAACGGCTCAGGCAATCTTTTCAACAATGATCAGCAGATTTCACTGCTGGCTAATCTAAATAATACAAATACCAGCACCTTTAGCCTTCCACGTGCACCGGGCAGCGGCGGCTCCAGTGGAGCAGGTGGGATGCCTGACAACGGGACAATGAATACTTTAAGTACGGTTATGAATAACGGTGACGGCGGTTTCCTGCAGAATGGACAGGCTAGCAATGACGGTATCAGTCGCACCAATTCTTTAGGACTGAACTACCGCGACGACCTGGGAAAGAATTTATCCATCTATGGCAGTTACACGTTCACCGATAAACAAGTAGTGACATTGAGTAATACACAGCAGACTAACCTGTTTACTACCGGTTCAGTATTAAACAACCAGACAGGCAATAAAACAGAAAACAACAGCAATCACCGGTTCTTTTTTAATGCAGAGTGGAAGATTGATTCCTTCAACCAGGTAAAGTTTAGCCCGTCAGTTTCTTACGGCAAAAGTAATTCAACAACCGGGAGTGATTTCCTGTTTAACCGAAACGATTTTGAAAAACTTAGTGAAGGAACCAGTTATTACACTAATAACAAAGCACAACCGAATATTACCGGAACTATTTTATATAACCACCGGTTCCGCAGACCTGGCCGGTTATTCTCCGCCAACTTTACAACCGGATCAAACATTACTGACCAGACCGACGACCAGATCAACAATAGTATTTCCTATCCTTCCGGTAGCAGTACAGGAGTGGCAAATAATCAACATCAATACATCACACAATACAACACGAACTCCTCCCGAAGTATCCTCCTTTCCTTTTCAGAGCCTTTAACCAAAAAGAAAAGCATAGAACTGAACTACACGAACAGTTACAATTTCACTGACAATGATAGAAAAAACTTATCTGATGGAAAACGGCACCACTACCGTACTTGATAGCCTGAGCAATATTTACGAAAACATTTTTACCTACAACCGATTTGCTGTTAATTACCGCGTAAATGAAAAGAAGTATAATTATTCCATAGGCATAGCTGCGCAAACCAGCGAGATGAAGGGAGAGTCATTTTTCACCAAGAGCAATTTTAAAGAAACGACATTCAATTGGATTCCGCTTGCCCGTTTTACCTATAATTTTTCAAGGACAAGGTCACTTTCAGTAAATTACCAGGGGAATGTTTCTGCCCCATCCTACAGTCAGCTGCAACCGGTATATGATTACTCAAATCCTCAATACCCTGTTATTGGGAATCCAAGCCTTAAACCTGAATTCAAAAACAGCCTTTCCGCCCGTTATAATAATTTTGATTTTATGTCGGGGAATGTCTTATTCTCCAATATCAGCTATAGCTTTTCGAAGGATCGGGTATCCAGTAATTCAATAGACAAATCCGGTAATGGAAACGGAGGTTCGTCGGGTGCAATTCAGGAAACACGATACCTGAATGCTGACGGATTTTATAATGCGTCCGGGTTTTATACCTTTTCCAGACCCTTTCAGCAGAGGAAATTTACACTCACCCTGAACGGCAATCTTAATTATACCAATGATATCTCATTTATCAACTCCCGGAAGAATACAGGTAAAAATTTTGTTGGTACCCAGGGGGTGAACTTTGATGTCAGGTTAAATGACTGGCTGGAAATGGGCGCCGGTGGGAACTATACCTACAACACGACCAATAACAGTTTAACCCCCCAGGCCAATACAGAAGTAAGATCATATACGCTAAGCAGTAATGGAAAAATCCACTTTCCTGCCGGGATAGTGCTGAATTATGATTTAAACAAAACCTTCAATAACGGATACGGTGTTTCAGCAAATCCGTTCATTATAAATGGTTACCTGGAAAGACAATTTTCAAAGAACAACAAATATTCTATCCGGCTGCAGGCATATGATCTGTTAAACCAGAATACCAGTATCAGTCGCACCGTCAATGCCAACAGCATCACTGATACCCGGACGAACAGGCTGGGACAATACTTTATGCTGAGCTTTAATTTCCGTTTGCAAAAGTTTAAGGGGAAACAGCCCAAAATACAATTTCCCTCTGGTCCTCCTCCAGATGGACCCTCCCCCTTCAGGAATAATTAAACAACATGAATACAAAAGAAAAGTCAATAGCGATTTTGCCCCATTAAACTCCATTTTTGTCTATTTGAATATAAAAGGTTGGTCACCTGAAAAACCGGCAGTTTATTTACAGGTGTTTTACTTAACTTAACATATAAAATATAAACTCATGAAAATTTCTTATTCTATAATGAAACTCTCTTTCCTCCTGATTGCTCCCTTATTACTTCTGTCATTTTTATCTATGCCTCCCCGTACAAATTTTGGCGGCCAATGGAAACTCAACGAAGGTAAAAGTGAACTGGGACAATTTGCCGGCTTTGCTGCTAAATCCATTAAAGCAGATCAAACCGAGGATGCCATCACCATTACCAAGGTAAACGAATTTAATGGCGAAGAAATCACCTGAACTGAAACACTGACTTTCGACGGTAAAGAGTCTGAAAGCTCAGGTGGTTTCGGTAATTCAAAAAGGAAATCCATTGCAAAGTGGTCAGATGACGGCAGGATTTTAACTGTCACCTTTGAATTAAAGTTTGAATTTAACGGGGAAACCAATGAGCTTAAAGGCACGGAGGTTTACAGCCAGAGTGATGATGGAAAAACGTTGACGCTGCAGAGTAATAGTACAGGGCCGCAGGGAGATATCAGCAGCAAGGCTGTGTATGACAAACAATAGAACCCAGCTAACCCCAGATGCCTGTTGCGGCGGTTTTGGTAACATATTGGGTGAAGTCGGCAGGCTTTCTTCCCAACGCTCTTTCCACGCCGTCGGCAATATGGGCATTACTGCCATCCAATACTTCCGTAAATAAACAGGTAATGAGTTGAATCACCTCATCGGTATTGTAATTGATTTGTGGTGATTCATTGATACTCTAAATTATTTATTTACGCTTTGTTGCAGGTTAAACACCGTACCAGCCGGGTCCATAATCCAATGCATATTTCCAGGTAACTCCTCTAACTCGTCGCAGGTTTCCACCCCATTATGTTTCAAGTAGCTGGTTGCTGCTTCTACATCAGGGACAGTTAACTGCAGCCATGTTTCGGAATGGGTGTAATTGTCTACGCAGTCGAGCCAGATAATATTGTTACCAAATTTTACCTGGAAGGTCCTGGAAACTGTTGGATTACTGATTGGTTTTTCTTCAACTTCAAGTTTCAGGATGTTCCGGTAAAAGGCAACAGTCTGGTCATATTTGCTTTTCGGAATCTTGATTGCAATATTAATCCCTGCTTCAAATCTGGTTTCCATGTTTTAAGAAGTTGTTGGTTTAAATTCCCAGGTAATGTAGTTTTTCTCCGGCTAATGACCATATCCGCAACGTCCCGGCTTCTTCTGCACAGGGTGTGTCGCTTCGTTTTGCTTCACGCAGACTGTTAGACCCGGCCATTTTTTATCCAGTTCTTATCTGGTGCTGTACCCCGATACTCTTCGGCTTCATGATTAATGTCCAGGTCTTCCAGCTTGCCAGTTTAAGCGCTCCCCTTGCACCCATAAAATCTCCGCTTACTGCCCTGCTGTTACGATCGCGGACATAAGATAATTATTTCTGGTTTATAGCAAGCTTTTTATTCAGAGGGTTGTATAACAACAGGTATAGAATCTTTATTTTTTTTATTTAATTGCAAAGGTGCAGTTTCATACAAAAAGAACGCTATCAAGCCGCCACCAAGCGTTGCACCTGTAGCGATATAAAATGGTGCATGCAACCCAAATTGATCGGCTGACAAGCCAGCTGCCAGCGGTGCAATGAAACCACCCACCACTTCACCAATGCCCATGACAAGACCTAAAGTCTGGGCAATATATTGACGAGGCATTGTTTCAGAGGGGATGGTTGCGAGCACGATCGGGAAACAACCCATTGTAGTAGCACCCAGTAAAAGCAATAGCGAAAGGTTAATAAAACTACTTGCGAAATAAATAATACTCAGGGGCATTAATGCACTAAGCAAAAAGCAGCTAATGACCATGGGTCTTCTTCCAACCTTATCTGATAAAGCCGGCACTACAACACCCCAGATAATTGCGCCCAGTCCGAATGCAGTCATCGTTTTACCCATGTCTTCCGGTGTGAAATGTTTTATTGATACTAAATATTTCGGCATGAATGCGAGTTGGGCAGAGAGCCATATCATCATACAACAGCTCAGTAGGGTTGCTACCCATACATTCCGGTAATTCAATAAACCTGTAACAGATACTTTTTTCCTATTTTTTTCTACCCGTATTTCATTTTGTTCTTTTATATAAAAAAGGCCAACAACCGCCAACACCAAACCTGGTAGGCCGGCAATAAAGAATGCCTTTCTCCAGCCAAAGTTAACAGCAAGCGTAACCAGTATTATTGGTGCCATCATGGCCAGCACATTACTGACAAAACTTTGCATAAAACCCATGTTAAAACCCCTTCGTTTTTCTGATGAAGCATCAATCATTATTGCCTGTGCAAGGGGTAACACGGGGCCTTCTGCGAAACCCATAATGATCCGGGCAAGCAATAAAAACCCAAAACTTGTGGCTAAACCAGAGGTAAATGAACAAATTGAAAAGGAGGCTACGGCAATGATGAGATATTGTTTTCTTTTACCTGTCTTGTCCGATAAAGTACCAGCCAGGTATCCCGACGCGGCCCACGCCAGGGCCAATAATGAGCTCAGCAAACCAATTTGGGTATTGTCCAGGCCGAGTTCCTGATCGAAAAAAGGCACTAGAATATTTAGTGCCATACGGTCGAACAAAACAAAGCCAAAAATAAAACTTAGTAAAACGAGGAGTTTATTCTCGTAACTGAACAGATGTTTTATTCTCATATCATTTAACCTTTAGTCTTTCGGCATTTGTTTAACAGGGTTGAACGGTTCAGCTCCTTTATCAATTACAACATTTTCTCCTGTCTCCATTAACCATTTTCCGTTTTGTTTTGCGTATACAAGTAAAGCAAGGCCATCAGTGGGGCCGGGGGTTTTCCCGTCAGGCATCGGAACAGGATTTGGGTCAGAAAAATGCCAGATAATGTGGGCAATTGCCACATCCGTTGTTAAAAACCGGATGGTAACAGACTTTTTTTCACAAACAGCGGTTTTAAAGATGGTATTATGATAAACCTGGTGCGCATATTGTGATTCCTTTCGGCCTTTCCACCACATCCCTACAACGTTAACCCAGTCGGTATTTTCAGTCGTATAGTTTTTCAGGTCATCATAATTATGATTATTCCAGCTATAAATCATCGCATCAATTTGTTTATTGATGGCTGTTTCATCTTCTGTGCGATTCTGGGCAAGGAGGATGCCACCTATTAACAAGAAGACAGTCGTTGTAAGTCCTTTTTTCATAATTGATTATTTTCTTGTAAAGGTCTATTCAGGAGCAGGCAAAAACATAGTATAAACGCGACAACTTATTCAAACACGTGGTCAAAAAGTTTCACCTGTGATTTCAAATATTCCGATTCAATTGATGAAGGATTTACGCCGGCAAATTCCCGAAAGTCGCGTATGAGGTGCATCTGGTCAAAATACCCGCATTCATGGGCAATGTTTATCCAGCTGGTCCCGGGCTGTTGTTCATTAATAATCCAGGCTTGTGAAAATCTTACCAACCGGGAGAAATATTTTGGAGGTAACCCTATCCGTTGTTTAAATAACCTTTCAAATTGCCGGGTGCTAAGGCACGCATGAGATGCCAGTTCCTCAATTTTAAGTAATCCCCGCTCTTTCATAAGCAGGTGGAGGGCATGATCAATGGGTAGGGTTCTTTTTAATTTACCTATATGGTTAAGCAGAAAGTTTTCCACTATTAATTTCATCTGAGTAAAAGAATTAGCTTCCTGTAACCGATTATAAACTTCCTTTATTTTATTTCCCATCAGGTCCACCCCATCAAATCCATCTTTGCATAAAAGTTCACTCATCGGGATACCTAAAAAGCGATACAGACCTCCCGGTTGAAATCCTACGTTTATCACCAAATGATCGCGACCTGCGGTGATAATATGCCGATTAATATGAGGTCCAACGATGAAAGAAGAAGGAAGTGTTTCCTTAACTTTTGTGGCTATATTTTCTGAATCTGCAGAATCCCTTACATAAAACAACAAGCCGTGACCGGGAAGTGGAGGAATTGACAAATTGAGCTGGGCCTGCGAAGCATCTAACTTCACCTGGTGTATCATGATGTTTTTTACAAATCCTTTTAAAGCCGGATGCGGCGTGTAGAATTGCTGATACATGGTGTTTCTGTTAGTACATTTACGGGGCGCCGTGCAACATCTTCACTCCAATTTATACAAAATTTCGATTGTTTGATGCCGTATACGCCATCCGTTACCTCAAAAATTTGACGAAACTTAAACTCGCCATGTCAATAAATGACAGGTTCAACTCATCTGGTAATTCACGCGACTCATGGCTTTTTGTTACACTCCCGACACTGTCTCCAAACATTATCAAACTGGCACGTAATACATCTGAATACAAAATGTTTCCCCGGCCAAAAGTCATAAAAATCATCTGGAAAATAGTACATTGGGGGAAATCTGCCGATCATCCCTGATGAAGACAAAAATATCTGCTTGTATCCTCAGCATAGTCAGTTGTCAGTATCTTATAGCACAGGACACAATTCCCGGTGACAGCATCAACCAGCTACCTGAAATAATAATAAGTTACCAGGCCAGCCGTCTAACTCCATTCAGTTTTCAAAATCTGAACGGCAGGGAACTCAAACAAAAGTCAACGGGTCAGGAACCCTCATTCCTTCTGGCTGAAACTCCATCTGTGACTGCATACTCTGATGCCGGCAGCACACAGGGTTACTCGTATTTCAGGATTCGCGGTATGGATCAGACAAGGGTCAATATGAATTTTGACGGAGTACCATTGAATGAACCCGAAGACCAGGGCGCCTATTTTTCCAACTATCCCGACATATTCAATTCGCTAAGCCGGCTTCAGATTCAACGCGGTGTGGGTACTTCAAAAAATGGGGTAGCCAGTTATGCAGGAAGCCTCCAGCTTTTTTCTCCCAACCTTGCGGACTCGTCTTACGCAAGAATCGGGACGGGATACGGTTCTTATAACAGCCTTAGGGTTTACGGCGAATACAATAGCGGAATCATCAACAGGAAAGCGGTCTACGCGCGTGTATCACGGATTTATTCGGATGGCTACAAATACAATTCTTCCAATAACTCAGAATCCGTATTTGTAAGCGGGGGCCTGTACTGCGATAAATCCACCTGGAAAATAAACCTGATGGCCGGACACCAGAAAAACAGGCTGGCCTGGCTGGGAGTAGCCGACTCACTAATTGCCCGGGATCGCAAAACCAATGTCAATGAAAACGAGCGGGATGAGTTCATGCAGGTAATGGGCCAATTACAGAATAGCTGGAGACTAACAAAACACGCCACCTTGCAGTCAACCATTTACCACACTTTCCTGGACGGCAATAACGATTTTAACCTCAATAGTTTCCTTGGGTTACCCTCAACAGATGAAATGTACAATTATGCATTCCGATCTGATTTCACAGGACTGTTCAGCAATTTCACCCTTACAACAAACAACCTGTCATGGACTACGGGGATTCATGGAAATATCTACAGTCGCCGGCACAGGGGTAGCGAAGTAACTCTCGGAAACCTCTACCAGAACAGGGGTTTTAAAAATGAACTCAGCGCTTACACCAAGGCGTCCTACACAATAAACCAACTGAACATCTTTGCGGATGTCCAATACCGTTACACAGATTTCGATTATTCCGGAAACGCAAGATTCGACAAAATAAAATGGCTGTTCCTTAATCCCAAAACGGGAATAACTTATAATGCTGCAAAGGGCACGGTGCTATACTACAGCGTGGGCAGGACGGGACGCGAGCCAACAAGGACTGATATGGCTGGCGGGAACGACGACCTGCTGGTTGACAGCACCAATGGCAAAGCACTTTTATTCATCACGCATCCGGAATATGTAGTAGATCATGAATTGGGGATTCGGTATCAATCCATAAAGTGGAATTTGAATTTCAATCTCTACTACATGGATTTTGAGAATGAAATCGTGTTGAATGGGAAATTCGGACCCAATGGCCTTGCGCTGACCAACAATGTGGAAAGAAGTTTCAGATCCGGAGCAGAGCTAAGCCTGGCATGGCAGGTTACCAAACATGTCAGGATGATCAACAATTCCGCCTTCAACTTCAGCCGGATCAGGGAACAAAGCCAGGATTTCCAGCCAATCCTGACACCCCGCATAATTATTAACCAGGAAATAGAATTCTGCCTGCACAAACTACTGCTCGCGCTCAACGCAAAATACCAGCATCGCTCGTATATGGATTTTGCTAACCAGGCACAAGTTGGATCTTACGTTCTCCTGAACGCGAGAGCGCACTATAATCTCCAGCGTTTCCAGCTAGGCTTATACCTGAATAACCTGACAAACGAAAATTATTACAACAATGGATATGTAGAAGCGGATGGAACCAGGAAGTATTTTGTACAAGCACCAATAAATTTCTACGCCTCACTTAATTATTCGTTCTGATGGACTTCTTCGTTATCAGCAACACAGCATTCAAAATCATTAACTACGAGTTGAGTTATGTCGAGCTTTTTGCTGTTATATCTGGCCTGGTCTCTGTCTGGTATGCAACAAGGGCCAGAATCTTAACATGGCCAACGGGCGTCATCAACGAAATATTGCTGTTCCTGCTTTTTTTCCAGGTCCAGCTTTACGCAGACATGATGTTACAGGTATTTTTTTTTATCACTACTGTATATGGTTGGATCAACTGGAACAAACCTTCATTGACCAACAGGGTTGAAAAACTCAGCCAGAAAAAGAGGTTGTACTATGCGGTTATGATTCCGGCTGGTTCACTTGCAGCAGGGCTACTGGTTGCCAGTCTGCATAAACTCCTACCTGAATACTTCAATAAACCGGCCAGCTACCCGTTCATCGACTCCTTCGTGGTGGTCCTTAGCATTGCAGCCACCTTACTTCTTGCAAAAAAGAAAATGGAAAATTGGATTTGCTGGATCATCGTGGACTTAATCGCCATAGTCTTGTATTTTGTGAAAGGCATCTATTTCCTGGCCATCGAGTACTTTGTTTTCCTTATACTGGCCACCATTGGTTTCTACAACTGGAAAAGAAAATTGACTTATGATTAAAGCGTTTGTCTTTGGAAAGTTCCTGCCTTTTCACAAAGGTCACGAGGCAATGATAAAGTTTGCCCTGGATCAGGCTGATTTTGTTTCAGTGCTGATCTGCCGCAGTAACACAGAAATCATTGATGCAAACACCAGGGTGAAATGGATTGAAGCGAGTTTCCGAGGCGTACCCAACATGGAGATCAGGTCGATGGACTACAATGAAGATATGTTACCGAACAGCTCGGTTTCTTCGCGACCGGTTTCAGAGGCATGGTCAGTTATTTTCAGGCAGCTCTACCCCGACTATTCGATAGTGATCACCTCTGAACCATACGGAGCCTTTATTGCTGAGTACATGAAAATCCGGCATATCATTTTCGACCCCGCAAGAGAGTTTTTCCCTGTTTCAGCATCCGCAGTCCGAAAAAACCTGCAGGAGAACTGGCATTTCTTAACCGATGCCGTAAAACGCGATCACTTGCTGAAAGTTGTCATTCTTGGTACTGAATCGACCGGAAAAACAACCCTTGGAAAAAAACTGGCAGACCATTTCGGTTGCAATTTTGTAAGTGAAGCTGGTCGCGAAATAGTTCAGGACTCCCGTAAATTTGAATTTTCAGACCTGGTAAGAATTGCTGAAGAGCACGCAGAAAGAATTGAAAAAACTGAATTGACAAACAGCCCGCTTGTGATGATTGACACCGATATCCATATCACAAAATCGTACGCGCGATTTGCGTTTGGGCGGGAGCTGATAGTAGGAGAACATATTTACAGGGCAAACAAAGCTTCCCTTTATCTCTATCTGTCAAATGATGCGGAATACATCCAGGACGGAACAAGGCTTAATAAGGAAAGTCGCGACAAGCTTGATACATTTCACAGGCAGGTGTTGAAAGACCATCACATCAATTATGTAGAAATCAGCGGTGACTGGAGCACCAGATTCGAAGATGCAAAAACCCGGATTCAAAAATTACTGGCACACTGATATTGCTTTTAAATTCGTCGCTTGCGATCCCCGGCAGAATGTGTGCTTTATGGAAAAGAAAACCCGCAAATCAATGATCTGCGGGTTTTAAACTTTCCTACCATTAGTAGGTTGTCGGGACGACTAGATTAGTCCTGACTAACATTAAGCGTTGATAGTCAAATATCTAAAAGAACGCTGCTAAGCGCCACTCACCGAGTAACTCACCAGAATTGACATTACGAAGAACTTGGCACGAAGTTATTACAATGTTTCAATTATTAAGAGAGATAGTATCTTATTACGTACAAAGGCAGGCGTGAAGAAAAGCTGCTTAGATTCCATGCTGACGGCCGCAAGCGATTAATGAGTACGAAAAGAAGATTCGAGTGGTGGTGGCGGAAGCTTATCCAATTCTTCTTTTGTGAATGTTCCCCAATACTTAACTTGTCCCCGGTGATATATATATGTTTTCTTGGGATCTAGGAAGTCTCCAAAAATGTAATATTCTCCTGGGTCATTTGGATTCAAATGTAATACTATTGGATAGTAGCTAGATGCGGAATTCGGAGTTATCGGACCAGTTACCTTTCGCCACTTGTCAATGACCCATACGTAATGTGGAGGGGCAACGGAATATGCGCCCACCCCTACGTCATAATATGCGTGTACATTACTAGAATCGGAGTACACAAAAACGTTGATCCAAGTTCCATTTGCCGGGCCGACAACTAGATCCACGTGATTATCAGCTGTGTCAAATAAATAAAAGAAATTCGTTTTGTCTGACGTGGTGTCACCGAAAAAATTGTTGTTTATTATAAAAGCCGTCTGGCCGCCTTTTTGGTTGACTGAATTTACATTTATCATATAGCTTTTTGAATTTAAGCCATATCGAATTAACAGTTTCTCAAAATCCCTCTTAAAAGCCGCACTATCTGGCTGCGCGTACATCAAAAAAGGTGTCAAAGAAATAAGACTACTTATTATTATTAATCTCATATGCAGTCTGGCCTCCCGATTGGTTTGTAGATGAGACATTAACTTCTATATCTTTTTTTTCTTTCAAGATAGGCTGGGGAACTTTTTTTCGTTCCCCATTCAAATTTGGAATTGAGTCAGACAGGTTGAATCCCTTAGGATAAAATGAATTTTCGATCTTGATATCTCGACCCGCGTTATAATTATTTAACTGCCCCGAATCTAGTTTTTGTGTTTGTGTTTGCAACACAGCTGGCGAATCCGGACCTTTTGAATTCCCGATTAAAAGCCAAGTTAAACATGCGCTTAAAATTACAAATACGCCAGCAACAATTTGAGTTCGAACTGAAAACCTTCCATTTATTTTAGCTACCCTTTCGGCAGAAGATTCTTTAATTGGTTTTACCATATCTAAAATTTGTAACTTTTGATACCTGTTATAGTACTTTTGTTGCCTTGCTTAGGCTCTATCTAAACCAACCCAAACCGAACTCGACGCTTGGGTGACAAATACTGAATAATTCTTCCGTAATCGCTTGACATTGTTTGTGGCTAATTCAAAAACATGATTTGAATCTCGGTCTGTAGATGCGAAATAGGTATGTGGAGGAAGATAATAATCCACTCCCTGCTTGCTTCTTATTTTTTTTGAAAACCCGGCATGATCCAACAAACTTTTAAGAGTTGTGTAATCTGCGTTAGTTCCACCAACAATCGTAAAAACTGCAATGTAGTCAGACATGATTTACATTTTTAATATAAAAGTAACGTTTTCTTTACTGCTGTCTGCACAAAAGCAAAGACTGCTCTATTTACAACTCCTCCCTAAATAATGGCCAGCCATTCCGTCACAATATATTTTCCTTCAATGGGTTAACTTATATTTTTTGGTATTAGTCTACTGATAGCCAGTTTGGGAAACGCTCCATTTGCGAAGGGAGCTTGTGAATGTCATTTGAAACTAAATAACCTAATCTCATCAGCACATGTACCATTTAACCGGTACGACGAATATGACTTGAGCGCAGAACATTCTATTAGTTTGAATTTTTAGACCTTGGGGCGATTTAAAAATCAATGGGAATACGGAAGAACGCCTCTAACGGATGACTTTAAAAAAATGCCAAATGGTGGTTAGAAACCAATGCTCTATTCGCTTTTCTAGAGATTCTATTACTTACAATCCGTCAAAACAAGGCGTATATCGGCATGATCGCGGTGATGGATACGCCTCGAGCAGCAGCAGAGAGCCACGGACATACTACTATGCTCGCTAAGGAGACGCTTTCCGCCTTACTAGACATTGGTATTAAGAAAATGATCATGCTGACTGGCGACAACCAGCAGGTTGCCGAAGCAGTTGCCTTACAAACGGGCATTACAGAAGCTCGCGGTGGCTTGCTTCCAGAACAAAAAACTGGCAGCTATAGAACAAATGACTCAACAAGAAGGTAAAGTAGCAATGGTTGGGGACGGAGTAAACGATGCGCCCGCAATGGCGAAAAGCACGGTAGGCATTGCATATGGGAGCGGCTGGTAGCGATGTAGCGCTGGAAACCGCGGACATTGCATTAATGGGTGACAAACTTTCCTTGCTGCCCTTTGCTATCGGTCTTAGCCGGCAATCCAAACGGATTATCCGGCAGAACTTGGTGATTAGCCTAGGGGTTGTGGCCATCCTGATACCAACTACAATATTCGGTATCACTACCATTGGACCTGCAGTCGCCGCGCATGAAGGGTCCACCTTGGTTGTTGTTATCAACGCGCTGCGGCTGCTAGCGTATAAACGGAAAACTTGAGATATTAGAAACCGGGCTTTCGAGGTTGTAAAAACTTAATCTTAATTCAGAGATCATTGAATTTTAACCCCAACTTTATCCCGGCGGACATTGTCTGCCAGGTCAAAGTCAAGAATAGCTAATTCAACTATATTCATGCAAAATTCGTCAAATGGTTGAAAGACAGGAATTAAAAGGTATTTGGAATATTCCCGGGGATTCAAAATCACATAGCGGATTGCTCACATTCGAACCTGATAGCAATCCTACTTTGGAAATAATCGGGGATAGCCTTGCGAGCTTCGCAAAGCATGAAATAGAACTAATACAAGGGCGTACAACGAAGGGATTCGTGACTCTGATTGATGTTCGACGTCAATCAGGATCTTATTCAAATGAGACTTACACTGGAATAACGAAGTACCAACCAACCTTTATTATGGTAGGGCATTCCTACGACAGCGTGAACGAAATCAAATTTGACTCAGTAAAGTTTACGGCATTTAATCTTATCGAATGGGTAAATTCAGATTCGATTACTCACGAAAATGCAGCTGGCAATCATTCAATCGCCTATAAAAATCCGGTTGAAATACCTTTCACTATTTCAGACAACCTTTCAGCAAAAATTGTGTTCAGTCTTGATGGCGAAACTGCTGATTACCAAAAGAGAATAAGCCTGCAGCAATCGTGCAGCATTATCTTCGACTACAAAATTGAACAGCCGTTTAAGACTATTCTTCAAGACATCATAAAATTTACTGGGCTAATTACGCTTTGTACTTATGAGCAAAGTTATCCTGTGTCAATTGAGTTTTACAACGGGCGATTAAAAAATAATTTCATTTTATCGAAATTACAAACAGAAGTACCCCAGGCGGTCGAATGCTTTTTTAGAAGTGTTTTCTACAAACCGACATACAAACAGCGGCAACTTCATGAACATCTTGTGCAATTTGAATTTGTCAGAGCTAACTTAAACTCGGTAGTCCAGAGGTGGTATAAGGAAGGCATCGATATGCAACCGGTAATCGACCTTTTGCTTCGTCCCTTTCGAGATAAGTACAATTTTTCTGTAGAAAACTTTATGGACGTTGTAAGAGCAGTAGAAACGTTTCATCGGAGAAAGCATAATAACCGAGTTCTTAAAATTACAGAAATTGAGGAAATTAAAACTGAAATTGGACTATCTCAGTTGGACGACAAGCTGAAAAATGTACTCCTGGGGGTCACAAATTTTCTTCACGAACCCTCCCTCCATCAAAGGCTTGAAGAAATGATTAACCTCTATCAAACCAATCACTTTGAAAAAATGGTTACCGATAAGTTTCAATGGATCAAAAATGTCAAGAATTCTCGAAATTACTACACCCATTTTGACATCAAAAGTGAAAAAAATGCCCTGACGGGAAAAGAATTATTCAAATTATCAGAAAGTTTGAAAGTTTTACTACTATCTGCAGTTTTTAAATGTCTTGGAATTCCACCAGCGGCGTTAGATAAATCAGTGGAATACTTAATTCGTTGACTTATTAAACCACACTCCCGTGCCATATTGAGGCACTGAAATAGACATCGACTGTTCTACTGACAGACTTTTGAAAATAAAAAAAGAAAAACTGTTTAAGTCACTTATAAGATTTAGGGTCGCGAGACGATCGATAAAAATTGACTCTTCAGTCTCAGTCTTTCTGGTTTGAAAGTACTTCTG
The DNA here is from genome assembly GCA_040510375.1 of Chitinophagaceae bacterium. Lineage (GTDB taxonomy): Bacteria > Bacteroidota > Bacteroidia > Chitinophagales > Chitinophagaceae > JBEVJC01. The sequence goes on from JBEVJC010000008.1 coordinate 292,828, forward strand.
AAAAAAGTGGAGACACTTTCGCTGTTTCAAATTCTCAAAGAAATTGGACGAAAGAATCTTACGTCCGTGAACCAGTACATGCCTGACTTGAGAAATCATTGTAAACCAAAGATTAAGATCAAAGAACTCGTTTTTTTTCTCATGTGCTTCATAGTGTGTGCTGCATTTCTTCAAGATTGACCTTAGTCCATCATTATTTGCGCCCTGGGCCTTTTTTAAAACAAGCGAGCGAATATCCTCACGGACCAAGACCGATCCAGTGTTGAGAAGTCCCACTTTTGCTAATTCTTCCGGGAACAATTCAAAATAGCTCGATAAAATATTGAATAAAAATGACTCAAACACTTCATAACATTGGGCAACAGAAAGACAAAAATAATCGTTCCTCAAATTCTCCAATTCAGTGTCAACATCCTTTCGGATAATGTCATAACTGAAGTCAGGTGCGTAAAGATTGAAATCTCCAGCTGGGTGCTGGGTTATATCCCTGAAGGTGGTCATGGAACCTATAAGGGTTTGATCAGGATCTCCTTCTATACGCATTTCCGTCCCGAACCGTGTCAGCGAAGCATCTAAAGTAGAAATACGTCCATTGATTACATAAACTTCCTTAAAGTATGTTTTCAAATCCTCGAGTAATGGGTTGTTATTCATCGTTTTTGATCTAGGTATTAGGGAAATTTTTTCAAACACTTGATTATTGTTAATACTCGCTCACCTTTTGACCTTTTTGTAATAGTCGATTACTGCTTTAGAAAATGTCAATAATCTGGTTTGTAACTCAGCAATCTTAGTAAATCCTGCATCAACCCCCTCCCGGGGATTCAAAATTTGGACTTTTAAAAGGAGTTCGTCCGACGCATTAACATAACTGAAAATGTGTTCAAAGTCTTCAGGTGAATACCATTTTCGATAAGTTGGATCAAACAACCACATCCCTCTTCTTTTTGCCGCTTACGCCAATTCTTTCGCCTCAACCCGCAACATTTTTTCCATAAAGCTAATTTATTTAGTAATTATAAAGAAATTTTTTAACTTCACTATGAATTTACGCGATCTCGAAGTAGTTCTTCGATGTCTGACATAGAGTAAAAAATTATACCTCCGACCTTGGAGAATTTTATTGCGCCTGTATCTCGGAGATGCTGAAGAGTTCCAGGTGATATCTTCATTAGTTTGCGGACTACATGCGATTTTAACCAAGGCTTTGAATCTTGGATTATTATTTGGCAAAGAATGACCTTCAATTCACGTACTAGGTCTTTTCTCAACTGCTGAAGATCTTCTGTTGTTATTTGTTTCGTTTCCATATCACAATTCATTTGCACGGTACACTGAAAGAAGCAGATCTCCCTGCATCTGGTTTCGTTTACGTTGTGACAATTCTTCTAAATTGAAAGCTGAACCGCAGTTAATTCTTTAAGAGGCGTTGCAAATTGAATATATTGAACATCCGGGTTTGAAGGATGGGCTGTACAAAATGTAACCATACTCATGCAACTCAGCGATGCATCGATTATATGTCGACCGGGAACTAATCTTGGAAAGAGCCATTACCTCAACCCTGTTTAATCTGATGGACTTGTCACCAAGACCCGAAGTCGCCTGACAGTGAAGAACAGTGTATAAACTGATGTAGACCGTACCAAGTCGACTGTCGAGCCTCGCATGAAGTAAAAAGTCGATCAAAGCAATCATTACTCCCCAATTAAATTGATTGTCCTTTTGGTTTCGCACATCGCTTTTTCGGAAGCAAATCCTTTACTTTCTCTGTCAAGGATTTTTCAGCTTTCGCTTTCTTTTTCTCCTCTGACGTATTCGTGGCTCCTGAACTTTTCCCCGTTCTTTTTTTTTATCGATCACCTCTGCCGGACCTATTGGCCGGTCCATCATTTTTTGCTTTTCTTCGTGGGAATACTGCTTCATTTTATCAGTGAAAAGGTTCACCGTTTTAAACTGCGGATTGGCTTCGACATAAATGAGCTTGTCTGCAATTCAGTTTTTGAATACGCCATGGCTAGTCGTAGTCAGCAGCTAGAAACGACAGAAGGAACAGTGTTCGGAGCCTACAATGCGGTAACGGGATTTTTCCAAAATGTGAAATCATTTAAGGATGACGAGGCAAAATTCAAATCGCTGGTTTGCGGAGGGAGTGGACAATTGAAAGGACAGAGATGTTTTCAGTTATGGAACTCAATTAATCGAGAGCATATATCCTTTAGTTGCAGGAGCCAACTCGGCTCCTGTTTTTGGCTAGAGTCCATAAGTTGCAGTGTCAATTGCATGCAAAACCCAAAACATAATATGGTGGAAGACAGGGTCCTACCCTAGACTCGCAATAAACTATGTCCCAAACCCTTACAAACGACGAGAAGTGTTTTCTCACCTTTTGTCCCTCAGGTTCCTTAACCAAGACTTTCAACTCCGGCTCATAAATATCAAGCATAATTCGATCATCCAGACGGGGGGTAAATCCACTACGAGTCAGTGAAACGATGATTCCATACTCACCAAATATATCGTTCAATTGATTTCAAAAAACATAAAATTAACCCTCTTCCTAGTCTCGTTCCAAAGCATTGAATTCGCCTGGATACTCGCCGGAAATGATTCCAAATCTCTAGCCGCTTCTCGTAGCTAAAATCATCCCATGTTTTGCCGTTGAATTCAGGGTGCAATTAATTCAATATTTCTGAAGCAGGTTCACTCCATCGTCGAAAATCCATTTAGTCAATTTGACCCAAGGTTGCGAAGAAACTACTAAAAACGAGTAAATGATATCAAGAAGACCGAAAAATCGGCTTCAATGTAAGGATCAAGGGAAAAAACCAGATAAACGTCTATTTGCCCAATTTTCCCTATTTTAGTTGGAAACCTTAACTAAAATGCCCCTCCTCGTCGGCAAAAAGCTCGTAGCCGACTCAAGATTGCTTCAAAACATCCCCAAAAGAACCCAACAAATATGCCGGCCAACAGCTTAGATTTTCAAAAATCAATTACCCAGGAACTAGAAATTGTAAAAAATCGAGTACGACACCTCATCCAGAATCGTCACTGGGGAGAGGAAGGAGCCTATAAGGAGGCCATATTAAAAAACGTACTCCGAAAATACTTGCCTAGAAATATTTCCGTAGGTTCCGGATTTATCATGGGATCTGAGGCCGACGGTGCAATAAGTCGTCAGTTAGATATAATACTATATGATAACACCTACCCTCTCCTTTTCTCAGAAGGTGACTTTGTCATCACCACGAAGACCAACGTCCGGGGAATTATTGAAGTAAAAACGAGTATCGCTTCGCACACCTTTCAAGACATCCTCAGGAAATTCGAAGAAACGATGAATATATTGGATCCATTACCGATTTATTCAACCAATCAGAATGACGAAATCAAAACCCGCGTATTCTTGGGCTTATTTTCTTACGCGTTTGAGGGAAGACCTGACCCGTTGCCTCTCGCAAGAAGTTTAGGGCACTCTGCCGGGCATCTCAACCATATCTCGCTAGGGAAAGACTTTTTCATCCGTCGTTGGCATGCGGCTGATGGCCCCAATCTGCCAATACCACAATACCCAAATTCCGATTTTTATAATTTTTACGAGTTACCGGACCTGTCATTTTCCTATTTTATATCCAACCTTTTGGATATCGTGAGTGGGGGACTACAGGACAGATACTGGTTTTCCTTCCCAATTGAAGGAACGAAAGAGATGCACAGAATTGGCACCGTAGAAATCGAACACGAGGGGGCTTAAACCAATCGCCATTGCTGACGTACTCCACGTTTGTTTCTATCTCAACCATAGCTCACAGCCTAAAGAATTTCAAGCAACCTTAATATGCATATTGCAGCTATATATATTCCAAAAAACAGCTTTCCTCACATTTTCGGCATCAACCATGAGGAAATAACTATCAATCTCGGCGGATTTAACCTCTACAAGATCAGCAATTTTGAGATAATTCATGTTGAATCTAACAATCATTTCATAGACGACCTAGTAAGTGACCAAGTTCGTCTTTTTTCGTGCTTCGTTGGAGCAAATGGAGGCGGAAAAACAACTCTGCTGCAATTTATTACATCTGGGTTCTTTCACGGAATACTAGAGCAAGGGCCAAATGACTATACGTTCACAAATGATTTCAAACAAATACACCGAGTTTACTACACGCCTTATCTACGCAACGGACTGATTGACGCTGTTGGAAACAACGGCAAAGATTTATCAAAATTCGCAATGATGACGTCGGATAACCACGAAGATCGAGGCGGCTTTACTGACTTCATGACCGCCCACGAATCGGAAAACTCAAAACGGTGGATAAAGTTTAATAGTTTCTACAAGGGTTTGGATTTAAAAAACGTGAGACTACCTCATTTTGAAAAGGTGGAACTTTCCCTACGCCATCTCCCGATCAATCGAGTAAGTCAAAAAGATTTTCACGACACCCCATACCAAATACAAGAGGCAATAGGGCTACTATTCGAAAAATTTGAGAAGGAACGAAAGGATCAAGAAACTGAGCAAGGTCAATTATTACAAAATACCAAAAAGGACCAGAGAAATTGGCATTTCCCTCGAAGGTTCGAGTTTGATTTGTACGAGACCGCAATTGGCAAACTGGCTTCAGTCTTTGAAAAATTAGATGGCCATTATTTGGACAAATCTTTTGTCCCCGAAGACTTTGAATCGAAGATATTAGAAATGTCGTCAAGGGAAGCGATTGCGTATTTTCTCATCAGTTGTGGGTTGATTATGGGCAAAGGAATCAAGTATTCCTTTGACAGACATCTAGTCCTTCTTGAGCTTCTAGATACTCTTGTATCAATTGCTGATGAATCAAAATTTACCGATAACTGGCGAAAAATCCACATTTCTGAGGAAGAATGCCTAACTATTATTGAATTATATGACAAATTCAATACCAGTTTTTTGAATGCACCCTTCCACTTTGACTCAAGACCGATGTTTAATTTTCTACCTACAGCGCAGGTCAGTTCAGGCGAGCAGCAGTTTTTAAACATGTTTAGTACTCTATACTATCACTCTACAAATATCCAGGACAAAATTGATCTGGATACTCACTCCTCTGATTCACTTGCATTCTTCGGCGAAAAGGTAATCCTGCTATTAGACGAAGGGGACAATGCCTTTCACCCGCAATGGAAGAAGCAATATGTGCATCATCTCAGGGCAATCATACCAGCGATTTTCCCACGCAACCAAATTCAAATCGTAATAACCTCACACGACCCCCTGACGCTTTCAGACATTCCGAAGAACAACGCTATCTTTCTGGAGAAAGGCCCCGATGGAACACGGGTAAGTGATTCATCAAAAAAACACACATTCGGAGGCAATCTATCCGACCTCCTCAAAGATTCCTTTTTCCTGCAGGATGATCAGATCGGCAGTCACGCTGCGCAGGTAATTGACCAGATAATTAAGGATATCCGAAGAAAACAGCTGACGGACGAAAGAATACAACAGATACAACGGCTGATAGACACTATTGATGAACCGATTGTCAAATTCAAATTAGCGGAAATGCTCAGTGAAGCGACAGGAGACAACCAGTATGAAAGAAGTTTGATAGACAAGGAAATCAGCCGGCTTCAGGAAAGAAAAAACGAGTTATAATGTTTTATATTGACCAAACAACGCCGGAATTTATTGCCGCAAGGGACCACCACTTCAAATGTATTCGATACGTCATTAAAAAGAAGTTGCTAGGACCAGCTTTCACAGAACCGCACCCAACAGGATCAACTAAAAGAATCAATATTGTAAACAAAATCCCCGCCAGTGTCAAGTTATTTCTTGGAAATGAGACAAACTTGAAAAAGGTCATCATTGGCTTACCCCAGGATTTAGAACTTATTAAAGAGAAATTCAGCAAAGACAAAGCTAAGAAAGCTATTGATTCGCTATTAAATTACGAGGCTTTCATAGATACAAAGGAAGACAAAACATATCATTTTTATCATGGATACAATCTGGCTAAAAACCTGAAACATTTCACTTGCGTCTATTGCAACAGGCTGTACACACACACTATAATCCAAAAAAAGGATAACATTACAAGGCCTGCTTTTGACCATTGGTTCCCGAAAGGAAAATACCCAATTCTCCAACTCTCCTTTTACAACCTGATACCGAGTTGCACAGTATGTAATAGCCAGGTAAAAAAAGAGCTGCAGTTAAACACCTCGGAACATTTTCATCCGTATGTGAGGCACACTAATAAACATTACCGGCTTGATTTCAGGTTTTCTTACGACTTGGAAGATCATGTTAACGCGAAATGCAAACTAGACACCTTTAACAAGTTCACCGAACGAAGCGTAATTGCGATGAAGATTAAACAAATTTACGATTCACATAACGAGGAACTTCGCGAGCTGATTTTTTTGAAGAAAGCATATAGCATCAATTACATAAAGTCGCTTCAGAGCCTGATGAAGATGACCTTGAATAACGATGAAATTTATCGGATTGCATTTGGCGTGTATAAGGAGGGCGAACATCTTCACAAGCGCCCCCTTAGCAAACTCAAAAAGGATATCCTCCTGCAACTAGGTGTTATAAAATAAAGATCTAATCCACCGTGAAATATCAACAACCAATAACTTGCAAACAATGATTTTGAAGAAAAGAAAAGCGTGGGGTGCCATCATGAGTTCGGGATTCTTTCCAGAAGAACTCCCGCCTTGTTTCACTACAAAGGATTTAGATGCCGTTTTCAATAATATCGCCTTTCCCAACAGAGTGTTAGAGGCTCGTAAAGACGATAACGGACATAAGGTAAACCTAACAGGCAAGCTTCTATCATTTTCAATTCCAAGAATAAATCCCACCGGCGGGTGCTGGGGATTCCCTCACCCTTTCACTACGCTAAATTATCGCGCTGCATTATCGAAAATTCCGAAGAAATTATGGAGCTGATAGACGAAAGCGACATGTCGATATTCAAATTTTCAAAGCCCTACGAAAGCAGACGTTTTATCCCAAAACCTGATTTCGCAGAGTTTTTGGAGCGCCGGTTGGTGAATTCAGCTGGTTTTAAATATGCGTTATCAATCGACATTAATCGTTTCTACGCCTCCATATACACACACAGTATACCGTGGGCAGCTCATGGTAAAAGTTTCGCCAAACTTCACCGAAAAATGGAGCATTACGGGAACCAGCTGGATTCGTTATGCCGGGAAGCGCAGGACGGCCAAACATTGGGTATACCCATCGGGCCAGATGCCAGCAGGATAATCTCGGAAATGATACTATCAAAAATAGATAAAGAAATTGCGCAAATGTTGGTGCAGGTCGAATATGCTGGCGTTCGGAATGTAGACGACTATCATCTCTACTTCAGGAGTCAAGCTGACTTGGAATTCGGGAAAGGGAAAGTAGAAAAGGCCATTAGAACTTACGAATTAGAGTTGAACATTGCAAAAGAAAGGGTCAACGATTTGCCTGAGATCATCGAAATGGAATGGAGGACAGCGATTCGGAGTTTTCAAATTCGAAATCGGTCGTCTTTACAGAGAATTGATTTGATCGCTTACTTCGACCTCAGCACATCGTTGGCAAGAAAGTTCTCAGACGACAACGTCGTTTCATACTGCATAGGAAAATTGAAAGGATTTAAGGTGGAAAAAGCTCATTGGAATCTTTTACAGGCCTTTTTAATGCATTGCATCATAATGGAATCAAAATCGATCGAATTAGTCGTTAAGCACCTGATCTCGTATAAGTCTCTTGGGTATAAAATTCACAAATCCATTGTGAAGAATGCACTGGATTCTTTCCTGGACTACCACATTGAACATGATCATCATTTTGAAATACTTTGGACGTTATGGTATTATGCAACTGAAAAGACGACTGTGAAAGAAAGAAGCGTAAAACAGTTGACAGAATCGTCTAACGATTTTATCATAATTCTGGCTCGACACCTAAATGACGAAGGGTTAATGGAGGCAAAAGTTAAAACTGCAAATATTGGCAAGAAAGCGGTAATGAAAGCAACTCTCCAGTCAGAAAATTGGCTACTTGCGTATCAACTACAAGACGAAGATCCGTTCGGATTTGACGATCCTTTTTATGACATGCTTTATGAAAAAGAAGTAAGTTTTTTTCAGATTGACAATATTAACGAAGAAGGTGACACAGTTGAAACTAGCACGAGTTCTCTCGCGTTTGAAGAACAGAGGGATAAGTCAAGGCGTAGGGGCGATGATGAAAAGGAAGAAGACCATGTCGAAAACGAGGACGACAACTATGATCTCATTGTCGATGACTAAACAAAATAATTGAGATCACTCTGAAACTAACTATTACTGTTCGCAATCGAAAACATGCGGATTTCAAACAATCATATACAAACCCGAAGTTCAGGCAGCGCCATTATCTGCCAAACCGTTCGTCGTAAACTGCTGCGGTATTTATTCCGCGTGCGGGTTGTCTGTTTTGTCGCCCCAGCCGGTTTCAAAGGTCTTTCTTTTTTCTCTTTTTCTTTTGGGAGAACAAATATAAGGAAAGAGAGAAAATGAGCTGTAGCAACAGGGTTAGTAGAAATCGAGTCTGGAAATGAGTTGGCAGTAATCAGGAAGTTCGTTTGGTCGAAGTCACCACAAGCTCTTTCGGTAGCTAAACCTATCCAGCATTTGCTACGCATGGTTTGACCGTTTGACAAAGAAACGATCATCCGCATAGCGTCCCCGCTTTCTGATAGCCAGTGGTTTCCTGCTGTTAGTTTTAATTGGAGGAACAAATTGCCCCTGCTTTGAGGTTTTAATCAATTGTATCCTCGTTTGCTTGATCCAGACAAACGATCGTTAATACGCTGGTAGGATAATGATGTTTTCCAGAATTAGAACAAACCCGTGTTTTAACGAATATTCACCATAATAGACGCCTTGTTCCATATTTCGATAAATAATTCTTAAGTGGTTTATTCGAAAAAAAAGTTTTGGAAACGCTCACTCAAGATTTAGTTTCTTGAAAAAGATCCTATTCCGCATTGAAGCATCCTTCATCAACTTCTTATAACTAACTATTTCGATATACATGTTGAAACCAGGGTGAAAGCCAAAATAACCTTCGTTGTCTGGACTTATGGTAAGTGAATGGTTGCGTGCAAACTCCCTGACTTTATCAACCAAATCACAAATAACATACGCATAGACGGGTGTATTGACATTAACTTTTATTGGCTCGGTACCTCTCGGCATTTCATATTTACCCTGACGAATCTTATCCAGGTATCGACCGATTTGCAGAACAGGATCATCGTCCGCCTGATAATTGGTTCGTTTAGGTCGTTTGAACTCAAAAATAGTTAGAGGGTTGCTAAACTCGTTGTCGCCCATTCTGAAAGAATGACGTTCTTCGAACATCTTAAGACTGTTATGAAAAACGACCAAATCTGGCTCGTCACTTGCGCCCTTCTTTTTAGATATTTTCCGATCAGATGCCACATACTCCGAAAACACAAGTCGTTCGTCAAGTATCCAGAGATTGTGATTTTCATAAGGCACAGTCTCGGAGTCCTTATTCATTGGATAAATAAGTGAGTGTACTTCATCTTCTAGTTTTGCCTTCCCGTCATCATTCCTTTGCCTTAATGCGTCGAGTGTTTCCAGAATTAACTTACGGCTGCAAACATAGTGTGCCAAGTCCGCCTTTGCGATGTCCGTTATTTTAGAGGCAAGTTGACTTAGCTTTTGATCAAACTCAGTTTCAGTCTCATCTTTAAGCAGCCTTGTTAGATCAGCACGATTATTTTGTTCTGAATGGAATTTGTATTTCTGCAACTCTAACTCAATCTTTTCGTCTGTCATCGTATAAGAAAACTCTGAATAATCCACCTTGTCCATGTAGGTTTTGTGCCAGGGGGCACTTGTAGCAACATATTCACGAATCCGGCTTACTTTTTTTTCTGACCGCACTTTAACTTCCTTGCTAAATAATGTCTTGGCCAGATTTGCAGCTTCCCGTTCGATTTCAGTTTGCGAGAGATCATACATCAAAGTCGCCTTGTCTCTGTCAAAGTTGAATGTCTCGCGTTCAAGAGACACATTATCGTCAAGATACGTACCGAGTATATATACTTTAATGGAATAGTTCTTTTTGGTGGATTTATCCCCTTGACCAAATGTATCATAGAATTCGTCTTCGAATTCGGGTACGTATGTGTGAAGAGTTGATTGAGTAACTTCACGATTATGACCGGTGAGAATTACTTTACTGTCTGTTTTGGAATAGTACACCTTAAAGATCTTGGCAGTGAAGGAATAAACAGTTTTTGAATCTTTACGTATATCAAATGTCTTCGTTGACAAACTAGTAATCTCTTTATTCTGATTTAGATATTCATTTAGAATAATAGTCTCTTTTGATGTAGAGTCTTCAACAATGATTTTCGGACAAGGAGCGGTTTCACTGACAAAGAAAATGAGCAGTTTTTCCAATAATTTTCGTGCAATAGTCGTTAACTCTTTATCTAACGGCTTGTCCTCTTGAAGGTGATTTAAAAAGACAATAGTATGGTTTTTCTCACTTTCAGACACAATGTCCGCTTCGCCAATAATAATCTCATCTTTTCGTCCGAATGTGAAAGTTCTGATATAATGTTTATTATCTAGTTCCTTATAATTGCTTCGCACCTTTACCTCATTGAAATATTTGAGAAACAGAAATCTTCCGAATCCTTTACCGCCAATATCTCGCTTGGTGTCGCTGTAAAATGTGTCAAAAGAATTACGATTTACTTTATTGAAGCCGCTTCCGTTATTGTGAATTTCCACATGCCGGACTAATGGCAATTGGGCCGCATCATTGAAAAGGCCAGGAACATCCCTTTTAATGATAATCTTTACTTCGCCATTTTTAATATTGGATTTCTGGATCGAATCAATGGAATTGACCACCGCTTCGATAATCGGGGTATAGACATTTGACTTACTGCGTATGTTGTCGATAGTTCCTTGAATATTAATCTTACTCATAGGCTGATGATGGTTTAACCCCCTAAATATATAAAAATTAAATAGTTGTCTCATAATCCTAACACTTTGGCCATCAGATGCCGCCCAAAATTCATTTTCACGGTATAAATCGCCTGATACTGTTTTGCCACAACTTTACTAATAAGGTTAGTTTTTCAAAACTAATCTTATTAGCTGTTGATTGTTAGGGATTTGGTACTTTTACAAACTATGGAATTCCATATTGCAGATTATGGCACGACAGATCGCATCGCGTTTACCTACGATAATCCCTTCGGGGGAAAAGTGGGAAAAATGTTTGATAAGTTCCACGATGTATATGAACCTGACCTGGATCGTTCGCCACACGGAGAGACAGCGAAAGCTGATGGGGCGCAATGAAAGAGATTGTCGGTTTTGTTTTAAGCAATACCCCGAGGTGACCTTTCGTAAAACAGCACACCTCCTCCCGGAGTTCATGGAAAATAAAAATATTATCCATGATTGCGAATGCGATTCCTGTAACACCCTTTTTGGAACCTACGAGGACAGCTTTTCGAAATTCATAGGGATGCATCGTACAACAGAGTTCATCAAAGGAAAGGAAGGCGTTCCCTCGTTTAGAAGTGGTGACGAAAAATTTACCATGCGATATGGAAAGTGTAAGGAAGGGGAGAACTTGCTGACATTTTCAGGCAATTCAGAGATCAATCCCGTGGAAGGTGGTTTTGAGATTCGAGCGCCTAAACAATCCTATACACCGCTTCACGTCATGAGTGTCTGTACAAAATCGTCTATTCTATGGTTCACCCCGAGAACCTGCCTCATTTCAATTCCATAAGGATGATCATTACCACAACTGAACTGGACCACTTGCTCAAAAACTTTGCAGGTGCAGTAAGATATACATTGCCGCATCCCGCGCAGACACCAATGGCAGTGCGATACAGGAAAAGATTCCTCGCAGGAGCTGCGGCATCCATCGACTGTAATTTCTATTCACTTTGGATTATATACGTATCAGTTCTTCCTGCTTGATAACAGAGATAGTTTCATGTTTGGACAGGGTGAGGAATTTAACTTCTTATTTGCGCCGCCGCCCTTCTCCGACGATCAGGATCGATTGGTGATTGAAAAATTGGAGTTATCTGATGCAGAAAAGAGAAAAGGCGAAATCGATACAGTCTAATTCAAATTTGAATTTGAAACCTAATTATTAGTAAGTGATGACGACCGAAGATGAATTAACGAATTGCATAGCTGAAAGAACCACCCGGATTCAGGGCAGATCGTAAAGCCCCTGGAAGCAAACACCGGTGGCGCACTCTTGCGTCTCGACCATGAGTGAAAAGGCCTCGACAAAAGATTATTTCATTCCGTCGTGGGTGGTGAGAAAATCGGTCAGCCGTGCTCCCTTTAAAACCTTATCATGGATAGCTTTAATTTCAGTGACACATTCTTGCGGTAAGGAGCCTAAAGTTTCGTCGTAGAAACTCCCTTGGCTGTAAAAATTTCCTGCTTCGATCAATCAACATAGAACAGTACATTTAGCCCCTTTACTTTAATACCTACGTTACAAAGCTCAGTCATACCAAGACAACACAAAATCATTTCGAACACTTTTAACTTTTCTTTCTTTCTGCTTGCTGTACCATCGATCATACATCATTTTTTAGATTGTAAAATCGATTACATTACAAAGCTGTTTTTATCCGTCGTTACTACTTAATCAAAATTTGATCATGTGTCTACTATCTAAAATACTGCTATTACCTTTATCACGTCGTAGGTTGCTGTATCTGCAACCGGCAAGATGTTCAATTGTTGCACAATTGCATCTTGCTCCCTATGCCTCCGGAGTCGGCGGGAGCACTGTCAAGGACCGGCTCAAGCGTAAAGAAACCGAAAAAGGAAAATGAAATGTGATGAAAGGGCAAAAAGAATCTACAAAAGGATGGATTTCTTTTAGGGTCAAACCTGAAGAATATTCCACAATCCACCTGCATTTTGAGTCAAGTGCTTGCCGAAAATTAAGCGAGTATGCACGGAAAGAATTGCTCGAACAACCGGTGGTCCTGAAGTACCGAAACCAGGCGGCAGAAGACTTCCTGGCCGAAATGCTTCTGCTACAGAGGAGCTAAATTCCATCGGTGTCAACTTCAACCAGGCGGGCAAAAAACTACACAGTTCCGACACACTGCCCAAGATCAAAATCTGGCTGATCACCTCTCGGCCAGTCGCACTTTTCATAGCACAGACTGAAATGATCCTGACAAAAATGGACCAAAACTACCGGCTAGGGTCACAAAAATCCCTAGTCCCCATTCCATTAAACGGGCACACGATTACAATTAACAGTAAGTGGCCAAAGGTCAGACAAGCTGCCTGGGAGCCTACAGGGTCCTTTTGGCTGCCGAAAGGCTCAACTTCAGCCTGAAAGATTTACCACTCTTAGCAGTCAAGTTGTGGCGAACTACCTTTTTTCAATTTGGCAGACACTGCCTGCCAAATTGAAAGCTCTCGATACGCCTCAAAGAACTGTCTCATATTTCTGGGATTTCTCGATGAAAATCCCATCAGACCTGGAAGTAGTTGCTGAATATCTGAAGAAATGTTTTTCAGGATTCCCTCGCCCCATTTCTAAGTTTCAATCCGACGACTTATCATTTTACCAATCGCAAAATACAGCCTCAATTGCTCCTCATTTACCAGACGGGTTGCTTCATACCTGGCTTGGTTGATACGATCCTTTATTTCCGCGACCAACGCGATATATGGTTGATTATGTTTCATGGGTACCGATTTATTGGTTTCTAGCAGATTTTGCTAGTTTCGGATTCATAACAGCATACCTTGTTTTTACGAGGTCCATTTCCTCACCTATCATTTTGTCAAGGACATGGGCATAGAGCTGGGTGGTGGCCAGCTTGCTGTGACCAAGTAATCTGCTAACTGTCTCCAAACGGACTCCATTATTGAGAGTAACGGTAGTGGCGAAGGTGTGGCGTGCTAGATGAAAAGTTATTTTCTTGCTGATTCCGCTTCTAGATGCGATTTCCTTTAAATACTGATTCATTTTCTGATTACTTATGCTGGGAAATAGCCGCCGGCTAATAACCTGCATCTGTTCATCTCGGTATTTGTTCAGGATTTCCAGTGCCATCGGCAATAACGGGATCGCGACTTTCACATCCGTTTTTTGCCTGGCTGTTTTAATCCAGGTATTACCATCAATCCCTGGAACCACGTTCTCCTGTTTTAGCTCGAATAGATCAATGTATGCCCGACGCCCGACCGGTGTAGCAACTGAAAAGGAAAATGTCCCGGCACCACTCCAGCCGAATATTCGGCATCTCAGCCGCTGCAAGCAAGTCAATCTCGGTCTGACTCAAGAATCCGCGCTCCACCTTTTTAAAACTTAGCCGGTAATGAACAAACGGATCTTTATCCGGCCACTGGAGCTTGACTGCGAGAGTCACCATCTTCCGGAAACGCTCCATATGTTTCATGATCCCATTCTGGGTTAAGGGACTATTTGCCAAAAGCGGTTTGGTTGTCCGCAAAAACAGCTCGAACTCCGTGATAAACTGGAAATTCAATTCCTCCAGAAACATATCGGTGGCCTTATGTCGCTCTTTCAGAAACCGAAAAAGGTATTTTTCGGTAGAAGAATAGTTTTTCATTGTACCGGCACGTAGTGTCGAACTAGCTGTCAACCTATGGTATTGCAGCAACCCACCCACTGAGCTGCGCACCTTTTCCTCGCGGGTGAATATCCTTTTGATGGATTCTGCATTGATCAGCCTGCCTTTCACCTGCATATCCTGATAAGCATCCATCAATTTGTACCGTACTTCTTCGATGTAAGGATTGATTTGCCTCGCAAGGTCTTTGTTGCCTTCTACCCTACCTTTTAAACCATTCCATTTAGCAGGATCCAACGTTCGCTTTAAAGCAATTTCAATTCGTTGCCTGTTTACTGTAACCCTTGCGTAAATAGCTCCTTCATTAGGTCTTGTTTTCGGACAACGAATGATAAACCGCACGCCAAAAGTGTTAGTACTTCTCATACTTCACGTTTTTTAAGATTAAAAAATCGCTCTTCAGTACTTTCAGCTGGTTTTACTCACCAGAAAGTGAGACCGGCGGGAAAAAACAGGGACTGAAATTCAAATGTAGCGGGCTTTTCAGGCGAAAATCAACTCGCAGTATTACTCACCAGAACTTTGAATTCCGTTGTATTTATTTGATATGCTTTATGAAAAAGAAAACCCGCAAATCAATGATCTGCGGGTTTAAAACTTTCCTACGCTTTGTAGGTTGTCGGGACGACTAGATTCGAACTAGCGGCCTCTTGCACCCCATGCAAGCGCGCTACCGGGCTGCGCTACGTCCCGAACTGTAATCAGGGGGAGGCAAAAGTAGGGGATTTTGGCATTTTTCCATGAAGAAAACAACCTTTATCTTCGCACCTTAATGAAAAGAGCCATTAGTCCAAGCAGCATACTCATTAAGCAAGCGAAAATAGTCGACCCCTCCTCTCCTTTTAACGGAAAGACAGCAGATATCTTCATAGAAGACGGAAAAATCTCCCGGATCGGTGATCCCGGCACTGATGTGGCGGATGAAACCATCGACCAGCCCGGGCTCCAGGTTTCACCGGGTTGGATGGACATATTTGCCAATTTCGGTGATCCGGGCTACGAATTCAGGGAAACACTCGAAACCGGCGCCGCCGCCGCAGCAGCCGGCGGTTACACCGATGTAATGGTGATCCCGAATACCAACCCCAGCATCCACAACAAGGCAGGCGTTGAATACATCGTGCATAAAACTGCATCCCTCCCGGTGACCATCCACCCCATCGGTGCCATCACCCGCGGTACAGAAGGAAAGGAACTTGCAGAAATGTACGACATGAAAGCCAGTGGAGCTATCGCCTTTAGTGATGGTACCCGGTCTATCCAATCGGCCGGACTACTCGTGAAAGCACTTCAATATGTAAAGGCATTCAAAGGCATTCTTATCCAGTTGCCCGATGACCATAGCATCAATCCCCAGGGATTAATGAACGAAAGTGTGGTATCGACCCGACTGGGTCTTCCCGGCAAACCCGGAATGGCAGAGGAACTGATCGTTGCCCGTGATATAGAACTGGCACAGTACGCCGGATCAAGAATTCATTTCACCGGTATCAGTACTGCCCGGTCTTTACAGTACATCAGGGAGGCAAAAAAAAGCGGACTGGATATTACCTGTTCTGTTACCCCCTACCATCTTTTCTTTTCGGAGGACGACCTGCATAATTATGATACCAATTTAAAAGTAAATCCTCCGCTCCGGTCTTCGGCCGACCGCAATACCTTACGCGAAGGAATCCTGGATGGAACAGTGGATTGCATCGCATCCCATCACCTGCCACATGAATACGACAGTAAAGTGCTGGAATTTGAATATGCCAAATTCGGGATGGCCGGACTTGAAACAACGTTCGCCGCACTGATGACCTCCATACCTTCGCTATCAACGGAACGTTGCATTGAACTGTTATGCCTTGCCCCCCGCCGGTTATTCAGTCTGCCAACACAGGGTATCCGTGAAAAGGCAGAAGCTTCCCTTACTTTATTTAATCCGACAGCCAACTGGAAAGTTAACGCGGCGGACCTGAAATCGAAATCGCGCAATAACCCCTTTGTAAACCGTGAACTAAAGGGTAAAGTAATTGGCATCATTCATCAAAACAAGGCCGTTTTTAACAAGTCCTGAGGAATATCATGAAAAAAGAACTTACCCCGTTAATTAAAGGTGTCATCACGGGCCTTGTTATGGTTGTTGTTACCATAATCCTGGGCGAAATACCGGCCCTGCGGGATTCTAAATTCCTGTACCTGCCCTATGCCCTCTACTTCGGTGGCATTATGTGGACCCTGGTCAAAGGTGCCGAGGCATCCGGATTTACCGGCAAATTCAGTGAATTGTTCGGCCTGGGATTCCGCTGTTTTATAATTGTCACGATCATTATGGTGACCTATGTGGGAATCTTTAGCTTTGCACATCCCGAGATTGCAGAACAAAGGGCAGTGTATCACCGGCAATACCTGACGGAACAAAAAGACGACCTCCCGCCAGAGATCGAAACAAAAGTGCAGAAAGCAAAGGACAATTTTGTGATCACCGAAATGTATAGTGCCATATTCGGTACCATGATAATCGGAGCGATCTTCACACTTGCAGGATCCACCTTTGTATTAATGAGAAGAAAATAATTATGGATATATCATTGGTCATACCCCTGCTGAATGAAGAGGAGTCATTACCCGAGCTCACCGCCTGGATTGAACGGGTAATGGAAGAGAATGATTTTTCCTATGAGATCATTTATGTCGACGATGGAAGCACAGATCATTCCTGGTGTGTGATTGAAACCCTCCGCGCAAAAAATCCCAATGTAAAAGGAATAAAATTCCAGCGGAACTATGGTAAATCAGCCGGCCTCAACGAAGGATTCCGTGCAGCTTCCGGTGACGTGATCATTACCATGGATGCCGACCTGCAGGATAGTCCCGACGAAATACCCGAGCTGCGCCGCATGATCATTGAAGACAAGTACGACCTGGTGAGCGGCTGGAAAAAAGTACGGTATGATAATAAACTGACCAAGAACCTGCCCAGTAAAATATTCAACTCAGCGGCCCGGAGAATGAGTGGTATAAAACTCCACGACTTCAACTGCGGACTCAAGTCCTACAGTAAACGGGTGGTGAAAGGTATCGAAGTTTATGGCGAAATGCACCGGTATGTTCCTGTACTCGCCAAATGGGGCGGCTTCCGCCGCATTGGTGAAAAAGTAGTGGAACACCGCGCACGTAAATATGGGATCAGCAAATTTGGATGGACCCGTTTTATCAATGGATTCCTGGACCTGCTGACCATCGTATTTATCGGCAAGTTTGGTAAACGGCCCATGCACTTTTTCGGATTATGGGGTACACTGTTCTTCCTTATCGGAATGGCTTTTGCCGTGTTCCTGATAGTATCTAAATTTATAGATTCCTCCTACCCGATCACAAACCGGCCTGGCTTCTACCTTGCCATGACTTCCATCGTTATCGGGATGCAGCTGTTCCTGGCAGGATTTATCGGCGAACTGATCACCAGGAATTCACCCGGTCGCAACTCGTATCTGATCGAAACGAAATCCGGACTGTAATGGCAAAACTGGTGATCATAGGACCGGCGTATCCACTCCGGGGTGGACTGGCCACCTTCAACCAGCGTCTCGCTGAAGAGTTCATACACATGGGTCATGAATGCAGCATCTGCTCATTCTCCCTGCAATATCCTAAATTCATCTTTCCGGGTACCACTCAATACTCGAGCGGCCCCGCTCCCGAAGGCCTGACCATTCATACCCTGATCAATTCCATCAATCCGCTTAACTGGATTAAGGTTGGAAGGCGGTTGAAAAAAGAAAGACCTGATATAATTGTGGTGAGGTTCTGGTTACCACTGATGGGACCCGCACTGGGCACCATTCTTCGCCAGGTACGAAAGAATAAACATACCCGGATAATTTGTATAGCAGATAATGTGATTCCGCACGAAAAACGCTTTGGCGATAAACCCTTCACAAAATATTTCATCCAGAGCTGTGATGCCTTTATCACGATGAGCGAAAAAGTGATGTCCGACCTACGGAAATTTACCGATAAGCCGGCCACCTTTGTTCAACATCCACTGTACGATAATTTTGGTCCGATAGTACCCACAGATATTGCAAGGCAACACCTGGGTCTCGACCCCTCGGGAAAACTCATCCTTTTTTTCGGATTCATTCGCGCATATAAAGGTCTTGATCTTTTATTACAGGCAATGCAGGAACTGAAGTCCACCGATAACGCAAGTGACCCTGCCGCAGGTGTGCAGTTACTCGTGGCCGGTGAATTCTACGAAGATGCAGCTCCCTATCATGAACTGATACGCAAACTGGAGATCAAACATTCATTGATACTCCGGACTGATTTTATACCTGATAGTGAAGTAAAATATTATTTATCTGCCGCCGACGCGGTTATCCAGCCTTATAAAAATGCTACGCAAAGTGGGGTGACACCACTCGCCTATCATTTTGAACGACCCATGGTGGTGACCAATGTAGGTGGACTACCTTCGCTGGTTCCAAACCGCAAGGCAGGACTTGTTGTAGAGCCCACTGCACCAGCCATTGCCGAAGGGATCCGTGAGTTCTACCGATTAGGAAAAGATTATTTTATTCCCCATCTTCGCACCGAAAAATTAAAATATAGCTGGTCGAACATAGTCAACGCCGTGTTCAGCCTTTGAATAAAACAGTCATATATTATGATCTACAGGAGCAAAGCACCTCTGAGAATTGGTCTTGCTGGTGGCGGTACGGATGTTAGTCCCTACAGCGACCTTTATGGTGGAGCCATTCTTAATGCTACCCTTTCCTTATATGCGAATGCAACAATTGAACCGCTCGCTGAAGACAAAATTATTGTTACCGCACTGGACCGTCACGAAGAAGAAGTGTATGACTGGTCTGAATGCCTTCCTATAAACGGAAAACTCGACCTGCTTAAAGGAGTGTACAACCGAATCTCTAAAGATTATGGTATACCGCGTCAGGGTTTCCGGCTTTCCACTTTCGTAGATGCGCCTGCCGGATCTGGACTCGGTACCTCTTCCACACTGGTAGTAGCCATCATCGGCGCATTTACCGAAATGTTACGATTACCCATGGGCGAATATGATATGGCACATTATGCCTATGATATCGAACGTAACGACCTCGCCCTGGCGGGTGGTAAACAGGATCAGTACGCCGCCACTTTCGGAGGTGTTAACTACATGGAGTTTTATGGCGAAGATAAAGTGATCGTAAACCCGCTGCGGATCAAACAGCAATACCTTTTTGAACTGGAGAATAATCTGCTGCTTTATTATACGTCAACCAGCCGCGAGTCGGCCGGGATTATCAAGGAACAGGCGAAGAATGTAGTCCAGAAAGACAGCACATCAATAGATGCCATGCACCACCTCAAGGAGCAGGCTCAGCAAATGAAAGAAGCTCTTTTACGTGGAAAGCTCAATGCTATCGGTGAGATCCTTGATTTTGGCTTTCAACAGAAAAGGCTGATGGCAAAGGGGATCAGCAACCCATTAATGGAAGAGATTTATGAATCGGCACGGAAAGCCGGGGCAACAGGGGGTAAGATCTCCGGTGCAGGTGGCGGCGGGTTCATGATCTTTTACTGTCCGGTCAACACAAAATATCGTGTACTCGAAGAACTGGAACGCTTTGGTGGCAAACATCGTAGTTATTTATTCACAAAACACGGCCTGAAAAGCTGGACTATCTAGCTTTTCGGATAACAAATTATATATGGACAAGATCAGGGATATTATTCGCGCATCTATCGAAACCAAGGAAGAATTCCTTAAATCGGATCAGTTAATAACTGCCATTCAACAAATTGTTGATGTCACAGTAGAGGCATTCCGTGCGGGCAAGCGCGTTTATTTTTGTGGAAATGGGGGCAGTGCTGCGGATGCGCAACACCTGGCTGCTGAATTCTCCGGTCGATTTTATATCGATCGCAAAGCCCTTCCAGCTGAAGCACTTCATTGCAACACCTCCTATCTTACAGCTGTAGGAAACGATTACAGTTATGAAGTGATCTATGCCCGCCTGATAGATGGCCTAGCACACACTGGTGATATCCTGTTTGGTCTTTCCACTTCCGGAAATTCAGCCAATATTGTAAAGGCATTTGAAACAGCCAGGGAAAAAGGGGTGATCACAGTTGGATTTACCGGACTTACCGGAGGTGCTCTGAAGCCGTTAAGCGACTACCTAATCAATATTCCATCGACCGACACTCCTCGTATACAGGAAAGTCATATCCTTGCCGGACATATCATCTGCCAGCTGGTTGAAGAAAAATATTTTGGAATAAAATAGTTACCGTTATGATCAAAGAATGCATCATACTCGCCGGCGGACTTGGTACAAGATTACGCGAGGCTGTTCCCGATCTTCCAAAATGCATGGCACCGGTTAACAACAGGCCCTTCCTGTTTTATGTAATTAATTACCTGCGCTCGCAGGGAATTGAGGAATTTATATTTTCACTTGGTTACAAACACGAGGTTATTGAAGAATACCTGCACAGCTCATTCAGCACCCTGAACTATACCTGTGTGATAGAGGAAGAACCGCTGGGTACAGGAGGCGCCATCCGGCTTGCCTGCTCAAAAGTGACCTCAAAAAATGTATTGGTTACAAATGGTGATACATTGTTCAGGATCGATCTGGACAAAATGGAACAGGTGCAACTTCATTCAAATCCGCTCGCTACGCTGGCATTAAAAAATATGACTGATTTTGACCGGTATGGTGCGGTAGAAACCAGCGATGGAGTTCGCATTACCGGTTTCAGTGAGAAAAAATTTTACAAAGAGGGATTCATTAACGGGGGCACCTACCTGCTTGATGTGGAACAATTCCTCGCCCTGAACCTTCCGGAAAAATTTTCTTTTGAAACGGAAGTTCTCGAACCCCAGGCTGCTGCCGGTAAACTTGCCGCTTCGGTACAGGATGGATACTTTATTGATATCGGGATTCCTGAAGATTTTTTAAAAGCCTCCAATGACCTGGCCCTGCCACCGCTCGACCTGAAGAAGATCGACAAGACATGGACACTCTTTCTTGACCGCGATGGAGTGATCAATGTAGATCATCCCGGCACCTATATTTTTGTCCCGGATGATTTTGTTTTTCTGCCGGGAGCTCCGCAGCTTTTCAAAAAACTCACCGATATTTTTAAGTACATCATCGTTACCACCAATCAACGTGGTGTGGGACGTAAGCTGATGACCGATGCCGACCTGGACCTGATCAACAATGGCATGCTGGCATCCATTGCCGCCGTTGGTGGTGAGATCAAAAAAGTATATTCAGCCACTGCTCTGGAAAATAACGACTGGCTGCGCAAACCCAATCCCGGAATGGCGATCGAAGCAAAAAAAGATTTTCCCGATATTGACCTTAGCCGTTCCATCATGATCGGCAACAATATCAGTGATATGGAATTTGGGAAGAATGCGGGGATGTATACGATATTTGTTTTGACCACCTCTCCGGAAGTAACGCTCCCCCATCCTGATATTGATATGATTTTCCCCACGCTGGCCGATTTTGCCAAAGCTTTGTAAAAAAAGACCGTATTTCCCTGCGCAAACGTTTGTGTTATGGAAAACAGATACTTTTTGCCTTTGGCATCCGTTATGGAGCTTGGTGTACCTTCGTGCCTGAAAGGCCGACCTCAAAAATAATATTGTGAAACGAATTAATCCTTTTCTCCTGGCCCTTTCATTAACTGTTTCCCTGGGTGTGAGTGCCCAGATCAGTAAGGCCGATCTCCGCACCTTAAAGAGTAAGGAAGATACACTGGCAGAATATTCAAAATTCCTGGTGATGGATTCGATGACGGCAAGCCGGATGATCTCGGACAGTATTTTTACCCGTGCACTGGTCCGATCGCTCCAGGTCAAAAACTCTTTTTATTATCCGTTCGATTCCGTGTTGGGAATTTCGAAGATTTATGCCCCCGACAGCAGCTTCCGGATTTTTACCTGGAATCTCCAGTTCGATGATTATTATCCACGTCAGAAAGGTGCCATCCAGTTCAGGACGGCCGACGGCTCCCTGAAACTGAAACCCCTGCAGGATGTTTCCGAGTTTACTGATTTTCCGGAGGATTCCCTGCGTGACCGTTTTCATTGGATCGGTGCCATTTACTACAATATCATCAAGACCCAGTATAATGGAAAGAACTATTATACCTTGTTTGGCTACGATCCAAATGGTATCCGAAGCAGCAGGAAGTGGATCGATGTCCTGACTTTTAATGATAAACAGGAACCGATGTTTGGCGGACCATTTTTTACCTACGATCGTGATAGTGTCCGCAGGAAACCAGCACACCGGATCAGCCTGGAGTATAAAAAAGATGCGCGCGTTCTCCTTAATTACGTACCTGATCTCAATATGATCCTGGTGGATCACCTGGTCTCCGAAACTGATGAGCCTGAAAACCCATGGACCATGGTTCCCGATGGTGATAACGAAGCCTATAAATGGGAAAATGGGAAATGGGTTCATATCGATAAGGCCTTCGACTTCGAACTCGATATGAATAATGTGGATCCCTACCTCGGTAAACCACCGATGGGTGATCCGATCCTCGACCGCAAAGGCAGTACGAGCGAGCAGAAACTTCAGCAACAGTCCGATAAAAACAAATCAACTGAGCAGAAGCCTCCGGTTAAAAAGCCGGGTTAATGATTTTTATCTGCAAGGCGTTCAAATAACTCAAGAAACAATAAGGCGTCTGTTAACCGACAAGACTAGTGAAGCTTAAAAAACAATTGCGCGCTTAACCGACAATATTTGTGAAGCTCAAAAAACAATCGGTTCGCCCCGCTGAACCGGCAGGGCCATCAACAGTCGGTTATGAGAAATCTCCGCTGACCACTGCCGCTTAGGCGGGTCAATTCCGATTATTTTTTGATTCTGGCAGTTTGAAGACTACACGATTATCATCCGGTTATTGACGGCAGCCTTAATGCAGGGAACAGATCCTCATTTGCCCAGGTCTTCTGATAAAGTAAGTGGGGAGGAACCGGAACGACCCGGCATAAGCGGCTGTGGCCAGCAGCCCCACCCTGAATAAAACGACTGTTGACCGCCCTGCCGGTTCAGCCGGGGCGACCGGTTCTCCCCACGCTCCTCAAAAAAAAGACAAAAAAAATGAGGACCTAACGCCCTCATCAATAATCATATACATAAGTTAATGAAAAATCTTAATTAATTATTCATCCAACTTCAACACAGCAAGAAACGCTTCCTGTGGGATTTCGACGTTACCGATCTGACGCATCCGTTTTTTACCTTCTTTTTGTTTCTCCAGGAGTTTACGTTTACGACTGATATCACCACCATAACATTTGGCGGTAACATCCTTTCTCATTGCCGAAATATTCTCCCTCGAAATAATCTTGGCGCCAATCGCCGCCTGGATCGCGATCTGGAATTGCTGGCGAGGCAGTAACTCCTTCAGTTTTTCACAAAGCTTGCGGCCGAACTCGTGTGAACGTCCCCGATGGATTAATGCACTCAGGGCATCAACCTTTTCGTCATTAAGGAGGATATCCATT
This sequence comes from Chitinophagaceae bacterium, assembly GCA_040510375.1. Classification (GTDB taxonomy): domain Bacteria; phylum Bacteroidota; class Bacteroidia; order Chitinophagales; family Chitinophagaceae; genus JBEVJC01. The sequence goes on from JBEVJC010000008.1 coordinate 317,062, forward strand.
TTAACGATATCAGCTTCACGGTAACCGATCGGAGTATAGTCAAATGAGGCGTAACCCCGGGTCTGCGATTTGAGTTTATCATAAAAGTCAAACACAATCTCGGTAAGTGGCATTTCAAAACTGAGCTCCACCCTGGTTGGGGTAAGATAGTTCTGGTTAAGCAGGATCCCACGTTTGCCAATACAAAGGGTCATGATATTACCGATATATTCAGGCTTGGTAATGATCTGCGCCCGGATAAAGGGTTCGTCAATATGATCCGTCTTTACCGGATCCGGAAACTCGGCTGGATTGTTAACGATGACTACTTCACCTTTAGTAGTGGTGGCAATAAAACTAACGTTGGGTACCGTGGTAATCACCGTCTGGTTGAACTCACGTTCCAGGCGCTCCTGGATGATTTCCATATGCAAGAGGCCAAGGAAGCCGCAACGGAAGCCAAAACCCAATGCCTGTGAGGTTTCCAGCTCAAATGTAAGCGAAGCATCATTCAGCTGCAGTTTGTCCATACAATCACGCAACTCTTCAAATTCGTCCGTGTTGACAGGATAAATTCCTGCAAAAACCATCGGTTTCACTTCCTGGAAACCCTTGATCTGCTCCTGTGTGGGATTATTGACCAGGGTGAGCGTATCACCCACCTTCACCTCTTTTGCATTTTTGATTCCGGTAATAATATAACCCACATCACCGGCCTTCACTTCCTTCTTCTCCGTCATCTTCAACTTCAGGATCCCGACTTCATCCGCCTCATACTCCTGGCCCGTTGAAATAAATTTGACCTTATCGCCCTTTTTGATCACACCATTGATGATCCGATAATAGACAATGATCCCACGAAAACTGTTGAACACACTGTCAAAAATAAGTGCCTGTAACGGTGCATCGACCTTACCCTGCGGGGCCGGAATGCGGTTTACAATTGCATCAAGGATGCCCTCGATACCCAGACCCGTCCTGCCACTGGCAAGAAGAATGTCTTCCTCCTTACAACCAATGAGGTCAATGATCTGGTCCTTCACTTCGTCGATCATGGCACCAGCCATATCGATTTTATTGATCACAGGAATGATCTCCAGCTCGTTCTCAATGGCCAGGTAAAGATTGGAAATGGTCTGCGCCTGGATCCCCTGCGCGGCATCAACCAGTAACAATACCCCCTCACAGGCAGCAAGCGCGCGGCTTACTTCATATGAAAAGTCCACATGGCCTGGAGTATCGATCAGGTTGAGAATATATTCCTGTCCGTCCGTATGTTTATAATTGATCTGGATCGCATGACTCTTGATGGTTATCCCCTTCTCCCTTTCAAGGTCCATATCGTCGAGCACCTGGTCCATCATGTCCCGGTCACTGATCGTGTTGGTTGATTGTAAGAGCCTGTCTGCCAGGGTGGATTTACCATGGTCAATGTGTGCGATGATGCAAAAGTTACGGATGTTCTTCATGTACAAAACCTCGTTTTTCGAGACGGGCAAAGGTACATAAAAAGGCCCATTTAACCCGGATAACGAGGACCGTAGTTTCAGGAAAACCGGTTATTCAGGGCAGTTTACCGGTATATTATTGAAAGAAAGTAAATCGGGCAGCCCGCTATCGTGGACTGCCCGATCTGCGGCAATTATTTTGCTGTAATTAACTAACGAACCAGGCTCTTCCTCGCTTTTTTTCCCAGGCTTTGATGTTTTTTGGCATTCCCGGATGCAGACCCGTTTACCAGGTTACGTGTGGCCAGTTCGAAGTGGTTATTCCTTTTGGGCTTATTTAATTGAGAACTTTTTGCTTTTTTAGATTGATCCAATACTGATCGTTTCAAACTTTTACTTCCAGCCACCTCAGCAATATTCGTTTTTTTGCGACTCGACAGCTCCACAGGTTTCGCCTTTTTGCGGGACGCCAGTTCCAGACGTTTTGCTTTTTTACGTTCAGCCAGCTCCAAACGTTTTGCCTTATTGCGGACAGCCAATTCCTGACGTTTTGTTTTTTTAGTTTCGGCGAGCTTAACAAGTTTTGCTTTTTTAGCCTCAGCCAGCTTAACACGTTTCGCTTTCTTACGAGCCGCCAGTTCCTGGCGTTTTGCCTTTTTGCGATCTGCCAACTCTATCCGTTTCGCTTTTTTACGGGCCGATTTTTCCAGGCGAAGTGCCGTCTTTTTTTCTTTCAGTTCTTCCCTGCGTTGTTTTTCTGCCAGTTTTCTTTCCGCTTCTTTTTTACGCTGCTCCTCTACCCGGATATTATGCCGGATCGTTTGCCAGTATTCCTTGCCGTACCCAACGAAGATTTCCTCGCCAGGCTGGATATCCCTCTTGGCAACGATATAAACCCTTGGTCCATCCTCCAGGTATTCAGCATTATTGTTCAGCCCTTTTATTTTCTGGAGGCCACTGGCATCATTGGAATAACGCGCAAGTGCCGCGTTCGAACGGCTGGCATCAATCACATGGTTGCGACTCAAAAAATAGATATAACCATTCTCGCCATTGTCGTGGCGTACTTCTTTCCAGGTACTTACCCGACCTTTATATTCAACAATCCTTGTTCCTTTGGTAATAAATATTTCTGCAAAGAGACCCTGGCCAGATGCAGGGATGGTGGATGTTCTGACTGTGAGATTTTTTTCTAATAACGCCATGACTTGGGGGTTAGCTTATTCTTTTAAAGCGGCAAAGATAATGGGTGCAACCACACGATATTTTATAACACAAAAAAAAGCAATGCCACCAGTGCATTGCTTTTCCCTTTTAACGGTTCACGTCCGATTACCGTTACTATATTATTACCTGCCGGATCAAAGGCCTGGCATGGATTTTTTCTGTTTCAGTGCAGCAAGGGCCGGGTCCATTTCAATAGCCTTGTCGCAAAGTAACTGACCCTTTTCCTTATCGCCCTTCTTCTGATAACTCATCCCGATCATATACAAGGCCGATGCATTTTGTTTGTCGTAAGTCAGTACCTGGTCCCAGTAATCGATCGCCTGCTGGTACTTTCCTTTATAATAATATGCTTCGGCTACCATATTGAGTACGTTCAGGTCGCTTGGACGTTTTTTCAAAATCTCCCCAAGGATCTTAACCCCTTCCTCCAGGTTACCGGAGTTCAGGTAAGCGATCCCGAGGTTCTCCAGATATTCATTGTCCTTTTTATAACCGTTCTCCCCTGCCATCAGGATATATTTCAGGGCCTGCTTGTCTTCATGCATGGCATAATAGATAAGTCCGAGCTCATACATCCAGCTGTTTTTGGATGGATCCAGTTCAATTGCTTTCTGGAAAAAAGGAACACATAGTTTATAGTTCAGCATATCGGCATAACTCCGTGCAATCATATAGGGCGCTTCCGCGTTGGCGGGATCTTCCTTTGAAGCAGCAGTGAGGTACTTGATGGCCTCGCCGTAATTTTCCTGTTCATAATGCACCTTGCCTACATAGAAACTTATTTTAGCTGAAGGATCAACCGCTTTCAGTTTCTCCGCATATAAAATCACATCGTCCTGTTGTTTCAGGTTAAACGACAAATTGACCAGCTGCTGGTAATTAACCGCAGTCCGGTCACCCAAATCCACCAATTGTTTATAGGTTTCCTTCGACTGGTGATACTTCCTCAGTTCAAAATATACCGGAGCCAACTGTGTCAGCACCGCTTTATTACCCGCTTCAAATGAAAGGGCTTTTTCCAGGTGTTTCAGGGTGAGCTGCAGACGACCTGCCTGTTTTTCGATCAATGCTTTCTGAAGGTAAAAATCTGCACTGTCTGAGTTGGGTCTCAGCGACTGTTGTTGGGCCTCGCCGGCGAAGGCGAAAGTGGTAATGGCCAACAGGCCAATAGTAAGGGTTTTCTTTAGCATGGATTTAGTTTTTCGTCAAAGGATGGAGGACTATTCAACGACCCTCCGGGATTGTTAAGATACATCTTTTATTTGAATACCAGGGCGGCCAGCGGCGGGAGATTGATGGTCAGCTTATACCTGTTTTCCCGTACATCCACCAGCTCTGTCCTGATTTCGGGATTAAAAACGTTGCCCGAACCCCAATATTTTGTCTGGTCGCTGTTAAATATTTCCACCGAATATTCCTTTCCCGAGGTATAGATGACCCAGTCCGTCCTCACTTCCGGCATCATATTGAGTACCACCAGCAGATCATCGGCCGCTTTTAACCCTTTCCGTTTAAAAACCATGACGGCCTCTTCGCGGTGATTGAGATCAATCCATTCAAAACCTTCCTGTTTGAACTGCTTTATAAATAAGGGTTTTTCTGTAACGAGTAATTTATTGAGATCAGCAACACAGGCCTGCACCCCGCGGTGCGATTCGAACTTCAGTAAACCCCAGTCAAGTTCGGATTTATAATTCCATTCACTGGTTTGTCCAAATTCATCACCCATGAATAACAACTTTGCGCCCGGATGTAACCACATATAACAATACATCAGCCGCAGGTTGGCAAACTGTTGCCAGCTATCACCCGGCATCTTGAAGATCATCGGACTTTTTCCATGTACCACTTCATCGTGACTAAGCGGCAACATAAAATTCTCGTCATAATAATACATCATGCTGAATGCGAACTTATCCTGATGATACTTTCTGTCCCAGGGACTTATTTTAAAATAATCAAGCGTATCATGCATCCAGCCCATCATCCATTTCATACCAAAGCCAAGTCCATCGGCCGTGGTTGGACGGGTTACTCCCGGCCAGTCGGTTGCTTCTTCAGCAATCATCTGCACATCGGGGAAATCCCTGAAGATGGTCTGGTTAAGGTCCTTGATGAATGAAATGGCCTCCAGGTTTCCATCACCTCCCACCTCATTTGGCTCCCACTCCCCTTCCTTCCTGGAATAATTCAGTTTTAACATGGAGCTGACTGCATCCACCCGGATACCATCAATATGAAACAGGTCGAACCAGAACCTTGCACTGCTGATCAGGAATGATTTTACTTCTCCCCGTTTATAATTAAATATATAACTGTTCCAGTCTGGGTGGAAACCCTTACGCATATCTGCATATTCATAGGTATGCGTTCCATCAAACATATAAAGTCCGTGTGCATCATAAGGGAAATGGGATGGCACCCAGTCCATCAGCACCCCGATATTTTCCTGATGGAATGCATCAATCAAACGCATCAGTCCCTGTGGATCACCGAAACGCGAAGTGGCTGCAAAAAAACCTGTGCACTGATAACCCCAGCTTCCATCAAATGGATGTTCCATCAGCGGCATAAATTCAACATGGGTAAATCCCATTTCTTTTACATACGGAACAAGACGTTCCCGGATCTGGTCGTAGGTATTGTAACTTTCTTCATCGTTGGGATCGGGACGTTGCCAGCTGGCCAGGTGAACCTCATAGACACTCCAGGGGGCATCGAGTGAATTGTGTTTTTTTCGGACATCCATCCATTGCTGATCCTTCCATTGATAATACAAATCCCATGTAATAGTGGCCGTGAAGGGCCGTTTCTCCCAGAAATGGGCTACCGGATCGCCTTTTTCAGTTTCCCTTCCCTCAAATCCCGTTATATGATATTTAAAAGCTTCGCCTAAATTAAAGTGCGGAATGAATCCTTCCCAGATGCCACTGTTATCCCATCTCGCAACCAGCGGGTGCAGGTGGGGAACCCATTTATTAAAATGACCAATGACCGAAATTCGTGTAGCATTGGGTGCCCAGACGCAGAAATACATACCCCAGACCGAATTGACCTGGATAGAATGTGCCCCGAATTTTTTATAGATGCTGTAGTAAGTTCCCTGTTGAAAATTGCGCACATCTTCATCGTTCAACATCGAATAATTCCATACGGCCTTTTGCGTGTCGATGAAATGCGAATCCTCGTACCTTTTTTCTTTGCCGGTCATTTGTGGAATTTTTTAAAAATGGTGTCTACCAACTTACACCATTTTATTGAATTGTTAACAGTACAATTTAAAGGCCATCGTTCAAACATAGAAGTTATTTTGCATTTTTGTCCGGCCTTTCGGTGCTGACCCAACCAAACCAACTGAATAATGTTGAAATTTATTTGTCTCCTCGTGGCATTTTGTAGTTTTTCGCTGACATCTGCCTTCTCTCAATCCACCCTTTCCGGGTCGCTGATCGATTCCACGTCTCAAAAAAAACTGTCCAACGCCGTAGTGGCACTGATCGGGGTAAAGGATTCCGTTCTTTACCGGTTTGTCCGTAGTGACAACGAAGGTCGTTTCAGGTTGAAGGATGTTCGCCCCGATAGTTTTATACTTCAGGTGTCACACCCCGACTTTGGTGATTACGTCGAGTACCTCCGGACCAGTGCCGGTAAGGACCTGTCTATCGGTAATATTTTTGTCACACCCAAAAGCAAACTGCTGGAAGAAGTAATCGTCCGTCAGAACATGGCCATCCGGATCAAGGGCGACACCATCGAATACAAGGCCGACAGTTTCAAAACCCAGGAAGGTGCATCGGTTAAAGACCTGCTGAAAAAATTCCCGGGAATAACGGTCGACAAAAACGGAAAGATCACAGCCCAGGGCCAGGACGTAAACAAGGTTCTGGTGGATGGTGAAGAGTTTTTCAGTGACGATCCTGCCGTGGTGATCGAAAACCTGCGGGCCGATGCTATTGATAAGGTACAGACCTATGATAAAAAAAGTGACCAGGCTGAATTCAGTGGTGTGGACGATGGGACCCGCTCAAAAACCATCAACCTGGTTTTAAAGGAAGACAAGAAAAAAGGCCTGATCGGTAAAGTAGTAATCGGCGGCGGAACAGAAGAGCGTTATTCCAACCAGGCCATGCTTAACTTTTTCAAGGGCAAGCAAAAAATCGCGGTATATGGTATTATGTCCAATACAGGGGTCAACGGCCTGGGTTGGGAAGACCGCGACCAGTTCAGCCAGGGTAGTTTTGATGATATGGAACCAATGCCGGGTGGTGGAATTTCGATTAACTCCGACGGCGACTACGATTTCAGTGATTGGGGAAGCCAGTATAATGGTGAAGGCATTCCTGAATCAATCAAGGCGGGAGCGCATTACAGCAATAAACTTAACCAGGACAGGGATAAGGTAAATGGCAATTATACCTATAAGAATGAAAAAGTAAATGCTGAGGGTAATTCTTTGTCCAAGTATATACTCCCGGAATCGGCCTATTACAACCGGGAAAAACATAACTCCATCACCGGAAGAACGGAACACAATGTCAACGGCCAGTACGATATGATGATTGATTCAATGGCTTCCCTGCGTTTCAGGTTCAATGGCAAATTCGGGAACAGTAACAGTGATACGAGGTCGGAAACGGAGACACTCGATAATGACATGGCCTTGATCAATTCGAATAACCGCCGTGTGGTAACCAATACTGATAATGATATAATGCTTGGATCTGTCCTGTGGAAACAACGGCTGAAGAAAAAAGGAAGGACTATCTCTGTTACTGCGTCCTATAAAGAAAATAAATCCAACCAGGACGGACTTCTTTTCTCCAGGATTGATTACTACACAGGAGGCTTAATTTATCGCTCGGATACGCTCGACCAGCTGCGTGATTATTTTACCCGCACGCGGACACTTGCTTCCCGCGCCGTTTATACAGAACCGATTGGTAAACGCGGAACCCTAGAATTTAACTACACCTTTACCAGGACCAATACGCTGACTGACCGTAAAACATTTGATGCTGATGGTAATGGAAAATACCTGTCATTGAATGATTCGCTCAGTATCAGGTACGGACTGGAATACCTGAATAATAATGCAGGGATCAAGTATCAGTATGCTTATAAAAAACTTACAGCCAGTATCGGGTCCAATGCTGGTGTCAGCAATTATTACCAATCCGATTCAGCAGGTGCACGGGTGATAGACTTCAGGTACTTTAACCTCTTCCCGACCGCCAGGATTTCATATAAATTTGCTGCGCAGCGGACAATTAGCTTTAACTACATTGGCAGCCCGCGTCCGCCCTCGATTAACCAGCTTGCCCCGGTGACAGATAATACCGACCCGTTATTTATTACCCTTGGTAATCCTGACCTCAAACAATCGTTCACACACAACTTTAATGTGGGATACAATGATTACAAAATCCTTTCGGGCAGGAGTATCTGGTCGTACCTTTCTTACCGGCCGCAGCAAAATGCGATCGTCAGCAGCCGGACACTTGATAATACCGGAAAGACCACCCAGCAATACATCAATAGCCGTGGCAACTTCAGCATCAACGGCAGGTTTGAATACAGTTTTAAACTAAAAAAGTCCGGAATCAACCTGGGAGTCAGTACACAGGGTAATACCAGCCGTTATGTAAGTATGGTTAATGGTGTGATGAACCGTACAACCCAGAGTTCTGTTGGTATCGGTCCAACCATCAGCGGATACAAGGAAGATAAATATGAAATCTGGAGCACGGCCACTTACAATTATAATTTTTCGAAATCAAATACACAGTCGCTTGATGCCAATTTCTGGTCGCAGAATATTGACGCCAATTTTTCCTACTTCTTTAGCAAAAGATTCCAGATGGGAACCAGTGTAGACGCAATAATCCGGCAAAAAACAGATCTCTACCAGGGAAATAACAGTGTTACTATCTGGAATGCGGACATGAGTTACAAGGTATTTAAGAAAAGAAACGGCATACTTAAGTTGGCGGTAAATGATCTGCTGAAAGACCGCCGCGGACTGGAAAGGAATTTCAGCGCCGCCATGATCAGCGAAAGGAACTACAATACCCTGGGTCGTTATGCCCTGTTATCATTCACCTGGAACTTTGTTAAAAACCCCAATGCACCTGCAGCAAAATAATTATTATGAAAAAGCTATTACTTATTCAGTTCGTTATACTTTTTGCCACGGTATCAAATGCACAGACGGTCTTCATCGACAGGGGAAGGATCGAGTTTGAACGAAAGACCAATGTGCATCGCCTGAACTTTACAGGCGAAACCGGCTCCTGGGTAGAAGGTTTTAAAAAAATGATTCCGCAATTCCGCTCAGATTATTTTAACCTTGTTTTTACGCCCGGTAAAACGCTTTATAATCCCGGCCGCGAATCAGATAACCGGCAGATGGATCAGTTTTTCAGCAATCCCGCATTGGATAATACCGTTTATACAGACCTGAACAGTGCCATAACCACCAGCAACAAATCAGTGTTCGAGGCAAAATTCCTGCTCACCGATTCTATTGTTCGCCGCCAATGGCGAATTGAGCCGGAAACCAGGACCATCGCGGGTTTCGAGTGTCGTAAAGCGGTAACTACTATCTGTGATTCAGTAGTGGTGGTTGCATTTTATACTGATCAGATTACCACCGCCGGGGGACCTGAATCTTTTTCCGGACTTCCGGGAATGATCCTTGGACTTGCAATCCCCCGTTTATACACAACATGGTTCGCCACCCGGGTGGAAACAATTACCACCACCGATGAAAGTAAAATCCAGCCACCAACCAGGGGCAAAAAAGCAAACACCGTTGACATGACCGCTACGATTATGGCTGGTATTAAAAATTGGGGAACAAAATATATTGACCGGTCTATCTGGAGTGTTACACTTTAACTGCAACGACGATACTTCTACCTGATCATTGATGATAACCAGGAGAAAATTTAAAACTTTCTCCGGTTATCCAGGATCATTTCAGTAGTTCCAGCACCCGGCTTTCTTTGGCAGATATCTCCAGTCCATCCAGTGATACAATCACCCCGGTATGTACATCCCTGGCTGAACGGAATCCCGACATCCGTTCGGAATACCTTTTCCAGTCTGGTTTTACTGCACCGGTACCCGTGTTGCTGATCACCATTACTGTCTGTTTTGTATCATACCTGAAATAAACATAGACTCCGTTTTCCGGAACATACTGCATGAGTTTGCCGGTAGTGATGGCCGAAGAAGTTTTGCGAAAGCGGGCAAGACCCGATACATAGGCAAAGGCCTGCTGCTCCGCAGCTGTTCTTCCGGCCGCGGTGAATTTATTTTTTTCATCACCGGCCCATCCACCAGGAAAATCCCGGCGAACTTCTGCATCACTCGGGTTTTTTAAATTCTTCATAAGGATTTCCGTACCATAATAAAGCTGTGGAATTCCCCGAAGGGTAAGTAACCAGTTGATCGCCATTTTATATCTGGAAGTATCTTCCCCCACCACTGAAAAAATCCGGTCAAGATCATGATTATCCAGGAAGATGCAATTGCGTGACGGATCTTTATATAGAAGGTCCTGCGATAAAGTAGTGTACAACCTGCTTACACCTTCATTCCATCCGAATGGCTGGTTCAGACCATCAAGCATGGCACCGTACAAAGGAAAATCCGTTACACCCTGCACATTATGTTTGAATGGAACATCCAGGTTATTCCGGGTAAAATAAGCGCTGTTAAAGGTGGTCTGTACCCAGGCTTCACCAAATACAGTCAGCTTCGGGAACTCCCTCAATAATGCATTGTTTATATTATTCAGGAATTTTGGATCACTGTAAAACCAGGTGTCCACCCTCCATCCATCAATACCAAACTCTTCTGTAGCCCAGATCGCGTACTGGATCAAGTATCGTGCAACATAGGGATTACGCTGGTTGAGGTCGGCCATAAACGGCGTAAACCATCCATCTGTGGTGCGTTTTTTATCCCATTCGGAAGCATAGGGGTCTGCAAGTGGCTGGAACTTATGGCTGGTGTTGGTATACTCCGGCCATTGATTTACCCAATCGGCCATGGGAAGATCACGGATAAACCAATGATCATTTCCCACATGATTGTAAACAGCATCCTGCATGAACTTCATTCCTCTTGCATGAGTGGCATCTATCAGTTCCTTATAAGATGTATTACCCCCGAATCTCCGGTCGACATTATAATGATCGGTAAATGCGTAACCATGGTAGGTACTTCTTGTCATGCCACCCTCCTGCGTCCTGGTCATATCATTCTCCACCACCGGTGTTGGCCAGATGGTGGTAATGCCCAGTTCCTGCAGGTAATCAAGATGATCCCTGATTCCTTTCAGGTCGCCGCCATGACGGCTGAACGGATCCGAACGATCCATTACAGGGTCACGCATTGAATCAAAATGATCATTTGCGGGATCACCATTTGCAAAGCGGTCAGGCATCAGCAGATAAATAAAATCACGCTGTGTTACGCCCTGGATGCGGGTTATACCATCACCCTTGTTTTTTGAAAATAATTTCCAGGAAATATTCCGGGCCGTCCCTTCCCTGTTCGACTTCAACGCAAAATTAACCGTGCCGGGCCGGGCAGTGGAATTAATGACGAGATCGACAAATAAATAATTACTGTTTGATACAGTATGGATTTTTTTAACCGATACACCAGGATAGGTGGTACTTACGGAAACCGCTGAACCGATTCCGGGAGAATGGATCATCAGTTGCACGGAAGGGTCATTCATTCCGGTCCACCAATGGGTGGGATAAAGATCCTGCGAATGTATCTGACCTGTTAAACAAAATATCGTAACCAGGTAAACGATTACCTTTTTCATTTCTATGTATTTTAAACTACTATCAGATTGAACGTTTTTCTTCGATTTCCAGTTTGACGGTTTCCAGCTGATCCTCCGTTTTTTCTTTCACAAGAATTATACAGATGAGGGAAGCAACTGCCAGGAATCCGCCACCAAGCTGGATTGCCAGCATACGGTCATTGTGAAGGATATTTTTCATCACAGATTTAAATCCGAGTGAAGCGATGATCTCGGGTAGTACGATAAAAAAATTAAAGATCCCCATATAGATGCCGATCTTATTACGGGGCAGGCTGCCACTGAGCATGGCGTATGGCATGGAGAGTATACTGCTCATGGCAATACCCACTCCTGTCATACAGAGATAAAGCATATTGCCATTGGTTACCCAGCCAACGCTGATAAGTCCGATGGCACCACATAACAGGCACATTGAATGGGTAACCCTCCGTCCAAGCCGGTCGGCAACCGAAGGCAGGATAAAGGCAAAGCCAAAAGTAACCACATTATAAAATGCAAGTGTAAGTCCGGCGAAGTCGGCTCCCTTAGCATAAACAGGGTCCTGGTCGTTCACTCCGCCAAATACGTTTATAGCCACCGCCGTTGTATAATAAAACCACATGAGGAACAAGCCGGGCCAGGTGAAGAACTGGACTACCGCTACTCTTTTCATCTGGGCCGGCATATTCTTCAGAGCCTCCATGATCTCGGAAAACCCGGAGAGAAAGGACCTTTTTTCTTTCACCGCCACCTCACCCGGTGCCGGTTCGTCCGGCGGGTATTCTTTACTGGTAAATACGGTATAAAGAACGGCAGTCAGGAAAAAAAAGGCCCCGATATAAAACGAGTACCGCACATTCGGCGGGATACTTTTATCGATAGAAGTATTTGTTACACCAAATACATTTCCCATGATCCATGGAAGGGAGGATGCGATGGTACCACCCAGTCCGATCATTAGGCTTTGCATAATAAACCCACGGTTCACCTGCGAGTCGGGAAGTTTATCTGTTACAAATGCCCTGAATGGTTCCATGGCAATATTTCCTGAAGTGGACAGGATCCAGAGCAGGCCCGCAGCCATCCAGATTTCACTGCTGAACGGCATAAATAATAGTGCGGCGGAAGCAAGGATGGCACCAATAAGGAAATATGGACGCCTTCGGCCCCATACCGGATGCCAGGTACGGTCACTCAGGTAACCGATGATGGGCTGCACAATCAGGCCGGTCAGCGGTGCTGCCAGGAACAGATAGGGCACTTCATCCGCATGGGCTCCAAGGTTCTCATAAATGCGACCCATATTGGCCCGCTGCAGATCCCAGCCAAACTGGATACCAAAGAAACCGACACTCATATTGATAATCTGGCTCAGACTTAACGCCGGACGGGAAGTAGAAAGGGTGGCTGACATAACAATCGTATTTATTTCAGGAGCGGTTCCAAGATAGTATATTATGTATTAACGACACAAAAAAAACGGACCAGGTGGTCCGTTAAAATTTCGGTAATGGAACAAATAATGGATGGTGAATGTAATTCGTGGATTTATTCTTTTTATCAGATCACAAATCCATTCGGCAGGATGGAGCCTTTTTTAATTACAACGATCCCATCTTTTACTGTATAAAGGGGATGGTCTCCATTTTCGAGATGGGGTCCGCCATTGATCCGCACATCGTCGCCGATGCGGCAGTTTTTATCAAGAATAGCATTATTGACATAACAGCGGTTGCCAATGCCCAGCAGCGGAATACCCTTGGAACGGTCTTCTGCAATATCACTGAGGGTTTCATAGTAGTCGCTGCCCATGATATAGGTATTGATGACCGTTGATCCATGTCCGATCCTGGACCGGATCCCGATCACACATTTTTCGATCCTCGATGCGTTGATGATGGTGCCTTCGGCAATCACTGCTTTTTCAAATGTAGTACCGCTTACTTTTGCAGGAGGCAACATTCTCGCCCGGGTATAAATTGCATTGCTGTTATCGAAGAGGTTGAAATCCGGAAGGTCGGCGGTGAGACCAAGATTGGCTTCAAAGAAAGAATAAATATTACCGATATCAGTCCAGTAACCATCGTACTGGTAACTGGCCACCCTGCATTTGCTGATAGCCTGGGGAATGATCTCCTTACCGAAATCAGTGGCTTCCACATAATCGTTCTGGAGATAATCAAATAATAACTGGCGGCTGAAAATATAGATACCCATGGACGCCAGGTAGGGCCTGCCCTTCAAACGCATTTCCTCTCCTGTATCACTTACCCAGTCGGCCAGCAGGTCGCGGGTTGGCTTTTCTATAAATGATGTAATCATCCCATCTTCCTGTTTCAGGATCCCGAATTCAGGAGCTTCGCGGTCGCCCACCGGAATTGTGGCCACAGAAATATCGGCACCTGTTTTTTTGTGATGGTCAAGCATGCCCTGGAAGTCCATCTGGTACAACTGATCGCCCGAAAGTATGAGTACATATTCGCTCTCAAATGGAGCAATATGCCGGAGGCTCTGCCTCACCGCATCGGCAGTACCCTGGTACCAGGTAGGGTTATCTGGCGTCTGCTCTGCAGCAAGGATATCTACAAATGCCGAGCTGAATGCACTGAAATGATAGGTGTTCTTGATATGCCTGTTAAGGGATGCCGAGTTAAACTGGGTGAGCACAAACATGCGGTTGATACCCGAGTTCATACAATTGGAAATGGGAATGTCTACAAGGCGGTACTTACCTGCAATTGGTACAGCGGGTTTGGAACGGCTGGCAGTCAGTGGATACAACCTCGAGCCCGCGCCACCACCAAGGATCACACTTAATATTTCTTTAGATATTGACATAAGACAAACAAAGTTTTATTGGTAACGCGTAAAAGTTACGCCAGTATTGTGATAGAAAATGCAACGCGAAAAAATTATTGGAAAGGCTGAATTATTTTTTTAGCTCCCTGTAAATATCTATATACTGTTGTGCCGAAGAATCCCAGGAGTGATCAATAGACATCATGTGCTCCCGCATCCACTGGTGCAGATCAGGACGATTATTATACAGATCAATGGCACGGCCAACAGAATAAGTGATATCACCTACTGATGCCTGATCAAAACGGATACCAAACCCCTGCGGATCGCCAAAATCGGTGATGGTATCCCTCAGTCCGCCCACGCTGCGGACCATCGGCACAGTGCCATAGCGCAATGCATACATCTGGTTCAGTCCGCAGGGTTCAACCCGGCTGGGCATCAAAAGAAAATCCGAACCCGCGTAAATCATATGACTGAGTGGTTCACTGTACCCGATATAGGAATTAAAATAACCACCGAACTGTGTCTTCATATGATCCAGCTGTTCTTCCAGAAGAGGATCACCTGAACCCAGGACCAGGAAATTTGCCTTCCCGTGATGCTGGTAAATGGATTGGCTGATGGCTTCGGGTAAAAGATCGGCGGCCTTCTCTCCCACCAGCCTTCCGATAAACGATACCAGTGGTTTGTCGGCATCGAGACCAAACTGGGCGCAGACCTCTTTTTTATTTTTCTTCTTCCCTTTTTCAACCAGCTCCTTATCATAGTTGCGGCTAAGGAAACTGTCTGTCATCGGATCCCATACTTCTGTATCAATTCCGTTAAGGATGCCAGTACTCTTTCCAGTTTCATATTGGAACAGGTTTTCAAGTCCATTGGCCGATTGTTTCAATTCCTCCATATAACTGCGGCTGACCGTAGTTACCTTCCAGGCACATTTCACAGCAGAAGCCATCGGGTTAATAGTATTGTTCCAGTCCAGCATCCCCCAGTTCCAGCTATCATAGGCTGGAATCAGGTAATACCTGTCCCATCCGATCCATCCCTGGTATTCGCCATTATGAACAGTAAAAACAGTAGGCACGTCGCGCAACTGATGCTGGAACGCATAACTGTATTTTGCCATGAAGGGAATCAGGCCGGTATGATGATCATGGCAATGGATCACATCGGGTTTATGCTGCCACCTGCTGATCCAGTCGCAGACCGCAATCTGGAAGGCCAGGAAACGTTCGGTATCGTCATCGTAGCCGTAGATTTTTTCGCGGTCAGTCAGTCCGTTGATATCCACCAGGTACAGGTCGAACCCGAGTTCATTTGTCTTTTCCCTGATTACACTGTAATGGAACCAGTGCGAACCGATCTGCTGTCCGCCTTCATGAACCAGTTCCCACTGATGATTATACAGGAATTTGGTGCGGTACATAGGCATCACCACCTTGGCCATATGACCAAGTTCCACCTGGTATTTAGGCAGGGCGCCTACTACATCACCAAGACCACCGGCCTTGGCTACGGGATAACATTCGGCTGCTACATGTACTATTTCCATTTATCAAATTTAATGGTTCCGGTGTTTTTACGGAAAGCTGTTTTTGGGGAGTTCTACGTTACCTCTCCGGCACCTGCACTCAGGAAAGCTCAAATAAACTTTTTCCCTGTTGGATTTCTTTATACTTTGGGGGCCTTTATAATTTAAAATTCACACTTGCTATGAACCAGGAAACGAAATGGTCACAATTCGGTACATTGATCACTGTATTTTTTTTCTGGGGTTTTGTTGCTGCCAGCAATGATATCCTCATCCCGGTTTTCAAAGAAAGCCTTCACCTGTCGCAGGCACAGAGCCAGTTGGTTTCCTTCGCATTTTATGTTGCTTATACCGTTGGTTCAATTATTTATTTCGTCATCGGCCGCGCCCGTGGCGAAGACATCCTCAACCGTCTTGGATATAAAAACGGGATCTCTCTCGGACTGATCATTTCAGCCCTTGGTACTTTATTATTCTATCCCGCAGCACAACAGGAATCATTTCCGTTATTCATTAGTGGGTTGTTTGTGGTAGGACTTGGTTTCTCCCTCCAGCAAACCGCAGCAAATACACTTGCCGTAATCATGGGTGATCCCAAAACAGGATCACAAAGGCTGAGCCTTGCCGGTGGTATCAATAATTTCGGCACCACCATCGGACCACTTATTGTGAGTATCGCTATTTTCGGTTCGGTGTCGGGCGCTACAAGTAAGGCAGATATCCAGAGTATCAAAACTCCCTACCTTATCCTGGGACTTGCCTTCCTGATAGTTGCTATCATTTTCAAAATCTCCAAAGTCCCCAATAAAATCCCGTTGAATGAATCAGAGACACCTGCCCAACCGGAAGCAGGAACAGGTGAAGATTCGGCTTTATTAAAAAAGAAAGACCTTCTTTCACCTTTAAAGGTGGATCGCAGCAGTCCATTAAAATATCCCCAGCTTGTTTTCGGAATGGTGGCCATCTTCCTGTATGTAGGTGTTGAAGTAAGCACCGCTTCCAACCTTCCTGAATTCATGAAACAACACCTGAATACGCCCACCGAACAGATTGCACCCTATGTTTCACTGTACTGGGCCAGCCTGATGATCGGAAGATGGACCGCCTCCATTGGGGCATTCAATATCAGCATGGGATTAAAAAATATTCTCCGTTTTCTTATGCCCTATATCGCTTTCGGGGTATTCATTGCAGTTAACAAGATCGCCAATCACGACGTTACTCCGTTTTACGTGTATGCAGTGATCATCCTTGCAATCATCGCCGGCGATATGCTGAGTAAAGGCAATCCGGCCCGCCAGTTATTTATTTTCAGTTCAATGGGTGTTATTGCACTTATTGTTGGAATGCTGGCCGACGGTATGGTGAGTGTTTATGCATTTATCAGTGTGGGACTTTGCTGCTCAATTCTCTGGCCGGCTATTTATACATTGGCTATCGCCGGTCTGGGCAAGAATACCAACGAAGGCGGCAGCTTCCTGATCATGATGATCATGGGTGGTGGATTCATCAGCGTGGCCCAGGGTCTGATTGCTTCCAATAATATACTGGGTATCCAGTATTCATATATCATCGGTGTTTTGTGTTTTGCCTACCTTGCTTTTTATGCATTGAAGGTGAAAAATATCTTAAAGTCACAAGGTATCGACTACGACCAGAAAGTAAGCGCCAAAGCAGCTCACTAATAATAAATTCCTTCGTACTTTTAAGCCCCGTTGTCCGCAACGGGGCTTAATTATAAAATACATTTCATGGCTACACAGACATCGACTCCCCAACCACTCGCAATAGGAATAGATTTAGGCGGAACAGGAACCAAATTCGGGATTGTTGACCGCGATGCCAACGTGCTTTTCTCCGGAGAAATATCTACAAAAAAACATGCTGAGGTTTCCACCTTTATCGATGAATTATATGTAGCACTTTCAGAACTGATAACCAAGGCCGGCGGGATCGGCAGGATGAAGGGAATTGGCATTGGCGCACCCAATGGCAATTATTATACAGGTACTATTGAATATGCACCCAACCTGCCCTGGAAGGGAATCATCCCACTTGCAAAACTTATTGAAAATAAATTCAAACTTCCGGTAACACTGACCAATGATGCCAATGCAGCAGCCATCGGTGAAATGATGTATGGCGCTGCCAAGGGGATGCGTGATTTCATTATGATTACCCTGGGTACCGGAGTAGGCAGCGGCATTGTTGCAAACGGCCAGCTTATATATGGGCATGATGGTTTCGCAGGTGAACTGGGACATACCATTATCATCCCCGACGGTCGTATGCATCCGGGTACCGGCAAAAAAGGTTCACTTGAAAGTTATGCATCAGCAACGGGAGTACGTTATACTGCACTTGAACTGCTGAGGGAGTCGGATGTCAAATCAGTGATGCGCGATATTCCGGAAGAGGAACTTGATTCCAAAAAAGTTTATGAAGCAGCTATCGCAGGTGATGATCTGGCCCATCATGTATACGATTTTACAGGCAGGATCCTGGGACTGGCATTAGCCAATGCCGTGATGTTCTCCAGTCCGGAAGCAATTATATTATTCGGCGGACTGACAAAGGCCGGAGATCTTATCCTGAAACCAACAAGGGAACATATGGAGGCCAACCTGATCCAGGTATTCCAGAATAAAGTAAAAATCCTGATCAGCCATCTTCGTGAATCAGATGCAGCCATCCTTGGTGCGAGCGCACTGGTTTGGGAATAAAAGGCTTAACCTGCCTGGCGTTGCCGCATGGTCTCATATAAAACCATACCTGTTGCCACAGATACATTGAGCGACTCGAAATCGCCTGTCATCGGAATCCGTAATGATTCATCACAGACCTTCAGGAGGGCTGGATAAATTCCTTTGTCCTCACTGCCCATTACGATTGCAACCGGTTCGGTAAACGCAAATTCACCGATCGATTTTTCTGCTGTCATTTCAGTGGCTACTACTTTTATTCCGTTCATATGCAGGTCATCCACCGCCTTCATCAGGCTATTGACCCTGCATACAGCAATTTTTTCCAGTGCCCCTGCAGAAGTAAGCAATGCTTCTTCGTTCAGCGCACCAACCCCTTTATCGGGTATAATAAGTGCGTGAACGCCGCAACAGTAGGCTGTCCTGGCGATTCCTCCAATATTCCGGATATCTGTAATGCCATCCAGTATAAGGAACAACGGGGTCTCTCCCTGGTCAGTCACAAAGGAGATCATTTGCTGAAGGTCCTGATAGATCACTTTTGCAATCTGTGCCACACATCCTTCATGATCCGTTACATTGAATCCATTAATCTTGGCAATGGGCACATAGTTGAGCGGAACACCAGCCTTTGCAGCCAGGCGTTTTATTTCCTGTACATCATTTCCAATGGCCTTGCCATCCAGGTAAATCCGGTCCAGCGCCACTCCTTCATTAAGGGCATTGATCACATTCTGGCGACCGATCACCAGTGTATTTTTTTTTGGTCGTTGCGGAGAACGAAAATTCCTTATCATAACATTGATTTGACTTTGAGAAGGGCGGTTACTGACAGGGCATCCGTTATCAGTCCGTCCTCCACCATTTTAAACACTTCAATCAGCGGCAGCTTTTTTACCTGCAGCTGTTCCGTTTCTTCCGGTTCTGCCTCCTGCTGTTTCAGCCCCCGGGCAATATACACATAGGCCAGTTCGTCGGAAACTGAATTGGAAAGATACAGCTTAAGCACCTCTGTCCATTCCTCCGCTACCAGGCCGGTTTCTTCAAGCAATTCTCGTTTGGCAGAATCTAAGGGATTGGTTCCTTCAGGTGAACCACCTTCCGGAATCTCCCAGCTATACTGACCGATGGTGAACCGGTATTGTCCCACCAGCCAGGTATTACCGTCTTCATCAATGGGTACGATACCGATTGCCAGGTTTTTGAAATGGACCTTCCCATAAATCCCTGGATTACCTGCAGGATTGATCACTTCATGATGTTCCACACGGATCCAGTTATTATCGTACACTTCTTTTGTTGAAGTAATCTTCCAGGGATTTTGTTCTTCGTTCATCTGATAAAAATAAAAGATCCCGTCTCAACCTGGGTCGGGACGGGATCCATCAGTTTATTAAATTATTTCAGTCCGAACGCTTTTTTCACCTTTGATACATAATCCAGTTTCTCCCAGGTAAAAAGTTCCACTTTCTTGGTAACTGTTTTGCCATCAGGTGAAGTAAAGGTTTTTGTAACGATCTCCGGCTGACGTCCCATATGTCCGTAAGCAGCTGTTTCGCTGTAGATCGGGTTACGCAGTTTCAGGCGTTGTTCAATAAAGTAAGGACGCATATCAAATACCGATTGAACGATGTCGCTGATTTCACCATCAGTCATGTCTACCTTTGCCGTGCCATAAGTGTTTACGTGGATACTGGTTGGTTTGGCTACACCAATGGCATAGGAAACCTGCACCAGCACTTCATTTGCAACCCCGGCAGCAACCAGGTTCTTGGCAATGTGGCGGGTGGCATAGGCAGCCGAGCGGTCAACCTTTGAAGGGTCTTTACCACTGAAAGCACCACCACCATGAGCACCTTTACCACCGTAGGTATCAACGATGATCTTCCTTCCGGTCAATCCTGTATCGCCATGCGGACCACCGATTACAAACTTACCGGTAGGGTTGATATGGTACTTGATATTATCATTAAAAAGTTTCGCGTATTTTTTGTACTTCGCCTTCACCCTCGGGATAAGGATGCTGATGATATCCGACTTGATCTTTGCCAGCATCTTTGATTCGGTATCAAAGTCATCATGCTGTGTAGAAACAACAATGGCATCAATCCTCACGGGTACATTCTGGTCGTTGTACTCAAGGGTAACCTGGCTTTTGGCATCAGGACGGAGATACTTGATGGCCTTGTCTTCGCGACGAAGTGCAGCCAGCTCAATCAGGATTTTATGTGCAAGGTCAAGGGCAAGTGGCATATAGTCCTGCGTTTCACTGCTGGCATATCCAAACATCATTCCCTGGTCGCCCGCACCCTGTTCTTCCTTTTTCTTGCGGTCAACTCCCTGGTTGATATCGGCCGACTGTTCATGGATGGCAGATAACACACCACAGGAACTCGCCTCAAACATGTATTCACTTTTGGTGTAACCGATCTTGCGGATCACGCCACGTGCAATTTCCTGTACGTCCAGGTAAGCTTTCGATTTCACTTCACCTGCCAATACAACCTGTCCGGTGGTGACCAGTGTTTCACATGCGACTTTTGATTGGGAATCGAAAGCCAGGAAATTATCTATCAGTGCGTCGGAGATCTGGTCAGCGACCTTATCGGGGTGACCTTCGGAAACACTTTCAGAAGTAAACAAGTAAGGCATAATGAAGGATTGAAGTTTTAAAGTTTGGTTAGTATTATAAAAAATAATCGGGTGCAAAGATAACACCCGAGTTATACAGTAGTGAGCTTTTGAGCTATATTTTGGAATAAACTATCCGCATCCTGAGTCGCTGTGGATCGGCACCCGGAACGGACCCGTCACCTGTTCCGTGTAATCTGACGCGACCCTTGCCAGGCGCGGCATTCACCGGAATAATGGTAGAAAATGGTGTAGCCCCCGGGGTTGACCTGAACTTTTCCCTTACGGTAAAGGGCATACTTAGCCGCAGGTCAAATGGTGTGGTTATGTTCTTGTTCACCACATTCTGCACATACCGCGTCACATTCAGGCGCCATTGTTTGATCGACCTGCCCGATGGGTCCGCAATGTTAAATGGTGCCACGCCCAGTGCTCCCAGGTTGGGCGACCCATTTGCATCAAAGGTCACATCAAATGGTACGGTGATAAACGATGGTATTGTTGGGTCAAATGCATCCAGGTATAAAAACGTAGGGAAGAAAATGGAATCAAAAATGCTGGAATAAATCTGTTCAGCAATGATTTCTGCCCGGTAAACTACCCGGTTGGATAAACCATTCAGGCCGGGGATCTTTAACGTTGCAAAAGAGCCGGGTGTGCTCTGGATGTAAACTTCATTATCCGGTGTACCTGTGCTTCCGTTTGACAATGCAGCCAGCTGGGTACCGCTGAAATCCCTCGATATATGCTGGGCAGAAGCAGAATTCGGATTTCCGCTAAATGTCCAGTAGGTAACGGTAGTGTCCCAGTTTGCAGTTGGAACAGAACCTGCGTCGCCATGGTCGTTTTTATAATAGATAGCCAGTTTGGTATTGGCACCAAGCAGGTCGATCCCCACAATGGCATTACCACTGGTAGATTCCATGGTAAACCCATGGAAGTATGAGTCAAATGCGGAGTCGGATACAAACGCAGGGATTCTTCCCCCTGCACTGGTTGTATCAAAATTTAACAGGCGCTGGCCAAATGCATCGTCCAGGCGGATCCGCAACTGGTTAGCCGTGGTGTCCCTGAAAACCTTTACTGAATCATTAAGCACCCTGGGCTGGAACGATCTTGAACCAAGAAGTCCTGCTTTCGTCTGACCATTAATCCGGATATTATACGCGCTGTCTGCGGTGAATGGATTGCCGACCTCAAAAACATTTACGGTCTGCACTGCATTACTGTCGCCATATGTTTCCACAAAGGAAAGTACCAGTACAACAGAATCCAGGTGTAAGCTGTCGGGGCGGGCACCGAATGTAAAACGGAAAGATGGAGGTTTCAGCTGGAAGGCCATACCTGCATCGGTTTTACCAAACAACGGATCATCACTGATATGACCGATCCACTGGGTGGTTGCCGCAGTGCTGACTGTTGTATCTGTCAGTAATGAAAACGTATCATTGAAAGCCTGGATATCGAGAATGGTATCAAAGGTGTTGATATTGTCCACATCGGGGATCAGGTCGTCACCTACAGGGGTAAAGTCGTTGATCTTTTTGCAGGACACAAACAGGATGATAGTTGTAAGGACCGCAACTCCCAGCGTTACAGCAAGGTTTTTATACTTCACAAAAGTCAATTAAATAAGTAGGTTAGTTAAATATTACTTGCCTGCAAGATCGCTATAGAGTTGTAAATAGTCTGTTAAATCAGACTCTTCATTAAACGGTAAAGTGCGCTTCCCGCGGACCTTTGAAAACTCATCAACCAGTTTCTTGTCTACATTTTCAGCACCGAACGTAATGGCATCTGCATAGGTAGCCCCTCCCCTGAACATGGCCAGGTTGGTAGCATCCTTAAACGGTTCAAGGTCCTTCTCCTTCAACGTTGGATGGATCAATGCCTTTTTGATGAAATCGGCGCCCAGCTTCTCTTTGAAGGTCTGCTCACCGATT
Organism: Chitinophagaceae bacterium; assembly: GCA_040510375.1. Classification (GTDB taxonomy): domain Bacteria; phylum Bacteroidota; class Bacteroidia; order Chitinophagales; family Chitinophagaceae; genus JBEVJC01. The sequence continues at coordinate 340,152 of JBEVJC010000008.1, forward strand.
GTATACACGATCTTGCTGTGCGCAAAAACCGGCTCTTTTTTATATAATGTTTTCAGGTATGCAGGGATCAGTCCGGTCATCCAGCCACTGCAATGGATAACATCGGGAGGCCATCCGAATTTTTTCACGGTTTCCAGTGCACCCTTGCAGAAAAATACGGTGCGCAGGCCATTATCATCGTACCATTTTTCCTGGTCATCATGGAAAATATGTTTACGTTTAAATAATTCCTCGTTTTCCAGGAAATAGACCTGCAGTCTCGCACTTGGAAGCGAGGCCACCTTGATCTGTAATGGCATGTCATCATTATCCACCGATACATTGATGCCCGATAAACGGACAACCTCATGCAGGCGGTGCCTTCTTTCGTTGATTGTCCCGAAGCGTGGCATAATACAACGAACTTCGAAACCATTATCATTAGCCTTGATGGCTAATTTATTTACGATCTCCGAGAATTCGGTCAGCTCCAGATAGGGCGACATTTCGTTGGCAATAAATAAAATTCTTTTTTTTGCTGACATGTTCTCCCGCTATTTAAATTGTTTTTTAAAAACGTGTGCAAAGGTACTGTTTTTTGCAGGTATTACGTTGGATGGGGGTAATTTTGGCGGAATACACTGATTATGATCTTATTCAGAAAAGCGGACGACCTGACAGATTTTCTTCTCAAACAGCGTAATAACGGGCTCCGCACGGGATTTGTGCCTACTATGGGAGCCTTGCACCAGGGCCATATTTCGTTGATCCGCCAGGCGCGGGAATCAAACGATCTGGTCATCTGCAGCGTTTTTATCAACCCCACACAGTTTAACGATCCTTCAGATTTTGAAAAATACCCGGTGACCATTGAAAATGACGTGGACCTGCTCCAGGCAGCCGGATGTGATATACTTTTTTTTCCCTCAGTGGATGAAATGTATCCCCCCGGCCTGCCGGTAAAAACCTACGACCTCGGGTTTCTGGAAACGATCCTTGAAGGCAAGTTCCGTCCCGGTCATTTCCAGGGAGTATGCAGGGTGATCGACCGATTCCTGACATTGATCCATCCAGATAATTTTTACCTGGGCCAGAAAGATTACCAGCAATGCCTGGTAGTGCGGCGACTGATTACCATCCTCGGACTTGAACAGCAGGTGTCCCTTGTAATCACGCCAACCCTCCGCGATCCGGACGGACTGGCCATGAGCAGCCGGAATACCCGTCTCAGTCCCGACCAACGTGAACAGGCCGTTAACATTTTCCGGGCACTGAGCTCCATTGCCGCCGGAATGAACCAGTTCCCTCCTGAATTGTTGATTTCAGACGCAGTGGCCCGACTGGAGTCGGAAGGTTTCCGGGTCGACTATGTGGAAATAGCTTCTGCCAACGACCTTCAACCCTATCAAACAACCTTACCCGAAGAGCCCCTGGTGGCTCTCGCGGCAGCGTTCCTGGGAGATGTGCGGCTGATCGATAATATGCTTCTTCCCCCACGATCATAAAACATTTATAAATAAGTATAATTTTGCCCGATGCAGATAGAAGTTCTGAAATCTAAAATACACCGTGCCGTCATTACCGAGTCGAATCTCAACTATGTGGGAAGTATCACCATCGACGAGGACCTGATGGACGGATCCAACCTGATCGAAAATGAAAAAGTGCAGGTGGTGAATGTCAACAACGGAGAACGGATCGAAACTTATGTTATCAAAGGTAAACGCGGATCCGGCATCTGTTGCCTCAACGGACCCGCCGCCAGGAAAGGCATGGTGGGTGATGTAGTGGTCATTATTTCCTACGCCGGAATGGATTTTGAAGAAGCAAAAACGTTCAAACCCTGGATCGTTTTTCCAAAGGAAGGAAACAAGCGCTAGTAAGGCCATCCGTATAACCACAAGTATAACAGACCCATGAATAAAAATCTGAAGAACGTTTTACAATACCTGTTTTTCTTTGGCCTGGGTTTTTTTTTCGTCTGGTTATCGGTCAGGGATATTGATGAAGAAAAGTGGAAACATATCCGGTTTGCGCTCAGTAATACCCGCTATTACCTGGTGGCGCCGGTCTTCGTTATATTGGTGCTGAGCCACTATGCCCGCGCCCTCCGCTGGCGCCTGCTGATCCAGTCGCTGGGGTACAATCCATCCCGCCTCAATACTTTTTTTTCCGTGTTTGTAGGTTACCTGGTCAACCAGGGCGTACCCCGGATGGGAGAAGTGGTGAAGTGTACCGTACTTGGCCGCTATGAAAAAATTCCACCCGATAAACTCATTGGTACCATCATACTCGAACGGCTGATTGATGCCATTTCCCTGTTGCTGGTATTCGGGATCACGCTTGCTATCCAGCCCGGCCTTTACCGGAGGCTGGTGGACGAAGTCTTTGTGTCCAACGGCGATCCTTCAAAAAAAGGAATGTCAGGCATGCTGATATTACTGCTGGTTATTGGCGGGTTGATCCTGCTTACAGCGTTGTGGATGATTATTAAAAAGAAAACCTTTGCCGATCTCAGGTCCGTGGTTAGCGGCGTGGCCAGGAAAATCTGGCAGGGAGTGGGTGCCATCAGGCATTTGCGCAAACGCGGCCAGTTCCTGTTACTGACATTGCTGATGTGGGTGATGTACCTGGCCGGTGGTTATATTGGTTTCCAGGCACTGGAGCAAACCCAGCAGTATGGAGTACCTGAAGCGTTCACTGTACTTTCAGCCGGTAGTATCGGAATGGTGGTATCACCCGGCGGCATCGGTGGTTACCCGTTCCTGGTAGAAAAAACGATGATGTTGTATGAACTGCAACCGGAGATTGCCGTGGCATTCGGGTGGTTATTGTGGCTTGCCCAGACGGCCATTATCCTCATAGGCGGTGCCATCAGTTTTGCCCTGCTGCCCTGGTATAACAGGAAGCGTGAACGCCGGAAAATTGTAACCGGACCATCCAGCCAAAACACATAACACGCTGTTAATACCCGGCGGTCTATCTTTATCTGTCTAATAACAACTGCATGTCGCACCATATCAAGACCATTGCCAGGGATATAAGCTGGCTTTCTTTCAACGCCCGCGTTCTGCAGGAAGCAGCTGATAAGTCGGTCCCGCTCCGCGAACGCATCCGATTCCTGGGAATTTTTTCCAATAATATGGATGAGTTTTTCCGGGTTCGGGTGGCTACCCTTAAACGTATGATGGAAGTTGGCTCGAAGGCAAATATGCACCTGGAGTCCGAACCACAGGAAATTCTCAATGATATCCAGATGAATGTGCTGAACCAGCAAAGTGAGTTTGCACGGATCTGGACCGAAATCACGCAGCAGCTGGTTGCCCGCAAAATTTTCCTGGTCACCGAAGAAGAACTCGATAAGGAACAACAGGAGTTTGTAAGTAATTACTACGACAATGAAGTCAGTCCCAATATCATCCCCCTGATGATCGAGAATATACCGCAGATGCCGCATCTGCGCGACAAATCAATTTACCTCGGCGTAGTGATGTGGAAGAAAGATAATGCGCTCCGTAAAAAGTATGCATTGATCGAGATCCCCAGCCGCGTAGTCGGCCGCTTTCTTTTACTTCCATCAAAAAATGATGAGAAACGGATCATCCTGCTGGAGGATGTGATCCGGTTCAACCTGCCGGAGATCTTTTCCTATTTTGGATACGATCAGTATCATTCACATATTTTCAAGGTAACCCGCGACGCAGAACTGGATATAGAAAGTGATCTCGCCACCAACCTGATCCAGAAAATTGAAAAGGGATTAAAGAACCGTCGTAAAGGAAAACCGGTGCGGTTTGTTTATGATAAGGAAATGGATCCGGGGCTGCTTGAATATCTGACACGGCGACTCAACCTGAGTAAAAAAGATAACCTGATCCCCGGTGGGCGGATCCACAATTTCAGGCATTTTATGGATTTCCCCGATAGCGTATTCACCGCTACCCGGCCCCGCAAAAAACCTTTTGAACATCCGCAGTTAACCACCCGCCGCATCAGCGATGTGGTGCTGGAACGGGATGTATTACTTCATTTCCCGTATCATGCCTTCACTCCCATGATCGATATAATCCGCGAAGCGGCGATTGATCCCGACGTGACAACCATCAAGATCACCTGTTACCGGCTGGCGCCCCATTCCAGGATCATCAATGCACTGATCAATGCGGTGCGGAATGGTAAGGAAGTAGTGGTAATGCTGGAACTGCGTGCAAGGTTTGATGAAGAAGCAAACCTCGACTGGAAAGTGCGGCTGGAAGAAGAAGGCGTGAAAGTACTGGTGGGTATCCCCGGATTGAAAGTACATGCCAAACTATGTATGATCCGGAAAAAAGTAAACGACCGGAGTGTACTGTACGGGTTTGTGAGCACTGGCAACCTCAATGAAAAAACAGCAAGGATTTATGCCGACCATTGCCTGATGACCGCACACCCGCGGATCATGTCTGATATCAGCCGCATATTTAATTACCTGGAAAACTCGCGCTTCGGTACACAAACCCTGAAGGACAATGGGGTTATTATTCCAAGTCCGGTTATTGCAAGAAGAGAAATCTACAAACTGATTGATGATGAGATCCGGAACGCGCGCAAACACAAAAAAGGAAAGATCATCCTTAAAATGAATTCGCTGTCGGATGAAGGATGTATTGAAAAATTATATGAAGCTGCAAGGGAAGGTGTGGAGGTTAAACTCATCGTTCGCGGGATTTGTTGCCTGCTTGCACAAAACAAAAAATTCAAGGTACCGGTGCACGCTGTCAGTATCATTGATGAATACCTGGAACACGCAAGGGTGTGGGTATTTCATAACAAGGGTAAAGAGAAAGTTTATATATCTTCGGCTGACTGGATGATGCGTAACCTGGAACACCGTGTGGAAGCAACCTGTCCCATTTATGATGAGACATTGAAAAAAGAACTGATTGACATCCTGGAGATCCAGCTGCAGGATAATGTGAAGGCACGCTGGCTGGATAATAACCTGGATAATGAATATGTATCCACCAGCGGGAAGAAGATCAGGTCACAGGTAGAGACCTATAATTATTTATTCAAGAAAACAAAAGTGATAAGTGAGACTGGCAGCCATTGATATAGGAAGTAACGCGGCGAGGCTGCTCATCAGTGATGTAGTGGTAAGTGCGAAATCGGTTCCAGAGTTTAACAAGATGACACTGGTGCGGGTTCCGCTCCGGCTTGGATTCGATGTCTTTGATACAGGAATGATTTCTCCCTCCAAGGCAGAAAAAATCCTCAATACCATCAAATCGTATAAACTCCTGATGGACGTGTACGATGTCAGTCACCTTAAAGCCTGCGCCACTTCCGCCATGCGTGATGCTTCCAATGGTGCTGAAATTATCCGCCAGGTAAAGGAAGAAACCGGCATCGAGATCCAGATCATCAGTGGTCAGCAGGAAGCCTCTTATATTTACGAAAATCACGTAGCCGAAAACCTCACTACGCTTGAGTCGTACCTCTACATTGATGTGGGCGGTGGCAGTACCGAACTTACATTTTTCAGCGACGGGAAACTTATTTTCAAGGAATCATTTAATATCGGCACCATCCGCCTGCTGAAGAACCAGGTGAACGAATCACTCTGGGACGCGATGAAGGAATTCATCAAAACAAAAACAAAAGGATACCACCATGTTACCGCAATTGGTACGGGTGGTAATATCAATAAAGTGTTTTCCATTTCAAAACGTAAGGATGGAAAACCCCTTCCACTTGAACTGCTGCGTGACTACTACAAGGAATTCAGCAATATGAGTATGGTCCAGCGCATGACACTTTATAAATTAAGGGAAGACCGCGCCGATGTGATCGTACCGGCCCTGCTGATCTATATGAATGTTATGAGGTGGGCCGATGCCCAGGAGATCTTTGTACCGAAGATCGGACTGGCCGATGGCCTTATCCAGAGCCTGTTTGAAGAATTGCAGGCAAAAGTGCCCCAACCCTGAATCCACCAATAAAAAAACCGGTATGTCTGTTTCCAAAGAAATAAAAAAAGTAACCACCAACACCCTTCAGAAGATGAAGGCTGCTGGCGAAAAAATCTCAATGATCACCGCCTATGATTATTCTTTTGCGCGGATCTTCGATGAAGCCGGCATTGATATCATACTGGTGGGAGATAGTGCCAGTAATGTAATGGCCGGTCACACCACTACCCTTCCCATTACACTCGACCAGATGATTTACCATGCACAGAGTGTGGTGCGTGGCCGCGACCGCTCGTTGATTGTAGTGGATATCCCGTTCGGTTATTACCAGTCCAACTCGGAGATCGCTCTTGCATCCGCCATCCGGATTATGAAGGAAAGTGGTGGCCATACGGTGAAACTGGAAGGTGGTGAAGAAATCGTTGATTCCGTTCGCAAGATTGTCAGCGCCGGCATTCCGGTAATGGGTCACCTGGGACTTACACCACAGTCGATCAATAAATTTGGAACATATGTTGTTCGTGCAACTGAATGGAACGAAGCCGAGAAACTGAAAAAAGATGCCTTGCTGTTGCAGGAAGCGGGCGCCTTTGCAATCGTACTTGAAAAGATCCCGGCTGATCTTGCCCGACAGGTAAGTGAGTCGCTCAGCATTCCCACCATCGGAATTGGCGGGGGCAAACATTGCGATGGCCAGGTATTGGTGATGCATGATATGCTTGGCATCAACAATGAATTCAAACCAAGGTTCCTTCGCCAGTATCTCAACCTCAACGAACAGATCACAGGTGCCGTGCAGCGTTATATTTCCGATGTGAAAAACAGGGATTTCCCCAACGATTCCGAGCAATACTGATCTGCGTTGTTCCCGGCTAACCATTTGAAAAAAATCAACTGATGAAAGAGACAAACTTCCTGAAGGCACTTGGGTTAAAAAAAAATAATCATGGTGTAAGCACGGGCCGCCAATGGATCGAAACTACTGTTTCGCAGATCCGGTCCTACTCCCCTGTCAACGGGCAGCTGATCGCAGAAGTGTCTTCAGCCGATGAAGTTTCCTACCGCCACGTCGTTGATAAAGCAGCGGAAGCATTCCGGACCTGGCGTACCTGGCCCGCCCCTAAACGTGGCGAAGTAGTGCGGCAGATTGGTGAAGCGCTCCGGCATCACAAGGAACACCTGGGTCAGCTGGTGTCCTATGAAATGGGTAAAAGCCTGCAGGAAGGTCTTGGTGAAGTGCAGGAAATGATTGATATCTGTGATTTTGCCGTTGGACTTTCGCGCCAGCTTAACGGACTGACCATGCATAGTGAACGTCCGGCCCACCGGATGTATGAACAATACCATCCCCTTGGAATCGTCGGAATTATATCAGCCTTCAATTTCCCTGTTGCAGTCTGGAGCTGGAATGCCATGCTGGGTTGGGTATGTGGAGATGTCTGCATCTGGAAACCGTCAGAAAAAACCCCGCTCTGCGCGGTTGCCTGCCAACTCATCGTTGCAGAAGTATTTGTGCGGAATGAAGTGCCGGAGGGTGTAAGTAACCTGGTAACCGGTTATCGTGATGCCGGCGAATGGATGAGTAATGATCCTCGGATCGACCTTTTATCAGCAACCGGTTCCACCCGGATGGGAAAGGCTGTGGGTGCTGCTGTTGGGGCCCGGCTGGGTAAGGCCCTGCTTGAACTGGGGGGAAACAATGCTATCATCATTACTGAAAATGCTGATCTTAATATTGCAATCCTGGGTTCTCTTTTCGGAGCCGTGGGAACGGCAGGCCAGCGTTGCACTTCCACCCGTCGCCTGATCATCCATGAAAAAGTGTATGATATCGTGAAAGACAGACTGGTGGCGGCTTATGGCCAACTCAGGATTGGTGATCCGCTCGACCAGCAAAACCATGTGGGACCACTGATCGACACGGATGCCGTAAAACATTATCTGGAAGCCATACGCATCTGCAAAGAACAGGGCGGTAATTTTATTGTGGAAGGTGGTGTACTGGACGGACCCGGTTATGAGGGCGGATGTTATGTGAAACCCTGCGTAGCTGAAGTTTCACCAGGACTTCCTATCGTAAGACAGGAAACCTTCGCTCCCATTTTATACCTCATGAAATACGCAGGTTTTGATGAAGCAATCCACCTTCAGAATGATGTTCCCCAGGGACTCTCTTCAGCAGTAATGACACTTAATCTCCGCGAAGCGGAACAGTTTCTCTCCGTGGGTGGCAGTGATTGCGGGATAGCCAACGTTAATATCGGTACCAGCGGCGCCGAGATTGGCGGGGCATTCGGCGGGGAAAAGGAGACTGGCGGTGGCCGTGAAAGTGGAAGTGATGCCTGGAAGGTTTATATGCGCCGTCAGACCAACACCATCAATTATAGTCCCAACCTGCCCCTGGCACAGGGAATAAAGTTCGACCTGTAGATAATAAACAGGCTGATTTCGCGTTGATTGCAGCGGAGATCAGCCTGGCCGTAACCGGGTTGATTTTATAAAAACAATCACCCCACCCGTGATTTTACCAATATCCAAAACCAAGTCCTGTCCATGAAAAGGATCCTGCTTACTTCCGTTCTGTTAATATTCCTCTTTTCGCTGGCCCATGGTCAGGTCAGAATCGCCCTCCAGGGCGGGTTACACACTTCTACCATCAAAGAACAGAACGATCTTCCATACTGGGATATAGAAAAACAGAGTTATAAACCGCGTACCGGTATCCATCTCGGATTCCTCGCAGATATCCCGTTTAAACCGGGATCCCCTTTTTATTTCCAGTCAGGCGTAACATTTTACAATAAAGGCCGGCAATACCAGTTCTCCAAAGATTCAACCGTTGTTATCACGCGGCCATTGATGCCCGATTCAGTTGTAAATACGTTCTATTACACGAACCGCAAGGAACATCTCAATTATATTGATATCCCATTCAACCTGGTATTCAAACAGAAAATAGGAAAGAACGCAAAATTTATAATTGGCGGCGGGCCCTATGTTTCCTTTTTTTATTCAGGACTGCAGAAATCGGAATCAGTGGTGGTTGGTGTGAGTTATGAAAATGAGGAGTCAGACGACCTGCCAGTTGGCAAGGGTGACGGAAAATACAAGACTCTCGATCTTGGTTACAATGTCCTGACCGGTTTTGAATTCGGTCGCGTATACCTTACAGCCAATTTCAGCCAGAGCCTTTCCAACGTATACAAACCGGATACTTATACAGCCTCCAGTTACAAACACCATGTTGTTGGCGGTACCATCGGAATATTCCTGGGTAAACAGGCACCATCCGATAAAGATCGCGATGGTGTGCCGGATTCAAAAGATAAATGCCCCGAAATTGCCGGCCTGCCGGAACTTAAAGGCTGTCCTGATACGGATAACGACGGGCTGGGCGACAGTGAAGATGGCTGTCCCGGAATTGCCGGTCCTGCCGACAACAAAGGATGTCCCTACCCTGATGCTGATAATGATGGGGTTTTTGATAAGGATGATCTCTGTCCGGATAAACCCGGCGCACCCGAGGATAAAGGTTGCCCTCCTGCTGATACCGACAATGATGGTATAACCGATAAAGAAGATGCCTGCCCAACACAAGCTGGCGTGGCACGGTACCAGGGTTGCCCGATACCGGACAAGGATGCTGATGGGGTAAATGATGAAAACGACCGCTGTCCTGATGTTAAGGGACCGGAGGAAACAGGTGGCTGCCCGGTCGAAGTGAGGGAAGAAGTGAAAAAAGCAGTAAGTTATGCAGCAAGTAAGATCCAGTTCAAGGTAAATAGCACCGTCCTTGCCGAATCCTCTTATGCTGTGCTGGACAAACTCGCGCTGTTGCTGAAAGACAACCCTGAACTCAGGTTGCTGATTGAAGGCCATACCAGTAGTGATGGTACCTATGATGCCAATATGAAACTTTCCCAGAAAAGGGCGGATGCAGTAAAACAATTCCTGGTAAAACTGGAAATCAGTGCCGACCGTTTAACCGCGGTGGGTGTGGGTCCCAATAAACCGTTAAACTCCGGGCGCACACCGGCTGAACGTGTAGCCAACCGCCGGGTCGAAATACAGGTGAGCAACCAATGATATATTAACCTCGTCAGTCATATACCGAAGCCCTGCGACCGGATCGCAGGGCTTTTTAACAATAATATGGATGAATGGTAAGCATTAGTTTTGCGCCTTTATTCAATTTTGCAGATTAAATTTGTTTTAATGAAGAGATTATACAGCAGTACCCTACTTCTTTTTTTCGTTACCCTGGTTTGTTCGGAAGTTTCCGCTCAGAAAACAGAAGTGCCAAAGGGATGGCATATGATGGACCTCACCGATAGTGGTTATTATGGCCTCAGTGTAAACAAGGCTTACGATTTTGTCAGGTCGAAAAATTTAAAGAGCACCCCCGTTATTGTGGCAGTGATTGATTCAGGTATCGATACCCTTCATGAGGACCTGAAACCAATTCTCTGGAAAAATCCAAAAGAAATTCCTGATAATGGAATCGATGACGACAAAAACGGATACGTTGATGATGTATACGGATGGAATTTCCTGGGTGGCCGCGACGGAAAGAATGTAGAAAAGGATTCTTACGAAGCAGCCCGGATCTATCATCAGTTCAAAGCAAAATATGATGGCCGGAAAATCAATCCGGATACGCTTTCCGGCGAATCCAGGGCTGAATATGAAATGTGGAGCAAGGCAAAAAAAGATATTGTCGGCGATGTGAATCCTTTTGTGGTAATGCAATTGCGCAAGATGATGAAGGATCTTAAAGCCGGTGATTCTGTTATCATCAGTGACCTGAAAAAAGATGAGTACAACTGTACCGACCTTGAAACCTATATCCCTACAGTAACTGCTGCAAGGAAAGTAAAAGAGATCATGACCTCTATCTGTAAGGGTAATGACAATAACAGCATCAGCAATGTACAGATCATCGGGGAACTGGAAGGTGAACTGGCAAAGGCCGAAGCGGCCGACCGGGCACCAAAAAATTTCCGCAATGATGTTGTCCAGGATAATTATGATGATATCAATGACCGTTTTTACGGCAACGGCAATGTAATGGTGAGTAAGGCTGCAGCACTGCACGGTACTCACGTTTCCGGTATTATCGCAGCGGCCCGTAACAACGGTGTTGGTATGGATGGTATTGCAGATAATGTCCGGATCATGATGGTGCGGGCCGTACCTGATGGTGATGAACATGACAAGGATATAGCACTGGCCATCCGCTACGCAGTGGATAACGGCGCAAGGGTGATTAATATGAGTTTTGGCAAGGCCTTCTCCCCCAACAAAAACTGGGTGGATGATGCCGTAAAATATGCAGAATCAAAAGGAGTATTACTGGTGCATGCAGCTGGTAACAGTGCCCAGAACCTGGATACAACACTGAACTTCCCAACGGTTCAATACCTCGACAAACAAAGGGCAGGGAACTGGATTACCGTAGGTGCAAGCGGACCAAATAATAAAGATGGCAACAGTCTCACCGCTAACTTTTCCAACTATGGTAAAAAAGAAGTGGATGTATTTGCACCGGGTGTAAAGATCTACTCAACCGTGCCGGGCGGTAATACCTATGAGTTCCTGCAGGGAACAAGTATGGCTTCACCGGTAGTGGCGGGTCTGGCAGCCTTTATCCTGGAGTACTATCCAAAATTATCCGCCGCACAGGTTAAATATGTTATTGAAAAATCATCACGCGCACCTTCGGGAGATGTAAAAGATCCCGGTACCGACCAGGAAACCAAACTCAGCGAGCTGAGCCGCTCAGGCGGTGTGATCAATGCACTTGATGCGATCAAACTGGCATCCACCCTGAAACCGGATACTGAAAGGGCTCCGATTAAAACATCTTCTAAAGTAAAGCAGAAAGTAAAGGCTTAAATTCTCAGGGACACTGATAAAATTACTTCCGAAGTAAATCAGTAAGTAAGACCCGGATCCTGGTAGCATTATTTTCGACCTCTAAATAAATTTCCTTTCTTCGATGCCCCTGAAAGCAAACCGCTTTCAGGGGCATTTCTATTTCCGTCTTTGTCCCGGATCCCCGGATGGTTTATACCTGTTTTTTACGATCTTCGGATTAAAAAAAAATGTTACCCGAACTCAACAGGATCGCTCCCTTTTACCACACGTATATTAAACTGGTTCCCGAAACAGATCTGCTGTCGGGTTTCCAGGTACACACTGAAAATTTTTATTCCCTGCTGAACTCGATCCCGGAGTCCATGTACGACTATCGTTATGCCCCGGAGAAATGGACCATCCGGGATACATTACAACATGTAATTGATACGGAACGGGTGATGGCCTATCGCGCTTTGAATTTTGCCAGGAAGAGTCCCGACCCGTTACCGGGCTTTGATGAAGACCAGTTTGCCGCAAATGCAAAGGCTTATTCCCGCAAATGGGACGACCTGGTCCATGAGTTCAAACATCTCCGGGCTTCATCCCTGCTTATGTTTGCAGGTTTTGATGAAGAGCAGCTGGAATCTGCGGGCATCGCAAACAAAAAGCCTACGTATGTAAGGGGACTTGGTTATACCATTCTCGGACATGTTACCCATCATGCCGGGATCCTGCAGGTACGTTATCTCAATAAGGATTATAAGCCTGTGGCGGGATAAAAAAAAGATCCCGGCCATCATGCCGGGATCACTCTTTTATTTTCCTTTATACTTTTATCCTACTTAGAAAGCCTTTTTCAGGGGCTCTTCTGTTTTACCTTTCGCCAGGTTCTGTTGTCCGATCATATCACCCATTACTTTCACAGCCTGATCCAGGTAAATATCCTTCCGCAGGTTTTTCAACCACAGGTTAAACCGATCCTGTTTGGATTTATCTTCTGAAAAACGATCTACTTCACCAGGTAATGCCGTCACCAGGTTTTCCTGCCTCAGTTTTGTCAGCGAATCATTCATCAGGATTGTATTCCTTACCAGTTTCTGTTCTGCATTATAATCCTTCAGGTTAAGCGAATATTCCTTTTCGTTTTGTTTTGCCAGCCAGGTAGCATTCTGTTTGATCAGCTTGAATGCTTCGTCCTTTGCAATCCGGTCATTACTCATCTGCTGGATTACTTTGAGATTGTAACCGGAATTCCAGGAATTATACGGGCTCTTGCTGATCTCGTCCCATGGCAGCGCATCCTTATCGTCCTTCTCACGAACCTTCAGTTGTTCCAGCTGGTCGGGTAATACGATATCAGATTCAACACCTTTTAATTGGGTGGATCCGCCGTTGATGCGGTAGAATTTCTGGAGGGTTAATTTAACAGTACCCAGGTCAGAATTGGAGACTGAAAATCCTGTTTCCGGATCCAGTCCGATATTCCGCTGAACCGTGCCCTTACCATAGGTAGACGTGCTGCCGATGATTACACCGCGACCATAATCCTGGATCGCTGCTGCAAAGATCTCAGATGCAGATGCGCTGAATTCGTTTACCATCACGGCAAGCGGACCTGAATACAATACATTCTTGTCTTTATCCTTCAGTACACTTGGCCTGTTTTCGCGATCCTTGACCTGAACGATGGGCCCGTCTTCAATGAACAGTCCAGCCATCTGAACCACATCATAAAGTGAACCACCACCATTGTTTCGAAGATCGATTACAATGCCATCTACTTTTTCTTCCTTGAGTTTTTTAACCTCGGTTTCCACGTCCAGATAACTGCGGCGACCATTCGGGTTTTCAAAATCAGCATAAAACTCAGGCAGGTAAATATATCCGATCTTGGTATTGCCTTCTTTAACTACTGCGCTGCGCGCGAATGTTTCCAGGTCCTGTACAATTTTATCGCGCACCAATGTAATTGTCTTCAGTGAACCATCCTGTTTCTTAACATACAAACGCACTTCAGTGCCCTGCTTGCCACGGATAATTTTCACGGCGTCTGTAACCACATAACCCGCAAGATCCGTTGGCTCAGCATTCCCCTGTCCCACTTTCTGGATCAGGTCGCCCACCTGCAACTCACCTGACTTCCAGGCCGGACTACCGGTAACAATACTGGTAACCTTGATATTACCTTCGTCATATTGTAGTGAGGCTCCGATGCCAAAGAAACTTCCGCTCATCTCTTCATCAAAATAACGTTTGTCTACCGGAGGGAAAAACTCCGAGTGAGGATCCATCGTGGTAGTGATGGCATTTACAAACAGGTTGAATTTATCATCGTCGGTAAACTTGAGACGGTATCTTTCAAACATCCGGTCTGTAATCTTTTTTGTTTTTTCGCGCGCCTCTTTTTCAAGTTCCGCGTCAGTCTTCGCTACAAATCCGGCTTTACCCTTGTTTTTCTCCCGGGTATCCAGCAGGTCGGCATACCGCTCCAGGGTCAGGTATTTCACCTTTTTCCTCCAGCGCTCCCTGATTTCAGCTTCAGATGTAGCATAATCCAGCTTGTCGCCATCCAGGTTTACTTTTTCTTCTACAGTAAAATCAAACGGTTTTGATAGAATCTGGTCAACTGTTTTAGAGTTCTCCTCCATGCGGGTCTGGAAAACCGCGCCGGCTGCTTTGAAGAATTCTACAGGTGCTCCTTTTATTTCATCGTCAATCCGGTTTCCGTATTTTTTATCAAGGGCCGTGATATCCGAACGCAGGAACATATTCTTCTCGCCGTCCAGGTCGTTCAGGTATTTTTTGAAAATCTTCCGGGAAAACTCGTCGTTGATGTCCTGCGGGCTGTAATGGGCCTGCGTTAACATGGAACCAACGAGTTTAAGGATATCCTGATACTTATCAGGAGGTATATTTGTGTGGTTTCCCATGCTCCTGAAAGCCAGGAACGATCCCGCCACAATCATCATGATCACAATTGGAAGTCGCTTCATATTGAGTAGGTATTTAAGTGCATCTCGCATACTCCAAAAATAACGCAAAAACCATGTAATTCCTGCTTTTATAGGGTTTTAACAGGGGTTTTTGATGAATGGTTAAGATGACTGCCGGCAAAACAAACATTAAAAAATAATCAGGGTATAACTGGGTAAACTGTTTTTTATCAGCATGTTTTTACCTATTTTTGCCCCCGCAGAAAATGGTGGTTTTAGCTCAGTCGGTTAGAGCATCAGATTGTGGTTCTGAGGGTCGCCGGTTCGAATCCGGTAAGCCACCCGATCAAACCCCGCCCCGCAAACGCCGGGTCGGGGTTTTTAATTTTATATATGATGAACTATTGGTTCCTCCTTATTCCCTTTCTTACAGCTATCACCGGTATGATCTGCGTGCAGCTTCCTTTCCTGTTGCTCTTTCGTCCGGTCAGGCCTTTCCGTTTTTTTGGGACAACCTTCCAGGGCATCTTCCCTGCCTTACAATCATCGGTTGCCAGCCAGGCAGGATTGTATGTAAGCCAGCAGTTCCCGCTGGATGTACTGGAGAACAAAATCAATGATCCGGCGAATTTTGAACGGATCCGTCCGATGATCGAAGTGCATATCGATGACTTTCTGCGTAATAAACTGAAAGAACAGATGCCTATGATCAGTATGTTCATTGGTGATAAAACCATCGTATCACTGAAAACGGTCTTTATTAATGAAATTGCCGACCTCTTTCCCCGCATTATGGCACAATTTGCTGGCAATCTCCGTTCAGAGTTTAATATCCAGGAGCTGGTAACCGGGAAAATCCTTGCAATTGATCCGGTAAAAGCCAGGGAAGTATTTGAAAGCAAAACAAGGAAACCATTGGGTAAACTGGCTGTAACAGGCTTCTTCGTTGGACTGATCATCGGACTGCTTCAACTGCTCCTGATCTGCCTGTTGGTCCGGTAAGTGTAAACAGGAAACACTCTTCCCCACTTATCCCTGCATTTTACCATTGTTACCATTCATCATATAGGCTTCATTATCTCAGCAAGTTAATAGAGCTTTGCGCGTCCTATAACTAACTACACCAAATGAAACATCTAAACTTTCTACTTTTTTTCTGCTTTACCGTTCTTTTTCTCCAGGCACAACCCCGCGGCGGCCAGGGTGGCGGCAGGCCAAATATTACCGGCAGGTTGTATGGTAAAATCGTGGACGCCAACGGCAAAGCCGTAGAATTCGCTTCAGTGCAACTTTTACAGAATAAAATGGATACTGTTACCAAAAAACGGGCAGAAGCTGTTATCGGCGGGATGCTCAGCCTCGCAAATGGTGAATTCAGTATGGAGAATGTTCCTGTATTCGGTCCACTTAAATTAAAAGTTTCGGCAATAGGTTATGAAGAAATAATCCAGAATGTATCCTTTAACCTGTCGGCTGCAAAACCTGGTGATATGAGTGCCGCCCTTGGCGCGCTGGATAAGGATCTTGGTAATATTAAAATTACTCCCTCCGATAAAGTACTGGACAATGTAACGGTTACCTCCACTAAACCCGGACTTACCCTCGGCATTGACCGTAAGATCTTCAACGTAGATAAAAACATTGTATCTGCCGGTGGTACAGCCATTGATATTATGCGCAATGTGCCATCACTCAACGTCGATATAGATGGAAATGTAACCATGCGGAATAATTCACCACAGATTTTTGTGGATGGAAGACCGAGTAACCTGACGCTTGAACAGATTCCGGCCGATGCGGTGCAGAGTGTTGAACTGATCACCAATCCTTCTGCAAAATTTGACGCTTCGGGTGGTACTTCAGGAATCCTGAATATCGTTTTAAAGAAGGAAAAGAAAGTGGGTTACAACGGTAGCCTTCGTGCAAATATTGATTCGCGTGCCCGTTTCGGACTTGGTGGTGATATCAATCTACGTCAGCAAAAGATAAATGTATTTGCAAACGGTATGTTTAACCAGCGTAAATCGATCAGCTCGGGTACAACAGACCGCCATAATTTTTTTACCACTCCGCTGGAAGATATCTACCAGCGTGATCGTTCAGTGCAGGATGGTGCGTTTGGATTCGGCAGGGTCGGACTTGATTATTTCATGAGTAACCGCAATACATTTTCCATTGCAGCCAACCTCGCGAAAGGTACATTCAGCCCCGATTCCAGGAGTTTTATTGATTATGGTTATCCTTCCAATCCGTCACTTAATGAATACCAGGAACGTTTTACTGATACCAGGGCCAATTTCCGCAACCTGGGAACAACACTTAGTTTCAAACACCTCTTTCCTAAAGCCGGTGAAGAACTCACTGCCGACGTGACCTATAACGGCAGCAAAAACAAGAACAGCAGTTTCATCAATACGGACTATTACAATTCGGCAAACCTGGGACGCAGCCCTGACCGCATTTTCCGCCAGCAACAATCAATCAACGGAAGCAACCAGAATGTTGTTATCCAGACGGATTATGCCAACCCGATCAATGATAAATCAAAGTTTGAAGTGGGTGTGCGCGCCCAGTTACGGAAGAATAACAGTTCCAATGTTTTCCTGATTGATTCATTCAACACCGGGCAATACAGCATTCAACCCTCTTCCCAGATCGAGTACAAGAGTAATGACCAGGTGTATGCGGCATACGGAAGTTATTCGGCACAACTTAAAAATTTTGGATACCAGGTTGGCCTGCGCGCTGAAAGTTCCACTTATAATGGTGAACTTTTAAAAACCGGTGAAGTTTTTAAAATCGATTTCCCAATCAGTTTTTTCCCGAGTTTGTTCCTGTCGCATAAACTCACCGAAACCCAGAGCCTGCAGCTGAACTACAGCCGCCGGATCAACCGTCCCAATTTCTGGCAGCTGACACCGTTTACCGATTCATCCGACAGGCTGAATCCAAGCAGGGGTAATCCGGGCCTGAAACCCGAATTCACCAATTCATTTGAATTGTCTTACGAAAAAACTTTCCAGAACAAGGGAAATTTCCTTGCATCGGTTTATTATAAACATACTAACGATCTTATTACCCGTTTCCAGGAACAAAGCACCGGTGCGGGCGGGGAACAACTTATCCTGAGTACATTTATCAATGCAAATTCCAGTTATGTAACAGGGATTGAACTTACATCGCGGAATAACCTGACCAAATGGTGGGAATTCACTCCAAACATTAATATCTATACTTCCGATGTAGATATCAATATACCAGGTGAACCCGACCAGGCAAAACTTACCAGTTATTTTGCCAAGATCAATAACACATTTAAACTTCCCAATAATATTTCCCTCCAGCTTTCTGGTGATTACCAATCCAAGACGGTGCTTCCTCCGGGAGGTTCAAATAGTCGCGGTGGCGGCGGTGGATTTGGTGGTGGTATGGGTGGTGGACAGGCTTCTGCATCGCAGGGTTATATCAGGCCCAACTATGGTATAGATGCTGCGATCCGGTATGAGTTTTTGAAAAACAAGGTCGCTTCGGTCTCCCTGAATGTAAATGATATTTTTAAAACAAGACGTTCCGATATCCATTCAGAATCTGCCCTGTTTATCCAGGATAGTTACAGGATCCGCGACCAGCGCGTATTCCGCCTGAATTTCAACTGGCGTTTCGGTAAGTTTGATCCAAGCCTGTTCAAACGCAAGAACCTGAAAGGCGAACGTGAAGGATCCAATATTGAAGGCATGGGACAATAAACGTTTTGATACTCTATATTTGTAATGGCCTCCATCGATCCGTTCGATGGAGGCCATTAACTATATGAAGGCAATCGTGTTTACCGTTACCAATGATCTCAATTACGACCAGCGCATGATCCGGATCTGCCAGTCGCTGACTACTGCTGGTTACCAGGTGACATTGATTGGCCGGAAACTGCCTGACTCCCTTCCATTGCGCAGCCGCCCCTTCCGTCAGTTGCGGTTGCGATGCCTGTTCAACCACGGACCATTATTTTATCTTGAATATAATCTCCTTCTTTTTTTCCGGCTGCTGTTTATAAAAGCAGACCTTCTTTGTGCCATCGACCTCGATACCATCCTGCCCAATCTTTTTGTTTCGCGTATACGCGGCATTGTACGGGTATACGATGCACATGAACTTTTCTGCGAGATGCAGGAAATTGTAGAGCGCCCCCGCATCTACCGGATCTGGAAAAAGATTGAAAAGTATAGTGTGCCCTTTTTCAAAAACGGTTACACTGTTAACCAACCGATCGCTGATGAATTCCGGAAATTATATGGTCACCATTATAAGGTGATCCGGAATATGCCATTGCTGACCAACCTGGTTGAGCTTCCCAAACCTGAACGTTTTATCCTTTACCAGGGAGCAGTAAATGAAGGGCGAAGTTTTGATACGCTGATCCCTGCCATGAAGATGGTAAACGCCAGGTTATACATTGCCGGGTCGGGGAATTACCTGCAACAGACCCGGGAACTGGTGAAGAAAAACCAGCTGGAACAGCAGGTTATTTTTTTAGGCGAACTGCTTCCCGAAGTTTTACGGGAAAAAACCAGGGAGGCGTATATTGGTATTACACTGTTTGAAAACAAGGGGCTGAGCAATTATTATTCCCTCGCCAACCGGTTTTTCGACTACCTCCATGCCGGTGTACCCCAGTTATGTGTCGATTATCCCGTATACCACGAACTGAACAAAACCCTGCCGGTTGCTGTTCTAACCCTGGACCTGTCCCCCGAAACAATCGCCGGTAAACTGAATTTGTTGCTTGAAAACGATGTTTTGTACCGGGAGTTACAGGATAACTGCCAGCTGAGGCGCAAAACTCTCAACTGGCAGGAAGAAGAAAAAAAACTGATCGAATTTTATAATATATTGATCCCTACTTGAACAAACACCTACATATCGTATGCCTCGACGTACCCTGGCCCGCAGATTATGGCGGAGCCATCGATATGATGGAACGCATCAGGGAATTTCACAAAGCCGGTGTGCTGATCCACCTGCATTATTTCAGTTATAACGAGCGGGGTAATCCGAATGAGCTGAACCAGTTTTGCGAGTCAATCCATGTATACGACCGGATCCCGCCTGCTAAGGGTTTTTCCCTGCAGATCCCATATATCGTTTCTTCCAGGATCAATGAAGAGTTGATCAGCCGGCTGAACGAAGACCTCCATCCTGTTCTTATCGAAGGCATTCATTGCTGCGGTATTCTCGATTCCCTTGACCTGTCCAACCGCCGCGTGGTAGTCCGTATGCATAACGAAGAAAGCCTGTATTACAAAGAACTGGCAAGGGCTGAGAACAGCCTCGTGAAAAAAATGTACTTCCTCAACGAAAGCAGGTTACTGAAAAAATATAGCCAGCATCTCCCCGATGAATGTGTGTATGCCTGTGTAACGGATAAGGACCGCGAAGTTTTCACCACGGAATATAATTTAAGCAAGGTTAAATTACTGCCCACGTTTCCTGCGTGGACCAAGGTAAGGTCGGAAGAAGGACAGGGAAGTTTTTGCCTGTATCATGGAAATTTATCGGTGCCTGAAAATGAGGAAGCGGCTATCTGGTTATTGTGTAAGGTCTTCACCAAGGTGAGGGTGCATTTTATTATTGCAGGTAAAAAACCATCAAAGCGACTGATCAAGGCTGCAGAGTTATGCGATCATACCTGCCTGGTAGCTGACCCTTCAGAATCGGAAATGAGCGACCTGGTGCGTAAGGCGCATATTAATGTTCTTCCCTGTTTCAATAAAAACAGCACCGGCATCCGGTTAAAATTATTACACGCATTATTTGAAGGCCGTCACTGTGTGGTCAATGAACCCATCGTACAGGGAACGCATCTGGAAGATGCCTGTCATATCAGTGATACGGCCAATGGTTTTGCATCGATCATCTCCCAACTTTATTACCAGCCGTTTGCTGAAGAAGAGATCCGGCTTCGTGAACACCTGCTCAGGCAGTACGATAACGAAGTAAATACGCGCAAACTTACCAACTGGCTTTGGTGAACCTGTCACGTCAAATGCAGGCGGTTAGCCCGTTTGCTTAAAATTCAGTCAATCGTAATAGAAGTTTTGTGCACCGCCCTGGTTCCTGCAATCCGGTTTGCATTAAACTTAGTCAATCGTAATAGAAGCATTGTCCACTACCCTGCCCCTTTCGGTGCGGATCATGCGGGCCGGGAACTTCTGCACCACGATATAATCATGGGTGGCCATTACGATGGCCGTGTTGAAGTCGCGGGAAATATGGAACAGCAGGTTCATGATCTCGTCCGATGTTTCCGGATCGAGGTTACCGGTTGGCTCGTCTGCGAGGATCAGTTTCGGTGAATTCAGCAACGCACGCGCAATATCGATCCGTTGTTGTTCACCACCACTCAATTCAAAAGGCATTTTAAATCCTTTTGCTTTCAGTCCCACTTTATCAAGCACGTCAAGGATTTTTTCATCCATCAGTTTATTGTCGGTCCACCCCGTTGCCTTTAATACAAACTTGAGGTTATCATTTACATTCCTGTCGGTCAGTAACTGGAAGTCCTGGAAAACCACACCCAGGTTACGCCGCAGATAGGGTACTTTCCGCCAGTCGATATTACGGATAGTAAAACCGGCTACGGTAGCTTCTCCTTCATTAAGGGTGAGTTCACCATACAGTGTTTTCAGGAGACTTGATTTTCCTGTTCCGGTTTTTCCAACCAGGTACACGAACTCTCCTTTATTGACAACAAGATTGACATCCTGGAGCACCAGGTTGTCTCCCTGGTAAATATTCGCGTGACTGATTTCGATGATCGGTTCGGGCATGGGTTCAACGTTTAGTTGCAAAATAAAGCAAACTGCCGATAGGATGGTGATATTTTGACGGATAAAAAAAAGACCCCGCCATGGGCGAGGTCTCGCGTATCTTTTAAAATGATTATTTCACTTCTTCATAAGGAACATCTGTGACATCATCATGGGCAGATGCATTTGCACCTGCAGCTTGTGATGCATCAGGTCCGGGCTGACCTGCCTGGGCTCCATCGTTTCCACCTGATTTGTAAATATCCTCACTGGCTGCTGTCCACGCTGCATTCAATTCTGCCATGGCTGTATCGATGGCAGCAATGTCCTGTGCTTTGTGGGCTTCTTTCAGTTTGTTTACACCTGCTTCGATCACTGTTTTTTTATCAGCAGGGATCTTGTCACCATATTCAGATACCTGTTTTTCGGTCTGGAAGATCAGGCTGTCTGCCGCATTGAGCTTATCGATCTTTTCCCTTTCGGCTTTATCAGATGCTTCATTTGCCTTTGCTTCTGCCTTCATCTTTTCCACTTCTTCCTTACTCAATCCGCTACCGGCTTCGATATGGATTTTTTGTTCCTTACCGGTTCCTTTATCTTTTGCAGTAACATGCAGGATTCCGTTAGCATCGATATCAAATGTTACTTCCACCTGTGGTACACCACGTGGTGCCGGAGGAATACCATCGAGATTAAAGATGCCGAGGCTCTTGTTGTCTTTCGACAGGGAGCGTTCGCCCTGCAGTACATGGATCTGTACACCAGGCTGGTTATCGCTTGCAGTTGAAAAAGTTTCCGACTTCTTGGTGGGAATAGTTGTATTGCTGTCGATCAGCCTGGTCATCACACCACCCATGGTTTCGATACCAAGAGACAGCGGAGTAACGTCAAGTAATAATACATCTTTCACTTCACCTGTCATCACCGCACCCTGGATTGCTGCACCAATTGCAACTACTTCATCGGGATTTACACTGCGGTTAGGTTTTTTACCAAAGAATTTTTCAACGATCTCCTGTACTTTAGGGATGCGGGTAGATCCACCAACCAGAATTACTTCGTCAATTGCTGAAGTACTCAGGCCTGCATCTTTCAATGCAGCTTCACAGGGTTTCAGACAACGGGCAAACAGGTTATCGGCCAGTTGTTCAAATTTAGCCCTGGTCAGTTTTTTCACCAGGTGTTTGGGTACACCATCCACCGCGGTGATATAGGGAAGATTGATTTCTGTTTCTGTAGAGGACGACAATTCAACCTTTGCTTTTTCAGAAGCTTCCTTCAAACGCTGTAAGGCCATCGGGTCCTTACGCAGGTCGATCGATTCGTCTTTTTTAAATTCATCTGCCAGCCAGTCCATAATAACTTTATCAAAGTCGTCACCACCAAGGTGTGTATCACCATTGGTAGATTTCACTTCAAAAACGCCATCACCCAGCTCCAGTACAGAGATATCAAATGTACCGCCACCAAGGTCAAACACCGCGATCTTCTGATCGTGTTTGCCTTTATCCAGGCCATAGGCCAGGGCAGCGGCAGTTGGTTCATTTACAATGCGGCGAACGGTAAGGCCAGCAATTTCACCGGCTTCCTTGGTCGCCTGGCGTTGCGCATCATTGAAGTAAGCCGGAACGGTAATAACTGCTTCCGTTACTTCATACCCCAGATAATCTTCTGCGGTCTTCTTCATTTTCTGAAGAACCATAGCAGAAATTTCCTGCGGGGTGTATAACCTGCCATCTATGTCAATCCTGACAGTATTATTGTCACCTTTCACCACTTTATAACTCCAGTGACTGATCTCCTCACCCACTTCGTTGAACTGGCGGCCCATGAAACGTTTCACTGAAGAGATCGTGTTCTGGGGGTTTGTAATTGCCTGGCGTTTGGCGGGATCACCCACCTTACGTTCACCATTCTTTAAAAAAGCCACTACTGACGGGGTGGTGCGGCGCCCTTCGTCGTTGGGGATTACAACAGGCTCATTGCCTTCCATAACTGCTACGCAGCTATTGGTTGTTCCTAAGTCAATTCCGATTATTTTTGCCATAATTATAATTTCTCCTTTTTTTTCCGCCTTTTCGACGGATAACCGTGATATTCAATGATTATGCCGACCAGTTAAATGTGAAAAAATGTCAGCCTCCGGGTGAACTTTTTTCATTCTTCGAAAAAATTGTGACGCATTCGCTCTCGGGGACAGCTTTTGTCTACATTTATCAAATGGACTGGCTCTGGATAATTATCGGGATCATCTGCGTAATTGGCGGTATTGCCGGCTCATTACTGCCACTGATACCGGGTACACCCCTCGCATTCCTTGGCCTCCTTCTCCAGCAGCTTCGGGATCCCGACCCCTTCACTGCCCGTTTTATCTGGATCTGGGCCGGAATTACGCTGGTTTCAATGGTACTGGATTATCTTATTCCGGTATGGGGCACAAGGATTTTCGGCGGCACCCGTTATGGCGCCTGGGGCACAACCATTGGTTTCCTGCTTGCTTTCTGGATGGGACCAGTTGGTATTATTGCAGGACCGTTTATCGGAGCATTTGTGGGTGAAATGATCGGTGGTCAATCGTCCGGACAATCACTTCGTTCAGCATGGGGTTCCTTTATCGGATTCCTGTTTGGATCCTTGCTGAAAATTATACTCTGTGTATTGATGTTGTATTATATAATCCAGTCGATCTGATTCCACATTTAAAATTGTTCAGCGGCTGAGAACCAGTACCGACACGGTTGTAAGCCGCACCTGGTATTCCACCTGTTTTTTCACATTACCCTTTATCCGATCATAAAAAACCGAACTGGTGATACGGGCCGGGCTACCGAGAATAATGCTGGCACCTGCATCCAGGAATCCTTGTATCATCTGGAAAACAGACTCAAATTCACCAGGTTCATAATGCACATCACTCAGCAGAACTACCTCTGCCGTTATGGGAGGAAGTTGGTTCCAGTCGGCCCGCTCCGCAATGATATTAACTGCTCCGTTCAGGATCGCCGATGCCTGCATGCAATCCACTGCCGGCTGGTAGATATCGCTGCACCTCACCAGCGACGCATATCTTGCGGCCAGCATGGAGGGAAGTGCCAGTCCCGCTCCCGGTTCCCATACCTCCCTTCCACTTACCAGCCAGGGATGTTCCACCAGGAAACGACATATCGCTTCGGCCGAAGGCCATACAGCTGTCCAGTAAGGTTTATCATTACCGTTTGTGACACGATAAGCCAATTTGACCTGTTCCGGATCGGGAACCACCAACTGTATACTTTCTGAACCGAATTCATATAACTGTGTAAGAAGGCCGAATGTCTGGTCCATAAAAACAAAGTTCCGGAAAAGCAAGGTCTTTTCTGCAGCATCACCGGGGCGTCGGCACTGAATCTGTTATTTTTGCAGCATGCCAGATCCCTTAGGCCAGGCCATTTCCGATTTCTATTTTAAAAATTCACCCGGACGTTTATGGATCCACAATAAATACGGGGAGAAAGAAGAAATGCCGGTAGATATTTATTTCCGCACTTACCAGGACATGCCCTTACTGGAACAACTGGCCCTCAACTATTGCCAGGGTTCCGTACTTGATATCGGTGCGGGTGCCGGTAGCCACGCCCTGTACCTGCAGGGACTCGGAAACCCGGTGACCGCCCTGGAAATCTCGCCCTTGTCGTGCGATGTTATGACCCAACGGGGTGTTAAAAATGTGGTCAATGCAGATATCATGAGCTGGTCGGACCAGCAATTTGATACCATTCTGATGCTGATGAATGGCATCGGGTTGAGTAAAAACCTGCAGGGACTTAAATCATTGTTACAACATTTGTCAAAGCTGGTTCTACCCGGTGGACAGTTATTGTTCGACTCTTCAGATGTTGCGTATCTGTTTGATTCAGACATTCCACAGGGCAGGTACTATGGTGAAATTGACTACAGGTATACCTATAGAAAACTAAACACGGAATGGTTCTCCTGGTTATATGTCGACTACCCCACACTCAGCCGGGTGGCGGTTCAAACAGGCTGGAAGATCGAGCGGTTGATGGAGGACGACCACTACCAGTTCCTGGTCAGACTCACCCGCAATAATTAAAATAAGTTCTGTACTTTTACCAAAACTCCCAACATGAAGATTTTTGTAGCCGGGCTTCCTTACGACCTGGACGACGCAGAGCTTGAAGAAATTTTTGAAAAATTTGGTAAGATCATTTCCGCAAAAGTGGCAATGGACCGTGAGACAGGTAAGAGTAAAGGATTCGGATTTGTTGAAATGCTGAATGAAGCGGAAGCTAAAGATGCTATCGAAAGTCTGAATGATCTCTCGCTCGGGAAGAAGCCCCTTGTAGTGAAAGCTGCTGACGAACGTCCTGGTGGCGGCGGCGGCGGTGGTGGTTTCAACCGCGGCGGTGGCGGCGGCGGATTCAATCGCGGCGGCGGCGGTGGTGGAGGTTATAACCGCGGCGGCGGTGGTGGATACAACCGCGATGGCGGCGGCGGCGGTGGATACAATCGTGACGGCGGCGGTGGTGGAGGATACAATCGCGATGGCGGCGGCGGTGGATATAACAGGGACCGTGGTGATGGAAACAGTGGCGGATACAATCGCGACGGCGGTGGATACAATCGCGACCGTGGCGATGGTAACAATGGAGGTTATAACCGCGACAATACCGGCGGTTTTAACCGTGACCGCGACAGATAAGATAAACACATAAAAAATTATAGTTAAATGCGAAGCGAAATGATGATCATTTTCCCTTCGCATTTTTTTTGTGGCAGTGGAATTCTCAGGCACGGATTTTATAATTATTAATGATTGAATAATCTTAAAACAAAAGATATGGCAACAAATAAAAAACCAAAAGAGGAACCACCCACCAGTATTGAAATGCCGGATGTCAGTGATATTCCAGGTCAGGAACATGTGCATCCTCTCCGGTTCCGCGAGATGGAAGACACCACTATATCATCGTCGGATGAAGAAGGCGATGGCCTGCTCGACGAATTGAATGGTGATGATGATGAACCATTGACAGATGGGATAAATGATCTGGGTGTGGAAGAAAGAAAGGCACTTCGCAGGTCGGGTCAGATCGTGAACGCAGAGACAAAAGATATGGATGAACTCCGGCTGGATCGTACAGATGGCGAAGATCTGTTAAATGAGAGCAGTAATCCGCTTGATTATGGCGAAGACCTCGATGTTCCGGGAAGTGAACTGGACGACAGTGATGAGGAACTTGGTGAAGAAGATGAGGAAAATAATGCTTACAGCAACCCTGATCTTTAAGGAAACTGTATTCCCGTTTTATAATCCCTGATATCCGGGGATTTTTTTATGGAATAACTTTCTCAATGCGGGGCAGTATTTACAACAGCTGTTAAAACATTTACGTTCTAATTACCTGAACATCATGCATATGCTGCAAAAGATGGAGGATTATTAACATTGAAAACTTATCTGGCATTTTTTCTGTTTTACCGTCGTTGAATAAATCAGTTAAACACTAAATCCAGAAGTATGAAAAGTAATATGAAATTGATGTTTGTTGGTGTGGCAATGGCCGGACTGATGACAGCATGTAAACAAAAA
Organism: Chitinophagaceae bacterium; assembly: GCA_040510375.1. GTDB lineage: Bacteria > Bacteroidota > Bacteroidia > Chitinophagales > Chitinophagaceae > JBEVJC01. The sequence continues at coordinate 367,270 of JBEVJC010000008.1, forward strand.
GGAACCGAGATGACAAAATCGGGAGCCTACAAGGATACGGTCGGCCTTGCCCAGTTCCAGCAGGAAAAAGCGGAAAAAGAACGCAGAGCTGCAGAATATAATTCCGCACCTGTCAGAACAGTCAGGACCACCACCAACCAGCCAGTTACCACCACACAACCAGCTGCCCGGAAGAAAGGTTGGAGTAAGGCAGCAAAAGGTACAGCCATCGGAGCCGGATCAGGTGCAATACTTGGTGCAGTGATCAATAAAAAGAACCGCGGCGTAGGTGCCGTTGTGGGTGGCGTTGTCGGCGGAGGTGTTGGTTATGGAGTTGGTCGGTCCAAAGACAAGAAGGACGGTCGTGTACAATAAAAAAAAGGAGGGACATTGTTCCTCCTTTTTTATTTTTATACAATAGTTAAACCAACTTCATTTTAAATCTATTGTATGGGAGATCCAAAGTTGTTTATGATTTTACTGGGTGCCACAGTCCCGGGACGTTTTACTGAGCAACACGATATTTTTTTCGGGATCGCCTCCCATATTAATGAGCTCGTTCCGGAAATCAAAAATTCCTGGCCCGGAGCTAAAGTACATATCGATGCCTGGCGAACAGTAACACAGGTAAACGACTTTCAGATAACTGTGGTTCCGGGGACTGATACTCCGCCAACCGGGTTTGGTTTATTTTTTATAAACCTCGGCGGATATAAAAAAAATGAATTCGACGAGTTCCATTACAAGGTGCTGAGTGTGGCAACCGATAAGGGTGCTGCAATCCGGGAGTCGAAACAAACAAGCTTTTATAAACATGTGGGATTCGAATCTGCTACTTCACATATTGATGACAAATATGGAGTGGATGTGGACGATATTTATGAAATAGCTGATATTCTTTCACCCGTATTTAAAAGTAAATTCAGTCTCCGGATCATTCCCCGGCCAGGTGAAGATGATACGGTTCATCTTGGATATTTCAAACTTGACAAACTGGAAGCGATTACTTTTTAGCAGGTTGGTAAACATCCTGATTTTTTTAGAAGGTTTAATTTTACTGTTATGAATCTCCGACCGCTTATGTGTACGCTTTATGCAGTCATGCACCTTGGTGCCTGCAGTAACAAGAACGAGGTTCTGCCAGCCGATCCCCCATTTGCAAAGATTCCTACTACCCAAAAATTATCTACGCAGTTTCCTGAGGTCTCCGGTATTGCACCCTCATTCACGCAAAACGGTCACCTCTGGATGATGCAGGATGGCGGTAATCCGACCCGGATCAGCCTGGTTGACCGGTCGGCCTCACTGGTGCGTCATGTATTCCTTAAAGGGATTACAAACCGCGACTGGGAAGACATGATTATCATGCGTAATCCGGGTCAGAATGTAACCGAGATCTACATTGCCGATATCGGCAACAATAATGCAGTACCACAACAGCCGGCGATTTACCGCTTCAGGGAACCGGCAAGTTCCACCGATACGGTGCAGGATATTACAAGTATCCTTTTCACCTATCCCGACGGCCAGCATGATGCAGAAGCATTCCTGGTTGATCCCGTTACAATGGATATTTTTATCCTGACAAAAAAAGAATCCCGGTCCAGAATCTACAGGATCCGGTTTCCCTATGCTGCCAATGGTCCGGCCGAATTTGCCGGAGAACTCCCATACAATACAGTAGTAAGTGCGACTTCCAATCAGCAGGGCACAGAGATCCTGGTAAAAACATACGCAGGAATTTATTATTATAAACGTGCTGCCGGTGAAACCCTGTTGCAGGCACTACTGAAAACACCGGAATCGCTGGCATACCAGATGGAGTTGCAGGGAGAATCAATTTGTTTTGGAGCTGAAAACCAGGGCTTTTATACCATACCGGAAATGCCATTACAGGGCGACCAGTTGCTGAGTTTTTATAAAAGGAATTAAAATTCCGGTGCACAAGCTTAGTCACATTTTCTGCACATTCCGGATGTACCCACCTGCTGAATGTCTTATCTGTACTGCATTTGCGTAGATTTATCAGCGATAAATCACCGTTATGCCAGTCAGATTTTCCAGATTCACCGTCGTGTTTTTTATTCTCTTCCTGTTAACCATATCAGGTGCCGGTGCTCAATCTGTAACCAAGATAAAATGGGGAGCGAACACCATGTTCGCGGGAATTGAAGTCGGATCAAAAGGCGTCAAGATGAGTGTTGTTGAACTGAAGAAAAAATCGTTCAGTGTGGTGAAGGACACTTCGGTTAATACCGACTTTATTACGTTCTCCACACAGTCGGCCGATGCAACACTTGATGGCCTTGCCGGATTATACAATGCGGCCCTGACAAGCTATGGTATTCCGTCCGGCAGGATCTATACCGTTATCAGCAGCGGTGTAAAAATGCAGGCAGATAAAGATAACCAGCAACAGCAGATCGATAAACTGATCGGTGGCTTCCGACAGCGGATCAACGAACCCGACCGGAAAGTAGAAGTAGTGGATGTAACACAGGAGGCAAGATTATCACATCTTGGTATTGTGGCACCTGCACTCCGGTATACCACCTTCCTGATTGATATCGGAAGCGGTAACAGTAAGGGCGGATATTTCCCGCTTGGCAATACCAGTAAGTTTAAACTCTTCCAGTTAAACTGGGGAACAAAGACCGTGGCCAATGCAACGGAGAATCGCACAGATGAGTATGACCGGACCATCACCAACTATTCGAAGCAATTGGGTCGTGTGTTGAATGTGATCGAATCTGAAGATCTTATTTATGCCATCAACGCCAGTGGTGCATACGCCATGAGCGACCATATTGCATTCAGTGGGGGGATCTCATGGGCCGTGGCTACACTGCTGCACCCGGAACAGCTGGATCAATCTGCCGTATCGGTAACATTTGCCGAAGTGATGGCGTTCAGCGACCAGCTGGTAAAGGATTTTAAATCCCTGTCCGATACTTCCATACGGAGAAGCAACACAAAGATTACAGATAAAGGGGCCGCGGCACGGGAGATCAAACGGGTCCATGCAGTGTTTGACCAGCGTTCGCTTATTGCCGGTACCGGTTTATTATTAAAAATAATGCGCCAGTTTTCCTCGGTGTATGAAAGCAAACAATTTATACTGATAAAAAACGGGCAGGTTGGTTGGATCTCTGCCTATATTGACCAGCAGACGGAAAACTGATCTGTCATGGGGCATAAAAAAAACCGTCACGACTTTGCCGTGACGGTATTGGTGAGACTTCTGCAAAAAAATTATGCGCGGCGCTGTGAAAAAGTCCTTCCGGGCTTTTTGCCACCTGTGCGCCTGCTACCGAAGCTGGAAGATGCAGCAGATGCTGCAACTGCAGGACGGTTAATCTCGTGCATCAGTGGAACATCATAAGGATGGCCGCTGACAACCGGGATTTTTTTATTGATCAGTTTCTGGATATCACGCAGGTAAATTTTTTCTTCATAATCACAGAACGAAAAGGCGATACCATTTGCTCCTGCCCTTCCTGTACGACCGATCCGGTGTACATAGGTTTCAGGTACATTGGGAAGATCAAAATTGATCACATGGGTCAGTTCGTCGATATCAATACCACGGGCAGCGATATCTGTAGCCACCAGGATACGTGTTTTCCTTGCCTTGAAATTACTCAGGGCCGACTGGCGTGCGTTCTGCGACTTGTTACCGTGGATAGCTTCCGCGCGGATTCCGGCCTTGGCCAAACCGCGGGCAATCTTGTCGGCACCGTGTTTGGTTCTCGAAAAAACCAGCGCAGTACCAATCGTATTGTCCTGCAACAGGTGTACGAGTAATGCACTTTTATTCTGCTTTTCCGAATAATATAAATGTTGCTGGATTGTTTCAGCGGTTGATGATACTGGCGTCACCTCTACTTTCACAGGATTGTTAAGCAGTATGTTCGACAACTGCTGGATTTCCGGAGGCATGGTAGCCGAGAAGAACAGCGTTTGACGTTTAGCCGGTAATTTGGCGATAATACGGCGTACATCATGTACGAATCCCATATCCAGCATACGATCGGCTTCATCGAGTACGAAATATTTGATGTTTTCAAGCGACACATGCCGTTGATTCATCAGATCCAGTAAACGACCCGGAGTGGCAACAAGGATGTCGACACCACGGCGAAGCGTGGCAACCTGCGAGTGTTGTGATACACCACCGAAGATCACGGTATGGTTTAATCCGAGGTATTTACCATATGCCTGGAAACTTTCACCTATCTGGATCGCAAGTTCGCGTGTGGGGGTCAGGATCAGGGCACTGATGTTACGGCGACCGGCAGGTTCATTAGAAAACTGCTGGTACATCAGTTGTAACATTGGTATAGCGAATGCGGCAGTTTTTCCGGTTCCGGTCTGGGCACAACCCAGAAGGTCTTTATGTTGTAAAATTGCAGGAATTGCCTGTTCCTGTATTGGTGTAGGCGTTGTATAGCCTTCATCGCTCAAAGCCCTAAGCACAGGCTCGATGAGCTGTAAATTGTTAAATGACACTTTTGAAAATTTGATTATTAAATACGGTAAGGCTATCAATGGGAATTGATACATTACCTGCCTTACGTTAAGCCATCACGGCGTTTGAGTGGAAGATCACAACAAAAACTAGAAGAGCACTAACATACAGAAACACAAAAGTAGTGTAAATAATGCTGAAAATCAAATTAAAGACAGGATTATCCAGTCACGCCCACCTGTTAATGCCTGTTTTTACCCAATGGATTTCAAAGGAAAATGGTGTTTGAACAGGGTTTTCCAGGAATTCTTTTAGCCAGGACCTGTTACTGGTGCGGGGTTCCGATACCAAAGTTGCTAAATCGTTTTTTTCTTTTCTTAAATAACAGGTTTCCTGTAAATTGTCTGCAAATTGTAAACAAGGATCCAATGGGAGATGTAAATATTAAAAAGCAACCTAAAACGTACGATGTAGTGATAGTGGGATCCGGTGCAGGTGGAGGTATGTCGGCCTATATCCTCGCCAATGCAGGTCTGAAAGTGTGTATAGTTGAAGCGGGTGACATGTATGATCCGCAGAAGAATATTACCCAGTTTAAAAAACCATGGGATTCTCCCCGGCGTGGTGCCAGCACCAAACTTCGCCCCTTTGGTGATTTCGACGCCTGTTATGGTGGCTGGGATCTCTCGGGCGAACCTTTTACGAAGGAAGATGGAACAGATTGGGACTGGTTCCGGGCCCGCATGCTGGGTGGCCGTACCAATCACTGGGGACGGATTTCCCTTCGTTTCGGACCAAAGGATTTTAAACGCAAAAGTATCGACGGACTGGGTGACGACTGGCCGATCGGTTATGAAGATGTAAAACCTTTTTACGACCGGGTAGATAAAATGATTGGTGTATTCGGAACCAATGAGGGACTTGACAACGATCCCGACGGATATTTCCTTCGCCCTCCCCGCCCCCGTCTTCATGAAATACTTATTAAGAATGCAGCAACAACGGCAGGTGTAAAAGTGATCCCTTCCCGGTTGTCCATTCTTACTGAAAAACTGAATGATGAACGTGGTGTATGTAAGTTTTGCGGACAGTGCAGCAGGAACTGCAGTTATTATAAAGCAGATTTCTCTTCTCCCAATGTACTGATCTATCCGGCGATGAAGACCGGTAATATAGATATCATCCCGAATGCAATGGCGCGTGAAGTACTCACCAATAAAGAAGGGCTTGCCACGGGTGTATCCTACATCGATAAAAATGAAATGCAGGAATACCAGGTTTACGGTAAGGTGGTTGTACTTGCTGCAAGTGCCTGCGAATCGGCCAGGATAATGCTCAATTCAAAATCGGCCCAGCATCCGAATGGCCTTGCCAACAACAGCGATGCAGTTGGACGATACCTGCACGATTCCACCGGGGCTGCCGTTGGTGGTGTAATCCCCAAACTCTTTGGCCGTAAACGATACAATGAAGATGGTGTAGGCGGACTCCATGTTTATTCTCCCTGGTGGCTGGATAATAAAAAATTAGACTTCCCGCGTGGTTACCATATTGAGTATTGGGGTGGTATGGGCCAGCCTTCCTATGGTTTCCAGTGGGGAATAGAAAACGTGAACGGTAAGTATGTTGTAAACGGAAATAAAAAAGAAGCAGGTGGTTATGGTGCTTCATTAAAACAGGATTACCGTCATTTTTACGGAGCCAGTGTAGGTATGGCTGGTCGCGGTGAGGCAATCCCCCTGGCAAGTAACTATTGCGCCATTGATCCGGATGTGGTGGATCGTTATGGTATCCCTGTTTTGCGGTTCAATGTTAAATGGACAGAACATGAAATCAAACAGGCCAGGCATATGAAGGAAACCTTCAAGGAGATTATGCACAATATGGGTGCAATAATTACCTATGGTGGCGATGATGATGAAAAAAACAACTGGGGAATTTCCAAACCCGGGGAAATCATTCACGAAGCAGGAACCGTGCGGATGGGCAACGATCCAAAAAAAGCACCGCTTAATAAATGGAGCCAGGCACATGATTGTAAAAACCTGTTTAATGTCGATGGCGGACAATTTGTATCACAGGCAGATAAAAATATTACGTGGACAATCCTTGCCCTGAGTATGCGCGCCAGCGAATACATTATACAGGAATTGAAAAACCAGAACATCTGACCGAACCAGTTAAAATTTATAAAGAATGGACAGGAGAAAAACATTAAAACTTATTGCAACCGGTGCACTGGCTACCGGGGCGGCAGCTATCGGATGTAATACACCGGATGAAAAAAAAGAAGTGGCACCCGCAGAGCCAAAGTTCGCACTCGACAGAAGTCCGCAGGAACTGGTTCATGAAAAATCATTACTCGCTGCCGGACCGGTTTTTACGGCACATGAGATGACCACTATTACCCTGCTTGCTGATATCATCATTCCAAAAGATGAGGTGAGCGGAAGTGCATCTGATGCAGGGGTTCCTGCCTTCATAGAATTTATTGTAAAAGATATGCCGCAACACCAGCTGCCCATGCTGGGTGGACTGCGCTGGCTGGATATTCATTGCCTGAAACGTTTCGATAAATCATTTGCTGATCTTACTGCAGGGCAACGACTGGAAGTAGTGGACGATATCGCCTACCCTGCCAAAGCTAAACCTGGATTCAAACAGGGAGTGAAATTTTTCAGCCTGATGCGCAATCTCACTGCATCGGGATTTTATACCTCCGAGATCGGTGTGAAAGACATCGGTTATGCAGGCAACCAGGCTAATGACTGGAACGGTGTTCCCGATGATGTGCTGAAGCAATACGGCGTTTCCTATACCCCGAAAGAGCTTGCAGAATGCGTATCGTTTAAAGAAGTCGTATAAACACGGGAAGAAAACCCTATTACATCTGTTAAAATTCCCTGAATCTAATTTGTAAAGCTCCAAAAGGAGCTTTTTTACTTTCTTTCCGGCAGCATCGGCATTATTTTTGGCTTGGTCCGTCCAATCATTAAAATCCAATATATGAAACTACCCTACATCCCATTCCTGGCATTATTACTTGTGTCCGGTTTACAATTTGCCTGTAAAAAAGATAGTTCCGGTTTCATCGATAAACCTGATACACCTGTCCAGGATTCCATTCCCGTCAAACCTGATTCAATACCACCGGTGGTTCCGCCACAGGAAATTATTGAGACCAGGCCTGCAATTCTTTCTGCAGTAAAAACAAATGTGATTCCAAATTGCCAGGGTTTTTATAAAGCCGTACCGGCAAGATATGATTCCACTACAAAAAAATATCCGCTGCTGATATTTATACATGGCCTTGGTGAATTGGGAGATGGTACTACCCAGCTGGATAAAGTACTTGTTAACGGAACACCCCGTCTATTAAAGAATAAAACATTTCCGCCGAATTTTGTCTCGGGAAATACCAACTATTCCTTTATTGTAATTGCACCACAATTTAAAGCATGGCCATCCGGTGCTGATGTTAATTCCATCATCGATTATGCTGTGGCAAACTATCGCGTGGATGCGACAAGGATTTATGTTTCCGGATTGAGTATGGGCGGTGGTGCTACCTGGACTTTTGCAACAGCGTATCCGGCAAAGGCTGCAGCCATTGTACCCATCTGTGGAGCACAGGGCGCTTCTACGGCAAATGCAACAAAAATCGCCAAAGCAAATTTAGCTGTATGGGCATTCCATAATACCGATGATCCTACAGTTGCCGTGCTGAATACCAATAACTGGATTCAATACATTAATAACTCAGCTCCTTCCATACCAGCAAAAAAGACCATCTGGGCAACAGGCGGACATAATGCATGGACAAAGGCAACTGATCCTGCCTACAAGGAAAACAATATGAATATGTACGAATGGATGTTACAGTATCACCAGTAAGAGGACCCGGCCCTGTATATCAATACTAACCCGTTATAAAAAAATAAACAGAGGCACCCGTATCGGGTGCTTTTTTCGTTGCTGATGCCGGGGCAAAAAAAAGGGGTGGATAGAAATCCTCCCCGGCTTTAAAATCCAATATCCTATGAAAAACCGATTATATACAGGCAAATTAAAGGCCAAGATCTTTTAAACGTAAAACTCTGTATTCGCGAGCATTAACTTCCCCACGATTTGGATACTGACGGCGAGCACCAACAAATTATGTAGAATAAATTCGGCAGGTTTTATCATATATTTTAATTTATTAATGCAAAAAGCAAAGGCTGCACTTTTGAAGGTTCAGCCTTTGCTTTTTTACTGTTCAGGATCTGTAAATGTGTTGCCTTGGTACGAAGTATAAACTGGCTTTACAATTTTTTGATCAGGATATTCCGGAACCAAACGGTATTACCATGATCCTGTAATCCGATCCTGCCTGATTTAAATGCACCGAATCCTTTCATGTTTTTGAATTTACTTCCGGCAATCAGGTTCCTCCATTCTTCATTCCACATGGTTGTTGATACCACGTTCACGCCGTTGAGATAAAGATCAAGCTTTCCATTAACGGATTTGATCTCTGCTGTATTCCATTCAAGTGCCGGCCTGGCTGTTTCCTTTGTACAGGGAATAAGATCATATAAGTCACCGGCACGGTGTTTATGAATCTTCGCATCATTGTGACGGTCGTTGTCAAGCACCTGCATTTCGGGACCTGTCTCCCATGGATACCTGTATTTGGTGGTGTCTTCCTGGATATAAAAAATAACCCCGCTGTTTCCGCCGGAATCAATCTTCCAGTCGTACTTCAGATGGAAATTTTCATACACATCGTTTGTAACAATATCACCGCCCCCCAGTGCCTGCCAGTCGGCCTTGTTTGCCGCATCAAGAACGAGGTTGCCATCAATCGCTTTCCATGCTCCGCCCACAGAACCACCACCATACTTATGCCATCCGTTCAGGGTTTTACCATCAAAAAGGGATACAAAGCCATCCTTATTTGCGGCACCTGCATCCATGTTTGTTGTTTTAGTATCCGCGCCTGCTGTGGCAGAATTCATTTTTTGGTTATTACAGGCCATCAGGCCAACCACGGACAGTGCCGCAGTGATAGTTTTCAGCATCAGTTGTTTTTTAATGTTAGGATATATTTTACCATTGTTTCGGCATCTGCCTCGCTCAGTGAAGGATGAGGCAACATCACCGCTGTTCCCCATTCACCGGTACTGCCGTTGATTATTTTTCCTGCCAGCACCGGTATAATCCCAGGCGCCTGTGATGCAAATTTGTTTGCTACGGCCCGGTAGCTTGGACCGGTAATACCCTCATCTACTTTATGGCATTGGAAACAATCACTTTCTGCAACCAGTTTGAGACCCGGGGCATAGTCGGGATTGGAAGAAGGACCCTCCGCTGCTGCGGCCGGTTTGGAACTGTCATTAGCTTCGTTGGTTTTAGGATCATTATTACATGCCAGTAATGCAACGAGTGCAAAAATGGTGATGCCTGTTTTTTTCATACAAAAATTTTAGTTGTTGATTTTTACCTTGTCTTGTTATTTTCTGAACACCCTGCCCTGTTGTACGCCGTCCTGATCTGAGGGTTCCTTACCTGTCGAGTCCGAGTAAGGCCCGGTTTGATTTTTCATCCGTGGCTACCTTTGCGAAATCATCAAACGTTTTATCTGTAACCCGGATAATATGGTCTTTTATAAACTGTGCTCCTTCCCTTGCACCATCTTCCGGATGTTTGATACAGCATTCCCATTCCATTACTGCCCATCCCTTGAAATCATATTCGGTCAGTTTGCTGAAGATGCGTTTGAAATCAACCTGTCCGTCGCCCGGTGAACGATAGCGGCCAGCACGGTGCAGCCAGCTCTGGTAACCACCAAATGTACCCTGCCTGCCGGTTGAATGGAACTCAGCATCCTTTACATGGAACGACTTGATCCGCTCATGATAAAAATCGATGTACTGGATATAGTCGAGTTGTTGTAATACAAAATGGGAAGGATCATACAACAGGTTGGCCCTTGAATGATTATTTACTTTTTCCAGGAACATTTCATAGGTGATCCCATCAAACAGGTCTTCACCGGGATGGATCTCGTAACAAACATCCACTCCATGCCTGTCAAAATGATCCAGTATGGGCAGCCATCTTTTTGCCAGTTCTTTAAAGCCTTCTTCCACCAGGCCGGCCGGGCGTTGTGGCCAGGGATGGAAGGTATGCCATAATAATGATCCGCTGAATGTAGGGTGCGTAACGATGCCCAGGTTCCGGCTTGCTTCAGCAGCATACTTCAACTGCTGCACCGCCCATTCGGTACGGGCCTTCGGATTTCTGCGAACGGCTTCCGGTGCAAACCCGTCAAACAGTTCATCGTAGGCCGGATGGACTGCTACCAGCTGCCCCTGCAGGTGTGTTGATAACTCCACAAGTTCCATCCCACATTCATTCACCACCCCTTTCAGTTCGTCTGCATAGGCCTTACTTTCTGCGGCTTTCTGAAGGTCGATAAAATCGGGATTGGAAGTTGGAAGCTGGATCGCTTTGAATCCAAGTGATGCAGCCCAGAGGCAGATAGATCGCAGGCTGTTAAACGGAGGCTGGTCGCTTATGAATTGCGCAAGGAAGATCCCCGGACCCTTAATTGTAGTCATATGTTTTAGTATGATCGGCAGTATTATGGCACACCCGACTGGTCAGTTCAAATAGGTTATAAGCCTTAAAAATACAGAAATTAATTTAACGTCACCAAAGTGTAAATGTGTATCTAAAAATTGTACATTTAGGCTTTTTAGTAAGATAAGTTAACTAACGAAAGGCTCAATATGAAATCAACCACGCGGGTACAGCTCTCCCTGATGATGTTTCTTGAATTTTTTATCTGGGGAGGTTGGTTCGTCACTCTCGGCACATTCCTATCCGCAAATCTCCAGGCAAACGGCGAGCAGACAGGCCAGGTATTTTCCACACAGTCATGGGGTGCTATTATTGCTCCCTTTATCATTGGCCTGATTGCAGATCGTTATATCAATGCAGAAAAAATACTTGGTGTTTTACACCTGATCGGAGCACTGCTGATGTACCAGTTGTATACTGCCCCGGATATTACCGTATTTTATCCCTATGTACTTGTATATATGATCCTGTTCATGCCAACACTTGCACTTGTCAACTCCGTTGCATTTAAACAGATGGACAATCCCGAAAAACAATTCAGCAGCATCCGGGTATTTGGTACCATCGGATGGATCCTTGTGGGACTCCTGATCAGTTTTGTATTCCATTGGGATTCGGAAAAAAATACAACAGATGGCCTGCTGAAAAATACATTCCTGCTTTCCGGTATCGCTTCCCTGGTACTCGGACTGTTCAGCTTTACCCTGCCAAAAACTCCACCAGGGAAATCAACTGGTGCAAAAGTGAGTTTCAATGAAATCCTCGGACTGGATGCATTGAAATTATTAAAGGATAAAAATTTCCTGATCTTTTTTATTGCATCCATCCTGATCTGTATTCCACTGGCTTTTTATTACCAGAATGCGCACCCGTTTTTAACGAATGTAGGAATGAAGGACCCGACCGGGATTATGACTATCGGACAGATTTCCGAAGCATTATTCCTGTTGCTTATACCGGTATTTTTTGCAAAGTATGGATTTAAAAAAACCATCCTTGTTGGTATGCTTGCGTGGGCGGTCCGATATATGCTGTTTGCCTATGGTAATGCCGGCGAATTAAGTTTCATGCTTATAATCGGTATTGCATTACACGGTATCTGTTATGATTTTTTCTTTGTATCGGGCCAGATCTATACCAATTCCAAAGCAGGTGAAAAATACAAGAGTTCCGCACAGGGACTGATCACCCTTGCCACCTATGGTGTAGGTATGCTGATTGGATTTAAGATAGCTGGTCTCATCACCGATAAATATACTTCTGCGGACGGGGCACATAACTATATCATGATCTGGGGAATCCCCGCTGCAATTGCAGCAGGTGTGTTCCTCCTGTTCCTCGTTTCGTTCAAAGATGAAAAAAGTACAACTCCGGTTTTTAAAAATATTTAAGTCCAATGGATAATAAACCCTCAAGACGTAAAATCATCAAACAACTCGCCGGTTCAGCCTTTGCGCTGGGTGCAGCTCCTGCTGTGGCCGCTGCTGCCGGTCTGGCCGAAAATAATATGATGAATACAGACCAGTTACCCTACCGGCTTAAAGGTAATATCAATCATTCTGTTTGCCGGTGGACGGCTACCTACCTGACGCTTGAACAGCAATGTGAGCTCATGAAGGATATGGGACTGAAAGCGATTGACCTGCTCAAGCCTGACGAATGGCCCGTTATTAAAAAATACGGACTGGAATGTTCCATGTGTTATATCAAAGGTGAGGTTAGCCTCACCAAGGGTTTCAACGACCCTGCCAACCATGCCTTGCTGGTGAAGGAATACCTGGAAGTGATTCCCCTGGTTGCCGAAGCAGGGTTTAAAAACCTGATCTGTTTCAGTGGTAACCGGAACGGAATGGACGACCAGACTGGTCTCGACAATTGCGTGACTGGACTCAGACAGATTATGCCGCTTGCAGAAAAACATGGAGTGATTATCCAGATGGAACTGTTCAACAGTAAGGTCGATCATAAAGATTATATGGCCGACAAAAGCGCCTGGGGAATTGAACTCTGTAAAAAACTGGGCTCGCCCAATTTCAAATTGCTGTTTGATATCTACCATATGCAGATCGACGAAGGGGATATCATCCGCAGTATCCGCGACAATCATGAATATTTTGGCCATTACCATGTGGCCGGCGTTCCCGGTCGCCATGAACCTGACCTTTCACAGGAACTCTATTATCCCGCTGTAATGAAAGCTATAGTGGAAACAGGTTTCAAGGGATATGTAGCACAGGAATTTATTTTCACCGGAAAAACTGATTCAGCAAAAACAAAGTCACTCCGCGATGCGGTGAAACTTTGTGATGTATAATATTCTTCTAACACTTAAATACTTCTCATGGCAGACAATTATTTTGATGCAATAGTGATTGGCTCGGGAATCAGTGGCGGATGGGCAGCAAAAGAGCTGACAGAAAAAGGCCTGACCGTTATGATGCTTGAACGCGGTCGTAATATCGAGCACGTAAAAGATTATGTGAATGCACAGAAAGATCTCTGGGAGTTTCCGCACCGCGGCCAGCGCACCCAACAGATGATCGAAGATTATCCGGTGCTGAAAAGGGATTACCCGTTGAATGAGACTGTACTTGATATGTGGGTAAAGGACAAGGAAAGCCCGTACACTGAAACCAAACCCTTTTCGTGGTTCCGCGGTTACCACGTTGGTGGCCGGTCACTCACCTGGGGAAGGCAGAGCTACCGTTTCAATCCGGCGGATTTTGAAGCCAACCTGAAAGAAGGTATCGGCGTGGACTGGCCCATCCGTTATGAAGATATTGCACCCTGGTACAGCCATGCTGAAAAATTTGCAGGGATCCAGGGTAACCGGGATGGATTAAGCGTATTGCCTGATGGCGATTACCTGCCTGCAATAGAAATGAATATTGTTGAAAAAGATGTAGCCAAACGTCTTAAGGAACACTATAAGGGAACCCGCCACATGATTATGGGCCGCAGCGCCAATATCACGCAGCCGAAACCCGAACAGAACAGGTTGAATTGCCAGTACCGCGACAGGTGCTGGAGAGGTTGCCCATATGGTGCATACTTCAGCACACAATCCGCCACCCTGCCCGCAGCAATGGCCACCAAAAGATTAACACTCCGCCCCTTCTCCATCGTTACCAAAATCCTTTATGATAAGGATACAAAACGGGCTACCGGTGTGGAAGTGCTGGATGCACAGACCAACCAGACGGTTGTTTATAAATCAAAGATTGTTTTCGTAAATGCTTCTGCTTTTAATTCCACCTGGGTATTGATGAACAGCGCTACGGATATCTGGCCCGGCGGTCTTGGCAGCAGCAGTGGTGAACTGGGTCATAATGTGATGGACCATCACTTCCGCCTTGGCGCCTCCGGCCAGGCAGAAGGTTATGACGATAAGTATTATTTTGGCCGCAGGCCTTCGGGGATTTATATCCCAAGGTTCCGCAACTGGGACGGCGACAAAAGAAATTATGTGCGTGGTTTTGGTTACCAAGGTTCAGCAAGCCGCAGCAGGTGGTCGCGTGATGTGGCAGAGTTCAGCGTCGGCGCTGAATTAAAAGAAGCACTGACCGAACCCGGCAGCTGGAGCGTTGGTATCACCGCCTTCGGCGAGATGCTTCCGTATCATGACAACAAGATCAGCCTGGATAAAAGCAAAAAAGATAAATGGGGATTGCCGGTGCTGAATATGGATGTGGAGATCAAGGAAAATGAAAAGAATATGCGTGTGGACATGATGGCTGATGCCAAGGAAATGCTGGAAGCCGCAGGCCTGAAGAATGTATCAACCTATGACGGTGGGTACGAAGTGGGCATGGGTATCCATGAAATGGGCACAGCACGCATGGGTCGCGATCCAAAAACTTCGGTACTCAACGGACACAACCAGGTCTGGGATGCACCAAACGTTTTTGTTACGGATGGAGCAGCTATGACATCCGCTTCCTGCGTTAATCCATCGCTTACCTATATGGCACTGACAGCCCGGGCAGCCGATTTCGCAGTATCGGAGTTAAAGAAAGGAAATCTTTAATCCACCAGTATGGTTTATATCCCGGCAACGGGTACATAAAATAATAAAACATGGAACGCAGAGAACTATTAAAATTGATCACGCTGGCTACCGGTGGAGTACTGATCGGCGGCGAACTTTTCCTTAGCGGTTGTAAAAATGATCCGAAGATCGGCGGTGAAACCTTTACCCCCGAAGATATCGCCTTCCTGGATGAAGCTGGCGAGACCATCATTCCACAAACCGCCACGCCGGGCGCGAAAGCCGCAGCAGTGGGCTCATTCATGACCGTTATGGTGAACGACTGTTACGCAAAGGACGATCAGAAAATCTTCCATTCGGGTATCGGAAAACTCAATGACGCGATGGATAAAAAATTCAAAGTGGCATTTATGGAAGCTACACCCGCACAACGCAAAGAGCTCTTTACCGAACTGGATAAGGAAGCAAGGGAGTATGCAAAAAAGAAATCTGATTTTGACAGGGAGCAATCAGCCAAACTGAAAGATGCAACTGCAAAGGGCGAGAGTTTTGAAAAGAAAACCATGGACCCGCATTATTTCACCATGGTGAAACAGCTGACCCTTCTTGGTTTCTTTACCTCAAAAACAGGTGCTACCGAAACATTACGCCATATTTCGGTACCGGCCCGTTATGATGGTGACCTGCCCTATAAAAAAGGAGATCGCGCATTTTTCGAATAATAATTGTTCACCCCCGAAACTTCATGTATGAATTATAACAGAAGAAGCTTTTTAAAAGTCAGTGGCGGATTCGCTGCTGCAATGGCACTTGCTCCAATGGCCTGCAACTCAGCCCAAAAAACAATGGGCAAAAGCACGGCTGGCAATTTCGGTCTCCAGTTATATACCCTGCGGGACGATCTTCCAAAAGATCCGCGCGGTGTACTGAAGCAGGTTGCCTCCTTTGGTTATAAACAGATTGAAGGATACGAAGGCCCGCAGGGAATGTTCTGGGGCATGGGGCATACCGGCTTTAAACAATATATGGATGAATTGGGTATGAACTTTATCTCCAGTCATTGCGATATTAATAAGGATTTTGAAAAGAAGGCCGCAGAGGCTTCTGCTATCGGAATGAAATACCTGATTTGTCCATACAAGGGCCCCCAGAAATCATTGGACGACTATAAAAAATTTGCCGACGAGTTCAATAAAAAAGGTGAGATCTGCCGCCAGAACGGAATCAGGTTTGCTTACCATAACCATGATTATACTTTTAAATTGGTAGATGGCCAGTTTCCACAGGATGTACTGATGCAGAACACCGATCCCGCTACAGTGGATTATGAAATGGATATCTACTGGGTAGTAGCCGCCGGACAGGATCCTGCAACATGGTTCAACAAATACAAAAACCGGTTCCGTCTCTGTCATGTAAAAGACCGGACAAAGGGTGCAACTGATGCAGCTGATTCAACCACATTGGGTGAAGGTTCTATCGACTATGCAAAAATCCTGACCGTTGCAAAAGACACAGGCATGGAATATTATATCGTTGAGCAGGAAAAATATACCGGCACAACACCATTGAAAGCTACAGCAGATGACGCAGCATACATGAAAAAACTGGAATTCTGAGTTCAGGTTCCCAGTTCTGCCAGTGCACGGGGCAGGTTTCCTCCCCTGCTGATAACTTCCGCAATGGGTCTCATTTTGAAACGCATTAAATCATAGCTCTCCTTCGGGAGGGCTTTTATTTTTTCAGGAAGTTCCTGCAGGTCGTTTATTACCAAACCAATACCGGCCGACAAAACCAGTGGGGCACAACCGGTGAGTTCATGGATAATGACCGGAAGACCGCAAAGTATATACAAAGAAAGTTTATGCTGACTGATAAGGGAAATATAATGACCCAGGTCACCTTCCGGTTCTGCAAGTCCATCACCATCCCATATCAATCCAAATGACCCTTCCAGATTATATGGCAACTGCTTCGGGTCAAAACTGCCTTTGTAAGAAACATTGGGAAATGTTTCAATACCCGGCCGGAGTCCAGGTCCATACAGATGGAAATGCAAACCTGCCAATGAAGATCCCGGTTGACCAAGTTTTTGAAGGAAGCCACTTTTTTCCAGGTTACCGGCAAAAACAATTACACCTGAAATGCTACGTTCAACTTCAGGAACGATAACCGGAAAATCGAAAAACTGCAGCTCACTTGCTTGTGCCTGTGGATGAAAACGCAGTAACCAGTTTTTCATAGCGGCATTGTGCACAACGAAACTGGGAATTGAACGGAAGAATATCTGTTCTTTCCGCAATAATACATGATTGCCAAACTTCAGACCCGAGATATCAGCCAGGATGCAGACCAGCCGGACGTTTCGGAAACGAAGCAGTTTCAGCAATACAAGATTTAAATTCGCATAAACGGGGTAAAGGAATACAACAGTTGAACCCCGGGGCATGGTCAGCACTTCACGGATCATTGCATAGATCCTTGATGGTTTCCTCCTCCATTGGAGGTCAGCTGAAAAAGGAAGTTCAACCGGATGGAATCCAATAGCCAGCAGGATATTTTCAATATCAATATACCCGATCCCACCGTGTTGGAAATGCAATCCATTATACTGTCGGATAAAGAACCTGGTTCCCCTTTTTTTCACAATTGTCCTGATTTTAATACGTACTTGTTTTTTACGCCACGGAAAATCATCATCACGAATTCATTTCGCAGAATAACCAGTAAAATTCCATAGATGCCGATACATCCAAAAATAATCACAGCCAGCCGCAGGGCCCCTGCATTCATTGTCCGGTGGGCCAGCCAGGTAACAGGTATAAAAGCGATTGTACCGATGACCGCCTGCAGAATGGGCCGCGGCGGTAATTTTACCTGGGGGAAAAGCCTTCTGACAGATCTGACGTTCAGCAACATCAATATAAGTTCTGCAACCAGCAATGCAATACAGGCGCCGCGCGCGGAATAATAATGGGAAAGAACCACCGACATCAGCACAAAAATCCCGCTTGACAACACCAGGTTTTTTAAAAACGTTCTTTCTTTATGTTGTGCTATCAATACAGGATTACTAAGGAATAAACTGATGCCCTTGATCAACGGGAAAACAGCAAGTATCCGCAGGTTGACCGATGCATCGGCAAACTTATTTCCAAAAAAAACAAGCGCCAGTTCCTCTGCAAGCAGGAAGATCCCCATACACATGGGAATGGCAAACAAAACAATGAACTGGATATTGAAGGATAGTTTCTGCGCAAGCTGATCATCTTTCTTCTCGCTGGAAAGTGATACCACCCTGGGGAAAAAAACCAGGAAGGAATCGGTGAGCAGTGTTGTCCCGACGCGTACCACCTTTGCGGACAGACTATACACACCCACCATGCCGGCCGTGCTGACCAGTCCCAGTAGTACATTATCGAGCATCAGTGGAATACTATAAAAAAGGCTGATAAGATAAGTCACCCAGACATAACGAAGATGTTTGCGCCAGTCCACTTTTTTGAATGTAAAAGAAACTTCCTTCAGCAACAGTGTATAATTCCAGATACCATTAAGTATCGCGGAGCCCACAATTGCGAGATAATACAGGTAATAATCACGAGGGGTTTGAATCAGAACAAAAATGGAAATAAGACCAAGTAGCCTGACCACGATCGATCTCAACGCGATATAACCAAATTTTTCCCGTCCCATAAAATACCACTCGCAGGCAAAAAAGTTTACAACAAAGAAGGAAACGGACAAAAGAACAAGACGGGTATCGCCAATCCTGTCCCAAAGGAAAAAGAGTGCAGACGCATAGAGTATGGACGTAAATAAAGAGGTAATAATATGCAGTGTAAGTAACTGCGGAACCAGTATTTTCAGTTTAGCCGGATCATTCTGGCACTTGGCAACTTCCCGTATTCCGTAGGTAGTCACTCCGAATTCGGCGATAATTACAAAATAATAGGTAAACGAGTCAACAAAACCTACCCTTCCGATGCCCTCGGGATTCAGTACCCGGGAAACGTACGGGATAGACAGCAGCGGTAGCAATACGTTGCTGCACGACAGGATGAAATTGTAAACAAGATTGCGTTTAATATTGGCCAAAATATAAACCACCATGAGGGGGTCTTACAAACATACTATAAAGTTTATCTTTACGGACGATGGCCAGTAAAAACCACAAACCCCGATCATGAGATTGCTTTTGATGGATACGCAGCATTTTGAAGTGCTGCAAACCCTACTTCGGTTATTTGGTCAGTTTCAACATGAGATGAAGGTCTTTACCACCGCTGGTTCCAGAAAACAACTGATGGCTGCCCTGGAAGGTGAAAAACTGGACATCAGTTGGGAAGTGCAGGGTGAACAGGAAAGCCGCCGGCAATTCGCCTGGCGTTTCACGTTGGAACTAAGGTCGGGCCAGTACGACCTGGTAGCGCTGGTTACCGTTGCCGATAACCACCTGATCTTTGCAAGGGCACTTAAACAGATGCGCGGCCAGAAAAGCCTCCTGACGATCCATAGCCTCAATGGTTACTTCAAATACAAACCTTCCTTCAGCCTGAAAAGGCTGGTACGTTTCATTGGTAAAAACAAACTGGTAAAACAATCATCTCTTGTGCAGGTACTTTCATACGGTGTTGCTGATGAGTTCAGGAAGCTTGCAGCCGGTTCAAGCCCTCAAAAAAAAGTAATTGTGATCCCCGGCAGTATTTATGATCCGGGTCGTTTCAGTTCCCGCACACTCTCCCAAAATGAAAACATCCGGATTGTACTTCCCGGCGCAGTTGATGAACGCAGGAGAAATTACGAGGATGTATTCCGTTTGCTGGAGAAAGCAAACGAACTGGAGATCCGCATTACCGTTATCCTGCTTGGAGGCATCCTGCCGGAGTATAGCCATTGGATAAGGGAACGTATTCAGCAGTATAACAAAGAACATGACAACCTGGTGAGTTTTGGAGAAAGCGATGTAGACCAGGCGATATTTGACCGGTATATGGAAGAATGCCATTTTGTATGGATGCCGTTCAAACAGGCAATGATTATCCAGGATGGCGTGGAAGAATACTATGGGCGATCCATGAACTCGGGCAACCTGGGGGATGTAATCCGGTATGCCAAACCTTTTTTTGTTCCACGTTTTATCGCAATTGACACCGGTTTACGGGAGATTGCCCAACGGTATGATCAGGTAGATGAGCTGTTAACTGTTCTGCAAACAATGGATCCTGAAAATTACAACAGGATGGTCACCAGCTCCAGGAATGTATCGATGAACTACCAGCTGAAAACACTGACGGATCTTCATCTGCAACTCTTCAGGGATCTTATACCCTGAGCCGAAAAAAACCCGGAAGATACGCTACCATTGAAAATGATAACTATTCTTCCAGGTCTTCATTTTATAATACCGGTGTTTCTTACTTTTTCAAGGCCTTGATTATAGCAATAAATTCTGCAGGAACCAGTGAAGCACCACCTACCAGTCCGCCATCAACATCAGGGGATGCAAATAATTCAACGGCATTGGCTGCTTTCACGCTACCACCGTACAGGATAGAAATAGTATCGGCCACTGCCTGGGTGTATTTTGCAGCCAAAACCGAACGCAGGTAAGCATGGATGTCCTGCGCCTGCTGGGTTGTAGCAGTCCGTCCCGTTCCGATAGCCCAGATCGGCTCATACGCGATCACGATCTTTTGCAGGTCGTCCGGAGCCAGGTGAAGGAGGCTTTCTTCCAGTTGGCGTGCAACAAATTCGTTTTGCGCTTCTTTCTCGCGCACTTCGAGTGGTTCACCGCAACAGAAAATGGGAGTAAGTCCATGTTTCAGGCAGATATCAACCTTGGCAGCAAGATCAGCATTTGTTTCATTGAAATATTCGCGGCGTTCACTATGACCCACCACACAATATTTTATTCCAAGTGAAGTAAGCATCGTTGCCGAGATCTCACCGGTATAGGCGCCCGATTCTTTCTGGTAAAGGTTCTGCGCAGCCACATCATAGTTTTCTGCACCAGCCAGTTTTTCCTTTGCCATGGACAGGTAGGGCGAAGGCACCGCGAATATCGCATGTTGTCCTTCAGACAGGTTGATGCCGGCCTGCAGGATTTCTGTAAGCAGGACATCCCCTTGCTGGATCGTCAAATTCATTTTCCAGTTTGCCGCTGCGATCTGTTTTCTCATTCAGGTTCTTTTAGAAGTGTTGATAGATATGTTGTAAGATTTTTATTTCATTTTCGGTTAGCTCCTGCCCTTTCAGTTTCTTCCAGGCGCTTGCGTCGCGGATCGCCTTGTCGGCGTCATAACGCCGGATTCCCTCGCTGCCCCAGGAAAAACTGGGGATATATTTGGGTGTAAGACCGGCTCCAAAAACATTTGCCGATACACCGATTACCGTACCCGTATTGATGGATGTATTGATGGCCGTGCGGGTATAATCACCCATCATTACACCACATTTTGTACCCGCACTCACTGGTCCGCCTGGTGTCCACATATTGATGGTACCAACATTATTCTTCAGGTTTGAATTGGTAGTTCCCGCTCCCATATTACACCATTCACCAATTACCGAATCACCAAGATACCCATGATGTGCCTTGTTGGAATATCCAAACATGACGGAATTTTTTATCTCCCCGGCACCAATGCAATACGGACCAAGCGTGGTAGCTCCATAAACCGCTGTACCCATTTTTAGCAAAGCTCCTTCTCCCATCGCAAAGGGTCCGCGTATCATGGAGCCTTCCATTATTTCTGCATTCCTGCCAATATAAATAGGACCCTTCGATGCATTCAGGAAACTATGTTCAACACTAACCCCCTCTTCGATAAATATTTCCTTCCTGTTTATTATCCGGTTGGAATCCGGGATGGGGGCCGATTTACGTTTCTTTGTAAGCAACCTGAAATCCTCCCGGATGGCCCAGTCATTCAGTGCAATTATATCCCACGGATAACGGATACTCCTGACCAGCTCATCAATGATCACAGCTTTCTTTACCTGGATCTGGTGATCACCTTTTATATCTTTTCCGGAAAAACGGAATACGAATCCGCTTTGGGTTCCGGTGGACAGGAACTCACCGGTTTTTAATTTTTTTACTCCCTTAATGATCGTGGTGCTCGGAAGGACATTACCATGTACCAGGAAAAAAGTATCATTATCACCGGCTTTGCTGAGGTCAACTGAACGGTCAAGGTCTTTATAATCATCTTCCATCCGGTCGCCGGAAGGGAGACCAAGCATCATCTCCCATTTTTCACGGATGGTAAGAATGCCCACCCGGATATCCTGGATCTGCCTTGTAAGTGTAAAGGGATACAGGTTCTCCGGCTGGCAAAACTCTTCCGTGAAAATGATTTTTTCCATAAATGAATAGGGTCAAAAATAAGGAAAGCGCCGCGAGTATGTCGCAAAAAAAACCTCCCGATGAGTCGGGAGGTCGTATAGTATAGCCATGAAAAACAGCTCATCATTTTCGTCAGAGCCGTTGCGCAATATAATATTATTCTGCTTTTTTCGCGTATTTCTTCTTGAACTTGTCGATCCGGCCTGCGGTATCAACGAGCATGTTTTTACCAGTAAAGAATGGATGGGATGTGCTGGAAATTTCGAGTTTTACCAACGGATATTCATTGCCATCTTCCCATTTCAGGGTTTCTTTGGTATTTGCAGTAGACCGGCTGAGGAAGGTATGACCATTACTCATGTCTTTGAACACTACTAACCGGTAGCTGTCGGGATGGAGACCTTTTTTCATAATTCCCTGATTTTGAAGGTTGCACGGATTTGGCCGTGCAGTTATAAAGATTGTTTGGGCTGCAAATGTAAGCCGGAAATATCTCAAACCCAAATAATTGTTGAACACCCGGTACCCTTACCACCGGGGCAGGACCAGTATTTTACGATAGTCGTTGTACTTACTGCCACGGTTAGGTAAGGTTACCGCCGGGGCAGGATTGTTATTTTACAACCATGTGTCCGGAATGGTAAAACTCAGGAACGCATATTTTCCACCTGGATCGGCACTCCCAGTTCCCATGTTTTGGAAGCCTGGATTACCTCTTGCAGGTCGTCTATTTTTTTACCGGTGATGCGTACAATATCGTCATTGATGGAGGCTTGAACTTTTAAGCCCGATTCCTTGATCAGTTTTACTATCTTTTTTGCATCCTCCTGTTTGAGGCCGTTCCTGACCATTACTTCTTTTTTCCATGCCTTGCCCGACTGGCCACCTTCCTTTGAGAGGTCAAATGCTTCGGGTGCAATTCCCTGTTTATGTGCCCGGCTTACCAGTACATCCAGCAACTGGCGCATTTTCATATCGTCGTCCGTTTCCAGATGGATCTTGAACTCTTTTTTATCAAGATTGATCACCACATGCGATCCCTTAAAATCAAACCGGTTGGTGATTTCCTTGCTTACTACATTCACCGCGTTATCGAGCGCCTGGGCATCGACCTTACTTACCATATCAAATGAAGGCATATTGTCAGATTTTGAATCACGAAGTACGGAAATTTTAAGATAACCCCGCCTATTTGTCCATGCCATTAGGCTTTTGCCGCGTAGTGGTAGCCCTGCCTGCTTCCCTTTAGTATCATTACCGGCAGGTTATCTGGCAAAGCCGGGCAACCTCACGGACCCGTTATTCGCCGGACTTGACAGGCATCAAAATAAAAAACTCCCGGAACTGGCCGGGAGTGTTGGCGAATTGCCTATGTTTAACCGCAGTGTTATGCTTTGCCCAATGTGTACATAAGTACCAGGGCGAAGACCAGCATGAACATGAGGCGGGAATAAATAGTTGAGCTCATGGATGTCAATTGAGATTTAATGTTGATCAGTTTCCGCCACCAACCCTTCCCTGTTCATCGGTAGCACCTGTTTTGCGGCGACGTTCACCGGCAATATTTGTTTTACCGAAACGATAGGTGAAATTGACATTCAGCTGACGGCTGTCCCGGCGACCGGCAACGTTCAGGTCAACATTGCTGTACTTCGCATATCCGGCAAACTTCTGGGTGTAAAGAATATCACGTATTCCAACTTTCAGTGTTCCTTTCTTTTTGAAAAGTTGTTTGGACAAACCTGCATTCAGTGCGCCCATACTCTTGATCACCAGGAGCCCTTCAAGACCCTTGCTTCTCCACCAGCCACTTACTTCGCCGGCCCATCCACCTCCAAAAGTGATGGAATGGTTCATATTGGCCGTAATGGTTTTGAAGCTGAGGTTGATCCTGTCCTGGCCTAAAATTCCATCAAAACTATTCTGGAATCCGTTCACATACAGGTTGGCATTCCACCATTTTTGTACAGGTATATTGGCCATCAGGGCAACACCGATCTGATTCAGTTTGCTGAAATTTTCCCTGGTCTGGAATGATTTGTCGCCTTCCTGTTTGATCAGCTCGGTGATCACGTCATTGGTTTGGGTATAGTTAATGGTCGTGGTAAGGATCCTGTTCCAGGTATGCGTCAGCTCAACATTATTGGTGAACTGGGGTTGCAGGTAAGGATTACCCTGGCCATAGGTAAGTGAATCAAGGAAAAAGGTGAAGGGATTAAGGTCACCATAATTCGGACGGGATACCCGGCGGCTGTAACTGATATTAAATTCGTTTTTATCGTTCAGCTTGTAACCCAGTCCCACATTGGGAAACAGGTTGGTATAGTTCCGTTTGAAACTGGAATCATTCCGCATCTGCAAACCATCTGCCCTGGTATTCTCTACCCTCAGGCCACCAGTCAGTTCCAGTTTTTTTACAGAACCCGACAGGATAACATACGCAGCGTTGATATTTTCATTGTAAAGAAAATGATTACTGCGATTGCCATCTGTTGTCCATCCACCAGCTTCACCGCGCAGGTATTCTACTTCGTTGTCCGTCTTTACATAACTTGATTTAAGTCCCGATTCAAGTTTCCAGCCTTTTTTAAGCGGATGTACATAATCGATTTTTGCACTATAAATATTTATATCCGATGGGAGGATACCGCGTAATAAAGATTCAGGTTTTGTTTGCACTCCATTTTTGTCAAAAGGGCGGGTGATAAGCAGTGTACGCCCCCTGTTGTTATAATCTGCGTAATCCAGGTCGACCGAGATCTCGCGTCCGGTTGAATCAAATGTATGTTTGTAATTGAAGTTGGAAGTCAGGTTTTTTTGTTTCCGTGAATTTTCAGAAGATGACCGCAGGTTGCTGGTCAGGTTGCCATTGGCATCGCGGATAAAAGAATTACTCTGTGGATCCTCGTTGTTATTATTAAAGTTACTGTTGATTACAAAACCAGCTACATCCTTCTTTGTAAAATTGTAATCCATTCCCAGTTTACCACTATGATACAC
>JBEVJC010000009.1:0-29806 GCA_040510375.1 Chitinophagaceae bacterium
ACTACCGCGAAGCTTATGGCATCTATGCCTGCAACGGGATCCTGTTTAACCATGAGAGTCCGCGTCGGGGGGAGACCTTTGTTACCCGCAAGATCACACGTGGGGTGGCCGAGATTGTACTGGGACTGAAAAACAAATTATACCTGGGTAACCTGAATGCGCAGCGCGACTGGGGTCATGCCAGGGATTATATAGAAGCGATGTGGCTGATCCTGCAGCAGGAAGAAGCCGAGGATTTTGTGATAGCCACGGGAGTAACCACCCCTGTCCGTGATTTTGTAAAAATGTCGTTCGCCCATGCGGGAGTGGAACTGGTGTTTGAAGGAAAGGACGAAGATGAACGGGGTATCGTGGCGAAGGTGAACGATCCATCGGTGAAACTGGAAGTGGGGGATGTAGTGGTAGCGGTGGATAAACGATATTTCCGTCCCACGGAAGTGGACCTGTTACTGGGTGACCCCACGAAAGCCAATACCAAACTGGGTTGGATGCCCAAATACGATGTAAATATGTTATGTAAGGAAATGGTGGAAGCGGATCTTGAATTGTTTAAAAAGGATTTGGTATTAAACGAAACAGGATACCAGACAGTTCGTACGTTTGAATAGAACGAGGTAATTTTTAAACCCGTGACCGGGTCGACCTGCTTTATATCCAAAAGAACCACCATGAACAATCCCTGGCGATCAATTCCACCGTCGGACCATTATATCCACCACAAATTTATAAATCCAACCGAGACCCCGATGATTGCAAAGGGGTTCTCGTTTTCTAAAGTGTTTGGTGATATGCTGACCCGTCCAAAATTATCGAGGCCACCTTATCCATTGCCCGCTGTTAAACAAGATCTCAAAAACCTGAACAGTGAAGAGCCGGTGATTATCTGGTTTGGTCATTCTTCCTATCTTATCCATTGCAGGGGATATAATATTCTTGTTGACCCTGTCTTCAGTGGTCATGCATCGCCTGTGCGCGGGATTATCCGGGCTTTTCCCGGTAGTGATCTTTATAAACCCGCGGATATGCCGGTGATCGACCTGATGCTGATCACCCATAATCATTATGACCATCTTGATAAATCCACCCTGCGGAAACTGAAAGGGCAGACAAAAAAATATGTGGTATCGCTGGGAGTGGGTCGCGACCTGGCAGATTGTGGTATTGATCGTTCCCTGATAACGGAGCTCGACTGGTGGGAGAATATATCACCCGCTGAAAATATAGAATTAACCGCAGCACCTGCAAGGCATTTTTCAGGCAGGGGCTTTGTTCGTGGTGGTTCGTTATGGTCGGCTTTTGCGCTAAAACTTTTCGGGTATTCCATTTATATTGGTGGTGATTCGGGATACGATGAATTTTTTAATGAAATAGGTAGGCGCCTGGGACCATTTGACCTTGCCATCCTGGAATGCGGGCAATACAATCTGGCCTGGCCCAATATTCATATGATGCCGGAAGAAACCGCGCTTGCAGCGGTTCAACTGAAATCCAGATGGCTGATGCCGGTACATTGGGGCAAATTCACATTAGCCAATCATATCTGGACAGAACCAGTAACCAGGTTACTGGTTGCTGCAAAGGATTTAAACCTGCCGGTTACTACTCCAAAAATCGGTGAGTCGATAATATTAAATCAATCCTATCCAACTCAAAAATGGTGGGAACATTTATTGGAAAACTCTGGAAGGGGAGGATAACTTTTTCGTTCACGAAATATTGACAACGATTTTTGCATCTCCGTTTATCGGAAAACTCTGGCAGGAAAGGATCAGTCCCCGTTTCACTTCTTCGTCAGTAAGCACTTCATTATATGCCATCCAGATCTCACCTTCTGTACACCGCGCCAGGCATGCACCGCAACGACCGGCTTCACAACTATAAGGCAATAAGACATTATTTTTCTTTGCTGTTGCCAGTATACTGTCGGGATACTGTACCGGCAGTATAACGGATCGTCCATTGATATTGATTTCTACATTATGCCGGTCCATATCAGGAGGTGTGGGCAGGTGGGTGCGTGGTCTTGTGTCGAAGTCTTCCCTTTTTATCTGATCATTTTTAAAACCCATGGATCGAAGGGTGATGATTATCATCAGCATATAAAGTTCGGGTCCGCAAAGGTAGAACAGCACAGGTTTGTCCTTTTGTAGTTCCTGGCTGAGTAAACGCTGGAGTAATGATTTGCTGAGCCGGCTTTCATCGATGCGGAAGATATCACTTAGCAGATACCGGATCCGGAATCGTTCGGGAAAGGTATTACGAAGTTGTTCCAGTTCATCAAAAAACATAACATCCTTTTGCGAGCTGTTACTATAAATAAGGATAATACGCTCGTTGGTATCGGTCAGCAGTGTTTTGATCAGTGACAGACAGGGACTGATACCGCTTCCGGCAGCAAGGAAAAAATAATCATAACCGGAGGG
Organism: Chitinophagaceae bacterium; assembly: GCA_040510375.1. GTDB lineage: Bacteria > Bacteroidota > Bacteroidia > Chitinophagales > Chitinophagaceae > JBEVJC01. The sequence continues at coordinate 2,424 of JBEVJC010000009.1, forward strand.
ATTCTCCGGCAGTGTAAACAAACCCTGGATCCCCGCGGTGGCCAGTACATCGCCTGGCCTGGTGTAATAAAGCAGGTGACGTGAAAACTCACCATTATCTATTTTTTTAACTGCTATTGAAAGAGGTTCGTTCCGGGAAGGGGACGACAGGATGGAGTAGGAGCGACGTTTCTCCCCGTCAGGGTGGGGGAATAACAAGGTCAGGTATTGGCCCGCGCGATAGACAGGTAACCATCCGTCCAATGGTTCAAGGATAAACCGGGAGGATTTATCTGTTAGTTTTTCGATAGCGGTAATCCTGACAAGTTTAATTAACGATCCGGTCATCAGCGAAGTTAAAACCAGCCGGTCATTCCAGTGCCATGCAATGGAATCCTTTTTCCTGCAGGAGACCGGTAATCCGGACCGGGCAAACCTGGTGGCCTTCTACCCGCAGGATGCGATCGCAGTCGTCCAGGTCGAAATTAACCCGGCTACCCGGGAACTGTTGTTTCAGGAAGGCAACGATGATTTTTGCCTGGAACTCCTTTTCAACATTTGTACGGAAGACTTCAACCATAAGGGCGTTTTTATTCTTAATCAAAACTAGTAAAGGTATTTTTGATTTCTGCTAGCTAAAAAAGTCAACATTGGGGTGTATTTGGGACAAAATTCCTAAGTTTATGGAACATTTAAACCTTGACCAATGGAAGTAGCAGTGTTAGTCCCATACCAATACAAATTATTAAGTGTTGCGGCGATCCTTGATGTAATGGAGACGGCCAATAAAATTCTTAATTCCACAGGGCAGGGGGAGTATTACCGGATTACGGTTATCATACCCGGCGAAATCCGTCCTGATCGATATCTTGGCCGGTATCAGCAGAGGTCAGTCGATGATCCATACGAACCCGAATTAATCCTGGTGCCTTCATTTACTACCGACGATATGGCAACCACCATCCAGGATAACAAAGAATTTATACCCTGGATAATCCAGAATTATAAGTCGGGGGCACAGCTTGCCAGCTTTTGTACGGGTGCATTTTTAATGGGAGCTACCGGGCTGTTAAAGGGCAAGGTGGCTACAACGCATGTGGATGCCTGTCCCGCGTTTGCGAGGCTTTATCCGGATGTGCTGTTGATGCCGGAAAAGACGGTAACCCAGGATGGGCGGGTATTTACCAGTGGCGGATCAACTTCTACATTCCATTTGTTGCTGCACCTGGTGCAAAGCCATTGCGGGAAGGAACTGGCTATTCGTCTGGCCAAGATATTTGCGATTGATATGGACCGGCAACATCAGACCTATTTCAGCACTTTTCATCCGCCGAGAAATCATACGGACGACCTGGTAGCAACAGCGCAGCAACAAATTGAGGACCGTTATAACAGCAGTGGCACCATCGAAGAGATGATCAGGGATATTCCTTCAAGTCGCAGGAATATGGTTCGCCGTTTTAAGCTGGTAACCGGTGTCACCCCCATTGAATACCTGCAACTGACGAGGATTGAAGCCGCGAAAAAGTTGCTGGAGCAAACGGCCCAGCAAATGACGGAGGTTATCCTTAATACAGGTTACAATGATCCGAAGGCATTCCGCAAAGTTTTTCGTAAAACGGTTGGAATGACACCGACCGAGTACCGGGAAAAGTTCCAGGTGCGGTAACCCGGATCCTTACAAGATACCAGGCTAAGGAAATCCCATCTAGGATGAACCTACGGGTCCATACTGTTTACATTTGAAAAACAGACAATGTTACGCTCCGATAAAACCTGGGTACAAAAAACCCGCGAAGTAGAAACTTCCCGGGACACTAAAAACAAGCAGCTTAGACTGCGTTTGAAGTAGTTGATTTATTAATCGGTCCGCAGGCTTTTAATCGGATTAGCCAGTGCGGTCCGGATGGACTGGTAACTGATGGTGGTCAGCGCAATCAGGATTGCCACGAAGCCCGATAGTGCAAACACCATCCATCCGATATGGGTCTTGTAGGCGAAGTCGGCCAGCCATTTATCCATAACATACCAGGCAAGCGGTATGGCAATTACAATGGCGATCAATACCAGTTTAATAAAATCCCTTGCAAGTAATCCGATGATTACTGGTACGGATGCGCCCAATACCTTTCTGACGCCGATCTCCCTGGTGCGTACCTGGGCCGTGTAGGCGGTAAGTCCCAGTAGTCCCATGCAACTGATGAAGATGGCAATGCCCGCAAAGATGTTAAACAATGTACCCGTCCGTTGTTCGGTTTTATATAAACCGGCATAGGTTTCATCCAGGAAGGCATAACTGAAGGGCACATCGGCATTGTATTTTTTCCAGGTTTTTTCAGCAAGTGCTATTGCTTCGCCTGCTTTTGCTCCGGTTGTCCGCACATATAATCGTCCCCATTTATCTTTATTATATAAAAATATAGCCGGTTCGATTTTGCTTTTCAATGATGCGAAATGAAAGTCTTTTACTATTCCGATGATGGTTCCTTCATTATTCCAGATCTTGAAACGCTTGCCTATCGGGTCTTTCAGGCCGGTCTGCCTCGCAGTGGTTTCGTTCAGGATAAAATGATTGGAGTCGGCCGGAAGGCCTTTGAAATTTTGTCCCGCCGTCATTTCCATTTTGAAGAAGGGAATGAAATCCTGGTCGATCGCAATGGGATAGATCATCAATGTTGATCCCGGCGGTTTACCATCAAAGTCGTTATTACCCGTCTGGTAGTCCATTTTAACTACGTTCAGCCAGTTGGATTTTGCCAGTCCGGTTACGGCGCTGCTCCTGTTCATATCATTGCGGATCGCTTCGAAATTATTGCTGGGATCTGCAAAGAAGGAGAAGGTTTGTTCCCGGTCGTACCCGAGTTTTTTCGACTGCATGAAGCTTAATTGTTTTCCGATAATAAAGGTGCAGATGATCAGGATTACGGAGAAGGCGAATTGTGTCACCACCAATGATTTCCGGAAGAACACATCATTAAGCCGGACTGCTATTTTTCCTTTGATTGCTTTCAACGGATCGAAGGACGAGAGCAGCATGGCGGGGTAGATACTCGAAACCAGGAGTGTGCAGGCGATGGTAATTCCGATAACGGTCCACAGATGCGGGTTGAACAGGTCGAACCGGAGTTGTTTGCCCGAGAGGTCATTAAAATAGGGCATCAGTAATGCCATCAGTCCAAGGGAAACGAGTGTGGCTACCAGGAACACAAGGGTTGTTTCAACGATAAATTGTAAAAACAGTTGTGAGCGTGCTGCGCCAACAATTTTGCGGAGGCTCACTTCTTTTGCGCGAAGCATGGAACGGGCTGTAGAGAGGTTTACGTAGTTAATGCAGGCAATACCCAGAATGATGAGAGCGATAATGGTAAACATGCGGACTGTTTCCATTCCCGATTCTGTACCATCTGATTTATACAGATGTGCTTTCAGGAGGGGGAGGAAGAGGTATTCCACATCGGTATCGTCGGATTTGGTACGCAGGTGGAGGTCGCGCAAACGTGTGGAAAGGGAGGCAAGGTCGGTACCCGGTTGCAATAACAGAAAGGTGGAATAGCTGTAGGAATTGAAATCATTTGCGAGTGATTTACCCGCGTCCCTCGGTAATTTGTTCAGTTTATTGATGGGAAGCATGAGGTTAAAATCAAATGCCGAGTTGAGGGGGAAGTCGGCAATCAGTCCTGTCACGGTAAGATTGATGGAATCGCCTGCAAGGATCGTTTTACCCATTGGATCATAATCGCCGAAATACTTGTGTGCGGCGGATTTTGTAAGTATTACGGAGTTATCATCGGGAAAAGGGTTATTGGGATCGCCCTGGATGAGCGGAAAATCGAACATGGTGAAAAAGGAAGGGTCGGTAAAGATTTTCTTTTCATCAAATATTTTGGTGTTGCCGGCTTTGAAGGTGGTAAAGAAAAAGGAATTGTCGGTCAGGCGTACCATATCACGGATGGCGGGGATTTCCGTTTTCCCAAGATGGCCGATGGCGGATGCGGTATTTGTCCAGATCTGGCGGCTTTCGTTGGTGCCTACGCGGTTTTCCAGTTTATAGATCTGGGAAGCGTTGTGATGGAAGCCGTCGATATTTCGTTCATCCTGTACCCAGAACAGGATGAGGATCCCGACTGTGAGGCCGATAGCCAGTCCGGCGACAGTGATCAGTGAATAGAATTTATTTTTCAGTAGATTTCTCCATGCGGTCTTGAAATAGTTTTTAAACATGCCTGGTGTTTTGGGTTTGGTTCGCGGATGATAACGGTCAGGTACGCACAGATGCCAAAGCTGGGGCCAAAAGGGTAGGACTCTCAGTGTCAGAATTTTAGGCTTTATGTATGCGGGTTACGTGTATCATTGGCGATACAATCATCGTTCGAATAAGGACAATAATTTTTTTCAACTTTTTTTTGTTTAAAAGGTTGCCACCCTTATCTTTGCACTCCCAGAAAAACAAAAAGGGAGTTTAGCTCAGTTGGTTCAGAGCATCTGCCTTACAAGCAGAGGGTCGGCGGTTCGAGCCCGTCAACTCCCACAAAGCCTCACAGAGAATGTGAGGTTTTTTTATGGGCTTTATTGAAGCTTATAAAAAATAAATCAAAGCGTTCATATTCAATTATTTGAAGGTGACCAATCTGACTATAAGATTTAAGCGGGCCTGTATTATTTTTTGTGGCCGGCGGTCATTGCCGCGATACTTATCGGGATGAATACTTATCGATTAAAAACTTTGCCTGTCTTTTCATTGCCTCATCCAAAGACTTCTGAATATAATCTATACCCTTTATTGCTTCCTGAGTAGTCGATCTTTTTTTTACCTCTTCAGGATCTGTTAAATCAACTTCGTCAACACGCTGGTTAATCCACCAAAGATTTCCAAGAGGATCCAGTATACGACATACTTTTTCTCCAAACCACAGAGTGGTAATTTCGGTTACTGGTATCGCACCGAATTGCAGACACTTTTGATAGGTTTCCTCGATGTCTCCAACATATACACTTAAAAAGGCTGGAGACGGGCTCCATCCTTTTCTTGAGTCAAAAAGCATGATCATGGCATTACCAATTTTTACGACGGCATGGATAATTGCACCCTCTGCATTTTTTAATCTGCTATTAGGAATTTCCTCTGCATTAAATGTACTCTTCATAAATTCGATCAGATCAGCTGTCGATGGTGAGATTACCCAGGAAGTTACCGTTGTATAACCTTCCGGTACTGTTTTTAATTCTTGTGCGTTTTTTGTTTGCATATTTTTGTTTTTTTGTTGTCCTGTTATCAGTTGGCCTCGTCCTTTTTTAATGAGATTGTAAACAAGGTTTTTAGAGTAACTTTCTAATTTTTCAGTCAGTATGAAATGCGGTTAATTTGTTTATTTCATCCTGATAGATTTTACAGCATCGATAAACTTAGCAAGCTCGTTGTGACACTTAAGTAATGCGTTATCTATCAATCTATATTTTAGTTTGTTTCAATTGCAGCATATAACCAATTGCAAGCAGAACAAGCATAAGCACATCAACAATCAATTGTGCAGGTAACTGTCCTTTGTGGGCAAACTCCGGGTCAACCAAGGCAGTGCCAGGAAATAATATGGAACCTGCCTGGGTAATCCAATACAGCCCAGCAAGTATTACAGAGAATCTTATCTTATCGGATTTCTTTCCCTGATATACCCAAAGGGTCCAAAGTGCAAACAGCCCGAGACAAGTGCCAAGCAACATCGTTTGTGCATTATGAAACTTTGCATGAGGTGACCAACGCGGATTATAAATATGCGTCTGATTCCAATCAAATATGTAAGAGCCCAAGGCGGAATAAATAGCCACAATTGAGATTAATATTTTGCCTGCTGACTTCACTCTTTTTCGGTTAATTACTAAAAAATAATTCTTAGGATGTTCTTTTACTTTTCTAAATTAAAAAAAAATCAACTGTCTTAAACATCAATGTGCGATCGCTCCAATGTTAAACATTCATTTCCATTTTCGCGTTGTTCCTTTTTTATCTTTTTTTCAAAATTGAATCAATGATAAAAAACATGAAAGGGTAAAAAGACGGAAAAGTTGGGTAAAATGTCGGTAAATGTTTATGAAAGCGGAGCAGGCATACTTATTGATTTGTGAAATTGATAACAATATCACAGGTATTCGTATGAAAAATATAAAAGCAGGTGTCCTTCAAATACATTATGAAGAAGATGGTATTCTGAACGGTTGGCCCGTTATCCTCAGCCATGGATTCCCTTATGATAGTCATGCCTTTGATGAAGTTGTTCCACTGCTGGCAGAAAACGGTGCAAGGGTAATTCGCCCGTACCTGAGAGGCTTTGGTCCAACGAGATTTATTTCTGAAACAACTCCTCGTATGGGACAACAGGCAGCATTAGGTTCAGATCTGCTGGCGTTTATTGACGCCTTAAAACTGGATAAGGTCATCTTAGGCGGATATGACTGGGGAGGATTGTCATCTTGTGTTGTTGCAGCCTTATGGCCTGAGCGTGTGGCAGCCTTGGTTTCGTACGCCAGTTATGATATCAATGATATTGAACGCATGCGTCAACCGTTCGAACCGATGCTGGAAAGTGTAATATGGTACCAGAATCTGTTTCAACTTGAACGCGGCCGTATCTGTCTTGATATGTACCGGAATCAACTTTGTCGCTTGCTATGGGAACAATGGTCTCCAAACTGGGATTTTGATGATACAACCTTTGAGGCCACCGCCACCGCTTTTGAAAATCCTGACTTTGTTGAAGTTGTCATCAATTGTTACCGCCATTGCTTTGGCCTTATCAGCGGATCTCCGGAATACGAGGATTTAGAAAAAAAACTCGCGGCTAAACCAAAAATAACTGTTCCTGCAGTTACCCTCGACGGTTCAGATGATCCATTGAAACCAGGTGGAACAGCAGCACATGCAAAAATGTTTACCGGCTTTCACGAGCACCGGGTTTTAAAATGCGGCCATAACCTGCCCCAGGAAAAACCAGTTGAATTTGCAGATGCGATCCTGCTGGCAAAAAAAGTTGCCCAGTATTGAATTGCTGCATTTCTGGGGCCGAATGGAATAAAGAATGGCTACACAAAATGATGTTCGTCTTTCTGAATTTTAAAAAGTAAATCCATGGTTATTAGTGAAAAAATAAAACGCACCAAGAGTAAAAATCACCAGATAAAAATTAAGCCCTTTACCATCTCCATTCCTGACGAACGCCTGGAGACGATCCGAACCCGGGTCGGGGGGTACGATTGGAGCCAACTACAGGATACGGGCGGATGGCTTTCGGGTGTTGGAATAAAGGACCTTAGACGGCTAGTCAAATATTGGCAGGATCGGTACGATTGGCGCAAGATGGAACAGCATCTAAATCAACAGCCACATTTTATAGCAGATGTGGAAGGCGAACATATTCACTTTATTCATTACCCGGGCAACGGATCAAAGCCGCCTTTGCTACTGTTGCATGGTTGGCCGGGATCGTTCCTGGAATTCGAAAAATTGGTCGGCCCCCTATCTAAAGATGGGCACGATGTGATTGTTCCGTCACTACCTGGTTTTGCTTTCTCTAAACCTATAACGGGGGTAATTGGTCCACGCCGTGCCGGGGACATCCTTCACAAGCTCATGGTGCACTTATTCGGTCAATCCCGGTACATAGTCCAGGGTGGCGACTGGGGCGCTCATATTGCAAGCTGGATGGCAAAGAAGCACCCAAAAGCATTGCTCGGTTTCCATATCAATATGGTGAGCATTTTCGCCGGGGATATCAAACCTACCACTTCCGGAGAAAAGAAATTTTTTACCCGACTTGAAAAAATCCTTGACCTGGAAACGGGTTACAACCATATACAGGAAACCCGGCCGCAAACACTGGGAGCAGCAATGGCAGATAGCCCGGTCGGCGCTGCTGCCTGGATTCTTGAAAAGTTTGGAAAATGGGCAGATCTGCCAAAGCTCGCCGACGGCAGTCCGAACCTGTGGAGTAGGTTTTCCGAGGAGCAACTTCTTAACAATATCATGCTTTACATCGCACCATCTTCGGTTGTAACCGCAACATGGATCTATCAAGGCAAGCGCCTGGAAGGATCAGATCGTTTTCCAGCCGGAACACGTATTAAAGTCCCGATGGGAGTGGCCGCATTTCCTGACCCTGTATTTCTGCCTACCCCACGCTCCTTTGTAAAAAAGACCTACAATATTGTTCACTGGAGTAAGATGGATCGAGGGGGGCATTTCGCTGCCCTTGAGGAACCGGCGCTGATGTTAAAGGATCTTCAGGATTTTATTTCGGTTTTGCTTGATTAAGTTGAGTCCATTAGAATAGGGTTTCGAACCAACAAAATGTTATCTGGGATGTTGATTCGAACCTGTTTTTTTATGAATTAATTTATTTCATAAACCTTATGGATTATAATCTCCAGTTTACACGCTAACAAACAATTCTGAAAACGGTTTTCTGACCTTTTTGAAATGTTGAAAAAAATCATCATGGTGTCTTGTTCCAAGACAAGCTATTACGACAGCACTCATGCCATTTTCGTTAAGACCCAATATATCGTTATACGCTACAGGCATAAAGCCTTCCATTGGGTTAGCGTCAATTCCAAGTTGCGCAGCGGCGAATAGTAAAAATCCTAATGCAATATATGTTTGATTGGTTGCCCAAAGCATTTTTGCTTCAACCGACATTTTATTTAATGCAGCTTTTACTGAATGTTTGTGATGCATTAAATTACCTTCTAAAGCAATGTTTCTCGTTTGGCAGATATTTTCAAAATAATTGTCAATGTATTTTTCATCAACATTGGTTTCAATGGCAAATACAACCAGATGAGAAGCATCGACAATTTGCGATTGATTATATGATACTTTCAGAAGTTTTTCTCTTATGCTTTTCTCTTCAATAAATATAACCCTATAAGGTTGCAAACCATGTGATGAAGGCGAAAGTTGGATTGCTTCCTGTAAAAGTGCAATATTATCTTCGCTTAGTTTTTTTTTGGAATCATATTTTTTGACGGCATAACGCCAATTCAATTGTTCGATGATATTGTTCATTTTTCATTATTTGATCAGCCAGGCACTGAATTTTTTCTGCAGGATACCCATTAGAATTCCCATCAATGGTACAAGGATAATAGTGACTAAAAGTGTTTTTAGCATCGGATGCCATTGAACAATATATGGCATCAGCGCAAGGGAAATAATATTGATTAATGGGTAAATTGCTATCCATGAAAGCAACATCAATTTCCATTTTTTAGGTTGTTTCATTTTTGTTATTATCTGTTGTGCAAAACTGCATCAATGATAAAGATGCCGCAAGGGCAAAAAGATGGGAAGATTGGGTAAAAAAACGGGGAAATCTTCAGGAAAGACTTTGCCTGTAAGCAATCGGGGACAAACCATTGAGATTTTTGAAGAATTTGCCGAATATACTCTGGTCAGAAAAATGAAGTATATCTGCAATTTGCGAAATTGTTAAATTCGGATTCTGCAGTAAAACCTTGGCTTCTAAAATTACAGTGTCATCAATCCATTCACCTGCAGTTTTCCCTGTGACGTGTTTGACAGTTTCTGTCAGATGTTTTGGTGTTATGTTTAAAACGTCAGCATAAAATTTTACACTTCTCTCTTTCGAAAAGTGGATGTTCACCAGTTTCTTAAAATCGGAAGACAGCGATTTAGCCCTTGTTAGTATAGAATTGGAAATAAAGTGTTCCTGCACATAAATAGAATTGATATCGTACAACAGAACATTAGTCAGGCTCTTTAAAATCTCTTCCCTGAAGAACCGAACTGCCTCATACTTTTCTTTTATAAAATTCAGCGATGCTAAAATAATTGATGCCTGGTGATCATTTGTTGAAAAACAATGCTGTGCAACACTTTCAAAGTATGAAAAGTTGTTAAGATTCAAAAAGTTATTGGTTGTAATGAATTCCTTTGTAAAGAAAATAGTAGACGTTTTAAAGTCATCGGACATATAAATCCATTGTTTAATAATCTGTGGAGACATGGCGACAATACTGTTGGGAATAACTGTGTATGATTCCAGGTTGGCTTTAAGCTCGGCTTTCCCTTGCAGGCAAATCCCAACACCATAATAATGACTTCTGAACGGCAAATTGAAGGCTGCCTTGGATGTGTCTACTTTTTCAGTAAGTAAAAAAAAATCAGGATCATTTCCTTTCTGCTTAGACAAATTACTAATGGAATATGTAGGTATTATTTCCTTCATTGTCAGGCGTGTGTAAAGGGGTAAACTTGCGTTTATGAAACGTGCTTCCTGGGTCGGTACATGAGGATATAGCCGGTATCTGAATCGTAGTTATTTTATCATCGAAGGTAGGAAGTTCTCCTGATTTTTTGAATCTTATCAGGTTAAGTTGCAAAAGATGAAAACTATTCCCGATAGATTCGATCAAGCCCCTTTTGATGGGTATTTCCCGGAACGAGATGCTTTTGACCAGTATATTATGCAGTCTCCCACAGGCAAGATAATTTATGTTCGGCCCTGATATGTCAATGATGGTGCAGGATTACGAGTTAAAATCGACTTCACTTTTAAATCACCCTGTCAGAGGCAATTTAAAAGGATTTTAATACTCCACCATTGAAAAAATGATAAAACTTCATTATTATACCTCTAAAAAAGATGCCCATTCCTGTAGTAATTTGCTTTTCGGGTTTATTCCTTGCTTCAGCACTTTCACCGAACTTTTTAGCTTCTTCGGCGCGACTATTTTTAAAGGTTGTTTTATTTTCTTCACTCATGTCGCCACTAACAATCATCTCACACAGTGCTTCGGAATCTTTTAAAGCCATACTTATACCTTGTCCACCAGGACCATAAGGATGAGCTGCATCACCAATCAAAATTATATTCTTATGAAACCATGTAGAAGGCACTTTGCCATTATAAACTGCCCCATGGGCAATGATTAAATTTGAATCAGCCTTACACATTTCAAATACCTTTTTTAACTCAACACTCCAAAGTTTTGATTTGTCATCAAGCAACGTCATAACCATTTCATTTGTCATTGATCTAGCTTCTGCCTCTGACATATAAAGGTGTGTCCAAAAGAATATATTATTGTTTATATCACTTGTATTTACTTTCCCAATCGATGCAACCCCAACATGATTGCCAGGATGTTCATATAGCGACATTTCAATCTCTGCATCACTGGGTGTTATTAACCCAACTCCCAAATAGCCGGCATAGGTTTTACCCGATGTTTGATTTGGATTCAATATTTTTCTAACTGTTGAACCCACACCATCTGCTCCTACAAGGAACCTACCCGTAAATTTCTGACCACCTGCGGAAATAACTTCAACTCCGTCAACGTGTTCAATTACATTTAATAATTTAAATCCAGTAATGACATCAACCCCCAGCTCTTTAATTCTCGCCATTAATTTTTCAAAAATCGCCAATCTTGTTACCATAATTGCAGGGCTGCTTCCAAATGAGTTACTTACAGAAAAATCCGTAATGATTTTTCCATAATGCATTATTGTCCTTTTAGTATGAACTCCTGCATTAATTATCTTCATTTTTTCCAAAACTCTAACTCCCTGAGCTGAAATTCTTACTCCACTTGTTACGCCATCAAAATTATTTCTTTCTTCAAACACAACACAATCGATATTGTGTTCAGTAAGTTGAATGGCAAGACTCAATCCTGCTATACCAGCACCTATTATTATCACCCTATCTTTTTGCATTTGCTTTAGCCTTTAAATATAAGATGCAAAACTACTTCTTAGGCAAGCCTGATAATAGAATAAATCGGTCGTTTTGGTTTTTGAATAGTACTTTCGGAATTACTCCTGAAAGTTTTTTTATTTCTCTTATGAAATGTGCCTGATCTGAATAGTTTTGCTCCGGAAATAGCTTTCCATCTTTTATATGATACAGTGATGCTTTGAATCGAAGGATATTGCAATACACTTTTAATGAAATACCAAAATGCTCATTGAAATAGCGGTTGATTTGCCGACTGCTCCAAAAAACTGTGTCGGAAAGTTCTTTTACTGTCAAAGAACCGTTTGAAGAATAAATCAAGTCAAATAACTTTTGTTTTCTGCAGTCAATTTCCGGCTTGATTAGTGACAACATTTTCGCTGAAACTTTTTCGCAAAAGTTTTCAAAATTATTTAAGTCGCCTTTTTTGATGTCCCAAAAGTTAGTTGGCAATGGATGTGCAGTGTTTAATAAAGAAGCGGCTTTTATGTCTAACAAATATTCAATTGCAAGCAATTTAAAGCTCACTGCAAACATTACCATTTTCGGCGAAATGGAATTTTGTTCAGGCGCAGTTGCTAAACCCGTAAGTATAATATTAAAAGGTTCATTTGATGAATATGAAAAGATAATATCAAATCTGCCGTCAGGTAGAATAACTATTTCATGTGCTGTATTAGATACGTTTTCAGCCATCCAAAAACTTTCGACAAAGTCGGATAGCTGTAGAGAAGGCTTTGAAATTTTATATTCTATACCGGTGTCGGTTATGTTTTTGGTACCCTGCATTTTTAATTTAAAGTAACGAAACCAAAGGTAGAAATTATGTTTAAATTGCGAATGAAACAGCCCGTTGCTCGGGCCGCTTGTTCGTTCTACATTTTTATCACTAATCGTATTCCACTAGGCACTTCCAGGTCCCAAAGCGTATTAATATGTTTGAGATTAACGGATTGCCGCTAAAATGGTAAGAGTGAGATCAAACGAGCTCCGGTGCGTTCGTCAATTGCGCATTTGTATTTTGAAACCATACATCCATTTGAAGATGGCAACGGCAGGATTGGCCGTGCAATTGCTGAAAAAGCCTTGTCTCAGACAATCGGCCGGCCAGTAATATTAAGTTTGTCAAGAACGATAGAGGCTGAAAAGAAATTATATTACGAGTCACTTCAAAAAGCACAGAAGGCGAATGAAATAACGCCGTGGATGGATTATTTTGTAAAGACTGCTCTTAGTGCTCAGATTGAAGCGGAAACACAGATTGATTTTACATTGAAAAAAACGCGCTTCTTTGATCGTTTCAAAGATCAAATGAACGAACGGCAGCTTACTGTTATAAAGAGAATGCTCGAAGAAGGCACTAAAGGTTTTCAATGAGGAATGAATGCCCGGCAATATATCGGCATTACCAAAACATCAAAAGCAACGGCAACAAGGGACATGCAACAACTACTGGAATTGGGTGTTTTTACGCTGGCTGGGAAGGCTGGAGGGCACAGTACGAGCTATCAGGTAAGTTTATTTTAAAAGCCCGCAGCTTCATCTCCCATTTTCGACACCTGTTCATTTCTGAACGCAGCCTGTTCGTTTTTGATACATAATTACAGGATAACCAGGTTCAGCTGTTCTGATAACTAGCGTTATAGATAATTGGCACTTTATTTAACATTTCTTATCCTTACCTCTTAAGCGGCCATTATGATAAGAAATTATTTCAAAACCGCCTTGCGTTACATGTTGAACAATAAGTTTTACAGTGCGCTGAATATAACAGGCCTTTCGGCGGGAATGGCTGTGGCATTACTAATTGGATTGTGGATACATAGCCAATTCTCTTACGACCGCTTTTTGCCGGGGTATAATCAATTATTTCAGGTAAAACTGAATTTCGATTATAATGGAGATATTAAAACCCAGAGTGGTACCTCATTACCGCTGATCGATGAACTACGAAACAATTATCCCGAAGTAAAATACGCATCAGAGACAGATTGGGGATCACAACATACTCTCGTAGCAGCGGATAAAAAACTGAATATCTACGGCTTGCAGGTTGGTAAGGATTTTATGAAAATGTTTCCTTTCACATTGTTGAAAGGCGATGTAAATACAGCATTAAATGACCCCAACTCTGTTGTTTTAACTGCATCAACTGCAAAATCTTTATTTGGCGATCTTGACCCGGTAAACAGGATAATCAGGATCGATAATAAAAATAATATTGTTGTTACAGGTATAATGGAGGATTTGCCCAAAAACTCCACACTACAATTCAATTACCTTTTGCCGTATACTTTTGCAGAACAAAAAGAGGTGCGGGCGCAATGGGCTAATTATTCATACCCCGCTTACCTGCAATTACAACCAGGTACAGATCCCGAAGCATTTGGAAATAAAATAAAAGATGTTATAACAAAGCATGATCCGACCCATAAGATAGAAGTAATCCTGCATCCTGCAAAAGACTGGAGATTGCTGACGGAATTCAGCAATGGTAAAGCAAGCGGCGGTATGATTGAGTATGTACGTATGTTCGGTTTGATTGGAATACTGGTTTTGATAATTGCCTGTATCAATTTTACAAATTTGAGTACCGCCCGGTCCGAAAAACGGGCCCGTGAGGTAGGGGTTCGTAAAGCAATAGGTTCACGGCGGAAGGATTTAATCTTTCAGTTCCTGAGTGAGTCGATGTTACTTACTTTTATCGCATTTCTCCTTTCACTTGTCATTATTCAATTAAGCCTTCCCTATTTTAACAGACTAACATCGGGTAACATTGTGCTCCCATATTCAAGCCCGGTATTCTGGGCTATTATGATTTGTTATGTATTATTTACAGGGATATTGGCCGGGTGCAGGCCGGCATTCTACCTGTCTTCGATTAAGCCTATCAAAGTTCTGAAAGGTTCAGTCCAGGCAGGGAAATGGTCGGCGCTCCCCCACAAGGTATTGGTTGTATTGCAGTTCAGTTGCTCAATTGCATTAATAATCAGCACCTATATCATTTATCAGCAGATAAAGTATGTGAAGGACCGGCCTAAGGGATATAATTCCGATAAGCTGTTGATGACAGGCAGCAGCGAAGACCTTGTCAAAAATTACGGTGCGCTGAAGAATGATCTTTTGCAAAGTGGACAGATAACAAACGTCACAACGGCAGCGAGCCCGGTAACATATTTCACTTCCTCATTTACCCTTTCGGACTGGCCCGGAAAAAAACCTGAAGAATCCCTTGAGATGGTTACCATGGCGATTTCGCAGGATTATTTTGAAACAACGGGTATGACATTGTCGGCAGGGCGTGATTTTGGAAGCGATGCTGGTCCGGATACGCTGAATATTATACTAAACGAAGCTGCGGTGGATCGGCTGCGTTTAAAAGATCCCATAAGCCAGTTAATAACTTTTAATTATTCTAAAAACCCGATGCGTGTAATCGGGGTTGTCAAAAATGCGGTTATCGGATCACCTTTTTTCTCTGTTAGTCCGGCTATTTTTGTATATAATCCCGCTTGGGTTGGTAGCATTATCTATCGCTTGAATCCAGGAGTGAATACGCACGAAGCAATCACAAAGATTTCAGGAATTTTCAACAGGTATAATCCTTCGTCACCATATGATTACCAGTTTGCAGATGAAGCCTATGAAACTAAATTTAGTCTGGAAGTATTGATTGGCAAACTTGCGGGTATATTTTCGGCATTGGCTATTTTTATTTCCTGCCTTGGTTTGTTTGGGCTTGCAGCCTATGTAGCGGAGCGAAGAAAAAAGGAAATGGGGATCAGGAAAGTACTGGGCGCATCTGTTTTTGATATCTGGTTTCTTCTGTCACGTAATTTTTTAACCCTCGTTGTTATCAGTTGTGTATTTGCATCGCCTCTTGCATTTTATTTTTTACATGAGTGGCTGCAAAAATTCGATTACAGAATTATGATCGGCCCCGCGGCATTTCTTCTATCGGCGGCTTTTTCCATTATTATAACAATCGTTACCGTCAGTTATCAATCCATCACCAGCGCGATGTCCAGCCCGGTTAACAGTTTGCGTGCGGATTAGTGCACCTTTCAGTCTACAGACTTTGAAGTTCCTGCATCAATTCAAAAAGCGATATGGCAGTTATGTCGTTACCGAGAGAAAACCGTTCCTTCCCAGAATACACCACAAATTTTTTTTGCGGATTGATGTCTTCACATGCGTCATGAAATCCCTTTGTTAAAGCTGGCGACGAGCTTCGTTTTATTTCAATTGCCCATTTTTCAATATTGGAAAATTCCAGGACCAGGTCGATTTCAGCCCCGCGGGGAGTCCCGTAATAAAATGGTTGTACTCTTGCAGGTGCGACAGACAGGAGATTTTCAATTACAAATCCCTCCCAGCTTCCTCCCACTACGGGGTGACCCAGTAAATCGTTGTACCCTTCAATATTTAACAAGGCATGGGTAATGCCACTATCGCGTACATATATTTTGGGAGAACGAACAAGGCGTTTTCCGATATTAAAAGTCCAGGGTTTCAGTCGCCTGACCAATAATAAATCGGCCATGAGGTCCAGATAACGTGCGATGGTCACGCCTGACACGTCGAGATTTCGTCCCAGGTGAGCCGCATTCAGAACGGATCCCTGGTTATGAGCCAGCATTGTCCAGAAACGATCCAGTGTCACCGAAGGTATGCGTGGTCCCAGTTGTGGGATATCCCGCTCCAGGTAAGTTTTTATAAAATCATACCGCCAGTTAAGACTATCCTGATCAGAAGAAGCTAAAAGACTTTCGGGGAAGCCTCCACGTAACCAGAGCAGGTGCATTTTCTCAATATTGTTACCTGCGTATTCGGGTACATCAATGGGGTGGAGTTCGATATAGGCAATTCTTCCGGCAAGTGATTCGCTTGATTGTTGCAACAAGTCAATTGATGCTGAACCTAAAAATAAGAACTGGCCGGTTTTGTTTCCCTTACGGCGTTCCTTGTCTATTATCCCTCTGAGTGGTGCAAAAACTTCAGGCAGACGTTGGACTTCATCCAGTATAATAAGTTTATCACTGTTTTCTGAATGAAAGACCTCAATTTCCTGAACCTTTGCAAGATCAACCCGGCTTTCAAGGTCGAGGTAGATAGAAGGGGTTGTTTCTGATATATTAAACGCTATTGTCGTCTTTCCAACTTGCCTTGGGCCAAGAAGAGCAACCGATGCGCTGCGTTTCAGGGCATCCTTTATGTCATTTTCAAGACGACGTTTAATCATGTGCAAATGTAACATGAAATGTTAGATTTGCACATTTTGGATAATTTTAGAATATGTCGTTCGTAAGTGTTTGAATATGAACTTATAATGAATTCGATTTGAAAACAAAAGATAGATTTAGCCTCGAGCATTTACAATTATTCCGTCTTCAAACTCTTTACCGGGTTCGTCATTCCCGCCTTAATCGCCTGACTGCTTACGGTAACCAGTGCTATACCCATTGCAACTCCGGCCGCCAGTCCAAACACCCAGAAATCAATATTCACCCGATACGCAAATTCTTCGAGCCAGCGGTTCATGCCATACCATGCAATGGGAGTGGCAATGCAGACAGCAATAATGACCAGTTTTACAAAGTCTTTACTCAGCATCACCGCAATAGATCCCACACTTGCACCCAGTACCTTCCGGATACCAATTTCTTTTACGCGTTGTTGTGCGGTAAATGCAGCAAGGCCAAATAATCCGAGACAGGCGATAAAGATCGCAAGCACAGTAAACGCCAGGCACAACTTCTCCTGTTTTAATTCGGCCTCATACTGACGGGCAAAATTCTGATCAAGAAAATTAAATTCCACCGGATTCTGGTTATCGAACTGCTTGTATGCCTTTTCGATAAATGCCAGCGCATCGGCCGTTTTTGCCGTATTGATCTTGACATAAAGATTGTCTTCCATCGAAGGCGCGGGCGGCATCAACAAGACCATCGGATCAAGTTTGTGTTGCAGCGAGTAGGTATGAAAGTCCCTGACTACACCTATTATAGTTCGTTCAGCTACTTCATTGTCGCCATAAGTAAACCGCAAACGTTTACCCAGCGGCTCTTTCCAGCCAAGTTCTTTTACCAGTGTTTCATTAACGATGGCAGCGGTGTATTTATCGGCCTGCCCCGATTTGGTAAAATTCCTTCCTCCGGTGAGTTTGATTTCCATAGTAGGAATATAATCGGCATCGACCATTAATTCCTGCGATAGCTTGGTACTGCTGCTGAACGTTCCGTCATTTTTTTCGAAATGAAATCCATGTGATCCCAGGTTATTGTTTCCAATCGGATTCCCGGCCGCAGCTACACCCTGGATCAATGGATTTTGTAATAACTGTGTTTTTATCCCGGCTACCTGCGTTCGTACCTGCTGGTCGTGAATATGGAATGTGAGCACCTGGTCTTTATTGAAACCAAGATCTTTCTGACGCGTATACTGCAGTTGCCTGTAAATAATAAACGAACCGGCAATCATGACTACCGTGATCACAAATTGAAAAACCACCAGCGATTTGCGAAACAAAATACTGGTTGCGAGATTTCCCATCTGGCCTTTAAGCGCCGATATCGTTTTAAAACGGGAAAGGAATAACGCGGGGTAACTGCCACTGATAAATCCGGTAATCAGGATAAAACCAATTAACGCTGAAAGCGTGACCAGGGTACCAAAGCGCCACACGGTTAAATTTTTTCCCGCAACAGTATTGAAGAAGGGTAGCAGTACCACTACAATGAAAAACGCAGCGGTTGCCGCAATGAGGGTGATAACAATGGCCTCGGTAATGAACATCGCTACCAGGTGGCCGCGACCAGATCCCACTACTTTTCGTACGCCGACTTCACGGATCCGTACCGATGCACGTGCGGTAGCCAGGTTCATATAGTTGATCACGGCAATGATCAATACAAGGATGGCAATCGCCATGAAAATATAAACTCTGGTTAAACTGCTGTTATTACTTACCTCCACCTGTAAATTGGAATTGAGATGTATGGATTTCAACGGCTGGAGCTCCATCCGGTAATCAGTTACTTTCATGATGGCCATAATGGTCTTCGCAGCAAACTGGGGTAACTTTTTTTCGAGCGCTTTGTAGTCGGTGTTTTCTTTCAGCAACAAATAGGTGAATACATTGAAGTTTTGCCAGCCGCCGGTATAATTGGGCATAGAGCGAAGAGCACTGAAACGCATATGGGAGTTCTCCGGAATGTCCTTGATAACCCCAGTAACCAGGTTTGGATAATTATTTTCGAAATGAATGGTCTGGTTGAGCGCAAGGGCAGGGTCGGAGAAAAGTTTTTTGGCGAGGCTTTCGGTGATGACGATCGTTTGCGGCGCCATCAACGCGGTCTTCGGATCACCATGCAGGAAGGGAATAGTGAATACATTGAAAACATTTGAATCGGCAAAAAAGATATCGTTAACCTGTAGTTTTTTTGTCTTAAAACTAATGATTCCGTTGCCTTCAATCACAATACGGGTGGCTTCCTGGATCTCCGCAAATTCTTTTTTTAATTCCCCGGCGAATGGAGCAGAAGTGGATGCCTGGCTGATATTACCACCTTCCCAACGCGTATGTTGGGCAACACGAAAAATCCGGTCGGCATTTTTATGATAACGGTCATAGGTAAATTCATCGGCAACATACAGCGCGATTAACCAGAACGCGGCCAGTCCGACCGTAATCCCTGCAATAGTAATGGTCGCATACATTTTATTGCGCACCAGGTTTCTCCAGGCAATCTTGATGTAGTTTCTGAACATATCGGTTGAATTGAGGTTAGATGGTTTAATGTGTACTCCTCAATGGTGCCAGAAATATACCGATATTTATACTATCTGACAGTCAACCTATTATCTTGGGGGAATTACGGAGACGTCCGTTAACGCAACAGGCTTTGTACGGTTTTGTTACAGTTTGGCTGGTCTTGAATTAACTATACAGGTCTTGCAGACAATCCTGAAGTTTCAATAGAGGGAGGCTTTGTGACTTTCTGAAATGGCTATACGGTGCCCGTTGGCCCGTAGGCCAGGACCAAAACCAAAGAAGATTTGTTAATTCATCTGCAATACCGGTAGCCGGTAAAGCTGGCCATCCCAAACGCCCAGTTCCGTTAGTTGCCAGGTCCAGAATTTTGCAAGGGGGGCTTTTTTCAATAGTTTCTCTGCTTCCAGTTTATTCTCTGCATTGATCGTAATCCATGCAGTTTGAAGCTCCAGACTGACCACATACTGGTCAATGATATCCTTATTGATCAGATAGTTAACATAGACGCGGTGAGGGGGAATCAGCTCCTGGAATTCTTCGGTAATCCTGAAATTTATGATTGCCTGGTATTTTTTCATGTCTATATAAAGACAATCCTGCAACGGGAAAGTTGCATGGCGGGGATAAATGGGGGAGGTAGACAAAACACCCGGGAAAATGTTAACGGATCAGCAGGGGAAACAAGTGGAGTCTGCCGGCAGATTGTCGAACCAATTAGAAGAATCTTTTAAGCGTGCCCTGCCGTTATGGGTGATTTATAAGCGATGATCCTGTACACGGGAAAACGTGTCACAAGGTGGGGATGTTTTTGGATATTCTTCGCTAGGGGGCGAGGATTAAAAATTGCTTATTTTGTTTCATAAATATAAGCGTTGGCGGTAATTAAAAACACTTCCCAGTAAAAATACAACAATGAGTTTTGAACAACTAATTCCGAATGTTTATTACGTGAATATTACCAATGGTTTGAAAATGTTTGCCGACTGTTTAGGGTTTGATATTGGACATAATGAAATAAAATCCGACGAACCATTTTGTGTACTGAATAAAGATGGATTAAGTATTTATCTTTTTGAACATGCAAAGCTTGCAAAAGAACATAATCCTGAGTTTAGGTTAGTCACTAAAAATATTAAAGAAGTTTTTGAAAAGGTATGTAATTCTCATCCGGAATTTCTTCATCCCAATCTTAAAGAAATTACTCTTCGCCCGTGGGGTGCTAAAGAATTCGCATTACGGGATGAACAAGTCTGCATTATAATTCAACAGTGGTAAATTTACAGACGGGCAAGATGATGGAATGATGCAGGTGATTGCAGAAATATCAAAAGTAGGATTGATCCGGAGATCGAAAGGTTATCCAGGCAAATAGCCAGTTTCGCCCGACGCGGTTTCACCAAAATAAAAAACGGCAGCCAAATTATGTTTTCGCTGCCTTCCGGTTGAGTGGAACGTACTGGACTCGAACCAGTGACACCTACTCTGTCAAAGTAGTGCTCTAAACCAACTGAGCTAACGTTCCGGGGCGATAAAATTAAGGGAGTATCGGTTCTTAACCTATAAAATAAGGTTGAAAAATTAAATTTTCCAGTCAACGATATTATTTACCCATTCAGCACGCAGGGGAGTGGTAACCCTTATATAATTATCCGTATAACCTTCGATCATCCCGTTTTTGTCCTGCTTTTCAAACAGCACTTTTCGCGTCTGCCCAAGGTGTTTATCGGTGAAGTACTGCATCTTCATATACGATAGATTACGCAGGATCTTATTACGTTCATTCCGCACATTCACCGGAATCACCGGTCCCAATGTTAAAGCATGGGTATTGTCCCTTTCGGAATAAGTAAATACGTGCAGGTAAGAGATGTCCAGGCTATGCAGGAAATCAAAGGTCTCCTGGAATTCAATATCTGTTTCTCCCGGAAATCCAACTATCACATCCACACCAATTGCGCAATGTGGCATCAGTGTCCTGATCAGGTTCACACGCTCCGCATAGAGCTCGCGTTTATAACGCCGCTTCATCAACCCCAGTATTTTATTGGAACCGCTTTGCAGCGGGATATGGAAATGGGGCATGAACTTATCACTGTTGGCCACCCATTCAATGATCTCATTGCTTAACAGGTTGGGCTCAATGGAAGAAATGCGATAACGTTTTATTTCGTCCACTTTATCAAGCGCCTTAACCAGCTCATAAAAACTTTCCGCGCTTTTCTTTGGATTCAATGGGTCAGGTGCTGCCTGGTAATAGTCGTCGCCCTTTCCAAAATCACCCAGGTTGATCCCCGTCAGCACGATCTCTTTGGTACCTGCAACTCCCAGTTCCCTCGCCTTGTTCACTACATTGATTATACTATCACTGCGGCTCTTGCCACGTGCCATGGGAATGGTACAGAAAGAACAGTTATAATCACACCCATCCTGCACCTTCAGGAAGGTCCGGGTGCGGTCGGCCTGCGAATAGGAGGCATGGAATCCCGTTACCTCATCAATATCGCAGGAACAGATTTTTGCGGAATCACCCTTGGTAAACTCGCGGATATGTCTGGCGATATTAAATTTTTCAGCAGCACCAAGCACCAGGTCAACACCCGGGATCTCCGAGATTTCCTTTGGTTTAAGCTGCGCGTAACAACCGGTGATCACAATCATACTTTCCGGCGATTTACGCTGGATTCTCCGCACCAGGTGCCGGCATTCCTTATCGGCATTATCGGTTACTGAACAGGTATTGATTACATAAACATCAGCCTGTTCCTCAAATTTCCGTTGGGAAAATCCTTCACTTTCCAGGATCCTGGAGAGGGAAGAGGTTTCCGAAAAATTGAGCTTGCACCCGAGGGTGTGAAAAGCGACTGTTTGTGACTGGGCCATAGAGCCGACGAAGGTAAACTTTTAAAAATAAATGAGGAACCATTGCAGCTTCGCTGGTTTTCCGAAAACGCACTAGTTTTACCAAAAGTTTTACGTGGGCAGAAAATGGGTACCATATTTCCTGATACTTGGGTTGGCGATCGCCCTGTTTGTAGTCCGTCGCTGCAACCAGGTATCGACCTACCGTTCGCCGGCTCCAAAATCGGGCCCTTCCGTCCTGAAAAAACACCCTTCCCCGCAATTGGAGGACCCGTCACCCAATCGCGACCGCGGATTCGACCGCCGCACTTCTTTTCTCGAATATACTATGCATGCCCGGTGCCGCATGGAATGCCGCCAGATTACTGAGGCGGAAGTAGAGCAGATCATGCTGACCGGCACCATCAATTATGCAAAAAGTAGGGTGAAAGCGAAACCCTGTCCGGAATACGCAGTGGAGGGAACAACGGCCGATGCCCAGCGTGTCCGGTTTATATTTGCCCAGTGCGACCAGAAAACCAAGGTGGTAACGGTGATCGATCTGGGAAGGGAATGGACCTGTGATTGCGCCGGCGATAATAAAAAATACAGGAATTGATGGCCAGACCATGGCTCCGGCCCTTCTTACTCGTGTATAGTATCTACGCCATGATATTGTTCGTTGTGCTGATGCTGATCCTGTTTCCCTTTGTGATCCTGGCTTCTTTTTTTGGCCGCATCCGGGGAGGCAACCTGATTTTCCGGATTTGTTCGGTCTGGGCCGACAGCTGGTTCGCCCTGGTCTTTATCATCCCCAGAAAAATTTATGAATCACCGCATGATAAACAACGGCAATACATTTTCCTGAGCAATCATATATCCTACCTGGACGCGGCCATCCTTCCGATTGCTTACCGCCAGCCGGTCCGCCCACTGGGTAAGATCGAATTGTCAAGGGTGCCGATGTTCGGATTTATTTATCGCAAAGCCATCGTTACGGTGGACCGCAGCAGTACAGCCAACCGGACCCGCAGTATGCTGATCATGCAATCGATCATCGCAAAAGGGATCTCGGTACTTGTTTTTCCCGAAGGGACGTTTAACATGGGTACCGATCCATTGAAGGAGTTTTATAATGGCGCATTCCGCCTGGCCATTGAAACCCAGACACCGATCAAACCCGTATTGTTCCTTGATAATTATTCGCGGATGCATTATTCAGGTTTGTTCCGGATGACACCGGGTCGTTGCCGCATCGTATACATGGATGAAATCCCCGTGCTGGGACTCACTTCTGCTGACCTGCCTCAGCTAAAACAAAAGGTGTTTGAACTGATGTCTGCAAGACTCAAATTTTACAAGGCAGCCTGGATCGGTGATCGGTAGTGCTTTCCTGTTTATCTTTATGTTTCCATGTCTGAACAGGTTTTATTTACAGAAGGGGCGGTGAAGTCGTCTGGTGTGCATTGGTTCGCGGATATCATTATCCCGCTGGCTCTTCCGCGCAATTATACCTGGTCGGTTCCCGATGAATACCTCGAACAGGTGCGACCCGGTGTACGGGTTGAAGTGAATCTTGGCAAGAATAAAAAGTACGCTGGCATCGTAAAAACGGTGCACCAGCAGGAGCCTGCCGCCTTTACACCCAAGGAAATCCTGAATGTACTGGATGTGGAACCCGTGGTTTTTGAAGAACAACTGACCCTGTGGCAATGGGTGGCCTCCTATTATATGTGCACAGAGGGCGAAGTAATGGCAGCGGCACTTCCCGCGCATTTCAAACTGAGCAGCGAAACCGTACTGGTGTATAATGAAGAATATGGAGATGATTTTTCTGAACTGGATCACGATGAATTTATTGTTGGTGAAGCGCTTCTGTTAAAAAAAGAACTAAAGATCACCGAGGTGCAGGAACTGCTGGACTCGCGGAATGTTTATCCCGTGATCAATAAAATGATCAACCAGAAAGTCTGTTTTGTATGGGAAGCCCTCAAACAAACCTATACCCCCAAAAAGGAAACTTATATCCAACTCGAAAACGAGTACTCGAACGAAGATAAATTGTCCGACCTGCTGAATAACTGGTCACGTGCGCCTAAACAAATGGAGTTATTACTCTCGTACCTCCACCTGGTGCGCACTGAAGGGGAAGTAACCAAGGCGGCACTACTAAAAAAATCCGGCGCCTCCGATGCGCAGTTGAAGGGTTTGATAGAAAAGAAGGTACTCCGTGCAGAGAAGCGGCAGGTAGACCGGATCCGCTACATGCCACGGGATATCACGATCGACTTTGAATTATCCCCTGCACAGGAAATTGCACTGGCACAACTTACCGATGCACAGAAGGACAAACATGTTTGTCTGCTGCATGGCGTCACTTCAAGTGGCAAGACCCAGATTTATATCAAACAGATAGAAGAAATAATCCGCCAGGGCAAACAGGTATTGTACATGTTGCCCGAGATCGCGCTGACGGGTCAGATCATCCGCCGTTTACAAAAACATTTTGGCGGATATATCGGTGTGTACCATTCAAAGTTTTCCCAGAATGAACGGGTTGAGATCTGGCATAAGGTAAAAAACGGGGAGATCAAAGTCTTACTGGGAGCGAGATCCACCGTATTCCTGCCATTCCAGGACCTTGGACTGATCATCTGTGATGAAGAGCATGACAGTTCCTATAAACAGCAGGATCCATCGCCCCGTTATAATGGCCGGGATGCTGCTATCTATCTCGCCTCCATCTTTGGTGCGCGTGTAATCCTCGGTTCCGCCACACCTTCGCTGGAAACTTATCATAATGCGGTAACCGGAAAGTATGGGCTGATTGAACTGAATGAGCGGTACGGAAATATTGCCTTGCCCCCGATTACCATCATTGATAAAAAAACAATTGAACAGGGCACGGGTGAAAAAGCGATCGTGCTCCCCCCATTGGTGCAAGCCGTGAATGAAGTGCTTGCCAGGGAAAAACAGGTAATCCTGTTCCAGAATCGCCGCGGTTATACGCCTTACCAGGTTTGCACTGTCTGCGGCTGGATCCCTGAGTGTAAATATTGTGATGTGTCTCTCACCTTTCACAAGTTTAGTAATAAACTCGTTTGCCATTACTGCGGGACCACGTATGCTCCCCTGCAGACCTGCACTGCATGCGGCAGTCATAGTTTCACGCAACGGAATTTCGGTACTGAAAAAATCGAGGAGATTTTACAGGAAACATTCCCGCAGGCAAAAGTGGGAAGGATGGATATGGATACTGTCAGGGGAAAGAATGCGCATGATGTGTTGATCCAGCAGTTTGAACAACACCGGATCGATATCCTGGTGGGAACACAGATGGTAGTAAAGGGACTTGATTTTGATAATGTAGACCTGGTAGGTATCCTCGATGCGGATGGCCTGTTGCACTTCGCCGATTTCAGGGTAAATGAACGCGCCTTCCAGTTAATGGAACAGGTAAGCGGGAGGGCGGGACGGCGTGAAGCCACCGGGCAGGTGCTGATCCAGACTTCACAGCCATTTCATCCGGTGTTGCTGTATGTAAAGCAGCATGACTATAAAAAAATGTATGAAGATGAGATTGCAAAACGGAAGCAATTTTTTTACCCGCCGTTTTCGCGCATCATTGCTTTATCATTCCGCCACAAGATGAAGGATGTGGTACAATCAGCGGCGATCCGCTTCGCTGAATCACTGCAATTTAAATATGGCGACTACCTGGTAGGTCCCGCCGAGCCCGTTGTGGGTCGTGTCAGGAATAAATACCTGATGGAGTTGCTGATCAAATTACCGAAAGATAATAAACTGATTGCCCAGTGTAAAAGGGATCTGTTGTTCCAGGCGGGAGTGATGTCAAATGATCCAATGTATAAGTCGGTCGTGGTGGTACCGGATGTGGATCCGCTGTAACACGATTTAAAAAATAACTGCTTAATATTACACCATGCAAGTCCAGGAAAATTTCTCATTAAAGGATTATAATAGTTTCGGTATAACAGCGAATGCGCGGTACTTCTCGGCCATCCGTTCCATTACCGAACTGCAGGAAGTGCTTGCCTGGCACCGGCGGCAGCCAGCCCTGATACTTGGCGGGGGAAGTAATATCCTGTTGACAAAGGATGTGGACGGACTGGTGATCAGAAATGAGATGAAGGGTATTAGTAAGGTGCAGGAAGATGATAATGCGGTATACCTTAAATCCGGGGCGGGGGAGAACTGGCATTCATTGGTGCAGTATACTATCAATAATGATCTGGGTGGATTGGAAAACCTGTCGCTAATACCGGGAAACGTAGGGGCTTCACCCATGCAGAATATCGGTGCCTACGGAGTGGAGTTAAAGGATGTGTTTCATGAACTGACAGCATTTAACCTGGAAGAAAAGACCAATTATATTTTCCGTACGAAAGATTGCGCTTTCGGTTACCGCGACAGTGTTTTTAAAAATAAATATAAGGGTCAGTTCCTGATTACCGATGTTACTTTCAGGTTGAGTAAAAAACCGGTATTCCATATTGAGTACGGTGCTATCCGTAAGGAACTGGAATCAATGGGAATCACCGAACCCGGCTTACGTACCATATCACAGGCCATTATCAATATCCGGACTTCCAAACTTCCGGATCCGAAACAGATCGGTAATGCAGGTTCCTTTTTTAAAAACCCTTCCGTAACCCGCGAACAGTTTGATCTTCTTAAATCCTCATGGCCTGAACTGGTGGGTTATGTCAATGATGATGGCAGCGTAAAACTTGCCGCTGGTTGGCTGATCGAACATAGTGGTCCGGTAGAAGGTATCAGCTGGAAAGGTTATCGCGAAGGAGATGCAGGTGTGCACATTGCACAGGCACTGGTGTTGGTTAATCATGGTGCTGCCACAGGTGAAGAGATCTTTAACCTCAGTACACGTATAATGGAATCGGTGAATGAAAAGTTTGGAGTGCAACTGGAGCGTGAGGTCAATATATTATAACAGTTCCCTTAACTGTTATCTGCATGAGTATTTATAACATCCGGATAAAGGTAATAATTACATAACC
>JBEVJC010000010.1:0-92475 GCA_040510375.1 Chitinophagaceae bacterium
CGTATAATGGAATCGGTGAATGAAAAGTTTGGAGTGCAACTGGAGCGTGAGGTCAATATATTATAACAGTTCCCTTAACTGTTATCTGCATGAGTATTTATAACATCCGGATAAAGGTAATAATTACATAACCTGTACTCCCGGACACGACCTGACCACCGGAATATCTTTGCCGGGTTATGGAGATCAGTGTTGAGCAAATACGGAACGGTGATCAGAAGAGTTTTGAACAGGCCTATCACCATTTTCATTCCCGGCTGTATTTCTATGTGCTCAAATACCTGCACTCACCCTACCTCTCGGAAGAAACAGTACAGCTGACATTTATTAAACTTTGGGAAAACAGGTTAAAGTTATCGGCAGACCTTGATTTGTCTATCCAGGTTTTCCGCGTGGCAAAAAGCACCATGATCGACCTTTTGAGGAAGGAACGAACTGCACGTGCTCACCTGAAAGAACCCGTAGACGAAGCCAGTTACCTCTATGTTGAAACCGATACTACCTTCAAGGACGAGCTTCGCCGGGTTAATGACCTGATTGAAGAATTACCAGAGGCAAGAAGAGCCGTCTTCAAACTAAGCCGGTTTGATGATCTTTCCCACAAAGAGATTGCGGAACAACTATCCATCTCCCCAAAAACCGTCGAAAACCAGATCAGTAGGGCAATCCGGCATCTTAAACAAAAGATCGGGACAGTTATTTTATTCCTGTTCTGATTCCCTTCCAACAATTCCAATATTAACTAAATGTTACCGGTGGGGGTACGTTTCAAATAAAACGAAGTATAGATATATGGTTATTACCGATGCCTTGATTGAACGGTTTTTACAAAATGACTGTACGGAAGCCGAGAGGGAAGCCGTAGAGCTTTATATCAGGCAACACCCCGAATATTTACCGGCGCTGTTGTCGGAAGAAAGCTGGAGGGAGTTCACTACCCAACGGTCGTTGCCAGCTGATGTGTCGGCAAGAATGTTGGAGACTATCAGGGAAAGTATAAAGCAACGGACCTTGCCTGCCGATGAGTCGGCGGGGATGTTGGAAAACATCAGAGTCACTACAAAGCAACGGTCGTTACCTTCCGATTTGTCTGTGAGTATGTTGGAATCTGACAGTACCGGCACACAACAACCAAAAAAATCATTGCTGGTAAGACATCCCTGGATATCTGCAGCTGCGGTGCTGATCCTGGCTCTATCCATTTGGATCATCAGCAGTGAGATCAATAAAAAGGGAAGCCATGCTGTGGCAGATGTAAATAAACAACCAGTTGAACAACCGGAATACAAACGAACAGAAAATGTATCTGCTGAACCGCTATCACTCTCATTGCCCGATGGGACATTAATTGAACTAATGCCCGGCAGTGAAGTGGGTTACCCTACACCGTTTACAAATAACCGGCGAGATGTTTATTTAAAAGGACAGGCCTTGTTCCAGGTGGCAAAGGATGCGAACCGTCCATTTACAGTTTATGCCGGCAGGTTAGCTACAACCGCGCTGGGAACGGTTTTCAGGATTACGGCATTTAATCAGGAAACAAAGATCACCAGCATTCACCTGCTCGAGGGAAAGGTGGTGGTGAGGCCTGATAGCCTGCTGACCAGGAAGGGAGTGGAGCCAGTGATCCTGAAACCCGGACAGGAGTTACGTTTTGACCCGGTTAAACAGCTGGCCATGGTAAGGGTGAAGGATAAAATCATTATTAAACCCATCCTGAAAAGCCCGGAAAAATTATCGGAAACAAAACCGGATGATTTCATCAGTTTTCACGATCAGCCACTCGACGAGGTATTCCGGATGCTGACTGAAAAATATCAGAATCAGATCACTTTTGATAAGGCACAGCTAACAGGTATGAGTTTTACAGGTGAATATAATCATAACAGGGAAACAGTATTCGGGTTTGTACAAACGGTTTGCCTGCTCAATGGGCTCAATGTTCACCTGGTCGACAAGGTGATCATTATCGGCAGGCCGTAAATTTTTAAGTAAACATTTTCCAGCAACCAAAAAATTCATGCAAAGACATGACAGGGAATCTTATTGTCTAAACTGAAACAATCAAAAATGAACGCAACTATCAAACCATTCAGACTGTTGGTGAAAGCCATTGGCTTGTTACCATTCATCGCCTGTACCATAACCGCGAATGGGCAAAATGCCGGACCCGTGGCAACAGGAGTGATAAAAAACAACGATGGCCAGCCAATCAGCGATGTAGTGGTGACCATGCAAAACAATCTCAATCATCCGGTGCTCAATACCACTACTGACGGGAAGGGTATGTTTTTCCTCGGTAAACTCCAGCCGGGCGGCCCCTATCGGTTTATCTTCACCCATGTTGGATATATTCCGGATACATTGTCGGGATACATGGTAACCGAAAAAGCGAGGATCTCGCTGTCGGTGGTTTTGAAACAGCAGTCAGGTGAATTAAATGAAGTGGTAGTAACTGCGCTGGGCATTCGTCGCGAAGAAAAATCTCTCGGGTATGCCGCGCAATCGGTGCGCGAGAATGCGGTGAAGGATGCGAAGACATCCAACTGGATTAACGCACTTTCGGGTAAGGTTGCGGGTCTTACCATTCAAGGTGCAGGAGCCGGTCCAATCGGTTCATCGAGGGTAACCCTGAGAGGTGAGTCATCATTGAACCTCGATAATAACCAGGCACTGATAATTATCGATGGTGTTCCCGTAAGCAAAAGAATCACCGGCACGGGGTTTTCATCGAACCTGTCGGCTGATAACCCCGTGGATTTTGGATCAGACCTGTCTGATATAAATCCTGATGATATTGAAAAGGTGACAGTTTTAAAAGGTGCGGGAGCAACCGCACTTTATGGAAGCCGCGCTGGTGGCGGTGTGATACTCATCACCACAAAATCGGGGAAAAGGGAAAAAGGCATTGGTGTTACTTTCAATTCGAATGTGAGTTTTGACCAGGTGAATCGCTGGCCGGATTATCAATATGAATATGGCGAGGGGAGGACTGATGCTTATTATTCCTACCTCAACAGTGCCGATGGACCCAATACAAGTACCACGGTTGCTGCGGGAAGGGCATTTGGACCAAAGTTCAACGGCCAGATGTATTTCCAGTATGATCCAAACTCGCCTGATGGCAAACCTACTGAACGAACTCCCTGGGTGGCTGATAAAGATTATATCACGGGTTTCTTTCGGACTGGTCTCACCAGGTCAAACAGTATTTCATTGGAAGGTGGTAACGACAAAGGTTCAGCCCGTCTGTCCCTCACTCACCTGAAAAACGACTGGATCCTGCCCAATACCGGGTTCGAACGGATCAACGCGGCATTGTCCGTCAACCAGAAGATCACGGATAAACTTAAGATCAGCGGCCGGGTGAACTATACCAATAAAAAAAGTGACAACCTGCCCGGGGCCGGATACAATAACCAGTCGATGATGTACTTCCTGATCATCGGTACGGCTCCAAATATCCGTCCCGATTGGTTTAAGCCGTACTGGCAGGCTGGACAGGAAAACGTAAAACAGAGAAATCCATTTAATACTGGTCCTGATAACCCTTATCTCGACCTGTACGAAATGCTGAACAAAATAAATAAACACGGTGTTATTGGTTCCCTGTCGGCCAATTACCAGATTAGTCCCAAACTGGAACTGATGCTTCGCACCGGTACCGACATGTCTTTCGAATACCGTTCACAACAACGTCCCTTCAGCATGACCAAGTTTCCGAATGGTATGTTCAGGGAACAGAATGTATTCAACTATGAGATCAATACCGATGCTTTACTTACCTACCATGATAATATCGGAAATGATCTGAAGTTCACGGCTTCCGCTGGTGGTAACGCCATGCGTCAGACATATGACTTCGCCGGTTTGTACGCCGATCAGCTGGCACAACCAGGTATTTATATGATCTCCAACAGCCTGTTCCCTGCGGTGGCCGATCCACAGAAATCGAAAAAAGCATTGAACAGTCTGTACGCGTCCACGCAGTTTTCTTTCCGGGAAAAAATATTCCTCGACATTACCGGCCGTAACGACTGGTCAAGTACCCTGCCTGCTGCAAACAATTCGTATTTCTATCCCTCTGTCAGTACGAGTTTGTTGTTGAACGATATGATCGTTATGCCAGCCGCGGTGTCCCTTGCCAAACTCAGGGTTTCCTGGGCGCAGGTGGGTAATGATGCATCACCTTATAATACCGATAAGTACTACGACCGGATCTATAATAACAGTTTTACCAATCCGGGTACATTGTATAATGCCAACCTGAAACCAGAAATAACCTCGAGTTACGAAGCAGGTCTTGACCTGCGTCTGTTCAGGAACCGCATCGGGCTCGACCTGACCGTTTATACAAACAATAGCCGTAACCAGATTATCGCCCTGCCAGTGGATCCTATTTCGGGATACAATTCCAAAGTGGTGAATGCAGGCCTGATAAACAGCAGGGGTGTGGAAGTGGTTTTGACAGGCAAACCTGTTGTGAATGAAAAATTCACCTGGACCACTACACTTAACTGGAGCATGAATCGCAGTTATGTGAAAGAACTTGCTGAGGGAGTAACCAGTCAGATTATTTATAACCATGGTGGCAATGTAACCATCGAGGCAAGGGTAGGAGGAAGGATGGGAGATATGTACGGTCGCCCGCTTAGCCGCACCCCGGAAGGCCAGTTGATCTATTCGGCTACATCGGGATTGCCACTCGGACTTGACCCTGTTGCTGTAAAAATGGGTAATGCATTTGCCGATTGGAAAGCAGGACTGATGAACGAATTCACCGTCCGCAATTTCAGGTTCAGTTTTCTTCTTGATGGACAAATGGGCGGAAACATCTGGTCGCAGACCAACTACAAAAACAACAGTCTTGGTAAAACAAAGGTCACCCTTCCTGGTCGTGATGAAGGTGGTGTGATAGGTGATGGTGTTGTGCTCAACCCGATTACAGGAAAGTATGAACAGAATACGAAGAGAGTGTCCGCAGCATCATACTATGAAACAATCTACAACGATGCGATAACGGAGAATAATATTTTTGATGCTTCCTTTCTCAAAATACGGGAAGTGCGAGTTGAATTCAGCCTGCCAAAAAAATGGTTGAAACGCCTGCCTCTTGAACAAACTTCCATCGCAATTTATGGAAGGGACCTGTTCAACTTCACCGATTTCCCCGGGTTTGATCCGGAAGGCGGGAACCTGAACAATGGAACCCTTACACCGGGCGTGGAGCTGACCCAGTTTCCTTCAACCCGCACAATGGGTTTAAATCTTACTTTAAAATTTTAATCAGGTTATATGATACGCTTCAAACAATTTAATATCGTGGCGCTGGCAGTTATCGTGTTATGCATTGGCTGCACCAGGAAATTTGAGGAACTCAATACCGACCCCAACCGGCCTACGGGAATCACGCCAGGTGTTATCCTGGGTCAGTTGCAATACCGGATTGTGAACACAGCAATCAACCAGGGCAGGTTCTTTACACATGAGCTGATGCAGGTGGATGTGCCAAGGGCAAGTACCGGAGCAGGTGGACTTCACCGTTATGTGATTCAACCCGGTGCTGCAGTATGGAGTGACTTCTACCGCTACCTTACCGATATCCAGGATATCTATAACATCGCGGCTGGACTGAATGATAATAATTATATGGGAATAGCACTGGTGTATAAATGCTGGGCTTATTCGATCCTGACCGACCTGTATGGTGATGTGCCTTTCAGCCAGGCTACAAAAGGAACAGAAGGAACCTTCCTGCCCGCCTTTGATAAACAAAAAGATATTTATGTAAGGCTACTGAATGATCTCGATACGGCAAATGTTTTATTCAATACAACAAAGGGCCTGACATTTGGCGGCGATATTGTTTATGATGCCAATGCCGCTTCCGGTGCGGGCGCGGAAATCCTCAAATGGAAAAAATTCGCGAATTCACTCAAACTCCGGTTACTGTTACGGATTATTAAACGGGATGGAGAGATTAACGTTACTGAACAGATCTCACAGATGCTGGCCGATCCGGCAAAATATCCCCTGTTTACCGGCAATGCCGATGATGCAATCCTGAAGTATCCTGGTACAACACCCTATTTTAATCCATTTTATCTGACAAGGCAATTAGAATGGAGAGACGGGAACTATTTCAGTAAATACTTTATCGACCACCTGAATGTGGTTAGCGATCCGCGGCTGGCAATATGGGCTACACGTGTAACCGTAAATGGTAATTCAGTATACCAGGGAATTGAAAGTGGTTACCCGACTACGGTATCGTACCCCGTTGGTGCAAATTCAAGTTACCCTGATGCGCTGAAAACATTTACTTCACTTGGTATCATGATGACCTATGCTGAACTGGAATTTATCGAAGCAGAACTGGCACTGAAGGGATTTGCAACCGGGAAAACCCCGGCACAACATTATGAAGCCGGCATTGCGGCATCCATAAAACAATGGGGTGCGGAAATGCCCGCCGGTTTCCTCTCGCAGCCAGGCATTCTCTATGATGCATCAGCACCGGTTGAAACCCAACTGGAGATGATCATTCAGCAGAAATATTATGCCTTCTTTTTTAATGACTATCAATCCTGGTTTGAAAAGAGAAGGACCGGATACCCTGTATTACCAATAGGCGCAGGTGTACCGGTTGAAAATAAGTTTCCCTCGCGAGTGCCATATCCAACCTATCTGCAGTCGCTGAACCCGGCAAGCCTTGCTGATGCGGTGAAATCCATGGGTGGGGACGATACGAATATTAAGGTTTGGTGGGATAAATAAAAACTGTTTAAAAAATAATAGCGATGAAAATAGGTATGAAAAATTTTAGTTGTATAGTTTTCCTGTGTGTAATGTTCTTAAATGTAAACGCGCAGGAAGGTTCAAAAGCGGCAGGCAAAAACAAGGTGCTGATCGTATTCTTCGACGGACTTCGACCAGATTATATTACCGCCGAAGCAATGCCGAATT
Source organism: Chitinophagaceae bacterium (assembly GCA_040510375.1). GTDB lineage: Bacteria > Bacteroidota > Bacteroidia > Chitinophagales > Chitinophagaceae > JBEVJC01. Next base: position 6,967 of record JBEVJC010000010.1, read on the forward strand.
TATTTAAATTCAAGAACAGGTCGGCTTACGGAAAACAACACCACAGTGTATTTCCAACGGTAACACGTGTTAACTCTGCATCTTATTCAACCGGTAGTTATCCTGCTACCCATGGACTGATGGGTAATATCGTGTTCTTTCCTGAGGTATCTAAAAATACCGGACTGAATACCGGTGATGCAAGACAACTGCAGAAGATCGCTGAAGCAACCAACGGGAAATTACTTACAACTATCTCGCTTGGTGAGATCCTGCAAAATGCCGGTAAGAGAATGATGGTATTCAGTTCAGGATCTTCCGGACAGGCGTTCCTGCAAAACCATACTATCAGCGGCGGTGCTATTATTAATCCATCCATGATCCTGCCTGTTTCATTGAAGGATAGTATTTATAAAGAACTTGGACCGGTGCAACCCGGTGGTAAACATAAATGGGTAGCCGATGCGCTGATCCGTTATGGCATGGCGGAAGACGGCCCGCTGGTAAGCGCAATCTGGTTCTCTGACCCGGATGGAGCAGCCCACGATCATGGCATCGGATCAACAGAAGCCATGGCTTCAATCAAATCGGTCGATGAACAGTTTGGACGGATCATTGATAGCCTCGAAAGTAAAAACCTGAGCAATTCGTTTAATATCCTTATCTCAACCGATCACGGTTTTATGACCTATGTTGGCGGGGCTAAAAAAAGTCTTGCTCAGTTAATGGTCGATGCAGGATTAAAACAATCCCTTACTTCGGAAGATGTGGTAACAGCCGGTGGCGCCATCCATGTGAAGGATCATGATCCGGCGCTGATTGGTAAGATAGTGGCCTTGTTACAACCGATGGAATTTGTCGGAACCTTATTTACTAAAGGGGCAAAACCAGGTGACCTGAAAGGCGCTGTACCAGGCACTCTTTCGTTTGAATCGATCCATTGGGATCACGAACGTTCAGCGGATATTCTGCTCGATGCTTATTGGGACGACCGCAAGAACAGTGCGGGTTATGCAGGTGCAAGTTTTATCCCTGGTGTGGCCGGACATGGTAGTCTGAGTCCCTATGATGTAAATATTCCGCTGATAGTGGCAGGACCAGCATTCCGCAACAAATTTGAAAGTGATCTTCCTACTTCAAATGTTGATCTGGCACCCACCGTATTGCAAATCCTCGGTATTTCAATCCCCGCTTCAATGGACGGGCGTGTAATGAACGAGTTCCTGAAGAAACCAGTAAACGGAAAACAAGAGCGCGTGGTGAAAGAGGTAATAGAAACTTCGGCCGACTACCCAGGTGGTACTTATCACCTGAAACTGGAAAGAACGACCATGGGTAAATACCAGTATGTAGATTTCGGAAAAGCAACCAGGACTACCGGCAAATAATCATTGCCCATTCAAATAGTATTTTGAAAGTAGAAGGGTGTCACCATTTTATCGGCGACACCCTTTTATATTTTAATTATCCTTCTTCATCATACTCGCCTTCCTCTTCAAAACTGCCGGCACCGAGATTCATCATACTTCCTATAAGATCTTTGAACTCGATCTTGGTTTCGAAAATCTTTTTGCTGATCAGCGAAAACGAGGAAAGCCCGTGCAGTACAAACTCCATCATCAGTGCAGTCTCCGATTCATTGGCCTGGGGGAAATATTTTTTCACCATGCTATGCAATCCGTCAACCTGGTACAATAACAGGACCTTGTCCTTATCGGTTGTGTTGAAAGAAATATTCAGGTGATTGCCTTTATCAAACCAGTTGGTGATCGGTTTGTAGGGATTATCTTCCGCTTTTTCCTGCATGGATGCTTTTCCGGTGTTCTTACGTTTCTTCAAGGTGTCCGGATTGGGAAAGTACTGTGTGAACTGGGTACGGATGGCTTTGTCCACCAGGTTCATTGCCACCTGGAACGGACCTTCCTGCTCGCCTTCATACACCAGTTCCACTTTACCGGTGATAGATGGAATGATACCCGCAAGATCGCCGAGCCATACCTGGGTTTGTTTTTCATTATTGATGATCGCCCTTCTTTCAGCAGCACTCACGGCATTTTCAAATGCAGAAATAGTAAGCCTTGCACTGACACCACTCTTTTTATCAACAAATTCACTTGACCTTGCTTCAAACGCCACCTGTTCAATCAGTCGCTTGATAAGGTCGCTCACCTTCACGCGTTTTTTTGTCGCTTCACTGAGGCCTGCTTCCTGTTCAGTGATCTCCAGCGCATGTTCCAGTGTTTTTGGATAATGCGTCAGGATCTGGCTCTGGATCCGGTCTTTCAACGGAGTAACAATTGATCCGCGATTGGTATAATCTTCCGGATTGGCTGTAAAGATGAAAAGAATGTCCAGCGGCAGGCGCAGTTTGAAACCACGGATTTGTACATCACCTTCTTCCAGGATATTAAACAATGCTACCTGGATACGGGCCTGCAAATCCGGTAATTCATTAATTACAAAAATGCCGCGGTTACTACGGGGGATGATCCCGTAATGTAACACACGTTCATCAGCAAAACTTAGTTTGAGATTGGCCGCCTTGATAGGATCGATATCACCGATCAGATCGGCAACGCTTACATCGGGAGTGGCCAGTTTTTCACCATAACGTTCGCTGCGATGGATCCAGTGAATAGGAGTGGCATCGCCTTTTTCAGCGATCAGGTCGCGCGAAAATCTGGTGATCGGTTGCAGGGGATCATCGTTCACATCGCTGCCCGTAACAGCAGGAACATATTCATCGAGCAACTGCGTCATCTGGCGGGCCATACGGGTCTTGGCCTGGCCGCGGAGTCCGAGGAACAGGATATTATGTTTACTCAGGATAGCACGTTCCACATCGGGGATCACTGTTTCTTCATAACCCACGATACCGGTGAAAGTGGGTTCTTTCTTTTGCAGCTTACTGATAAGATTTCTGCGGATTTCTTCCTTGATTGATCGGGTTTCGTATCCGGAGGCTTTCAGTTCGCCAAGGGTTTTTATATTGTTCATATTTTTATTAAAGGGAATGAGGGAAACTATAGAGGCAGGCGATCAATAACAGTCCTTTAAAAAACTGTTTTTCTTTTACCGCTTTCAAAATCCTTAAACAGGAATGCGCCGAGTTTATCCAATCCGGCAAAGAAGGCCTTGCCATGATTCATCTCAGTGAATTCCTGAACGAACTTCTGGAGATACGGATCGGTAGCAATCATAAAAGTGGTGATAGGGATCTTTAATTTTTTGCATTGTGCCGCCAGGTTCATACAGCGGTTAACCACTTTGCGGTCGAGACCAAAACTGTTCTTGTAATAACGTTTACCGATCTTGAGGCAGGTAGGTTTTCCATCTGTGATCATGAAGATCTGTTTGTTTGGATTCTTCCTTCTGCGAAGGATATCCATGGCGAGTTCCAGCCCGGCAACGGTATTGGTGTGGTACGGACCAACCTGGAGGTAGGGAAGGTCTTTCACTTCAATGGGCCAGGCATCATTGCCAAACACTACGATGTCGAGGGTATCTTTCGGATACCGGGTTTTGATCAGTTCGCTCAGGGCCATGGCCACTTTTTTGGCGGGCGTGATCCGGTCTTCTCCATACAGGATCATCGAATGCGAGATATCGATCATCAGTACGGTAGAGGTCTGGGCTTTGAAATCTGTTTCGCGGATACTGAGATCATCTTCCTGCATCCGGAAACTTTCGATACCGTGATTGATCTGGGCATTACGGATTGATTCAGTAAAGTCGATCTGTTCCAGCATATCGCCAAAACGATATTGCCTTGTTTCCGGATTAAGTTCATCACCCTGTCCCGGTTTGAAACTGTGGTGATCACCCTGCCTGGTTTTTTTCAGCTTACCAAAAATCTCTTCGAGGCTTCTTTTGCGGATGCCCTGTTCGGTTTTTGGGGTGATCTTTATTTCACCTTTCTGGTTGTCCTCCGTCAGGTAACCTTTCTGTTTCATCTCATCGATGAAATCACCCATCCCATACTCGCCATCGGTCAGCTGATATTTTTTATCAAGTTCGTTCAGCCATTGCATCGATTCGCTTACATCGCCACTGGTGTAGGTCAGCAGTTGCATGAAAAGGTCAAGGAGCTGGTCGAACTTTGTTTTCCCGTTCTCACTGGGGTCAAATCTGGTAAAATGGAATCCTTGCATAATACAATTTATAACAAAATTCGATCCGAGTAAGTTCGGTGGCGGGGCAAGGCGGGATATAAAAAAAGTCCCCGGTTTAACGGGGACTTCCATATTCTTAACGTCTGTTATTTATTATTAACATGATCCTTACTTGCGGGCGCTATCTGTATTTGCGCTATCGGCCCTGGAGTTGATGATGGGAGCTCCACCTTCAACCGGTTGCGGGGTTACGGCTGCACTGTTGTATTTCTTCTCGATAGCTTCGAAAACATGGATCATCAGCATATTGTACGGGGCTTCGGTTGCTCCCATCTGGCCATTGTAAAGCTCGGGACGATTGTCTTTCAGATAATCATAATAAGCTTTTTGCTGGTCAACATCCTTTCTGATCGCTTTCCGGAGTTTCTCGGTAAGGTCCTTCCGGCCTGCCTTGTAGGCTGCCTCGAGGTAGATCATGGCGGACTGGTTATGTAAAGCGAACCGGCTAACCATTGCATAGGGAAGGTTATCGGCCAGAATGCCCTGTTCTACCTTATCCAGTAATTTGCTGGCTTCTTCTTTGCGACCCAGGTCGGCCATATTACCCGCAGCCTCTGCAAATGCTGAACGGATGCCCAGCAGGTGACGGCGGTTTTCCTCATCGAAATAAGTTCCTTTTTGTTCGGCACCGCCGAAAAGGAATTTAGTCATGAGGTTATTATACATGGTGTCAGTATTATTATCACGCAGCTGTGTACCACCGGCACCGGCATCACGCAGGGTAATTTCAGAGATCCAGTTATTCTGCGGGAACTTGTTTTGCACGGGCACCAGGCGATAGGACAGTCCATCCTTTCTCAGGTACTGGGAGAAACCAAGTTCGCCATAAGGGGATGTAAAGTAGATCGGGCGTTTCCAGTTATTGGCAGCGATAATATTAAGCATGATCAGGTCGTTCCTCATCAATCCGCCGCTAAGTTTACTTTGCGGTATTTCAAACAGCATTGGTGAAACGGCAGAGTCATTGGCATTAAGCAATCCGCTTGCACGGGCTGCAGCCACATCTACATCGACCTTGAATTTTGCCAGCGGGAAATTACCCGATCCCACATCGCGACCGGTTTCCGGATCAAGCGCAGGTTTACCAAGCACGTTCTTCATCACATCATACAGTGAATAGAAACTTTGCGGGTTGGCACGTTCGTCCTGTTTGTAACGAAGATACTCACGGTTATGACCTTCGATCTGGCCTTCTGTCCAGATTACGTCAACAGGAGCTGCAGCATTGATCTTGTAACGAAGCTGGTTGATATACCAGTCAATTCCAAGAAGACTATTATTAATGATCCTGATATCGGGGCGGATATTTTCAACTTCCTGTGCATACCAGAGCGGATAGGTATCATTGTCACCGAAGGTGAAGATGATTGCATTTGGTGCGCAGCTTTCCAGGTAATCCTTTGCAAGGTCAGGAGCAAGGGTTTTATTACTGCGATCGTGATCGCCCCATTCCTGCTGGCCCATGATAACGGGTACGATCAGGCAAAGAACTGCGGTTGACAGGTTGAGTATTTTCCAGTTTTGTCCACCGGAAGAAATGGCACGAACCAGGTAGGTAACACCAATGGTCACCAGTGCAAACAAGGCTGTTACTGCAATTGATGTGATCATGATGCTGCTGAATGTGCCACGCAGGGAACTCATGAGTGTAATCAGGAAAGTTAATCCTGATCCATAGATCAACACATTCTGCAAGGTAAGTTTATCTGCTTTTTCGCGGGCCAGTCGCACGAATGCAACCACCGACAAACCGATCCAGATAGCGAATGCAAAGAATGAACCCACATAGGCGTAGTCACGTTCCCGTGGCTGGTTGCCTGGCTGGTTGAGGTAAAGTACAACGGCGATTCCGGTAAAAAAGAACAGGAGGAAACTGACGATCCAGTCTTTCCGGTTTTTGAAATACTGGTAAGCACAACCGATGATACCCAGGATGAAGGGCAGCATGAACAAACTGTTATGCGCCTTGGTATCTTTGATACTGTCGGGCAGTTTGGACTGGTCGCCCAGTCTTGTATTATCTATAAATGGAATACCGCTGATCCAGTTACCATCGCGTACACTTCCGGAGGATTGTACATCATTTTGTTTACCGGCGAAATTCCACATGAAATATCTCCAGTACATCATGCTCAGCTGGTAACTAAAGAACCAGTTGAGGTTATCAGCCGCATTCGGTGCAAGATAGGCGCCGGTAGATTCATCCATCAGTCCAAGCCACTGGGCATAAAATGATGCATGATACTGGTCGTTACTTGAATCCCAGATACGGGGGAACAGTCGCATCACATCGTTGTTATAGCGGTATTCGCGGGCGCGGCCGGTTGGGATATAAGCGGCCGAACCATCTTTGTTGGCACCTTTAATATATTTTTCTTCACCAAGGATATAGGGGTCTTCCTGGTTGATATCATCGGGGACTTTGGCTGCGAAATGCGGTCCGTAGATCAGGGGTGCACTACCATATTGTTCACGGCTCAGGTAATAAACCAGGTTGATGGGGTTATCGATATTGTTCATATCAATGGCCGGATTCGCGTTTGAGCGGATCAGTGCGGTGAAATAAACAAAGTAGCCCAGCATCATAAAGGCATAACACCAGAGACCCAGTCGCAGTACTTTTAAAGCACCAGGTTTAAAGAAGTAACCCAGTACAACAGCCACTGCTGCAACAAGCAGGAACTTGGCGAACTTGGCGCCGCCTTCACTGCCCGGTGTCATAAAGAAGGGCAGGAGTGAAAGTGCCATGAAAACGATGAACCAGGCAATAACCCTGGAATTTTTGAAATTGCGTTCTTTCAGGCTGAGGCCCCATGCGATCACGGCTGCAAGGGCAATAAAGTATACGGTGAACCCGGAGAAGAAACCGAGTTTAAATGAATTCACGAAGAAGATATCAAAAAGTCCCGCAGCTTTCATCGAGTACTGGATGATCACTACCTGTACCAGTCCGGTGATCAGGCAACCCACCAGGAATGCCCAGATAGCACCCTTGGTAGTGGGTTTGTAACGACGGTAGTAATAAATCATCACGATGGCGGGGATGGTCAGTAAGTTCAGCAGGTGAACACCGATTGAAAGTCCCATCAGGAAGAATAACAAAACAATCCAGCGGTCACTTCTCAAACGTGCGTACACATCAATACCCGCCTGTTCATCGGCATGTTCCCATTTGAGCATTACCCAGAATACGATGGCGGTAAAAAAAGAAGACAGGGCATACACTTCACCCTCAACGGCGCTGAACCAGAATGAGTCGCTGAAAGTATAAGCCAGGGCGCCTACTACACCGGCGGCCATGGTAGTGAATAGCTGGTTTTTATCAAGTGTTTCACCGGCATTCACGAATAATTTCCTTGCGAAGTGGGTGATACACCAGAAAAGAAATAAGATAGTCGCGGCGCTTGCCAGTGCACTCATGAAGTTGGTGGCATTGGCGGCGGTCAGGGGGTTATCGCCAAAAAGGACGATGAAGAAACGGCCAAGCAGAACAAATAACGGGGCACCGGGAGGGTGGGGAAGTTGTACTTTATCGGCACTGGCAACAAATTCGCCGCAATCCCAGAGACTGCCCCTGGCTTCGCGGGTTAACATGTAAGTGGCCAGGGCAATGAGAAAGACAGCCCATCCGGTGATGTTATTGACTTTTTTAAAGTTCATAAACAAGTATTTTTTCCCTGTTTTTTCGGGGTAGGCAAAAATAGGGTAATAAGGGGAGAACAGGAAGGGGCGGCGGAGGTTGGAATCGTTAATAAATTACCGGGTTTCAAGGGAATGCGGGGTGGGCCGGATGTAACTGGACCTGCTGCAGTGGTGGATTAACCGGGTGTTCTCATTCAAAAAAGACCTTTACAGTCTGGTAGAAAAGCTGGTTTTGCATAAATCCGGGTACTTTGCTCATTTTTTCGGAGTAGCCCTGCAGGCCGAAAAGCCCGGCTGCATTGCCTTTGTTGATGGCGATCTCCAGGTAACCGGCACTGTTGAACAGGGCCAGTTTTTCCCCCTCGTTTACGTCGGCGTATGATTCGCTCAGCCGGTCGATGATTTCATCGCGTTTAAATACGATGCGGAAACTGCGGCCCTTACGTTGTTCTTCGAATTGTTCGTGAGTAATATTCACGATCACATTTTCGAAATTGTCGATAAATATAATTTGTCCCTCGATCCAGTTATTATCAAGCAGGGGTCGAAGATGGTTTTTCTCTGTGTAACTCGCATCCGGTTCACCCAGGCTGGCAAGTGATACACCATCGATCAGTTGTTTGATCACCTTACCCATTACGGCTACGCAATAAGTGGTGTTTTTGATGGCGGTTTTATCCAGCGGGATACCGATCAGCATTTCGGGTTTTTCTTCCAGGATCATATTCAGCAGGCCGTTGTCGGCGCAAAGTATATACTGGTTGCGATGGAAGGCCAGCAGGAGTTGTTCCGGTTTTTTCTCAAAAAGATTAACCAGGATAATATGATAGGTGAAATCGGGGAAATTGCTGAATGCGCTGCGGCAGATATATGCCGCCTGCGGGTAGTTGAATGGTGAGATGGTATGGGTGATATCTATCAGAGAAAAATCAGGATCGATGCGCAGCAGCTGAGCCTTGATTGCCGATACCAGGTAGTCCTGTTGGCCAATGTCGGATGTCAGCGTGATAAGTGGCATTAATAGATCGTGATTTTTTGGGGTACGCGGGCAGGGTTATTTCACCAGTTCGCCGTTTTTAAAATAAAAGCGGTGGGTGAACCAATCAGCGAGTTTTGGAAAAAATTTATTGAGGAATACGGTCTCTTTCCCGGTAGAGGTGAGTACCAGTGTACGTTTTTTCTTGTTTACAGCTTTGAGGATATGGCGTGAACATTCTTCTGCAGACATCATTTTGCCTTCGTCCATATTGGTTTCGCCGAGCGACTGTGCATCTTTATTCAGTGCGGCCGAACGGATATTGGAGCTGGTGAAACCCGGGCAAACCCACATCACATGGACATTTGAATCCATCAGTTCCACCTTGATTGATTCCAGCCATCCCTGCAGGGCGTACTTGCTGGCCGAGTAGGCGCTGCGTCCGGGGAGGCCGCGGTAACCTGCGATGGAAGAAACGCCCACGATGGTCCCTTTTTTGGCGATGATTGATTCGAGGGCGTACTTGGTACAATAGACGGCACCAAAAAAATTGATGTCCATTACACGGCGGATCACTTCGGTGGAGGCGTCTTTCAGTAAGGCACGCATGGAGATCCCGGCATTATTGATAAGGATATCGATATTGCCAAAGTTTTTGATGGTGGTTTCGATGAAGCGGCGGGCTTCATTTTCGTTACTGACATCTGCCACCATGGTGTGAAGCGGGAAGGAGGGGTAGGTAGCCTGGAGACGGTAGAGCCTGTCGTGATCACGTCCGCAGGTAGCCACTTTGGCGCCGGCCTGGAGGAGGTCGTCGACCAATGCCTTGCCAATACCGTCTGTACCGCCCGTAACTACTACTACCTTGTCTTTAAAATAAGCCGACATATGAAATTTTGCTTTGCTGCAAACCTACTTCAAAAAAGGATCATTAAACAATTTGAAACTGAAGGGGTAGTGATGAATTCGCTCTTTGAAAAAAACATGATAATAATTGCAGAATTTTTTGGTGTGAAAGATCAGGCACTGTATTTTTGCAGCCCCGTTCCAAACAAGGGTACGGTTTAGGTTGATCTTGTAGCTCAGTTGGTAGAGCACATCACTTTTAATGATGGGGTCCTGGGTTCGAGTCCCAGCGGGATCACGGTTAGGGATTACTTTAGAGTAATCCCTTTTTTATTGTGCGCCACGCATGGCGATGGACTAGACTGGTGCCAGAAAAATAGACGAGCAGCAACACGAGGTGCTGGAGATCACGCACGCAAGCGTCTATGTTAATGTAATTATCTGTTGAAGTGTATAAGCTTGATGATGATAGCGAACTTATAATAAGTCAACAGCTGCACTTTTACGCGCTCCGTATTCCAATTCCGCCAAAGTAATAACAGAAATAGCTATCTGACCGGGAGCGATAGCATTGAATTTTTCAAGAACGGAAACCGGTTTTTGCTTAAAGATGTAAATACATGTATTGGTATCAAGCAGCCGGGGCATTAATCAAATAATTCGCGATTCTGTTGTAAAGGTTGATTTCTGTCATTCATAAAATCGCCAGAAAAGCTGGAGAGGCTGTCATAAAAAGTTTTGCCAGGGGCTATGAAACGGAATAATATAAATTACGTTCCCTATTTTCTTACGATAAACTTATCGTCACTTATCTTCAAATCGTTGGGTAATTGAATGGCTTGGTGACGTGAAATATTCAGTATGTCTACTGCCTGTATTTTCATAACCTCTCTGTAGTTGCCTACACACGCTCTGATTTTATTTAAATCCTCGATTAGCCGGTTCGAGTGTAGTCGGTAAGTAGCAATGTCGTGTTTTCAAATTTCCTAAACAAACCAGGTTTTATGATCTTGCGGACTATGACTAAGCCGATATCTACATTGTGTTTTGCCGATGCATTATGTATCAAATCAAAGGCTGTACAAATCGAAGTGTGTTGCCATCCGGGTCTGTAGCATAAAACTCCCGGCGTCCCCAGGTTTGATCAATGGGTCCCTGATGAACGGGGGAGTTGGGTTTTCCGCTCAGCCCTCTGCTTTTGTATTTATCAAACAATGCATCAACACCTTCCACCCAGACAGTAACTATCGAACCAAAAAGACGCTCACTCTCGTGTGTTGTGATTTGCAGTTCCATAGTCCCGTAATGTCCCAGATCGACTACCGGTGAATCAGGTGTATCTTCCGGCCACGTCATCACAAAATCAAGTACCTCGGTATAATATTTTAGTGAAGCATGCATATCGCTTACTTTGAATAGCGGGACTATCTTCATAGATTTTATATTCATTTTGTGAAAACTTCAACTGCCAGCACGCCTTCACCTATCTGAAAATTCAAACGTTGAAGGATGAGGGCATTAATACTCCACATTATACTGCCACAGGGCAAGCTACTTTTGGAGGATTTTGTACTCTGCTATTTGTATCTTTACGCAGTTAGTCCTGCTAGTATAAATTTATTTAAAGTTGGTGGTTCTTTGCATTTAATCTTTTATAAGTGGCGGTGAACCTTTTGGGTGCGTTCTCCCGCAGCGGAAGGACCAATTATGTTCCGCCCAACACCTGGATCTGTGTCTTTTCATACACGCTCAAAACGAGTGCGTTTTCCGGGGGATCCATATAGAGCCCAACGATATTGATCATCTTTTCCTGGATCTTGCTATTATAAAAAATCCACTCATTTTTGCTGAAGTATGAAACAAACGCTTTTGCAGATATTTTTGAGATTCCTGCGGTTTGGTTGCCTGGCATGGGGAGGACCCGTCGCCCAGATAGCTATGATCAAAAAGGAATTGGTGGAAGAAGAGAACTGGATTTCCAAAGAACAGTTCAACCGGGCACTTGCCGTATATCAGATGTTGCCAGGCCCTGAGGCGCATGAACTTTGTGTTTATTTCGGAATGAAAGCCGCGGGAAGATGGGGTGGGTTTTTAGCGGGTCTTGGTTTTATGTTGCCGGGATTTTTACTGATGCTGCTACTTACATGGTTTTATGTAAACTATGGAATTCAATCGCCCCTCATTCAGATGATATTTACTGGTATCCAGGCAGCCGTCGTTTCCCTGATATTCTTTGCAGTGTACCGCATCGGTAAACACTCCATTGTCAATTATAAACTTTTAGTCATTGCAATTGCTGGTAGTCTTGCTTTTTTTCTTGGTGTAAATTTCCTCATTATACTGCTACTTGCGGGTGCGGCCTATTTTTTTTGGAGCAAGAGAAATTTAATGGTCATTGCAGTGGCTATCCTGCATGCCGGGTTCTGTATTTTCACTGTTTTGTGGCATGGATTTCCCGTAAAACCCGGGCAATCGGAGCAGCAAGCCTCAGTCGGATTAAAAGGTGGTTCAGCCGGGCAAGTCCTTGTAACTGGTCTTAAAGGAGGGTTACTCAGTTTTGGTGGCGCTTATACTGCCATTCCGGTTATTCAGGAGGATGCTGTAATTAAACAACGCTGGATGACAGAGGATCAATTCCTGGATGGCATTGCACTTTCCGGAATCCTGCCCGCGCCACTGATTATTTTTTCAACGTTCGTTGGTTATTTTGGCGGAGGCTGGTGGGGTGCTATATTAATAACCATTGGTGTTTTCCTTCCTGCATTTTCCTTCACCTTAATGGGTCACTCATTACTGGAAAAAGTAATTGCCAATAAAGGATTGCACAGTTTTTTGGATGGTGTGACGGCCTCCGTGATTGGGCTAATTGCAATAACAGCGATCAGGCTGCTGCTTACAAACATCACCAGTCTGCAGGCAATTATCGTTTTTTCAATTGCATTACTACTTTTAATAAAATTCAGATCGAAATACACGGTAATTTTCATTATCCCTGGCGCTGGTTTGTTTAACCTGATCTGGCATTACGTTTAACCTTTCAGATATGAAATCATGTTTTATTTTTTGTAAATTTTGGAAAGTAATCAATAACTAAACAAAAAGGCAAAGAGAAGTATTACAAAGTAATACCTGAGTGGCCAGATCCATATCACTTCATCGTGTCCTGATTTCCTGTAAGGAAGTAGTGCTACCAAAAGATTATCAAAAGTATTTTGTTCACTACTGAACACAAGCTGGGGAGATAAAAAGCCATTCTTACACAAATCGTTGCTAGGCCGGATTTGGCGTACAGGTATTTTCCTACATTAATTTGTATATTTAGTTAACAGCTTGTCACAGGGATTAAATTTATCATCTTTCAGGCTTCGCTTCTGCCAAACCTTACCTGCGAATCTTTTTATAATCCATATCTACTTCGTACCCCAATTCGATTTATAAGGTTGTAATTTGTGTTTTAGTATTAAAAATGCATGCCATTAGTGAATTCTATATAAACCTCATAATATATGGGTAAGGATCTGTTTTTGCTGCTGGTGTCAATTTCAGTCAGTTTCCATGGGATTGCGCAGGAGCTGACAAACGATGGTTTGGGTGTTATCCGGACTGATAAGAAACCGGTAATATTATTCAACGGGCTCCATGTTGCTAAAGAAGATACTAATAAGGTCAAACTGCTGATTTCTTTATGCGGCTATCATTGGTATGATAAACGCAATAAGGACAGCGTGGCCCGTTATGCGGAAGAAGCCCGTAAATTAAGCCTGAAGCTTCATTTTACACCCGGCTTTAATGAGGCCTGCTTCATTCTATGCAAGAATTACCTGTACAATGACCAGCCCCGTAAAGCAAGAGATTTTTTGCCCACATTATCCAGGGATCAGCAAGCCAGATTTTTATTAGCCATTGGGGAACGTTATCTCTTTCTGCCAGAGTTGGAAAAGAAAGATCTGGATAGTGCCTTCCTCTGTTTTAGCGGCGCATTGCGTATTGCCAGGTTAACAGGTAATCGTAAGTGGAAGCATGAAAGCCTGATTGCAATTGGCAAATACCACTATTCGTCAGGTGAAGTAGAAAAGGGTAAACAATCCTTTCTTGAGATCATCAAAGACCTGCAGCAAACCAAAGAAGTGTCGAAAGAAGCGCATATCTGGTCAGAAATGGGCAAGTATATGCCGGATACTGACAGTACGTTGCACGACCAGTTATGGGCAAACAATACCGCGCGACGGATGTATGAAGCATTGAAGGATACAGGCAACCTGTATTCGACTATTGAAGATATTGCATTCATCTTAATGTATCACTCAGACTACGACACGGCCAAAAGGATGTTCCAACAGGTCATTAGCCTGCGAAAGTTGGTGGGCAGCAAAAAAATAGATGTTGATGCCCGCCCACTTGCGTGGATCGCTTATTCAATCGGCAACCTTGAAGAAGCACTTGAATGGTCGCTGATAATGGAAAAGTACCTCGAAGCCAGAGGTGAGGTATTGACCGGCATTGATAGCCTGTTCCTGGGAATGATCTATGCGGCAGACGGGCAGGCAGAGAGGGCGCTCACTACATTACTTGCAATTGACGGAAAATTGTATGATGATTTCCCTTATGTGTTGGCCCGTACCGTTACTGCCCAATACATAATGCTTGGGCAGGCATCGAAAGCGTTGACCTTCCTGCAGACCTACGTAAAGAAATATCCCCCAACCAATCCCGAGAATCATGCATCACTTGCTGCCGCCAGGGGCGATGTGTATATGGCACTCAGCAATCCGGTACTCGCCGGGCGTTACTATCGTGAAATGATCGGATGGGATAAGCGGGCACTGCAATTCAAAGCGCGGAACCTGCGAATGTTACCCTGGAATGTGGCCGGTGCAGAGTCCTATATTAAAATGGCCCGTTTCCATGTGTGGCAGCACCGGTACAGGGAGGCAGCACCCTTCCTGGACATGGCAAGCAACATAAATGCTGCTGTTGCCTACCGGTTTGTTTCAGCCAATATGAGGCGCGATATCCATGGGTTGAAGTACAAAGTAGATTCTGCTGCAGGGAACTATCAGGCTGCGCTGGAACACCATATCCAATATGGGCTGCTCAATGATTCGATCACCAACGCAGTCAAGATACGCCGCTTCCACCAGTTGGAAATACAATACGAAACAGCCAGGAAGAACCTGACCATTCAACAACGGGATGACCAGATCAGGGATATGAAAGTGATCGAACGCCTCCAGCGCACCAACCTGCAGAAGTCCACCGTGATACGTAACATCAGCATCGTTGCCACCATCGTATTCCTGCTACTGGCAGTGATGTTTTACCGGCAATACCGCCAGAAACGGCAGGCAAACCGGTTGGTAACTATACAGAACGATCGGTTGCAACATGTGGTCAACGAAAAAGAATGGCTGCTGAAAGAAGTGCATCACCGTGTCAAAAACAACCTGCACACTATTATCTGCCTTCTGGAATCGCAGGCTAATTATTTAAAAGGTGATGCGCTCCAGGCTATCGAGAGCAGTCAGCATCGCATCTATGCCATGTCGCTGATCCACCAGAAACTATATCAGGTTGAGGATGTGAAGACGATTGATATGAGGCAATACCTGTCTGAATTCACGGTGTACCTCCAGCAAAGTTTTGGAAATAATAATAATATTCTGTACAAACTGAATGTAGAGGATATCCACCTGGATGTAGCGGTGGCCATTCCAATAGCGCTCATCGTGAACGAGGCCGTTACGAATGCCATCAAATACGCTTTTCCCGATAGGCGAAAAGGTACGATCGATATTTCCATGCGCCGGACAGGCGATGAAATCGTACTTGTGATTGCAGATGATGGGGTGGGTATCACCAAACACTTAACTGGAAAGATGCACAATTCGCTTGGTATGGATTTGATGAAAGGGCTGACCCGGGAGATCAGGGGGCGCATCGAATTGTTGTCGGATGCAGGAACAACAATTGTTATCAGGTTAACCACCAATACCCTGATATATACTTCCACCCGCTCCGAAGAGGGGGCGTACTGGCAGCATGAACCTTCCCGGTTGTAACCGAAATTGAGACATTTTAATTCACGGTATAGCCATTCAGGTGAGAATTATCCTATTCTTTAGGTAATTCATACATTTTTTGCGGTAAGCACCTAACATATCTTTAGCCAAATCAATTATTATATAAAAAATGAAAATGATCAAAATTATAACGCTTACGGCGTTAATGCTATCTGGCACTTCTATATTGTATGCACAAAAAGAAGATGCCGGCAAACCAACAATTATCTTTGTTCATGGAGTATGGGCCGACGGCTCTTGCTGGTCAAGCCAGATCACTGCCTTACAAGCGGAAGGCTATCCTGTAACGTCTGTACAAAACCCTATCACTTCGCTGGCAGATGATGTAGCAGCAACTAAAAGGGCAATCACCCTTGCAACCGGGAAAGTAATCCTGGTTGGCCACTCATGGGGCGGTATGGTGATCACCCAGGCGGGGAATGATCCTAAAGTTGTAGGTTTGGTTTATGTAGCTGCATTTGCCCCCGATCTGGGCGAAAGCATTAATTCTATTAATAAAATGGGTCCTGCTGGCACGATCGGCCAATACATCACACCCGTAGAGGGATTCCTGCACCTCAGCAGAGAAGGAGTTGGAAAAGTATTTGCACAGGACCTCCCGGAGAAAGAACAGGACCTTGTTTACGCCACCCAGACTCCGGGGTTTGCACCAATATTTGACGACAAAAGCGGCGAACCTGCATGGAAGTCTAAACCAAGCTGGTTTGTTCTTACTACAGCTGACAAAGCTATCGACCCTGACGTGCAACGTATGATGGCTAAAAGGGCACATTCCAAAACAACAGAAATCAATTCAAGCCATGTTGCTATGCTTTCACACCCAAAAGAAGTTCTGAAGGTTATCGAAGATGCAGCAAATACAAAGAAATAAACGGTGATTTAAATCAAACTTAGGAACAGGCAAAATTGTGAAGGGTACAGGGATCCGGGCTTAATGCAGGGTAGGACTTGAATTCCGTTTGTCAGAATCTGCCGCCGGTTGAAAATATAAACATACCGCCGTTCGGCTAAAATTAAGTACAAATGTTCAATAATGTTCCTGATTAGTTTAAGTCGTAAATGAAATTTATGGAGGTGCCAAAAGAAAAATCGGTACCATGGTACTTGTCCGGATCTTCTCTGAATATTGCATCTTTACGCCATCGGTTGTAAACTGGAACCACCAGATCGATACCCACTTTAATTCTTTTAACAACTGGACTTACGAGCCCGCCCTTTACCGTAAGAGAACTGCCATAATAGTATTTGCTTTTTCTTATTTGGGGATTTGGGTTATTTAAAAAATTACCCTCGAACTCATGTTGAAACATCTGCTGGTATGTGTTGAAAATATTGTACAATACAAGCAACCTGATTTCTGAGTTTCCGGGGATTATTTTTTTATTTTGCCTGGCAATTCTTTTACTATAACCAAGGCCGCCGAAATATTGAAGCGTTTTATAGGAGTAATTATCTGTGTTATAAAAAAGTCCCGTCGCTGTAGTTGGCTCTTCGAAGTCAAATCCCCGGTGTATCCCAAAACGCTGATGGAAATATCCCAGGCCGATATTTGCATATACGTTTTTGTAAAATGAATGGGAGTAGTTAATGTTTGTACCATAACTCCAGGCCTGACCGGTCTTGCGGGATGATCTTGCTCCACTGTAAGCGTCGAAAATAGCGGTCTTATTCCAAAGGAATAATTGGCTTATACCAAATTCGGATATTTTAATTGGCTGGCTGCTGGATTTTATTGAGACTAAAAATATAGTTAATACAAAGGGAGTATGAGCTTTCATGATGTTAGCTTATGTGTTATTATAAAACTCACATTAAAAAACCTTTCTGATACTGTTGTCATGTAACCCGTATTTACGACGATTAAATTTAATACTCAGCCTGCAAAAAATATTATTTTTTTGAAATAATTATTTATTGAGTCCTGCCTTTTTTTCGGAGTAGGTGTTTATCTCTATATATCGGACTGTTCCCGTCGTTAAATCGTCACGCCATACTGCTTCCATCTCCAGGCGGGGGGATTACATTATACTTCGGGAAACTAAATAACCGTCGCCATTTTGTATCAAATGTCAAGACTTTACGCTTCAGGCGCTGGTAGCTTTGCGGGTTCAAATCAATCGGTGGAGTGAAGACTCCATCAAAACATTTAAAAGAAAATATATGAACACTATCAGGCAATTCAGAAAACTCCTTTATCTTCTGATAGCTATTTTGACAGCAGGGGCTGCGACAGCACAACCTGCAAAATTTAACCTAAAAGATCTTTCAGATGCAGCGTTGGTGAAAAAACTTCCAGGGTTTTCCAATGAAACGGCTGAAGTGAATGGCATCCGCCTTCATTATGTAACAGGTGGGAAAGGCGACCTGGTTGTCTTATTACCCGGTTGGCCGGAAACATGGTGGTCATTCAGTAAAATCATGCCGGTTCTGTCCCAACAATATAAAGTTGTGTCAGTTGATATTCGTGGAATGGGCAGCAGTGATAAACCTGATTCCGGTTATGAAAAAAAGAACATGGCAAAAGATGTATACGAGCTTGTCCGAAAGCTTGGATACAGCAATGCTTATGTTATCGGACATGATATCGGTGCCCAGGTAGCATTCAGTTTCGCCGCCAACTATCCGGCTGCTACAAAAAAACTGGTGCTGCTTGACGTTCCGCATCCGGATGAAAGCTGGTTTTCTTTACCACTTCTGCCTCAGAAAGGGACTTTCAGTGATGAGTTGGACGAAGCACATCCCTACCTGTGGTGGTTTGCTTTTCACCAGGTAAAAGGAATGCCTGAACAGATTCTCGAAGGACGGGCACAGCTTGAACATGAATGGTTTTTTAAGTATCTGGCATACGATGAAAAGGCGATCAGCGCATTCGACCGCGCAGTATATGCCGCAGCCTATAACCAAAAAGGTGGTGTCCGCGCTGGGAATGCGTGGTACCAGGCTTTCGCACAGGATATTGTGGATAACAACACCTATGGCAAACTGGATATACCTGTTATTGGCATTGCGGGTCCGGGATATGGATGGCTGAATGCCGTGTTGCCCGTAAGGGCGACGGACTGGAAAGTGGTCCGTGTGGAAGGGAGTGGACATTTTGTGGTAGAGGAGCGGCCGGAAGCCACCGTAAAATATATACTTGACTTTCTGAAATAAGAAAACCGTATCGTGCCCGCAAAAGCGGGCACGATTCTTCAACCATAATAAATAGATCCATACCTTTTGGCTTCATTGCATACAGCCTGCTTTTTTAACCTGGTGAAAATTTAAGTTCCCTGGTATAAAAGGATGAATTAGATTCGTACAACATGCTGGAAGTCTTCCGGAAATATATTGAAAGCAAGGTCGCACTGAGCGATGAAGGATGGGCACTGATCGAATCAGTCTGCATTATCAAGAAGTTGCGGAAACAGCAATTCCTTCTTCAGGAAGGTGATGTATGGCGCTATCATGCATTTGTATGTCAGGGATGCCTGAGAAGATACAGCATAGATGATAAAGGCATCGAGCATATCCTGCAATTTTCATTGGAAAATTGGTGGGCAGGAGACCGCGAAAGCCTGATAAATGCCACGCCATCCCGATATAATATTGATGCAATAGAAGACTCAACAGTTTTGGTGATCCGCAACCAGGATTATGAAAGAATCTGTCGGGATGTTCCTGTTTTTAATGAAATGGCGAATAACATTTTAGCCCGCAGTTTCAATGCCGCGCAAGATAGAATCAACACCTCTATCAGCCTGGATGCGGAAGAAAAATACCTCCGGCTGCTCCAGCAATTCCCCGACCTCGTCAGCCGGGTTCCACGTCACATGATCGCCTCCTACCTGGGCATCACACCCGAAACGCTGAGCCGCATTAAACGAAAGGTTACCCGTAAGTAATACTGGTCTTGACATTTGTCAAGTTATTATGTAGCATTTGTCAATGATCAGCCGCCCAGGCAGACAGACCTTTACATCGTTAAATCATTGATCATTTTTAAAAAATAATAACATGTCAAAAACAATTGTAGTTACAGGAACCAGTACAGGTTTTGGTAAACTGATCACAAAAACACTGGCCGAAGCAGGCCATACAGTAATCGCTGGTATGAGAAATGTAAATGGAAAGAATGCAGGCATTGCTGCAGAACTGGCCGCCCTTCCAAACATTGAAGTAGTTGAACTGGATGTAACCAGCGACGAATCTGTCCAAACCGCATTTGCCTCCATACTTAAAAGACATGGTGCAATAGATGTTTTAGTGAATAATGCAGGTTTATCAGGATTTGGTTTACTGGAGGCATACTCGCTGGATAAAATAAGGCAGCTTTTCGAAGTAAACTTCTATGGGGTCATCCGCACCTACCAGGCAGTATTGCCTTCCATGAGGGAGCATAAAAATGGACTGATCATCAATCTTACATCCGGCGCAAGCGGTCATACACTTCCATTTATGATCCCTTACCTGGCTTCCAAGTTTGGAGTGGAAAGTATTACTGAAGGCTTACAGGATGAGCTGAGCGATTACGGTATTGAAAACGTAAGCATTCAGCCGGGCGTATACCCGACAGAAATGAACAACGGAACCAAGACCGGCGTGAACGCAGACAAGACAGATATTCTCGAAGCATATGGTGATCCGGCAGTTCAAAAAGCCGGCGCTTTGGGTACTGCTTTGTTCGGTAAAATGGCTGAATTCAACATGAATCCTCAGGTCATTGCAGACGGTGTACTGGACCTGGTAAATATGAAAAAAGGCGCAAGACCTTTGCGGTTCCCGCTTGATGCCGTGGCCCAGGGTACGGATGCAGAATTCATCAATGCCCGTGCAGAGATTAAAAAGAAATGGTTAAGCAAATACAATTAATCATATGAAACCGACAATACTTGAAGCACTCGAGTGGCGTTATGCCACTAAAAAGATGACAGGAGAGATTGTTCCTGAAGAAATTGTAATGTCGATACTGGAGGCTGCGAGACTAGCACCCTCCGGCATCGGCCTGCAGCCCTATGAGATCTTTGTTATAAAAGACAAAAACTGGAAAGAAAAAATCTTCCCCATCGCAATGAACCAGGCTCCCGTATTACAATCATCGCACCTGCTGGTATTTGCAGCCTGGCAACGTTACACTCCGGAAAGGATCAACGAAGTATTCGACCGGCTGGAACATGAGCGCGGAGAAGCAACCAGCACTACCGTCCGCCAACGCCAGTTTGCCATCGATTTTTTCTCCCGGTTTACCGATGAAGAAAATTTTCATCACGCGGCAAAACAGGCTCATATTGGTCTTGGCCTGGCAGTTGCTGCTGCTGCATTGCAAAAAATAGACAGCACACCGATGGAGGGTTTTAATGCCAGCGCACTGGACGAATTGCTCGGACTGAAAGCAAAGGGACTGAGGAGTTCAATGTTGCTGGCTCTTGGTTACAGGGATGTTGCAAACGATTGGAACCTGCCCCTTAAGAAAATAAGAAAACCGGTAAATGAATTCATCACCATCATATAATAATATGAAAAAGAAAATAGAATTGCTGCCAATGCTACTCCTGGTTATTTTGACTATACCCAATATCAGTTTGGCTCAGAAACCGGTGATATCCGGGGTTGACCATATCGGTATTACGGTACCCAACATGGACTCAGCCATCCGTTTTTTTACTGATGTATTTGGATTTGAAAAAATAACGGAAATCGGTCCTTTCAAACTGGACGATAACTGGAGGAAAACATACCATGTTCATCCTGGATTGAATGTAAATAGGATTGTCAGTATGCGTACCGGCACAGGCGCGAACATCGAACTTTTTGAGTTTAACGGGAAGGTTGGTAAAAGTTATCCGGTCTACCAGGACGAGATCAGCTGGCATCATATCGCCTTGTATACACCGGACATCCGATCCACGGTAGCTCTCCTGAGATCAAATGGAGTCAGGTTTTTGAGCGATATTGTGGTGAGTGCAGAAGGACCAACAGCAGGGGAGTCATGGGTTTACTTTCTTACGCCCTGGGGAACGCAAATGGAACTGAACTCTTATCCGCAAGGTAAAGGTTATCAAAAAGACCACAAAGGCTCCTTACTCTGGTCACCCGGGAATTACACATTAAAAAACCATCAAACTATTATCATGACAAACGATCAAATGCTTCAACTGGTCAGTCTTCATCAGCAGGCATGGGCCGAAAGGGACAAAGTAAAACGTGACAGACTTATAGACGTTGCTTATTCAGATGACATAACGGTGATAGACCCTCACCGGACAATTGCGGGGAAAGCGGCATTGAGCGACTTCATTGCTGAAATCCTGGCTAAAGAACCGGATGCCGGTTTTACGGAAGCGAAGAAACCCGAGGTGCAGCCAGGAGCTGGAAGATGGTACTGGCAATTCGGACCGGACTCACAGCCGGACAAAATTACCGGACAGGATGTGTTTGCATTCAGGGACGGAAAGATAAACATCCTTTATGTTTTCCTTGACGTCGTGAACTAAGTAGAACTATATAGGCAGGCATTGGTCCTGACCGTCCCGGTGAAGGGGCAAACTCCAGCAATTTCCCGGTGATTCACTATCCACATTGAGTTTGCTCAGGCGATCAGGGCACCCAGTTAAAATTAAAAACACCGATCTTCATAAAGTATTTTTCAAATACAGGTGAGGTTTTTTTAATTTCTACTTTGAATGAAATGTTTGACGTTTTTGCTAAATATCTTACTGACAAGATCACACTGTCTGAGCCGGAACTAACGCAGATCTCCTCAGTTAGCGTTATCCGGAAACTGAGACGTAGGCAATATCTGCTCCAGGAAGGTGATGTGTGGCGCCATTATGCATTCGTATGTAAGGGATGCCTCCGGATCTACCGTATTGATGAAGAGGGAAACGAACACATTCTTAAATTCTGTATAGAAAACTGGTGGGCGGGTGACAGGGAGAGTTTACTTACCGGTAAGCCCTCCCGTTGTTTTATTGATGCAATCGAGGAGTCTACTGTACTGCTTATCACAAAAGAGAATTTCAACAGTCTATGTAATGAAATTCCCGTTTTCGGCGGGCTTGTAAACGAACTGCTCGACCGCACCTATATCGCGAGTCAGGAACGGATACATGTAAACATTACTTACACAAGCGAAGAGAAGTATAAAGATTTCATTGAAAAATACCCCGATATCAGCACCCGGGTGCCACTGCATATGATCGCTTCCTATCTCGGTATTTCTGCAGAAACCTTATCCCGTATCAGGTCTCAAAATTCAAAAAAATAACCTGTGTCCTGATTGGGATTAAAGTTTGTCTTCCCCGCAAGAATAACCACTTGTAAAACCTTGATTTTTATCAAGGAAAAATGCCGTCAAATGACGTTGGAACAGGCATCCCTTTGAATGTAAGTTTGTCTTCATAAAAAAAATTATCATGAACACAAACACAAGAAGAGTTGCACTGGTTACAGGTGGTAGCAGGGGCATTGGAGCAGCAATAGTTAAAAGACTTGCTGCTGATGGAAATAAAGTTGCTTTCACTTATCTCAATGCGGCAGATAAAGCCGCGCAACTGGTGGATGAAATCAGGAAGGCGGGGGGAGAAGCATTTGCAATAAAAGCAGACAGTGGTAATGTAAAGTCTGCTGAAGATGCGGTGTCCCAAACAGTCAAACAATACGGTTCACTGGATATACTTGTCAATAGCGCCGGCGTTTCAACCTTCAGCGTGGTTGATAACGCAGGCGATGACCTCAGCCAGGTAGATAGATTGTTTGCGGTGAATGTAAATGGGGTCGCTGCGTCCGTACGGGCCGCGACAAAATATCTGGGTAAAGGCGGACGGGTGATCTCTATCGGCTCCACATTCGCCGACAGGCTGGCTAATGCCGGGTTCGCAGACTATGCCGCATCCAAAGCCGCTGTTGCCGCCTATACGCGTGGCTGGGCATGGGACCTGGGTAAAAAAGGGATTACAGTGAATACCGTTCAGCCAGGACCCATCGACACCGACATGAATCCGGACGGATCCGAATTCTCAGAAAAGATCAAAACCGGTTTGGCATTGGGCAGATATGGTAAAGCTGAAGAGATTGCAGCGGCTGTTGCTTTTCTGGCAAGCGAAGAAGCCTCGTTTGTTACAGGTGCGACACTGACCGTTGATGGTGGTCAAAACGCCTAAAAAAATAAATGGGAACACAAGTCGCGGGCAAATAGTACTACCTGTTTGCCCGTAACTTTTTCAGACGTTGCTCTGCATTTTTGTTCTGCGGGTTCAATTTTAAGGACCGTTCATAGTTTTCTATAGCAAGCGGGCTATTGCCCAGCTCTTCATATATTTCTCCCAGGCTATCAAAAGCATTTGCGCTTGCAGGGTATAAATAAACATTCAGTTTAAATATTTCCAGGGCATCTCTAATCCTTTTTTGTGAAATAAGCTGGCAGTGCAGGTTTTTTGAAAATAATTTATGCAATCGATTGCAATCCGGGAAAATTTGCTGATATTGGACTCTGGAACAGCTGCTTTTTAACGATCAGATGCCATATAAATTGAATAGACCGGTTTTAACCATCCCCTTTACCAGCGTACCTTTCAACCCTTCCTATCAGGGTTCGGCCAGTACCCGTCCATCGTCCGGGCCAGAGGTTACACCCGGTGCTGATGCTATTTCAAGGTCTTTTGTCTCCAGCATGTTTACCGCAGATCCTGCGGCGTTATTTTTCTATAGCAAAATGGACATTTACCCACCTCCGGTCCGGAGGTCTGAATACATAAAAATGTTGACGCCCTACTTGACAGGGTATATAACCGGCTTTTGCGGGCATCCTGTAAATACGGGGATTTTAATCTTTCAACCAGGTCGGACCAACAAACCTGGAGAAAAAAACAAACGATATGAAAAATAAAACCAGGTACTTAATTTTTGTACTGCTTATTGTAGTTGCTATCAGTTCATGTAAAAAAACATCGGATGATAGTACACCTGATCCGCCACCGCCGCCACCACCTCCGCCAACGACTGATACAGCGGGTCCCCTGAAATCGGCTGCTCTATTTCCTGTTGGTTTGTCTATAGAAAACGGACTGTACGTAAATAATGCTGCTTACCGGGCAACGGTATTACGTGAAGCAGCTAGTGTAACATTTGGCAATGAGATGAAATATGGCTCCATTGTCCAGAACAACGGAACTTACAATTTTACAACCGCCGATGCATTGGTCAATTCAGTCACCGGTTCGGGAATAGAAGTGTTTGGACACGTGTTGGGCTGGCACCAGCAACAAAACGGGACCTACCTGAAAAACTTTGGAGGCATTATTGTTCCCGCAGGAGCGGAACTAGGTTCAGAAGTAGGATTTGAAAACGGCCTCACGGGTTGGACCATATTCAACGCCCAAAACAGTGCAACAATTTCTGCAACCACTGTACCAGCAGAAGTGCGGTCCGGCAGCGGTGCAATGCGCGTGGTAAATCCGGTATCAAATCCGGCCGAACAGTGGAAGGTACAGGTTTCCAGTACAGCGTTTACTACCGTGCCGGGGAAACAATACAATATTTCCTATTGGGTAAAAGCAGCCGCAGCAGGCGGTTCAATAAGGCTTTCATCCGGTCCTTCCAGTCCTCAATTCCAGGGCGATCAAAGCCTCGGAACTGACTGGCAGCAGGTAAGCTGGACAATAACGGCCAGCCTGGCTTCCACCACATTTTTGTTTGATATGGGTTTAGTGGCCAATACTTATTTTATCGATGATGTGAGTGTGAAGGAAGTAATGGTAGCACCGGATGGTCCCGCAGTCTACGCTAAACTGGACGAAGCACTAAACAACTGGATAACAACAATCGTAACCCGCTATAAGGGAAAGGTAAAAGCATGGGATGTGATAAATGAATTGTTTACCGACGCAGGTGTTATGCGTAATAATCAAAACACTCCTGCCACCGATAACAATGTATTTGTCTGGTCTAATTATATGGGAAGGGATTTTGCACTGAAAGCCTTCCAATATGCCAAAGCTGCTGATCCTGATGCATTGTTATTTATCAACGATTACAACCTGGAATCAAGCGCTGTAAAACTGGACTCACTGCTGGCTTATGTAAAAGAGCTGCAACAACGCGGAGCAAAAGTAGATGGGATCGGAAGCCAGATGCACATGAGTATCAACACCCGCATGACGGATATAGACAACATGTTTAAAAAGATGGCCGCCACCGGATTGAAGGTCAGGATCTCCGAACTGGACATCCGTGTAAATCCCAATGATACACCAGGGTTTCAGTTCACCTCGGCTATTGCAACCACCCAGTCTGATATGTATTACAAAGTGGTAAAATCTTATTATACAAATGTACCAGCCGCACAGCGACACGGTATAACCATCTGGGGAGTGGATGATGCCACAAGCTGGATCGGGACAGCCCTGAATAAACTGGACTTCCCGCTGTTGTTTGATGCAAATTTTAAAAAGAAAGCAGCTTACGCAGGGTTCATAAAAGGATTAAAAGAAAAATAATAGTAGCGGTGATCCAGGAGAATCGTTAGGTTAATTGTTAACTTCTGCTAAATCTAACTGCGAAATATTTTGTGGTACTATAATAACCGCCGGTAAACAGGCACCAGTTCTTCGGCAAGCAGGGCATGGTCATCCACACTGGGATGGCCTGAGCAACCGGAGGGTTTCATCTGCCTGAAGAAGTATACCTGGACAGGTTTTGCTGTCGGGTACTGCTGGTCTATACTGGCTTTTACAGCGGAGATACAATTCTGCAAAACCTCTCTTCGCGCACCGCCAATCATGGGACTGCTCAACAATAGTATCTGCGATCCTGGATATTTTGATTTTACCAGTTGCACAAACAGGATATACCTGTTTACAAATGTGGCACTGTCAAAAGGTAAACGAAATTTTTTGCCATCGCCGTCACTGTAGTCATTTGTTCCCAACGCAATACTAACAATTGCGGGATTATATTCCGTAAAATCCCATGCTGTTGAATCGTCCGGGTTTAATCTTGCATCTTCATAAACCGACGGAAGGGGAGGACCATCACTATTCCAGTTACGATAGATACCATACCCACTGACACTGCTTAATAAAAAATTGGTATGTAAGGCCCTTGCCACCCTTGGACCATAGGCCATGTATGCATTATGCTGGTCGTGGTACTGACCGGTTCCGCAGGGGACTTCAGAGGGGTCTGCAGCCGCACCGCAGGTAATACTATTGCCTATAAATTCAATTACAGGGGCCGTTGGTTTTTCAACTTCCTTTATATTACTGGCCACAATCTGCTTTATAAAAATTGGACCTGTTTGTGCTTCCGTTGCTTTATATAACCAGATTGTATGCCTGCCATCGCCATTGGTGGTGATGGTAATGGGTTCATTACTCCGGCCCTCAATTTTTATTCGTTTCTGGTACACACCATCCAATTCGTATTGGAGATAATTATGGCCTGAGGGGTCATTGATAGTTGCATATATTTTGCATTCATCTCCCGTAAAACTAAAACCCATATGGGATGCTGAGCTTATTAATTCAAGTCCGTCCTTTTCATTAAAAATTGTCCTGCCTACAGGATGCAGGGCCGACGCAGGTAAAACATTTGAAGAAGAACCCGACTTCCCTGAAGAGGTACATCCTGATATTACTATAACAAATAGCAGTGAAATATTTCTATAATTGCAGATCATGCTTCTACTATTTATCCTGGGTGAAATATTTTCGTAGTAATTGCCTTGCCTTAATTCCCGACTGTTTCAGGTCACTCTCTTTCCAGTTGCCGGTTGAACTTACTCCTTTTTTCAACACCGAACAGGTTTCGTCCTTATCTGCAACTGACCATGTAATCCAGCTGATCTGGTTTTTCTCACACCATTCAATCCACCGGATCCATTCTTCTGCATTTATTGGTCCATCGCCGGTCGCTTCCATACCAGCTGACTCCGAGATGAATATGGGAATGCCTTTTTTCAGGGCATAATCGCACCTGTCGCGCAGCCCCTGCTTAT
Source organism: Chitinophagaceae bacterium (assembly GCA_040510375.1). GTDB lineage: Bacteria > Bacteroidota > Bacteroidia > Chitinophagales > Chitinophagaceae > JBEVJC01. The sequence goes on from JBEVJC010000010.1 coordinate 34,636, forward strand.
GTGTTGCTGCGTAATAGTGAACGGTGTACATGATATTGCTGTACCCATTCAGGGGGCTATCGGCAACAACATGAATGTTCTGGTCCCAGTGCGGATTACCCACCAGTATAATATTGTCGGGATCAATAACGCGAATGGCATTGATAACTTCAGTTGAATAAGCCTTTACTTCTTCCCAGCTTTCCTGGTCAGGTTCATTGAATATTTCATAAATAACGTTGGGGTACTTTCCATACTTTGTAGCCATTGCTGTAAAAAAATCTTTTGCCTCCTTGGTCTGGATATTATGGCTATGCCAGTCAATAATTACATAGATACCTGCATCAATGGCTGCATCCACCACGGCTTCCACTTTTTGTCTGGAACCTGCAGGATCTTTCAGGTAACCTCCATCCGGTTCCACGCCCATGGCTGCACGAACCACGGTACATTTCCAGTCGTCTGCCAGCCATTGCACCGCTTCTTTGTTATAAAATCTGGGCCACCAGTTATGCCAGCCAAAACTCATTCCACGCAGTACTACCGGTTCCTCTTTTTCATTCACCAGCTGAACACCCTTCACCTGCAACTTTCCGTGCTGGTTTACGGGTTGTGCAGTGGTTGCCACAACAGAGAACAACAAACCTGTCAGAAGTATTAAACGCATAATCATTATTTTTTTAAGTCCGACCGCATCTTATTTTTTATACATCTCCGGCAGATCCACCTCAAACAAGGTAAAGGGATCTTTATAGAATTTCATAAAATCGGGAACACTGACCTGGCCTGGGAATGGAGCATAATAATGAGTGGGACTTGTCCGGTCATTACGCCAAACAAGAACATAACTCAACTGCATGTCCGGTTCTTTTAGTACTTTCAATAGCACTTCGGTCCACCAGGTTGTATTCGGTATTGACTCCAGTCCTGTTTCAGTAAATGCAGCCAGTTTACCGGATTTCTTTGCATAGTCCGAAACTATCTTTAATAGTTTGGTTGCCCTTGTTACATTGTATTTCCCGTCACGACCCATATCTCCATAGTTATCCATGCCTACCAGATCCACCCATTCATCACCCGGATAGCGGTCTAAAAATTCGGCTTCGCTATTGAACCGGTTATCGGGGGAAAAGGCATATAAAAAATTATGGACACCCACACTGTCGCGCAGGTATTGTACGGTAAATTTCCAGAGGCTTATAAACTCGTCCCGGGTACTATGTGATTTACCCCACCAGAACCAGTCACCATCAAATTCGTGATACGGCCGGAAGATCATGGGTACTGGTTTTCCATCGTTACCTCTTGTTTCCAGCGCCCACTGGCCAATACCCCTCAGTATTTCTTTATACTGTTGATGGGCGCTGCCACCGGGTATTATAAAACGTACGGCGGGAAGGGAAACAGAGTCGTTCCAGTAAAAACCACCACCCGAAACCGGATTGGAAAAATGCCAGGCCACGGTTACCACGCCACCCCGGTTGTAGGTATCAGCTACTGTTTTCCGCAGGTTTTTCTTTTCGTTTTCAATCGCCTCTGCAGGACGCCCCGAGAAGCCACTTACGTCCACACCAATCACGGCAGGATGTGAACCGGTAACCGATTTTACATCGCTACGGTTTGTTTCATTTGCCCATCCATGTCCGTACTCGGTTGCATGTTGGTGGCCAAACAATATATGTTGCCGGGAAAGAACGAGCATGTTGTTGAACAAAATTTTAGTTTCAGCTGTAGCATTTTTGTCGATGGTATTTGTTTCGACCGAAGGGGAGGAGGTTGTTGTTCCGGCCTGCTTTTGATAATTGCAACCAGTAATTATCATCAAGCCAACTGCAATTGCAAAGCTGGTTAGTTGTGTTACTCCTCTCATGTTTTTTTATTCAAAAAGTTGCAGGAATGCTGGGATGGCCCCGACTATCTGCATTAATGGCAAGGTAAAAAAATAGCCGGTTCATTGACCTTTGATGTATGAACCGGCTATACGAATATAATGTGATTTAAAATATTAAATTATCTCCAGCCTACATGATCAATATGAATTGTTCCTGTGAAACCCACGGCCTGTAGCGTGATACGGGATATGCCCGCAAATCCGCCCATGCTTTGCAACGTAACGTTGAAAGTTGTCCATTCTCCCCCAACGATAGTTACCTGCGGCTTAAGGCCATTATTGAGATCGTTTGTGACAACCTGCAATTTTTTCCCGTCCATACTTGCGTCGGCATAAACTGAAAATTCAAGAATTGTATACCCTGCTGTTGGCATTTCAGTTGGGGCATAAAAAGTAATACCCTGGTAACCGTTGGCAGCATATACGGCAAGAATTGACTTTGTACCCTGACGTACCACAGCGGTACTGTTGAAGTCATGTGTATCGGTAAAGGACCAGTCCTGGAAAGGGTTGTGTAATCCGTCCGTGTATATCGGGAATGTAAAATCTGCTAATGGCGGAAGGCCTCCATTCAATTCAAGTAGTTGCGGAGTTTCGACCATTATTGTAGAGTTCAGTACTCCCAGCGTGAGTTTACCCTTTAGTGTACCAGCAGGAACAGCAACCACCAGTTCTGTAGCTGACTGGCTGACAAAGCTGGTTACAGCCGCCGCGGCACCAACAAACGAAACAGATGTAACAAGGTCAAGATTGGTTCCGGTGATAGTCAGATTTGCGCCCGGATCAATTGGGTTAGGTGCTATTAAAGAAACTTCAGGTAAGGAAACATCCAGGTCCCCGGCAGATTGTGTGGCAACACCGGAAGCCGCTACAAGGGAGATTTTTCCTTTGCTGGCAGATGCCGGCACCTTTATTACTATTTGTGTAGCTGTCTGGCTGACAAAAACCGTAACAGGAGCTGGAACACCTGTAAACAATACCTGTTTTACAAGATCAAGGTTGGTACCTGTGATCGTTAAATCTGTCTGGTGTTTAACAGGGTTCGGGGAAATGGAGGTAGCCACCGGTAAAGTAACCGTTAAAGTATCCTCGGTTCGCACGTCGGACGAATCCGTTCCTGCAAAAAATAAAACAAGTGGACCTGTTTGTGCATCTTCGGGAACAGTTACTACCAATTCATTCATAGATTGGCTCACAAATGTAGTTACCACTTTATCACTGTTAAACGTAACACGTCTTACCCAGTTCAGGTACTCGCCCGTAAGGGTAATGTTCCCGCCAGGCCTTGCTTCCAAAGTCATGGTTGTGATAGTGGAACTTACACTCAGGTTAAACCTTGTCCTGGAAACGATATCCCCCTCGGGCGTTTGCAGGGTAACAAATCCCTCTACAGCATTTGCCGGCACTTTTAATAAGATCAGCTCATTGGTCTGTTGGATAAATTCTGCCTGGGCAACTGTGGCACCCTCTCCCGTGAATGATACGGAAGTGACTTTATCCAGCTGGCTTCCGAAAAACCGGAGGGTATCACCATGTTTGGCACCGGTAGGCCCAAAGTTGATCAGTTGAATTTCTCCTGAACCGTTGTTGTCGTCTTTTTTACACGATGTAATTATTCCTGTGGAAACTAAAAGGGAAGCCAGCAGGATTAATCGTATACTAGATATTTTAATCATCTTGATATTTTTAGCTAAGTATTATTATTAATCAATGATTTTTGGAACAACCCTGAAATTGTCAAAGGCGATATCTGCATTTAACTCCCCGGGACCGAATACTAAAATTCGCGACCAGTATCCATCGGGATTAACTACCGGTCTTACTCTGTAGCTGGCAATAACATCTTCAAACGGAATGACGATGGTGTTCCATTGGCCTTTCGAGTCGTAAGGAGGCTGCCAGGTATAATTATCATTGTCCTCTGTAGTCAGGCCCACGTTAATTCTTATGTTGTTTGCATTGTAAGGTTTTAACGTATTGATCTCAAACTTCAGGTAATAATCTTCTGGTTTGGTAATCGCAGCATCCGGAATATTCTTGCTGTGAGTGGGCATCGATGATGCTGGTCCACCCGCCAGTTCTGGTGAATCCCAGGTGTAGTTTTTGACCAATTTTGTCATCCTGTAATAATTGCCGTTGATCTTTGAGGGAGCGCCCGGCCCGGGACTGGTAACAAGGTAAGAACCCCACCAGCCTTCATGCGGATCACCGGTAATAAACATATTTCTGTTGTCCCGGAACCAGAAGTCAGATTCCGTTTCACCGAAATTGGTTTTTATAGTAATGGGTCCTGGCAATGCGCCGGCAGGAATGCGTACCATAACCTGTTCGTCTTCCACTTCAACAATTTCGCCTGTAACACCGCCTGTAAATGTTACCATTACAGGAGCATAGAAATAATTTCCCTGGATAGTGGCCACATCACCTTCATTTACATATTCCGAGAGCATGCTGGTTATTGTGGGCTTACTGATTGACACATTAAAGTCATGCAGTAATTCTTTTCCATTGGAAAAAACAATCCTTATTTTATTGGTAATTGTTTCAGGAATTACGCTGGGAACACTTACCAGAATTGATGTATTGGTAATGTAAGTGGGGGTTAAGGTTGCCCGCTGGTCGTTGAACCAGATTTCAACCGCCTTGTCGAGGTTTTGACCTATGATTGCTATCAATCTTCCCTGACCGGCTGCCGCCAGCAAAGAGTCGGAAGATGCAGGATCTGTGACCCGTATATAGTCAACCTTTGGTTCGCCGCCATTAGCGACATCTTCCTTATCGCACGAAGAATAAATGCTTACAACAACAAATGCCATAAGCATCATCAGTATTGTTTGTTTCAAATTTTTCATATTAGTAGCTAATAGTTATTAATAAAAGAGCCTTTATGGGTATTCAACCGCGGGTTCAGCTAACCAGGGTGCCTGTGCCATTTCTGCAGCAGGAATTGGTATCCTGAAGTTTCCGGAATTGGCATTGATCATTCTGGGATTACCGCTTGCAGGGGTAGCCCATGGTGTTTTTTTGATGGTCCAGACGGAAGCATTGTTTACATTGTCGGGAGTGACGTAGTAGAAACCTCTGTCCTGGGAATTTAAGATGCTATATGCCTTATCAGGGTTCCAGTAATGAAGGCTCACCAGGTCGTACCAGGCCATTCCTTCTACTGCAAACTCTTTAAATCTTTCGCTTAGTATATTATCCAGCGTAACTGGCAAAGGTGTTCCAGTGGTTGGGTCTGCATAAACAGGAAGTCCTGCCCTTGAACGGATGGCATTAAAATATTGCATCGCGAGCGGGTCGCTTGTGGAAGCATTGTTACCAAGTGTTGCATCTGCATAAATGAGGTACATTTCTGCCAGTCGCAGCATATAGGTATTGTTCGGGTAACGTTGTGGTTCCATTGTTGGAAGCCCGATATCCTTACCCTGGCCTACTGTATATTTTTTGATGTTGGCAAAATTCCGTTCTGCATCCAATGTATAGGGAACAATATATGGTTTGGTGTCAACGCCACCAACAGTCCGGGTAATTTCAGCATAGGAAAAACCGGGAAGCAGGAAGGTAGCTTTAAGGCGTTGATCAAGTGTACGGCCCTGTAACATTGTGTCACCCGATGCGGTGAAACCATCGTATTGGCTCAGCATCCACCAGGTAGCTGCTTTATCACCTCCCCAACCTTCTGCACTGATCTCGCTGCTTGAATTAAAGTGGGATACCGCACCATTACCAAAACCATATCCGGGACCGCCCGGGAGAAATATCCATTGCAATTCGAACAATGATTCCTGGTTATTATCGTAGGGATATTTGAACAGGTCGGCATAGTTGGTCATCAGGCTCTTTCCGCTCATCCTGATAACCCTGTCTGCAAAATATTTTGCACTATCAAGGAAAACCTGGTCCCTGGCCTGGCCAGTGGCTTCTACACCGGCACGGGTTAAATAAAAGCGGGCGAGCATTCCTTCGGCCGACCATCTGTTTACTCTTCCAACAGGTGTCTCAGCGGGCAGTAACTCAGCAGCAGCGCGCATTTCATTTGTAAGAAATCTCCAGATGCTTTTAACCGTATTCCTGGTAGTTGTGGGATCGCCCAGTAACTCGAGGTTGTTGGTAATAATGGGAACCTCACCCCAGTTCATTGTCAATAGTCGATACGCTGCAGCTCTCATAAACCTTGCTTCACCGATAGCAGTAGACTTGGCCTGTTCTGAAACCTCAGGACCAGCATACCTGTTGATGTTGGCAATAACGAGATTGGATTGGCCCACTACGGTAAACAGTGAAGTCCATGCCCGCCTGTTTTCTGCGGTAATATCCGTGGTATTAAATTCCACGTTGCCTCTTTCATTGTAGCCCCGGAATGCTGTCCCGGCACGGATATCACCGAAACTGAAGGCAGGGTTTTCGTTATAATCGAACCAGACGAGGTTGTACAATAACGAAGTAGAAGCAGCAATCTGTTCATCTGTTTTGAAAAAGTTTGCATCTACTATTGCATCTGTAGGTGGTTTTTCAAGAAAATCTTTTTTGCAGGAAGACATTACTGCCATCGGAACCACCAATGCCAGCATGTATTTAATTAGTTTATTACTATAATTCATAGAAGAATGTTTTAGAAGTTTACGCCTAAGCTGAAAGTGTAAATAGGGGTTAAAGGATAACGGCCATAGTCGAGACCAATCGCCTGATTGCCCTGGTTTACAGGTCCGCCTACAGAAGCACCAACTTCCGGATCATAACCGGTGTATTTGGTAAACGTCGCAATGTTCTGGGCACTGATAGTTGCGCGTGCTCCCCTTACCAGTTTTTGTTTGGAGATAAATGAAGAGGGAATATTGTACGATAAAGAGATGTTCTTTATTCTTACAAACGATCCGTCTTCCACCCAGAAACTGTTGATGACATTGTAATTGTTATCATTGGCACGTTGGGCGCCTGTAAGTCGCGGTACATTGTTACCCGGATTCGCAATTGAAACAACACCATCCTTGTCAACCAGGCGGGCGTAATCCGTTACGCTCAGCATAAGATTCCTGCTGTTATAAAACCTGGTTGCCTTGGAATTCAGCATGGAGGTCATATTAAAAATATCGTTTCCGAAACTACCGGTGAGCAATACACTTAAATCAAATCCTTTGTATGAAAAAGAGTTGGTAAGTCCCCCGAATAATTTAGGCCATGGATTACCAATATAAGTTTCATCATTAAAATCGATTATACCATCGCCATTAATATCGCGGTACTTTACGTCACCCACCCAAACACCTGTAGGGTCTGTAGGAATCCGGTCTCCGTTATTATCAACCCGCACAGCACTGTGTGATATTTCGTCAACTGACTGGAACAGTCCTTCAGCTATATAACCCCTGAACAGCCATGGTTGCATTCCTACAGCTGACCGCTGGGTCCACGACTGGGAATAACTGTCATACCAGGTAGAGGTACGGTCAATAACTGCTGTTTCAGAGTAAAACCTCTTCACCTCTGTTTTAAAGCTGGAGAGATTAAAGTTGGTTTCCCACTTAAACCTGCCATTATCTACATTCGTTGTATTGATCGTTACACCCCAACCTTTGGTTTGTAACTCGCCGATATTAACCCTTGGGTTTCCTACTCCGCCCTGGCCGCTGGTTCCCATGTAAAGGGGCAGGGGATTATCCATCAGGAGGTTGTTGGTATTTTTTATATAATAATCTGCTTCAATAGTAATCTTGTTGTTTAACAACCCGATGTTAATACCAACGTTATCGGTCTTGGTTTCTTCCCATTGTAATGCCGGATTACCATACCTGGCGGGTAAAAAGCCACTTCCAATATCTGAAATACCGGACCTTAACGGAGAGTAAATACCTGTTCCGCCGCCCTGGTTACCAGTCAAACCTGTTTCAAACCTTAATTTCAGTTCGCTGATAGCAGGAACATGGAAAAATTCCTCCTGTGTAATCCTCCACGCAGCAGAGATGGACGGGAATGACCCCCATTTGTTTTCCGGACCAAAGACTGCTGATCCGTCGCGTCTGTATGTACCGGTAACAATATACCTGTTATCATAATTATAGTTGATCCTTCCAAGATATGACTCCATCGCCCATGGACCGGAACCACCACCATTTGTACCAGGTGCAGCACCGGCGTTCAGGTCAAAAATGTCGTTGGTAAGGAAACCTGACCTGCTGGCACTAATATTTTTCCAGTTGGATTCCTGCGCTTCATGGCTAACCATTGCACTCACGTTGTGTTTGCCAAACTGCTTGGTATATTCCAGCAATTGGTTCCAGTTCCAATAAGTGCTCATTCCGATATTTTCCGACAAAGAAGCGGAAGTATTAATGGCCCAGCCAATTCTATAGGTGGGATTAAAAAACATTGAATTGGTATAACTGATATCAGTATTGAAGGATGTCCGGAAGGTAAGACCCCTGGTAATATTTAAACCGAGGTTAAGACCTCCCCAGAACTGACGCCTTCTGTTATTATTGGTACGCAGGTTGGCGATTGCAATGGGATTAACCGGTGCAAACTGATTGGCTCCATTCACTTCGTCGCCGCCACCCCATGTTCCATTAAGATTCCTGACAGGAACCTGTGGAGTTAACTGCAAAGCTTCAGATATAATACTCTCAGAGCTGGTAGTCAGTTTTTCTTTGGTCTGGTTAAAGCTGAGGTTGGCACCAAGTGTGATCCATTCCCTTGGCTTATTGTCAAGGTTGAAACGGAAACCATACCTGTCGAACCCTGATCCGACGGCTACACCACCTTGTTTCAGGTATTCACCAGACATGTAGTAAGTAGTATTGTTACTGCCGCCACTCATACTCAGCTGGTGTTTATTCATGGCAGCATTATTAAATAACTCGCCCTGCCAATCGGTTCCTGTTCCCAGGATAGATGGATCTAAAAACTCAATGGGAGTGGTACCACCAGCCAATGCATGAAACTCATTACGCATCTGGGCATACTGACGCAGGTTCATAACCGGTAATTTCTCCGGTGGAGTCTGGAGATTGTACTGGTAATTATAGTTAAGTTTTGCTTCCCCGGCCTTACCACGTTTTGTGGTGATCAATAAAACCCCGTTAGTGGCACGGGATCCATATATCGCCGTGGCTGACGGCCCCTGCAATACCTGAATATCTTCAATATCGGAAGGATTGAGGGATGATAACGGGTTACTGGAGTTGGTGGTTCCTCCTCCCATTAACTGCACCCCGTCTATTACATACAATGGTTCAGTATTACCGCTAATTGTACTGATACCGCGGATCGCTACCGAAATGCTACCACCAGGCTGACCCGAGTTCTGGGTAACATACACACCGGCAGCCCTGCCCTGAATGGCCTGCTCAACAGTCGTGTTCACTGTTTTTTCAATGTCCTTGGCACCGACCGTTGTTTGCGCAGTAGTGAGGTTGGCCCTGCTGGCCCGCCCATAACCAACTATTACCACATCCGATAGAGTGGTATTGGCAGCCGCTGTAAGGGAAACATCATACGTGGTTGAAGTTCCAATCGCCACTTCTTTGGTCTGCATTCCTACATAAGAGATTGTCAGGATCCGGGCATTGGCGGGAATTTCGAGAGTAAAGAATCCAACCACATTGGTAGTGGTTACGGCTTTTGTGTCTCTTACACTGACCGTGGCACCACCCAGGGGACTACCCCGTTCATCGCGAACTATGCCAGTGACGGATCTTGTTTGAGCGTAAGTAGTGTGGAGAAGGAGGGCGCAGGATATGACCATGAGCACCCTCCTAAAAAGGAGTTTCTTCATATAGCGTTAGTTATTTAAACCAAAACTATCCGACTTTAGTATACGATTTCAATATTATTTTATCTTATTTTGGTACTAATTTAGTTTTTCCGGAAAAAATGTAACCGATGTCAATTTTCAGAACCTTCTGAGATCAATACATTTGCAGGGCACACATTAATAATACAAATTTTGATACTATATTGATAATTTATTACAGTTAACTCAAAACGAACAGGATGGCAGCGAAAATACTTCGTGAAATCACCCCTCTGACAGAAAGTGATTGTTTCATATTTTTCACCTGCACACGGGCAGATCTCGATTTTCCATTGCATTACCATGAGGAACTTGAAATAAATTTTTTCATGAATGCCAGCGGGGCGAAACGTATGGTGGGTGACCATATTGGGGAGCTGGACGATTTTGAGCTGGTGCTTATCGGATCCGGCCTGCAACACGGTTGGTATAAGCATAAATGTGTAAGCGATGATATCAGGCAGGTGACCATTCAGTTTCACCCCGACCTGTTTGACCGCAGGTTCCTTCAGCGCCACCAGATGGGCTTTATCAGGACGATGTTCGAAAAATCTGTAAAGGGAATTGCCTTTTCAAGGGAGACTGCAGTAGCCATTATGCCCCGCCTCCTGGACCTGCCACAGAAACAGGGTTTCGATTCGGTAATTGAGCTTATGTCAATACTGCACGACCTGTCTACTTCCCGGCACATACGCACTTTATCCGACGGATCGTTTGGAAATAACCAGTCCGTCGCTTATAACAGTCGCCGGGTGGGGAGTGTGATGCAATACCTGCAGAAGAATTTTGATAAAAAAATATTACTGAGTGATGTGGCAAAAATAGCCGGTATGACAGAAGTTGCACTCAGCCGTTTTTTCAAACTGCGTACAGGAAATACTTTCATTGATACACTGAACGAAGTGAGGCTTGGACACGCCTCGCGCCTGCTGATTGACTCTACCCAAAGTATTACTGAGATAGCATACAAATGTGGCTTCAACAATATCTCTAACTTTAACCGGTTGTTCAGGAAAAAGAAACAATGCACTCCAAAGGAATTCAGGAGATCCTATACCACATCGGGAGAAAGAACATTTGTGTAAATGCAGATAATAAAGAAATACCCTCTTGGCCAGCTCTTTGGGACGCCTCTGGAAAAAAGGGATTTTGTAATACTCAGAAGCGAAGAAATATTTAGGTTGATTGGGGATGATGTTAGTTCCGGTATTCAAAAGTATCATCGGCACGACTTCTACGCCATCTTCTGGATAGAAAGCGGGGAGCTGTTACAAAAACTGGACGGGAGAACGTATACCTTAAACAAGAGTGATATTTTTATCGCTTGCCCGGGGCAGGTCCACGAGAATGATTTTGGTCGTACCCCCCATGAGGTAAAAGGCGGGGCTTTACTGTTCACAACAGAGTTCCTCCAGCAACTAAGACACAATACATCAATTTCTGAACTGACATTTCTCGACAATGTTTTCTCCAATCCGCATTTGTCGATTCCTGATGAAGAATGGGAAAACTTTTTAAGCATGGTACAGCTGCTATTCAGTGGAATGAACAGGAAGCTGCCTAATCTGGCATTGGTAAAATCTTTGCTTTCTGCTGTTCTGATTTCCATCCAGCAATCCATTGATACTACCATAACCCGGACAAATACGGCCAGGCATATGGAAATATATAAAAACTTCAAGCACCTGCTGGAACTCCATTTTAAAGAGAGCAAAGAGATCGGGTTTTACAGTGAACAATTACATCTCAGTCAAAGGCATCTTAACAGATTGCTGAAGGAAGCAACCGATAAAACGGCTGCTGATATGATTCGGGGCCGCTCCATGCTGGAAGCAAGACGATTGCTGAACTATACGCAGATGAATATAGCAGAAATAGCCTGGAGTTTAGGATACCAGGACCAGTCTTATTTTACCAAACTTTTCAGGAAGGAAACCGGGCAGACTCCCCAGGCCTATCGCCAGTCAATGTCCTGAAATTACCAGTACTCAGCCAGATAGTCATAAAAAGCCGGCGCTTCTGAACGGAACTTTGTCCTGTTAAAACAAAACAGGATTATCATGAAAAGTTTAGAAAATAAAACAGCAGTAATTACCGGCGCAACTTCCGGAATGGCTTTGGCAACTGCAAAGCTTTTTGTAAGTGAAGGTGCCTATGTATATATTACCGGGCGCAGGCAGGATAAACTGGATGAGGCAGTAAGGAGTATTGGTAGTAATGTAAAAGGAATTCAGGGAGACGCTGCAAACCTGGCCGACCTTGACAGGTTATTTGAGATCGTAAAAAAAGAAAAAGGAAAGATTGATATACTTTTCGCCAATGCCGGAGCGGGCGACTTTGGCCCCCTGGGTATGATTACCGAAGAGCATTTCGAAAAACTATTCAGCCTGAACGTGAAAGCAGTGGTTTTTGCAGTACAAAAGGCATTACCCATTTTCAATGATGGCGGATCGATCATAATGACCGGATCCATTGCGGCAGTAAAAGGCTTTGCAGGTTTGGGTTTGTATGGAGCCAGCAAAGCTGCGCTACGCTCACTGGCAAGGACATGGACCAGTGAGTTAAGAGAAAGAAATATCAGGGTGAATGTTATAAACCCTGGCCCGATTGACTCAGAATTCTTCAATTCCGGGCCGAAGGAAGCGCAGGATTTCCTCATCTCGATGGTTCCCATGGGTAGAAAAGGAAAACCGGAAGAGATAGCCTCCGCTGCTTTGTTCCTCGCCTCCCCCGCATCAGGTTTTATTACCGGAATCGAACTACCGGTTGATGGCGGATTGGCCCAGGTATAAACGGAGCGACACCACTTGGGGAACGTGGGCAACTCGAAAAAATCGCCACAAAGTTGTATTTCAAAAAGTGGTTTGTGATGTACTACTTGATTTAAGAATGGACAAATTATTTTCCTGAAAACTAATGGCACACCAGTTGTGATATTTTTATGTTTAAAAAACCGGAATGGTATCTGCCGGACAAACGAATAGCCGCGTCGCCACAAATATTGGGATTAATATCTGGCAACTGACGGCGGAAAAGAATGTTCCAGTACCAAAATCAACCGGGAGAAGTTTTATCCAACTTAAAAATGCCGGTATGTATACACACTCCAAAGAATTCAGGGATCAGCTGACACCCGATCTTGCCCTGGGGTTGCTAAAGGAGGGTAATAGCCGTTTCATGCATAACCTGACCATGAACCGAAACCTGTTGCAACAGGTAAATGCAACGGCAGATGGTCAGTTTCCATTTGCCACCATACTCAGTTGTATGGATTCAAGGACCTCTGCCGAACTGATCTTTGACCAGGGGTTGGGAGATATTTTCAGTATACGCATTGCGGGTAATATAGTCAATGACGATATACTGGGAAGTATGGAATACGCTACAAAAGTGGTAGGCACCAAACTCATACTGGTACTGGGCCATTCCAATTGCGGGGCGATCGCCGCTGCATGTAATGCTGTGGCACTCGGACATCTTACCGGCCTGTTAAATAAAATAAAACCGGTTATAGATAGCGAAACATCGATTAAGGAACAAAGAAATGGCAATAATGGCGAATTTGTGAAAAGCATCACGAAACTTAATGTAACCCATGCAATCGGGGACATTAAAACTCAAAGTGAAATTATCAGCGATCTTGTAACTGCAGGGAAATTAGCGATCGCGGGCGGCGTATACCAGGTAGAAACAGGGGAGGTGTTGTTTTTTTGAATTTACGATTATAATATCCGTCTTCATATTGACTGGTCAGCTGGAGGTCAGTTGCATGCAGGATATGAGCAGAGGTTACATAACAAAATCCTGGTCTGACCTTACAAATATTTCTGAGACTTCGTACATACCAGGTTCAAACCTGGCAATTTTAAGCGCTTCATCCAAAAATGGGGAAGCCGCGGAATTGTTCCGCATATTCTGATAGGCTTCAATACTTTCCCATTGCGCATACATGGTGACTTTTGATCCGTCAATACCGCGGTGTAAACTCGCAGAAATAAATCCGGCTACTTTACTTACCGTGCTTTCAGTTGCCAATTTCAGCAGGTTCAAAAGTTTGCCCTGGTTTTCCGCCTCCACAGTAAACACGTTGATCAGCGTCAGGTATTTTTTTTCTTTGGAGATCGTTATCATAAAATATTTATGAATGATTGGAACATTTTCGCAGGGTTCGGTATTTGATCTTTATTTGTATTAGTGAATCAATTTTGTTTTCTCGATAAGGTCGGTGATTTCATCTGCCGACTGCTGTACGGACTGGCCAGGCTTAAAACCCAGGGTACTAAACCGTATGATACCATTGGGATCAATAAAGTATTGGGCTGGTATGCCTTGCATCCGGTATTTTTTAAATGTCACATCCATTTTTCCGTCATCTCCTTTTTCATCATACACTACATGGAAAGGATAATTGGTTTTTGCCAGAAACTTTTTTACCAGCTCAGGATAATTATCCACTTTCTCCCTGGTGTCGATAAAAAGAAACGCAACTTCCGGATCATTTGCATATTTATCTACCACCATTTTAACGGAAGGGAAGGACTCCCGGCATGGCATGCACCAGGTGGCCCAGAAATCCAGGACAAGCACCTTTCCTTTATAGTCTTTAAGGGAAACATTTTTACCATCAATATCTTTTAACTGAAAGTCGGGGGCTTTGATATTGATTGTACTATCTGATGTTGACGGGGCGTTGGATCCAGGTTTATTTGCTGCAGGTGTAAAACTGCAGATAACTATACCTGCAAGTGAAAAGGCGACTACCAGTTTTTTCATTTTTATAAATCCGTTAATGTTTTCCTGTAATAATTCCTGTTGTTTACTTACTTTCCCAAGAAGTAAAATTAAACGCAATGATACAGCTACAACTTGTAGAAAAACGTTAAAATGTTGTAAGGTTGTAAAAATTTTTCCGGAGTTCCAGCTATGATGTTCCGATTATTTCTTTTCGGTGTTCCAGTCCCCAATCTGTCAGGTTTTTGATTATGGTCTGTAATGTGCGGCCATGTTTCGTGAGTTCATACTGGACGGTTATGGGATGCGTATCCAATACTGTTCTTGTTACCAGTTTGTTTATCTCCAGTTCCTTTAATTCCTTACTCAACATTTTATTCGATATCCCAACCACGTCGTTTAAAATATCAGAGAACCTCCGTTTGTTGTAATGACAGATTGATGAAATGATATAGATCTTCCATTTCCCGTTAAGTACGTCCATGGCATCGTGGACAGCCATCATTTTCCGTTTGTGATCCTTTTCAAATTCTTTAGTGCACTCCATATGTTACTTTGTTACTTCCAGGTTACAGTTACTTTTCTATACAAAGTAACTAAAATATATTCATACAGTCTAGCTTTACAATTCACCGGGCAGTTTTTATCTCCTGCATCTGGCGGCGCGGGCCGGATCAGAGAGGTTGAAACCATATCTGGTGGAGTTTCAGGAATTAAAAAAAACAATAAAAATGAGTAAGTTAAAAAACAAGGTAACAGTAATAACAGGAGGGAATAGTGGTATTGGTTTCGGCATTGCGGAGGCTTTTAAAGAAGAAGGCGCTGTGGGAACGATCACGGGAAGAAACCAGGAAACGCTTGACAGGTCCGTTAAACAACTTGGAACAGGTTTTATAGGTATCAAAGCCGACGTAACAAAGAAGGAAGACCTGGATCGGATATTTAAAGACAGCTTTGACAGGTTTGGCAAAATTGATTCGCTGGTGGTCAATGCTGGTGGTATTGTAGAGGGGAGCCCCATGTTGGCCATTTCTGAAATAACAGAAGAGAATTACGACCAGTATATGAACCTGAATTTAAAGAGTTCCTATTTTACAGTCCAGAAAGCACTACCCTATTTACGCGACGGGGCCTCCATCATTCTCATTGGTTCAAGCGCGGCGCACCGTGCGGCGCCGGGAATGGCAGTATACAGCGCAGCTAAAGCTGCAATTGTATCCTTCGCAAGGGGTTTGTCGCTTGATTTGCTGGACAGGAAAATCAGGGTAAATGCGCTATCACCTGGTTCCGTTGATACACCGGTATTTGATAAAGCAGTACCGAAGGAACAAGTGGATCATGTTAAAAAAATCTGGATTGACCAGATCCCTGTGGGTCGTATGGGGCAACCATCTGATATTGGGAAAGCAGCGGTATTCCTGGCTTCCGACGACTCTTCATTTGTTGTTGGTACGGAAATCCTCTCCGACGGGGGCATGACAAATATCATGGTGATGAAATAATTATCAGAACGGGTAGCATGCAGTCAACGGACAACTGCATGTTACCTTCTGTCTAAAAAATTCCAACTAAAACAGATCATTGAACTATTGACCTGGGTTGTAATCATACATCTGCGCAACAATTTAATCAGCCGCCTTCATGCTTTTTACCGGGTTCATCACCGCTGTTTTTATGGCTTGTATACTGACGGTCAGGATGGCAATTGACAACGCTGTAAAACCAGAAAGCAGGAATACAAATACATCAACAGAAACGTGGAAGGCGAAACTTTCAAGCCACCTGGTCATGGTAAACCAACTGACAGGCCATGCAATGGCTATTGCAATGAGCACAAGTACCACAAAGTCTTTCGAAAGCAAAACTACCAACGATGATTCGGAAGCACCCAGCACCTTCCGTATTCCAAATTCTTTTGTACGGATTCGCGCTGCATATGCGGACAGGCCAAACAATCCAAGGCAGGAGATAAAGACGGCAAAACCGGCAAATATTTTAAAGACATTGCTCAAACGTTTTTCGGAGTCGTAGAGATGATTGAGATTTTCATCCAGGAAGCTGTAGGTAAACCTGGCTGAAGGAGCCAATGACCGTACATTTTGTTGTATAAACTTCAGGGTCTGCGGAACCTGGTTTGGCCTTACTTTTAGCAGGAGGTAGTTGGCAGCATTGGGGTTGCGTTCAATTACCAGCGGCTCAATCCCGGCATGGAGACTTGCAAAATTAAAATCCTTTACGATGCCTACGATCGTGCCGGTATCACTATTGAGCAGCGCCTTTTTGCCAATGGGATTTTTCAGGTTATAAACCTTCACGGCCGCCTCGTTCAAAATAAATTCATATTGTTTTTTATCCGGCGACCAGTTTGAAAAATCCCTCCCCTGGAGCAAGTGTAAATGAAGGGTTTTAAGCAGGTGTTCGTCGGCCCATAATGCACGTGCACCAACCTGGTCATCCCCGCCCGACTGATTGCCTGGATCAAGGTCCCTAAAATCATACTTACCAAACCTTTCACCGGGCAGTGTCGACAATACAGAGTGACTTACGATATCCGGATTATTGTCAATATTGTTCATGAATGCACTGTAGTTGGTCCACATATCCCTATACATGGTAATGGCCACCACCTGCTCCTTATCAAACCCGAGGTCTTTATTGTGAAACAGCTGCATCTGGCGGTAAATAACAATAGTTCCCACTATCATAAATACTGAAATAGCAAACTGGAATACTGTTAGTCCTTTGCGGACCAGGTGCACAGAAGACCCGCGCAGCTTTTTTTCCTTCAGCGAGTTTATGGAATCAAAACCTGCTATAAACCATGCAGGATAGATACCGGAAAGCAGGCCGATGCCAATGATGAATGTGACAAACAAAGCAATGTTTGTGATAGTTAAAAGCCGGCTGGTATTAATATCTGTACCGGTTAACTGGTGGTATAAAGGCATTGAAAGTTTGAACAGGATGATTGCCAGGATTGCAGCAAACATTGTTACCAGCATTGATTCTCCCAGGAACTGTATAAGCAGTTGCGACTTTGTAGCGCCTGCTATCCTGCGCAACCCAATTTCCTTCACACGGTCAAAGGCCTGGGCAGTAGAGATATTGATGAAGTTGACCGCGGCTATCAGTAATATAAATAATGCTGCTATGGAAAAAATATAAACATAGGTAACATCACTGGTGGTTGCCATTTCTTTCTCCAGTCCTGGCCGAAGGTGGATCGCTGTTACCGGCTGCAATATCACCCCGGTTGTTTTTAAAATATCTTCTTTGGACTTGCCATTTTCAGAAAAGAAGCTGGCAGTGAAATCCGGAAGCTTACTCTCAATAATCTTCGGGGGAACATTGTTTTTCAGCAGTATATATGTGTAGAACCCATACCAGTCGCGCGTTTCCATACTACCTTTATCCATGTAACGGGTAATGGTGGGTAACGAAACCAGGTAATCAAACTTCAGGTGGCTGGGGAAGCCAAATTCATCCACCACACCAGTTACAGTGAGCGGAAAATCCTGGGTGTCATCGCGCAGCGTTTTACCAACAGCACTGGTGTTTCCAAAATATTTTTTAGCGGTTGCCTTTGTTAGAATAATTGCATCGGGAACCGACAAAGCAGTCGCAGGATCACCTTCCACAAACTTCAGGTCAAACATATTGATAACGCCCTGTTCAGCTAAAAACCCGCCTTTTTCTTCAAACCGGTTTACCTGGCCATTGACCGTACTGCTTAAAAGCAGGTAGGGGTAAGGTCGGTAAAAACGAACTATATCTTCGATGCCGGTCAGTTCCCGCTTCATTTCAGGACCCATAACCGGAGCGGTTGCTGCCCAGTGGCGTGTATTTTCTCCCGTATTTTTAACCGTTACCCGAAATATCCTTTCTGCCTTCGATAATCCTTTATCGTAACTCAGCTCCTGGTTAACATGGAGGACAATAAACATGGTGCAGGTTATACCAACAGACAGCCCGAAAATATTGATCGCAGAGTATGCCTTTCTATTGAACAGGTTCCTCAGTGCTGATCTCAGATAGTTTCTTAGCATATGGCTTGAAGGTTTTCCAATTCTATCCAAGACAATGCCAGTGGGAAATGAAGCTGTTAATCAGATACTTAATTACTATCAAAAGATTAATTGTCCGCTTATGATACAAACAGTGTCCGGTTTATAATTCAACAGACCCGACCTGAAATAGTAATTGAAAAAGAAAGCCGGCAATCCGGTACCGGCGTTCCCTCCTGTATTATTTGCGTAATAATGCCTCGCTATAGTATACAGACTCCGACTCTATCATTCCTTTGTCGTCGAAGTCGTTGCTGATATGGAAAGCCAGTACGATTGGTTTTTTGTCAGACTTCCTCACCAGGTTAAATTTCCACCAGGATATCACCACCCGTCCATTGTCCATCTCATATTCCAGGTTATCGGGATAGCCGATCATGTCAATACTTTTGACTTCAAAATCGTTCAGGAATTTCTGCCAGCCTGCTCTTGTTTCTGCCTTGGACTCCGTTTTGCCATATTCGCTGTTTATATCAAGGAATACTGCATCATCCGCATAATAGCTCATGGCTTTATCTAAATCGCCTTTCTCAAAAGCGTACATGGACTTACGCACTGTATTGATATTATCGTGGTGATTGTAGATCCTGCCATTGGTCCTGTCGGAATAACTAACCCCGATTTCATCGAACACCCTTCCATTATTGTAGTTGATGATGGTTTTGATCTTATTGTCCTTATTCAGCCTGTACAGCCGATGGGCTCCGGCATCCAGTTTTACACCGGTGACTTTATGTACACCCTTGACATTATTCCATGTTTGCACCCACACTTCATCGTCTTTATTGTCTTTCTTGTATTCAATCGCATCGGAATAGGCACCGGGGGTATTTTCAATCACAAAGTAGTCAAGCTCCCTGTTTAAACGGAGGGCACTCCTGATAAATGCGGCCTTTGTGGCTCCCGAATCATTCAGGGCAGTGCTTGTGCCATTGTATGACCTGAAATCATCGGTTAAATAACTGGCAAGTTTTAAAGAGTCGCCGCTTACAGTGGCTGTGATAAAATCGTCCACTACTTTAATGGCAGGATGCTCGATATATACTGTGCCATTGGTCTTTTTCTGGGCAAAACTGCTCATTGTACCTGAAATTACAAGAGCGAGGAGTAGTACCTTCTTTTTCATTTATCTGATTTTTTAAATTTAAAATAATTGACAGGCCGTAGAAGGGAGACGGATAGAAAACGTAATCGTGGGGGTGGGATGGATAACTGAGGATTAGTATACCTTACACATGATTCCGGGCAGGCTGGAGTCACAGGAATTGAATACATAAAGTAACAGTGTATGTTGTTATAGTTGTGAACAGTTTTTGTTCATTTATCCCTACAGATTCAGCATTGACCCGGACAAACTGTGCATCATCCGGATAAATTCAGCAATAATCGATTTTGATATGTTCGACTTTTATAAACCTGGACTGCATTTTTGCCATTTTTACTTTATCAGGGAAAACCCTGGTAAAAATCTGATATGCACCTATCATAAATTCCGGGATCATAATTGATGTATATTTAATACGTCATTTATGGAAAAAGTTTTGTCAAATACAGTCAGCAATCCATTGGCCTTTATGAACGGGGGCGGGGAAATGGGTGTTCTGACGCGGGCATTGAATTGGAGTGAAACACTGGTTGGTCCACCGGAGTACTGGCCGAAAAGCCTGCAGGCTGCCCTTGCCATTATACTGCACTCAAAGTTCCCGATGTTTATATTCTGGGGACGCCACCATATCTGTTTCTACAATGATGCCTATCGTCCCAGTCTTGGTAAGGATGGCAAACACCCGGTAATACTTGGCCAGCCAGGGAAGGAGGCATGGGGAGAAATCTGGAATGTTATTTATCCGCTTATCCAACAGGTATTGAACGGAGGGGATGCTACCTGGAGTGATGACCAACTCCTCCCCATTTACCGCAACGGTACCCTTGAGGATGTATATTGGACATACAGTTACAGCCGGATCCCCGATGATGAAGGACAACCCGGCGGAGTACTGGTAACCTGCGTGGAAACCACCGAGAAGGTATTAAACCAGCAACGGCTTTCCGAAAGTAACGACCTGATGGTTTTTTCAACAGAAGCTGCTGAACTGGGTACCTGGGATTATAACCCCCTGACCGGAAAATTTACCTGTAATGACCGTATCAAAGCCTGGTTCGGACTTGCCCAAAATGAAGAGACCGACCTTCAGCATGCGGTCGTTGCGATTGCTAAACAAGATCGGCAGCGGGTGATTGATGCCATTTCGGCGTCCATTGATTTCGGTAAACAGGCGCCTTATGATATTGAGTATACGATCATACATCCGCAAACAAAGGTTGAAACAGTTGTTCTTGCCCGGGGTAAACCTTTTTTCGATGAGAACGGTGTTGCCTACCGTTTCAGCGGTATAATCGAAGACATTACCCAAAAGGACACGGCAAAAAAACTACGGGAGGAAAGTGAAAAGAATTTACGCAACCTGGTTGAACAGGCCCCGGTATCGATGTGTGTCCTGATGGGCGGGCAACATGTGGTGGAAATTGCAAATGAAAAAATGATTGCCCTATGGGGTAAGACCCGCGAAGAAGTAATGCGTCGTCCACTTTTCGAAGGCCTGAAGGAAGCAAAAGAACAGGGACTGGAATCCTTACTTGACCATGTTTACCGTACCGGCGAACGGTTCACTGCAAGGGAGCGGCCGGTCAACCTGCCACGCGAACATGGAATTGAAACGGTGTACCTGAATTTTGTTTATGAAGCGTTACTTGGTGAGAAGAACCAGATTTACGGTGTAATTGCGGTGGCAATAGATGTAACCGAACAGGTGCTTGCCCGCCGTAAGGTAGAGGAAGCGGAGGAACGGGCCAGACTCGCTGTGGAAGCCGGTAAACTGGGCACTTTTGATTTTGATATAAAGAACCGCATCGCAATTACATCACAACGTTTTAATGAGATATTCGACGCGGAGAGTACGGCAACCCATGAAGAATTACTGAGTCGCATTCATCCCGATGACCGGCCAATCCGCGATAAAGCACTGGCCGAGGCAACCCGGACCGGTTACCTGTTTTATGAAGTCCGTGTTGTCCGCAGGGAGGGCGGTATTACCTGGGTTCGTATCGACGGCAAGGTAACACGGAATGCGGATGGAGAACCCGCAAGGATCCTCGGTACTGCCATTGATTTTACAGAGAGCAGGGAACTGGAACAGGAACGGGACGAATATATTGCCATCGCCTGCCATGAATTGAAAAATCCATTAACCAGCCTTAAGTTATCCCTTGACCTGTTAAGTATGCAGTCGTACGATTCCGCTGTCAGCTTCCTGGTCCAGAAAAGTAAAGACCAGGTAAAACGCCTGATCACTATGTCGAATGAACTGCTTAATGTTTCAAAAATCGCGGCTGGCGTGCTGGATATCAAACCTGAAATTTTTAATCTGGACCACAGTATCCGCGACAGTATCGATACCGTACAAGCCGGAACCAGCCTGGATATATTTTCTGTTTCCGGTATAACCGATATTTCTGTCCGGGGCGACCGTTTCCGCATTGAACAGGTAATGGTGAATTTGTTATCAAATGCAGTGAAGTATTCACCAAAGGGATCGCCGGTTACTATCATTGTTGCACGGGACGAAAACTATGTCAGGATCACCGTTCGGGATAAAGGTATTGGCATTGATACCGATAAGGTCAAATTTGTATTTCAGAAATTTTCTCGTGTTGAACCAGGAAAAGGTATTGAGGGGTATGGGCTCGGTCTCTACATTTCACAACAGATCATACGCAAGCATGGCGGTGAAATAGGGGTGGAGAGTGAGAAAGGAAAGGGTTCGGCTTTCTGGTTTACCATTCCGCATTAAGTTATCCCGACCCTGGCACCTGCTTGATCTGCGATGAACGATCCTGCTGCATGGCTTGAGCGACCCGGATACCTGCTTCCTCAGCTTTAACTATTCCCCTTAGTTTAAACGCCTGTACCCCGTGGGTGAATGCCCCGTTTTATTTTTAAAGAGTTTGGTAAAATGGGAGGGATGCTGGAACCCAAGATCATAGGCTATTTCACTGACTGAACTTTCAGTGCTCCATAATAATGACTTTGCCTTGTCAATTAATTTCAGGTGAATATGTTCCAGCGTGGGTTTGCCGGTGTATTTATTCAACAGGTCAGAGAGATAATTGGATGATAGGTTCAGTTGTGAAGCAAAATATTTTACCTCTGGCAAACCGGTCTCAATGAGCGAGTGGGCAAAATATTCATTCAAAAGCCGCTCAAACTTTTCTACGATATCACTACCTGCACTAACCCTTGTCAGGAACTGGCGATCGTAAAAACGTACACAGTATGATAATAGCAATTCCATATTGCTGATGATAAGATTGTAGGAATGTTTGTCAATATTATTTGAAATTTCCTTTCGGATATTTTCAAGACAGTCTTCCAGTACGTTTTTTTCTGCATCGGAAATATGCAGGCATTCATGGGCCTCATAACCGAAGAAGGAATATTCAGTCAGTTTGTGCCCTTTACTGCTTGCGTTCAGGAAGTCCGGATGAATATAAAGGCCCCATCCTTCCACTTTATTTTCCATACCGGGCGTTAAAACCTGGTGGGGAGCAGTAAACATCAGCGAACCTTCCGAGAAATCGTAACTGGTCCGTCCATAATTAAAATGACCATCCACTTTTTTACAGGCAACAGAATATAAGTTGAGTCTGTAAGACATTCCGGGAATCCGGTGCGAACGGTCAACCCTGGCGAGGTCAACAATTGTTACCAGCGGATGCAGTGGTTTTCCATAGTGAAAAAATTCGTGCAGTTCTGTTATGGAGTTGATGTCTTTATATTCCATTTAGTTCTTGTTTAACAGAGCGTGCAAAATTACATACTCTGAAAAGTATTAAAAGGACTAGTTAGAGCCTGTCCTTACGTATTATATGTCTAAATCACGATTCCGCCACCCACTTCAATGCGTTGAGCATTGACAAAACGACTATCATCTGAAAGAAGCGATGCCACAAAGAGGCCTACATCATCGGGTTCCCCGAGACGTCCAAGGGCTGTCATTGCGGCTACCTGCTGTTTGTGGCTTTCGTCGCCCTTACCCCCGCCAAATTCAGTGTCGATTGCACCGGGAGCAACGCTGTTCACACGGATTTTCCTGTCGGAAAATTCTTTTGCAAAATATCTCGTCAACCCTTCTGTTGCAGATTTCAGCGCTCCGTAAACCGACACACCGGGGAACGCGAATCGCGCGAGACCTGATGAGATATTGATGATCTGGCCACCATCGACGATCAGTGGCAACAGCTTTTGGGTAAGGAAGAATAAACCTTTGAAATTAACATTTACCAACTGGTCAAAGATTTCTTCGGTAACATCTTTGATCAGTGTTCGCTGGGCTATACCGGCGTTGTTGACCAGGTAGTCGAAGTTTTCCCTGTTCCATTCTTTTTTAAGTAAATGGAGAACCTGGTCGTAAAAATTGCCGAATGTGGTTATGTTACCGGCTTCCAGTTGAAGGGCGAACGCCTTACCCCCACTGCTGTTAATTTCATCGACTACCAGTTTTGCCTGATCCGGGCGGTTATTGTAGGTAAGGATCACTCCGATGCCACGTTTTGCTGCATTGATAGCAATACTTTTTCCGATGCCCCGGCTGCCACCGGTTACGAGCACGATTTTGGATTGCTGATTTGTAGTTTTCATAAAGTAAAAATTTAATAATCCAAAGTTCGTTCAGGTTGTGTCCTTTCGTTTGAACATTTTATGGCAAGGCTTATACATTTCCCGGAATTACAGCGTTGGTACGAGGTTGTAGTCCACGCAGGTCACCGATATTCACACAGCCAGACAGGATTTATAAACGCACCTGCCAAAAACAAAAACAGCCCCCGGTAAGGAGGCTGTTTACAACTACACGTTATCGTAAATTTTATTAGTCCAGGTCAAACCTGTCGAGGTTCATCACTTTAACCCAGGCGGCCACAAAATCATTCAAAAATTTGCTGCCTGCGTCTGCGCTCGCATACACTTCCGCGTTTGCCCTTAACTCTGCATTGGATCCAAATATCAGGTCAGCACGGGTGCCCGTCCATCTGGCCTCTCCGGTGACACGGTCAGTGCCCTCAAAAACTTCCTGGTCTGCCGATACCGACTTCCATTCAGTCCGCATATCAAGGAGATTTACAAAAAAATCGTTGGTAAGCTGACCTGGACGTGTGGTGAAAACCCCATGGGCTGAACCATCAACATTGGTATTCAATACCCGCATACCACCCACCAGCACAGTCATCTGCGGCGCGGTAAGATTTAGCTTCTGTGCCTTATCAACCAATAATTCTTCGGTGGATACAGGATATTTAACCAGCCGGTAATTGCGGAAGCCATCGGCAACAGGTTCAAGAAACCCGAAGGAATCCACATCGGTTTGATCCTGCAATGCATCCATGCGGCCTGGAGTAAAAGGAACAACAATAGTTTGTCCAGCATCTGCCGCCGCTTTTTCCACACCTGCACTACCAGCCAGGACAATCAGGTCAGCCAGTGAAACTTTTTTACCATGTGCCTGTGTGTTGTTAAATTCTTTTTGAATGCCTTCCAGTATTGGCAATACTTTTTCCAGCAACAAGGGACTATTTGCCCGCCAGTATTTTTGTGGTGCAAGACGGATGCGGGCGCCATTGGCTCCTCCGCGTTTATCAGTACCACGGAAGCTGGCTGCAGAAGACCACGCAACGGAAACAAGTTCAGCGATACTTAATCCGGACTTTAATACGGCCGACTTTAAATCTGCAATATCATTTTTATCTATCAACACGTGATTGACCACAGGGATTGGATCCTGCCAGAGTTGTTCTTCTTCCGGTACATCGGGACCCAGGTATCGTGCCCTTGGCCCCATATCCCGATGGGTTAATTTAAACCATGCCCTTGCAAAGGCATCAGCGAATTCGTCGGGGTTTTCTAAAAAGCTCCTGCATATTTTTTCATAAGACGGATCTATTTTTAATGACAGATCAGTTGTAAGCATGGTTGGTAAATGCTTTTTTGATCCATCAAATGGATCCGGAATTATATTCTCTGCATTTTTCGCTACCCACTGATGTGCACCACCGGGGCTCTTGGTTAGTTCGTAGTCAAAACCAAACAGGTTCTCCAGGAAATTACTGCTCCATCGGGTAGGTGTTTTTGTCCAGGTAACTTCGAGGCCGCTGGTAATGGTGTCGGGGCCTTTACCTGTGCCAAAATCATTCTTCCATCCGAGGCCCTGCATTTCAAGTCCGGCAGCTTCAGGTTCCTTTCCCACATGTGTGGCGGGAGCAGCGCCATGGGTTTTACCAAAACTATGTCCACCCGCAATCAGGGCAACGGTTTCCTTATCATTCATTGCCATGCGACCAAATGTATCACGGATATCCTGGATTGCTGCAACAGGATCGGGATTGCCATCGGGGCCTTCCGGATTTACATAGATCAATCCCATCTGTGATGCAGCAAGCGGTATCTCCAGGTTGCGGGTATGGATTTTGCCATCGGCACCATCATCGGACGAGACTACACCATGTTTTGCATCCACACCGGGCGAGCCGTTTCCATAACGTATGTCACCACCCAACCATTTTTTTTCGGCACCCCAGTACACTTCTGTATCCGACTCCCATATATCAGCACGACCACCTGCAAAACCAAATGTTTTAAATCCCATCGATTCCAATGCAATATTACCGGTGAGTATGATCAGGTCGGCCCAGGAAATCTTGTTACCATATTTTTGTTTGATGGGCCAGAGTAACCTGCGGGCTTTGTCGAGGCTTACATTATCCGGCCAGCTGTTAAGCGGTGCGAACCGTTGCAGTCCTTCACCACCACCACCACGACCATCGCCTACGCGGTAGGTACCGGCACTATGCCAGGCCATACGAATAAAAAAAGGACCATAATGTCCGAAGTCAGCCGGCCACCAATCCTGCGAATCGGTCATGAGTGCATGAAGATCTTTCTTCACTGCTTCCAGGTCAAGGCTTTTAAAAGCTTTGGCATAATTAAAATCCGCACCCATCGGGTTCGAAAGGGAGGAATGTCGCCGGAGTACACCCAACCTCAGCCGGTCGGGCCACCATTCACTGTTCCTGGTGCCGCCACCAGCTACATTATGCTTCATTTTTCCATTGTGGAAGGGGCATTTGCTGACATCGTTTGATTCTTTATCCATTTATGTAAGTTTTTGGTCCTGAACGAAAATAAATTCCGGCGACTGGTATTGAAGCGCCGTTATAAAGTTATGTGATTGACAAATCAGTTCCCATCGATAAGTTCTATATCCAATAGTTAAAGCCTATAATAGATAATAAGCGTTTTCACGGAAAGTTTTACCTATTGTTGACCATCGGTATCGTCTGATCGGGAATTGAAGCCGGCCCTGAGAATTCCGGGGCAATATAATTTCACCTGGATCTCCGTCAGCGCTCCTGCCTGTTTCATCAGGCAATCAACCTGTATTTTACTTAATGAGGTAAGATTGGTGCCTACACCCCGGGCAATTTTTTTTTCTTCATCGGAAGGCTTATCAATATTATTATAGTCAAGCCGTTGTTTTAAATAGTCGGCAATTACTGTTTCATAATTTTCCGGATCCAGGACCCATTCAGGTTTTAACTGATGGGCTTCGGTCACTTCGCGGGTGATCTGCCTGGAAGCGAGATTACGTATAAAACCACTGATACAATTTTCTACATCCCAGCCCAGGGAGAAATAAGCGATCTGTTTATTTGCAGTGCCGGCATTATTGTAAACATCCTGAACCATCTGGACTTTTTTAATCCTCGACATAAATACATTAACTGTCTCCATTAACAAACCAATTGTATTGGGGAATTTAGATTCACCTGCTGAACCTGTTCCCGCATCACTTGTAATAACAGTACCGCATGCATAACGGCCACGCTGCATAATTTTGTGGATGCCCTGGTTGTCATATACGCCACCATCAACCAGTACAGGGTGGACTTTTTCCGCATCTTCCGGGTTGGTGAAAAATTTCTTTTCGATATGAATTGGGGAGAATGCAAAAGGTACACAACTGGATGCCATAACGGCACGGGAAACGGGAAATCCGGATGCTTCAAAACTGATGGGTGGAGAAAGGTACTGGTAAGTGGAATCCATCATAAACAACTTCGAAAAGGTGAAGGCCCGTGCTGTCTGCAGGTTGGTGGCTCCCACAACCAGCACAGGATGGTCGGGAAGATGATTTAGTGTTTTTTTATTATAGAAAAAATCATCATAGATTTTTTCTATCCTTTTACTGACCGGAAAAATATAAAACTGGAATTTTAACAGGATAAAAATATAAGCCGCGAATAAAACCGGGAATAACCATGCATGTGAAGTAAACAAAAAATAACATGCGGGGCCAATGAAAAGGAGGGTGACCAGGATCAGTTGAAGGAATGTGACAGACAGTAATACTTTAGTTACAACATTCCCGGTTTGTAGTTTATGATAAAGGCTCTTTTCGAATTCTGTATAGTTGTCCTTGTTCAGGCAGTAATAGGCTCCGGTTATAGAGCCCCCTGAAATAGTTGAGATCACATTTACCTTTTCCAGGATTTTCATTTCCTGAAGTTTCTTCAGAGTACCCAGGTGAAAAGCAGTTGCGCGGTATCCGCCGCCTGACAGGGAAAGGCCCAGTCCTGGTGTGGTGGTAGAATTCATTATGGCGTTAGAATGGTTGGTGCTAAAGGTGAGGAAAAATCGTCATTTCAAAAAAAAGATTGCCGAATATAAGGATGGGAAAACGTCGAATATTAACGGTTTTTTTTATTGTCCTTAGGCTGATGAACTTCTCACCAAACATAAAATGAGCTATATAGCAAAGTATTTTCTTTTATTAAGTAGGAACTTTGACAGACAAAATTTTAAATATTATGGCAAAAGTTTGGTTTATCACAGGTAGTTCAAAGGGGCTCGGCAGGAGCCTCGCTGAAGCAGTGTTGGAGAAGGGAGATAATGTGGTTGCTACTGCAAGGAATCCCAAACACATAGAGGATCTGGTTAGTAAATATGGTAATAAGGTGCTGGTGTTGGCGTTGGATGTAAGTAATGAATCGCAGGTTCATTTGGCCGTAGCGGATGCGATAGAGCGTTTTGGAAGAATTGACGTATTGGTGAACAATGCAGGGTTTGGTATCACTGGTGCAGCGGAGGCCTTTACCGATGAGCAGGTCAGGAGTCAACTGGATGTTAACCTGTACGCGCCTATTGAGGTAACACGTGCAGTATTACCATTTATGCGGAAGCAACGATCGGGTCATATCCTGCAGATCAGTTCTATTGGCGGCAGGGTAGGTAACGCCGGATTGACCATCTACCAGGCGGCGAAGTTTGGTTTGTCTGGCTTTTCGGAAGCGTTGAGTAAGGAAGTAGCACACCTGGGTATCAAAGTTACATCGGTAGAACCGGGTGGATTCCGCACCGATTGGGCGGGTGCTTCGATGAGTTTCGCAAAAAACGTAGAAGGGTATGAAGATACCGTTGGTGCGATTGAGTCGTTCCTTAAATCGGGTAAGTTTATACCTGTTGGCGATCCCGTAAAGGCTGCAAAAGTAATGGTTGAACTGGTGGATAATCCGGAACCTCCTGTCCACCTGGTCCTGGGTAGCGAAGCCGTAATAATTTTAAAAAACACAGATGAAATCAGGAGGTCAGAGTTTGAAAAGTGGCTGCCAGTAAGTATTTCGACCGACCACGACGAAGCAGGAAATATGTTTGATTCGGAAGAAGGGCGAATGTTTTTAAATAATAAAGGTATCGGTCTGACTAAACCCGGACAAAAAACGAAAGGTTAAACGAAGGTTTCTTAAAAAACTTTAAAAATACCTTTTTACCAAAATAATCTTGAATGGAAGCCGGAAAGGAAAATAGGGAATCCAGGGGCATTGTTTATTCCTGTTATCATAAGATGAACAGGGAGGGAGAACATTTTGTTTCGGAACATGTCCTTACCTATCAGATTTCCGGCTCCCTTATTCTGAATGACGGAATCAGGGATTATAAATTGGAAAAGGGTTCATATAGTTTTATCAGACGTAACCAGTTGCTGAAATTCATAAAGAAGCCTCCGGATGGTGGCGATTTTGAATGCCTGAGTGTTTACCTGGACCAGGCCACACTGAAAAACTTCAGTATGTTGTATGGTGAAACTTCCGGGCGAAAGAATCCTGAGCAACCGGTATACCCGCTGTCAATAGATGATTTGTTAAAAGCCTATATTGATTCGATGCTGGCATATAATCAGCAAAACAATTTCCGGGATCACCGGCTGGTGGAATTAAAATTAAATGAGGGAGTAATGTTGCTGCTCCAGGAAAAACCTGAACTCGGGAATATCCTGTTTGATTTTTCGGAACCGCATAAAACCGATCTGGAGGATTTCATGAATAAGAATTACCAGTTCAATGTTCCCATTTCAAGATTTGCCTATCTGACAGGAAGAAGTCTCGCAACATTCAAACGTGATTTTGAAAAACAATTTAATCTCCCTCCCGGACGCTGGTTACAGCAAAAAAGATTAACGGAAGCATATCGCCTGATTACTGAAAAAGGACGGACTGCTTCGGATATTTATCTGGACCTTGGCTTTGAAGACCTGTCCCATTTTTCTTATGCCTTTAAAAAAGAATTTGGAAAAAGCCCATCAAAAATTATCGGATAACGCCACATTCATATTTTACCTGTTCAGTAAAACCTGCGGCGGATAACCGAACTTCATTTTAAACGCATGTGAAAAATGTGAAAGATTTTCAAAACCAACTTCAAAATAAACATCATTTGGTTTTCGCTTCTTTTCGGCAATCTGGTAATGGGCAAGGTGAAGCCGTTTTTGAGTAAGCCATTTCTGTGGCGTGGTATTAAAAGTTTTTTTGAAATCGCGTCGGAAGGTGGCCACGCTTCTCCCGGTCAGGTAACCAAACCGGTCCATTGTCATATTAAACATAAAATGACGCTCCATGAATCCGGGCAGATCTATTTTGCCAGGTTCTTCAAAGTCGGCCAGCCATCCATCAACATCAGGGTTTATGGATCTGATTATCGCGATTGCTTCTTCAATTTTTAACGCTGCTATTTCTGCGGGCAGGTTGGCACCAAGGTCGAAATAGGGGATCAGTGAGGCAAGGCAACTTTCAAGTAACGGGTGATTGGTAAACCGAATAATTTTTGGCTGTGGACGGATTTTTATAATTGGTTTATGTTTTGAATAAAAATCTTTTAAACGTTCTTTGGTTAGATGCATCGCAACCGCCTTATGGGGAATGCCGTTTGTGGAACAATTGATAATTGTTGCCAGCTGGTTACGCGGTACAAGAAAAATATCACCTGAATTGAAAACATAGGTCCCGTCGGCCATGATGATTTTCGTATGGCCGGATATAAACCAGACCAGCAGGTGTTGTTCAAAAATCACCTCTGTCTGGAAACTCCGGCCTTCATTGTAGGAAAGCTTGATATCCGGTGTAATATATTTAGTCTCAAATTCCATATCGGTATACAATAAATTTACAACAAATCACGGCCGGATGAGCCAGGGCCGTGATTTGAATGGTTTGGTGATTCGGGATTTAGTCGGCCATGAACGAAACACCGGTCATTTTTTCTGTCAGGTCCCAAAGTTTTTGCGCGTTTTGGGGATCTACTGAGTATGGTTTAACCCCGCGGAGTGTTGAAGGGTCGTCGTAATGATGTTCAATATTACCTTCATCCAGTTCAGCTATATCTGCATTCTCGCAATAAACCCCGCCCATACCATCGAGAAGGGGACTGGTAGCACACCATACAGTAGTGGCAGCGCCCTGGGCAACGGTTTTTAATTTAAATGCCACTTCAGGAAAAATATTTCCGTCTGCATCATGGGTGCCCATCTGTTGAAACAATTCCATTGGGGCAACACGACCCAGGTCGGTTCCAATCACTGAACCCGGATGTACCGAGAACGCCCTGACTCCGAATGATTTTCCACGACGGTCCAGTTCAGTGACAAAGAGATTATTGGCTGTTTTGGATTGGCCATAACCCTGTAATGTTTCGTATTCACGGTTTTCGAAATTCGGGTCATCAAAATTAAACGGGGCCATCTGGTGTCCGAAAGACGATAAACTCACAACCCTTGCCCTGCCTGCTTTTTTCAAAGCCGGCCAAAGTCTTGCTGTCAGCTGGAAATGCCCCAGGTGGTTGGTAGAAAGCTGTGATTCGTAACCACGTTTGTCCCTTTGAAGTGGCACCCACATAATACCTGCATTATTTACCAGGATATCCAATTGTTTACCGGAAGCGAGGAACCTGTCCGCAAAAGCATCAATAGAAGCGGGCGACATCAGGTCCATTATCTCCACTGTTACATTTGGAATACCCTTCACATTTGAATACGCTTTTTTCAGGTCACGGGCTGGGACAATAATTTCTGCGCCTGCACCTGAAAACGTTTTTACTGTTTCAAGACCAATACCGGCATAACCACCGGTAACTATAATTGTCTTTCCGTTCAGATTAGCTCCCTGTATAACATCATGTACAGTTGATGATGCATTAAATCCTGAATTGATTGATTTCTGTAACGATCCGTTAATAACCTGTTTCATAATAATTGTTTTATTTTTTTACAGGACAAAACTAGACAGCACACAATCATTCAACTTTGTTTAAAACATCAATCTGTTTTGTTTAAAACGTCATTTTAGTAAGGATATCACGATCACAAGGGACTGGATATGGGTTCAGGGGCTTTGCATTTTACCCTCTGTCCGGAAACTTTGAGTTTTCAATTCAGCGTAAGTTTTTGGACATTCCATCCATCCTGGTCATACTTGTGTTTATGGCCGCATTGATTTAATGGAGTTCTGAAAGTTGGGCAGTGGTATTTTTTTCCAGACTGGTTACAGCAAATTTTATAGCTGAACCCACCCGTGTGGTTTCCTTTTTTACAGGAAGATTTCCGATAGATGTTAATGCACCGGTATACCAGTTACTCCAGCTTTGGAGGATCTGTTTTTCCTTGTCAGCAGGTTTCCCTGCTGCGATGGCTTTCCTGCTTAATGCCAGTTCGGTTTCCATTCTTTTATCGGCCGCAGTCTTCACCCACCGTATAACTTCCAGTGCGGCAGCTTGATCGGCTGATGCGAGGAACAAGCCGGTTGTAAGGGCAGATACACCCACATTTTTCAATGTTTCGGCAGATACCTTATCCAGCCGGTCGTTATCGGTATGGTAGAACATATCAGTGAAATGCCAGAGTAATAATCCCGGGATCTTATTATTCAGGAACGGCGTATGATCACTGCCACCTTCAAAGGGATTGGTATTTACTACCCAGTTGGCATATTTTCCCTGCGCTTTACAAATCTCAAGTATCAGGTCATTGTAATAATGGGGGAACAGGTCTTTCTCCCCCACTACCCCGGCTCCCCATTCCGAGTGTTTATCTTCCCCACGCGTCCAGATAGCCGATGGATCCGGCATTTTTTCAATCAGGAATGTTCCCCCTGTTTTTTTGGTGTCTTCGCCCACCATATCGAGACTTAGTCCCCAGAGTATTCCCGTGGCACGGGCTGTATCTTCCTTGATATAACGTGCGGTGGCGCTGATCTCCGTTCCCCATAAAAAAGTGAGGGTTCTCTGCGGGTTCACCTGTTTTGTTTTAACCAGGTTTGCAGTCAGCCTCGCCATTTCTGCCAGCGCTCCCACACCTGACGCATTATCATTGGCACCGGGTTCCTGTACATGTGCGCTATAGACCAGACGCTGGCCGGGCCGTACTGTGCCCCTGACATTGGCAACCAGCGTGAGTTCTTCGGAAGGGTACGACTTCGTACTGATCTTTACATTCAGCAACACCTTACCTGCGCGACAGGCAGTTTTTAATTTTTCCTTTGCGCCGTATGATAAAAAAAGAGCCCAGATGGTACTGTTCTGCCGGATACTTCCAAACTGGATGGAGGTTGGATTTGTCTCAGGTTTTGTATAGGAAGGCATGGAATACTCCAGGATGCCGATCGCACCTGCCTTTGCTGCTGCACTTAAAAATGCGCCCGACTGTATTTCAGCGAACGCAATCTTGCCTTTAAGATCCATGCCGGAGATATTATTCACTGAGTCTTCCGGAATATAAACGACTTCCGCGATTACACCTCCTTCAGCGGTGGAGGGGCAATTGATCGGAATCATATTGCGGTTGGTACTGAACTTCAGCAGCGGTGTGTTTTGTCCCGCTATGGTAACCGATGCATCAACCGGTTCCCAGGTTGGATCTTTCAGCGTACGTTTTTCCAGGCGGTAGGTAAGCGGGGCTTCCTGTTCGGAATCCTGCTGCTTTACAAAGCCGGCCGTCTTCAGGATATTTTCTACATAATAGATACTTTCAGTAAATCCGGTATTACCCGGGACGCGCCAGCGCTCTTCCACATAGGCCGTTGTGGTCAACGCATTCTTTGCATTAAACCCTTTGCGGGTCAGGTTAAAATATTTATCGGTGGACGATTGCGACCGGAGACCGGATAAAAAGAATAAACAGGCAACGGAGAGTATTATCGATTTCATATAACCAAAGATAGATAAGTGTTCCATTATTCAGCAGCCTGTATATAGCGATTCTACGTGTCGGGTCCTCGTTGATTACAGTTATATCATTGATTGTTAACAATTAAAAATCCAATGTCTTTGATATTCCGAATAAGGATTCTAGTTTAACAGTCTGATCCATTAGCTCTATAAACACCATCACCAGGTCGCTACTGATAGTACAACCTTCCACTCACACCCCAATCCCGGTTATTTAATGTCCTGTTCAATCAGCAAGAGCTGAACTGCAGCTCTATGTGCTGACCGGCCCTATCATTCGTTTTATTATTCACCAAATAAGTGCCGCAGCTACGCTGTGGCCCCTCAATTCCACGCCCTATGAAACCATTTTTACTAAAATTTTATTTAGTCCTGACCGTCCTGTCGCTAAGTGCTGGCGTACGGTCACAGGTTACTTATTTCAAAGAAAGCTTTGATAATATCGCCGGATCCACTGCCGGTGGTGCAGGTACCTATGCCTTCCCTGTTGGATGGCTGCTCCGAAATGTTGACAACCGGGTACCAGCAGGTTCTGTTGCTTATGTAAACCAGGCCTGGACACGCAGGGAGGACTTTGCTTTTAATTTAAACGATTCCGCTGCCTTCAGTACCTCCTGGTATAGTGCGATCGGTTCCGCTGATGACTGGATGTGGACACCCCCGATCACTATTCCCAATGCCCTTGTTAAATTAAAATGGAATGCGCTTACCTATGATGCGGAATACCGCGATGGTTATGAGGTCCGGATCATGGTGGCTCCGGATGTACCGGGTGGAGGCACGGGTTCCATCGGTAACCAGTTGACCAATTCTGCCGACATTTTTTCTGTGGCCTTCGAGGGAAGCACATGGACGGCGAGGGAAGTATCACTGGCAGGTTATGCCAATAAAACTGTGCGTATTGCATTTCGAAATAATTCATACGATAAATTCCTGCTGCTGATCGACGATGTGGAAGTATCTGGAGAAGTCGCTACGCCGTTGATAACACTCGAAAGCCAGACGAATGTGAGTTGTTACGGTGGCGCAACCGGGAGTGCACACTTCATTGTATCCGGATCGACAGGGCCTTATACTTATACCTGGAAGGATTCAACTTCCAATGAAGGAACGTTAAACGGAGCTTCCGCGGGTACGTACCTGGTCACAGTAACTGATGCGAATAGTCAGTCGGCTACCGGATCAGTAACGATTACGGAACCTTCGCTTCTGAGTGTCAGCACGGTGCTGACCAATACAAGTTGCCCCGGATCAACCAATGGTTCCATTAAGGCATCGGTATCGGGCGGAACGCCGGGTTATAGTTATATATGGTCGCCATCGGGTGGGACAGCTGCTTCGGCCACGGGTCTTGCAGCAGGTACCTATGAACTTACGATCACTGATGGCAATGAATGTACCATCAGCAGTACCAGCATTGTGGAAGAAACTCCCGCTGCAACGGTGAGTTCTGTGTCGGTTCCCGCCAATGGGCTTTATAAAGCAGGTGATATACTCCTGTTCACAGTTAACTTAACACAAAAAGTAATAGTCGAAACAGCCGACGGATCCCCATCTATCGGATTGAACCTGGAGTCAGGTACCCGTAATGCCAGCTATGAAAGTGGTTCAGGTTCGGATGCACTCGTATTTTCATACACGGTTGTAACAAACGATGCTGATGCAAACGGTATTTCCCTTTCATCAGAAATATCATTAAATGGCGGTTCAGTTACCAATGGGAATAGTTGCCCGGTAATACTGACACTCAATGATATAACATCCACCTCGGGGATCGTTATACAAAACAAGAAAAATCAAAACCTGAAATTCAAAAATCTGTTGCCCGTGACATACGGGGATGCTGATTTTATTCCTGGTGCGGTGGTGAGCTCCGAGCTTGAAATAACGTATACCAGCAGCAACACTGATGTGGCAGTAATTGTGAAAGGGAAAATCAGGATAATCGGTTTGGGAACTACAGAGATCACCGCAAGCCAGGAAGGTAATTCCGATTACATGCCCGCAAAACCGGTTACAAGGGAATTACTTGTTAACCCGAAACCGATCACGGTCGTTGCTACTGAATCAGGAAAAACATATGGGGAATCGGATCCCGTGCTTGCTTACAGCATTGAGGGTTCATTGGTTGGTGAAGATGTCCTTTCCGGATCATTGATACGTGAAACAGGCGAGAACGCAGGTGTCTATTCTATCCTGCCCGGATCAATCAGTAACAGCAATTATGCTATTTCCTATATGGCGGCTGTCTTTACTATTACAAAAGCATCACAATCGATCCAGTGGAACCAGCTTTTACAACTTGGTTGTAACGGAGCAACTACGGTACTGCTGCAGGCAGAATCAAATCATGGTTTAACCGTGACCTATACTTCCGCCAATACATCGATTGCAACTGTCAACGGTAACCATGTTACACTGATAGCGCCTGGCACTGCATCAATCACAGCCCACCAGGAAGGTGACCTTAATCATTTTGCTGCCATAGCGGTCAGTAAGGATTTCAGTTCAATGCTTCCGGGAACCATGGTTGTAAAAAAATGGTCGGATGTACTTGTATTCGATAACAGCGCTACCGATTATGTACGCTGGCAGTGGTACAGGAACGAGGAACTGGTAGTTGGTGCTACCCGCCAGTATTTCCAGGAGAACGGTCCGTTGAATGGAACCTATATGGCCGAAGCCTTTACCGCTACCGGATTGAGTGCAAAAACATGCCCGATGGCAATTGTAGCTGGTGTAACCCCGGTTGCCCTTGCTATCTATCCCAATCCTTCCAGTGCAGGTGAAACGGTGATCGTGAAGACATCTTTTGCAGCCATACTTCTGCAGGGTGCACGCATAGAGGTATCAAATGTACAGGGTACGATCTTGCACACTATCAGTAATGTGACGGAACAAACATCGGTCAACATGCCTGTCACTCCGGGACTTTATATCATTCGCCTGCGGTTGTCGAACGGTGGTTCGGCTTCTGTTACAGCTGTTATTAAATAACCAACCAATTTTAATTAAATAAAATGCGATACTATATTCTTTTAACTGTTTGTTCTTTTGGACTGATGTCTGTTAACAGCACAGCCCAGACACAAAAGCCGGAATTTTCCTTTACGGTTGCTGCAGGTCCTTCCAGTCTTGATTATAAACTTAACAATGGAAAGGCTGAAGGGAAGACCGGCTTCCATGGTGGCGTAGGCCTCAGCCTGCCTTTGAACAGGTTATGGTCACTGGTAACCGGTCTCGAAATGGGTTCCTATTTCACCGTTGCTTCGCTTAATGATGGAACCATGTTTCGTTCCAACCGCGTTGATGATGAAGGACAGGGATTCGAATACCGCACCCAGGTTAACGGGCATCGGGAAAAACAATCCTTTTATACAGTCAATGTTCCGGTGATGATCCGGTTTATAGCTGCGGCTTCAAAGCCAGTCCAGGTCTATGGCCTGGCGGGTTTAAAAATCGGGATTCCGGTAAAGGGAACCAACAAATCAGGCGCGGACCAATTGATAACAAGTGGTTATTACCCCGAGCTTGATGCAGAACTTACCGATGTTCCTTCGCATGGCTTTGGAACCGAAACCAACTGGAGAGGGGCAGGTAATATCGATTTCAAACTGTCTTATTCAGCAGCCGCGGAGGCTGGAATCAGGTTCAGGATGGCATCGGGCAGGTCGCTTTATACGGGAGCATTTCTGGATTATGGCCTGAATGATGTACGCAGGGACGAGCAGGAGCCGGCCCTTGGGGGATATAATTCAACCGATGGAAGTCATCCCCAGGCAACCAGTGTACTGGAAATGCCAGGTGTGACGGGCAAGGCGAAATTTTTGGCCTTCGGGCTACGGATCCGTCTTGGGTTAGCCAATTAAAATCGCTGGACAGTTGTCCGGGAAGTTGCCCGGGCAACAATTTTATCAGAATGGGATCATTGAAAGATTATACTTCAATGGTCCCATTATATATTCCGGTGCAACATTTTTCGTTTGAATAAAAAAGTTTTTCGATCTTGGGCCACCATGAAAAAGAAAATCGCCATTCTCGTATTTTGCCAGCTACTGTTTACCTGGATCCAGGTTTACCTTATCTCTAAAATTTCATTAATCGGCAAAATCGGAATTTCACTTGCTTATAAAGAATATAAATTCCTGCGTTCTTTCTGGAAAACCTGGTTCCTGCTTGTTGGTGTGCAACTGCTGGTGATCGCGATCCTGACCTATACGTATCGGACACAGACCCGAAAAAAACACAGCATTACATGCGGAGTTATTTTCCTGCTGGCAGTTCTTGGCCTGATATATACTTATAATGATTTTGTTCATACCTACTCCCACCGTTTATTGAAGGAACGATTCCATCTTGGATTTTACCTTTTCTGGATTGGTATGATGGCCAGCTCTGTATTCTTTGTAATACTTCCGAAGAATAATCCTGCTGTCCTTACCCAGGAACCGGTGGATAACGCACTTTACACAGATGAACGGCTTTCCTGATAGAGAGACCTTATTGCGGATCAGGCATTTTCCGATTGAGTCGGATGATGACCGTTTTTCAGTTTTTTAACCAACCAGGGCAGGGTCAGTCCCTGGCCGATCAGGTTGAATAAAACCACACCAACGGATATAAAGATGATTTCATTTCGTTTTGGAAATGGCAGCCCGTTTTCAATGGTGGCGGGAAGGCCAATGGCGATCGCCAGTGATACGATTCCCCGCATGCCCGACCAACTGATGAGGATGCTGCTTTCAAGATCCAGTAATTCATCTTCCCTGATATGTAATCTCTTCGTTTTGCTATATCCCCGTTGAAGATATATACGCTGGAGAAATACACGCGCTATGCGGACTACCAGCGCCACAATGGTGATCATAAGGGCGTAACCCAGGTATGGGATCACAGGACCTTTGCCAATGGCTGCAAGGACATAGGGGAATTGAAGGCCAATAAGGATAAA
The DNA here is from genome assembly GCA_040510375.1 of Chitinophagaceae bacterium. Classification (GTDB taxonomy): domain Bacteria; phylum Bacteroidota; class Bacteroidia; order Chitinophagales; family Chitinophagaceae; genus JBEVJC01. Next base: position 73,645 of record JBEVJC010000010.1, read on the forward strand.
GATCAGACCGTTCAATAGAAATATAATAACCTCCCAGATGGCGCGGGATTGTTGTTTAAAGTTTTCCGGGAACACGCGGGCGCTGTAGTTGGAGATCATCAGGCCAAGAATGACAACTGCCAGGACGCCCGACAGTTCCAACTCTTCGGCCAGACGATAGGTTACAAACGGCATGAGGAGCATAAGACCAATGGTCACCATGGCATTATGTTTAAATCGTCCCAGGACGAGCCCGAGAAGTTTCCCGACAACCAGTCCCACCACAGCACCACCCGCCATCAGAAAAATAAATTGCAGGGAAGCCCGCCAGAAAACAAAGGCGGACCCTGTAACTGCGGCAACTGCAAACCGGTAAGCCACCAATGCTGATGCATCATTGATCAGGCTTTCGCCCTCCAGGATCGTGGATGCTTTATGTGAAAGGCCAAGGCCTTTTGTAATTCCAATTGCCGCCACTGCATCAGTGGCAGAAAGGATGGAGCCAAGTACAAATGCCAGCGGCCAGGTTATACCGGGAATTACATAATGGGCAAATGCAGCAATGGCGGTTGTGGTAAGAAAGACCAGACCGATAGCAAGGGAGCTGATCGTATTAAGTTGCGACCGGAACGTTTTAAAGGAAATATTAAACGCAGCATCGTAGAGCAGTGGCGGAAGAAAGATCAGGAAAATAATCTCCGGATTAATTTCCAGGTTGGGCATCTCCGGAACAAATCCGAGTCCGATACCCGCGGTTATAAGTAATATGGGGTAGGGGATACGGACCCGGTCGGCCACACCCGAGAGTAATAACATGACCGCCAGTAAAAAAATTACAATACTATAATCTTCCATCAGCGATTGTCCGGCTGTTTTATGCCATCTGCAAATTAACAAAGCTTTCCGGGGGCAGGCCGGGTAACCCTTGTTTTTTGTCAAGGAGGTTACAGATCGTCATCATTTGTATCGAATTACCCAACCATTTCAGACAAAAAGGGAAACTGTTATCTGGCAGGGGCTACTGACTTTGTTTCCGGATAGCAGAAATTATAGCATCGAGTAAACCTCCTTTATAAAGGTCGTGACTAAGCTCCCAGAACATAATGCCGCCAAGACCCTTGTCCAGCACATAATTGGTCTTTTCGATGATCGACCTGCGATCGTCGTAAGTGGCGAACAGCTGTTCACTTTCATTGTAAGAATAGGGAGCCCTGGCAGTGCTGTCCCAGTAGGTTTCAAAACCCTTACCCGCACTGAGTTTGCTTGAAAATTCACGGTAATTGATGCTGGTCTTGAATTTACCTGGCTGATAAAGGCCATGATCCTTTCCCGGGACATTTTCCCATATACGCGCATAAAAGGCAGCCCCGATAATAATTTTTTTAGGATCAACACCAATTTTCAGCAGGTAAGACACGGCATTATCGGTGGACTCATGTTGCCTGGGAGTGGAATAAAGTGCGGTATGATGACCTGTCTCGGTGGAATATCCATTGATAATATCATAACTCATCAGGTTGACGTAGTTCACCAATGGCATTACACTGGGCCAATCCACCGAACCCTTCAGGTAGGTATCAAATCCACCGGCTGCAAAACTCACTTCCATCACTTCGCCAAGTGTGTTCCGCAGGCGTTTTACCAGGTCGGTGAAATTGTCTTTATCAGCAGGTCCTGCCTGGTGAACCGGGTTCTGGTCGATATCATTGTCGAGCCTGATTGTTGGATACTCCCAGTCGAGATCAATCCCATCAGTCCCGAAATAATCGTTCAGCTTTTTAAATTCAGTTGCAAACTCCTGCCGGCCCGCCGCTGTGGAAAAGGCGAAGGAACAGGTTTCGCAACCGCCCCAGCCACCCAGTGAAAGCAGCACTTTGAGTTGGGGGTTGGTACTCTTCAATGCCACCATCCTGCGTATGATGGCGGAGTCTTTTGCGTTATCCACCCGGAACCGGTTTCCCTGAAGGTGTCCGAAACAAAAAATCAGGTGGGTGATCTTGTTTACATCGATACTGTCCAGCTGATGGATACGGCCGGCAAAATAAGCTATTACCCGGGGTTCGGTGGGTTTCAACTGCGCAGGCAGGGACATGGTACCCAGCAGGGAAAAGAACAGGAGGACAGAACATCTTGATTTCATGATAATAAGTGCCTTTGGATAAGCGCGTGTAACCCTTAAACAAATGATTTTTTTGAATGCATGCCGCCCGGCGTTACTATTATTTATTTACTGTAAATTTAGTTTATGAGAAAATTTATTAAAACCTTTACCAGCATGTGCTGCACCATGCTGATCCTGACAGATGCAATAGGACAGGTACAATCGCCCGTCAGTTACATTTTCCCCAGGGGGACAAAAATTTATAGTAATGTACCGTATGCAGGTGATACACTTCAGAAACACCTGCTTGATTTATATGTGCCGGAAAATGCAACCAGTTCCACACCTCTGCTGGTTTGGGTGCATGGTGGCGCATGGAGGGTAAACGATAAGTATGCGGACATGAATTATATGAAAACAACTGTGCGTGATATTCTCGCCAATGGTTTTGCCATAGCATCGATCGATTACCGGCATAGCTTTATGGCCGTATTTCCCGCACAGCGGCAGGATTGCAGCCAGGCAATTTCCTTTTTATATAGTAACGCCGAAAAATATGGTCTTGATAAAAACAGGATTGGTATAATCGGTTTTTCAGCCGGTGCCCATCTAGCTTCGCAACTGGCCCTGTCTGCCAACCAGCAGGAAACCAAACCGGAATACCGGATAAAATGTGTAATTGATTTTTACGGCCCCGCAGATATGATCGCCCTTGAAACAAATCCGGACACCGCATTTAATAATTCGAGGAGTCCTGTTTCCATGTTGCTGGGCGCAATGGCCATCGACCGGCCCGACCTGGCTTATGCGGCAAGTCCGGTATCCTATATAGATAAAGACGATCCTCCATTTCTCATTGTTCACGGGGAGAAAGATGAATCTGTTCCCAATACCCAATCCAGACTGTTAAGCTCCTGGCTGAAATTGAAAGGCGTAAAAAATGAACTGGTGATCGTACCTGGCGCACCACATTATGGAGAGATGTTCGACGCGGAATGGATCAGGAAAAAACTGATAAGCTTCCTTCAGCAAAACTTATAAACGGTAAAACTTCTCATCGTTCACCACAATAATCTTATAAATAGTAAGACTCCACACCGCTCACTTCCAACAAACTTATAAATAGTAAGACTCTACACCGCTCACTTCCAACAAACTTATAAACAGTAAACCTCACGCCGTTCATTCACGCGTTTGGAATGGCGGCGCCCTCTTGTGCTTCCTTATGCACAAAAAGCATCCCGCAATAAAATTATTGGACGGTTTACGCGGGATGCTTTTAATGAGAAACCTGGTCATACTAAACCAGAAACCTTAACCACAAACTGTACGTGACATGAGAAAACCCGGAACCAACCCGGCGTTTGACAAATTTAGTAAATCAAGGCATACTACCAAAACATTATAGCTAAAACTATAAGTACATTACAGTCAAATTATAAAATTTGCAATAAATATTATCAAGTTTTGCAGTATGTCTATCCATATTGGCAATATGATTCACGAAATCGTAAAAAAGCGCGGAATAAAAGCATTAGCCGTTGCTGAAGCGATAAATGTGAGTGAGTCAAGTGTATATAAGATTTACCACCGCGCTACTATTGATATTGATAAGCTGATCAGGTTTTCACAGTTTCTTGACGTTAATTTTTTCCTCCCTTATTTTGAGCAGGAGCCATTGAAAAGTATGTTCAATGCCCAGGTGGATAATTTAAATAAAGAAATAACCGGTCTTACCCGGCAACTGGATCAGAAAAACCAGCGCATCCATGAGCTGGAGAAATTGAATACTTCCAATGAAAAGATGATTGGCCTGCTGGAGGAGCTTCAGGAAAAATATAATACAACAGGGAAGAATCGTTCTGGTAAAGAGCAGTGATCTTCCGGAAGGATAAAAAAAAGAGGTGGGATGACCACCTCTTTTTTTTATGTGATTGTCAGTATACGGGTCCGTATCGAAATCCACTTCCGTTGCCGGATCTGGTGCATAGGTATTAAACCTGCAACGCAAGCCCGTGAATTAACGAATCGAAGGTTATTTTACGAGCGCAACTGTATTGGGACTGGTTCCGGGAGCGGTCGAAAATGAGAATCTTCTTTTCCCGGTTTTATCGAAGCAAATTACTTCTCCACCGGTAATATAATTTTTAGCGTCTGTTACATAGACATCGCCGTTTGCCGGATCGATTGTAATTCCGTAGGGGGTAGCAATGCTGGTGCCGTCAGTTACAAAATTGGCGCGGGTCTGCGAGAAATCAGACGGGTTAAGTGTCCGCACATGAGGGGAACCAAAATAGCCCCCGGTTGCATACAGCAGTCCGTCATGGAAAACCATTTTACCCACCGCAGTATCCGCAGATTTAACGACAGTATTATTCGCTGTATTGATCCTGAACAGTTTTGCACCTGCATCTACATAGTTACCGATAGTTCCCACATAGATGAACCCGTTATCATCGGCAGTAATAAAACAAGGATTAAGTCCTACCTTGATCCTGGCTGTCTCGGCCAATGTTAAAAGGTTTACGACTGATACGGTACTATCTTTATCTATACCTGGTAACAGTCCTCCTGAATTTGTTACATAAAGTTTGTCTCCTGCAACGACCATTTGCTCAGGATTGGTACCAACAGTTATGAATTTTGTGATGTTAAGGGTAGCGGTATCAATCACGGCTACTGTTCCGTCCCAGGAGGATACCAGCACTGTATTTTTATACGGCACAGCATATCTCGGCTCACGATTACCGCCTGCCGTTTTTTCGAATGGAATGGAACTGATATGTTTTGCAGTTTTTGCATCGGCCACCTCAACGTAGCTGTCCACAGTAACCACGATATACATTTTGGAGCCGTAAACGATCATATCGTTTCCGAGGGTGCCGAGTGAACTTCCGTTGGCATTGAAATAAAAATCGGTAGATGTAGTAGCGCCTGTGAAATTATAAAAACTTAATGTGGTGCTCGGAAATGATACCGAACCTTCACTGAGTGCAAATACACCTGTGGTTACTTTTGGATTATCGGGTAATTTGATATCGTCCTTATCGCAGGAAACAAGGAGCAGCGAAGCGCTGAGCACGGAGAACAGGATCTTAACAGTTTTCATGTTTTAGTTTATTGATTTAAAAGAATTAAGCTGATTTTATATGACCGGCCGGGCATGGGGTACGATCGTATTACATCATACCGTTCATCACTGATATTGTCCAGCTCGGCGCGGAGGTTTATCCGGAACAACCTGGTGTTGAATCCACGGCTGATAAATACATCCTGTGTTCCCCAACCGCCGAGCTGGGTGTAAGGACTATTATCACCGATACTATAACGAAGACCGCTGAAAAGCAGGCTGGTGCCCGCTGTCCACTGTCTCCAGGTTAAGGAGATGAGCCCCGATCCCGAATGATCCGGTGTATATGGAATCCGGTCACCATAGTTCGCCGCTGATTTATCTGTGAGATCTTTTGCCTGCTGGTAGGTGTAGGCAATCCGCGTAAACCAGGTGATGGTATTACCAGCTGTTCCATTTACTTCCGCGGTAAGATCGGCACCTTTTATATCCACTTTCCCAATATTCAGCATGGTCCACACGAACAGGTTCTGTCCCGGTACTGCAATGATTTTATCCCTGATAGAATTGTAATAAATATCAGCACTGAAACGAATGGAGCGAACGGCATTGTCTGAACCTTTACTGAACGCCAGTCCCAGGTCGGCCTGGCGGGCATGTTCGGGTCGCAGGTCACGGTTGCCCACCAACATATAATAGAGATCATTGAAGGTGGGCATACGGAAAACCTCTTTGTAAAATGTACGGATTAAAAACGGGCCTGTTTTGCCTGGTGTGAAGGCAGCGGCAAGGGTAGGGGTGAGTTTATGCAGGTGGGCAGCATTACTCCCGGTGCGTGTATCATCATGAATCCCGGTCAGCAACAGGGATCCATTAAGTTTCCAGGCACCTTTATAAAAATTGACACCGAGATTATTCCAGGTACTGGTTCTCCTGGGAAATACAAAATTAAATAGGTTCGACCGGAGTGTGGTATAGGCAATATCCGAAGCTACCGATACATCCAGCCAGTTAAAACTTTTACTTGTGGCGGCACTGAGGTAATACTCGGTCTGGCGGTACCTGTTATCCAGTCCGCCTGCATTATTGGAAAAATCAGGGTCGGTGTATTTATTATAACTGAAGTTGTATTTACCTGCAACGAGCAGGGACCATTCATGCGCGAATTTTTTGATGTAACGTGCCTGCGCAAACTGGTCGCTGTTGAGCAGGCGCTGGTTTGATTGCTGGTTGTATAAAAGTAGACTGCCGGGCAGTCCACGTTCGGAATGATAATTAAATACCTTAACCTGCAGGGTTGAGCTGTCGCCGAATTGTTTAAGCAGGTTAACTTCTGTTTGCCACGAATCGAGATCGGAGTTTATCCTTTTTGATTTATGCGATAAAACCCCGTTTTCAATATAGATGGGATAGTCGCCTTTTGAATGCGTTAATTCAGTGGAAATGCTGGCGAAAAAATTTCTTTTTAATGGCATGGCAATTCCTGCCTGTGGTTGCCAGAACCCAAAGGATCCCTGCCGGAGACCGGCAAACCATTCAGCTTTATTATTCAGCGTGGAGAATGATTTTGATTGCATGGTCAACAGGGAGGCTGATGCAAAACTGCGAGCCGAAGCGGGGATGATATTGGTGTTGGCCTGGAAGAGGTCGAGCGACTGGATAAAATTTGCTGAGTAACGGCCCAGGTCCACCTGACCCGTCTGCAGGTCATTCACCGGTACACCATCATACAATACCCCGGTATGTGATGCACCAAGACTCCTTACCGAGACCGTTTTTAATCCACCTGCTCCGCCATAATCTTTTACCAGTACACCTGAAAAATATTTTGCTGCATCGGCAACAGACGGCACATTTAACTGGCTGAGGGTTCGCCTGTCGATTGATTGCGAGGGGATGCCGGTAACAAATGCATTTCGTTTACCCGCTCCGGAAATTATTACCTGCTGAAGTAAGAGGGTACTGTCTTTCCCGGGTCCGGGTTTCAACTGGGAGAAAGGAATGCTGTCCTTCTTCGAACCGGTAAGCCCCTGTGATTGCCGCAGGCTGTCCTTCCCGGCAGAACGGGATACGCGGGTACTATCCGTTTCCTGGGCATTGATTGATCCGGCCAGGACAAGCAGCAGGATGCTGGTAATATAATGTGATCGGTGATCCTTCATGTTTCGACAGCTTTTTTCCGCGAAAGCCGGTGAAATAAAGGTTAATGGCAGGTCTTCTGGCTCAGGGTCCGGTTATTTGCCTTCCCACCCCCGGGGGCAGTGGCATGTAGTGAAACCGTTTCACTTTCGTGAAATCCTTTACAGCTGCGGGACAGCTCCGGATTCAAACCGGATTCCCTTTTAATCCTAAACTGCCAACAGGCAGCAGGAACCGCTAACGGCGGTAAAAGTAAGTAATTAGCAGGACATTAACGGTGCAGTAGCGGGAGTGAATCATGGATGGCATGTATCATTCGCGTGAATTCCATCAAATGACCATGTTCGGTTTCGCAATTAAGATAGGCGATTCCCTTCTCTCCATAATAAACACTTAATGAACCATCCTGGCGCACGCGTTCATTATTCTGGAGTACGATATTGAAATTTTTATTGAAGGCATTATAAATCCTGCGATCAGTGGTGAGCATAAAATCATCCGGGTCGGCCCACCATATCCTGCTTGTTTCAGCGGCATCAACCCGGTGTTCGCCCCATTCCTGGTAACTTTCAATGGATAGGTTGCCATTTGCATTATTATGTAATGCAATGATAAATTCTGCATTCTCCGGGATGCGGCTGAGGAAAAAATCAGCGAAGCCGCCTATCTCTTCGATGGCTTTATTACTTGTCCGTTTGTGTCGGATAAGGGTATGGACAATTCCGTTGCGTGAAAAAATCCGGTTGGGGTCAAACGCATATTCTGCTCCGTCAAGAGTAAAACGTACCGAGCGGTTGCCATCGTTATTGATCTTTACCAGCACACCGCCTTTCTTTTTCAATACCGGGAGCGTAGCCTGTAATGAAGTGACCTCATTATCGTGTACATTAAGATAGACTGGTTGTTTATCGCCTCCGAAGTCAGTTACACTAATTGAAATACTATCGTCACCCAGCTTGTACCAGGTTAGTTCATTTTTTAGCGGAAGGTCCTGGCTGCGGGAGAATAAAGGAAAAAGCGCAACCAATATCAAAAACCGCTTGCACATAATGGTTATTTGTCAAAACTGTTTTCCCAGCCGCCTGTCTTCAGCCTTGCGGCTTTCCCAAGCACTTCCTGGTTCATGCTTTGTTTGTAGTCCTCCATTGATTTCGCTATTGTCTTATCGGAAGTTGCCAGGATCTGTGCAGCAAGGATGCCGGCATTTTTTGCAGCATTGAGTGCCACTGTTGCAACGGGTACACCGTTAGGCATCTGCAGGATCGACAGCACCGAATCCCAGCCGTCGATCGAGTTGGATGATTTGACCGGAACCCCGATAACGGGTAAGATAGTAAGTGAGGCTACCATACCAGGAAGATGCGCTGCACCACCGGCACCGGCTATAATTACTTTTAAACCGCGGTCAGCCGCTTTCTGTGCATAGTCGACCATCCGCATCGGTGTGCGATGGGCCGATACCACGGTGAGTTCAAATGGGATCTGGAATTCTTTCAGCAGGTCAGCTGCAGCCTGCATGACCGTCAGGTCGCTGTCGCTTCCCATGATAATACCTACAAGTGGCTTCATGAATGTTATGGTTTGATGATGGCCCCCGGGGCCTGCTGCGAAGTTGAGGTTTTAAATGAAACTTTCCAACCCATCACTATTTCACCAGGTCGCCCTGCAGCCGGATCAGTTCGGTTTCTGCGACCTTGGTGGCAAACCTTGCCGAAATGAGCCGGTTGTTTGCATCTTCCAGACTGGATTGCGCTTCCCGCAACTGCACCAGGGTAGCGGCTCCCAGCTTGTAGGTCTGGAATACTATGTCCACATTTTCCCTCGCAAGTATAATATTTTCTTCTTCCAGTGCAAGCGCCTTCTTCTGTTGCTCATAACTTGTAAAGGCATTGAGAACAGAAAGGCTGACCAGCGAACGCTGGTTATCCAGCGTCAGTTGCTGGAAGCGGATATCATTCTTACCCTGCCGGATTAACCGCTTTACATTGAACTGGTTAAAAATGGGAATGATAGCGGAAAACCCATAGTTAAATCCTTTGTTTGAGTTGAAAATTGGCTGGTTAATATTTACGGCCACACTATTGTCGTTCTGTGTAAAATTGTACGAAGAGTTGAACTGGATAGTCGGATAACGATCAGCCTTAAGTTCTTTCAGCGTAAGCCTTGATATCTCTATATTTTTCCTTGCAATCAGGATAAGCGGGTTATGCTGGTCGAGACTTGCTTCAATATCGGCCAGGATAATGCCCTGGTTCAGTGGTATGGAATCAGCAACCTCAAACTGAGTACGCTGGGGTTGGTTCATCGCCTGGTTAAGCTGGTCTTTCAGTTGTTCAATCAATGCAAGCTGCTGCAGTTTGAAAGATTTTTGTGCATTAAGATCGACCTTACTCTGTAACACATCAGGTTTGGCACCCGTACCGATATCAAGTTTATACTGCGACAGCCGTACCCTTTCTTCATTAAGTGTGATCTGTTCTTCCACCGACCTCAACTGTTGTTTCTGTCGCACCACATCATAATAATTGGTGATTACAGATGCTACTGTATTAATGACCTGGTTCTTTACAACAAGTGATCCGAGATTCACAAATTCCTCCGCCTTTGCCCGGGTGGCAAACATACGCAGGCCATCAAAGAGGGTCCAGTCGAGATTGGCGGAGTAGTTGATATTATGCTGCTTCACCGCATCGCGGTTAACCGTACTATCGCCACCGCCTGCCCTCCTGGTAAAACGCAGGGTCTGGTTATTCCTGTTATAGGTGGTAGATGCCACGCCGTTAAGGCTGGGCAGGAATATAGCATTACGATAACCATAATCTATAGCGGCAACTATCGAATCGTTTTTCGCCAGGGCAATATCATAGTTATTCCGCAGTGCAGTTGCGATAGCTTCTTCCAGCGTAAGCATTCTTGGCTGGGCAAACAGTACACTGACTGAAAAAACAGAGAGGATCAGGAAAGCAAACCTTTTCATGAGTTATATTTATGCCGGTTCGTTTTGTTCATTATTACGCCCAGTTGTTGCAGGCGGTACATTAGTATTATCGTTGTCAACCGGTAGTTTTTTTCCTTCACCATAGAGATCTTCTTTTTCGGGGAAGAGTTCTTCCATTTTGTTGACTTTCTTTTTGGTGGACATATAGGTATACATGGCCGGCAGGACAAACAGGGTCAGCAACAGCGAGAACATGATTCCACCTACAATTACTACACCAAGCGGGATCCGGCTGGTGGCCGCTGCGCCAAGTGACAAAGCCAGCGGAAGCGCACCCAGGGCCATTGCCAGGCTGGTCATCAGGATCGGTCGCAGACGTTGTGTAGCTGAAAATATCGCAGCCTCCTGTTTTCCCATTCCGGATTTGCGATTCTGGTTGGCGAATTCAACAATCAGGATCCCGTTTTTAGTCACCAGTCCTATGAGCATGATCATCCCGATCTGCGAGAAGATATTTAATGTATGACCAAAGAGCCATAAAGTAAGTACGGCTCCGGCTATTGCAAGAGGTACCGTGATCATAATGATCAGCGGATCGATGAAACTTTCAAATTGTGCGGCAAGGATCAGGAAGATAAGCCCCAATGCGAGCAGGAACGCAAAACTTGTATTGCTGGTGCTTTCCTGGAAATCACGCGATGATCCCGACAATGCAGTAGAGAATGTATCATCGAGCAGTTTTGCTGCAATCCGGTTCATTTCATTAATACCATCACCCACGGTTTTACCGGGTTTCAGTCCGGCAGAGATCGTGGCAGATTTGTACCGGTTGAAGTGATAGATAGTGGGAGGGGTGTTTGATTCTTCGGCAAGTACCAGGTTATCGAGACTGATCATTTCACCGCGGTTATTACGTACGAACAATGTCTTCAGGTCGTTCGGATCATCCCGGTCGTTACGTGCTACCTGGCCCATCACCTGGTATTGTTTGCCGTCCTTTGTAAAATAACCAAGGCGCCTGTTACTATAGGCAAGTTGCAGGGTTTCGGAAATATCGCCCACACTCACACCGAGTTCGCTTGCTTTCAGCCGGTCGATGGAGATACGCAGTTCCGGTTTATTAAATTTAAGATCCACATCCACCTGTTGCAGAATATCACTCTTTGATGCCTCGTCGAGGAAAGGCTGGATGATGGCAGTAAGTTTTTCAAAATTATTATTCTGGATAACAAACTGCACGGGTTGTCCACCCCGTCTGTTCACCTGGATGGTTTGTTCCTGGATGGCGAAAGCGCGACCGGCATTGAACTTGCCAAGGTTGCGGTTTACCATGTTTACAATTTCTTCCTGCGAACGTTTGCGATCCTTTGGTTCAACCAGTGTTACCCGGACGTTACCGTTATTAACATTTCCGCCTCCGAAACCAGGTGCTGTCATGGAAAGGATCACCTGTTTTTCCGGGACAGAGTCGATCATAAAAGAAGAAAGCTGATCCACGTACTGGTCCATCGCATCAAAGGAAGTTCCTTCCGGAGCTGAAAGCTGGAGCCTGAACTGGCTGCGGTCTTCCATTGGTGCCAGTTCCGACTGGAGGCTGCCACCTATAAAATAAATCAGGAGTCCGCAGGCTGCGATAATCACAAATGAAATCCACCTGACTTTCATAAACCCTGTAAGCGCACGCTGGTAGCCATTTTCCATTCCCCGGAAAAAAGGTTCCGTTTTGTTATAAAACCAGGAATGTTTATGCACTCCTTTTTTGGTAAGTAATACGTTCAGCACCGGTGTGAGGGTCAGTGATACAAATGCACTGATTAAAACAGCACCGGCAACCACCATTCCGAACTCGCGGAAAAGGCTTCCCACAAAACCCTGGAGGAAGATAATGGGAAGGAATACCACCGCAAGGGTGATGGATGTGGCGATAACCGCGAAATAAATTTCTTTGGAACCATGCAGGGCCGCCGACCATTTATCCATGCCCTGTTCCATTTTTTTATAGATGTTCTCCGTTACCACGATACCGTCATCCACTACCAGTCCGGTTGCCAGCACAATCGCCAGCAGCGACAACACATTAATGGTGAAACCCATCAGGTACATAATAAAGAATGCACCGATCAGTGAAACCGGAATATCTATCAGTGGCCGGATGGCAATCAGCCAGTCGCGGAAGAAAAGATAAATGATCAGCACCACCAGGATGAACGAAATCAATAAGGTTTCTTCTACTTCGGAAATAGATTTTTTGATAAAGCGTGTCTGGTCCAGTGCAATATTGATCTTGATATCGTCCGGAACATCTTTTTTGATCTGGTCGAGACGGCGATAAAACTCATCTGAAATAGATACGTAGTTGGATCCGGGTTGGGGTACCAGGGCCAGTGCAATCATGGGGATCCCGCTTTCACGAAGGGCAGTTTCTTCATTCTCTGGTCCCAGTACGGATTCACCGATATCCCTGATTTTTACATCGGCTCCGTTTACATTTTTTATAATTACATTATTGAATTCATCTTCTGTATTAAGCCGGCCGAAGGTCCGCACCGTTAATTCAGTATTACTACCCGCAATTTTTCCGGAGGGAAGTTCCACATTTTCGCGAAGCAGGGCAGTTTGCACATCACCGGCTGTAAGTCCGTAACTCGTCAGTTTTGCCGGATCAATCCAGATCCGCATGGCATACCGTTTTTCTCCCCAGATCTGGATACCGCTGACGCCAGGAATTGTCTGAAGTTTTTCAACCAGTACATTATTGGCATACTCCGTCATCTCAAGCTGGTTGCGGGTATTACTCTGTACAGTCATCGACAGGATGGCATCTGAACTCGCGTCAGCTTTAGATACAACTGGTGGAGCTTCAAGATCTGGTGGTAACGAACGCTGGGCCTGTGATACTTTGTCACGAACATCGTTTGCCGCAGCTTCCAGATCGATACCCAGGTCGAACTCCACATTAATATTACTGGTACCGTTGCTGCTGGATGAGGTCATGTTTTTGATCCCGGCCACACCGTTGATCGATTTTTCCAATGGCTCAGTGATCTGGGTTTCGATGATATCGGCGTTGGCACCAGCATAGGAGGTACGCACGCTGATATTGGGTGGGTCGATTGCCGGGTAATCACGGATTCCAAGGAACTTGAATCCAATGATGCCGAATACTACGATGATGATGTTCATCACAATCGCCAGGACCGGTCTTCTTAAACTTAACTCGGAGATGTTCATATAACTGTTTTAACCGTCACTGTTATCTTTTTTGTTTGCCAACGCTGTCGATACCGACAACCCTGTTCAACTGGATTTTCGAATCGGGCCGCACACTCAGCAGGCCGGTGGTGATAATTGTATCACCTGCCTTTAATCCATCAAGAACCTGTACCCTTGCAGAGTCGCGGACACCTGTGGTTACATCTACAAACTTTGCGATGCCGGCCTTATAAAGAATGACCTTTTTACCCCTTGCCTGTGGAACAATGGCCTGCGTAGGAATCAGGATTGCATTGGGGTTCGGATCAAAACTCAGTTGCACTTTGGCGAAAGTACCGGGTACCAGCTGATCGTCTTCGCCCTGGATCAGGCTCCGCACCATCAGGCTCCTGGTGGTTTCGGTTACCGATGATTCAGTAGCGCTGATTTTAGCAGTATACACTTTGTCGGAGCCTTCATAAGTAAACCGTACCAGTTTACCCACGCGCATCTGGTTGGCATATTTTTCAGGTACGGTGAAATCAAGTTTCAATTGTCCCACCTGGTTTATAACAGCAAGAGTGGTTGAAGGGGTGACATATGCGCCGGGACTGATATTCTTCAGACCGAGTTTACCACTGAATGGGGCACGGATTTCTGTGCGGACAATGCTGGTGCGGACAATATCAATATCGGCCATGATATTATTTACATTCAGGAGACTTGCATCGTAATCAGCCTTACTGATCCCTTCAATTTTCAGTAACTGGGATGACCGGTCTTCATTGGTCTTTGCGATCTGTAACTGCACCTGCAATTTTTTTAGCTGGGCCTGCAGGTCCGCGTCATACAATCTGGCAAGTAGCGTACCCTTTGCCACTGTTTTACCTTCTTCAACATTCAGGTAGGTAAGCCTGCCGGAGATCTCCGGGTTTATCACCGTTGTTTCATTGGCAATGATAGAACCGGGTACTTCAATGTTTTCTGCAAAGGGTTGGGTGGTTACAAGGAAACCGTCGACCCTCATTACCGGGGCCGGACGTGCCGCCGCCGCCTGGGCAGCTGCTTTTTTTTCTTTACCACCACAGGCGTAAAGTCCATTTAGTAACAGGTACAGGGCAAATAAGCTGATGGAAGCTGATGTTTTCACAATTGTTTTTTTATTCAGGTGCCTTTAACAAAGCAGTTGGAAAGGCTATTGGACGTCGGTAGTGTCACAGCCCTGCGTGCCGTTTATGGGCAGGGATGGGCGGTAATATATAAGGATGAGCGGACTTTAGGATTGGACGCTCAAGAGACCCCTGATCTTGTTGGCCTGATGGATCAATTCCTGCTTTTCCTTGCTCAAAACGGTTATATGTCCCATTTTCCTGCCGGGTTTGGTTTCTTTTTTACCGTACAGGTGAACAAATGCATTATCAATGGCCAGCACTTCCTGCAGTCCTTCATACTTTGCGGAACCACTATATCCTTCTGCACCGATTACATTGATCATTGCAGAAGGGAGGATTGCGTCCGTATTACCGAGGGGATATCCAAGGATAATCCGCCAGAGCATATCAAACTGCGAACTGAAATGGGCTTCGATAGTATGGTGGCCGCTGTTATGCACCCTGGGTGCAGTTTCATTGACCAGGACATTACCTTTTTTATCAACAAATAACTCAATAGCAAATATTCCGGGCGATTGGAAATTCTTTGCCACCTGCACAGCTATTGCTTCCACCTTCCACAATGTCTTCTCGTTAATACTTGCGGGAGAAAGCTGGTAATCGAGCAGGTTCAGGATTTTATCAAAAACCATTTCAACAGGAGGGTAGAGGGCGATCTCGCCTTTTTCATTTATAGCTACCATCTGTGCAATCTCTTTATCGATATCCACCAGTTTCTCTAAAACTGAAGGGGCATCGAAACCGCGGTCCAGTTCTTCCTGTTTGCGGATTACCTGGACACCCTTGCCATCATAACCTCCTTCGCCTACTTTATGTACGGCAGGAAGGAACTGCGCAGCTTGCTGCAGTTCAAGCCTGGATCCGGTAACAATGAACTCGGGACTCGGGATCCCATGTTCCGCATAATATTTTTTTTGCAGGATCTTATTTCGGATAGTTTTTAATACAGCTGTTTTTGGAAATACCCTGACGCCTTCTGCTTCCAGCTTTTCCAGCGCGTCGGTATTTACATTCTCAATTTCGATAGTGATCGCATCCAGGCCTTTCCCGAATGCGTACACATCATCGAAATTGCGGATATCACCCTTTGTGAAATGCCCGCAGAGATGTGCAGAAGGGCATTCTGCATCATTTTCCATTACATAGGTTTCGACCGGATAATTCGCTGCGGCCTGGAGGAGCATACGGCCTAATTGTCCACCTCCCAGAATACCAACTTTTTGCATATTGCAAAGATAATGATCAATGGGCCATGTCGTCTTCGTTCGGGGAGTCAAGGAGATTAAGGTCGATTGATTCCAGCCCGGCGATGCCTTCAATTGAGCCACGGACATGGGCTGCATTCAATAAAACCTTGTCCAGTTGTTTCTCCCTTGATTTCCACATTTTTTCCATGGCATCCCGTTCCTTCTGGATGGAAATCCGCATACCCATAAAACCTTCGCGGATGGCCTTCCATTGTTCGGCAAACTCGCCGCTGGTGAGGTAATTATAAAGCAACTGCATTTTATCACCACTATTGACCTGGTTACGGATGGCGCCGGACACCTTAATGATCCCGTCGCGCAGCATATAGGCTACGGCTTTCAGTTCGGAAAAATTACAGATCCATACGCCGTCTTTTTCACCAAATTTATCCATGCCGCGGGGCATGGTCTTGGTCACGATGATGGCAACATCTGCACCGAGGCTGCGCATGTCGGACTTTAATTTCTCAATCCAATCACCTCCAAAACTCTCCGTTCGTTTGCTTTCATATATAATACGTCCGCATTCCTGTCCGGATTTATTCCGTACGGTCTGGATGCAATCCGCACCCCGTACTCCTTTACCCACTTCACTGATCAGGTCGAAAGGGAAAGCCGAGCGAAGCATTTCTTCCAGTGCGATCTCCTGCACTTCTCCCTGTAATTGCATGGAGCCCTGTTCGGCTTTGCGCCGCATTTCGTCGGCCAGTTTTTTCTGGTCATCCAGTTGTTTTTCCAGTTCTTTTAATCGGAGCTGGTATTCGTTATCACGTGATGCTGCTTTTAATTCTTCAATCCGGCGGAGATCTTCCGACAGTTTTTCCCGTTCGCCCTGGAGTTTTTGCTGGATGGTTATTTCCATTTCTGCCTCCTTATTCTTCAATTCTGCCTCTTTTTTGAGGAATTCCAGCTCTTTTTGGCGCGAAATCCTTAGTTTTTCCTCATTATCACGATTATTCTGTTCCAGCGTTTTTAGTTGCACTTCGAAGTCGGCCGAAATATTTTTTCGCAGGCTTTCTTCCATTTGTAACTGCAGGCGGTTTTTTTCGGTCTGGAACTGTTGCTGGTATTCGAGTTCCCTTTTTTGAAGTTGTTGCTGGAATTCGTCCGATTTTTTTTTCTGCCATTCGGCCGCTTTGGATCTCAGTTCTTTTTCTACCTCCTCCCGGATGGCATCATTGGGTTCAAATTCATGGCCACATTTAGGACATTTTATATCGGCAGGCATGTGTGGGATTTTTGACAAAGGTAGGGGAGCGGGCATACTGTCGGGCCATCGCCTTTTCATCGGATTTATTATACTTAACGGGTCTCAATGGGTGTTTTACGACACATCTGATAATCGCTGAAACGTATAATTACTCTATGATAAAAAAATCCGTGTAAACCATTAAACATTAGCATTTATTGTTATTATAATTACACCGACGTTCCAATAATCCTAAAGAAAAAACAATGCATCCAGTCCTGAAGGCATGCAAATTGCCCATTCGTGCGTGGTTACTCCTCACTTTATTTGCTCTTAGTTCGTTCCGGGGATACGCAATCCCGGCATCGATTATAACGCATCCGGCAGATGTTTCCCGTTGTCCGTATAGTGATGCTGGTTTTTCAGTAACAGCTATTGACGCGGTTTCTTACCAATGGCAGGTGAACATGGGTTCAGGGTTCGAAGACATCGTTGACGGGGGTACTTACTTCGGTGCAACCACGGCCGACCTGATATTATCAGCTATTCCTGAGGAAATGAATGGTTATCTCTACCAATGCGTGGTAACCGGGTCAACTGGTCCGGATGCGATTTCCAATCCGGCTACACTCAGTATATCTTCATTACAGGTCGGTCCGGAACAAACCAGTGTAAGTTGTTTTGGGCAAAGTGATGGCACAGCAAAGGTTGTATTAACAGGGGGTTCTGGCGTTTATTCCTATTTATGGACAGCATCGGGGAATACTTCCGATTTTGAAGAGTATCTCTCTGCCGGCGTGTATGAGTGCGAAATTTCGGATGGTGCGGGATGCACGATGATCCAGTCATTTGAAATAACCCAACCAGACCAGCTCGTAGCAGTTCCTTCATTTACTGATATTACATGTGCCGGTCTGAACAACGGGGCAGCTTCTGTTTCTTTGACCGGCGGAACCGGACCCTTCAATTATTTCTGGGATAATAATCAATATACCGATGTGATCACTGGTCTCGCTCCCGGGAATTACAGCTGTTATATCACTGACGCGGGTGGGTGTGAATCATTTGCCCAGGTAACAATCTCAGAGCCTGTTCAACTTACCGTAGTTCCTTCGTACACCAATGTCAGTTGTTCCGGCCAGGCAGACGGATCCGCTACAGTAGCGGTTTCTGGCGGAACGGGTCCTTATACTTATAGCTGGTCACCTGCTGTTAGTACCGATGAAAATGCATATAACCTGGCTGCGGGTACTTACACCTGTACCATTACTGATGCTGGTGGTTGTTCTGTTACCGAAACGTTTAATATCACTGAACCGGATGCATTGACCGTTACACCATCAATAGCAGGGTTAACCTGTCCGGGTGGTGGTAATGCCAGCGTTACGCTCAATGTAACCGGTGGTACCGGGTCCTATACTTTTTACTGGTTGGGTTCGGGTAAGACAGCTGATACAGAAAGCGGACTTGCTGCAGGTAATTACGATTATACGGTAACCGATGCGAACGGTTGTGAAATAACGGGGTCGGTAGAGATCACCGATCCAACGCCTGTAACATCAACTTCAACCAGTACCCCGGTATCCTGCTTTGGTGCCGCTGATGGTACGGCAACAGTTACGGGAGGCGGTGGAACTCCGGGTTATTCTTATGAGTGGGTGGAATTTGTGGCATTTACTCCTACGGTAACCGGACTGGCAGCCGGAACATACAACTATATCGTTTATGATCTCAACGGATGTGGTCTTTCGTTTTCTGTAGATGTGGGCAGTCCTCTTGCACTGGCTTCATCTACTACCCAGGT